>CAXYEK010000001.1:0-912063 GCA_964276235.1 uncultured SAR86 cluster bacterium
ACACTTCCAACCTTTACCATGCACAAGTTTATGTCTAAGGCATCGATAACTTTTTTAAATGAGTCTAGATTTGACTCATCCACTGCTGTAATAATAGATTTGGTCATGATTGTTAAATATTAAACTATAAGTTACTTCTCAACCAATGATTTAGAAGGTTTAAAGTGCATCGTAGCTGTCTCTCCAAGATAAGAGACTTCTTTAGTTCTTGGGTTTATGAATTTTCTAGGTCTTATATATTTTTTAGAGAAAGTTCCAAACCCTCTAATCTCAACCTTATCATCTAAAGCAACTGCATCAACAATTGACTCTAAGATAGAATCAATTGCTAATGAAATTTGTGATTTACTAAGGCTTGGGAATTCTTTAATTAAAGCTAATTCAATATCGGAGCGATTAAAAGTCTGTTGCTTATTACTACTCACTCAACTTTAATGAAATTCTTTCCCTTTCTGCATCAACAGCAAAAACGATACAGTCTAGCTTGTCGCCTTTTTTGTATTTTTCTAATGCTTCTTTAGGATCATCGTCTTCAGATATGTCAGAGAGATGAATTAGACCATCTATGTCTCCCTCTAGACCAACAAAAATACCGAAATCCGTAATAGATTTAATTTGGCCATCAACTCTGTCTCCGATTCCATATTTATTTGAGAATTCAGTCCAAGGATTAGCTTTAGTTTGTTTAAGACCTAAAGATATTCTTCTTTTCTCATGATCTATTTCTAAAATCATCACTTTAATCTTTTGTTCCATTTCAACAACTTTAGATGGATGAATATTTTTACTCGTCCAATCTAATTCCGATAGATGAATAAGGCCTTCTATTCCTTCTTCAAGTTGAGCAAAACAACCATAATCAGTAATATTTGATACAGATGCCTCATATACACCACCAACAGCATAATTATTTTCAACATTTTCCCATGGATCATTTTGAATTTGTTTTAGACCAAGTGATACTCTTAGCTTTTCTTTATCAAAGCTTAAGATTTTTACATCTATCTCATCTCCAAGACTTAAGAACTCTCCAGGATTTGTAACTCTGGACCAAGAAATATCAGTTATATGAAGTAGTCCATCTAAACCACCCAAGTCAACAAAAGCACCATAGTCAGTAATATTCTTAACTATTCCTTTAACTATTTGACCTTCCTCTAAATTCTTTAATAGTTCAACTTTTACAGCTGAATTATTTTTTTCTAATACAGCTTTTCTAGAAAGAACTACATTATTTCTTTTGTAATCTAATTTAATAACTTTAAATTCTTGAACTGTATTCTCTATATCAGGTGCCTCCTTAAGAGGTCTTACATCAACAAGTGATCCTGGTAAGAAAGCTTTAACAACTTCAACTTCGACAGCAAATCCACCTTTAACCCTGTTGTGAATTTTTCCTGTTACAAATTCTCCTGATTCAAGAGCATCTTCAAGCATCTTCCAAGTTGATATTTTTCTAGCTTTCTCTCTCGAGATTCTAGTTTCCCCATAACCGTCTTCTACGGCTTCTAGAGCAACCTCTACCTCATCGCCAACAACTATGCTGACTTCTCCTTCGTTATTTCTGAATTCATCAAGAGATACAACTCCCTCTGATTTTAAACCTACATGGACTGTTACCCAGTCGTTATCTACATCTAATACAACCCCTGATACTATTGATCCAGGTTGCATGTCTAGTGTGCTTAGACTTTCGTCTAGTAAAGCAGCAAATGATTCTGTCATTTATTCAATTCCTTTTGCGAGCTTTTTAGTAAAACTCAGTACTTCATCAAGTGACATTTCAGAAGAATCAATAATAACTGAATCTTCTGCAGGGATTAATGGAGATAAAGTTCTAGTGCTATCTTTCAAATCTCTCTGCTTTATGTCTTCTATCAGAGCGTGCATATTAACTTCTTGTCCTCGATTCTGCAACTCTAAATACCTTCTTTCTGCTCTTGCTTCAGCAGAAGCAGTTAGAAATATTTTTAATTTAGCATCAGGGAAAACAACTGTTCCCATATCCCTTCCATCAGCTACCAAGACCACTGTCATGATAAAAATTTCTTTGTATTGATAATAGGTTTTCTCTTGTTTCTGATAAAGAGCTCAATTCAGAAGCTTTTTTAGCCATTTCCTCTGATCTTAATATTGAAGTTATATCTTCGAGATCATTTAAAATAACAACATCCTTACTATTGAATTCAAATGAAATATTTCTTTGAATTAAGTTTGGAATTTCATCGCCAGCGGAACCAGAATGATGGAAATGTGCATAAACTCTATATAAGAGACCGCTATCTAATATACTAAAATCAAGATATTCGGCTAGATTTCTTGCCAAAGAGCCCTTGCCTGATGCCGAAGGACCGTCGATGGTCACTATATTAAGTTTCATTAATATTTACTCCTAGACTTTTCATAATGCCTAAAAAGTCTGGGAATGACGTAAAAATATTTTTACAATCTTTGACATGTATACCCTCTTTAGACCTTAAGCTTGCTATCAAGAAACTCATAGCTATTCTATGGTCTCCAAATGAATTTATCACCGGAGTGCCTATAATATCTTCTTTTGAACCAATAATTTTTATACCGTCTTCAAATAATTCATGATTTATATTAATTCTATTAAGTCCATCAGAAATAGCAGAAAGACGATCAGATTCTTTAACTCTTAGCTCTGATGCATCTGAAATAGTGGTTTCACCCTCAGCAAATGCAGCTGCAATGCTAAGAATAGGTATCTCATCAATAATATTAGGAATTATTTTTCCTTCAACACTTACACCTTTTAAATGCGATGAATTAACGTGAATATCTCCAACCTCTTCATTGCATATAATAGATTCATTTTTAATTGAGATTTTGCCTCCCATAGATTTGAGAACATGAATCAAGCCAGACCTTGAAGGATTTAATCCTACATTTTTTATAACTATGTTTGATTCCTTTGCAATAAGGCCAGCAACAATTAAAAATGCAGCTGAGGAAAAATCACCCACAACGTTATAGGATTTTTTAGGATTTAGTCTTGAGGGATTGAATGATATTATATTTCCATACTCTGTGACTTCAGATTTAATATCCCCACCAAAATAATTAATCATTTTTTCTGTATGGTCTCTTGTTTGATGTTTTTCTTTTACAGAAACTTTTTTATTGGCTGCTAGTGCAGCAAGAATGATTGAAGATTTAACTTGAGCACTTGCTATTGGCATTTCGTAATAAAAATTACTTTTAATACTCCCTTTTGATATTTCTACTGGGGGAGTTCCATTCGTACAAGTTATATTAGCGCCCATTTCATTTAGAGGTTTAGAGACTCTCAACATTGGTCTTTTTGATAAAGATTCGTCACCTACAAGTGTTGCATCTATTCCCAAGCTACCTATCAAGCCCATCATGAGCCTCATGCCTGTTCCAGAATTACCGAGATCAATATTATTATCTGATGAAGTAAAAGGTATCTCTCTTCGCTTTATGTTTACAGTAGTGTTGTTAATTCGTATGGAAGATCCTATTGCATTTAATGCATTTATAGTCGAAATTGGATCATCGCCATTTAAAAAACCTTCAATAGTTATGTTTTCATTAATCAATGAACCAATAATGACTGCTCTTTGAGATATTGATTTATCACCGGGACACAATACTTCGCCTGAAATAGAAGGTGTATTAAGCGCTATTAAATTCAAAGGTTATCTTCTTTATATTTTTTAATTTCATCGAGTTCTTTCTCTAAAAGCTCTGAATGAGAAAATACTTCAGGTATTTCTTTTGTCTTTGCTATTAGCTCAAGGAGATTATTTATAGACAGTTGAAAACTTGCAAGAGATTTAATAATATTTTTATCATTTAATTCAAAAATATCTCTCCACATCTCTGCATTGGAACCACTAAGCCTTATAAATTCTTTCAACCCACCCCCAGCATTATCTTCGACATCTTTTGAAGAAAGCCTTATAGAATCTATCAAAGCATAAGATATAAGATGAGGTAGATGACTGGTCATAGCAAATAATAAATCATGCTCTTTTACAGACATTTCAGAGACTCTCATTTGCATCGCATGTTTCCAAAAATTATTGAGCTTATTAATATGAATATCGTTAACATTATTTGGATTGCAGACAATAGTTTTTTTGTTTTGGAATAAGTTTTCATCAATACTAGAAATTCCTGACTTATGAGAGCCAGCAATAGGATGGGATAAAATTATATTTGAAGCAGAAGAAATATTTAAGTGATTTTTTACACTAGCAGTCTCTGTTATTGTTATATTTGTATTCCATAAATTTTTAATTTGATTAAGAATATTTTGAGTATTTTTAGGAGAAACAGAAATTACTATCAAGTCTATCTTGTCTACTAAGTCTTTATGATTTATGGACTCTATTGAATCAAAACTACTATCTATAATATTATCTTCAAGAGCTGTTGATAGGCTTGATTCATTTATATCAAATCCATGAACAATGATTCCTTTATTTTTTGATGCCTTTGCAATTGATGATCCTATAAGGCCAAGACCAATAATTAATATCTGTTTAACTGAATCACTCACGAGAGAACCTCTTCAAGTTTTTGAAGAAAATAATTATTCTCATCCTCTGTTCCTACTGTGACTCTGATAAATTCTGGCATTTCATATAGCGCTATTGGTCGAACAATTACACCTTTTTTCATTAAGTTTATAAATAGTTGATCAGAATTAAAAGGCCCTTTGAATGATATAAAGTTTCCGTGAGAAGGAATGCACTCCATACCCATCTCACCAAGCTTAGTCATTAAATATTCTCTTTGATGGGAATTTAATTGAACACTTTTTGAAATGTGTTCATTGTCCTGAATTGCATGACACGCTGCTTCTTGAGCAAAAGCATTAGAATTAAAGGGTTGTCTAATTTTATTTAGTGCAGCAATTAATTTTTCGTTAGCCAATCCATAACCTATTCTTAAGCTTGCCAAACCTTGAATTTTTGAAAATGTTTTAGTTATAAGAAGGTTTGAATACTTAGATAGTAATATATTTGTATCAACATAATCATCTTCTTGAACATATTCAAAATAAGCTAAGTCTAAGATAACCAGAACCGAGGAAGGTATTTTTTCCATCATTAAATCAAATTCATTATGAGAATTGTAAGTTCCTGTTGGATTGTTAGGATTTGCAACAAAACATACTCTTGTAGAATCATCTAGATGGCTATGGAAATTTTCTAGAGCGTGTCCCCAGTTTATTGTAGGAACTTCTATAATTTTAGATCCATTGGATTGAGCAACAATTTTATATACTGCAAAGGCATGCTTAGACATCAATGCGCTAGATTCTTTATTGAGAAAGGCTCTTGCTGCCAGCTCTAAAACCTCATTAGAGCCATTTCCTATAATAATATTACTGACATCTAATGATTCATGTTCTGCAATTAATAGCTTGAGTTTTTTTGAGTCCCCATCAGGATATAAATGTAAGTCATTCGCATTGTTTGATAAAGCTTCAATAGCTTTGGGTGATGGTCCTAAGGGATTCTCATTACTAGCAAGCTTAACAACTCTTTCAGGTTTATATTCGGCAACTACGGCATCGATTGATCTTCCCGGCTCGTAAGGATTTAAGTCTGATATACCTTTATTTAAATAGTCTAAGATATTGTTCATACATGTTGAGGATATGATCCTAGTATGCGAACAAGAGAGCCTGTTTCCTTAACTTCCTTAATAGCTAATTTAAGCTTTTGATCTTTTTGATGTCCCTCACAATCAATAAAGAAATCATGTGAATTAATATTTCCTCTTGATGGGCGTGTTTCAATTTTACTTAAATTAATTTTTCTTTTCTCAAAAGGTTTTAAAATATTAATCAACGCGCCGGGATTATTTACAGTTTGTATTAAAAAAGAAGTTTTATCCTTTCCAGTAGAGCCAATCTCATTTTGACCAATAACCAGGAATCTTGTTTTATTATCAGAGTAATCTTGAATATTTTTCTTTTGGAGTTTTAGCTTATATTTATCTATAGCTAAGGAATTAACAATACATAAAATGTTTTTGTTTTCTTTAGCATATTTAGCAGCAACTGCAGAACTAGGCATTTCTAGCCTTTTAATAGAGCCAATATTTTTTTCTATCCATTTACTGCATTGTCCTAAGGCTTGTGGATGAGATGCGATGGCAAAAGCTTCTTTTAATTCAAATTTATTTCCTGAAGCTAATTGATGATCAATATTTAGATAAATCTCTCCTATTATCGTAATATTTTCATTGTCAGCAAGGCAGTTCAAAGTTGTATTTATGACCCCCTCAGAAGAGTTTTCAACAGGCACAACGCCTATATCAGACTCTCTTTTTATTACTTGATAAAAAACATCATCGATACTTGGAGAAGGTATTCTTGAAACTAAAGATCCAAAATGATTATGAACCGCTGCCTCTGAATGTGTTCCTTCTGGACCTAAGTAAGATATCTTGAGTGCCTCTTCAAGAGACAGGCAACCAGATATTAATTCCTTGTAAATACTACGAATTTTTGCATCGGAAAGAACACCATTTTCGTTAGATTTTAAAATATTTCTTAATATATTAGCTTCTCTGTCTGGCTTATAAAAAGTAGTATTTGGGCTTATTTTAGACTTAATCTTTCCAATATCCACAGCAAGAGAGGCTCTCTTTTGGATAAGTTTTAAAAGGTCTTTATCAATTTTATCTATTTTAGACCTTAAATTTTTAAGATTTTCGTTTGTCATTTGTTCTAGCCATATTTAGCTTCAAAGACTTTCATAAAGTCTATAAGCTGATTAACCCCCTCTAAAGGCATTGCATTATATATGCTCGCCCTCATTCCACCAACTGATCTATGTCCTTTTAAATTTAACAATCCATTCTCCTCTGCCTCTTTTAAAAACACAGTATCAAGACTTTTATCAGCAAGTATGAAAGGGATATTCATAATTGATCTATTTTCAACATTAACAGGATTGGAATAAAAACTAGAACTATCTATGAAATCATAAAGGGATGAAGCTTTTTTATGATTTTGTTCTTTAAAGAAGTTGAGGCCACCTGATTTTTTAATCCACTTAAATACCTTTCCTGCCATGTACCATGCAAAAGTTGGTGGCGTATTGAGCATAGAGCCTGCTTGAGAATGTTTTGAGTACCTTAAAATATTAGGCAGAGTATCATCCTCTTCTTCCATATAGTTCTTATCAACAATTACCATGGTAAGGCCAGCAGGCCCAATATTTTTTTGAGCTCCAGCATATATTAGAGAATATTTTGAAACATCAAGAGGTTCACTTAAGATGACTGAAGACATATCAGCTATCAAAGGTTTTTTAATTTCCGGTATTTTATGAATTGCGACTCCTTGGATAGTTTCATTAGGGCAATAATGAACATATGAGGCATCATCAGAAACATTCCAATCTAGAGGGTTGGGCGCATAACTAAAGTTACTATCTTCAGAGGATGCAATTGTATTAACATTGATTAGTTTTGAAGCTTCCGAAATTGCTTTTTTTGACCACGTTCCAGATAAAACATAATCAGCTTTTTTATTAATACTCCCAAAATTCATTGGGATCATTGCGAACTGATAAGTCGCCCCTCCCTGAAGAAAAAGAACATCATGAGTCTCTGGTATTTTTAAAAGATCTATAAAGTCATTTTTAGCATCTGTGGCAACTTTGTCATAAATAGCTGATCTATGACTCATCTCCATAATTGACATTCCTGAATCACCCCATTCTAAGAGTTCATCTTTTACTTCTTTGAGAACTTCTTCAGATATTACTGCAGGTCCTGCACAAAAATTCCATTTGCGCATTATTCTTCTTCTTGATCTTCTTCATTAGGGATAGTTACGCATTCTATTAACTTTTCCCCATCTTTAGGAGAGATAATTTTTACACCCTGAGTATTTCTGCTTAATGTTGGAACTTGAGCAACAGAGGTTCTTATCATTGTTCCCTTATCACTTATTAACATAATTCCGTCTTCATCTTCTACCAATGCAGCAGAAACCATAGAGCCATTTCTTTCACTTGTTTTCATTGATATGACTCCCTGACCCCCTCTGTTGTGAGATGGAAAATCATCTAATTTAGTTTTTTTACCATACCCATTCTCGGAGACACAAAGTATTGTTTTCATAGGATCGCCAACCATTAAAGATATTAATCTTTCGTCTTTTTTTAATCTTATTCCTCGGACACCTCGAGCAGTTCTTCCCATTTGCCTTACATGCGACTCATTGAATCTTATTAATTTACCTGAAGAAGAAGCTAAAAGAATCTCATCATCTCCTGAAGTAATAGCAGTACCGATTAACTTATCATCATCATCTAAATTAATTGCTTTAATTCCAGATTTATATTTTTTGGAAAATAAACTCAAATTAGTCTTTTTTGTTGTCCCTTTTTTTGTTGCCATAAATATGAACTGATCTTCTGAAAACTCGTTGACTGGCAAAATATCACTGACTGATTCATCATCATCGAGATTTAACATATTCACTAAGGGTCTTCCCTTAGAGGTTCTTGAAGCCACGGGAATCTCATAAACTTTCAGCCAAAAAACCTTACCTTTTGTTGTAAAACATAAAATTTGCATATGACTACTTAGAACGTATAAATTTTGAATAAGATCTTCTTCTTTAACTGCAGCAGCAGCCTTTCCTTGCCCCCCTCTTCTTTGTTCTCTGTACTCATCAAGTGGCTGGGTTTTAGCGTAACCGCTTCTTGAAACTGTTAAGACTCTCATTTCTTCTGGAATTAAATCTTCGTTAGTGATACCTCGCCTTGTATCATTTATCATGGTTCTTCTTTCATCGCCGAAGTTATTTCTAATCTCATCTAGTTCGTCGATCATTAAGGTTTTCAGTACAACTTTATCATCAAGGATTTTTTGTAGATCAGTAATCTTTGAAACAATATCTGCAAATTCATTACTAAGATTATCCTGCTCTAGACCAGTCAGCCTTCCTAGCCTTAATTCTAATATTGCCTTTGCCTGATCTGCAGAAAGTTTATATTTCTTACCACTAATTCCTAAATCTTTACTAAGTCCTTTTGGTTTGCATGCATCACTTCCAACTTTCTTTAAAATCGCTTCAACAGGACCAGCCTTCCAATCCTTTTTACAAAGAGCTTCAGCAGCTAACTTAGGATCTTTTGATTTTTTTATAATGGTGATAACTTCATCTATATTTGCAATAGCTACCATTAAACCTTCTACAATATGACCTCTTTCCTTTGCTTTTTTAAGATCATATTTAGTTCTTTTGGTAATAATATCTTTTCTATGTTTAACAAATGCTTCAAGCATTTCTTTCAGATTTACTTCTTTAGGTTGACCATCAACCAGAACAGTAAAGTTAATTCCAAATGATTGCTCTAGCTGCGTTTGAGCAAATAAGTTATTTTCTAAAACTTCAACTGAATCTCCTTTTCTAACTTCAATTACAACTCTAAGACCATCTTTATCTGATTCATCTCTAATCTCAGTAATTCCTTCTATCTTTTTATCCTTAACTAATTCAGCTATTTTTTCTAACATCCTAGCTTTATTAACCATATATGGAATTTCATTAATAATCAGAGACTGTTTGCCTGACTTTTCATCTTCCTCAATGGAAGTATTCGATCTAGTATGAATAATACCTCTACCAGTCTTATATGCTTCATAAATACCAGCCCTTCCATCAATAGTTCCGCCTGTTGGAAAGTCTGGTCCTGAAATATCTTTTATTAGATCATCTATAGATAATTTTGGATCATTAATTAGGTTTATACATGCATTTAAAACTTCTGTGAGATTATGAGGTGGGATATTTGTTGCCATTCCTACAGCTATGCCTGAAGAACCATTTACTAAAAGTGTTGGTATTTTTGTTGGGAGCACATCAGGAATAAATTCACTGCCATCATAGTTTGGAGAGAATGAAACTGTTTCTTTTTCAAGATCACCATACATTTGATCTGTGATTTTAGCCATCCTGACTTCTGTATATCTCATGGCAGCAGGAGGATCTCCATCTATAGATCCAAAATTACCCTGACCTTCAACAATTGGATATCGCATTGAAAAGTCTTGAGCCATTCTGACCATTGCATCATAAACAGCACTATCGCCATGGGGATGATATTTACCGATAACGTCACCAACTACTCTTGCAGATTTTTTATACGGTTTGTTATATGAATTTTTAAGGTCATACATTGCATATAAAATTCTTCTATGCACTGGTTTTAGGCCATCTCTTATATCAGGAAGTGCTCTTCCATGAATCACACTAAGTGCATAACTTAAATAAGATTGTTTAAGTTCATCTTCAATATTTACTGATATTATTTCTTTTGCGAATTCACTCATATGCTATGTTTTTTTGTATAAAAATATGTACCTTTTTCAAGGCATATTTTAGCATATTTTATGTGTTAATTATTCTTTAAATTCGGAGACTAATCCACCAATTGAATCTTTGGCATCTCCAAATAGCATTCGCGTATTTTGTTTAAAAAATAGTGGGTTTTGAACGCCTGCAAAACCAGAAGACATTGACCTTTTGAGAACAAATACTGTTTTAGCATTGTGAGCTTCGATAATTGGCATTCCATAAATTGGACTTCCGGGTTCTTCGGTAGCAGAAGGATTTACAACATCATTTGCACCAATAACAACTGCAACATCAACTGCATCCATGGTTGGATTAACATCATCAGGTTCAGCAAGAACATCATATGGGACATTTGCTTCAGCCAAAAGAACGTTCATATGACCTGGCATTCTTCCAGCAACCGGGTGTATACCATATTTTACCTCAGTACCATTACCCTCCAATAACTCTCCAAGCTCTCTAACAACATGCTGAGCTTGAGCTACAGCCATACCATATCCAGGTATGATTAATACTGAACTAGCACTTTCTAATATCAAATATGCATCTGAAACACTTATTGGACTAACTTCACCTTGCTCCTCTGCAGATGAACTGCTTGAGGAAGAGCTTGCATAACCAACAAATAAAATATTACTTATAGATCTATTCATTGCTTTAGCCATAATAACTGTCAATATAAGCCCGCTGGCTCCAACAAGTGATCCTGCGACAATAAGGACATTATTTAATAATAATAATCCAGCAAAAGCTGCAGCAATGCCTGAGAAGGAATTTAGTAAAGAAATAACAACAGGCATATCTCCTCCACCAATAGGAAGAACAAAACCAATTCCACCTAAGAGTGTTAAGACTAATAGGATAGTAAAGAAATTAAATGTCGGAACTATAGCGGGGGTTACAAACACTGAATACAATAAGAATGCTAATGAAATATAAAAAATAGTTGTGAAAAATTTTGTAATGATAGATGTCTTCGCTATCTTGATTTTTTCAGCTAGTTTTGCATAAGCAACTAAACTTCCCGTGAATGTTACTCCGCCAATATACAAAGTGGTCATAACTAAAATATGTTGAAATAAATTGTCTGGGATTGAGTTAAATTCAGACCAAGCAATCAAAAATGTAGCCAAACCGCCAAAGCCATTGAACAAGGCAACCATCTCAGGTATTGATGTCATTTTTACTTTAAGAGCAATAGCAGACCCAATGATGGCTCCAACAGCAATACCACTTAAAAGTACAATAGGATTAACTATATCGATAATTGTTATGCTAACTGCAATGAACATTGCTAAGGCAGATAGAAAGTTACCTTTAACAGCAGTAGCTTCTTTACCAAGCATTTTTATTCCAGTAATAAATAAAATTGATGCAACTATATATACGATATTTTGAAGGGCAGATATTTCTGTTATAAATGTCATGATTATTTCTTTTTAAACATTTTTAACATTCTATTAGTTACAAGATATCCACCAAAAACATTGATTGAGGCAAAAGTTACTGCAAGAAAAGCTATAGAACTTTGAAGGTTAGAATCTGTTGAAAGTATTAGTGCTCCAACTAATGCAATTCCAGAAATAGCATTTGCACCTGACATAAGAGGTGTATGAAGAGTACTAGGAACTTTGGCTATTAATTCTAAACCTAAATAGACAGATAGAATAAGAACAAAACCAAGCAATACATATGTCTCCATTATTGAAACCTCTCATTTGTTATTTTTCCATCATATACAAGCACACTACTTTTTATAATATCATCCTCAAAATCGAAATTTATCTCATTATTTTCTTTATTATAAAAATCACATATCCAATGATTAAAATTATTAGATAAAGCTAAGGAAGCATGACCGGATACTCTTGAGGCTAAATTAGATACCCCAATTATTTTTACTCCATTTTTGACAACCACCTCATCAACGATAGAGCCTTCTACATTTCCTCCAGACTCTACAGCCATATCAAATATAACACTGCCTGGCTTCATACTATCTATAGTTTTATTATCTATGAGTTGTGGTGCCGGTCTTCCAAAAAGTTGTGCAGTAGTAATAACAATATCTGATCTTGCACATACTTGAGACTGCAGATCTTTCTGTTTTTGTATTTGCTCTGGTGTTAATTCGTTTGCATAACCTTGATCGGTTTGGCCTGTTTCACCTAAGTCTATTTTTACAAATTTGGCCCCCAAAGAATTTACTTGCTCCTCAACAACATCTCTTGTGTCGAAGGCTTCAACTCTTGCGCCAAGTCTCTTGGCTGTTGCAATTGCCTGCAACCCTGCTACTCCAACTCCAATAACAAAAACTCGAGCTGGTTTAAGAGTTCCTGCAGCAGTCATCATCATTGGAAGGGCTGTAGAAAGATATTTAGCAGATTCTATTACAGCTGCATAGCCTGCTAGATTTGCTTGAGAGCTCAAGACATCCATCTTTTGAGCCCTTGTAATTCTTGGGATAAATTCCATGCTAACAAGATTAATATTTTTATTAGCACATTTAATAATTAAATCCTGATTTGAAAAAGGATTTACCATTCCTAAAAGTGTCGAATTCGATTTCATTAATTGAATCTCATCCATGCTTAATGGTTGATTTGTTATTAGTAGATCTGAGTTACAAATGCACTCATTTCTTGATGTAACTTTTAATCCTAATTTTTCAAAATCATTATCAGAAGTAAATATTCCATCTCCAATACCTTCCTCAAAAAAAATATCTGCTCCAAGTGATACTAAAGCAGAAATTGTTTCAGGATGAATGGGAGAGCGATGATCTGAAGAATCATTGGACTTAAGTGCTGAAATTATCACGTATGTTAATTGTAGATATTTGTTTGTAGTGAAGTAAAACTTAATAGATATTAAATGTCAATTCAATATAAGAAGACTGTTAAATTACAATAAACATCCAAAACTATCTGTAGCTCTACTACAAAATTTAAGTTTATTAATTTATGTATAAATAATTTTATTAAAGGTAAAATATCGCGATGAATATCGACCAACAAGAAGTACAAAAGTTCTCTGATCTTGCAGAGAAATGGTGGGATAAGTCTGGGGACTTCAAACCGCTTCATATTATTAATCCATTACGATCTAATTATATTTCTAGCAAAGTTGATCTTTCGAAGAAAAATGTTCTGGATGTCGGTTGTGGAGGTGGAATTTTATCTGAAGCACTTCATGATGCTGGTGCAAATGTTACTGGAATTGATGCCGCTGGGCCAGGAATAGAAATAGCAAGAATTCATGCGGAAAATAATAAAAAATTAATCACATACATTGAATCTACTGCTGAAGATTTATTTGAAAAATCGGATGAAAGATATGACGTTGTTGCCTGCCTTGAAGTTTTAGAACATGTCCCAGATCCAAAATTATTAGTAAAAACCTGTGTGGAGCTCTTAAATCCAGGAGGTTTTCTTTTTCTATCAACTATTAATAAAAATCCGAGGTCATGGATTACTGCAATTGTAGGTGCTGAATATATATTTAATATATTGCCCAAAGGTACTCATGAGTTTGATAAATTTATTAAGCCTTCTGTGCTTGCTTCATTTGTTAGAGATGCGGATGCAGAATTACTAGAGACAAAGGGAATGTTTTATAACCCTATTACACATAAGGCGAATCTAAATAATGATCTTGGTGTTAACTACATGATGTATGCAAGAAAGTCATAAAACAGAGTTAGTTTTATTTGATTTAGATGGAACTTTAATAGATACGGCACCTGATTTTGTTCTTTCTCTTAATAAAATTCTTGAATCTAATGGAAGAAAAAAGCTTAATAAAAATATTATAAGATCTCACGTCTCTGATGGCTCTGCAAAGCTTGTAGAGATAGGTTTTAAAATTAATGAAAATGATGCTGAATTTCAAAAATTTAGAAACGAGTTGCTTAATGAATATGAAAAAAATCTCACCAATGAATCAGAAATATTTGATGGGGTTGATGATGTAATTAGCTATTTAAACACTAACAATATTATTTTTGGCATAGTAACAAATAAACCATATAAATATGCAAAACCTATCGTTAACAATTTTGAAATTCTTAATGCCTCTAAAGTTCTTATCTGTCCAGATCACTTAAGTCATATCAAACCAGATCCTGAAGGAATTTTATTGGCTTGCTCAAAACTTAATATTAATCCTAAAAATTGTGTTTATATTGGAGATCATAAAAAGGACTTAGAAGCTGGCATAAATGCTGGAGCAAAAACCATTGGATGTATGTATGGCTATTCTCTTTCTAAAAATGAAAATTATGATGGTTCTATGCTTGTTGAAAAAGCAATCGAAATAATTGACTTAATTAATTGATTATGGATTTCGATTTTACATTTGAAGAAAACTTTTTGTCTGAAAAGAACATTTTAGTTACCGGCTCTTCTAAAGGTATTGGAAGAGAGTTGTCTATTGGGTTAAGTGAATTTGGTGCCAATGTCATTTTACACGGACGAAATGAGGATGCATTAGATCAACTCTATGATGAAATTATCGAAAAATATAATACTAATCCAATGATAATTAAGTGTGATTTAAATGAGCTTAATGAAGAAAAATCTCAAGAAATAGCAGCTCTTATAGAAGAAAATACAACAGGCCTTGATGGTATTATTAACAATGCAGCAGAAATTGGGAAAATGTCTTCAATAGCAGACTATGATCTTAAGACTTGGCAAAAAGTTTTAAATGTAAATTTAACTAGCGCATATCTCCTAACAAAAAATCTTGCTCCTCTAATGAGCGCATCAATTAATCCAAGAATCATTTTTACATCTTCAGGTGTTGCAAAAAAAGGAAGGGCTTTTTGGGGAGCCTACTCTATATCAAAGGCAGCTGTTAAATCACTGGCTGAAATACTTCAAGAAGAGCTTGAGCCAATTTCAAATATAAAAGTCTTTAATTTTGATCCTGGAGCAACTAGAACTTCTATGAGAGCGTTTGCTTATCCTGCTGAAAATCCTAAGGATTTAAAAGATGCTTCATCGTTACTAAATTACTATTTATGGATGTTTTCGGAAAAAAGTAATGAAGAAGACACTAGGTATATTGAATTTAATTCTTAAGACTGCTCCATAAATAAAGACATAGATAAGTTCTGAAAGGAGAATAGTCTTCTCCACGATATGTTGTTGAATTAAAAAAATTAGTTACTGCTTTTTTAATACCCAAATCTCCTTCTAAAAAAACATTGCTATCCTGAATATAAAACATTTTTATTATCCCCAATGTCCATGGACCTATTCCCCTAATATTTAAAAAAAGATCAGATAACTGATCATTAGATAGTTTTTTTAAATCAGTTTTATCTAATGACTTAATTTTTTTATCTTGAATAATTCCTAAGATATAAGAAGCTTTGGGTTTGGATAGTCCCTGCTCTCTTAATAAATCTAAAGAAATATTAGAATTTTTGCATAAAGTAGTCTGTACCCTAAGCCATATGGACTGCGCTGCTTTTACAGAAACTTGTTGACCTATTATTGTCTTTATTAAAAAAGATTTGAGTGAGAGGGATTCATCAGTTCTTTCTTTGATTGAAATTATATCTGTTGTTATCAGAAACTCATGAAAACTATCATGACCGTTCTTCTTTGATACTTCTAATAAAAATGTGTGGGCTTTTTTGGCTTTAAGGCTTTTTACCATAATTTTTTAATGCGTCTATTTCATGTTCTTCTAGTTCTTTTACTTTTCCCTTTTGAAGTGTAGACGGAAGAAATATTGGTCCAAACCTTGTCCTTTTTAGGCGGCTTACCTCAAGATCTAGGGATTGAAATATTTTTCTTACTTCTCTATTTTTTCCTGAAACTAGACATACTGAAAACCATTGATTTGTTCCATTTTTTTCACCTTCAACAACATCAGTAAATTTATGAAGCTCATCTTCGATGGTTATTCCTTTTAACATAAGGTTTCTTTTTTCTATATTGAATTCGCCTCGAGCTCTTACTAAATACTCTCTATCAATTGTATTAGAGGGATGCATACAATAATTTGCAAAAGTTCCATCATTTGTAAATAACATTAATCCTGAAGTATTTATATCGAGCCTTCCAATTGAAATCCAATTTCTTTGATTAGCAGCATTTGGTAAATAGTCATAAACAATTGGTATTTTTTTTTCTCTAGCGGAAGAGGATAAAACGCCTTCTGGTTTATTAAGCATAATAACTCTTATCTCATCTTCTTTGACTTTAATCACATTATTTTCATACTCAACAACATCATTTTCAGAAACTGAAGATCCAATTTTTGCAGTCACACCATTAACAGTAATTTTTCCTTGCTGGATAAGCACTTCGCATGATCGACGAGATCCAATGCCAGCCTTAGCTAGATATTTTTGCAATCTCTCTGACATTTTTCTGGATTAGACTACTTGAGATAAAATCTGATCTTGGTCTGTTTCTATAAGATCAGGTAGCTCAGGTAGGTTAGATAATGATTTCATATCTAAGTCATCCAGGAATTCTTTGGTTGTTGAATACAATGCAGGTTTCCCTGGTGCATCTTTGAACCCCGAAACCTTTATCCAATTTCTTTCAAGAAGGGTTCTAATGCTCTGCGTACTAACACTTACTCCTCTTATGTCTTCTATATCACCACGAGTAACTGGTTGCTTGTAGGCTATTATGGAGATAGTTTCCATTAACGCTTTTGATATCCTTGGAGTTCTTTCATTCCATAGATGAGTTAAAGATGGGCTGAAGGCTTTCTTAATTTGCAATCTAAAACCTGAAGCAACTTCAGTTACTTCTAATGAAGATAACTCGAAACGTTCCTCTAATTGGTTGATGCATTGCTTGATATCTGATAATTCTGCTGAAATCCCATCTGATTCTAACAACGTTCTAATTTCTGAAAGTCTTAATGGCCTTCCTGCACCAAATAATAAAGCCTCAACTGTATTGATCATTTGTGTGTTCAATTTGTAACTCCCGTTAAAGATTTTAAAAATATCTCTTCAGTTTTATTTTGTATTAATTCAACATGACCGTCTTTAGCTAATTCAAGAGATGCAAGAAATGTGACTACTACACCATGCCTTCCCTCAGATTTTCTTAAAGTCTTTGAGAAACTAACAATATTTCTTTTTGAAAGTATTTTAAGAATTATTTGAATCCTCTCCTGAGTTGACAGCTCTTCGAAATCTATTAGATGATTAGATTTTAAATCAGGTCTTAGTTGTATTTCATTAAAAATTTCAGCTAATTCTTCTTTTGTGATTTGAATATCTTTCTTTTCAACTTGTATCTCTGGAAGTGCAGCAGATGCTGTAAAAAAATCTCTATCAACTCGATCAAGTGTTGCCATTTTTTCTGACGCACTTTTAAACCTTTGATACTCTTGAAGTCTTTTTATAAGAGCCGATTTTGGATCTTCCTCTTCTTCATCATGAGATTCTTGTGGCAGCATCATTCTTGATTTGATTTCTGCCAATGTTGCTGCCATTACAAGGTATTCAGCAGCTAGCTCAAATTGCAAGGCATCCATTAAATCAATGTACTCGATATATTGATCAGTTATTTTTGATACATCTAATTCTAAAATATTTATATTCTCTTTTTTTATTAAATAGAGAAGAAGGTCCATTGGACCAGAGAATGTTTCAAGACAAAGCTCTAATGCATTTGGAGGTATAAATAAATCCTCAGGTAAGGTCTCATATGGTTGGCCCATTACGGTCGGAAATTCTAATTGTGTTTGAGTGATATTTTGCATGATAAACACCACATATTGTAAGGTTTAGAGTCTATTTATACAACATATAGTGTATTTATAAAATAAAGCATTATTAATTACACATTTAGTTTTATTACAGTAATCTAAATAATTCAAATTAATCTTACTATTACCTTCTAATTTGATTACTTTCATTTAATATTAATGATTCAAGTAGGCAAAACGAAATAATCAAATGAATTACTCAACTGACAATACAAGAATTATTGATAGAAAAAAGGTCCCCGCTCCATATGAGCTTATCAATAATTTACCAATAGACGATGATATATCAAAGCTAGTGTATGGAACTAGACAAGAAATTAGTCAAATACTTCATGATAAAGATGATCGACTATTAGTTGTAGTTGGACCCTGCTCTATTCATGATGTTGAAAGTGCAATGGAATATGCAAATAAGTTAGTAGAACAAAATATTAAATTTAAAGAGGATTTACTTATAGTAATGAGAGTTTACTTTGAAAAACCAAGAACTACTGTTGGTTGGAAAGGTTTAATTAATGATCCTGATTTAAATGAATCTTTTAATATCAGTAAAGGTGTTGAAATGGCAAGAAAACTATTAATAGATCTTGCTAAATTAAATTTGCCAGCTGGAACTGAATTTTTAGATCCTATATCTCCTCAATACATAACAGATATAATTTCATGGGGTGCCATAGGTGCAAGAACTGCTGAAAGTCAGATTCATAGAGAGCTTGCCTCAGGCTTATCTTGCCCAGTTGGAATTAAAAATGGTACGGATGGAAGTTTGAAAGCAGCAATTGACGGCATTCAAGCTGCTAACCATTCACATGTATTTTTGGGTGCTACAAAAGAGGCTGATATAGCTATGCTTAAAACTGCTGGCAATAACGATAGTCATATTATTCTTAGAGGTGGCAAGGAACCAAATTACGATGCAAATTCTGTTAATGAAACATTGACTGCCTTAAGAGAAGCTGAGGTTAATGAATCTATTATGATTGATGCTAGTCATGGAAATAGTCAAAAGCAATTTAAAAGGCAGTTGCCAGTTGTAGAATCTATTTCTCAACAAATTAGTGGAGGCAACAAAAATATAAAAGGTGTCATGATTGAAAGTCATCTTGTAGAAGGTAATCAAAAAATTTCAGAAAGTCTAACTTATGGGCAAAGTGTTACTGATGGTTGCGTTGGATGGGAAGATACCCTTTTATGTCTGCAAAATCTCAGTGATGCAGTCAATAATAGGAGAGGTTCATAGTATCTTGAAAGAGTTGGATAAGATTTCATTCTCTAAGGAAGTCGCTGAAACTTTGGGTCTTGAATCAGCAATTATATTAGAGCTATATCAGAATAATAAAATTTCAAATTCAAAGGAAATTGATAAGTTAATTGCTTCTGTCAAAGATCACGCTCCTTTTTTAGAGGAAAAAAACATAGAAAGTAATATTAATAAGTTAATAAAATATAAATTTATTACTGCTAATAAGTCTTCTTCTAATTATAGTATTCGACTTCCGGCAAAGAGTAACTTTCAACACTTAAAGTTAAATTCTGATTGGCAGCCTTCAATAGAAGCTATTGAAATTTTAAAAATGAGTGATGTTCCTGAAAATTTCTATATGAATAAGCTTAACGAATTTAAGCTTTACTGGACCGAAAGAGGTCAGGAAAGAAATAATTGGAACACTACTTATATAGATTTTATAAGAAGAGAATGGGCAAAAGATCAAAGCTCGAATAGAGGTCTCCCTTATTCAATGGATTCTAGCTGGATCCCAAGTGATGATGTTTACGATATATTAGAATTGTCTGAAATATCAAAAGAATCGGCCTCAAAATATTTAAGAGAGTTTATACTGTACTGGAAAGAAAATGGCACTGCTTTTACTACATGGAACTCAAAGTTTATTGAACATGTAAAAAGAAGGCACTTAGGAAGCCAAAATATTAATAATGAAGAAAGTAAAAAACATTCTGAACCAGGAAAATACTCAAAAGACTTTTCATCAAGAAAAGGTGACTCCTCTTGGGCAAACGAAATCAATTTCGAATAAACAAGATTTTGTTGAGTCTATAGATGGTCTATTTCTAAAGCTAGAACTTGCATATCATTATCAATTTTATAAAGTTTTTGGGACTGATGAGAGGTTAAATGAAGGCAAGAAACTATGGGCAGTGAGCTTGAAAGATTTTTCATCTGAAATTATCACTCAATCTGTTGAACATGTTATTAGCTCTCAGTCTTATCTGCCAACGTTAACAGATATCGTTAAGGCTTGTTCAGATATAAGAGATGAGGATGGGTTCCCTTCAGTTGAAGAAGCATACATTGAAGCGAGAAAGTCTTATGCTCCTAGAAATGAATTTCCCTGGAGCCATCCAATAGTTTATTTTTCAGGAAAAAAATTAGGTTGGAATGTTTTAGATGAAAAAGATACTAAAGAGCTTTTTTTTGCTTTTAAAAGAATTTTCTTAAACCTTAAAACTCATTCTATTGAAGGTGCTGAATTTAATATTGAAATTAAAAAAGAAGTTGAAGTGGCTGAACCTCTTAATAGAAAGCTTTTTGAAAGCTTAAGAAAAAAGCACAATATATAATATAAAAATAATTATAAAATAACGAGAATATGACTAAAAATATTAGAATATCATTATTCATCCTAGCTCCAATAATCTTATGGATGGCTTCAGGATTTTTTGTAAAAGATAAAATAGAATTAATTGAAGAAAAAAATGAATTATTTACTGTTGGAACTCTCTTAAGTAATGCTGAAATGTTTCAGCCCCTAATAAGGCTTAAAGCTACTACTCAATCAGAAGCGCGGGTCAATGTTAGAGCCAAAACTTCTGGAGAAGTAGTTAAGATAGGTGCTAAACAAGGCCAATTTGTAGAAAAAGATTTCATACTATGCAGCCTTGGAATTGTTGAGTTAAATCGTACAGAAGTAAAAGCACCCTTTTCGGGATATTTAGAACAAATAGTTAAGCCAGGTAATTTTCTTGAAAGAGGCCAGGTTTGTGCAACAATCATCCAACTTAATCCAATAACATTTATTGCAGAAGTACCAGAGTTTAATATTAACAAAGTTGAGCCTGGTCAAAATGTGATCCTTAGCTTAATTACTGGAGAAATTGTCGAAGGTAATCTAACTTTTGTATCTAAAAGTGCATCTGACTCAACTCGAACTTTTAAAGTTGAATCACAAGTAACAAATATCAATGGCACTATTAGAGATGGTATTACTGCAGAAATGACAATAAAAACTAAGAAATTATTAGCTCACCAAATATCTCCCTCAATCCTCATGCTCAATGATGATGGTAAGTTAGGAATAAGGTCTGTGAAAAATAGTATCGTCGAATTTCATGAAGTTGAAATTCTTGAAGACTCAGAAACAGGAATATGGATTACTGGAATTCCTGAGAGTATTGAACTTATTGTTCAAGGACAAGGTTTCGTAGAGAACGGACAAAAAGTTTCCATTAATCAGTTATGACAGGGATTATAGATTTTGCTTTAGCAAAAGCAAAAACAACAATGATGATTGCCTTAATGGTAGTTGTTGCTGGCTCTTATGCTCGTCAAGAAATACCTATTGCAGCTTCTCCTAACGTTCAACTCCCTTTTATTTCAGTCTCTGTTTTCTTGGATGGAGCCTCTCCAGGTGATACATCAAGATTAATAGCCAGACCATTAGAAAATAGATTAAAAAATGTTACTGGCGTCAAAAGTATTCGTTCAACAAGCTCTTTAAGTTTCGCACGAATCTTTTTAGAGTTCGAAGTTGGCTTTGATATGGATCAAGCCTTAGTAGACATTAAACAAAGCGTTGAAGAGACAAAATATGAATTGCCTAGAGAGGCAGAAGATCCTCAGATATCTGAATATAGTGAATCAAGCTTCCCAATTATGAACATTAGTATTGTTGGTAGCAGTTCAGTTAGACAAAAGGTTTTTTATGCCAAAGAGCTCAAGGATCGAACGGAATCTATTGAGGAAATTTTACAAGCAAGATTAACCGGTGCTCCAGAAGAAGTTCTAGAAGGTGTGATTAATAAATCTAAGATGGAGTCTTATGAGGTTACTCTTTCTGATATTTATTATTCTGTTGCAAATAATAACTTAATAATCCCTGGTGGAACTCAAGATACAGGCAAGGGAAGCTTTAATATTGAAGTTCCAAGTGTGATTGAAACTGCTCAGGATGTTTACTCGATACCAATAAAAGTTACCCAAGATGCAATTGTTACTTTAAGTGACATAGCAACTGTGAAAAGAACTTTTAAAGACTTCACTTCATATGCAAGAGTTAATGGAGAAGATGCCGTCACTTTGGAACTAACGTTAAGAGAAAGTGCAAATGCTATTGATGCCTCCAATGCTATTCGTGAAATTCTTAAAGAGTTTGAAAAAACACTTCCAGAAAATTTAAGAGTAGTGATAACAGATGATGACACTATTTATGCAGGTTTAATGGTTAAAGAATTAAATGGAAATATTATAGCTGCTGTTATTTTAATAATGGTTTTGGTTATAGCTAGTATGGGGTTTAGAGTGTCAATGTTAGTTGGTTTATCTATACCCTTCTGCTTTCTACTCACATATCTGAGTCTTTATATGCTTGGAATGGAAGTCAATTTCTTGGTTATGATGGGTTTATTGCTTGGTATGGGAATGTTAATAGATGGCTCTATAGTAATAACCGAATATGCTGATAAAAAAATAGCAGAGGGCCTTTCAAGGGCTGAGGGTTACAAGATGGCTTCAAAAAGAATGTTCTATCCAATTGTAGCCTCAACTGGAACGACTATGGCAGCCTTCATTCCTATTATGTTTTGGCCAGGATTTACCGGTCAATTTATGCGATATCTGCCAATAACAGTATTTTTCGTTTTAGTAGCATCTCTTATTTATTCGTTGGTTATGATTCCTGTTATCGGGTCTTATTTTGGTCAAAGAGAATCAGCATTAAATAAAGATGAAGGTCGAGATTCTATTTTTAAAAAATTAACTGATGCTTATGGTAAACGTATAGAGAAGTTTGTTAGAAATCCAGTTGAAACCTGTATTGCTGTTGGTTCTATTTTATTCATCGTAGTTTTAAGTTATTCGTATTATGGCCAAGGTACTGTCTATTTTGCATTGGTGGATCCTGTTAAAGCTAATATAAGTATCAAGGCTAGAGGAAATTATTCAGCAATTGAAACAAAAGAAATAATAATGAAAGTTGAAGAGAGATTCTTAGGAATAGATGAGCTTCATAGTGTTTATTTAAGAGCAGGAACAGAATGGTGGAATGCCGGAGCTGATAAAATAGGTGGTGGTTTTGTTGAGGTAGCTCCTGCCTCAGAAAGATCAATATCTGGACTAGAAGTAATGAGCTTGTTGGTAGAAACCACAAGAGACCTCCCTGGAATATTTGTCGAGGTTTCTCCTGACTTAGGTGGACCCTCTTTTGACAACCCTATTGAACTATCTATATACGGCAATACAGAGCAAAGTGTTAATGATGCTGTGGAAATTGTTGAATCTCATATGAGGAATAATATGGATGGTTTAATTAATATATTTTCATCAAAATCTTATCCTTCGGTTGAATGGAGTGTGGAAGTTGATAAACAAAAGGCCGCACAGCTTGGAGTTAGTGTGGGTGATGTTGGAGCTCTTGTCCAAATGCTAACTAATGGTTTTAAAGTTGGAGAATATAGACCTGATGATTCAAAAGATGAAGTAGAAATTAGAGCTAGATTTCCTGAGTCAGATAGAACTATAACTGGTATTAAAAACCTTAATGTAACAACTATTAAAGGTCTTGTTCCTGTGAGTTCTTTTATAAAGGTTGTTCCTAAAGATAATAGGCAAACTGTTAACAGAAAAAATGGGAAGTATTTTCAAGAAGTTGGATCTGGAACTCTCGACGAATCAAAAGTTTCTCAAAAAGTTGAAGAGCTAGATATCTGGTTAAAAACTGCCAATTTAGGTAATAATATTTCCTATGAATTCAGTGGTATGGCTGAAGAATCTGCAGATGTTAATAGTTTTATGATTAGTGCTGGCATTACTGCGGTTTTTATAATGCTAATAATGTTGTTAACACAGTTTAATAGCTTCTATCAGTCATTTATTATTCTCTCATCAGTAACTATATCTTGTGTAGGCGTTCTTTTAGGTCTCTTGATAATGGGTAAGCCATTCAGTACAACGATGACTGGTCTATCGATAGTCACTTTAGCTGGGATTGTGGTTAATAATAATATTGTCCTAATAGACACATTTAATAAGCTTAAAGAGGAGTCACCTCATTTAGAGAAAACAATTCATATAGTAAATGCCTGCAAGCAGAGATTAAGACCAATTTTATTAACCTCATTAACTACTATCTTTGGCCTAATGCCACTCGCAATGGGGGTTAGCTTAGATATTATTTCTAGAGATATTTTGCTTGGAAGTAGAATTGTTGATTGGTGGTCCAACCTTGCAGTGTCTATAGTATTTGGTTTGGGTTTCAGTACTTTTATAACTTTAATTCTTACTCCTGCTGTTCTTGCTTTACCTTATGCTTTAAGAAATGATTTTAAAAAGTTTTTTAAAACAAGTAATTAATAAATTACAATAGAGTATGGTCAACTCAAATAAAAAAATAGATTTTGAATCTTCTCTCAAAGAACTTGAATCAATTGTTACAAAACTTGAAGATGAAAATATTAATTTAGAGGATTCAGTTAAGTCGTTTGAAGCAGGCATCAACCTTGTAAAAGAATGCCAAAAGCAACTCGAAGAGGCAGAGCTTAAAGTCAAAGAGTTGCTTGATGATGGATCTTCTCAAGAATTAGATAATTCATAATCTTCAAATGCCATCGGAATTCTTATCTCAAGTTAAAGAACTTGTTAGAAATAAAATAAAACAATCTATTGGTGATTCAAATCTTATTGAAGAATCAATGGCTTACTCAGCATTAAGTGATAGTAAGATGATTCGTGCAGGTCTTATTTTTGCATCTGCTAAAACTAATAAAAATATATCTCATGAAAGTATAATTACGCTATCTACTGCAGTTGAATTAATGCATACCTATTCATTGATTCACGATGATTTGCCTTGTATGGATGATGATGATTTAAGAAGAAATCAACCATCAAATCACATTAGATATGGAGAAGCTAATGCAGTTTTATCAGGTGATGCGTTGCAAGCTCTTGCATATGAAATTATATGTGATGATAAGAAATTAAATTCCAATGAAAAAGTTTATGCAATAAAAATTTTATCAGAGTCTTGTGGTAAGAATGGTATGGTCCTTGGCCAACATTTAGATATAGAAAATGAAGGTAATCTAGAAAACCTTACTCAAGAAAAATTAGATGATATTCATAATCTAAAAACAGGGAGATTAATTGAATGTTCAGTAATGCTGGGTCAGATTGGAAGCGATCTTGGATCTAAAGAAAAGGAAGTTCTAAAAGATTTTAGTAGAAATATAGGCTTAGCTTTTCAAATAAGAGATGATATTTTAGATGTTATTCAATCTCAAGAAATATTAGGTAAAAATAAAAATTCTGATATAAAAAATAATAAGACTACATATATAGATATAGTTGGGCTGGATAATGCAAAAGAAAAAGCTAAAAATCTAACTGAAAATGCATTAAATTCTATTAATGATTATCAAATTGATAACAAAGATATCTTGATAGATTTAGCTAAATATTTAGTTGAAAGAAAAATTAATGAAAATTTTTAATGAAATACCTACAAAGAAGCCAAAGACTCCTTTACTTGATAGAGTAAGTGTACCTGCTGATATTAGGTCATTTTCAATTTCTGAGTTAGAAAATTTATCAAATGAATTACGAGAATTTTTACTTTATTCTGTTGGTCAAAGCGGTGGTCATTTAGGTGGTGGTCTTGGTGTTGTTGAGTTAACAATTGCTCTGCACTATTTATTTAACACTCCTTATGACAACCTGGTTTGGGATGTAGGACATCAAGCATATCCTCATAAGATTCTTACTGGAAGAAAGGAATTAATTGAAACTATCAGAAAAAAAGATGGCTTAGCACCCTTCCCTTCAAGAAATGAAAGTGAATATGACGCTTTTGGTGTTGGTCATTCTAGTACGTCTATCAGTGCTATTTTAGGAATGGCAGTTGCATCAAGAGAAATAAATCCTGACAAAAAACATGTTGCTATTATTGGTGATGGGGCTATGACAGCTGGCATGGCATTTGAGGCTTTAAGCCATAGCGGTGATCTAAAACCAAATATGCTAGTTATCTTGAATGATAATGCAATGTCAATATCAGAAAATATTGGAGGCTTATCTAATTACTTTTCAAGAATCTGGGCGTCAAAAACATATAAAGGTATCAAAAAAAGTGGTGCAAGTTTTTTAAAACCTCTTCCTCAGGCATATCATCTTGCAAGAAAAGTAGAAACTTCTATGAAAGCCATGGTCGCTCCTGGAACAATTTTTGAAGAATTAGGTTTAAATTATATTGGTCCAATTGACGGTCATAATATTAAAGAAATGATTGACGTTATTGGTAATTTAAAGGATTTTGATGGACCTCAGTTTTTACATGTTATTACGAAAAAGGGAGCAGGTTTAGATCCTGCTGAGGCTGATAGGATAGAGTTTCATGCAATTGGAAAAATTAATGCTGTGAAATCTTCATCTAATTCAGGCCCAAAATATCAAGATATATTTAGCGATTGGATAGTTGATATGGCTAGAGATAACAAAGACTTGGTTGCCATAACTCCTGCAATGAGAGAAGGATCCGGACTTGTGAAGTTTAGTAGGGAATTTCCTGAAAGATACTTTGATGTTGCAATAGCAGAACAGCATTCAGTAACTTTTGCTGCTGGTCTTTCTAAAGAGGGTAAAAAGCCAGTTGTTGCAATATATTCAACTTTTCTTCAAAGAGCCTATGATCAATTTATTCATGATGTAGCGGTCCAAAATCTCGATGTAACTTTTGCATTGGATAGAGCTGGTCTTGTTGGAGAAGATGGACCAACGCATTCTGGTAACTACGATATTGCTTATTTAAGATGCATTCCTAACATTATTTTAATGACTCCATCTGATGAAAATGAAACTCGCATATTATTATCTACAGCTTTTTATCACCAAGGACCGGCAGCTGTAAGATATCCAAGAGGTACTGGGCCAAATACATTGATTGAGCCTAATTTGACTTCATATGAAATTGGAAAAGCTAATTTAATTAGAGAAGGTAGTTCTAAAATTATTTTCCTTAATTTTGGAGCTCTTTTAGAAGAAGCAAAAATTGTTGCTGATGAAATGAATTTAACTTTAATTGATATGAGATTTGTGAAACCTCTAGATCAAAATATTTTGAAGAAATATTTGTTAGATGCTGAATACTTCATTTCTCTTGAAGATGGTTCTATATCTGGAGGTGCAGGGAGTGCAGTTCAAGAGTTCTGTTCCATTGAAAATATTGATATTAGATCTAAATTATTTGGCATACCTGATAGATTTATAGAGCATGCATCAAGAGCAGAAATGATTGAAGATTGTGGATTAACTGCTAAACAAATGCTAACTGAACTAAGAACCATGCTGGCAAAATAGCAAAGAGACCGGCTAATAAGTCATCTAATACAATACCAAAACCATTTTTGAAGTTTTTATCAAAGTATGAGATTGGAAATGGCTTCCAAATGTCAAATAATCTAAAAAAAATAAAAGCTATAACAGCATAAGACGTTCTAGAAGTTTGAGATGAAAGGTATAGCGCAGGCATTAAAGCTAACCACATACCTGCTAACTCATCTATAACTATAGATTTATGATCTTTATCATCTAAACCTATAGATGCTCTTTCACAAATCCAAATTGAAAACAATATAACAATCGAACCAACTATTAACATATTTACATAATGAGAAAGTACTATAAATAAAATTAGTGCTGTTGCTGAGCCCCATGTTCCAGGTGCAAATGGTAATTTACCAATACCACCTAGAGTTGCAATAAAGTGAAATGGATTTCTAAGATTTGGGAATTTATTCATTTCTAAAATGTTCGTATCCTTTGATATTTACATCATAACCTTTATGAGAGATTAGTTTAATATCTGTTTCTTTAGTGACCTCACCAATTTTATAAAATTCAGTATCATATTTATCTTTTGGAATTGTGAAACATAAATCATAGTCATCACCAGCATTTATATCATTTATATCTGATGTTATTGGAATATCATCAAGCTGAATTATAGCGCCGCATTTTGAAGCTCTTAGCATTTTTTCTAAATCAGCTAATAACCCATCTGAGGTATCTATACATGCTGTTGCTGATTCTATAATACTTTTACCTAATTCAAACTTTGGGATAGGTTTTAAATAGTCTCTTACAAATATTGAATTGGTATTTCCTGAAAGCCATTCACTTAGTCCTTTTGCAGCTCTTCCAACTTGCGAACTAATGCAAATGAAGTCACCAACTTTAGCTTCGCTTCTCTTTAGAACTTTTGATTTATATGCCGTGCCATAAACGATTACATTTATATTCATAGGCCCTTTTGTCACATCACCACCAATTAAAGATATTTTATATTTTTCTGCGATCTCTTTAGTTCCAAGAGCAAAACGCTTATACCAATCTATATTTGTTTCAGGGGAAGTAACAGACAGGCTAAATGCTCTTGGATTGCATCCCATTGCAGCCAAATCACTGAGAGCAACGGCAATTGATCTATATGCAATATCTTCGGAATTTGCATCCAAAGGAAAATGAACACCTGCTACAGAAGCATCAACAGAAGTAATTATGGGTTGAGATAAATCAATAATGGCGCAATCATCTCCTGGCGGGATGATTACACCATTTTCTTTATAATATTCTGAGCCAATGCCTTTGAAAAGATCTATTAACTCAAATTCAGAAGCCAAAAATTAACTTGGGTATCTTTCAAATAATCCAGAAGCACCCATGCCGCCGCCAACACACATGGTAACAACTCCAAATTGCTTATCACTTCTAACAAGCTCTCTTGTTAAGTGACCTACACATCTAGAGCCAGTCATTCCAAATGGATGACCAATCGATATAGATCCTCCATTAACATTCAATTTATCCATAGAAATCCCTAGGGTATCTCTACAATGGGCAACCTGAACTGCAAAAGCTTCATTAAGCTCCCATAAATCGATATCTTCCATAGACATGTTGTAATTTTTAAGAAGTTTTGGCACAGAATAAATTGGTCCAATTCCCATCTCATCTGGTTCACAGCCCATAGTAGTAAATCCTCTAAAATATGCAACTGGCTTTAATCCAAGCTCAAGCGCTTTTTCTTCTGACATGATTAAATTTACCGAGGCTCCATCAGATAATTGGGAAGAGTTCCCAGCAGTTACTGATCCATTTTCAGGATCAAATACAGGCTTAAGGCTTCCTAAGGCTTCCATTGTTGTTCCTGGTCTATTGCATTCGTCTTTATCTACAGTTACATCTACTTCTTTAGATTCACCAGTTTCTTTATTAGTTAATAGCATTTTTGTTTGCATTGGGATAATTTCATCTGCAAATAATCCAGCCTCTTGAGCTGCTGCTGTTCTTTTTTGGCTTTCAAAAGCAATTTCATCTTGTGTTTCACGAGAAACATCATATCTTTTTGCAACTACCTCAGCTGTCATACCCATTGGATAATAAATTCCAGGGGATTGTTCAGCTAATTTTTCATTCACAAAGTTATCTAAATTCATATTCATCATAGAAATTGTTTCTGCTCCACCAGCAATAACTGTGTCGTAACAACCTGCCATTATTTGGCCTGCCGCCATAGAAATAGACTGCATACCAGAAGAACAATACCTATTAATGGTTGTTCCACCTACTGACATAGGAAGGTTTGATAAAACGGCAGCATTTCTAGCTACATTATGACCTTGAGCACCTTCTGGATTTCCACAACCCATAATAATATCTTCAACTGCTTCAGGTGGAAGGTTAGGGTTTCTTTCTAGCAAAGCATTAATAATATGAGAAAGCATATCGTCTGGCCTTGTCATGTTAAAGCCACCTCTGTGAGATTTAGCTAGTCCCGTTCTTACACTATCGACTATAACTACATTTTTCATAATTTCTCCGTTTGATAATAAAAAATTTACAAGACATTCTAATCTATCCTTTTCAGTACTTAAAGCTTCTTGTACCAATTCGGAATTATATCTATTCCCAATTCTTTTGCTTTCTTTATGATGTAAGGAATGGTGATTGGACTAAATGGAAGAATAGTTAAAACACCCAATCCTAGACTTTTAAATATTTGATTTAATTGTTTATTTGCATGATCTATATCTTCATTTGAAGCACTTCCCTCAGCATATCTCATATAAATATCTAACATTTTTTTATTTTCTTCTGATTCTTCAAGAAAACTTTCTTTAAGTTTTAAAATATATTCTTGTATTTTTTTAGTGTTCATAATTAAGCTATTATTATGCTACATTTGACGACATGAAGAAATCTGAAAGAGCATTAATAGTATCTAAAATACTTGAGAAAACTTATCCAGAAACACCAATTCCATTAGACCATTCAAGTATTTTTACACTCCTTGTGGCTGTTCTTTTGTCAGCACAATGTACTGATGAAAGAGTTAATAAAGTTACTCCAAGTCTTTTTAAAATAGCTTCTACACCTTTGCCCATGAGTAAGCTTTCTGAAGAAACAATATACAAAATTATAAAACCTTGTGGATTAGGGCCAAAAAAATCTAAAGCTATAAAAGAATTATCAACTATTCTTGTTAAAAAATTTGGTGAAGTAGTTCCAAGTAACTTTGAAGAACTTGAAAAATTACCTGGTGTGGGCCATAAAACAGCATCAGTTGTAATGAGTCAAGGTTTTGGCGTCCCTGCTTTTGCAGTTGATACTCATATACATAGACTTGCACAGAGATGGGGATTAACAAATGGAAAAAATGTTAAAACAACAGAAGCTGATCTAAAAAAATTATTTCCTAAAGAAATATGGAACAAGCTTCATTTACAAATTATTTTTTGGGGAAGAGAATTTTGCCAAGCAAAAGCTTGTTATGGATTGAAATGCTCTGTATGCAAGACATGTTATCCAAAAAGAATTAAGCCTTTTGCACACAAAAAGCCTTAGATGATTTAGAATATGTCTTTTCAACAGTATGAATAATTTGCTAAAAAAGCAAATAGTAATAACCCATGAAATCTATATTTAATAAGAAAATAATCACTAAAAGTGACTCTATATTTAGTAATTCTGAATCTATAAAAGAATATGACGAAGAGCTATGGAGCTCAATGATAAATGAATCGCAAAGACAAGAAGATCATATTGAACTTATCGCTTCAGAGAATTATGCAAGTACAAGAATACTTGAAGCTCAAGGATCTCTATTAACTAATAAATATGCCGAAGGGTATCCATCAAAAAGATATTACGGTGGATGTGAGTTTGTTGATATTGCAGAGGAATTAGCAATATCAAGAGCGAAAGAGCTTTTCAAAGCTGATTATGCAAACGTTCAACCTCATTCAGGGTCGTCAGCAAATGCTGCTGCATTTTTAGCACTCCTTGAACCTAATGACACTATTCTTGGTATGAGTTTAGATCACGGAGGTCATTTAACGCATGGCGCAAAAGTTAATTTTTCTGGAAGAAATTACAATGGAATTCAATACGGTCTTCATCCTGAAACAAATGAAATTGACTATGAACAAGTTCGAAAATTAGCTCATGAGCATAATCCAAAATTAATAATAGCTGGTTTTTCAGCATACTCAGGTATTGTTGATTGGAAAATTTTTAGAGAGATTGCTGATGAAATTGGGGCATATTTTCTTGTTGATATGGCTCATGTATCTGGTTTAGTTGCAGCAGGCTTGTACCCTTCTCCTGTCCCATTTGCAGATGTGGTAACGTCTACAACTCATAAAACATTAAGAGGTCCAAGATCAGGAATAATTTTAGCTAGAAAAAATGATGTCATAGAAAAAAAATTAAATTCTGCAGTCTTTCCAGGCTCTCAAGGAGGACCGCTAATGCATGTGGTTGCAGCCAAAGCTATATGCTTTAAAGAAGCTCTTGAGCCAGAATTTAAGATCTATGTTCAGCAAGTAATGGATAATGCAAAGATTATGTGCGAGACAATATTATCAAGGGGTATTGATGTTGTAACTGGCAAAACTGAAAATCATATCGTATTAGTAGACTTAAGAAAAAAAGAGATAACAGGTAAGGATTTAGAAAAAGCATTAGGCGATGTAAATATAACTGTTAATAAAAATGCAGTTCCGAATGATCCACGGTCTCCTTTTGTTACATCTGGGGTAAGATTAGGTACTCCAGCAGTCACTACTAGAGGTTTTAAAGAAAAAGAGGTTGCATTATTGTCAAACTGGATTTGCGATGTTATTGAGAATATCGATGACGAAGCAAAGATGTTAGAAATAAAAAATAGCGTTATCAACCTAACAAATCAATATCCGGTCTATAATTTATAGATGTACTGTCCATTCTGCCAAGCTGAGAATACTAATGTTATTGATTCAAGGCTTGTTGCTGACGGCTCACAAACAAGAAGAAGAAGATCTTGTGAAGTTTGTCAATCTAGATTTACTACATTTGAAACAGCTGATCTTGCTCTGCCGAGGGTTATAAAAAATAATGGGGAGAGACAGCCATTTAATGGTTCGAAATTAAAAAGAGGAATGCTGCGAGCACTAGAAAAAAGACCATTATCTTCTGAAGAAATTGATACTGTATTTGGCAAAATACTTAATGAAATAAGAACAAGCGGTGTTCGAGAAATTCAATCTATAAAAATTGGTGAAATAATGATGAATGCTTTAAAGGATGTTGATAGTGTTGCTTATGTCAGGTTTGCCTCTGTTTATAGAGACTTCCAAGATATAAAAGATTTTTCAGCTGAAATTAATTCACTAAGTAAAGAAAAGCCAGCTAATAAAAAAACAAAAAAATGAATTATGCAGATCTAATGAAGAGAGCTATCTCTCTCGCTGGTATTCATAAATACACTGCTAAACCAAACCCAGTTGTCGGTGCCATCCTAGTAAAAGATGATTTAATAATTTCTGAAGGTGCTCATGAACAATATGGCATGGAGCATGCAGAAGTAAATGCAATAAATAATGCTAAAAAATATATAGGTAAAACTTTCCAATCTTTTGAAGAATTGACATTATTGTGTACTCTTGAGCCTTGCAATCACTCTGGTAAGACTGGCCCATGTTCTGATGCAATTATTAAATCTGGTATTAAGAGAGTAATAATTGGTTGTAAGGATCCTAACCCAAAAGTTGCCGGTACTGGCATTAAAAAGTTAATAGATAACGATATAGCAGTAGAATTAGGTTTGCATGAAGAACTGATAAAAGAGCAGAACAAATTCTTCTTTTTTAAACATGAAAATAATAGGCCTTATATTACGGTAAAAATAGCTAGCTCAAGTGATGGTAAATCTCACAATCTAGATGGAAGCAGTACTTGGATTACATGTAAAGAATCTAGAGAAGATGTCCAAATTGTCAGAGCCATGCATGATTCCATCCTTACAGGTGGTAATACTCTAGTCAACGATAATCCTAGAATGAATGCAAGAGTAAAGTTTGCTGTGAACCAGCCAAAAAAGATACTTTTAACTAGCAAGAAAGATTTAGATTATAAAAATAATTTCTTTATAAATTCTGACGTTACAGTTATCAAAGAAAATAACATTAAAAAAATAATCAAGAGTCTAAACGAATCAGATATTTGTTCCATTCTTGTAGAGGCTGGACCACAACTAGTAAATTCTTTCCTTTTATCAGGTCTAGTTGATGAGCTCATCATCTATGAATCACCAAACTTACTTGGACCAGATGGGGTAAGTTGGTTTAAGGAAGATAATGCTGTTGAAAAGCTAGGTTTTAAACTAGAATCCTCATATAAAATTGAATCTGATTCGAAAAAAATTTACAAAAATGTTAAAAGATAATATTACAGACATCATAAAAGATATTAAAAATGGCAAGATGGTTATCATCCTTGACGACGAATCACGAGAAAATGAAGGTGATTTGGTTTGTGCTGCCGATCTAGTTACTCCTGAAATCATAAATTTTATGGCCTCAAGAGGAAAGGGTTTAATTTGCCTGCCAATGAATGATGATCTTATTACTAAGTATGATCTTCAAATGATGACTAAAAATAATAAAGCGGCTAACAGAACAGCATTTACAGTTTCTATTGAAGCTGCAGAAGGCATAACTACTGGCATCTCTGCTGCTGATAGAGCTCATACAATTAAAACAGCTGTTAATAAAAATTCACAAGCATCAGATATTGTTCAGCCAGGTCATATATTCCCACTGAAAGCTATGGATGGCGGCGTATTAAGTAGAGCTGGGCATACCGAAGCTGCATGTGATCTTGCCAAACTTGCAGGCCTTCAATCTGCTGGTGTTATATGCGAAATAATGAATGATGATGGAACAATGGCTAGAAGAGATGATCTAATTAAGTTTGGTGAGGAACATAATATAAAAGTTGGAACAATAGCAGATCTGATTGATTATAGGCTTTCATCAGACTCAACTGTTGAAGCTGTAAATGAGAGAGATATATCGAATGAATTCGGTGAATTTAAATTAATTGTTTGGAGAGATATTATTAATGATGAATATCACTTCTCTCTTAGTAAAGGTGATCTCACCAAAGTAAAATCACCTCTTGTTAGGGTTCAAACACAAAGTATATTGCAAGATACATTAGGTATTGAGGAGCTTGGAAAAAATTGGTCTATAAGAAAGTCTCTTGAGAGAATATCTGAAGAGGAAGCTGGACTTTTTGTTCTTATAAATCATAGAGATGCAAAAAGTTATTGGTTAAATCTTTTAGACGATAAAGAAATTGAGCCAAAAAGAAATAGAAGAGTTATTGGAGTTGGTTCTCAAATATTAAGGGCATTAAATCTTAAAGAAATAACAGTTCTTGGAACTCCAACAAAATATAATGCTGTGTCTGGATTTAATATAGAAATTACTGGATTTGTTAATGAATAAGATACTTATAGTTTATACCTCATGGTATGAAGATTATATTAAAAGCATGACCAATACTGCATCAGTAATTCTTTCACCAGATAATGCAATTGAGCTATCATGCGCTCCAGGAGCTATTGAGCTTGCATCTTTAGCAAAATATAAAATAATCCAATCTAAAGAAGAGTTTGCTGGAATCCTTTTTCTAGGAATTGTTATTAGAGGTGAAACTACTCATTATGAGTTGGTTACAAATGAGGCTTTTAGGTCTATTGGAAATCTTTCCATGGAATACCCAAACATTGCTTTTATAAATAATATTATCTGCGTAGAAAACAAAGATCAGCTTTTAAAGAGAATTGAAACCAATACCAAAAATAACTCAATTGCTTTAAGAGCTTTAATAGATGAAAAGTCTAGCTAATCATAAGGTTGCAGTAAGAACTAGGGAATATCTAGTTCAAGCTATTTTTCAGTTCTTTTTTAATGAACAAGATATATCAGATATTATTGATCAGTTTAAAGATGAGCATAAAAATAAAAAAGTAGATTTTGTTCTATTTTCATCATCACTTGAATCAGTTAATAAAAATAAAGGTGATATAAAAAACGTCTTGATTGAACTTGGCGTTAAAGATTCTAATATGGATCTAATGGATAAATCTATAATATATTTTGCGTTGAATGAAATGATTTATGGCAGTCTTGATAAGCCTATTGTTATTGATGAGGCATTGAGATTATCTAAAAAGTTTTCAAATCCAGATTCCTTTAAATTTATAAATGCTAATTTGGATAAGTTTTTAAAATCAAAGCCATTTAAAGAACTCAAATAACTATCTTAAAATTGTCTGATCTCTGTTAGGGCCAGTTGAAACAAAAGAGATAGAGCATCCCACAAACTCTTCTATGAAATTAATGTATTCTTGGGCTTTTGAGGGAAGACTGTCAAATTCAGTAGCTCCTTCAGTTGATGACTGCCAGCCTTCAAATGTTTTGTATATAGGATTATTATCTTCATAATCTATACATACCGATATGGAAGTAAATTCATCCATTACATCTAATTTTGTTAAACAAATATCTGTTGCAGAATTAGTAAATACTGCTTTCTTTAAGGCTACTAAATCAAGCCATCCGCACCTTCTAGGTCTCCCAGTAGTTGCTCCGAATTCATGACCTTTTTCAGCAAGCATTTTTGCATTGTCATCAAATAATTCAGTTAAAAAAGGACCTTCACCTACTCTGGTACAGTAAGCTTTAGAAATGCCAATAATTTTATCTATATATTTAGGTCCAAGACCAAGTCCAGTAGAAACTCCTCCGGCAGTAGTGCTTGAAGAAGTTACAAAGGGGTATGTGCCATGATCTATATCTAATAATGTTCCTTGAGCCCCCTCAAATAATAGAGGCTTGTTATCATTCACCCAATTATATAAAAGGTCTTGGGTATCAGAACAATAGCTATCATGTAAATGTTTAAAAGACATAATTTCAGAAATAATATCTTCTATTTCATGGGGCTCTTCTCCATAAAGCTCGACTAACAATCTATTGTGATATGAGACAAGGAGCTCTACTTTCTGTCTTAAAATTTCTTCATTTCCAATATCACCAAATCTAACAGCTCTTCTAGAAATCTTATCTTCATATGCTGGTCCTATTCCTCTTCCAGTTGTTCCAATGGATTCTTTTTTATCCCTTACTTTATCAATGCTAATATGACTTGGAAGAATTAATGCGCAACCCGAACTGACAAAAAATCTATTTGTAAAATTTACCCCTGCTTCTTGTAGCCCCTTAATTTCTTTATCCAATGCATTTAAAGACAAAACAACACCATTGCCTATAAGGCAATTAACTTTGGGATGAAGAATTCCGGATGGAGTTAAATGAAGAACAGTTTGATTTCCGTTTACTTTTATAGTGTGGCCAGCATTATGACCACCTTGAAAACGACATACTGCAAAGACTTCTTCACTTAGAGCGTCAACAATTTTACCCTTACCCTCATCTCCCCATTGGAGCCCCAGTATTAGAGTATTTGATGCCACTAGTATTCCTATTTAGCTATTTCTTTTTGATTTAAATATTTTAAAAATTCTGAGTTAGCATCTATCAAAAGAACATCGGACTTATTTTCAAAAGTTTCAACATAAGCTCTCATGCTTCTTGTAAATTCATAAAACTCTGGATTCTGAGAAAAACCTTCCGCATATATATTTGCAGCAGATGCATCCCCTTCTCCTCGAAGGAGCTCAGCTTTTTTATAAGCATCAGCTAGAATGACTACCTTATCTTTATCAGCTATAGCCCTTATCTCTCTGGCAATCTCTTTACCTTCAGATCTTAACTCTTCAGCAAGTCTATTTCTTTCTGTTCTCATTCTTTCATAAACAGAATTACTTAAATTTGAAGGCAAATCGATTCTCTTGACTCTAAAATCAATAATTTCGACACCAAGATCTGATACTGAGTCATTTAATGAGTTAAGCATAATATTCATTAACTCATCCCTCTCACCAGAAACAACTTCTTTCACTGTCCTCTTACCAAAGTTATTTTTCAAAACAAATTCTGATCTTTGGCCTAATAGACTATTTAAACTATTGAAGCTACCGTTGTTTGCTTTATAAAAAGTTAATACATCAGCTATTCTATATTTAATAAATGAATCAACTAGCAGATACTTACTTTCAACAGTAAGAATTCTATCTGGCTCTTCATCCAATGTTTGGATTCTACTATCGTATTTCTTAACTTCTTGAATAATAGGAAGTTTAAAATGAAATCCAACTTCTATGTCTGTCTTTACAGCTTCACCGAATTGAAAAACAATTGCTTCTTCTTTCTCATTGACAATAAAAATGCTGTTTGCAGCTATTCCAATTATCAAAGCAGAAAAAACTAATATAAATGTACTCTTATTCATCTGAATCACCTCTTAATATTCTTAATTGCTGTTTAGATAGAACTGAATTTCCTTGATCCATCATTTTATCCAAAGGTAGTAGCATTAGATTATTACCACTATCAATATCTATCATTACTTTTGTTGTGTTAGATAAGACGGATTGCATTGCATCGATATACATTCTATCTCTAGTAACTTCAGGTGCTTTTTCATACTCTCTTAGGAGTTGGGTGAATCTTCCTACCTCACCTTCAGCATTAGCAACAACCTCTAACAAATACCCTTCTGCATTCCTAATCCTTGCTTGGGCTTGCCCCCTAGCCTCAGGAACAATCGTTAGGGCATAACGTTCTGCTTCATTTTGTAGTTTTTCTTTATCTTCTCTAGCTGCCACGACATCATCAAAAGAATCTTTAACAGCAGCTGGTGGATCAGTTTTTTCAATATTTACTTGCTGAACTAATAATCCAGTACCGTAACCGTCAAGAATTTCTTGAAGTCTTACTTGAACTTCTTGAGCAATATTCTCCCTTCCAACTGTTAATGTCTGCTCTAATGTATTATCTCCGACAACATGTCTTAAAGCACTTTCGATTGCTTGCCTTAAACTAGCTTCTGGATCTTTAACATTTAAAACAAAATCTTTTAAGTTAGCAATTCTATATTGAGCAGATACAGTAACATCTACTATATTTTCATCTTTGGTAAGCATGCTATTTGTTTGAGTATATCTTCTTGTTAAAGTAACATTTTCAATATAACGCTCGTCGATTCCCGCAAGCCTAAAATTAAGACCTTCTTGCTGCTCTTCGTGGAATTTACCTAATCGCAAAATAACCGCTCTTTCAGAAGCATCTAGCTGATAAATAGATTGCGAAGCATAAACTATAAGAAAAGCGAATAGTCCGTATAAGAACATTCTGGAGGTTGGAAATTTGAAACCATTACCTCCTGACCCTCCACTTGTGCCATTTGAAGATGACTTTTTACCACCCAATATAGATGAGAATTTTTTAATTAGCTCATCAAAATCAGGAGCATCATTTTTTCCGCCCCATGGATCTTTGTCTTTATTATCCCAATTCACAATAATATTACCTCGTAGTTTTCTTTTATTATAAACTCTATCTATGGGCATATAGATATATTTAAAGTTAAATTAAGCTTTTAATTTCTTCTATTATCTTATTTTTTGAATCTATATTAAATAAACTGAGTTCTTCCCATGATCTCAACCAAGTTAATTGCCTTTTTGCTAATTGTCTAGTCGCATATAAGGCTCTATTAAAAAATTCATCAGCATTATATTCATTGTTAATGAATCCTATTGCTTGTTTGTAATTAACTGCTTTTCTTATGGGATGATTTTCCGGTATTTGATATTTTTGTAAGATATGATGAACCTCATCTATTAGGCCCGCACTTATTATTGTATTAAGTCGATCTTCAATTCTTAAATGTAATAAAGATCTATCTTCTTCAAATATTCCATATTGGTAAATATTGAAATCATCTTGAATATTTTTTTTAGGGTTACTTTCAATAAGAGAACTAAAACTACTTTCAGATATTTCTATTACTTCGAGTGCCCTAATAATTCTTTGCTCATCATTTGATTGAATTCGATTAGCATAAATAGGATCTTCTTTTTTTAACATAGAATATAATTTTTTTACTCCTTCTCTCTCTTTAATGGATTCTAATTGTTTTCTTAACTCATCGTTCCTTTCAGGCAATTCATTCAAACCAGTAAGCAGTGACTTGAAATACATCATAGATCCACCTACAAATAGAGGTATTTTATTTTTGCTGTGAATTTTATTTACTAGTTCCATTGCCGCATTACAAAAGTCTACAACGGTAAATATTAAATTTGGTTCGATAACATCGATTAAATGGTGTGGATGTTTTATTAAGAGCTCGTGAGTGGGTTTTGCTGAACCTATATTGCAATCTTTATAAACCATCACAGAGTCTACGCTGATGATCTCTACTGGCAATGATTGGTGAATCTCTATTGCAAGATCTGTCTTACCTGATGCCGTTGGGCCAAGCAAAAAAGCTATTGGTTTTTTTGTATTTATAGATTTAATTTTTCTTAAAGAGCTTCTTCGTTAGTCTCGCCAGTTCGAATCCTAATAACTTCTTCTATTGGAGTAATAAATATCTTTCCATCACCTATTTTTCCTGATGAAGCAGCATCGACTATGGCATTTTTAACTTGTTCTACTAAATCATCAGATACGGCAATCTCAATCTTAATCTTTGGAAGAAAATCTATAGTGTATTCAGCCCCCCGATATAACTCGGTATGCCCTTTTTGCCTTCCAAAGCCCTTTACTTCTGTCATCGTCATTCCAGAGACGCCAATTTTATCTAAAGAAGCTCTTACCTCTTCAACTTTAAAAGGTTTAATTATGGCTGTTACTAATTTCAACTTTTATCCTCTCTAATAATATTTAAAATGTTGTTGTATTGAATGTCTGAGGAACCAGTATTTTTTATACATACATCTAAAGCTTTATTTGCCATATTATCTCTTAAATTATTATCACTTAGTAAGGTTTTAAATGCATTAAATATATCTAAATTAATATCAAGCTGAACGCAGCTTTCATTTTCTTTAAACTTCAGAATAACATCTTCAAAATTATATGTATAAGGACCTACTATAAAGGGGCATTTTTGAGAAGCAGCTTCAATTACATTATGCCCTCCGTATTCTTTAAAAAGACTTCCTCCAATAAAGGCTATTGATGCTAACGGATAAAGTTCTTTTAATATCCCGGTAGCACTAATTATTGAAATTTTATTTTTTTATTATTATTATTCGGTATAGATGTTAAAACTTCAGAATTCATTCCTTCTATGTCTAATAAATTCTGAATTGATTTTGCTCTTTCTGGATGCCTTGGAACAATGATTAATTCTACTTCAGGCATATCAAAGCTTAATCTTTTAAAAGCCGCTATGATTAACTCATCTTCTTTCTTATGAGTGCTTGCTGCCAAAATAATTTGCCTATCTTTATTGTTTACATTAATACCATTGTTATAAATATCGTAATCGAATTTAGCTGATCCAACTTCTTTGATTTTTTCTAAAGGTACTCCAAGTCTATGGAATCTTTTCTTGTGATTTGAACTTTGAGCAAAGATGTGAGATATCTTTTTCATTGTTTTAGTTGTTATAAAACTTTTTTTATACCTATTAAAAGATTTTTTTGAAAGTCTTCCATTCGATATGACGATTGGTATTTTTACTGAGTGTGCCTTAAAGATCATGGATGGCCATATTTCAGTCTCAAATAAAATTAATGCTTGAGGCCTATAAGTTTTAAAAAATAGTGAAACAAAAAAAATAAAGTCCCAGGGAGCATAAACAACCTCTAATTTAGATCCAAATATTTTTTGTGCTTCCCTTAGACCTGTTGGAGTTGAAACAGATAAGACGACTTTGTAATCTTTGAGAATTTGAGAAACTATTTTTTCTGAAGAAATAACTTCTCCCAAACTAACTGCATGAAACCAAACAACATTTTTAGATTGATTTTTATTTTTATATATACCAAATCGATTTAAAAAATTTAACTTGTAGTCGGCATCACTAAAACTTTTAATAAATATTCTTGCAACCATAAAAGGAAGCATCATAAATACTAAAAAATTATATAAAAAAAGATTCATTTTTCATTCAGTCATATTAATAATGTAATAATACAGCTTAAAAACAAATGAATAGAATTTTATTAATACTTCTCGTTAATTTATGGAAGATCACAATACTTCTTCCAAGATCTATACATTTAAAATTTGGTAGTCTTCTTGGTCATCTTTTTTATTTTAGCTCTATGAAGAGAAATAAATTTAGTAAGAAAAATATTGATTTATGTTTCCCACAAATGAATTCAAAAGAAAAGGAACATCTTCATAAGTTAAATATTATTTCATCGGGAAAGATACCCTTTGATACAGGTGTTGCATGGTTCTGGTCTGATAAAAGAATAAAAAAATCTATTCAATATGAAATTAAAGGGCTTGAGAAATTAATATTTGAACAAAATAGTGAAAATGGTGTCTTATTATTTTTTAAGCATTCATTACATCTTGAACTTGATGCAAGACTTTTATCTATGAATGCAGAAATATATGGAGTTGAGAGGTCTCATAATTCTAATTTATTTGATTCTATACAAGGTTCGGGAAGGCTAAAAAGCATGAAAGATATTTGTGATAAAGATTCTCCTATTAGGTTTATGAGATGGCTAAAAAAAGGCAAGACTGTTTTATATGCAACGGATCAAGATTACGGATTGATGCAGTCTGAAATTGTTGATTTCTTTGATCACCCTTCTGCAACAATATCTGCTCCATTAAAGATTGTTAACCGCGCAAAATGTAAAACTTATTTTTTAAATAGCTATGTTAAAAATAATAAATATATTCTTGAGATAGAAAATATCAAACTAGATGACTCCGCTAGCTTTAAGTTTTCTAAAGATTTAAATAAATATATGGAAAGAAAAATAAGAGATTTCCCAGAGGAGTACTTGTGGCAACATCGAAGATTTAAATCGACACTAGGTAAAGAAAATTTTTATGAGCAGTAAAATCAAACTCTTTGAATCTATAAAAGGTTTCTTAGCCCATAAAGAAGGAGAATTTCTTTATGAGTTAGCCAAAGAATACTGTACAAACACTTGTGCAGTTGAGGTTGGCTCATATTGCGGCAAGTCTGCTTGTTATATTGGGCAGGCATGTAAAGAAAATAACACTCATTTAATTACTATTGACCATCATAGAGGCTCTGAAGAGCAACAAATTGGAGAAGAGTACTTTGATCCAGATGAGTATGATTACGAAAAGAATAGAGTCGATACATTGCCAACTTTATTAAAAAATATCAAAGCATTTGATTTATCTAATTTTATTAAGCCTGTTGTGAATGACTCAATATCAGCATCGGAAGAAATAAATAATGAAATTGATTTAGTGTTTATTGATGGGAGTCATACTTTTGAATCAGCAAGAATGGACTATGCATCATGGAAAGGAAAGATTCGTAAAGGAGGAATATTAGCCATACATGATATATATGATTCAGAAGAAGAAGGAGGCCAAGCACCAAAAGAAATTTACCAAACAGCATTAAGTGAAAATTTTAATTTTTTAAAAAGAGTTAATAGCTTAGTTGCTCTCATTAAAATTACTTAAATTTACAAATACATTACTGCCCTTCCTTTCATTAATATCCTTAAAAGTGCATAAAGCATGTCCTGCAATTATTACAGCTGCATTAGTCCATGTAGATTTTTCTTCAGGCCAAAATATTTTTAAATCGTACTGATAACCAGTTGGGAAAATTCCTGCAGAATCTTGAAATTGAAGTATGTCATTAAAAATATTTTCTGCGCTTGTTACATTACCATTTACTAATGCTGCTAATACACATTCTGAACTTTCAGCTATAGTAACCCACGGCTCTTCTTTAACACATTTTACACCCAACCCTTTTACATAAAATTCTTCTAAATGCTTATCGAATTCTTGCTTATTATTTTTGACTCTTGCTAAATATGGATAGTAAAAATCCATTGAGAATCTAGATCTATCAGTACCATCTCTATCAAATTTTTGATCCCATTTTGATGTATCTATGCTGAAGCTTCTTTCATGCCTCGCTGTAAGTGATAACAAAATAGACATAGTTGCTGTTATTAAGGAATTATCTGAAAGGCCTTTTTTATCTTTTGCCCAGTAATAATAACCATCGTCATCTTTAAAGTTTTCTAATTGATCAAATATTTTGTTTATTTGAGGTGAATATTCCTTTGGAAAAGATTCCTCATCTTTAATAAGCATAGCCTGCATTAATGGTAAAACAATATAAGGAGCATGATGACTTTCAAAATGATTATAAACAGATTGTTGATTTTTAAATTCAGGAGAAATTAATCCATCTTTATTGATATTATTAAAAAACCAATCGACTCCCTTATCAAATGCATCCCATTCTTCATAAATAGCCAGAGCAATTAAGCATTCACAATGATCCCAGGGGTCACATTTTCCTCTTTGGTCCCATGAAATCGATCCATCTTCTAATTGATTAAGGATGATCCAGTCTTTTGCGGGCTTAAGCTTAGTTCTCAGGTCTTCCCAATTCATTTTTTTTCAAAATAAAGGGCTATACTTTTACCTAAAATAGGATTCAACGATCTATCTAAAAGATCTATCCACTTTGGCTTTTGCAAGATATGTATCTCTAAGAATTTTTTATACCATCTAATAAGAATATTTGTTTCTTGCGACTTCCAAAAAAAACATCGCAGCCACCAATAGGCAGAATGAACTGAATGAAACCTTTCAGATTGAATAAATTTAAACCCTCTTTCAGAAACATCATGAATAAGATTTTTTTTCTTAAAAATTCTTAAATGTCCGCCAGGTTGATTTTGATATTCCTTTGATAATGCCCAGCAAATCCTTTCAGGAAACTCAGCGGGAACGCTAGCTAAAAATTTTCCACCTGGTTTTAAAACTCTATTTATTTCAGTTATAGCGTCTCTGTATTCATGCAAGTGCTCTAAAACCTCAGAACAAACAACTAAATCAAAAGTACTATCTGCAAAAGGAAGAGAGTAAGCTGATCCACTCAGAAAAGTAGTAGTGTTATTACTTAATGATTCAAAAAGCTCCAATCCTTCTTGTGACTTATCTAATGATTCTAGGTGAGGATCTAATCCAACGCATTGTAAATCTGGAAATTGCTGCATTGCTCCAAATATGTGCCTGCCTTCACCACATCCAAGGTCAAGCATGATTCCACTTTTGTTATCTAATTTAACTTTGTTAAAATTAAAGGTCAGCATTTTTATGATCCTCTATAGTTTTATAAATAATATTTTCATATTCTTGAGTAATTTTTAACCAATTAAAGTTATCAATTATATGCTGTCTTCCTTTTTCGGCAATAATTTTATATTGATCATAGCTGCTAAAAATTATACTTATAGATTTTGTTAAGGTTTCTTCATCCTTTGCTGGTATTAGGCATGCAAAATCTCCTGTGAGCTCTGGGATTGAAGATGTTTTTGCTGCAATTAAAGGAACACCACAACTCATAGCCTCAATGACAGGATATCCAAAGCCTTCATATAAAGAACTTACAATAGATATTGAGCTCTTTGCATACTCTTTTGCTATATCTTCTTTAGTAAGACCAGTCTTGAAATGAACTTTTTCTTGAATATTTAATCTTTTTATTAATCGCGCAGTATGGCCTTCTTCTTTTAGTTTTCCTATTACTATTAATTCTATTTCAGGAAGATTTTCTTGAAGAATTGATAAAGCTTTTAGAGTGTAATCTAAGCCTTTTAGAGGAACATCAGCGCTTGCAGTAGTTATTAATCTATATGGCTTTCTCTCAATACTATTATCAGGTGAAAAAACATCTGTATCTATTCCATTATTGATTACAGTGATCTTATTTAAGTTGCAATCAAAGTCATAAGCTATATCTTTTTTTGAGTTTTGAGACGGAGTTATGATTCTATTTATCTTTGGAGCAACTTTTTTTTGCATTCTTAAAAATGAATACCATCTATATCTTGATAATTTATATAAAAATTTTGAGCTTGCTTCAAGCTCATGACTAAAATCTTTGGTTATTGGATGATGAATGATTTCTATAAAGGGCATTTTTTTTTGAATATCTAGCATTCCATAACTTATGGATTGATTATCAATAATTACGTCATATTGTTTTTCTTCAAGAAAGTTTTTAGCTCTTACTCCAAAAGTTCTCATTTCAGGAAAACCTCCAAATAAAGTAGATATGAATTCGTAAAAATCTATAAGCTTTTTTTTCTTTTTATTTACAAAGATTTCAACTCTTTTTTTAAATGAAAAGGTTTGAAAAAGATCTAGGCCAGGTAGTTTTACTAAGTTAACTTCATCAAAGAGATCTGGATACGGGGGGCCTGAAATAACATCCACTTTATGACCCATGATGATCAATGCTTTAGAAATATCATGGACATAAACCCCTTGCCCACCGCCATATGGAGCGCTTCTATAGCTAAGAATTGCAATTTTGAGCTTAGGCAAAATAATCTAATTAGGTAACTAAGCTAAGCCAGTGTTTATACAGATCATTTTGACCATAAATAATATCGTTATATGTGGTTTGAAGTTTTTCTGTAATAGGCCCTCTTGAACCAATACCTATTTGATTTTCATCAATTTTAGAAATCGGTGTTATCTCAACCGCAGTTCCTGTAAAAAAAGCTTCATCGCTTGAAAGCAGATCGTCATAGGTTAAATCCTTCTCTATCATTTGATAACCCAAATCCGCAGCTATTTGAATAACAGATTGTCTTGTAATTCCGTTTAAGCAATGATCTGTTAATGGAGTGCTTATAATATTATCTTTAATAAGAAATATATTTTCGCCGCTACCTTCTGAAATAAAACCATTTTTATCCAATAGCAAGGCTTCATCTGCCCCTTTATTAATTGCTTCATGAAGCGCCATAGTTGAATTTATATATGTTCCTATAATTTTATAGCCTGAATGAAGAGGATTACTGTATTGCTCATATGAAGATTTAATTATTGAGATTCCAGCCTCCTTTGCTTCAGGACTCATATAGGAGGGCCATTCCCATGCTGCAACAGCAACATTAACTGATAATTCTGTTGCTCTTATTCCTAAAGATTCGCTTCCAAGAAATACAATAGGTCTTAAATATCCTTCTTTTAAATCATTTTTTGCAAAAATTTCCTTTTGAACTTGGTTAATTTCTTCGGGAGAATATGGAATATTAATACTTAGTTTGTTTGCTGCTTCAAAAAGCCTATTCGTATGATCTTCTAATCTGAATATTGCAGGTCCTTTTTCAGTATTGTAGGCTCTAACGCCCTCAAAGCAGCCAGTCCCGTAATGCATTGTATGAGATAAAATATGCACAGAAGTATCTTCCCATTTTTCGTAGGTACCGTTTTTCCAGATAACTTTTGAATCAGTGTTTACAAACATATTTACAAGATATAATAACGAAGCATTATTATGACAAACTAAAACAGATAACTAAAGGAAAAAAAATGATTGTATCTAGTTCAATATTTAGAGAATACGACATAAGAGGAACTTATCCAGAGCAGCTTAATGAAGAAACAATAAAAATCATAGCTAGAGCTATTTCGGTAAAATGTCATAAGGAAGGTATTACAACATTAGCAGTTGGAAGAGATGGGAGATTGTCTGGTGAATCATTATTAAATGCTTTTTGTGATGGGCTTATCGATAAAGGCATTAACGTAAATAATGTTGGTTTAGTTACAAGCCCCCTTCTGTATTTTGCAGCAAAAAAACAAAATTCTAAAAGTGGCATCATGATCACTGGTAGTCATAATCCAAAAAATTATAATGGCATAAAAATGGTTATAAATGATCAGCCAGTTGCTGGTACTGAAATACTTTCGCTAATAAAAGATGTTGACTCTGAAAATATTTCTGCCAAGGGAATTATCGAATATAACGATATAAAAAAGGATTACATAGATGAAGTTTGTAAGAATATAAACTTAAAAAACCCTCAAAAATTAAAAGTTGTTCTAGATTGTGGTAATGGAGCTGCGGGGTGTATTGCACCTGACATGTTTAAAAAATTAGGTTTTGAGGTGCATGAACTTTTTAGTGAGGTAGATGGGAATTTTCCTAACCATCACCCTGATCCAGGAAAAATAGATAACTTAAAAGATCTAATATCAAAAGTTACAGAATTAAATGCTGACGTAGGCTTGGCTTTTGATGGGGATGGAGACAGGTTAGGTCTTGTAACGAATAAGGGAGAGGTTGTTTTTCCTGATAAGCTAATGATGTTATTTTCTGAAGATATTCTTTCAAAAGAAAAAGGAAAAATAGTTTTTGATGTTAAATGTTCAAATCATCTAGAAAATTTAATAACAAAGAGTGGAGGTGAGGCAATAATGTCGCCAACCGGCCATTTCCATATTAAAAATGCTATCAAAAAGACTGGAGCTTTGTTAGCTGGTGAAATGAGTGGCCATATATTTTTTAATGATAAATGGTACGGCTTTGATGATGGGCATTATGCTGCTTTAAGAATTGCAGAAATAATTTTAAATTCAAATATGTCTATTTCTGAATTAGTTAGAAATCTCCCAAAATCTTATTCTACTCCTGAACTCAATATAACTGTTACTGATGAAACTAAATTTTCTATAATAGAAAATTTTGCTGCTCAGTGTTCTCTTGATGGCGATAAGATAACTATTGATGGACTAAGAGTTAATTTTAAAAATGGTTGGGGTTTAATAAGAGCCTCAAATACTACTCCTAAATTAGTTCTTCGCTTTGAGGGCGATACCTTGAAAGATATGAACAGCATAAAGGATGAATTTATATCAGAACTCTCTCGCATTTGCCCTGAGATTGAGATAAATTTAGATTAGTAATGAAAGAAGACAGAAAAAATATAATTTTACAGTCACTAGCTAGTCTTTTAGAAGAAAGAAATTTATCAAAAGTTACCACTTCTCTTTTGGCTGAAAAATCAAAAATTACTGAGGCTGCTCTTTACAGACATTTTCCTAGTAAAAGAGCTATTTATGCTGAATTATTTTCATTTTGCGATGAAGCTATATTCGCTAAATGTGGGGAATTAAAGAAATCTAAACTTAGCTCCAAAGAAAAGACGAAGAACGCATTTCTATTCTTTATGATTTTTATTGAAAAAAATAAAGGCTTTGCAAGGCTGTTATCAAGAGAAGCCCTTTCGGCAGATGAAAAAAATGTTTCCGATTCCGTGAATCTATTTTTTGAGAGGTTTGAATTATCAATAAAACAAATGCTGTCTGAAGATTCAGATAATCTCATTACTCAAGCTGGCATATCTTCTCAATTAATTATTACTTGTCTTGAGGGAAATGTTGGAAGGTATATTAGATCAAAGTTTAAAGATACTCCAAGCACTTATATTGAAAATGTATGGGAATTACTTTCAATAAGTATATTTAAGTCTTAATTGATAGTATTTTCGTCTAAAAACAATTCAAAATAAGTATCAGCATTTTGAGAATTCTCAATCTTCCCTGTTTCGCCACTAACTCTCACAAAAGATATATTTTCTGGTATTGATTTTTGCTTTATTTCTAGATCAATAAGTTGATTGCTCATGTAATCAAGCCATATAGGCAAAGCTATTGTAGAGCCATATTCGTTTTCTCCTAAGGAAGAAAAATTATCAGTGCCAACCCAAACTGTAGTTGCTAAATCTTCATGGAAACCAGAAAACCATGTGCTTATAGCATCGTTTGTGGTACCTGTTTTTCCTGCAATATCATCTCTATCTAAGAATGCCGACTTTCTTCCAGCAGTTCCTTTTTTCATAAATTCTTCAAGAATATCTTTAACTAAATATGCTACGCGCTCATCAATAACTTTATTTTTTATGGACTTAGGTTTTGTTAAAAAATAAGGTCTTTTTACATTCATCTCTAAAGTATTAAGCCATGGAAAAGCTGTTAGATTTTTATCATTCTCAAATTCTATAAAGTCGTCATGAGAATATATTAGATTGCCGTCTCTATCTTCAATTTTTGTAACGTAATATGGATCTACTAAATAACCTCCATTAGCAATCACACTAAACCCTCTAACCATCTCAACTGGAGAAAAGTTACCTGATCCCAATGCCAAAGAAAGGTCTGATGGTAATCTAGATTTTTCAAATCCAAAGTTATTTATATAATTATGGGACTTCGCAATACCTAATTCTCTTAACAGCTTTATTGAAACAATATTAATAGATTTAATTAGTGCTTCCCTTAGAGAAGTTGGCCCATAAAATTCGCCAGTATAATTTTGAGGCTTCCATATACTTTCAAGATTCTTGTCCTCAAAAGCAATAGGTGCATCATTTATTAATGAAGATAGATTGTAGCCATTCGCAAGGGCAGTAGCATATATAAAAGGTTTAAAGCTGGACCCAGATTGAGGGATAGGAAAGCTTAATTCTATCAAAATTACTTTTATCAAAATTAGTACCAGCAACATAGGCTTTTACAGCTCCTGATTTAGGATTAATTGAAATTAGAGAAGATTCAGCTTCTGGCATTTGATCAAGAATAAAAAAGCCATCTTCCTTTTTAAGGTAAACAAAGTCACCTACTTTCAAAAAATCTTTAAATGACTTTGGAATTGGTCCTCTCTGGTTAATAGATATTTTTTTTCTTGCCCATTCATATTCTGAAGTCCATTTAACTATTTCTATCTCAAGGTTATCATTTAATATATAGGCTTCTTTATCTTCTACATTTATTACAATACCTTTTATAAAATTCTTATAAAAAGCATATTGATCAAAGATAGAACTGATTTTATTTGTAATTAAATTATCATCATTTAAAGAGTCCTTATCATCACTAATCTCAAAGAGAAAATCAGTATTTGATGCTTTCAGCGAATTCAGCTGGTCTTCGTTGAAAGTCTCCAAGAAGTTATCAGCCTCCATCCATCCATGTCTTTTGTGATAGGCCGATAGTTGAGCTAGCACGCTTTTTTGAGCACTTTCTTGTGCTTTTGAATTAAGAGTTGTGTAAATTGACCACCCCTTTTTATATGCTTGAAGGCCATATCTTTTGATAATGTCTTGTCTTGCTAATTCAGCAAGATGTCTTGCATCAATATCATATAGATTAATATTTTTTGAAACTTGTAAAGGCTCAGATCTGGCTTCACTAAATTCTTTGAAGGTAATTAATCTTAACTTCAACATTCTTGATAATATCCAATCCCTTCTTTGTTTTGTCCTTAAGGGCGCTTTGATTGCATTTATTCTTGATGGGGACTGAGCCATAGCAGCAATTGTTGCTGATTCTGCAAGATTTAAGTCAAGAGTATTTTTATTAAAGTAAGTATTTGCAGCCGCTTCTACCCCATAGGATCTATTGCCAAAAAAGTTTCTATTAACGTAAAGTTCAAAAATTTGTTCCTTAGAAAGTTCGCTCTCAAGTTGTAATGCAAGAAAAATTTCTTTAATTTTTCTTGTGATAGTTTGATCTCTTGTTAAAAGATAGCCACGAACAACCTGCATTGAGATAGTCCCCCCACCTCCAAAACACCCTCTAGGGCTCATACATCTAATAACAGATCTAAATAAACCTGTATAACTAATACCCTGATGATTAAAAAAACCATCATCTTCTGCAGCTAAAAAAGCATTTTTAATATCAATAGGTATATCTTGAAAATCTAAAGGCCTTCTTTTAATCTCTCCAAACTCACCAATTAACACTCCATCTTCTGTATATACCTTTAAAGGCATTTGTAGTTGAGATTGATCAACTAGTGATATCTCTGGAAGATTTGGTTTTAAACTAAAATATGTAAGAAATATTGCCAAAATAGCTATCAAACAGCTTGAAATACTTAGAAAAAATAGAACTTTGATTGTTTTTAACATATATTATTTCAAGATTTTAGCATTCTAGAATACATCTTTTAATATCAAAAAAACTATTTTATATAGTTCGATGCTAAAATTAGCCATCTTTAGGTGAATCTAAATTATGAACATATTTATAGTCGGTCCAATGGGCTCAGGCAAATCAACAGTTGGGAAAATAATTTCTAGTGAATTATTTCTAACTTTCTATGATACTGATGAAGAAATAGAAACTAGAACTGGTGCCTCTATAGACTGGATATTTGATTTAGAGGGCGAGGAAGGTTTTAGAAAAAGAGAAAGTAAAATTCTTGAAGACATGGTTCATAAAAATTCAATTGTTCTTTCGACTGGTGGCGGAATAATTCTTTCAGAGTCTAATAGGGAGATGCTTTCTTCTAGAGGTACTGTATTTTATCTAGCTACTCCAATTGCAGTTCAGCTTGAGAGAACCTCTAAAGATAAAGATAGACCTCTTCTTAAGAATGGAGATCCTGGAGAAATTCTTAAAAATTTACATCTAGCTAGAGAAAGTCTTTATAAAGAAGTTGCTGACTATTCTGTCAATACTGAGGGTAAATCGAGTCAAGAAGTATCTTCTGAAATTATTAAGTTAGTTAAGAACTATGGCTAAAGTTATTAGGGTTGGAAAAAAACCATCACAATACAATGTAATAATTGCAAAGAATGCTCTTACGAAATCTAATCTATTAAATCACTTAAAAACAAAGAATAAAGTTCTAATAATTACTGATTCTGGTGTACCAAAAAAATATTTGCAAGAATTAAAAGAGCTTATAAAAGACAAAAAAAAGGTTTTCGTCCACATTTTAGATGAAGGAGAGAAATCTAAGTCTTTTTCCTCATACATAAAAATACAGGAGAGATTAGCTGATCTCAAATTTGATAGATCAGATTCTATGATAGCCCTTGGTGGAGGAGTTGTAGGAGATATTACAGGTTACTGTGCCGCAACTTATCTTAGAGGTATTGATTTTGTCCAAATCCCCACAACACTTTTAGCCCAAGTAGATTCATCTGTCGGCGGCAAAACTGGGATAAATATAAAACAAGGGAAAAATTTAGTTGGTTCATTTTATAATCCAAGCTTAGTACTAATTAGCAGCAAGTACTTAGAAACATTATCTGAAAAAGAGTTTAAGTCAGGTCTTGGTGAGGTTATTAAATATGCGTTTATTGGAAATAAAAAACTATATAAAATAATTCAAGATAATCCAGAAAGTATTAAATCTAAAAAACTAAATATTTTAGAAAAAATTATTGAGGAATCTATTAAAACAAAATCGAAGATCGTTACTCAAGATGAAAAGGAGAGCGGTATAAGAGCAATATTAAATTTTGGCCATACTTTTGGTCATGCTATTGAAGCTCATAACAAATATAAAAAAGTAAGTCATGGAGCTGCAATCACATTGGGAATGGTAATAGCTTCTAAAATTTCTTATTTTGAAGGACATATCAAAGCATCTCATTTAGATAATATTATTAACTTAATGGAATCTTTAGATTTAAATACAGACTATAAAAAATATAAATTTAAAGATTTAAATAAATTTATATTAAATGATAAAAAAGTTTCTAAAGGGAAGTTGAATTTAGTTTTGATTAACGATAAGGGTCAAGCCTTTAAAACTGATAAATTCAATACTAAAAATTTAGAAAAGTCCTTTATTTAAGCTGCATTTGCAGTTGTTGCTTTTAGCAAGTCTTGAATATTGGAAGCTGCTGGAACTACTAACCAAAAATAAGGTTCATACCTATCAAAATCTTCAATAAGCTCTTTAGCTTTAGAGCTATTTGTATGTTTGTAATGAGCAGCAATCGTCTCTTTCAAATGCTTTCTATGAGATTGCATTTCTTCAGTTGTAATTCTTTCTAAATTAACTAAACCTCTATTGCAATTATCAAAAAACGTTCTGTCTTCATCAAGAACATAAGCAAAGCCACCAGTCATCCCAGCACCAAAATTTGCTCCTACTGGACCAAGAACTGTAACCTGTCCTCCAGTCATATACTCACAACAATGATCACCAGATCCTTCAATGACTGCATTAGCACCTGAGTTTCTTACAGCAAACCTTTCACCTGCTCTTCCAGAGACAAAAAGTTCGCCACCTGTTGCTCCGTACAAGCAAGTGTTACCAACCAAAGAAGTATCGTTATTAAAAGAGGCATAATCACTATTATTTTTTATTACGATAGTACCTCCATTCATGCCTTTACCAACATAATCATTAGCATCGCCTTCAACAGTTAAGCTTATTCCATTTGCATTCCAGCAACCAAAACTTTGACCAGCAGAACCTTTGAAATTTAGATTTATAGAATTTTTAAGCCCTTCCTCTCCATATTTCATAGCAACATATCCTGAAATAAGAGCACCAACAGATCTGTCAGTATTTGCAATATCATAATCTAATGATATTGAGTCTTCTTGATCAATATGGCTCTTAGCATCTTTCATAATTTTTCTAGCTAGAACACCTTTATCCCAAGGTTTATTTTTCTTTGATGTACAAAAGTATGCTTCATCATTTTTTGAATCTTTATAGAGTAAATCGCTTAAATCAATTGATTGATATTGAGGATCTATATCTTTAATTTTATCTAAGTACTCTGTTTGACCAATTATGTCTTCAAGTTTATTTACTCCCATGTTACTTAGATGTTCTCGAACATCATTTGCAATAAATTGGAAATAATTCATAACTTTCTCTTTTTCTCCAATGAAATGATGCCTTATAAGATCATCTCTTTGAGTAGCTACTCCTGTGGCGCAATTGTTTAGGTGACATATCCTTAAATATTTACATCCCATGGCTATCATTGGTCCTGTTCCAAAGCCAAAAGATTCTGCACCTAAGATGGCAGCCTTAATGACATCAAGACCTGTTTTCATTCCTCCATCAGTTTGAAGTCTTACTTTATGTCTTAAACCACTATCTCTTAAACTTTGATGTGCCTCTGCCAAACCTAGTTCCCATGGAGAACCTGCATATCTAATAGACGTAAGTGGACTGGCTCCTGTTCCGCCATCATGTCCAGAGATAGTAATTAAATCGGCATATGCTTTTGCAACACCAGATGCGATAGTCCCTACACCAGGCTCTGATACTAACTTGACAGAAACTAAGGCCTTAGGATTAACCTCTTTAAGGTCATATATGAGCTGTGCCAAGTCTTCAATTGAGTAAATATCATGATGGGGCGGAGGAGATATTAGTGTAACTCCTGGAGTTGAGTATCTTAGTTTGGCTATTAATTGATTTACTTTTCCACCCGGAAGCTGGCCACCCTCACCTGGCTTGGCTCCTTGTGCAATTTTAATTTGGAGAACTTCTGCATTTACTAAATAATGAGGTGTTACACCAAATCTGCCAGATGCTATCTGTTTTATCTTAGACATCTTTGATGTGCCATATCGCTCAACAGCTTCGCCACCTTCACCTGAATTAGATCTTCCTCCAAGAGCATTCATGGCTTCTGCTAATGTTTCATGAGCTTTAGGTGATAATGCTCCTAAACTCATTCCAGCAGAATCAAATCTATTTAAAACTTTCTTTAATGACTCAACCTCACTAATATCAATTTTATTTTTTCCTGAATCTACTTCTAATAAATCTCTCAACATTGCTGGAGGCCTATTATCAACCAAAGAGGAATACTCTTTGTATATTTTTTCTGAACCAGAAGTAACAGCCTCTTGAAGCTTTTTAACTATTTCTGGATTATAAGTGTGATATTCTCCACCATGAATGTACTTTAAAAGACCTCCAACGTTCATATCTGTAAGATTAGATCTTGCATAATCATCTAAGGTCCTCAATTCAACATCTAAATCTTTTAAACTTCTTCCTCTGACTCTGCTGGTTGTATTGGTAAAACATAAATCAACAACATCAATATCTAATCCAACAATTTCAAATAACTGTGATCCTCTATAACTAGATATAGTTGAGATTCCCATCTTAGATATAATTTTTAAGAGTCCTTTATTAACGCCTTTCCTATATCTCGCACAATTTTCATGAGGAGCACCCTTTAGTTCATTCCTATGAGTTAAATCAAGAATTGTTTGATATGCCAAAGATGGATAAACAGCTGTTGCACCAAAACCAATTAAACAAGCTATTTGATGAGTATCTCTGGCTGATGATGAGCTTATAATTATATTTGCATCAGATCTTAGTCCAAGTTTTACAAGATTTTGATGCACAGACCCAACTGCAAGCAACGCATTGATTGGAAGTTTTCCCTCGGAGGTACTTCTTCAACAAGATGAATTATTGATACCCCATTTTTTACCTGTTTAACTACATCTGCTTGTAATACATTTATAGCCTTTTTTAATGATATTTTTTTATCAAAAGAAAGTTTGATTTCTTTAGATTTAAAGTAAGGATTATTAATAATTGAATTAAGTTTTCTGTATGAGAGAACTGGCGATGTTGTAACAAGTCTTTTTGCATGCTCTGACGATTCCTCATAAATATTTAACTCTGGTCCATAACAAGTCTCGAGAGTCATTACAGCAGCCTCTCTTAATGAGTCGATAGGAGGATTAGTAACTTGAGCAAATTGTTGTCTAAAAAAATCATATACTTGTCTATGCATCTTACTCATTACAGCTAAGGCTGTATCATCGCCCATAGAGCCAGTTCCCTCTTGAGAATCTACAGCCAAAGGCTTAATTACTGATGATCTTTCTTCTTTAAATAACAAAAATAGTTTTGTAGCAGTGAGAAACTTATTCGGATGCATTTGTTTTAGGCCAGGGCCCTCATAAGAATCTAAGCTTGATTCAATATATAAAGCATTCTCTTTTAGCCATCTTCTGTAAGGATTTTGCTTCTTAAGTTCATCATCTATAGATGTTTCATTAAAAATTTCTCCTTTTGAGGTATCTATAGCCAAGATGCCACCAGGTTGAACTCTTCCCTTTTTGGTAATATTTTTTTCATCGGTTGGATTTACTCCAGTCTCAGATGCAACAGTAAGAATATTATTTTTATCTATCTGATATCTTGCTGGTCTCAATCCATTTCTATCAAGAATACAAACAGCCCATTTACCATCCGCCATTACTATTCCAGCTGGACCATCCCATGGCTCCATATGCATGGAGTTATACTCATGAAAACTTCTTACATCAGGATCAAGAGTTGGAGTATTTTGCCAGGCAGGTGGTAAAACCATTCTTGTAGCTCTAAATAAATTTATACCTCCTTTTACTAGCAATTCAATCATATTATCTAATGAAGATGAGTCAGAACCTGTCTCATTAACAAGTTGATGAAATTTTTGTATTTTTGGGATTAAGGGTGTTTTAAATTTTGAAGATCTAGCTTTTACCCAATTTCTATTACCTCTAATCGCATTTATTTCACCATTATGTGCTAACAGTCTGAATGGTTGAGCAAGATGCCATCTTGGACTAGTATTTGTAGAAAATCGTTGATGAAATACGCAAGTAGAAGCTCTAAAGTTATCTTTACCTAAATCATCATAAAACTCTTGTATTGCATTTGGGAGCATCAATCCTTTATAGACTATTGTCTTAGAAGACATACTGCATACATATAGAACCTCATCATCTTGATAGATTTCTTCAATAAATTTTCTTGATTGAAGAAGTCCTGTATCAAATATTTGTTGATTAAAATCGTCTTCTAGAGATTTTATAAATAATTGATATATCTTTGGGGCGCATTCAAGAGCAATTTTTCCTAATATATTTTCTTTAACAGGCACTTCTCTATGAGCGACTAATTCCAGATTCTCATCTTTAAGAATTTTTTTTATTTTTGGTAATATTTTTGTTATTTCATCATTGTAAAAAAGTTGGCCTATTGCAAACTCATTACCAAGTTCTATTCCTTGTTCATTAAAAATTTCATCACTAAAATATTTTTTATCAATGTCAAAAAGAAGTCCGCAACCATCTCCTGTTTTTCCATCAGAACCCACTCCTCCTCTATGAGTCATACTTATTAGTGCATTTATAGAATTGACTATGACCTGGTGAGACTTCACGCCATTTATATTAGCTACAAGTCCAAAACCGCAGTTATCTCGAAAATCTTCTTGTTTAAATAGTCCTGGCATATGTATTAAAAGTGTGGATTATGAAGTATATCATAAGAAACTTTCTATTATCACTTAAAAGTGTCATACTCCGTCATACGCACACATCACATTTATGAAAAACAAAAATAAGCAATATCGTATTGAGAAAGGTGTCTTGCTGTTCACTCAGCCAAGATCTCCTTATTTTTATGGAAAATTAAGAGTTAATGGTAAATACATTACACAATCTTTTGCGCCCATTGATAATTATGAAACTGCTAAAGAAAAATTATATAAATGGCGTGAGGAAGTTCTTGGTGGTAATAAAAATAATTTCTTGTTGGCTGAGAATAATAGTAGCGGTTATAGAGATGAATATGTTGCTCATGAAAAGCTTGAAAATGACTTTCAATTTCTTGAAGTTGGAAGATTTGATCCAGTAAAAAAATCTGCTCAAGAAAGAAAAATTAGTTTTGTAGAAATTTATGAAGAATATAATCAAGTCCAAGCTTCTAATCAAGCGCACAGATGTTTAGATTGTGGAAACCCCTACTGCGAATGGAAGTGCCCTGTTCATAATTTTATTCCTGACTGGTTAAAGCTGGTTAATGAAGGAAATATTATTGAAGCTGCTGAGTTATGTCATTCTACAAATAGCCTACCAGAGGTATGTGGCAGAGTTTGTCCTCAAGATCGACTTTGTGAAGGAGCATGCACATTAAACGATGGTTTTGGAGCCGTTACTATTGGCTCAACTGAAAAATATATAACTGAAAAAGCCTTTGAAATGGGCTGGAAACCAGATATGTCTTACAGAACTTGGACTGATAAAAAAGTAGCTATTATAGGAGCAGGACCAGCGGGAATAGCTTGTGCTGATGTGCTTACTAGATCTGGTGTTCATAGTCATGTGTTTGATAAAAATGAAGAGATTGGTGGATTACTTACTTTCGGTATTCCAGAATTCAAATTAGAAAAATCAGTGATAAAGAGAAGAAGAAAAATATTGGAAGAAATGGGTGTTGAATTTAATTTAGGAAAAGAAATTGGAAAAGACGTCTCATTTAAAAAACTTTACAACGATTATGATGCAGTTTTTATGGCTATGGGAACATACACCTCTCTTGAGGGTGGTTTCAATGGAGAAAAACTTCAGGGAGTTCATAAAGCTATTGATTATCTAATTTCAAGCACCAAAAAACTTTTAAAACTTCAAAAAAGTAAAAAAGAGTTCATTGATTTGAAAGGCAAGAAAGTAATTGTTCTTGGTGGTGGAGATACTGCTATGGACTGCAATAGAACTGCTATTAGGCAAGGTGCTAAATCTGTTAAATGTTTATATAGAAGAGATGAAGAGAATATGCCTGGTTCAAAAAGAGAAGTAAAAAATGCAAAAGAGGAAGGGGTTCAATTTGAATTTAATGTTCAACCCATTGATATAATTGGAGATGATGAAGTTCAAGGAGTGAAAATAGTTAAAACTCAACTTGGTGAACCTGATCAAAATGGAAGAAGAGTTCCTATTCCTATTCCAGGATCTGAAACTATTTACGAAGCTGACGCGGTTGTGATTGCTTTCGGCTTTAGGGCGAGCCCTTCTGATTGGTTTGGTGAGTTTGATATTGACACTAAAAAAAATGGCCTTGTAATTGCTGAAGAGCATCAAGAATTTCAATTCCAAACTTCTAATTCAAAAATATTTTCTGGGGGAGATATGGTTAGAGGCTCTGATTTAGTTGTTACAGCAATATGGGAAGGACGTGAAGCAGCTAAAAGTATAATAAAATACGTTTCATGATGGATGATTCGATATTTCTTAAGGCATTAAATAAAGAGAAGCTTTCTACGCCTCCAATTTGGTATATGAGACAGGCTGGTCGCTACATGCCTGAATACAGGGCTGTAAGAAAGAACTTCAAAAATTTTCTAGACATGTGTAAAAACCCTGAGGTGTGCTGTGAGTTAGCCCTTCAGCCTATGAATGCATATAATCTTGATAGTGCTATTTTGTTTTCAGATATTCTTACAATTCCAGATGCTATGGGCTTGGGTGTTAAATTTCTAGAAGGTGAAGGTCCTGTCTTTGATAATCCAATAAGATCTCCTCAAAACGTTATTGATATCCCCCTATTTAATCCTGATAGTCTTTCATATGTATATAAAGCTGTAAGTAATATAAGAAATGCATTACCTGCTAACAAGCCATTGATTGGTTTTAGTGGAAGTCCTTGGACTTTAGCAGCATATTCAATAGAAGGAAGGTCTTCAAAAGATTTTAAGTTTACTAAAAATTTTATTATGAGTAATGATGCGGAAACTCATTTACTTTTAACTAAATTAACAGATGCTTGTTTCTTGTATTTAAGAAAGCAAGTTGAGGCAGGAGCTAATGTTATACAGATATTTGATTCTTGGGCAAACCTTCTTAGTGATTCTGATTATAAAAAATATTCATTGAGTTACATTAGCTCCCTTATAGCTTCATTAAAAAATGATCCTATAACTTCATCAGTACCTATAATATTATTTGCCAGAGAGCCAAAGTGCTCACGAGAACTTTTACTAGAAACCAATGCTGATTGTTTAAGTCTCTACTGGAATACTAATCCAAAAGATTATATTTATCTTTCAGGCAAGGTTTCATTACAAGGAAACTTAAATCCAAAAATTTTATTAGAATCTAATGAGACTATTAAAAAAGAGACTTATAAAATATTAGACGTTTTTGAAGATTACCCTGGTTATATTTTTAATCTAGGTCATGGCCTTACGCCTGATATAGACCCAAAAAAGGTTAGTTACCTAACTGATATTATTCGAGAGAAATAGTTCCTCTTATTTACTTTCGGGCCAGAGTCTTATGAGGCCTTCTTGGGTACAAGATGCTATTAATTTTCCTTCTTTTGAATAAATTGATCCTTTGCAAAATCCTCTAGAATTTCCAGAATAAGGACTATCAATTGCATATAAAACCCAATCATTGAAATCTAATTTCTGATGAAACCACATTGCATGATCCAAACTTGCAACTTGAAGGTTTTTTGATAAAAAATTTCTGCCGTGTGGATTGTTTGCCGCAGCCAGTAAGCCCATATCTGATATATATAGTAAAAATGCTTGTTGAGTTTTTTCATCATCAGGCATTTGGCCATCTGGTCTTATCCAAGTGTTCCTATATGGGGGAGTCTTTACAGGATTTGCATAATCCTGGATTTCAATTGGTCTCATTTCTACTTCTCTTTTTCTTAAAAAGAGTGGAAGATCATCTTTGTCTATATTTAAGTCTTTTGACATACCCTCTCGAATCTCTAGTTCATTCTTTAACCCATCAGGCCCTGGTAGCTTAGGCATTGGTATTTGATGACTTAAGCCCTCCTCTCTTTTTTGAAAAGAAACTGAGCAATTAAATATTGCTTCGCCATCTTGGATAGCTTTCACAGTTCTAGTGGTAAAGCTTTTACCATCTCTAATTCTATCTACGGTAAAAATAATAGGTTTATCCATCTGCCCCGGTCTTAAGAAATAAGAATGAAAAGAATGGGCAAAATGATCTTTTTCTACAGTCTCATATGCCGCAATTAATGTTTGTGCCATTACCTGCCCGCCAAAAACTCTTGCCCATCCAACGTTCTTTCCGGTCCAGCTAAATAAATCTCTATCAATTTTATTTAATGAGAAAAGATTTAAACAGTTTTGTAGTAGATTTCCTTTTTCGTCCATTTGGTATCCGTATGTTATAAATTTTTGTGTTAACCATCTTACATTGTTTAGAAAAAAACTAGAACTTTCATACCTCTAAAAGTATGATGGGCTCCTAATATAAATAAAAAATATTATTATGACGATTAATAGCAAAATTGAATTGCCAAATAAGCCAAACCAAAAGTTTGATGTTTCAAAAACTTTTAAAATAGACTCTAAATTGAGTGTAAAAGGATTTAAAGACAAAACTGAATGGGTTCCTGAAATTGATGAAGGATATATATTTGATAAAGAAACTACTTTATCTATTCTGGCTGGTTTTGATCACAATAGAAGAGTCATGATCCAAGGCTTTCATGGCACAGGTAAATCAACTCATATTGAGCAAGTTGCAGCAAGACTTAATTGGCCTTGTGTAAGAATTAATCTCGATAGTCATATAAGCAGAATAGATCTCCTTGGAAAGGACGCCATTAAGGTAAGAGATGGTAAACAAATAACAGAATTTCAAGAAGGTTTACTGCCTTGGTCAATTCAAAATCCAGTAGCTTTAGTTTTTGATGAATATGATGCTGGCCGACCTGACGTCATGTTTGTTATTCAAAGAATTTTAGAAGTTGAAGGTAAATTAACATTATTAGATCAAAATAAGGTTATTAGTCCTCATGCATCGTTTAGACTTTTTGCTACAACTAATACTGTTGGACTTGGAGATGTTACTGGTTTATATCATGGAACACAGCAAATCAATCAAGGGCAAATGGATAGATGGCACGTTCTTTCAACATTAAACTATCTTGATCCAAATCAGGAATTTAAAGTTGTAGTTTCAAAAATGGTAGATTTTAAGAATGCTAAGAATCAAGAAATATTAAAAAATATGATTAAGTTAGCTAACCTGACCAGAAATGGATTTGCTAATGGTGATATATCTATTTTAATGTCGCCAAGGACTGTTATTTCATGGGCTCAAAATTTTAAAATATTTAAAGATGTTGCTAGCTCCTTTAAACTTACATTTCTTAATAAGTGTGATGATATGGAAAAGCCAATCATTTCAGAATACTTTCAAAGATGTTTTGATATAGAAGTTGATGGCGATAATTCAAAAAGTTAATTAGATCATGGGTTGGTTAAAAAATAGGGAAAAGCTTCATGAGGCCGCTATATCTTCTATTAAAGCAATTTCAAAAAACAAAGATTTATCATCAAAAAATGGAATTGCCCAAAGACCTCCTAGTAAAAATCAAGCTTCTATATCTTCTACACCAAGATCAAGCAAAGACCTATCTTCATGGAGGGGTGAATCAGATTTCCAGGCTTTTTGGCATTTGCATCATAGAAATAACAAAGAAGTTGCCCTTACCCTTCCAGCGAGAATGGTTTTCAACGAACTTGAAATGTCTCGAGTTGAAATATTGGGTTCAAATGAATATAAAGGTGCTAAAAAAAATATTATTGAGTACTTGGAAGCTAAAAGTATCAATATGGATGATGAAAAGTCTCCAAATTTTTTAGCTCTTTGCTCCAATCTTTGGCTTAAAGATTGTTTAGGTATGCAGTTAAGTCCTGCATCAAAAAAATTATTAGAAAATTTTGAAAATAAATATTCATCAATAGATCTTGAACTAGTAAAAAATAAATTTATTGAAAATATAGCTGACCAAAATATATTTGAAAAAATTTCATTAGATTTTTTAAGGAAACTAAAATTATTAAAATTAGACGATCAATCGCAAGATGAAAAAGATGACGAACCTTTTGACTCTCCTGGAAGTACTAATGAAATAGAACAAGAAAACATGGAAGATTCATCTGATACAGATACCTCTGATTCTGAATCAACTTTAGAAGATATAAATATAGAAATAGATGATACTGAGCAACAAGCAGCTCAATCAACAGATGGTGCATCTATAGATGAAGAAATAGATGCTCTTTCCTACCCTCACGATGATTTTGCAAACTCTTCAAGAAAAGATTACTCAATCTTTACTTCTGATTTTGATGAAGTTATTGATGCAAAAGATCTTACAACTCCAGATGAATCTATTAGATTAAGAAATCAGCTAGATAATTTAATAAAACCTTATCAAACGACCATTGGAAAACTAGCAAATAGACTCCAAAGACTTTTGCTGGCAAAACAAAATACTAGTTGGAACTTTAATCTTGAAGAAGGCATGTTAGATACTGCAAGGCTTCATAGAGTAATTGCAGAACCGGGTCACCCCTTAAGCTATAAACAAGAGACAGAAACAAATTTTAAGGATACTGCAGTAACACTATTAATAGACAATTCTGGCTCTATGAGAGGAAGATCTATAAGTCTTGCTGCAATATGTACTGATATTATTGGGAGCACCTTGGAAAGATGTCAAATAAAGACTGAAGTGCTAGGTTTTACTACTAAACATTGGAAAGGTGGTGATTCAAAACAGCTATGGATTTCTAATGGAAGTTACTCAAACCCAGGAAGACTTAATGATGTAAGACATATTATTTATAAAAGTGGTGATAATAGTTGGAGAAGAGCCAGGCGTTACTTTGGTGCAATGCTTCGAGAAGGCTTATTAAAAGAGAATATAGATGGAGAAGCATTAGCTTGGTCACATGAGCGGCTAATGCGAAGAAATGAAGAAAGAAAAATAATGATTGTTATCTCAGATGGAGCTCCTGTAGATGACAGCACACTCTCTGCTAACAGAGAAGATTATTTAGATAATCATCTAAAAGAAATCATTTCATCTATTGAAAATGAAAGTCCAGTTGAACTTCAAGCAATTGGTATTGGTCATGATGTTACTAAATACTATAAAAATGCAATAACTATAAACAGAGCCGAGGAGCTGGGTGAGGTTTTATTAGAGGAACTAACAAAGCTTTTCAAGGATTAAATTTTGTTATATAGTATATTGATGAAATGTGTGCACTGCATACATTAAAAGTAGGAAAAATAATGAAAATTAAAAAACAAGATGGGCCTCCTGAAGATCTTTTATATTTTGATGAAGAGGTAGATTTAACACCAAGCCAAGTTGAAGACGTTGTCGAGATATTTCATACGCCTTTGACTGGTTCATATAACTGGGACTATACGGTCCAAGATAATAGGATTAAAAAACTCTATGAGCTTGGTAAAGAGCTTAATTGGAACGGTTCTATCGACTTAAACTGGGACTACACACATCCGGCTGATGAAAAACTCGTAGATCCTGATGAGGAATTGCCTCATGAAACCCTTGAAGCTTATAAAAAATTAACCGAAGAAGAAAAAATACTTCTCGATAGACACTCAACTGCTGAATTAATGAGTCAATTTCTTCATGGTGAGCAAGGTGCTCTATTAGTTGCATCTCAATTAGCCTGCTGTGCTCCTACCTTCAATGCTAAATTATATGCAGCATCTCAAACCTTTGATGAAGCTCGGCATGTAGAAGTCTTCAATAGATATCTTCAAACAAAAATTGGCATTCATTACCCTATCAATCCTGCTCTTAAAAGTTTATTAGACAAAATCTTAACTGATGAGAGATGGGATCTTAAATTTATTGGAATGCAAATTATAATTGAAGGACTAGCATTAGCTGCTTTTCAAATGCTTAAAACAATAACCAAAGATCCTCTTCTTAAGCAGTTACTTCATTATGTTGTCAGGGATGAGGCAAGACATGTTACTTTTGGTATCAACTATCTTGAAGACTATATTAAGACGCTTACTCCTGAGGAAATTGAAGAGAGAGCAGAATTTGCATATGAGGCATGTGTTATTTCTAGAGAGAGATTGATTAATACTAAAGCAGAAGAAAGGTTCCTTGGTATGTCACAAGAAGAAGCTAGAGAATTTCAATTAAATACTAAAACCTTTGATATGTTTAGGAATTTCTTATTCTCAAGAGTTATACCTAATCTTTCAAGAATTGGCCTACTTACAGATAATGTTAGACCTAAATTTGAGGCACTTGGATTGCTTGAGTATGAGCATGCACCAGATGACTTTGAATGCGATTGGTCTGAACTTAAAAAGCCACTAGAAAGCTTTGACGACATACCTGAAGCAATTTAAATTCGTACTTTTTAGCTTAATAATAAGCTTTAATTGTTATGGGGCTACTACATCAATTTCCCCTTCTAGTGATCCTTATTCAGAAATACAAGAAGCTTTAATCCTTGCTGAACCTGGCGATATTATTCATTTAACTGAAGGTTTATATGAACTTGAAGACAGTTTATCTATAGATATCCAAGATATTATTCTTGAAGGAGAAGGTATTGATAAAACAGTTCTTTCATTTAAAAACCAAAAATCAGGAGCACAAGGACTTTCTGTAACATCTGATGGCGTAATACTTAGAGATTTTGCAGTTGAAGACGCAAAAGGTGATGCTATTAAGGTTAAAGGGGTAAATGGAATAAGTTTTATTAGAGTTAGAACCGAATGGACTGGCGGCGTTAGTACGGAAAATGGAGCTTATGGATTATATCCAGTTGAGTCTAAAAACGTATTGATAGATTCTTGTGTTGCTATAGGCGCCTCTGATGCTGGCATTTATGTTGGTCAATCAGAAAATATTATTGTAAAAAATTCTCGAGCTGAATTTAATGTTGCTGGTATTGAAATTGAAAACTCCTACTTTGCAGATGTTTATGATAACTATGCAGTAAATAATACTGCTGGAATTTTAGTATTCGATCTCCCTGATATACCTCAGCAAGGTGGCCATCACGTAAGAGTTTTTAGAAATAAAGCTGTTAATAACAATACAGACAATTTTGCTCCTGAAGGCAACATAGTCGGTGAAGTACCAAGAGGAATGGGTATTCTAATTCAGGCTAGTTCACATGTTGAAATATTTGATAATGATATCGGGGATAACGATACTATTAATATTGCAATTGTTACCTATGGCTTTGAGACTGATGATGAAAATTATTATCCTCACCCGAGATCAATTCAAATTCATGGTAATCGATTTGGTAAGTCAGGTTATAACCCAGATTTAGAGACTGGTGAACTTGCTAAAATACTATATGAGCTTTCTGAAGGAGATATGCCACATATTTTCTGGGATGGGATTGTTCCGTTACCTCAAATACTATTTGGTCAGCCAGATGAGGATAAAATTATTTTAGGTGATAATGGAGATGCTTCATTTCTAACAATAAATGCTCTCAAATACATTCTTCCATTCTTTGATCCAGTTGATCAAAATTATGATAACTATAGAGGAAAAATTAAACCTCTATCTCCAGTGGTCTTTAGTGACTGACTTTAAGAAAACATTAACGATTATATTTTTTGTTCTTTTTAGCACAAATGTAACTTTTGCGAGCGTTAATGATTCAATAGTCCTTCAAGATAAAACTGCCAAAAAGCTATCAGACTATGGTTTTTTTTCTGATCTTGTCGCTCAGTATCCATCTAAAGATGTACTACCGTATGAGCTTATAAGCCCGCTTTTTTCTGACTATGCTGATAAATTAAGATTCATATATATGCCCTCAGAGGGATTTGCAGAATATAGGCCTAATGAAGTTTTTGATTTTCCTGAAGGGACTGTTTTAATTAAAACATTTGCATATTTAAATAACCATGAGAAATCAAACTTAAATAAACAATTACTTGAGACAAGGCTTTTGATTAAGAAAAATGACGAGTGGAAAAATGTTAGCTATATTTGGAACGAAGAACAAAGCGATGCATTTTTAAGCGTCGCAGGTAAAACCATAACAACACAATTTGTAAATAATGAGGGTGATATTCAAGATGTTAGATACAGAGTCCCCAATATCAACCAATGCAAGGAATGTCATCAATTAAATAAAAGTATTAGACCTATAGGACCCAAGCCTAGAAACTTGGATAAAGAATTTTCCTATGAAGATGGGGTCATGAATCAATTGGATAAATGGCATAAACAAGGTTGGGTTAAAAAGGATATAAAAGTAAAGGCTATGACTGATTGGACCAACACACTAGCTTCAATGAATAGCAGAGCAAGATCCTACTTAGATATTAATTGTGGGCATTGTCATATCAAAGGTGGCTCAGCAGATACTACTGGTCTTTATTTAGATTTTGCAGAAAACAGAGAAATACACTTAGGTTTTTATAAAAAGCCGATTGCAGCTGGAAGAGCTAGTAATAATTTAAAATATTCGATTGTTCCAGGTGAACCAGATAGCTCAATACTTGTTTATAGAATGCACTCTCTTGATCCTGGAATAATGATGCCAGAATCTGGGAGAGCCTTGGAACATAAAGAAGGTACTGAGTTGATTAGAAAGTGGATTGAAAACCTTTAACTCCTCTTTAAATTTGTCTTTATGACCATACCTATCTAATATAACCTCTTATTATGGAGAAAAAATAACATGTCTAAACATTCAGCATTAAATACTTTTGGCAGATCAGCCAATCCAGCTTTCACTAGAGGTTTTGAAGGTAACTCAGAGAGCCTCCCTTTAAGCGAAAGAATGACACTTGATGGAACTGTTAATAAAACAGGAATACTTTTAGGTCTTTGCTTTGCAGGAGCTGCAATTGGATGGAATATACCATCACTTGTTCTACCAGCTGCAATAGTAGGTTTTATTCTTGCAATGGTTACTATATTTAGAAGTAAAGAAAAGGCAGGATCAACAGCACCTTTGTATGCGTTAGCTCAAGGAATAGCTCTTGGTGGCATAACTTTAATGTACGAAAATCAATTTGATGGTATCGCTATCCAGGCAATAGGTCTTACATTTGGTATTCTTGCATCTTTATTAGTTTGTTATAAAAGTGGCTTAATTCAGCCTACTGAGAACTTTAAACTTATGATTTTCGCAGGTATGGGGGGCATATTAATACTTTATTTAGTGAGTTTTATAATGAGCTTCTTTGGATCTGGTATCAGTCTTTTATCGCCTACTAATAGTTCTTTAATGAGTATTGGCTTGTCCTTATTTATAGTTTGTATTGCCTCTTTATCTCTAGTTTTAGATTTTGATTTTATTGAAGATGGTGCCGAAAAGGGTTTACCTAAGTATATGGAGTGGTATGGAGCCTTCTCATTAATGGTTACATTAATTTGGCTTTACTTAGAAATACTTCGTCTATTATCAAAAATCAGAAGTAGATAATGAATTCAATAATTTTTGGTGGTCTTGCCGTCTTGTCTCTTTTTGTTTTCTTTAACTTAGGGAAAATAAAAGCTTCAAAAAAACAAACTAATAGGAATAACAGGATAAATAGGTTTGGAAATCAACCTTCAAAAAAAAATATTATTGAAGGACAATCAAAAGAAGTGGATGAAGATGAAAAACATGACACATAAATATATTTTCTTATCTATATTTGCTTTATTTTCTATACAAGTTGTTATCGCAGATAACAATTCTAATGTTGCTCCAATTATTCAACCAGGTGCTCCAGGAGAAATGTCTAAAATACTTGACCCAAATATTGCAGCTAATATAGCTGGTGCAAAATATGTTGAAGCAGATGTAAAGTTTCTTGAAGGAATGATTGTTCATCACCAACAAGCCATTCTTATGTCTAAACTTGCTAATAAAAGAACAAATAATGAAATAATCGTTGATTTAGCTAACAGAATTGATGTTTCTCAAGAAGACGAAATAAATTTTATGGAAAGCTGGCTTCAATCTCGTGAAGAAATAAAACCTAATATGTCTCATGATCATCATATGCATATGGAAATGGCAGGTATGGCTACTCCTAAGCAACTCAATGATCTTGAAAATTCAGAAAGTACTGATTTTGACAGATTATTCCTTCAATTAATGATATCCCATCATGATGGTGCTTTAGAGATGGTTGAAGAATTAAAAAAATATCCAGGATCGGCATATGATCCATTATTAAGTGAATTTGTTTCAGACCTAATTAACGATCAAGGCGTCGAAATTGAGAGAATGAATGCTATAGCCGTAAATTTATCTGATGATCCAAGATCTGGTTTATCAGCTGGTTTATTTTTTGCAGACGAAGCAATATTAAATCTTGAATTAGTAGCATCGTTAAAGAAACCTACTGGATTTTTTGATCCAGAAAATCCTGGCTCGAAAGGGATAGAAGATCCAACAAAAGATGTTGACGAAGATAAAGAGCAAACAACATTAGAGAAATCCAAATCACTCAGATCTCCTATTCTTAGTTTTGCTAATACTGATATGGCATTTAGAGACGATCTTCTAGTTGCTGGTAATTATCATGGTTTTAACATGTACAGAATCGAAGATGATGGAATTCCAAATCTCATTTCATCAATAGTCTGTCCTGGTGGACAGGGTGACGTTTCAATTGTTGGTGATTTATTAATAATGTCTGTTGAGCAAGTTCGAAGCAGAATTGACTGCGGCTCCGATGGAGTTGGAAGAGATGCAAGTTCTGAGAGATTTAGAGGTATAAGAATTTTTGATATCGCAGATCTTGAAAATCCTAGACAAGTAGGTGCCGTTCAAACTTGCAGAGGTTCGCATACTCACTCTGTAATATCAGGTCCTACAAAAGACGGAAAAGTAATCGTATACAACTCTGGGACATCAAGTGTTAGAGATGAAGAGGAAATGGAGCAATGTATTGGTAATGTTCCAGGAGATAATAGAACTGCTTTGTTTAGAATTGATATTATTGAAATTCCTATATCTGATCCATCTAAATCTAGAATAGTTAGCAGTCCAACTGTATTTGCTGATCCTGAAACTGGTGCCCTTGGTGGTTTATGGGATGGAGGAGATCACGGAGATGATACGCAAGATACAAAAAGGACTGATCAATGTCATGACATTACGGTATTTCCTTCAGCAAATATTGCTGCGGGAGCTTGTTCAGGAAATGGAATTCTTTTTGATATAACTGATCCGTATAATCCACAAAGATTAGATGTTGTTACTGATGTTGGATTTGCTTATTGGCATTCAGCTACATTCAATAACGATGGCACTAAAATAATATTTACCGATGAATGGGGTGGCGGAGGTCGAGCAAGATGTAGAGCATGGGATCCTTTGGATTGGGGTGCTGATGCCATTTATGACATCGTAGACAATAAACTTGAGTTTAGGAGCCACTATAAAATGCCTGCACCACAAGTTGAAACTGAAAATTGTGTTGCGCATAACGGCTCAATAATTCCAATACCAGGAAGAGATATTTTTGTTCAAGCCTGGTATCAAGGTGGCATATCAGTAATGGACTTTACGGATTCTACAAACCCCAAAGAAATAGCATATTTTGATAGAGGTCCCATAGATAAAGATATTCTTATTACTGGTGGTTATTGGTCGGCCTATTATTATGATGGGTATATTTATGGCACAGAAATCACTCGAGGCCTTGATGTATTAAAACTGGTTCCTAGTGAGTATTTAAAACAGGAAGAAATAAATGCAGCCTCGGAGGCATTTCCAGCATTAGGTCCAAATGTTTTTAATCCTCAGCAACAAGTACCAATGATGTGGCCTGAAAAATATTCAGAATCAACACTTTGAGAGTGATTACGCTTTGTAAACAACTATGCTTGTAGCTATTGATTTTGGAATTACTAATACTGACATAATTGTATGCAAAGAGAGTAAAAATCAATTCTTTTCATTACCTTCTGAAGAAATAAACGAAGACTTTATAATAAATATATTTAACTATATTGATGTAAAAATAAATGAAGTTAAAAAGATAGCAGTGACTGGCGGTAAATCTAGTGATCTTGATGATTATTTCAAAGAAATACCTCTTATTAAAGTAAATGAAGTTCAGGCCATTGGGCTTGGGGCGCGAGAAATTTATGGAATTAAAGATGAATCTTTTTTAGTCACTAGCGCAGGAACTGGAACAGCTTGTGTAGCCTTCTTTAATGAACAATTTAATCATCTGGGCGGGATATCTGTTGGTGGCGGGACTCTTAAAGGATTATCTAATTTAATAATAAAGAATAATTCTGCTGAAGAGATTGATAATTTGGCTATTCAAGGCAACAGAAACAATCTCGATGCCTTAATTGGAGAGGTTGTGAATGATATTGGAGCCTTACATCCAGAAATAACTGCTTCAAATTTTTCTAAAGCTGCGCAAATAACAAATCAATCAGATAAAGATATTGCTGCGTCTATATCAAATATGGTTGGTGAAGTTATTGGTACAATTTCATATTTAAATGCCCTTCTCATTGGAGTTGATAAAGTATATTTCGTTGGAAGAATGTCTTTACTTCAATCAGTCAAAGATGGAATTGATAAAAGACTCAACTTAGCCAAAATTCATGGTGTTTATGAAAGTAAAAGAGAATATGCTAATGCATTAGGCGCGCTTGCTTATTTAAAGGCTAATCCTTAAAATCTCTACAGGAGAATTATATGTTAGAAGAAACTGCAGCTATTGTTACCGATAAGTCGTCAATTATCACATTTGCTGTGCCTGTCTTTTTTCTAATGATAATTATCGAGTACTGTTATGGTAGGTTCGTAGGTAAAGATACGTACAGATTGAATGATACCTTTACTAGCATCTCACTGGGTATGATAAGTAGATACCCTACTATGTTGAATCTTGGAGTTCAGAGTCTTATTTTTGTCTATATAGGCAAGTATTTAAACGTTGGCCTTTTATCAATGAAGAATCCTCTTACATGGATAATAGCCTTCCTTTTATATGATTTATCATATTATTGGATGCATAGGATGCATCATGAAATAAAAATTTTATGGGCAACTCATAGTGTTCACCATCATGGAGAAGATTATAATCTTGCAACAGCATTAAGACAGACAAGTACTGGATGGTTATGGAAATGGATTTTTTATATGCCAATGATAATTCTTGGAGTTCCAGGAGAAGTCTTTGTAACTGTTGCTGGTATTAATCTGGTCTATCAATTTTGGGTTCATACAGAACATATAGGCCATTTAGGGTTCTTAGAAAAGATTTTTATTACGCCTATGAATCACGGTATACATCACGCTAAAAATAAAGAGTACATAGATGCCAATTATGGTGGTGTTTTTATTATTTGGGATCGAATGTTTGGCACTTATACTGCAAGACTTGAAGACGTTACTCCTGTTTATGGAACAGTGAGTGCCTTAAAAAGTTTTAATCCTATATGGGCTAATACTCAAGTTTATACAAACATGATTAAAGATACTATTAAGACTAAAAAGCTTAGTGATAAAATTAAAATATGGTACTCAAGAACATACTGGAGACCTGAAGATTGTATTGAGGAAAAAGATCCAAAAGAATTCTATATAAAATATGATCCGATCATAACTTCAGATATCAAAGTATTTTCTTTCTTCCAAATGCTTTTCACTATAATAGTCTCAGGCTCAGTTCTGTTTTTCCTTGCTCAGTTTTCTTATAATGAGATAATAGCATTTGCTGTTTCTATCACTCTTCTAAGCTCTCTTACTGCAACATTACTACAAGGTAAACGTTATATGTATGCTGTAATTGTCGGCTTTTCTATTTTAGGAATTTTTGGTATTGAATTTTTTGGAATTTTGAACAGTACCTTACTTCCAACTCAGTTATTGATGAGCCAGTTTTTTGTAAATATATTTGTGGTTGGCATGTTGTATCTGTATCAAGGATACAAAAATTTAATGCCGCTTAAAGACAGAAGAGTCCTATAAATCTAACCAGATGTCTCTTTTGCAGGAACGCCTGCAACGGTAGTATTATTAGCTACATCCTTTAAAACTAAACTTCCTGCAGCTACTACAGCCCCTTCTCCAATTGTTATGTTTCCAAGGATTGTGCTTGCAGCATAGATTGAAGCACCTTTTGAGATATTAGGATGTCGTTTTCCAGATTCATAACCTTTACCACCAAGAGTTACTCCCTGAAATATTGATACCTGAGTTTCAATCTCAGTTGTTTCACCTATAACAACTCCAGTAGCGTGATCAATCATTACACCTCCAGCAATCTTTGCAGCTGGATGGATATCAACTCCAAAAACTTCTGATGCTCTATTTTGAAGAAATAAAGCCATAGTATGTCTATCGTTTTCCCATAAACAATTAGCTGCACGATATGTTGCTAAGCCTAAGAATCCTTTGTAAAAAAGTAAGGGCGTAGAAATATAATTACAAGCTGGGTCATTAGCTTTAAAAAATCTTAAGTCTGCTTCTAGTGATAGCTCAATATCATCACAATCTCTATATACATCTAGTATAAATTTCTTAATATCCATAGCTGACAATGCGTCGCTGTGTAATTTAGATGCAAGAATCGAAGCTACCGCTGCAAGCAGATCTCTTTGAGATAGTATTAGAGAATATAAAAAAGACCCAAGAGAAGGCTCGGCATCAACTCTAAGATGTATCTCATGTTGTATTTCTTTCCATAACTCTCTGTCCATAGTATGAGGATTATAGTCGTATTATCTGATTTGAGAAATAAAGATAAATATTTGGGTGATTCTAAATCACCCAAATTTAAATTTCTTAAGTATCGAAGCGATCTGCATTCATGACTTTGTTCCAAGAAGATATAAAGTCATTTGTAAATTTATCTTTAGCATCATGTGAGGCATAAACCTCAGCCAAAGCTCTTAATTGCGAGTTAGATCCAAAAACAAGATCTGCTCGTGATGCAGTTCTAATACTTTCTCCTGAAACTCTATCAAAGCCTTCGTATGAGTTACCAGTTCCATTTGGTTTCCATTCTACTGACATGTCTAATAGAGTACTAAAATGATCATTAGTTAAAGTATTTACATTATCTGTATATACGCCATAACCATTAGAACTAATTCCTAAAGATCTCATTCCACCAAGCAATACAGTCATTTCAGGAGCTGTAAGGCCTAATAATTGTGCTTTATCCAACATCATTTCTTCAGGTGAAACATTGATACCTGACTTATGGAAATTTCTAAATCCGTCAGAGTGAGGTTCTAGAACAGCAAATGAATCTGCATCGGTTTGATCTTGAGAAGCATCGCCTCTTCCCGGCATAAACGGAACCTTAGATCCAGTTGCCATTTCAATTCCAACATTACCAGCTAAAACTATTACATCTGCAATTGATGCACCTGTTTCATCAGATATATTTTCATAAACACTCAAAACTTTTTGAAGCTGTTCTGGCTTATTAACTTCCCAATCTTTCTGAGGCTCTAATCTGATTCGCGATCCATTTGCACCACCTCTCATATCAGATGCTCGGTAAGTAGAGGCACTTGCCCAAGCTGTTTCAACCATCTCTTGGATTGTCAGGCCACTTTCTTTTATTTTTACAGAAACTGAATCAACGTCATAGTCTGTTTTTCCAGACGGAACAGGATCCATCCATATTCTTTCCTCATCAGGAACTTCAGGACCCATATATCTTGTTTTAGGTCCCATATCTCTATGAAGCAACTTAAACCAAGCTTCTGCAAAAGCATCAGCAAACTCTTCAGGGTTTTCATGGAAATGCTTAGAGATTTTTTTGTATTCAGGATCTTCGCGAAGCGCTATATCTGCTGTTGTCATCATTGTTGGTACTTTTACAGATGCATCTTCAGCATCTGGAGCTAAATCTTCATCTTTTGGATTTATAGCATGCCAAACTTTAGCACCTGCAGGAGTATCAACAAGTTCCCACTCATAACCAAACAATAAATCAAAATAACCATTATCCCATTGAGTAGGATTTGCAGTCCAAGCCCCTTCAAATCCACTAGTAATAGTATCCCTACCCTTACCTGATGCATAAGAACTTAACCAACCTAATCCCATTTTTTCAAGAGCTCCACCTTCTGGTTCAACACCAACGTTATCATCTGGACCAGCTCCATGACCTTTTCCAAAAGTATGCCCACCGGCAACTAGTGCAACAGTCTCATAATCATTCATTGCCATTCTACCAAAGGTAGTCCTAACATCATGAGCACTTGCAAGCGGGTCTGGATTTCCATCAGGGCCCTGTGGATTAACATAAATTAAACCCATTTGAACAGCGCCTAACGGCATATCTAACGACTCTCTATCATCATTACTTTCGTATCTATTATTTTCAAGCCATTCTTTTTCTAGTCCCCAATGAATATCTTCTTCAGGAGCCCATATATCCGGACGACCACCACTGAAACCAAATGTTTTACCGCCCATAGATTCTATAGCCACATTACCAGCAAGAATTAATAGATCCGCCCAGCTAATTTGCTTACCGTATTTTTGTTTAATTGGCCAAAGCAGCCTTCTTGCTTTATCTAAATTCCCATTGTCAGGCCAACTATTTAGAGGTGCAAATCGTTGAGCACCTGTTCCACCGCCACCTCTTCCATCTGTACTTCTATAAGTTCCAGCTGCGTGCCAGGTCATTCTTATAAAAAAAGGACCATAATGCCCATAATCAGCTGGCCACCAATCTTGTGAATCTGTCATTAATGCGTTTAAATCTTTTTTTAATCCGTCGTAATCTATTTTTGAGAATTCTTCTTGGTAATCAAACTCTTCTTCCATAGGATTTGATTTACTATCATGTTGATGAAGAATATTGAGGTTTAGATTATTTGGCCACCAATCACGAACTGACGTGCTGCTTGCACTATTATTTGTAGTTGCAGCCCCATGCATTACCGGACATTTACCTTCGCTTTCATTACTCATTTGTGGTTTTCCTCCTACGAACAAACACTATATAAATTTTTAATATTATAAATATAACAAAAAAAGAACATAAATAAACATATGAAATATATATATGTTTATTATAAAAAATGGTGGAGCTACGCGGGATCGAACCGCGGACCCCCTGCTTGCAAAGCAGGTGCTCTCCCAGCTGAGCTATAGCCCCATTATGGAACGTAATTGTACTTTATTACTATTGAATTTGCATACCCTCATTCATAAACATCAGGTATTTTCAAAAAAAAAGGTGAGTATTTCTACTCACCTTTTTAAGATCTAAGTTAAATTAGAAATTCATTGAAAAACCAACTTTCAAAGTTGCTGGCTTCTGTGATCTTGCGCCTTCTGAAGGTGCTCTTGAAATAATATCTTCACTATCAAAAACATTTTCCATAATCATATATACATTCACTGTTTCTGTGACTGCTTTTCTTAGATTTAGATCTACATAACTATGCTCTTCGATTTGATTATAAGTTCCACAAGCTGCTAGCGAACAAGAGCTTCCAACACTTACTAATCTCATATTGCCGCTAAGTCCATTATCAGTAATGAAACCAGCAACTAAAGACATCTGTGAATCAGGAATATATGGCAAGCTATCACCTGCTGCAACTGTTCCAAAGTAATCACTATCTGAACTATTTAAAAATTCAGAATCTGTTGATGTGTAAGTTACTGCTATAGGATAAGTTACTCCGTTGTCGCCTTCAAATATCCATGAACCGTTAAATTCAAGACCGCTAACATCAGCAGCTCCACCACTAAAGACAGCGGATTCATTTGCATCACAAGATGCTCCACTTACAAGAGTACATTCAGCAGCTAAGTTTGAGTATTCACTTGAAAAGTAGAAAGCTTCTATATTAGTTGAACCTTCAGAATATCTGACACCAAACTCAGTGTTATCAGCTTCTTCTGGATCAGCTCCAAACATTGGAGTCATACCTTGATGGAACCCAGCTACTAATACCATGTTCTCATTAAGCTCGTATGTAGCTCCTAAACTTGAAGTTGTATGATCATTCGCAGCGAATGTATCTCTAACAATAGTTTCTCTTACTGCAGTTAGATTTGGTCCTGCGCCTTCTTCCCATCTTCTGTGACGCTGATCATAATCCTCTGATCTGTAGCCAACTGTGACTGCAAGCTTACCAAAATCCATAGTATCTTCTAGATAGTATGATGTTGCACTAGACTCTCTTAATCTATTATTACTTCCACCTAGTCCTCTATACCCATATAGTGCTGAAAGTGATTTTGCAGATTGATCAGCATATTCGTATGCTTGAACTCTACTTTCTGAATCTTCCATATCTCTGTAACCTACAGTTAAGGCATGAATACCAATATCTGTAGATACATTAAACTGATACCCTTCATTTGTGTAATATCTGTTGTTATGTTTATATTCGATTTCAACTGCAAGTTCACCATCGAGGATAGCTTGTGCATTAGCACTACCATTATTAGCATCACTAATTAACTCATTGATATCATCTCTTTGGCCATGCTCTGAATCATTATTAAAGTCACTAACTTTGAACCAATCTCTATGGTAATCATTACTCCATGAAGTAAATACAACATCGAAATTATCAAAATCACCAACATAAGTTAATGAAGTTTGCTCACCATCATTCATCATTTTGTCATACGCTGTAGCCATATATCTTAATCTAGCATTTGACATAAAACTTGATTGAGAAAGGCCTACATAAGATTGATTTGAAGTTTCATCTATATCAACCATTTTGAATGTTAAAGAGTGATTTCCAGACTCATATCTTGCTTTAAGCATTAAGTCAGATTTATCAAAACCTGTATCTCCACCAACATGAGCAATTTTATCGAAACCATCACTAGAATGTTCATGAACTTCCACTAAAGCACCAAATGCACCTTGTGTAGCTCCATAATATGCATGAGTTCTAGACATTCCGTTTTGTCCAAGTTCTTGAACAAATTTACCTGAATTAACTTCAGGAATTGGAGTACTTATTAAGTTGATTGCACCACCAATTGTCTGTGGCCCTTGTGAAACTGCAGCTGGTCCTTTTAGGACTTCTACAGAATGTATTCTTCCAGTTGTTGGAAAGTAGTAAGCTGCAGAAGAAGTATATGGGGAAGGAGCTACCAGAACACCATCTTCCATAATTGTTACTTTTCCAGATCTCTCTATAGCTGTTCCTCTAATTGAAATATTTGGTCTAAGTCCATAACCTTCTTCTGTTCTCATGAACATGCCTGGAACAGCAGATAAAATCTTTGCAATATCTGTATCCATTGCTTTTTGAAGGTCTTCATTAGATATAACAGCACCAGAGCCTGCTAAATCCTTAACGTCATCTTTAGACCCGATAATTGTTACTGATTCTACGTCAGATGCATCTGCTGCATTTACGTCAAACGCAAATGAAGAAACTACTAATGCTCCAATCAATAATAGTGCAGACCTATCTTCAACTATTCTGTTTAAAATCTTATTCATATTTTTACCTCTTATAAAAAATTGGTTCTTGAAAGTCGCTTATGTCTCACCTTTGTCTTTTTGATTTTCGTAGGAGGAAATCACAAAAAAACTGCACACTTTCAGGGGATATAAAAACAAGCGACCTTCAAGAACTTGAATGATAATGATTCTCATTTGCAATTGCAACCCTTTTCTATAAAATAAATGAGAATCAATTACATATTTAAAAATGATCGATAGACTTCCAATTAGCATTTTATTATTAATAACTTTTTTAGTTTCTTTTTCATTGCTTTCAGAAGAAATGATAATAGGTAGGGAAAGTATCTCTCCAGGAATCGATATAGTTTTTGAAGCTGCACCAAAAGATATCGTCTTTCCTTTAGATAGTTTTTTATCTGAATCAGAGACTAATATACACATAGAGATGTTGGCTAATTGGTCTGAGGATGCTCCAGAAGGATCTCCCGTAGGAGGATTTATAGCCTACTTAAATGTATTTGCAATTATAAGTAATGACTTGGGAGATAGTCTAAAAGTTAATTTATCTCCTCACTTAAATCTTTCAGATAACTTTCATTACGCTCAGAATATCAAGCTTCCAGGCTCAATCGATGACACATATGAAATAACTTTTGAAATATATCTACCCAAAGATACTCTTGGCATTCATTACGATTGGAAAAATTCAATAGGAAGCTTTTTGCCTATTAATAAATTTACTTATAAAAATTTAAACTTCAAAAAAATATCTTTAATGACAAGAAGGTAAAAATTATTTATTGCCTCTAATTGCAAAGAATAAGCCTAGGACTAGTAAAAACATTTGTTCACTAGTGACAAATTTAGTGCTCAAAGTCGTAAACCAATCAGCATGAGCAATTGCTAAAGCGCAAGACATTATTATTACAACTAACAATCCTGATACTCTTGTAATTAAGTGGCCTAATTGAGAAGCAAATAGGCCTATAAAACCACCTAGAATAATTCCAATACCTGCTGCCATTTCGCCTAGAACCACCATATTGACCAATAGTTCTGGCATAGGCATAAATATACTTTCAAACCAAGTTACCATTCTATGTTGTTCTTCCATCATAAAAGGAGCAGGTAACTTGCCATATCCATGAAAGAAGAAAGCTATTCCAAGAGCTAGCCTAGGTAACCACGGAACAATTTCCATAAATGGTTTAGTTATTGCGTCCAATCTACTGTTTAATTTATTCATTTTATATTTTCCTTATAGTTCTAAAATTATATCTTCGTGCTTACAAAGAGCAAACCCATTAATACCAATTAAATTATCTAATTCATCCTTACCTATATTGATGTGAGCGTACATTTGTCCAGTTGATGATGTTTTTTCTTCATTAATACACCCCATTCTAAATAGTTTAGCTCTTATTTTACCCAAAGATGCTTCTAAGGAAATCCATCCTTTATACATTCCATTAAATAATTCTTTATTAATAATATCTCTTAAATCATCAATGCCCATATCCTTCTCAGCAGATATCCAAACCTCTTTTTCAGTTGGCTTTTGATGAGAACCTTTTATATCACATTTATTATTAACTCTAATTTGTGGAATTGATTCAAGATTAAGCTCATCTAAAATCTTATTCACTTCTTTTTCTTTTTGTCTGTGATCAATATCTGAGATATCAACTATGTGAAGTAATAAATCTGCTGACTTTAATTCATCTAATGTTGCCTTAAAAGATTCAATAAGCTGGGTTGGTAATTCAGATATAAACCCAACAGTATCAGAAAACAAAATTGGTCCTAATTCTGGATCTATGTTTTTCCTTGTAACTGAATCCAAGGTCGCAAATAATTTATCAGCTGCTAACTGTTTGCTATTAGTTAAAGAATTAAAAAGAGTAGTTTTTCCAGCATTGGTATATCCGACTAAGGCAACTAATTTATTTCTACTTTTCTTTCGAGAATAACTATTTAATTGTTTTTGTTTATGGGCCTTATCTAATCGTGCTTTCAAACGTTTGATTCTATGGCCAATTAAACGTCTATCTGTTTCTAACTGAGTTTCTCCAGGACCTCTTAACCCTATCCCACCTTTTTGTCTTTCTAAGTGGGTCCAACCTCGTATTAATCTTGTTGAAAGATGATTTAATTGAGCTAGTTCGACCTGAAGCTTACCAATGTGAGTAGTAGCTCTTGAAGCAAATATATCAAGGATTAATTCAGTCTTGTCGATAACTCTCACTTTTAATTTAAGCTCTAGATTTCTTGCTTGTGAAGCTGAGAGTTGATGGTTGACAATAATTAATTCAGCACATGACGACTCTACTAAATCAGTTATCTCCTCTAATTTGCCTTTATTTATAAAATGGCTAATTGATGGGGCTCTTTGCTTACTTAAACTTTTACCCACAATATCTGCACCAGCAGAAATAACTAGTTCACGAAATTCTTCAAAAATATTTTCAAGCTCTTGACCTGTTCTTAGGGATTCAATATCTAAAAAGATTATTAAGGTTTTTGGGATTTGGATTTTTTCGACAATCATATTGTTTTTATTATTGTAGAGATTTTATAAAAATTTGTTACTATTAATTAATATCATTAAAAATTCTTTTGGAGGATATTTATAGATAAAGGAGAACGAGCAAAAAAATCAAATGTTGCAAGTTTAAAAAGGAAAGCTGTAAAAGAAATTAAGAAAAAAAAACTTAATAAAATTTATAGAGAATTGCGAAAAGCTCGAAATAAATAAAGCAATACTTTAAACTGCAAATATTTACGGTACTTTAAAAAAGTAACAGGGATAATTTAACCAAAATAAATATGAAAAAAATTCTAGAAGGTCTTACAGAAAAAATAGATAGCTATGTTCCCATAGTTATAGTTGTTCTTACTTTATTTGTTGCTGGTATTGCCTAGCAATTAAAATTTCTTTGTTTGAGGCTCGCATTTTCCTGAAGCTTGAATCTCTACTTTAGGATTTTTATTACTACTCCCATCACTCTTATTTAGCCAGATATCTCCTGAGATCTGTCCTTTACCCGTGTACCAATTAAATGAATTAGATATTCTATATATTTCTACTGTGTATTCAGGAAAAAGAGGATGAGTCTCTCCTTTCTCCATCGAGTGAGTAACTGTAACGCCTGTATTAGATTTTTCTGACTTCCATGAAGCATTGGGGTTAATCCACGCAGCTGATGGATCTAAGGTATGTGTTAATGATTTAAAGGACTCTTCATCACTATCAACTTCCCAATACTGAACTACATATACCTTATCTTTTTGCCAATCCTCCTCTGCAAAGCTTGTTTTGGCTCGTTGAAGAAGAAATAAGGACTGTTGAGTCTGTCTTGCTAGATTTTTGAAAAGCTCAATACCTTCAGAGAGATATGTTTTTTTTATATCCTTGTAGGTAACTGAATAGGTTCCGTTTAGTTCGCATAGTATTTTAGAGTTATCTGCGAAAGCTGAAAAAGATAAACAAAGAATAAAAAGAAATCTCATGGCATTATTTTACTGTAATACTCTTTATATATTGATACTTTAGAGCAGATTAATTGATTTTTAATTTAAACTAAAAGATAATAAATTATCAACTAAAATCAAAGGAAAAATCTTGAAAAAACTAACAACTTTACTATTTTTTACAGTCGCATCATTTAATTTAAGCGCTCATGGAGAAGGGATTTTAAGCCTTCATATTCATGGTGAGTCAATTTTAGGTCTTGGATTAGCATTAGCTGTCTTGCTTGCAATTCCAATGTATTTTTCATGGCAGTTAATTTCAACTAAGGAGAAGTAGTATGTTTAATATAGAAAAAGTCAGTGCTCATTGTGATATACCATGTGGAGTATATGATCCAGGTGAAGCTCAATATGCTGCATTAAGTGTTATTAGATTTATGGATCTAATTAATGAAATGCCAGATTCAAATAGTTTTGATAAAGATAATCTAGCAAAATTTACAAGATTAGTTGAGCAAAAAGAAGAGCACTCGATAATAGCTAAGAATGCAGTAGCAGTCATTTGGGGTGATTACTTTAAGGCACCACAAATTGAAAAGCATCCTGGAGTTCATGATTTAGTTCATTCAATCATGATGGATGGATCTAAATGTAAACAAGGACTGCATAGAGAAGATGGTTTAAGTCTTCTTTCAAAAATTAATGAGTTTGCTGAAATGTTTTGGGCAACTAAAGAGGTAGAGACTGAAAAGAAAATCTCTCCTTACGCACCAAACTTGGAAGTAGTAGTCCCAGTTCTGAAGTCTGCTTAAAATCTTTAAAGTGTCGGGAGTAAGTATGCTCCCGACATTTAAGCCCAATAGTTACGTCATTTGTCTTAAATCTAATAGGATTAGAGTTAATGACGTGGTTGTTTTAGAAGATAAAAAAATTGGCAAGGTCTTGAAAAGAGTTAAATCCTTTAATGATGATAAAGTCACTCTTAAAGGTGACAATAATAGTTATAACTCTAAGGTTTATGAAACTTTATATAATGCTTCAGATATTGTTGGTAAAGTGGTTTTTAAACTGTGGTAGTGGACGAATTTATTACCTAAATCAATAAAGTATTTTCCCTAAAACAATTAAATCTGCTGAACTTTAGAGATGGTTACCGAATTATTTATTAATGGTAAAGCTAGTATATTTATTATTGAGTAAACTAAAACGCTAACTGCAATAGATTCGAGAGAACCTGAAAGGTAGGCATAGAATCCTATAAATAAGCACAAGGCTAGCCTAGATATCTCTATTCTTGTTATTTCTTTGCCATCAAACCACATAGTTGTGCAGTACATGGTAAATGTCATCATACTTATGGTTATCCATAGTTGCAGGTAATTTAAGTACCCAGTTTGTATAAAAGCTAGAAAGATATAGGATATAAATAAATATTGAAAAAACGCATATATTTTATGCCGTTTACTAATAACAGGGTCATACTTTTTAAAAGTTTGGGCATTAAAATTATCTTTTTCCGCTTTAAAGGGAAGACTTTTAGGAGTCCAACTTGTTCTAGCAAATGGAGCATAAAGCTTATCTTTCCAATCTTTTGATAGCCACATTTCTTTTATTATTTTTGAATAGACATGGAGGTTTGCCCAAATTGGATTAAAGGTATTTAACGTACTTCTAATTCCGTATATACAAGCTTCGTTTTCGTCTTCTACTTTATGGGTTCCAAACATTCTGTCCCAAATAATAAAAACACCACCATAATTCTTATCAATATATTGTTCATTTTGAGCATGGTGAACTCTATGATTTGATGCAGTTACAAAATAGTTTTCATACCAACCTAGTTTAGGAATATGTTCACTGTGAACCCAAAACTGATAAATAAGATTCAGCGAGGCAACACTTACAAAAACATAAGAAGGTATGCCAATAAGAAACATTGGAGTATAGAAAACCCAACTTACAAATGCGCCAGTACCTGTTTGTCTGAGAGCGGTACTTAGATTGTAGTCTTCACTTTGATGATGGGCTGCATGAGATGCCCAAAAGATTTGTCTTTCATGGCTAATACGGTGAAACCAGTAGTAAAAGAAATCGTAAATAATAAATGCAAAGATCCAGGTGGCTGCTAGTGTTGGATCCATTCTCCATAATGCAAAATGAGTCTCTGCTAGATAGAAAACATAACCTGCAGCACCAATAATAATTAATTTATTGGCAGTTCGAAGGGTTCCCATAAACAGATTGCTAATAGCATCGTTTAATCTATAGGTATTCTTTTTTATTGCTATCCCATAAGCTAACTCCACCAAGAGTGCTAATAAGAAAAAAGGAACAGCATAAGTAATGTAATCCATGGCTTATATTACCTTATTTGACGACTATTTTAATACTGCAGGCTCGATAAAAGTCGAACCTGCAATTTATGATTTGTTAGAACTTAAGTTTTTAGTCAGCGAAGTCTAACCCTTTGGCTGATTGAACCTCACGCTTATTAGGAGTAACAGACTCTCTAAAAGGCACATCAACAATTTCGCCCGCAACTGGAACTCCAGGAGATTCAGAATATTCATCAGGCAATCTAACTAATAATTTAGTTCCAACCTCTGACGAAGTACATGGCACCCATGCAAGAGCAATATTTGTTCCTAATTCTGGAGACCACCATGGAGAAGTTACATAACCCATATCATTTCCATCTGGATCTGCTACTAACCAAAAATCAGGTGCATAGTCTGTTATTTCTTTCCCACCCAAAGTGATTCCAACCATTTTCATTTTAAATGGAGGATTACCTGCATCAATCATTTCTCTTTGTTTCTCAAGCGCCTCTTTGCCAATATAATCAGCTGCTTTATTTCGAGGTACTTGATAAGCTAAGTTAACTTGAAAAGGTGAAGTCTCATGATCTAAGTCTTGACCCCAAGATAAAATACCAGCAGCGATTCGGCGATGGTGAGCAGGAGCTATGACCATTAAACCAAATTCTTCACCGGCTTCAAGAACTGCATTCCACATTTTTTCAGCATTTTCATGAGCATCGCGGACATAGATTTCATAACCCTTCTCTCCTGTAAATCCAGTTTGACTAATTACAACATCAGCTCCACCAATTTTAGTTTCCATAATGCCGTAATAAGGAACATCTCTGAGTTCTTCGCCTGCTAATTTGGCCATAAGGTCTTCAGAAAGAGGACCTTGTATTTGAACTGGGCAGACATCAATTTCGTCAATTTCTACATCATAATTTTTGGCAACATTTACGCCTTGGAGCCATAATAAAAGATCACTATCAGAAATTGAGAACCAAAACTCATCATCAGTTAATCTAAGTAGAACAGGATCATTAAGAACCCCTCCTTTGTCGTTACACAAAATTGCATATTTACCATTACCTGGTTCAATTTTAGTTGCATCACGAGTGATCACGAAATCAGTAAAAGCTTCTGCATCAGGACCTTTTACTCTTATTTGTCTTTCCACAGCAACATTCCACATGGTTACACGGTTAACTAGTGCATCATATTCGACCATTGCTCCACCATCTTCAGGTTTTACATACCCTCTTGGATGGTAAATACGATTATAAACAGTTGCTCTCCAGCAACCAGCTTCATGAGATAGTGCCCAAAAAGGTGACTTTCTGACTCGGGTTGAAATCAACATCTGAACAGGCGTGCGACCGCTTTGTCTCAGATTAATTGGTACCACTCTATCACTTTGATCAACACTAGGATGATTTGGATTTGTCATATTTACTCCCCCGTAATTTATAACTTTTAACTGCTTTTTATATATATTAATAAGAAGCTTTCAATAAATTTACGCCTTTTTTTTGATTTTGTAAATCAAAATTTATACTGTTTAAATGAGCTGTTTTGTATTGCGATTTATTAAAATAAAAATGACTTTTTAGGATTAAATAATAGAGATAAATTGGGTAGTTTTAGAATGGATTATTGATATGATACCTAAGCTAATAACTTAATATAAATATGAATAAAAAAAGTCTACTCGTAATAATTTTCTCTTTTAGTATTTCAGTATTTTCTTTTGATGAAACGAATGAAGGCTCTGATTTTGAAGCGATGCTCCTTGTTCACAAAACTCCAACATGTGGTTGCTGTAAAAAATGGATAAAGCATATGGAAGATAATGGATTTGTTGCTGACACCCAAAATCATCAAAATCTTGAAGGTATAAAAAAGATGTATGAGATTAAACCTGAGTACAGGTCTTGTCATACTGGTGTATCTTCCAATGGTTATATTTTTGAAGGTCATGTACCAAGCAAGTATGTAACTCAATTTCTTTCAGAGGACCATCCCAATGCAATTGGCCTTTCAGTCCCTGGAATGCCTTTAGGCTCTCCAGGCATGGAAGTTGATGATCTTTTTATGCCTTATGAAGTTCTTATTCTTTATAAAGATGGCACTAGTAAGGTTTATGCAGATGTTAATAAAAAATAATCTTTATTAGTTTTCAAGATAATCTTTTATCGCAAGTTTATCGGCTTTGGAATCAGCTCGAAATGCATTAAAAAGTTTCTGTTTAAGATTTGGCATATTGCCTTTTGCCATCTGTTTAATTTGCTGATAAAACCATGCCATAGCTCCAAAGGCATTTATTGCTTGAATAATAGTGAAGGGACTTGATGGAGAGAGAACCCATGGACCTAACGATAAAGTTTTTTCATAACTAGGTAATGTTTCTATTTCTCCGTCAATCATTTTTTTGATGCAAAAAGGGTCAGCACATAAAGGCCTGCCAATTCCTACAATCTGGCAAACATTGCTTTCAAGTGCGCTCTCAATTCCTTGCTTACTCCTAAAGCCACCAGTAACCATTAAAGGCAAAGATACTGCTTCTCTAATATTTTTGGCATATTCAAGAAAATAAGCCTCTCTTGCAATAGTACTTTCTTTTCTTACCTCACTTCGTTTTGGGTTGATACTAATGCTATCTACTCCAATTAATCTAGGTTGTTCATAAGTACCGCCTGATATTTCTATAAGGTCCAAACCTGCGCTCTCAACCATTTTTGCTACTTGAATGCTTTCATCTGCACTAAATCCGCCTTTTTGAAAATCAGCTGAATTTAACTTCATTGAGATAGGAAAATCTGAACCTACTTCTGCCCTACATCTTTTAATAATCTCTAAATGAACTCTTGCTCTATTTTCTATACTGCCTCCCCAAGCATCATTACGAGTATTAATATCTGGGGATAAAAATTCAGACAAAAGATATCCATGAGCTGAATGAAGTTGAATGCCTGTAAAACCTGTTTCTCTAGCAATTTTTGCTGTGAAAACAAATCTTTCAATCAAATCTAAAATATCTTCCTCAGTCATAGGGTTTGGGATTCCATATTTTTTTCCAGGAATTTTTAGTCTTACATTGGAAGGTGCTAATGGAGATGAATTGACTTCACCAGGGGTTTGACGGCCAGCATGAGAAATTTGCATCCATAATTGGGTGTCATGTTTGGTGCCGGCAGCAGACCAAGCCTTTAGATTTTCAAGTTGCTGTTTGTAATTACCCTCTTCAATCACAACGTTTGCCGGACCTTCAACATGACGACGATCAACTTGGACATTTCCTGTAAGTGAAATCCCAATATTACCTTCTGCCCATTTTTTATATAAATTAGTATGACCTTGATGGGCTAAGTTATTACCTTCGGCAATCCTTTCAGTCATTGCAGCTTTGCAAATACGATTTTTAATTGTTTGCCCACAAGACAAAACAAAAGGTTGATTTATAAGATTAGACATTGATATATACTCCAAATATTGACTACTTAGATTTTACTTTAAATACTCAGCTTGCTTTAGACGGACTATTTATTAAACCCACGCCACTTAAGATTTTTTTCTCTTTGTATTTATTGAAAACTTCAAAAAGCAAATAAAACCAGAATCCATTTACTATCGGCTCTACAAATGCATCAATAACTGCAAGATTTAATGGAGCCCCTGTAAGCAATCTGTTGCAAGTCATGGCAATAAGAATATGTCCAACAGTATATAAAAATGCCAATAAAATACCGACCTGATTAACATTAATTATTGTTGATTTACTTTGCTCTATCTTCTTAACAAATGCTTTCTTTAAATAAACTAAAAGGAAGTAGAACCAGAAACCATTAATGATTGGCTCAACAAATGCATCTGCTACCGCCATATCAAGAGATGCACCGGTAATAATTCTATTGCATGCCATAGCAACAAGGATATGGCCGATGGTATAAATTACAGATAGATAAAGATTTTCATATTTGAAAATTTTTACGTCGTCATATTTTAAGTATTCTTTCATCAACAATGCCTTATAAATTGCAGTAGCTTAAGCTACGGATTTTAAATGTATCAATGGCTACGGATCATGTCAAGGGGATAATGTAAGCTATTGAAATATCTTACGCTAAGGACAGGAAGGATTGCCTTGGTAAAAGGCTAGCTTTGACGCTACGCTAGAAAAAGCCTAATCCAACAATCGCTGTGTTAACAATCCTGATCGAGCTGTTGGTTTAATAAAGCTAGTAGCTCATCTTTAGGGATAAAACCTGATAGATTTAGCTGCGCTATCCCCTGACGGTCAAACACTAGCAGCCTCGGAACGTTTGAGTTATCCAATGCGTTTAGTAACTTAGAGTTAATTTGAAACGCTGGGAATTCGTTTTTGCTGCGTCTTAGATCTTGCGTTAGCTTTCGTTTATCATCTCCAATACCCATCATGACTGATGTTAGCTGTGGGCATTCATTTTGCAAACTCTTGAGTACGCGATGTTGTTTTTTACACCATGAGCAATCGGTACTAAAAACAGCAATAGCCATAGCTGAGCCATAAAAATCTTTTAAGGTCTCTCTTTTTGGACTATCAAGACGTTCGAATTTCTCCAGGTATACTTGTGGCAGCGGTTTTAATGCAGCCACTTCTGAGGCACCAGTAACTTGGCAGAGCAACGAAAAAGTGAGTAGATAAAAGCCTATTAAATAGTGTTTCATTGTTTCCTGTTATCCAAAGTCTAAATTAAAGCCTATATAAGCCGTTCGCCCTCGCATCGGAGCAAAGATATAGGTAACGTCATAGCCGCCGGACTCATCAAATAGTAAGGGTGAAGATTCGTCATCCGCTTGATTGTAGTCGAAAAGATTCAAAGCGCCAAAGTACAGCTCGACATTACTACTCAGTTGATAGGCAATTTTTGTATCAACATTAAAAAAGGAGGAAGCCATAGCGGGTTTATTGCCAGAGCCATTTTTTTTGTCAAATCCTTTATAGCCGTAGTCGGAGAGATTACGACTAGCGACCCAAGTAGTGGCCAAACTTATTCGCCATTTTTGGTTATCCCAAAGCCCACTTAACGTGGCTCTCTTTTCAGTCGGTGCTATGGCAAATGACTCTTTGAAAACAGCATTGTAATCGAATATTTCTGCACTTATCCCAATATTAAAACGTTCTGTCCACTGATAGTTTAGTGTCCAGTCAATAGCCATGACTTTGGCCTTATCAGTAAGTTGTGTCAATACTGGAACATCCTCTGTGGTTTGACTCAGGGTTGCCAGATTATCGACCGCAGTGTGAGCGAAGGAAAAGGTTGAGATAACTTTGTTTGCAGCATAATTGAGCGAGTAATTAATGCCAGAAGAGCGCTCAGGCTCAGTCACTTGGACAGAATAACCTTTTTCGGCATCTAAAATGCCATGATCGCTCTCGAAAAAGGATAGTGGTGCTCTGTAGCCTTTGCCAAAAGATAAGCGAGACTGCCAATCATCATCATGACGATAGCGCATATCTACTCGTGGCGATATCAGCGTTCGATCAATCTCTTTACCAATCTCATCACTATCAATAAAGTCTGCTTGGATCTGATCAAATCGCAGTGCCAATTCCATGTCAAATTTATCATTGGGTGTCCAACTGTCCTGTATATAAAAGCCTAAAACATTATAGTCAAAGCTATCAGACATATAGTCGGGGTTATTAATGAGTGCATTAGACTTTGAGCGCATACGTTCTCTTCGGCTATCCGTGCCAAAGGTCAAAAAATGTTGGTTAGATAATTCATAATTAAAGCGAGCATCTAGATAGCGCATGACATCGTCGGCATAATAATCAATGCCCTCATAAAACGAATCTTGCACGTGAGATATATTTGCAATGCTAAGTGTTACGTTAAGTTTAGACTCAAAGTCATGTAGTAGATTAATCAATATCTCATTTCGCTTGGTACTTACCCACTCAGCTGTTTCCCAAGGTTTGCCAATATAACGACCATTGACGTCGCCACCGACAAATAAATTATTAGATTCCCCTTCTGCGAAACTGTCCAATGCCGAGCGAATATCATCCGCAGTATCGCCCAATACTGGACCTCCAAAAACCTCTGACTTGGTATGATTAAGTCGCGTTCTAAGGTTGGTGGAATAGCTAAAATCATGAGATCCTGTGAATGTGAACGACTGATTATCTAAAAATGGCGTTTCACTAACGCCATTACTGTCACCATCAAACTGATCACGGATATCCTTCTGAACGACCAGGCTACCTTGGCTAGAACCGCTTTGGTTGACGCCAGTTAGCATTACAGCCGCTTTTTGATAACCACCTTCTCCCGTAGAAACGTCGATTTCTATATGGTTTTTACTTGGTATTTTGGAGACTAAATTAATCGTGCCGCCAATAGCTTCCGGAGATATTAATGATGCGCCAGCACCACGCGCTATTTCTATTGTACCTACGCCTGCCATGGCTACAGCATCTAAGCCATAAAATCCTGAGAGCATGGTATGAATGGGAATACCATCAACAAGAACATTAGTATGTTCGCCTTTTAACCCATTGATCATCACTCTTTTAGCACCACACATAGAGCACTCATTAGATACACGAACGCCCAGCGCAGCTTGCAGGGCATCAGTTAGGCTTGAGGCCTGCTTATCTTTTAACTGTTGAGAGCTCAATAATTCTGTTTTAGAAATGGTGTTCTTAAGTTCCCCAGCTTTATAAAGACGCTGCCTTACGCCAAGAACAACAATTGACTCTATATCTTTATTGTCGACTTTTTTCTCAAGCTCCTCAGTGAAGGCTAAACTGGAAAAAAATGTGCAGAATAATACGGTAAGGAAAACTAAATGCCCAAGGATAGTTTTATCCATAAATATAATGTCCTTAAAAGTTCAGTAGTGTAAGCTACGGATACGAAATGTAGCAATGGCTACGGATGATGTCAAGGGTATAATTTTTAAATAGAGTAAATTTTTAGAAGGGAGGTGTCTAGTGGAAGAAAAAGTTAAAGCCCGTTCGGTTCCCTTTTCACAGACTCGTTCACGTCATGCTAGTGAGACCGCTGAAGATTATGTTGAAGCTGTCATGGAGTTAATTGAGGAATTAGGTGAATGTAGAGTGCTAGATCTAGCAAGATATTTTAATGTTAGTCATGTCACTGTTTCCCGAATAGTAAAACGATTGCATGATGAAAATCTTCTCTATTCACAACCTTATAAACCAGTAGAACTCACTGCTGAGGGCTCTAAACTTGCAAAACGAGTTAAAGAGCGTCATGAAATTGTTTTAGCTTTTTTAATTGCGCTTGGAGTTGATAGGACTAATGCAGAAATTGATAGTGAAGGCATTGAACATCATGTGGGATCAAAAACGCTTGCTGAGATGAAACGCTTCTTAAAAAGATAATCTTAATAGAGATGCAAAAAAAATAAAATGGTGGGCCCGGGAGGACTCGAACCTCCGACCAATGGATTATGAGTCCACTGCTCTAACCAACTGAGCTACAGGCCCCTTGTTAAATCAACCTTTACAAGCATTTCTCTAAAAAAAGGTGTGTCAAAAAACTTAGCACACTACGACACACTTGCTCCATAATAATTGCTACTACAAAGAGAAATGAATTTTACACTATTTAAGTGTGCGTATGAAAGAAAAAAGTAATAGACAGTAATGCAAAATTTGTTATGTATAAAAAACAAATATTACAGACTTGGCACTAACGAAACAGGTTGCGAATGGCAACTGTTAAAGCAAAACAAAATAGGTTGCTTAGGAAACAAATATGAATGATTTTTTTACTGTTTTTTGATAAGTAAGTAGCCTATTAGGCCAAAAATAATTTCTAAAAATAGATAAAAAATAAAGATTGGACTTGGTAGACCATCAATTATGATACTTGCAATTCTTCCTAATGCTATCCCAGTGACAAAAATTGTTAAACTCCATAAAGCAGGTAATTGGAGATTAGAGTTATATGCTCCCAATATCCAAAAAGTTACTAAGGCTATATATAAACCTGAAATAGCTCTTAAAATATTTAATAAATTTGTATTAGTTACTTCAATATCATACAAAAAAGGCATTGTTTGGTTTGGTAAAATTCCGTATCCCAAAGAAACAAAAAATACGCCGATAGCAACAAATACTAAAAAAAAAGATTCTTTTTTCATATATTTTTCCTCATTAAATATATACCTTATAACAATGACACAACGGTTTGGGAAAAAAAAATAAATTGTTTATATACATTTTTTATATATTGTTTAAATCTAGTGAATGTCTAAAAACCTCTCAAAATATTTGATTACTAGATATATACTCACCCCACTCGGCTGGTACTCCTGCTCCGGTGGACACAATCAGCATTTTATGAACTAAGTGTGTAGCAAAAAAACTGACACACCTAAATATAGCATGGCTATAAACACTGTAGGAATGGGGGTTTAGAGTTGTAGCAAGGAATTATGAGTCCACTGCTCTAACCAACTGAGCTACAGGCCCGAAACTTAATCGTCTAAGAAACTTTTTAAATGACTAGATCTACTAGGGTGTCTAAGTTTTCTTAAAGCTTTTGCTTCTATCTGACGTATTCTTTCTCTAGTGACATCAAACTGCTTCCCTACTTCTTCTAAAGTGTGATCAGTATTCATGCCGATACCAAAGCGCATTCTAAGAACCTTGGCTTCTCTTGCTGTAAGAGATCCAAGGACATCATCGGTTGCGAAGTGTAGACTATCTTCAGTAGCATTATCAAGAGGAGATTCTATAACAGTATCTTCAATGAAATCACCTAAGCTTGAATCTTCATCATCGCCAATTGGAGTTTCTGTTGAAATAGGTTCTTTTGCTATTTTTAAGACCTTTCTTACCTTATCTTCTGGCATATCAAGCTCTTTACTTAATTCTTCAGGTGTAGGCTCTCTACCCATATCCTGCATCATCTGACGAGATACTCTATTTAGCTTATTAATAGTTTCTATCATATGCACCGGAATTCTAATTGTTCTTGCTTGGTCAGCGATTGATCTTGTTATCGCCTGTCTGATCCACCAAGTAGCATAAGTAGAAAATTTATATCCTCTTCTATATTCAAATTTATCAACAGCCTTCATTAAACCAATATTTCCTTCTTGGATGAGATCTAAAAACTGAAGTCCTCTGTTTGTATATTTTTTAGCAATAGAAATAACAAGTCTTAAGTTCGCCTCGACCATATCTTTTTTTGCACGTCTCATCTTGGCTTCACCCATAGACATGTTTCTATTTATTTCTTTAATCTCTTTAACGCTCAAGCCAACTCTTTGTTCTAGCTCAATAATATCTTTTTGAGCAATAACAACGTCTTGTTTTACTTTTTCAAGTAAATCTTTTTTATACTTTTTCTCTTTCATTAAAGAATCTACCCATCTAACTTTTGTTAAGTTATCTGTATAAGTAGCTAAGAAATCTTTTCTTGGCATACGAGCATTTCTAACAAGTTGTTCTAAAATAAATTTCTCTCTTTCTCTGATCTTGTTAAGTCCGTCTCTGGCAATAGAAGCTATATCATCAAACATTCTTGGGCTGAATTTTAGAAATTGGAAAATCTCTCCAACTTTCTTGAATTCTGCGTTTGCTTCTTTTGAGTGTCGTCCTTTTGATTCAATAACTTTAAGAGTTTTATTATATTGACGTTTCAAATTGGTCATTCTTCTTTGAACTTCAACCATATCAGGACCAGATGGAGTTTCATCATCTGACTCCTCTGCTGCTTCTGCTTCTTCTTTAGCTCTTTGACTTCCTGGACCTGCTGAAGGTACAACTTCCATTTCCTCTAAGAAACCAGTTAAAAAGTCATTAATTTTTTTCTCGCCATCTTTTACCATCTGATGGTAATCGATTACAAATTCGACTGTCTTTGGATATGGAACACTGGCGTTAAGAAGATCTCTCATGCCTTCTTCAATTCTTTTAGCAATTTCGATTTCGCCTTCACGAGTAAGAAGATCAACAGTTCCCATTTCACGCATATACATTCTTACAGGATCAGTTGTTCTTCCTGTTTCATTCTCTACAGCTGCTAATGCCTCGGCTGCTTGCTCTAGGGCAATGTCATCGGAGTCATCTGAATTGGCTAGTAATAAATCATCAGCATCTGGTGCTGTTTCATGAACTTGGAGACCCAAGTCATTGATCATCCCAATAATTTCATCAACTTGATCTGGATCTGATATATCTTCGGGTAGATGATCGTTTACATCTGCATACGTTAAATAACCCTGCTCTCTTCCCTTCTCAATGAGCTCGGCTATCTTAGAACCTTTTTTGCTTAGTTTATCCACGAATTCTTATACTCCAAATATGTTTACTCTATCTAGTGATTAAAAACGTTATTTCAATCTATTTAGAGCTTAAATTTTTCAATAAAACCTGATCTTCTTCTGACATGCTCTCTTTTTTAAGGATAAGCTGCTGTAACTCTCTTTTTTCGGCAGATAATATTTCTCGCATATTATACTTTTCTTTTAGTATTTCCTCTCTATCTTTTTCAGATTTTGATATTAGGTCAATACAATCCTCCACCATATCCCTTGCATCATCTAGTGAGAGCTTGATTTCTGAGACCAAAGCTTCTCCAAATAAATTCTTAATTTTTTCATTTTCTATTTGTTCAAACAAAATAGAGGGAGAAGCCTCAGGATTCTCTTTATAAAAGTTTTTCACATCGTTTAAGAACAAGAATCTTGAATCTTTTCCGATTAAATCAAAAATTCTATCTTTTGCTAGATTAGGATGCTGAATTAATGCAGTAAATACTCCTAATACAGATTTTTTTATTACTGTATTTGAATTTCTTTTAACTTCTTCTTGCCTAGGATTACTTTTTTTAGAATATGCATCGCTACCATTAAGAAGTTTGGCAAAATCTAAATCACATATATGCCCTACTTCACTTACATAAGCTTCCTTTAGTGTAGGATTCATTATCTTGTTTACCAATGGAACTGCGAATTGTGCAACCATCGATCTCCCTTCAATAGTTGAAAGATCATCTTGTTCTTTAATAGTACTTAAGAAATAGTCAGAAAATGAAGTTGCCTCATCAGCTAATTTTAAAAATGCATCTTTACCTTTTTCTTTAACAAAACTATCAGGGTCATCGCCTGGCTTAAGAAAAATAAAACTCATTCTTATATCTTCTCTTAAAAGAGGGAGAGCATTTTCAACAGCTCTCCATGAGGCTTTTTGTCCCGCCTCATCCCCATCAAAAACAATATAAATATTATTTGTGTAGCTAAGTATTTTTCTTAACTGTTCTTGTGTAAAAGCTGTTCCTGAAGAAGCAACTGAATTTTTTATTCCATATTGATGAAGGCCTATTACGTCCATATATCCTTCAACAAGAAATAATGATTCAGGCCGTTTTTCAATTAGCCTTGCCTCATAAAGACCATAAAGTTCATATTTCTTTTTGTATGTTTTGGTTTCTGGAGAATTTAGATATTTAGCTTGATTGTCTTTGTCTGAAATTAGTCTGCCACCAAAAGCAATATGTTCACCTTTTATATTTCTTATTGGGAACATGAGTCTATCTCTAAAGCGATCGTACATATCTCCATTATCATTAGACCCAAAGAGCCCTGAATCTTCTATGTCTTGTTTTTCATATTTTGATGATATGACTGAATAAAGAGATGGACTTCTCTCCATCGAATAACCTAATTCAAAAAACTTAGCAGTTTCCCCGCTAATTCCTCTAGCTTTTAGATAGTCTACTGTTTCTTTTCCAGCAGAAGATTTTAATTGTTCAATGAAAATCTCAGTTGCTCTAGTATTTATATTTAGGGCGCCTGACACGTCTACTGGTTTTTCTTGCTTAGGAACTTCCATGCCTACATGAGAAGCTAGTAGCTCTATGGCCTCCATAAAATCAAGGCCATCATGTTTTCTTAAGAAATGGATAGCATTCCCAGATTCTTTACATCCAAAACAATGGTATGTTCCTGTATCCTCATATACTTTAAAGGATGCAGTTTTTTCTTCTCCTGAGCCATGAAATGGGCATTTTGCCCAATACGCTCCACCTCTTCTCTCTAATTGCAGTCTTCTTCCAATAATATCAACGATATTCACTGAAGTGATTAGGCGATCAATAAAACTAGATGGTATAGACATAATTATTTATTTTTATTAAACCAGTGATCTATTAAGATTTTTGCAGCATGAGCATCAATTAAATCAGTTTTTAAGTCAGATAGATTTTGTCTAGCCTCGAAGCTAGTAAGTCTCTCATCAACATATTCACATGGAACTTTAGATATTTTTTCTAATTTCTTAAAGAAAATATTTACCTTCTCCATGATATCACTATCTGATCCATCCATATTTAATGGCTTCCCGACAAGTATTAATTTAGGCTTCCATTCATTTAAAACCGATTCGATACCCGCCCAATTGATTGTATTATTTTTATTAAAAATAATTTCTAATGGTGAAGATGTTCCAGTTTCTGTTTGACCAACAGCTACTCCAATCTTTTTTGTTCCAAAATCAAAAGATACTATTTGCATTTACTTAGGTGAAAAATTCCAATCTCTAACTATTTCTAAGACACTATATTCATTTAGCATCATTGGGTCAAAGGGAGCAAAAGGAGCAGCTTCTTCTAAAATATTTATTGCCATGTTGTCTAATAATTTATTTCCTGAAGAAATTAAGATCTCTGATTTAATTAAATTCCCAAAAGAATCTATAGTAGCCATGACTTGAACTCGACTATCAACATAGTCAATATTTTTTGAAGATATCACTTTATCGCCTGTTGATTCAATATTTCTTTGCCATAAATTTAAATACATAGCTTCTTCATTGCTTACCAATGAGTTTGCTTGAAGTTTTTTTACTTTATAAGCTTGGTATGTATTTTTCTTAGGGCTAGTGTCTGTAAGAGATTCTGTTTCTTGATTTTCAGCTATTGATTCCAGCTCAGATTGGCTTTCATAACCAATCATATCCTGAGATGAATTAGCAAACTTTACATTAATAATTGGGGAATCTTTGGCTAATGGTATTTTATAAAAAGTAGTAAATGTAATTCCAAAAATAAGACAAATATGAAAAATAACGGATAAAACAAAGGATTTATTAAGAGTTAAAGATCTTTTACTAACTTTTTGTACTGATGAGATAGAAGTCATAAATCTTTTAGATACTCAGATATTGGATTCTCTCCAGACTGATCAAATATTTCCCTGGCACAGGTTGGACTTGTGATATTGATTTCAGTTAGCTTATCTCCAATCATATCCATGCCTGCAAAATTAATTCCTTTGGTCATAAGAAATTTACCAATAACTTCTGCTATTTTCTTTTGAGTGTCAGTAATATCTTTAACAACACCCTTTCCGCCAGCAGCTAAATTACCCTTAAAACTATCCCCTTGAGGAATTCTTGCTAAAGTTTTATTAAAGGGCTTGCCATGAATAATTAGAACTCTAAAATCTCCATCAAATATATCAGGTAAAAATTCTTGAACCACTATTTGAGTTTGTTCGTTATTAGTCATTTCTAAAAGAATATCGAGATTCTCATCTTCCATATCTTCCATCTTAAATATAGATGTTCCGCCCATACCATCAAGGGGCTTAACAATTACTATTTCTTGATCTACCTGAAACTCAATTATCTTTTGTATATTTGCAGTTATTAAAGTTTTGGGTATAAATTCTTTGAAATGAATTGCAAAAATCTTTTCATTAAACTCTTTAATTGAATTTGGTTTATTAAAAACCTTAGCTCCCTGCTCTTCTGCCAAACCTAATAAATGCAAGGCATTAATATAATCTTCCTCTACAGGAGGATCTTTTCTCATAAAAGTATAAGAAAAAGATGATACCTCTATTGATTCTTTGCTAATGCCTTCAATTTTATTAGATCCTGCAGCAATAATATTTCTAGAATCTGCAAAAACAATTCCATTTTGAATAAATAAGTCATTCATTTCGGATTGGTATACTTTATAACCCAAAGAAATGGCTTCTTCCATCATAAAAATAGACGTATCTTTTTTTGGCTTAAGGCCATTAAGGGGATCGGTAATAAAAAGTAATTTTTTAGTCATGGTTAAATTCTATCAAATTGATTCAGTACTAAAGTTGATATAACAATAGGTGCTGTTTCTGCTCTTAAAACATTATTACCGATTATTCTCATTTTTAAATCTTTATTTTTAAATGTTTCTAATTCGGATTCAGAAAATCCTGATTCAGGGCCTGAAATAATACAAACATCTCGCTCTGGTAGAACCTCATTTGCTTTAAAAGTCTCTATTGCTTGAATATCAAATACATAAACATCTGTTTTATCCTCTAAGCCATCGATTGCATCATTAATATTTAGATACATTTGAGAACCTGGTAAAAAGTTAGATCCGCATTGCTTGCATGCGTTAATTATCACTTCTTCACATTTTTCCAGCATTTTTAAATGGTCTTTTTTTGCAATACTCTGATCAATCAAATCAGGTTTATAAAAAATAAAATCTGATACGCCTATCTCTGACAGCTTTTGAACCATGAAATGAAGGTTCTCTTTCTTTATTAATGGAATTATTGCAGTTAGTTTTTCTTTAAATGGTTCTTTGCATTCCATTTCAGATATCCGTTCAAGCTGAATTGATTTTCTATTTACCTCTTTGATTCGACAAATTGCAGACAAACCCTTGCCGTCAAAAGCTTCAACTTCATCATCGACCTTTAATCTCAGTACCTTTATTAGATGATCTGATTGGGATTGATCTAAATCAAATACACTATCTGAACCTGATACTGATTTACAATATATTCTATGAATTCTCACAACCTCATTATAGCTATAGCTTGTATATAAATGTCAGAGATAAATTTAATATTAATCAGGCACGGTGAAGCCGCACAAGCATGGGGAGATGATCCTGATCCAGGGCTCAGTGAAAACGGTATTGATCAAGCCAAGTTATTAATCTCTAATTCAGAATTACCGCCTCTTAAAAATTACAAATTCGTATCTAGTCCTAAATCTAGAGCCTTGATGACGGCAAGTCCTCTTGAACAAGAATATAAAAAAGATTTATCTATAGATTCAATATTCTCTGAAATACCTTCTGGTGATATCGAAGCATCAAGAAAAAGAGAATGGTTAACAAATATTATGAAAATGGATATAAGAGAACTTCCCAAGGAAGTTAGTGAGTGGAGAGAAAAGATATTACATAAATCACTTTCCTTGACTGAAAATACAGTTGTATTTACTCATTTCATGGTAATAAACAGTATTGTTGGGATGCTGGTAAATCATCCAAATCTTCTTTACTTTTATCCTGACTACACATCTGTAACAAAAATAATTATTAAAGATGGAAAGGTTAATGAATTTTTTATTGGTGGTGAGAAAAAAACTCCTATAAATCTCTAAAAAGCTATTGAGCAATTTTTAAACAGATGTAAACTTATAGCTCTTTCTAATTATTTATTCATTTTGGCAGATAAAAAAAATTCTTTTGATAGCTATTCAAAAAAACCTCTTAAAGATGAGGTTAGAAAAGCAATGAAAAGATATTTTTCTCAGTTAGATCAAAAAAATGTTCCTATTGATGTATATCAACTAGTACTTAATGAAATTGAACCTCCTTTATTAAATTCAGTAATGAGATTTTCGAATAATAATCAATCCAAAGCATCCAGAATACTGGGTATTAATAGAACTACTCTTAGAACTAAATTAAAAAAATATAAAATAAAATAATGCATTCAATTAAACCAAAAACAGCTCTTATAAGTCTTTCTGATAAATCAGGTTTGGATGAACTTGTCTTATTTCTTGTTTCAGAAAATGTAAAGATCTTATCTACTGGTGGAACTTACAAAGCCATTAAAGAAATAACATCAGAAGTCATTGAGGTATCTGACTTTACTGGTTTTGAAGAAATGATGGATGGAAGAGTTAAGACGCTTCATCCAAAAATTCATGCTGGAATTCTTGCAAGAAGAGACACTGATTTAGAAGTACTTAAAGAAAGAGGTTACGAAACTATTGATTTGGTAATAGTTAATCTATACCCATTTAAAGAAACCATTTCTGGTGATTGCTCTTTTGAAGAAGCTATAGAGAAAATAGATATTGGTGGTCCTACGATGATTAGATCTGCTGCAAAAAACTTTAAAGATGTTGCAGTAGTTTCTAGTCCGAATGACTACTCAAGGTTGATTGAAGAATGGAAAAATGAGGACGGTATTTCTTTTAATTTTAGAAAAGAATTATCACAGAAAGTGTTTCATTTAATGGCTGACTATAATTTATCTATTTCAAACTACCTTAAAGGTGAATCTGACAGCGAATTGCCTGATTATGATATTGAAAAAACTGTTTCTCTTAGATACGGAGAAAACCCTCATCAATCTGCAAACTTGCTAACTTTTGCAAATCTAAAGCATAAAAATATTGCAAATGCTGACATCCTTCAAGGAAAAGAACTTTCATATAATAATATTGTTGATGCTGATGCTGCTTGGGAATGTGTGAGAGCATTTGATGATCCTGCATGCGTAATAGTAAAACATGCCAATCCATGTGGTGTGGCAGAATCAGATTCTATTGGCGGCGCTTATGATTTAGCATTTAAGACAGATCCTACTTCAGCTTTTGGTGGAATTATTGCCTTGAATAGAAAATTAGATACTAAAACAGCTGAAGAAATAAATAGCAGGCAATTCGTTGAAGTGATTCTTGCTACAGATTATGAAGAAGGAGCTTTGGCTGAGTTTGCCAAAAAGAAAAATGTAAGGGTTCTCAAAGTAGACTTAGAACAAGATAATCCCTATCCAGGCGTTATTAAAAAAGTTTCTGGTGGGATACTAATTCAAAGTGATGATACTTATTCAGTTCTCCAAGAAAATCTAAAGTGCGTTACTAAAAGACAACCAACAGTTGAAGAAATTAATGATTTAATGTTTGCTTGGAGAGTTGCTAAGTTTGTGAAGAGCAATGCTATTGTCTATGTTAAAAATCGACAAACTATTGGTATAGGTGCTGGTCAAATGAGTCGAGTTATCAGTGCTGATATTGCAAATTTAAAAGCTAAAGAAGAAGGTTTAGAAGTAACAGGTGCGGTCATGGCTTCGGATGCCTTTTTCCCATTTAGAGATGGAATTGATAAAGCTGCTTCAAGTGGAATTGCAGCGATAATTCAACCTGGAGGCTCTATGAGAGATGAAGAAGTTATAGCAGCAGCTGATGAAAATGATATAGCTATGGTATTTACAAGTACGAGGCATTTTAGACACTAATGCAAATTCTTGTTATTGGTTCTGGCGGGAGAGAACATGCTCTGGCATGGAAATCAGCTCAAGATGAATCAGTATCTAATGTTTTTGTTTGTCCCGGAAATGCAGGAACAGCACTAGAAAATAAAGTGACTAATATTTCTCTTGATGCCAATAACTTTGAAGTTATAGAAACCTTTTGTAAAGAAGAGAATATAGAACTAGTGATTATTGGTCCTGAGCAACCGCTTGTTATGGGTATGACTGATTACCTTCAAAGCAAGGGCATTAATACTTTTGGACCTTCTCAAGCTGCAGCACAATTAGAGGGCTCTAAAACTTTCTCAAAAGACTTCTTCGTTAAGTACGGCATACCAACTGCTGGCTATGCTTCGTTTAATGATTATGATTCTTCAAAAAATCATCTCGATATTATTTCATATCCTACTGTAGTAAAAGCAGATGGCCTGGCAGCCGGTAAAGGCGTCATTATTTGCAATAACAAAGAAGAAGCATTAATGGCTCTGGATAGTATTTTTAAAGATCAAGCCTTTGGCGAGGCTGGAAGTAGAGTTGTTATCGAAGATTTTTTAGAGGGCGAAGAAGCTTCTTTCATTGCTGTTGTTAGTAAAGATAAAATTATCCCACTCGCAACTAGCCAAGATCACAAAGCAGTTGGTGAAGGCGATGTTGGATTAAATACTGGTGGAATGGGGGCCTATAGTCCTGCTCCAATTGTTGATGAGCATATTCATCAAAAAATTATTAATGAGGTTATGAGGCCAACTATGGATGGTCTTATTGCTGAAGGTTCTCCTTATTTAGGTTTTCTTTATGCAGGGTTAATGATTAAAAACGGTGAGCTAAAAGTTTTGGAATTCAATTGTCGATTTGGCGATCCAGAAACTCAACCAATTTTAATCAGGCTAAAGTCTAGTTTAGTAGAGCTATGTCTTGCTGCTATAAATGATGAGATGGATTCTTATAAAATTGATTGGACTTCTAAACATGCTTGCGGAGTTGTCATAGCATCAGATGGATATCCTGAGAGTTATGAGTCAAATAAAGAAGTTATCCTTCCAGCAACTTCAGATGCAGACGTAAAACTATTTCATGCAGGAACAAAATTAGTTGATCAAAAAGTTATGACTTCTGGTGGGAGAGTTTTTTGCGCTACAGCATTGGGTGAAGATTTGAAAACTGCCCAATCTAAAGCTTATAATCTAGTTGATAGCGTCTCCTTTGAAGGTGCTTTTCATAGAAGAGATATCGGTTTTAAAGGAATTAAATGAGTTTTATAAATAGTATTGTTAATGAATTCGATATTGCATTAAAAACGCTTTCGAATAAAAAACCTGGCACTGGTCGATCATATCCTCCTGGTCCTATTGAAAAAAATACAGAAGAATTAACAAAAAAAGAAAAGAGACTTTCTATTCAGATGATGCGTGTGAACCTTGCTGGCGAAGTTGCAGCTCAAGCTCTTTACAGAGGTCAGTCGCTTGTTTGCAAAGATTCAAAAATTAAGGAGCACCTTATTGAAGCTGGTGAAGAAGAAACTGATCATTTGGTATGGTGTAAAAAACGTCTTGATGAACTTGAAGGAAGCGGCTCTATTTTAAATCCTGTTTGGTATGCTGGTTCGTTTGCTATTGGCGCTATATTTGGCAGATTTGGAGAAAAAGTTAGCCTAGGTTTTGTTGAAGAAACTGAAAAACAAGTTGTTGCACATATTGACAGGCATCTTGATAGAATTTCACCTAAAGATAAGGAAACAATAGAAATATTAAAAACCATGAGAGAAGATGAGGATCTTCATGCTCAGCAAGCGGTAGATAATGGTGGTGAAGAATTAAAAATTCCAGTAAAGCAAATTATGAGATTTACAGCAAAAATGATGACTTCATCAAGTAAATATGTATGATTCGTTCATTTTTTTTAATTTGCCTTCTTAGTTTAAATTTATCTGCAGAAAATAACGAAAAAGCTTTAAATGAAACTCTTCTAAATTTTTGGGAAGCAAGAAATTCTAGAGATTTTGAAACGATTTTCTTCTATGAGAGTAAAGTTGGGGCCATTACTGGTTCGTCATCTGAAAATCATTTTTATGAAGATCCACCACCTGATTTTGAATCAGTTGTGGATTATTACTCTAGGGTTGAATCAAATGTTGTCCCTTCTAATGTCAAAATAATAAAGCTCTCTGAAAATGTATATCTTACTTTGTATTACCTCACTGGCAGTTATAAATATTCAAATGGGAAAGTAAATGATGAATATCAGGCAAGAGTTTCAAATATTTGGTTGTATGAAGATGGAGGTTTTAAGCTGTTCTATAAAAATTTTAATAAATTAAAAAAAGAACTTAAGCCTATGGATATAATTGCTTATCCGATGGAGTAAAATTTACTTCATTTTCTGCCATCGAATGGGAACATTTTCTAATAGATATCTATTGGATTCTTCTTTAAGTTTTATATATTCAGTATTAGAGCTATATACGGTAACAATTAAAGCATTTTCTTTGTTGGCAGTTATTCTCAGTACCCTGCCCATTCTTTGTATTCTTTGTCTTTTTGACGATGAAGCACTTAATATCATTGCCCCATCTGCCTCAGGCATATCAAAACCTTCATCTAAGGCTGTACAACTTACCAGAACATTTAAATTGCCGCTTTTAAAGTTATTTAAATTTTCTTCTCGTTCTGCATTATCTAAATCAGTATTGTAAATAGCTGATTTATATCCTTTTGTATTAATAATCTTATTAAATTCTTTTGCTTGCTTTTTATTTTCTGTGAAAACAATCCAACTCTCTCTTTTATGTTTCTGTAATAACTCGACTCCAAAAGGAATTCTGTTCTTTAGAATTCTTAACCATTCTTGCTCTATTAAATATAAGCATTTTTAACGGGTAATCGTTCATGTTATTGCCGCCAATAGTTGCAGCTCTTCTCTGAATACTCTTGGTAAATTTTTTATATTTTTCTTCTTCGTCTTTTGTCATTTCGGCATAAGCGTATAGAAGTTTGAAATTAACAATTACTTCGTCTTCTCTTGCGTCGATATAATCGTAGTCAAAAATAATGTCGCCTAGAATTTTTTTGATGATGATATAAAAATTATCGTCATAGTCTCTTTCAGGTGTAGCAGAAAGACCCAGAGTCGCATGCCAATTACCGGTTAACATCTCCCCTCTTTTTTCAGTTCCAATTTTATGACACTCATCCACAATTAAAAGAGTATTTTCTGGATCTATTTTATTAATAATATTTTTTAAAGAATCTATTGTTGTTATACAGACTTTAGAGATGTGTTCTATTTGCTCACCACCACCATTTAAAGCTATATCTTTACTATCAAAATTTAGTGAAATTCCTTCATACCACTGGTCTAGCAATGCTATTGATGGAACAACAATTAATATAGTTTTATCTGGTTCTTCTTCTAAGTATTTTTTAAGGCAATGAATGGCGAAGACAGTTTTACCACCGCCAGTAACTACTTTCATGATGCCTCTTTTTCTGGCCCACCATAATGGGAATGCGTTTTCTTGCCACTCCCTTAGTTTCAAACAAAATCTCCTTTCATTAAGCTCTCACCAATCAAAAATGCATGGATGTCATGATTTTTTAGTTCGTCAATATCATCCTGATTTTTAATGCCAGACTCAGCAATAAATAAATTATCTCCCTTAAATAATTTTTTAAGATTAATTGAGTTACTGAGATCTACTTCGAAGGTTTTGAGATTTCTATTATTTACGCCTATCATCGCATTTTCAAAATGCTCCACTCTTCTTAATTCATCCTCATCATGAACCTCTATTAGATAATCAAGCTCTAAAGTTTCTGCAAGATCTGTAAACTGAGTAATTTCATTATCTGAGAGGACGCTCGCAATTAATAAAATACAATCCGCACCCATAAGTTTTGCTTCATATATTTGATACTCATCAATCATGAAATCTTTTCTAATAATTGGAAGTTTTGTAATAGCTTTTACATCCATTAAAAATTGATTACTGCCTTGAAAGAAATCTTCTTCGGTAAGAATAGAAAGTGCTGATGCTCCAAAGGCTTCATATTCTTTTGCTTTTTCAATCGGATTAAAGTTCTCTGAAATAATTCCTGCACTTGGTGATGCTTTTTTTATTTCAGCAATAATAGCTTGATCTTTATTAATAAGATTTTCTTTGAAAACTCCTCTAGGGAGCTCAAGATTTTTTAATTGAGATTTTATTTCTTCAAGAGGCATATTAGCTTTTTTCTCGATAAGCTTTTCTTGTGTGTTTTTAACAATGTCGTTAAGAATAGTCATTAGAGATTTGAAACCCTCACATAAGCTGCTAATTTGTCTGCAGCCTTGCCATTATTCATCAAAGTAAATGCTAGTTCCACCCCATTGGCAATCGTATCGACTTTTCTTGCTATATATAAACCAGCACCGGCATTAAGAGCAATCATATCTTGAACTGCAGATTTCTCACCAGAAAAAGCTTCTCGAACTAGTCGAAGACTCTCCTCTGGAGTTTGAGCGGCAATCTCATCAAATTTAGCATTTGATAGACCAAAATCACTTGGCTCTATTGAATATTCCTCAATCTTATAGTTTTTTAATTCTGATATCTGAGTTGGTCCTGTAATAGAAATTTCATCCAAACCATCATCACCATGGACAACTAGTACATGCTCCATATCAAGATTTTTAGCTACTGTTGAAAATGTTTTGAGTAACTTGTCATCGTAGACCCCTATAACCTGTCTTCTTGCTCCACATGGATTCGTATGAGGACCTAAAAGATTGAAAATAGTTTTTTGACCAATGCGCTGTCGTGCTGGCATTACATATTTCATAGATTCGTGATGCAAGGGTGCAAATAAAAATACAAAGCCTACTTGTTCAAATACCTTTATGAGTTTTTCTCTGTCGTGAGTGATATCAGCTCCAGCTGCAGTCAAAAAATCAGCACTGCCTGATTTACTAGAAATTGCCTTATTGCCATGCTTAGTGATTGATGCTCCTCCGGCTGCAGCAACAAACGATGATGCTGTAGAACAGTTGAACGTATGAAGTCCAGTTCCTCCAGTTCCGCAGGTATCTATATGGGTGCCGTCACCAATTTTAAATTTAAGAGATTTCTCTCTCATTACAGAAGCAGCAGCAGTTATTTCAGGCTCTTTGATGCCCTTTTTATTTAAAGCTAAAAGGAAATTTTCAATATCGCTATCATCTACTTTTCCAGTCATTATGCTTTCAACAGCACTTTGCATCTCCTCAGATTGAAGATCTTTTTTATTATTAAGTTTTGTAAGAATATCTTTAATCATAATGCTAAAAAGTTTTCTATTAGCTTCATGCCAAAATTAGTCTCTATTGATTCAGGATGAAATTGAACGCCATAGATTGGTTTTTCTTTATGTCTAATTGCCATAATTATTTCAGGATTATTATCCAATACTCCTGTTATTTCTAACTCATCTGGTAAAGAATCTTTTTCAATAATTAAACTATGGTATCTCACTACTGAATATGGACTATCAATACCACTAAATATATTTTCTTGGTTGTGTTTTACCTTTGAGAGTTTTCCGTGAAATATTTCAGGAGCTTTGATAATTTTTCCGCCAAAGGCAGCTCCAATTGCTTGATGACCTAAACAAACTCCTAAGATCGGCACAGATGCAGACTGAATCAAATCAATGGAAATTCCAGCCTCTTTAGGAGTACATGGCCCTGGAGAGATAACTATCTTTTCAGGGTTGAGATCATTAATCTGTTCAATTGTGATCTCGTCATTTCTAACTACTAAAACTTCTTCACCACAGTCTCCAATATAATGAACTAAGTTATATGTAAAACTATCGTAATTATCTAATACCAAAATCATGAGATCATCTCCATGGCATCAAGAAAAACCTTAGCTTTTTGATGGCATTCAAGCCATTCATTTTCAGGTACAGAGTCAGCAACAATACCTGCCCCAGCTCCAACATGAATAATATTGTCTTTAATGACGGCTGTCCTTATAGCAATTGCTGTATCTATGTTACCGTTCCAAGAAATATAACCAATTGCACCGCCATAAATACCTCTTGAGCTTGGCTCAAGTTCATTGATAATTTGCATAGCTCTAATTTTTGGAGCACCTGATAGGGTTCCTGCAGGCAAAGTAGCTTTCAGAGCATCAATATAATCTAAATCCTCAGATAAGTTACCAACAACGTTAGAAACGATATGCATTACATGTGAATATTTTTCTATAATCATTTTGTCAGTTACCTTGACCGTGCCTATATCAGATACTCTGCCCACATCGTTTCTTCCAAGGTCTATTAACATTAAATGTTCAGCGATTTCTTTAGGGTCATTAAGTAAGTCTTTTTCATTTAGTAAATCTTCTTCGGGATTAATGCCTCTTTTTCTAGTTCCTGCTATAGGTCTAAGAGTTACTTTAGTATCTTCAAGCCTTATTAAAATTTCAGGCGATGCCCCAACAACCTGACATTCTTCAAGATCAAGATAATACATATACGGTGAAGGATTTAATTTTCTTAAAGCCTTATACAAGTCGAAAGGATTCGAGTGAAAAGGTAAAGAGAAGTCTTGTGCCAAGACAACCTGCATAACGTCGCCCTCTTCAATATAATTCTTAACTTTTTTAACAGCATCCAAATAATCATCTTTCGAAAAATTAGAATTAAATGTTATTTCACCTTTTGGAATATTGAAATTATCTTCATAACCTTCAAGTTCATTACTTAACATAACTTCAATACTATCAATGATTTGAAGAGCGCCTTCATAAGAAGTATTTGATGGGTCTGTATTAAAAACTATTTGAATAGATTGATCAGTATTGTCATAAACAATCAGCTTATCTGCCTTCACAAGGTATATCTCAGGCATATGATCTTTAAACTTTGATTCTTTATTAACTAAGTCGGCTATTCGTTTCTCAGCATACTGGGCGCTTTCATAAGCAAAAAAACCGACATAGCCACCATAGAATCTTGGAAGATTATCTATTTCTGGAGACTTATCATTGCTGGTTAACTTTTTAATTTCTTCAAGAGGGTTATCTGATTCAAAAGATGAGATACTTGAATTGACTCTATTTTCTATAGTATTTCCAGAAACTTTAATTGTATCTACGCAATCGAGGCCAATAATAGAATACTGGGCCCACTTATCACCACCTTCAACAGATTCAAGTAAAAACGTATTAGTCTTATTAGATATCTTTGAATAAAGATTTAGAGGTGAAGCATTATTTAAAGAAATTTTCTTTGCAACAGGAATAATAGTAAATCCTTGATCTACGAAATTTTGAAATTCTTCTTTGTTAATCATTTTTTAAAATTTTATCGATGGCTAATATATCTCCAACATTGATATCATTTCTATTGAACCAGCCTTGATTGACTTCTAAAGCGTATAAAGTAGGTTTTTTTGAACAGACAGATGTTTTAGATAAAGGCACCATATCATAAATATTCATAATTTCTCCGCTCTTATCTATGTAAGCAACACTAAGAGGTATATAGGTATTCTTCATCCACATACATTGAACTTTCTTCCTATCCCAAATAAAAAACATTCCATAATCTTCTGGGATATATCTTTTAAACATTAATCCTTTTTGTCTATCTTTGTATTCACTGACTACATCTATGTTTGGCAATATTTTTTCAAGTGAAATTACATCAGATGCCAAGATGCATGGCGCAAAAAGAATAAAAAAGAAAAATTTAAACGATCTTTGAACGAAGAGTTGAAATAGTCTGCTCATAATTATCCGTATTAAAGATTGCAGACCCTGCAACAAAAGTGTCAGCACCGGCAGCGGATGCAAGACCAATAGTCTCATTATTAATTCCGCCATCAACTTCTAGACGAATATTTTTACCAGAAGCATCAATCATTTTTCTTACTTCAGCTATTTTATCAAGCGAACTATGGATAAACGACTGTCCACCAAATCCAGGATTTACACTCATAATTAAAACAAGGTCCAGATCTTCAAGAACACTTTCAAGAACATGCAAAGGAGTCGCTGGATTAAATACAAGCCCTGCCTTGCAACCTTGGTCCTTAATCGCATGAACAGATCTATGGACATGCTTAGATGCCTCAGGATGAAAACTAATTAAATCTGCTCCGGCCTTGATAAAGCTTTGAGCTAAATCATCTACCGGGTCAATCATTAAATGAACATCAATGAATTCTTTTACCCCGTAATCTCTTAGTGATTTGCAGACCATAGGCCCAATAGTTAGATTAGGAACATAGTGATTATCCATAACATCGAAGTGAACCCAATCTGCCCCAGCACTAAGAACATTTACAACCTCTTCACCTAAAGTTGCAAAATTAGAAGCTAAAATTGAAGGTGCAATTATGTATTTTGAATCACTCATACTCTAATTTTCGTCTTTATAAATGTTATTAGCAAGTTCTAGACGGTCTACAGTACCAATATCTATCCAATTACTATTTGTGACTTCTCCTGTAACAGTATTGTTTTGAATATGTTTCGCTAAAACTGTATTCCAAATATCAAAAGTACTCTCTTTTGATTCGATATCATCAAAGAGAGCAGGATGAATTATAGATATTCCACTCCAAGTATAATCATTCTGACCTGGTTTAATAACAACAACTCCATCTTCAAGGGAAAAATCTCCATCAGGATTGTGATCAGGATTGGTCACTCCTACTAGATGAGCTAATTCTGTAGATTTTCTGAGGCTATTAATATCAATTTCATGACAAATATCAGAGTTAACCAATAAGAAAGGTTTTGTATCAAGAAGTTTCAAAGCTTTTAAAACCCCGCCACCAGTTCCAAGGGGTATTTCTTCTTCACTAAATTGAATCTTAGCTGATGGAAAATATTTAGTTACATGCTCCTTTATCATGTTGCCAAGATAAGCTGTATTTATTACAAGTTCATCAAAACCAGAATCTAATAAAATTCCTATATTTCTCTGAATTAAGCTTTTATTAGAGACTTTTAATAAAGGCTTTGGGGTTTCTTTAGTTAATGGGAGGAGCCTTCTTCCGTAACCTGCAGCCAAAATCATAGCTTTCATATTTGACTCAATTTTTTTGTTAGCTCTAATTTAACATCTGATACTAAATACTCTTTTAAAGATTCATATTTCTCAGGTAGAAGCCCGATTAAGTTATCTAGAATCATTGGTAAATCTTTTAATCTAAAGGATCTTTCATTTTTTAGATAAAGATTGCTTAGAGTTCCTAATATTCTCATATTTCTCTGAATTGCTCCCCATCTGACCCATTCAAAAACTTCCTCAGAACTTAATTCTAACTCCATCAATTGTGAATAATGATTCAAGGAATTAGACATTATTTCACTTGGATATTTTATATAGTGATCTATGAGTAACCCAGCCAAATCTATGCCAATAGGCCCGAATGATAAATCTTGATAATCAATTACAGCAATTGAATTATTATTTGAAATAAGATTTCTTCTCTCAAAATCAAAGTGACAATTCATCCAAGGCTGTTCTGATAATTCATCAATTGCTTCTTCTTGTAAATTTACAAGATCAGCATGTGATTCTATATCTAAAAAGTCTTTCAAAAATATAGTACTGAATTTACCCATTTGAGAATTTAAATCATGAATCTCTAATTTTGGTATTTGAGGAATATTAGCTGTTTGTATTTTTACTAAAACTTCTAAAGATTGTCTGAGCAATAAATCATTTTGATTAGAAAGCATATCTAGATCTATAAGGGACAAATCTCCTAAATCTTCCTGAATGGTTACACCTAAATCATTATTAAAATATAAAATTTCAGGTGACCTTATTTCTTGATTTAAGAAAAAATTGGAAACATGAAGAAATTTGGAATGATTTCCCTTAGCAGGATCTAAATAACAAAGTACTTTGGTTTCACCTGAGCTTGAAATTATTCTGTAATACTCTCTTCCGCTTGCCTCAAGCTTTAAAGCCTCAGCTTTAGTGGCTGAAAAACCACATTTTTCAGAAATTTGTATTACTTCGGATTCTATCAAATTAGCTGTTTTTTACCTCATCAGGTAATGGAGTGTCATCAGGAACAAAAAAGTCTGGCATTAATTCTCCATAAGGCACTTCAGCGTATTTTGTAAAATCTTTTACACCAGCTTCATAAAGTATTAAATCATCTATACAAAAATTACCCGTAAAAGTCTTTGAATCTTTAGTCAAAATTTCATAGGCAGCATCTGCCATGATATCGACATTTCTTGATAGCTTCATAATCTCGTCTCCACCAAGATGATTTTGAACAGCAGCTGTCGCAATAGCAGTTCTTGGCCACAATGCATTCACAGCAATTCCTCTATCAGCAAATTCTGCTGCCATTCCAAGAACACACATACTCATAGTGTATTTAGCCATCGAATATGCAACTGTTCCTGAAAACCATTTTGGACTCATATCAAGAGGTGGTGATAAATTTAATATATGAGGATTAGATGCTTTAGTTAAGTGAGGTAGACAATATTTACTCACCATGTAAGTCCCTCTTCCATTGATTTGATGCATTAGATCATATCTCTTCATTTCAGTATCAACTACATTTGTTAATTGAATGGCTGAAGCATTGTTAATACATATATCTATTCCACCAAAATGATCTACTGATTTATTAATTGCATCTCTAACATTATCCTCATTTCTGATATCGCATATAACAGGAATAGCGTCTCCACCAGCTTCTATGATTTCGTCTGCCGCAGTATAAATAGTTCCAGAAAGTTTTGGATGTGGATCAGCTGTTTTAGCAGCGACAATAACTTTAGCTCCATCTTGAGCAGCTCTTTTTGCCATTGCCAAACCAATTCCTCTACTTCCACCTGACATAAAAATTACTTTATCTTTTAAGCTCATAATATTTCCTTATTTTTTTAATTTGCTAAAACGTTTCCATATATGGTCGTAAGTCTAATTCATGGGTCCATGCACTTCTATGTTGAGAATGAACAAACCAATATGAATCTGCGATTTTTTCAGGTGATAGGATACCGTCTTTTTCCTTAAGAGCATATCTATCTGGGAAATTCTCTTTGATAAATGCAGTATCTATGGCCCCATCAATTATAAAGTGTGAGACATGAATACCTTGAGGACCTAATTCTCTAGCCATGCTTTGACTAAGAGCCCTTAATGCAAACTTTGCACTAGCAAATGCTGAAAATCCTGAACCTCCTCTTAATGAAGCTGTAGCACCAGTAAAAAATATGCTTCCTGACTGTCTTTTCTTCATATATTTTGCTGCTTCTCTTCCAGTAAGAAAGCCTCCAAATGCTGCCATTTCCCATACTTTTCTAAAAACTCGAGAGGTTGTTTCTTCAATTGGAAAAAATACGTTAGCTCCGGGGTTAAAAATGACTACATCAATGGGCGCAATATTCTCTTCAACTTCTTTAAATAAGCTGATTACTGAATCCTCATCGCGAGCATCAACTCCAAAACCTTTTGCCCATCCACCAGATTTATTTATTTCATCTGCAAGTGCATTTATTTTTTCTTGGCTTCCAGGTCTTCTTACAGGACATACTTTGTAACCGTGACTAGCAAATTTTTTAGTAAGAGCAGACCCGGTTGCATCACCCGCTCCTATAATAATTGCTGAATATTTTGAAAAATCTTTCATATAAGTGTAAATTTGTTTTCTTAACTTTACAAAATTGTAGGTACAAATGAAAGTAGACTTTATTATTGATATTGCGAGTCCGAATGCATATTTTTCTCAGCAGCTAATTCCAGCCTTTGAAGAAAGAACCGGAGCAAAGTTTAACTATGTGCCTTGTTTGCTTGGAGGAATCATGAAACTGTCAGGCAATCAACCTCCTTTTGTTGCTTATGCTGATATTAAAAATAAAAATAACTATCAATTTATTGAAATTGAAAGGTTCATAAAACAACATAATCTAGTTAAATATAAATTTAATTCAAATTTTCCTGTAAATACAGTCCAAGTTCAAAGAGGTGCTCTTGCAGCTCAGGAATTAGGTATATTTGATAAATATTTGAAAGTTATGCTTAGCGCCATGTGGGAAGAAGATAAAAATTTAGCAGACTTAGAGGTCCTTCAAGCAACATTATTAGAAAATGATCTTGATGCAGAAGCTATTATAAATATAGTTACCTCTCAAGAATGCAAAGATAAGCTTATTGAAAATACAAGTAATGCTGTAGAAAGAGGTGCCTTTGGTGTGCCTACATTCTTTATAGATGATCAAATTTTCTTTGGTAAGGATCATTTATATCAATTAGAAGAGTATATAAATTCTAATAAAAAATAGAACTTTTCGGAAAATACGCTTTCAAAGCTAAGAGGTATAAAATATATCTATGAAAAGATTTTTTCTTTCTTTGTATTTTTTTGTTTTTTTAGCTCTTCCAAATGCAGCCCATGGAGAGTCCCTTATGGGTGCTGTATTAACTGAAGCACCATTATCTAATATTAATTCATGCATAATTTATAGACCTATTCTAGGAATTACTAAAGAAGGTGAAAGTCTCAAGGTAAATTCAGATAAATTTGAATTAACAGATGATGAGAAACTAATCCTTAAAGGAAATGTTGAATTAGACTTTCCTGATGGTCTTTTAAGATCAACAGAAGCAAATTTAGACAGAAAAAATGGCGAAATAAGATTTTCTGGTAGAGCTGATATTTTTCTAGATGAATACTACTTTAATGCTCAAAACGGTTATTTTAATAAAGAAGATAAATCTATATCTCTTACTAAAGGTCAGACATATCTTAGCGAGAGAAACCTCATATTTAATTTTGAACAACTTGATGGGAATTTAGATAATTTAATAAATCTTCAAGGCGCATCTATAACTTCTTGTGCTGATCCAGAGAAAGGGTGGATTTTAGAGGCTAAAAATATAGAACTAGACTCTGAAAAACAAAGAGGATTAGCGAAAGGAGTTAAAGTTAAAGTGATGGGCTCAACTATATTTGCATTTCCTTATATTCCATTTACAACATCTGAGGTCAGGACATCTGGCTTTCTTGAACCCTCTGTTTCATATTCATCTGATGGTATAGACTTTTCTATTCCTTACTTTGCAGTTTTATCTGATCATTCAGATATTACGCTTGGAGCAAGAAATATCGCTGAAAGAGGCCCTGGTATTGAAGTGAACTATCGCTATATTAAAAAAAATACTAAAAATAATTTTGATGCTTTTTATTTTAGTGATGATAAGGAAATGCAGAGAAATTTTCTTGGGCCCAAAGATTCAAGATGGGCTTTTAAACTTCAAGACTCCTTAATGCTTAATAAGACTTCAATAACAATTGACTGGGCTGAAGTTTCCGATGCTATGGTTTTAAGAGATATCCCGGGTGAGATAACCTCAATTGGCTCTCAACGAGCTCAAAACCTTAGTCAAAGCATATCCATTAGAACTGAGCTAAAAAATACTGTTATAAGTCTTGAGCATCAAGAGTATCAGGCATTAAATCCAATTTTAACCAATGGATACAGAAAATCGCCTGCTTTAGATATTCATTATTCTAAACAGATAGGTTCTTATTTTTTAACTGAACGTTTAAATGTTTCTACCTTTAAGGCAGATACTATCCACGGTTATTTCGGTTACCAGGATGCTAATGACCAGTACATAACATTGATAAGAAATCCTGCTGAAGGCTTTAGAATATATTCTGACTTTTCTTTATCTAAAAATACTTATTTTAATGGCTTTAATATAAAAACTAATTTAGGACTAAAGAGTATTAGTTACAATTTAAATAACAATAATTTAGAGACGAAGGATGTAAATGTCCCAAATCTATTAATTGATGTAAGTACTCTTTATATGAAAAATGAAGGGAATAAAAAATCTATTCTTCAGCCAAGAATAATTTTTGGCTATACCCCTTTTAAGGATCAGGAAAATAATCCTATTTTTGATTCTGATGAACTATCTATAAATAACCAATTATTTTCTAACAACAGATTCTCTGGGATGGACAGAATTGGTGATCAAAAATTTTATACTTTGAATTTAAAATATAAAAAGTTTGATGAAAATATCCAAAAACTTGAATTAAGTATCTCAAAAAAATATTTTCTTGAAGACCGCAGAGTATCAATAAAATCTCGAAGTAATTTATTAGACAGGAGTATGACTTTTGATGAGGGTCCTTTTAACTTAATGGCAAAATGGATGCCAAGTACAAATACTAAGTTAGTTGCTTATACAGGTTACTCTAATCAAAACAATAAAGTTCAGGTCGGAGGAATAACCCTTAAGCAAGAAATGAAAATTGGTTCCTTTGGATATGCAAAAAGGTTCAGAAGATCTTCAGGTGATTTCAATATACAAATGAATTATTCAGAATTATTTGCGAATATTAGTATTAATAGTAATTACAAATTCATTGCTAGATTAAAAAGAGATACTGAAACTAATAAAAATATTGAAAGTGTCGTTGGGTTTGAATATGAGAATTGCTGTTTTGCTTTAAGACTGACTGGCTCAGATAAAAATTTGTCCAAGTACGTGATGCATAAAGAAAAAATATATTATCCGAATCTAGCGGATGCGTGGGATAATATTATTCAAATTGAAAACAAAAGCAGAATAAATTTTGAATTCGAACTTAAAGGTTTTAATTCTTCTTTAAAAAAAGTGAATAGATTGTTAAATAATTCACTTCTTAATTATTAGCATACATATGAAAAAAATATCTATAGCATTTACATTCTTACTATCAGCTAACCTACTTTCAGAAATTGAGATACTAGATAGAGTTGCGATTCTTGTAGACGATGGGCTGATCATGGAATCACAAATAAAAAAAGATCTTGCAGAGATTATTGGAAGATATGATGAGCAAAATATAAAAAGGCCATCCATGGAGGTTCTTCAAGAACAAGTGGTTGAAAGACTAATTATTGATGAACTGCAACTCCAAATGGCTAATAGAGCTGGAATTAGGATAAGTGATTCAGAATTAAATGAAACTATTACTAGAATTGCTGCCAACAATGATATGGATCTTGAAGAGTTTATCTCTCTCATGGCAAATGATGGAGCTTCTTATGAAGATTTAAGAGAAAGTGTTCGAGAAGAAATGATTATTCAAAGAATCCAAAGAGGTAGGGTTAGGCTCTGAGATTGATATTACAGAAAAAGAATTTGCAGCTTATCTTGCAACAGATGAGTCCTTAATTAACCTTGAGCCTGAACTCTTAGTAAGACAAATTCTTGTTGCTACTTTAAGTCAAGCTGAAAGTGCTTTAATAAAATTAAATGAAGGTAAAGATTTTGCAGAATTAGCTACTGAAATATCAACTAGTGGTAATGCTTCGTCTGGTGGTTTGATGCCGTGGAGAAAATCTGCTGACATGCCAAAATTATTTTCTGATGCTATTAATCTCAAGGGAGTTGGTTATATAACACCTCCTCTAGAAAGCGGCTCTGGGTATCATATTTTAAAATTAGATCAAAAAAGGGGCAATTTTGTAAAATATGAGGATCAATGGTCATCAAGACATATATTACTTATGCCTTCTGCCATTAGGAGTGAATCCGATACGGAAAGTGAATTAAATGAAATAAGATTAAGAGTCGTTAATGGTGAAGATTTTAAAGATTTAGCAGATGAATTTTCTGAAGACCCAGGATCTGCAAAGCTTGGTGGAGAACTTGGCTGGCTTGGTAAAGGAGTTCTGGCACCTGAATTTGAACAAACTATGTTAGAAAGTGAGATTGGTGAATTATCAGATGTATTTCAAACTCAGTTCGGTTTTCATTTTTTAGAAGTTTTAGGCACCAGAAATCATGATATGACCAGAGACCTAATAGAAGATAGAGCTTATCAAATGCTTTACTCCAGAAAATATGATGAAGAACTTGAAAATACTTTAAGATCCATGAGAGCTGAGGCATTTGTTGAATTTAAAGATTTAGATTGAAAAAAATAGTCTATTCTCCAGGAGAGCCTTCAGGAATTGGTCCTGATTTAATTATTCAATTATGTAAAACGCCCTTTTGGGAAAAAATTAATGTGCCTGTAATTTGTATTGCAGATCCCAAGGCTTATAAAAGAAAGAGCAAAATCTTTAAAGAAAAATATAAAGATTGAATTAATCCAAGATATAAAAGAATCTCATAAAAATATTTCAGGGACGATCCAAGTAGTATGTATAGCTAAATGTTCGAATACGAAGTTCGGCAAACTTTACAAATCTAATGCTATGTACGTTCTTAAAAATCTAGACTATGGAATAAATGAGGCTTTAAATAAAGAAAATGTTGCGCTTGTAACAGGACCAATAAGTAAAGAAAATGTTATCTCAGTTAAAAAGGATTTTTCTGGGCATACAGAACATATCCAAAAACTTACGAAAAGCAATGATGTGTTAATGCTTCTAGGTTCGTCGTTATTAAAGGTTGCAATAGCGACTACGCATATTCCATTAAAAAAGGTTCCAAAGGCTATTACAAAAAAGCTTATTATTAATAAAGTAACTATTTTAAATAATGAGTTGAAATCGAAATTTAATATTAAGACACCTAGAATAAAATTACTTGGTTTGAATCCTCATGCAGGAGAAGGTGGAAAAATAGGAACTGAAGAAAAAGACATCCTAATACCTGCAGTCAAAGAACTAAAAAAGAAGAAAATTAATGTTTCAATGCCTTTATCTGCAGATACAGCTTTTTCAAAAAAATTATTAAAAGAGACTGATGCATATTTAGGCATGTACCATGATCAAGTATTGCCGGTAATTAAAACTCTTAGCTTTGGTAGCTCCATAAATATAACATTAGGTGTTCCTATTATTAGAACATCAGTAGATCATGGAGTTGCTTTAGATATTGCTGGATCAGGCAAGGCGGACACCTCCTCTCTTAAAGAAGCGTTATCAACTGCAAAAAAAATACTCTAATGAACTTAAGAGATACTAGAAGGAAGTTTGGGCAGAATTATCTTTCTGACCCCGCAATAATTTTTGAAATGGGTCAATCTATATCTGCAAAACAAGGAAATAATTTTTTAGAAATAGGTCCGGGAATGGGTGCTCTAACTAATACATTAAATTTAGAAGGCATTAATATAAAAGCAATAGATGTTGATAGAAAAAATATAGAATTTTTATCAACAAACTTTACAAGTCCTGCAAATTTTGAATTTGTACAAGGCGACATTTTAAAAACATCATTAGATTTTCTTAAATCAGATCAATATAGGGTTGTTGGTAATTTGCCTTATAACATTTCAACTCAAATCATTCTTATGTTCACTGATTGGTCTAATCAAATTAAGGATATGCATTTTTTAGTGCAAAAAGAAGTTGCTGAAAAAATATGCGGAAGTGTTGGCACCAAAAATTGGGGTAAGTTATCAATTAAACTCTCTGCTTTTTTTAATACTCAGATTTTATTTGATGTTCCTCCCGAATCTTTTGATATCAAGCCAAAGGTCAATTCGAGTTTTATAAGACTTTCACCTAACAAGTCATTTGATATTGATGATTCTATTAAAAAAAATCTATATAAAATTGTTGATCTATCATTTATGTCTAGAAGAAAAAATATTAGAAATAACTTAAAAAAGATATCTATCGATTGGGATATGCTTGGGATAGACAATAACCTCAGGCCTGAAGAAGTATCTTTAGAAAGCTATTTAAAGATAGCTAAAGCATTAAAAGATTAAATGGCACATTATGTTATAGGTGATGTACAGGGCTGTTACAAAGAGCTATTGAAGCTTACAAAAAAAATAAAGTTTCACCCAGATAAAGATAAGCTAATTTTTGCAGGAGATCTGGTGAATAGAGGTGATGAATCTCTAGAGGTTATGGAGTTTTGTATGCAAAATAAAAAGTCCATAAAAGCAGTACTAGGTAATCATGATTTCTACTTGCTTTATCTAATTGAAAATAAAAAAAATAATAAGTCATTAAAACAAGTTCTAAAATCAAAGGATGTAAAAAAATATCAAACTTGGTTAAAAAGCCTGCCTTTACTCCTAGAAATTAAAATTAAAGAAACAAAAGAAATATTTTGGATTTCTCATGCTGGAATTCCTTATCTGTGGAATATAAAGTTAGCAAAAAAACTTTCCAAGGAAGTTCAATTGGCCTTAAAAGATGATTGCTTTAATCTTTTAGAAAATATTTGGGGAGATACACCAAAAAAATGGGATCCTAAATTAAAAGGATATAAAAGATTAAGAACTATTATTAACTATTACACTAGAATGAGATTTTTGGGTAAAGATGGATCTTTAAAATTAAAGACAAAGAAAAATGAGGCAGAAAAAGGCTATATCCCATGGTTTAAGCAAACTGTAAAAAATTTAAAGAAGGGAGAACATATTGTCTTTGGACATTGGGCAGCTCTTGAAGGCAGAACACAATTAGATAATATAATTGGTTTGGATACTGGATGTGTTTGGGGGAAGGACCTGACAGCCATAAGATTAGAAGACAAAAAGTTATTTAAAGTTAAAAAGATATGAAGATTTACGAAGTGGGTGGAGCTGTTAGAGATACTCTTCTCAATAAAGAACCTAAAGACAAAGATTGGGTTGTAGTTGGCTCATCGCCAGAGGAAATGGTTGCTAATGGCTTCAAGCCCATCGGCAAGGACTTTCCTGTTTTCTTACATCCCGAAACAAATGAAGAGTATGCCTTAGCAAGAACTGAGAGAAAAACTGGCCAAGGCTATCATGGTTTTAATTTTTATTTTGGCAAAGAAGTAACACTTGAAGAAGATTTATCCAGAAGAGATTTCACAATCAATGCAATTGCAAAGGATAATATTGGAAATATTATTGATCCTTTTAATGGTCAAGGAGATCTACAAAATAAGTTATTTAGACATGTTTCTGAAGCTTTTTCGGAAGATCCTTTAAGAGCGATAAGGTTAGCAAGATTTCTTACCTACGAACATCTAAAGGATTTTCATATAGATCATGAAACTAAAAAACTCTTAAAAAAAATAGTCGAATCAGGGGAGATAGCAAACCTTTCTGCAAACAGGATATGGACGGAAACTGAAAAAGCCCTTTTGTCTTCAAACCCGAATGTCTATTTTAAAACTCTGCTTGAATTTGATTTGCATAAACCTCATTTTAAGACTCTTAAAAATCCTAATTGTGATTCATGCAGTGATATTCAGATAAGATGGTCAGAGCTTCAAATAAACAATGATTTTAATTTAGGTGATGTTCTGCCTATTCCAAATACATTTGCACATGCATCCATAACGCTAGAAAAATTATCAACTATTCAAAATACATCAAACGATGATTCCCTTCTAAAAGCTCTTCAAGAGATAAGCTTTGAAAGAAATGAAGAGCTAGTCAAAAAATTAGTTTTACTGCCTCATTTAACAGAGACTAAAAAAATAATTTTAAGATTATTATGTGGAATGAAAAAAACTGACTTTTCTGTTTTAGCTGATGTGCCAAAGGAGCAAATTGAAGAAGAAAAGTTTAAACTACTCATGCAAGTTATAAGAGAATGTAAATGAATAAAACAATTTTAATTACCGGTGCTGCAAAACGCATAGGCAAAGAGATAGCCCTTACCTATTGTGAGTTAGGTTGGAATATTATTATTCATTACAACTCATCAAAAAAAGATGCTCAAGAACTTGCAGATCATATAAATTCAAAAAATCCGAATACTGCAAAAATTGTTCAAGCGAACTTAGATGTTGATAGTGATGTGGAAAGATTGGTTGAAGAAAGTAAGAATCTTTTTGATTCTATAGATATTTTAGTTAATAACGCATCAACATTTTATCCAACCCCTATCGATGAAATTTCTAATGAGCATTGGATCAAGTTAGTTGGATCTAATCTAAAAGGCCCACTGTTTCTTATAAGTGGTTTAAAGGATAAGTTATCTGAGTCTAAGGGTTCAATAGTAAACATCACCGACACTAATTTAAGCAAAGGAGTTGCTAATTATTCTATATATTCAGCTGCAAAGGCAGGATTAGAGTCAATTACTAAGGGTTTAGCTAGAGAGCTTGCGCCAGAGATAACAGTTAATGCTATTGCTCCAGGAGCTATGCTTGAGCCACCAGGAATTGAGTGGACTGATGAGCAAAAAGAAAAGGTTATTGCAAATATCCCTTTAAAAAGAATGGGTTGCGAAAAAGATATAGCAAATGCAGTAAAATTTGTTGCTAGCTCAAAGTATATGACTGGGCAAATAATAAAAGTTGATGGAGGTAGGTCACTCTCATGAGTCTAAGTGAAAATTTACGTGATGAAATGTTTTCTGGAACTAAAAAAGTTGCAGAGAATCTTAAGATTGAAGCTTCTAAACTTCAACCATGGATTGATGCTCATGTTCCAGGAGCTGGAGCAATCAAGAAAATAGAACAGTTTAAAGGTGGGCAATCAAATCCAACATATAAAATTACTACAGAAGGCAAAGATCTTGTTTTAAGAAGGAAACCACCAGGAAAATTACTTCAATCAGCTCATGCAGTTGATCGAGAATATAAAGTTATAACAGCTTTATATGAAACTGATGTTCCTGTTCCAAAAACATACGGGCTTTGTGAAGATGATGATGTTGCTGGAACTGCTTTTTTTGTTATGGATTGCTTGGATGGAAATATATTTTGGGATCCAATGATACCCAGTATTTCAAAGGAAGACAGAATAAAAGTTTATCAAAATAAGAATAAGACACTTGCAGCACTTCACAGTGTTGACTATAAAAAAGTTGGGTTAGAAGACTACGGAAAGCCAAATAATTATGTTGCAAGGCAAATTGAAAGATGGTCTAGACAATATAGAGCATCTGAAACAGACAATATTGAAGCTATGAATAACTTGATTGAGTGGCTTCCAAAAAATATTCCAAGCGATGATGCTACATCAATCGTTCATGGGGATTTTAGATTAGATAATATGATTTATAAAAATAATGAAGTTATAGGTGTTCTTGATTGGGAGCTCTCTACTTTAGGACATCCTGTTGCTGACTTTAGTTATCATTGCTTAACTTGGCGCACAGAGCCTATTTTTTATGACCATCCAAAACTAAAAGAGCTTGGTGTTCCAAATGAAATTGAATACAGAGACATGTACTCTGAGTCTACAGGTCAGGACCTATCTGAAAACTGGGAATACTATATGGCATTCAATATCTTTAAAGTAGCAGCTATCTGTCAGGGAATTCTTGGAAGAGTTAGAGATGGCACAGCAGCAAATAAGCATGCTGAAGATCGAGGAATGAAGGTTTATCCTCTATCTGAAGGGGCATGGTCTATTGTTGAGAATAACTTTAAATAAGTTCTTTTAACGGCTCTGAAACAAAAGAATACTTTTCAATCTCATCGCTCTCAAATAATATTTCATCTTCATCAATTTGAAGAACAATATCTATATCAAGAGTTCTTGCACTAAATTTAGGGACGTCTCTTTTTCTTCCTGCCTGGTCTTCGATTTCTTTTAATTTTAAATTTAAGTCATCAAAAGAAAGATTACTTTCTCCGGATAGAACTAAGTTTAAAAAATCATCGCCCTCAAATCCTTCTGCTTTTGTTTTATGAACAGATGAATATTCAGTTTCTTTCAATAAGGACTGTAATTTTTCAATAGCAAGAATTATGTTTGCTTCTGCATTGATATTGCTTCCAAGAGAAAGGTAGTATTTCATTATCTGTGAATGATTAAGCCGACGTCTTCAGAACCTCTAATAGCTCCAGGCTTTGATACTCTCAACTTTATTGATTCAACTCCATACTCATCTTTAACTAATGATGCTATGCCTTCTGCAAGTGTTTCTTGAAGTTGAAAGGAGGATTCTTCAACAAACTTGATGACGCCTTTGGCAATAGCTTTATAATCCACAGTATCTTCTATTGAATCGGTAGCAGCAGCTTTTTTACAATCAAAAGGAAACTCTAGATCAATGCTTACTTCTTGTTTAACTTTTCTTTCCCAGTCAAAAATACCAATGATTGTTTTTACTCTTAAATCTTTTATATAAATAATATCTTTCATTTTGATAACTCGTTTAATGGCCATCTGGCTCTTACTGATGAAGCTTTATTATTAACACCATCTGAAGATCTTAAAGACCCCACAAATGCAATCATAGCTGCATTATCACCACAATATTTTAAATCAGGATAATAAACTTTTATACCCATAGAATTCTCAAGCTCCTTAATTGCGGATCTAAGTGCTTTATTGGCTGCAACTCCTCCAGCAATTATCACTTCATCTCTTCCAGTAAGCTCTATGGCTTTCTTTATTTTCTTTGTTAAGACATCTATCACGGCTTGTTGAAAAGATGCTGCAACATCTGCTTTGACTTGATCATTTAAATCCTCAATATCTCTTACGGTGTAAAGAACAGCAGTTTTTAGACCGCTGAAGCTTAGATCAAGATTATCACTATGCATCATTGGTCTTGGAAATTCATAAGCCTTAGGATTTCCCTCTAACGCCATTTTCTCAATATGAGGGCCGCCTGGGTAAGGAAGTCCAAGTAGCTTGCCAACTTTATCAAAAGCCTCACCTACCGCATCATCTTGGGATTGGCCTAATATTTTGTAATCTCCTCTATCTTCAACATCAACAATCATACTGTGACCGCCGCTAACTAATAAGGAGATATATGGGACTGTGATTTCAGGGAACTCCATAATGGGAGACATTAAATGTCCTTCTAGATGATTTATTGGTATTAAAGGGACATTTAAAGCTGTAGAAAGTCCTTGAGCAAAACTTTCTCCTATCAATAAAGCTCCTAGCAAGCCGGGTCCAGAAGTATAAGCAACTTGATCAATAGAATGTAAATCTATATCTCCAAGGGCTTCTTCTAAAACAGTTATGATCTTTACACAGTGGTCTCTGGAGGCTAGTTCTGGCACCACTCCACCGTATTCAGCATGCATTTTTATCTGACTATATACCGACTCTCCGATAATTCCTTGCTCAGAATCGAATACAGCTATTGCTGTTTCGTCACAAGATGTTTCAATTCCTAAAGTTTTCATAAAAAAGTTTTGCAAATATTTCAATTACAGCCTAAACTACGCGACTAATTATGCCTTCAATTATAATAAAAGAAACAGAACATTTTGACATTGGTCTTAGAAAGTTCAAGCGTGCCTGTGAAAAAGCAGCAATTGTTCCTGAAATCAGAGCAAGAGAGTACTACGAGAAGCCAACTGAAAAGAAAAAGCGTTTAATGGCAGCAGCTGTAAAACGTGCAAGAAAATCAAATAGGAAGTACGCCTTCCCAAGACAAAGATCATTTAGATAATCTTGACCCTTCTTTCAGAAATTCAATCAGACCTAAAGCAAGCAATGCTTGATAAAGACGAGTTAACTCGTGATACCTTAAGGATGTTCAAATCCGAAGTTCAAAAATTCGAAATCGATAGTAAGGAAACTGCCGATGATGCGAAGGTACTTCAAATCATCAATAAGATGATCAAACAAAGAAATGACTCTATCACTCAATTTACTAATGGCGGCAGAAACGATCTTGCAGAAAAAGAGCAATCAGAAGTTGTCATCCTTTCAAAGTACAAACCTCAACAACTAGATGAATCTGAGATAACTTTAAAAGTTAAAGCTGCAATTGCAGATTCTGGTTCAAAAACTATGCAAGATATTGGAAAAGTCATGGGAATCCTAAAAACATCTATTGAATCAGGAACAGCTGATATGGGTGTTGTAAGTAAAATTGTTAAAGAGCAATTAAGCTAAAATAAAAATTGGATCCTCGAGTCCATAAGGCCAAAAATATGGAAAGAAGCAACGATAGAAAACCTAATGAGTTAAGAGAAATAACTTTTGAGCCTAATGTCAATGTTCATGCTGAAGGTTCTGTCTTAGTTTCCTTTGGAAACACAAAAGTTATTTGTACTGCATCAATTGATACGAACGTTCCTAGATGGATGAGAGGTAGTGACGAAGGATGGGTAACAGCTGAATATGGAATGCTTCCAAGATCTACTAATGAAAGAATGGGTAGAGAAGCTGCAAGGGGCAAACAAAGCGGTAGGACTCAAGAAATTCAAAGACTTATCGGTAGATCATTAAGACAAGCTGTTAATTTAAAATACATAAAAGGTAAAACTATTAATATAGACTGCGATGTTATCCAAGCAGACGGTGGAACAAGAACTGCATCTATTACAGGTGGTTGTGTTGCATTATTTTTAGCTCTTCAAAATCATCATGATGATCACAGAGCAATTAGATCCCATGTTGCTGCTGTTTCTCTGGGAATACTAGGAGGTCAAGTTGCACTTGATTTAGATTATAAAGAAGATAGTGGTGCTGAAGTTGATCTAAATTTAGTAATGACAGATGGATCTGAACTAATTGAAATTCAAGGAACTGGCGAAGAAGCTCCATTCACCAGAGAACAGCTTAATGATATGCTTGAAGTTGGAAGTTCAGCTATTGCTGATATTATTGAGAAACAAAAAGCCTGCCTAAAATAAGTGAAAGAATATCAAAAAACATTTTTGAACCTAGCATTAGATGCTAAGGCATTAGAATTTGGTACCTTCACTCTTAAATCCGGAAGAACAAGTCCATACTTCTTTAATGCAGCTAAAATGCTTACAGGAAATTTATCTGAGTTGGCAAATTGCTATCTAGAAGCTATTAAAGAAACTGAAATAGATTTCGATTGCATATACGGCCCAGCATATAAGGGAATCTTTTTAGGTTCAGTAGTTAGTATGCTGCTTAGCCAAAACGGTCAAAACTACCCTCTCTCCTTTAACAGAAAAGAAATCAAAGATCACGGTGAAGGAGGAAATATCATTGGAGCAAATCCAAGTGGTGACGTTATGATTATTGATGATGTTTTATCTGCCGGAACAGCAGCAAGAGAATCCATAGAACTCATAAATAATATTGGAGCAAACCCAAAGCTATTTATAGTTGGCCTCAATAGACAGGAAAAAGGTTCTGGGGAAGTTTCTGCAAGCGATGAATTACAAAATGATTTTGGTATCATTGTAAAATCTATTGTCGATTTAAATACCCTTATATCTTTCTCAGAGAGCAATCCAGATTATGAAGAGTTCTTAGAAGAGCTTAAAAGCTATAGAGAAAAATGGGGAGCGTAAAATGTTTTCAGGAATAGTCGAAGCCAAAGGCAAGGTCTCAAAAGTTACGCAATTTGATGATTATCTAAGAGTAGAGATTTCTGCTCCAAAAGGTTTTAACAAGAATTTAAAAAAAGGTGCTAGTGTTTCCGTTAATGGAGTCTGCTTAACTTCTAAAGATAATGGAAGCAAATCTATGAAGTTTGATGTTATTGAGGAAACTATTTCTAGAACCAATCTAAAAGAACTTTCAAAAGGAAATATTGTAAATCTTGAACGTTCTATTAAAGCTTCGTCTGAAATTGGCGGGCATCTTATGTCTGGTCATATCCACTATTCAGCTAAAGTTATTCATATTGTAGATAAGAGTCATACAAAAGATATGAAAATTAGTTTGTCTAAACAGTATGCTGATTATGTTATGGAAAAGGGATATATCGGTATTAATGGTTGCAGCCTAACTGTTGGCAAAGTAAATAAAAAAGATTTCTATATCCATTTGATACCTGAAACTTTAAAAGTAACAAACTTAGATAGTTTGGTAAAAAATGATTTATTAAATATAGAAATAGATCAAAACACTATCGCTATAGTTGATACTGTTAAAAAGACTTTAGCTGCTCAGAAATCTAGATAAAACTGCCATTCTAATAGCGACGCCGTTTGCTATTTGCTCTCGAATAACTGAATTATCAGACTGATATACACTTTCAGATATCTCAATGTAATTTACAGGTCCTGGATGCATAACAATAGCGTCACCTCTTGCCTGCTCAACTCGTTCAGAGGTCAATTCATATGCCTGCTTGTAATCCTCTAAATCAAGGTTTAGATCTTCTTCAAAGCGTTCATATTGAATTCTAAGAGTCATAATCACATCAGCATCTTGGACAGCTAAATCAAGATCAGGCTCGTATTTTCCTAATGCAGGATCTAGATATTTTGAACACATGCTTGGATGTCCACAAAATGTTAATGAGTTAAATGAAAAATTGGATAAGCCTTCTACAAAAGATGAAGTAACTCGTGAATGATCCAGATCGCCAACAATAACTATATTTAAATCATCAACAGATCCTTTATGATCGATAATTGTCATTAAGTCTATGAGAGCTTGGGTTGGATGAGAAATGGAACCTTCTCCTCCATTAACAAATACCATTTCTGGTAAATATTCTGCTAAGTCTCTAATTACTGATTCTGGATGTCTTAACACGCACAGGTCTACACCCATTAAACTTAATGCATCAACCGTCTCATAAATTGATTCGCCCTTCTCAATAGAAGAACTTGCTATATCAAACCCAATTACTGAACAGCCTAAATTCTTAGCAGCAATTTCAAAAGATGATTTTGTTCTTGTACTTGGCTCACAGAAAATATTAGCAACTGTTTTATCCGGAAATAATTCTTCTTTCCTGAAACTACCGTTATCAGTTTTAAAGTTTCTGGCAAACTCAATTAGGTCCAGTATCTCTTGCTTAGATAAATCCGTAATTGATAAAAGATTCTTAGTCATGAGCAAGAAGAATTGCGTCCATTTCTACATTCACTCCAAGCGGCAAAGCTGATACTTCAACGGTTGCTCTTGCAGGATAAGGTTCTTTAAAATGCTTTAGCATAGCTTCATTAACAACTGCAAAATCTTTCATATCAGTAATATAAATAGTTAACTTAACAATATCAGATAGCGTTAAATTTGCAGCTTCACAAATACTCGTAAGATTTTTTATTACCTGCTCTGCTTGATCTTCTATTGAAGCATTCATAAGGTCGCCTGTTGCAGGGTTTAGTGGTATTTGTCCTGAAACAAATAGAAAACCATTAGCTTTAACAGCTTGAGAATATGGCCCAATAGCTTTAGGAGCTTTTTCAGTAAATATTATTTCTTTTGACATACTATTTCTCTCATATATAAAAATGTAGCTGATCGCAATGAGGATTGTACATAATATTAGGAATATAGGTTTATCATTTTTCATTAATCATTCTTATGCAGCTGGATGTAAATTTCTTTGATTTAACTTTTTGCATGATTTTATCTAAATGTTCTATATTTTCAAAATCTGCTTCGATCTCAAATCCAGTAAATTTCTTATCTATATGATTTGTATTTACATTTTGCATATTAATGCCTGCTTTTGTAAAAATGGCTACTAAATCAGCAAGAACACCTATCTTATTTTCAGTACTTATACTCAGTCTTGCAGTATAAAGATGAGTTTTTTTAGATTCATCCCATGTGGCAGGAAAATATCTAGCATCTTTATTTATAAAGGGTGCGACCTGTTTACACTTCTTATGATGAATAACTATACCTCTTTCGGTATCAGAGTGAGCAATTACAGGATCTCCATCTATAGGATGACAGCACTTAGCAAAAACTACTGAAACTCCTTCAATATGATTGTCGATTATGTGAACAGTGGAAGTTTGACTTTCCTCATCATCTTTCCTGATTTTGAGGCCTGAATAAAAACGTTCAGCAACTATATTTCCAGTCCTCTTTCCAAGCCCAAGGTCAGTTAGTAGTTTATTTAAAGATGTAACTCCAATTGAGTCTAAAATTCTCTTCAATGAACTTCCTCTATAATCAGTTAAAGACTTACCAGATCTTTTTAACTGAGATTCAAGCATTAATTTTCCTGCCTTTCTAGCAGATGATGTTTTTTGATTCTTTAATTTATTTCTAATGCCAGTTCTTGCTTTACTTGAAACTACAAAATTAAGCCAAGAAGGGTCCGCTTCAACTGGAGAACTTGATGTAATAATCTCAACTGTTTGTCCGCTCTCTAACTCAACATTTAATGGTGCCTCTACTCTATTTACTTTACAGCCAACAATGCTATTACCAAGACCTGTATGAACTTCATATGCAAAATCAATTGGAGTAGCTCCTGTTTTTAATGCAAAGACATGACCCTTTGGAGAAAATAAGTAAACTTCACTTGAATCGAGATCTTTCTTTATGGCATCAGCAAAATCTTTAGGGCCTGTTGATTTTTTTTGAAGATCAATAAGACTTGATAGCCACCTACTAGCTCTAAGCTCAGTTCCCATTCCGCTATCCTTAGTTTTATAACCCCAATGTGCCGCCACACCCATATTAGCAGTAGCCCACATACTTCTTGTTTGAATTTGAACTTCTATTGGAAAGGCATTTAGGGCCAAAAGACTAGTATGCAAAGCTTGATATCCATTGGTCTTAGGTATGGCTATATAGTCTTTGAATTTATTTTCAATTGGTGAGAAGTAGTTATGAATAATTCCTAAAGCTCTGTAACAATCATCAACAGAATCAACTAATATTCTGAATCCATATACATCTAATATTTCAGAGAAAGGTTTATGTTTTCTTTTAATTTTATTGTAAATACTATATGTAGTTTTTTCCCTTCCTTTAACAGCTGCATTTTCAATATTATTAGTCTTCAAATGACTTTTAAGTTCTTTTCTAATTTTATCTACTATTTTTTTTCTGCCGCCGCTTGAGCTTTTTATGGCATTCTCTAACATTTGAGATCTTAGAGGATGAATGCATTTAAAAGACAAATTTTCAAGCTCAGCTCTTATGTCTTGCATACCTATTCTCAAAGCTAATGGTCCATATACCTCTAAAGTTTCTTTAGATTTTTGAATTTGTTTTTTTCTTGGGACATGCTCTATCGTTCTCATATTATGCAAACGGTCACATAGCTTCACTAATATTACTCTTACATCATTAGCCATTGCCAAAGCCATCTTTTGAAGATTATTAGCATTACTCTCAGCTATATTTTGCATATCAAGCTTACCCAGCTTACTTACCCCATCGACAATATGAGCTACATCGGCTCCAAATAGTTTGGTTAAATTATTTTTCTGAACGTTGCAATCTTCAAGCACATCATGCATTAAGGCTGCACAAACCGTATCTGGATCTACCTTCAATTCAAGTAAAATATTTGTGACTGCTACTGGATGAGAAATATAATCTGATCCATCTTTTCTTTTTTGTCCTTTGTGAGCATAAAAAGCAAAGGTGTAAGCTTTTTGAATTTTTTTAATATCTTCCAGGCTTAAGTAAGCTTTTGTAGCTTTAAAGGTGTTTGATGGTAATTTTAAGAGATCTGTATCTGAAAAATTTTTCAAAAAATGACTAGGGAGAACTGTATCACTCAAATTAGTTCTCCAAAATTCATTTAACCAACTGTTTCTGTATCTTGGTTCCCTGGTGCTGAAAATTCATCTAATAAAACATCTTCTTCTAACGTTCTGTCTAAAGTTTCCTTATCTAAAAGTCCTGCTTCGATTTCTCTTAGTGCAACCAGTGTTGGTTTATCATTATCCCACTCTACGAGTGGATCTCTACTTGTAGTAGCAAGCTGACGAGCTCTTTTTGAAGCCATGATTATTAAATCAAATCTACTTGGTATTATTTGTAAACAATCTTCTACTGTAATTCTAGCCATATAATTTCTCCTAGGATGTGTATTCTAATTCTTATTGCCCCATTAAGACAACAAAACTCTTAAGTTCTTTGTATTTTTTTATATCTAGTTTGATGCTTATATATTTTCTGTAACTATATTAGTGAGATTTTCAAGCGCTAAATCAAAATTATCATTAAGCACTCTAAAGTCAAACTCATTAGCATGTTCTAACTCTTTTTTTGCATTTAATAATCTAGTATTAATTACATCATCTGAATCTAACCCTCTTTTAAGCAATCGCTCTTCGAGCTCTTCTATACTTGGTGGAACAATAAATATTGAAGTGTGTTGAATTTCAGTATTCTGAATTTGTTTAAAGCCCTGGACATCAATATCTAATATTATGTTAATTCCATTATCTAGCTTTTCTTGTACATGTGATTTTAAAGTTCCGTATTGATAATTATGGACAATCGCATTTTCAATAAAGGCATGTTGTGACTTAAGCACATCAAAATCGTTATCAGTTATAAAAAAGTAATGTTTGCCGTCTTCTTCACCCATTCTTGGAGACCTTGTTGTAGCTGATATAGATAATTGAATGTTATCTGATTTTTCTATAATTGAATTAATTAAAGAAGATTTACCAGCTCCTGATGGTGCTGAAATTACAAATAGGTTTCCTTTACTATCCTTATTCAATGTTCTGAGCCTGTTCTCGCATTTCTTCTACTGATAGCTTCATATCAAGCGCAATTTGTTTATGTGATGGTGAATCTAACTTTACTGACAAAGTGCTGGTTTCTCTAAACAGCTCTTGAAGAATAAAATCTATTTTTTTTCCACTGGTCTTTTTTGAAGAAAGTTCTTTTTTTAGAGATGTAGTATGAAAACTAATTCTTTCCACTTCTTCCGCAACATCATGCTTTAAAACTAAGATTGCCACTTCTTGTTCCAACCTTGCTCTGTCTATATTCTTAGTTAATTCAAGGATTTTCTTTTTAAGAGTTATTGATCTTTGTTTTGTTAGCTTTTTATTTGAAGATAAAATTTTTGAGTTATTTTTGATTATTTTATCTATTTTAGATAAAAATACCTTTTCTATTTTTACTCCTTCAGATGATCTACTGGCTACAAGCTGATCTAAAGCCTCAATAAAGACTTTTTTTATATGCTTTTGATTTGTATTTATAGTTTGCTCAGATTTTATTACTCCTGGCATATCTTTAATATCCGAAAAACTGATAGAACTCTTATCAATACCTGGAATATCCTGAATAGTCTCTAGTAAATTCTTTAAGGATGCGCTATTTAATGTAAATTTATTGCTGGCTGGAAATTTCAATCTAAATCTAATATCTACACTTCCTCTTTTTAACTTCTTAGATACGGTATCTCTCACGTATACATCCAGTTGATTACTCATATCATTGGGCTTTGTAGATATTTCAAGAAATCTGTGATTAACAGTTTTTATTTCGCAATAAATTTCTGATTCTTTATTGGAAAATTGTGCGGATCCAAAACCGGTCATGCTAATTGTCATATTAATATTGTATTTTGGTTGATGTCTTAGTTCTAGCTATATTCATCAAATTTAAATCCTAATTTTTTAATTTTCTCATTAGAAATACATTTTTGTGTTTCGTCTAACTCTATGTCCTCACTACAATTAATAAAATTGTTCCTATCGATAATATCTGGATTGTTAATGAAGAAGTTAATGGCTTTTGCAGCATTATCTCTATGCAACCTATTAAAGGACTTGTTATCAGAATTTGTATCATAAAGTCCTGAAAACCTGAGTACGATTAACTTACTTAAATGTTTTTTGTTGAGCAACGATTCATATCTAGTTATAGTTTTTCCTCTAAAGTCAGCAGGTTCCATGGATGAATCTTCATTAAGCATTCCTACTTGATGGGGGCCGTAAACCCTTGTTGATGATATGGCGATTAAATTTTTAAAGCTTACATTTTTCAAGGAATTATTTATATTATCTATTGCTCTGATGAAGCCGTCCTCGTAACCACCTTGACTCATGTCACTTGGTTTTGGAATTATAATAACTGTATCAAAAGAAATATCTTTAAACTTAAAAGGTTCGCCAGAAAGCCAATCCCAAGAAGTTTTGTTTATACCTTCTTCATTTATTGAACTTCTATTTAATGCATAAATATTAAATTCATCCGAGTTAATAATGGTTTTTAATCTTTGGCCAATATCACCATAGCCAATAATTAGGATATTTTTCAGCATTCTTTAATTTAACATATGATCCAAAGAGTATTCCTTTGGATCATATAAATTTACGGAGTATCTAAATACTTAATAACGGAGCAATTACTAAACTTACTATAGCCATTACGTTTATAAGAATATTCATAGCAGGCCCAGATGTATCCTTAAAAGGATCTCCTACAGTGTCACCTACAACAACGGCTTCATGGGTATCTGAACCTTTACCACCAAGATTACCCTTCTCAACGAATTTCTTAGCATTGTCCCAAGCGCCACCAGCGTTTGCCATCATTAAAGCTAATGATACGCAACCTAATAATCCACCAGCAAGCATTCCGCCCAGGGCTTCTGCACCAAGACCAAAACCTATTAATGCTGGCATACCAACTGCAATTACTCCTGGGAGCATCATTTTCTTTAGTGAAGCTTGAGTTGCTATTTCAACACATTTTTCTGAATCTGGGTCTGCTGTTCCTTCCATCAGTCCATCAATTTCTCTGAACTGTCTTCTAATTTCATTAATCATTTCAAAAGCAGCATCGCCAACAGCTTTCATTGTTATTGAAGCAATTAAGAATGGAACACATGCCCCAATGAACATTCCAACAAGAACAATTGGTTTAGTTAAAGCTAATGAAAACTCAGGATTGTTTAGAGTTACGACTGCTGAGAAGGCTGAAATAATTGCAAGTGCGGCCAAAGCAGCAGCACCAATTGCAAAACCTTTACCGATTGCAGCTGTTGTATTACCAAGTTCATCCAATGAATCAGTAATCTCTCTAACTTCTTTCCCCATGCCTGACATTTCAGCAATACCACCAGCATTATCAGCAACTGGACCATAAGCATCAATTGCCATCGTAATACCTACCGTTGATAACATTCCAACTGCGGCAATACCAACACCATAAACACCTGATAAACCTGTAGAAACAAAAATTATTGATGCAAGAATAATAATTGGAATCACAACTGACTCCATTCCTACAGCCAAGCCAGAAATCATTACGGTAGCTGCACCAGTTTCTCCTGATTCTGCAATACTTCTAACAGGTTTGTTTTCTGAATCTGTATAGTATTCTGTTATTAAGCCAATAAGAACTCCGCCAACCGCACCGGTAATAACACACCACCATACTGCTGATGAAACCCCTGGTAGGGAATTTATTAAGAACCAAGCGAAAGCTACGAATATAACTCGGAGCTAATAAAGTTCCTGATCTTAGTGCATTAGCAGGAGCCTTTTCTGATTGAAGTTTTACAATTATTATTCCAATTATTGAAGCAACAAGACCAACTGAAGCTAATAATAAAGGTAATGCCATCATGTCTTTAGAGCCAAGGGTATAAGCAATTGCAATAGATGCAATCATTGATCCACAATATGATTCAAAAATATCAGAACCCATTCCAGCTACATCTCCAACATTATCTCCAACATTATCTGCAATGACACCAGGGTTTCTTGGATCATCTTCTGGGATTCCAGCTTCTATCTTTCCTACTAAATCTGCACCTACGTCAGCACTTTTTGTAAATATTCCTCCGCCAACCCTTGAAAAAAGAGCTACGACTGAAGCACCCATTCCAAAACCTTCTAATGCATGAACATGATCGGTATTAAAAAAGTAATAAAGAGTACCAAGACCGATAAGTCCTAGTGATGCGACGCATAATCCCATCACAGATCCTCCATAAAAAGAAACGGATAAAGCAGCAGCTGCACCATCTTTTTGAGCTGCTGTTGCTGTTCTTACATTTGCTTTAGTTGCTGCATACATACCTATGAATCCAGCTACAGAGGAGCAAGCTGCTCCTACAATTACTGCTATTGCAGAATGCATTCCAAGACCAAGCCATACCAATACTACTAAAACTGACATGAACATTAACAAATATGTATATTCAGTCTTCATAAAAGCTAATGCGCCTCTATGTATTTGATCACCAATTTTTTTAACTTTATCCTCTCCATCAGGATATTTCATAACAAGTGTATAAACTATATAAGCGGCTATCATTCCGATTAAGCCTAAAAGTGGTGGTATAAGTAAAATATTCATAGTAATAAACCTTTTTTATAAAAAGTGCATTCTATCAAATTATTATAAAAAAGATGTGATTTAAATTTATTTTTTATTAAAAATATCTTTATCCAAGAGTCCTTCTGAATTAGCAACTATGCATGCTACTGCAGCATCTCCGGTCACATTAACTGAAGTTCTTATCATATCGAGAATCCTATCTACAGCAAGAATAATGCCTATTGCCTCAAGAGGAAGTCCAAATTGTTGAAGAATAATTACCAAGGTAATTGTACCTGCAGAAGGAACTGCAGCTGTGCCTATTGATGTAACAACTGCAAGGATAACAACTTGAACATATTGAAATAGTGTTAGATCAATACCAGACATTTGCGCAATAAAGACAGTTGCCATGCCTTGCATTATCGCTGTCCCATCCATATTAATGGTTGCTCCAACAGGGATTACAAATGACGATACATTTTTACTTACACCAAGCTCATCCTGAACTGTTTTTAAGGTAACTGGGATAGTTGCCGCACTTGAAGATGTTGAAAATGCAAAAATTGCAACCTCTTTCATCTTATTAAAAAAGGTAAATATGCTTAGATTAGTAAAGATTTTTAAAATTATGGAATAAGTTACAAAAGCATGAATTAAGAGAACAGAAACTAATAGAATTACATACTTAAAGGCTTCTTGAAAAATGTCCAAGCCATCTGTAACAACGAATTTTCCAATCAAACAAAAAACTCCTATAGGCGCGAATGAAATAATCATAATTACTAGCTGCATAAAAACAGTATTTAATTTTTCAAATGATTCACTGAAGTTATTAGTTAAATGATTTGTCTTATTTAGAGCAAGTCCAAATAAAATACTAAAAAATACAACAGCTAGCATTTGATTTTGTGCCATTGCTTCAATTATATTTGAAGGAAATATATCAAGAATAGTTTCGTAAATTCCTTGCCCTTCAGGAAGTTTCTCAGGTGCAGCTACGTTTGATGAGTAACCAGCGCCAGGCTTAAATATTGCTCCTACTGTTAAAGATAGACTTACAGCAATTGCAGTTGTAGATAAATATAAAGCGATTGTTTTAAAAGTTATATTTCCTAAACTCTGCATACTAGTTAAAGAAGAGATCCCTGATACGAGAGAGAAGAAAACTAATGGAACAATAAGTAACTTAAGTAAATTTACAAAGATTGCACTGCCCAAGTTAAATATATATATTTTTATGAAATTATTTAGACTTTCTGGAAAAAAATTAAAATAGAATAAAATTGATCCAGCAATGAATCCAAGAAACATTCCAAGGAGAATATTTCTAGTTAAGTTATTTGGCGTTTCTATCATTATATTTCAATCATATCAAAATCATCTTTTCCAACACCACATTCAGGACACAACCAATCTTCAGGAACATCATCCCATGCAGTTCCTGGCTCAATACCATCTTCTGGCCAGCCAAGAGCCTCGTCATAAATTAGACCGCAGACTATACATTCCCATTTTTTTAATGCCATAAGTTAAAAATCATTATAATTGTTAGTAAAAACTTCAGAGTATAATATCAGATTTGAATCATATACCTAATGAAGCTCGAACAATTATTACCATGGGATTACTTTGAATCCATTGAATCTCAAATCAAGAATGATGAGATAAAATCCTGGCTTCAAGAAATAGGACCAATAACAAAAAGAATTAAATCTAATAAAGAATTTAAATTAGAATTAATTCAAGATGAGTTAGATATTGTGAAGGCTTCTGAAAGAGAGTTTTTAAAAACTAACTCGAATGATATAAGGGTCAGAGAGGTAATACTTTATGCAAATCAAGATCCTTTTGTTTTTGCTCGAACAATAATACCAACCTCTACAATCCAAAAAGGCTTAAGTGATTTAGGAAAAATTGGAAATAAGCCTTTAGGAGATATTTTATTTGAAAAAGAAATATTTTCTAAAGAAATTGTTTTATGCAGCTCTTTCAAAAGAAAAAATAAAATATTTTGGGGACGTATTTCTAAATACACCGTAAAGGGTTATCCCTTTTCAGTCATGGAGGTTTTTTTAATTAATGATAGTTAAAATAAGAAGTTTTTATGAATTAGCCAGACTTGATAAACCAATAGGAATCTATCTTCTTCTTTGGCCTTCCTTATTAGGCCTTTTGTTAGGAGGTATCGAGGCAGGTTCAGTTAATTTTAAAAATTATTTAATAGTGATTATTGGTTCAATTCTTGTTAGATCTTGTGGTTGTGTAATAAATGATATCAGCGATTACAAATTCGATAAGCTAGTAAAAAGAACCGCTACAAGGCCTTTAGCGACCGGTGCTCTAAATATAAAAGAGGCCTGGGTATTCTTCTTTATTCTTGGCTTAATGTCTCTATGTCTTCTTTTATTTACAAACTCTCTAACTATAAAGATTGCATTATTTTTTGCACTGCTAATTATGTTTTACCCAATGACAAAGAGGTTCATTAAAGCTCCGCAATTTATATTAGGTATAACCTTTGGTTCTGGAACTCTTATTTCTTATTCTCTTGAATCTAATGCATTCTCGCCTTCAATCTTAGTGCTATATTTTGGTGTCATTGCATGGGTAATAAGTTTTGATACTTTTTACGCTCTCGAAGACATAGATGACGATAAGAAAATTGGAATTTACTCTACTCCTATCTTATGGGGAAGAAACACTATATTTATAGCAAGAATTTTGCAGTATCTCTTTTATATCTCACTGGCAATCATAGGTTTCATAAATAACTTTTCAATATTTTTTATTCTTGTGATAATCACCCTCCTTTTATTAGATTATGTCCAAATGAAGTATGTAAAAAATAAAAGTTTCTTGGAAGTATTTAAGTTTAATAATTGGATTGGGATAGTGGCGATATTAGGCTTTCTTATAGAAATTTTTATTATTTAGTAGTGTTATTATGGCTATAGAAAATAAATACTTTGAAAAAATTTCCGAAATTTCTAAAAGGGAATATAAAAATATTTTAGGAGAAACGGAGTCTCCATTTGTTTCATTTGAGTTCCTGAATGCTCTTGAAATAAGTAACTCTGTAGGCATTCAGTCTGGATGGCAGCCAAATCACTTGGGTGTTTATGATAAAGATGAATTGTCAGCATTCATGCCTCTCTATATAAAAAATAACAGTCATGGAGAATTTATATTTGATCACCAATGGTCTTATGCTCTTAATAGAGCAGGAAGAAACTACTATCCCAAATTAGTTACTGCGATACCTTTCACCCCATGCAAAACAGAAAAGTTTATTGGGGGTAGTAATCTTGATAGTTCATATTTTATTGATTCGATAAAAGAATTAATGGAAGAAAAAAATATTGAGACATGGCATCTTCTTTTTCCAAATAAAGATCTGGAACCTATTCTTGAGAAAAATAATTTTATTAAAAGAAGCGGTTACAGGTTCGAATGGAATAATAAAAATTATTCTGATTTTGAAAGCTTCTTAAAAGTCTTCACATCACGGCAAAGAAAAAATATAAGAGCGGAGAGGAAAAAGATAAAGAATCTAGATATCTCCTTTAATATAAAAAATAAAGATAATTTAACTGCTGCAGATTGGGATATATTTTATAAATTTTATAAAAATACTTACGAGGAAAGGATGCAAGCACCCTATCTAAATGAAGATTTTTTTGAACTTGTTCATGCTAATAAAGATTCCCTCAATCCAGTTATTTTCTTTGCTGTGCACAACAATAAACCCATAGCAGGTTCGCTATGCTTTCAGGGAAAGAATACACTTTATGGAAGGCATTGGGGGGCATCACATAATATTGATAACTTACATTTTGAGTGTTGTTACTATCAAGGAATAGATTATTGTATAAATAATAATATTAACTTTTTTGATCCTGGTGTTCAGGGCGAGCATAAAATTAGAAGAGGATTTGAGCCAATCAGATGTGACTCTTACCATCTGATACTTAGAGACGACTTCAGGAGTGCGATTCAAGCTTTTTGCAAGGAAGAAAAAAAATCAATCGATAACTATCTAATGGCCTGTCAGGAATATACACCAATAAAAAAAGAATATAGAATTTAGGAATGCTCAGAACACTTCCTGCAACATCTCATCACTTATCAATTTGTGAAGCTAACTTTTTAAGATTAAATAAACTATTGGCTAGTTTTCTAAAAAAGAAATACGTTTTTGAGACTATTAATCCAAATTCGTCTCATCAAGATATTCATTTCCTTATTTTAAATAAGACAAAGCATACTGTGATGATTGAAGCAAAACAAAAAGGACATGGTAAAAATAAACTCAATAACTTTATTATTAGGGTTCAAGTTAGTCTTGATGCAAAACTTGCAGAAGTAACTTCATACCAAGGGGAAAAACCAATCCCTATGTTTATAAATAAATCACAGATTCAATCCTATGACGAAAAGATACAGCAAAATAGATTTCTTACAGAGTGGCTAGAAAGTATTTTTATATCCGGAATCTCTGCTAAAGATAATATTAAAAATATTATCAATCATGACTAATAAGATTTTATATTTTCATGGATTTAAATCATCATCTGATTCAACTAAAGCCAAGAATTTTAAAAAATTTGTACTAAGTAATTCAAAAAATACAGAAGTTATAATTCCGAATCTTAATGATTGTTTTAAAGAAGCATTTGAGCAAATTAATAATATTATTGAATTGAATAAAGGTGGCTTATCTTTTATGGGTAGTTCTTTGGGTGGTTATTACGCTTGTTATTTTGCACAAAAATATCAAAGCAAAGCTGTTTTAATAAATCCAGCAATCCCACCATTAAAAAACTTTGAAATACATTTGGGTAAAAATGAGAACTATTCAACTGGAAACAAATTTTTAATAGATAAAGATGATATAAATTTTATACGCTCTCTTAGTTATAAAAAATTATTATTTCCAGAGAACTTTTTAGTTTTACTTGAATCGGGTGACGAAATACTAAATTATGATCAATCAGCATCTTATTATTCTGGTGCACATATAGATATTTTATTTGGTGGTGATCACTCTTATTTATCTTTTTCGAACAAATTCGATAAAATAAAAAAATTCCTAGATATATCTTAAATGCATTAATTTAATGCAAATATATTTAATTTGCACTTTTTTAATGCATAATAAGCGTAATATTTGTGCGTTTTGACAAAATTAAAATGGCATGTAAATTGCATGTATAAAGAAGCTAGATAAATTTTAGGAGAAATAATGGCAGAATATAAAACATATGAATACGTATGGCTTGATGGTTATAAGCCTGAGGCCTCAATGAGAAGCAAAGTTAAAGCTACTGATGCTGATACGCCACCAGATTGGTCTTTTGATGGATCGTCTACACAACAAGCTGAGGGCGGCAGTTCAGACTGTCTGCTTATTCCTGTTCAGACTTATTTAAATCCAACAGCACCTGATCATCTTGTCCTGTGCCAAGTGCATGCAGCCGATCATACTGTTCACCCTTCTAACTCAAGAGCAGCTGCTGAAAAAGTTGTTACTGATGAATGGTGGTTTGGTTTTGAGCAAGAATACTTTTTTACTAACCTAGATGGAACTATCTTAGGTTGGGAAAATGGAGAGCCTGCTCCTCAAGGAGATTACTACTGCGGAGTTGGAGCCGGAAATGCAGTAGGCAGAGAAATTTCTGACATTCATCTTCAAGCTTGTCTTGATGCTGGAATTAAACTTACTGGAACTAATGCCGAAGTAGCTTTAGGTCAGTGGGAATATCAGTGCTTTGGAAGTGGAATTAAAGCTGCTGATGATTTATGGGCTAGCAGATATCTTTTATACAAAATTGCAGAAGAATTTGGAGTTGGAGTGAATATTCATCCTAAACCAAAGACTGGTGACTGGAACGGCTCAGGAATGCATTGTAATTTCTCTAACGATGAAATGAGAAATAATGGGACAGAAGAATTATTCTCCTCAATGTGTGACAAGCTTGGTGAAGTTCATTCAGATGGAATAGCTGCATATGGATCTGATAATGATATGAGACTGACAGGCCTTCATGAAACTCAAAGCATTAATGAGTTTTCATATGGTGTAAGTGATAGAGGAGCTAGTATACGTATTCCTGTTTATACTGTTGAGCATAATTGGAATGGTTATCTGGAAGATAGAAGGCCTGCTTCAAATGCAGATCCATATAAAATCCTATCTCACATCGTAGGAACATTAACAAAATAATGACCCAAATATATCGACTCCTTGAAAGAGGAGTCGATTTTTCATAATGTTTAAAATAGAAAATTTAAACTCTTTATTACTAAATCAGCTAGCTTCAGAAATAATAGTCCTGGATGAAGCTTTGGATATCTTATGGTTGAATGATTCAGCTGCATCAAATGGGTGGATAGGTCCTTACTGACAAAAAAAATCCTATTAAGGAATCAATTTCTTGAAAAAACAAGTAACGAATTAGCAAAGCTATTGGGAGACTGCATATCATCAAAGAACTCTATAACTAAAAGAGATTTTGAGTTAGAAAAGCCTAATGAAAGCCGAAGAATTGTTGATCTTACTGTTAGCTGGTCGCATTCAGATAATATATTAATATTAGAGCTTCTGTGTGTCGATAATCTAAATAAAATTATTGATTCTTCTAAAACATTCTCAACACAAAAAATTGCCGCAAACCTTGCCAGAACTCTTGCTCATGAAGTGAAGAACCCTTTATCAGGAATAAAAGGGAGTGCACAAATCTTGTCATCTAAACTTTCTGATGATTTTTCAAAAAAGTTCTTAAAAATTATTATTGATGAAACTGAGCGATTAAATAACATCGTAACTAAAATTCTAACTCCGCCAAAAAGACCTAAGTTAGAGCTTTTTAATATTCATTCAGCATTGGAGAAGGTTTTTGCTTTATCTCAGGCTGATGAACAAGAGAATCTTAAAATATTTAGAGATTATGATCCCAGTATTCCTGAGATATATGGAGATGAGGACTTATTCATTCAAGCAATACTGAATATAATAAAGAATGCTCAGCAAGCTTTATCAAGTGCTGATGATCCTGAAATTACTATAAAATCTAGGGTTGCTTATAGCCAGCCTATAAACGGTAATCTTCATTCAACTCTTTGTGAAGTTAGTATTATTGATAATGGCCCAGGCATTCCTGTAGATATTCAAGATCAGGTCTTTTTCCCAATGGTTTCTTCAAAAGAAGATGGTTCTGGACTTGGACTTTCAATATCTCAAGATATTATTAGAATCCATGGCGGAGCTATTTCATTTGAGACGAAAAAGGGTAAAACTGCATTTTCAATATTAATCCCAATTAATGTTGAATCTAAAAAAGATGAGGTTAAAAGTGCATAAGGTTTGGGTTGCTGACGATGATAGCGCTATTCGAGTAGTTTTAGAGGAGAGTTTATCTAGCTCTGGCTTTGATGTAAGAACATTTTCGTCTGGTGAAGATGTTGTACTTCAACTTAAGAACGAGGTTCCTGATTTAATTCTTACCGACGTACAAATGCCAGGAATGTTAGGTTACGATCTTCTAAAACACATTAATGATAATTATGAAGATCTCCCAGTAATAATTATGACTGCTTTTACTGATATGCAAGCAGCTATTGATTCATATGGTGGTGGTGCTTTTGAATATATACCTAAGCCATTTGATCTTGACGAGGCTATTCAAATTATAAATAGAGCATTAGAAAAAAAACCAAAAACTAGAGGATTAAAAACTAAAGCTAAAACTGACATTATTGGTGAATCATCTTCTATGCAAGTCGTTTTTAGAGCTATTGGTAAACTATCCAATACGAATGCAACAGTATTGGTTCAGGGAGAATCTGGAACTGGCAAGGAGCTAATTGCAAAATCTCTTCATAAAAATAGCCCAAGGTATGATATGCCTTTTATAGCTCTCAATATGGCTGATATTCCAAAAGAATTAGTAGAGTCTGAATTATTTGGACATGAAAAAGGAGCATTTACAGGAGCGGTGGATAAAAGAATTGGTCGATTCGAGCAAGCTAATGGAGGAACTCTATTTTTAGATGAAATTGGAGATATGCCTCTTGATTCACAAACAAGACTTTTGAGAGTTTTATCTAATAAAGAGTTTTATAGAGTTGGAGGAGATAAACCAATTAAAGTTGATGTGAGAATAATTGCAGCTACTCATCAGAATCTAAATAATCTTGTATCTCAAAAATCATTTAGAGAAGATCTTTTTTATAGATTGAATGTTATAAAGATTGAAGTTCCGCCATTAAGAGATAGAAAGGAAGATATTGATGTATTGACAAAGTATTTCTTAAAAAATCATTCTGATTCACTAGGTGAAGAACTAAGAGTTTTATCAGAAGAAACAATGAAAGTAATTTCAAATTATGACTGGCCAGGTAATGTTAGACAATTAGAAAACATTTGTTACTGGCTTACTCTAATGTCTCCTACTCAAAATGTAAAAGTACAAGATTTACCTACTGAAATCAAAGATTATGAAATTACTGAATCCCCAACATCATCTTGGGAAGATAATTTTTCTTATTGGATAAGAAATGTTGCTGAAACTTTAGACAAAGACCTGCTTAATGTTGCTAATTCAAAATTAGAAAAAATTATTATTAATGCTGCATTAGATCAAACAAATGGCAAAAAAAATGAGGCTGCAATTTTACTGGGGCTAGGTAGAAATACCTTGGCAAAAAAAATAAAGGAACTTGGGATTTAGACCAGAGGCAAGTTATCCATTCTCCACTGATTGATTCCACCACTTAATATCAAAGAATTTTCAAACCCATCTTTTTTTAAGGCTTCTCCAGCATTAGCTGATTGACTTCCCATCTCACATATCAATACGAGAGATTTATCTGATTTAATTTCATGTGATCTATCTTCAATATCTGCAAATGGAATATTGATTGACCCAGTAATATGCCCACTATTAAATTCAGATGAGGATCTTAAATCAATTAGATTTGCTTGGTCTTTATTAGATAGATTTATAAGCTCTTGGGATGAAATTCTCTTTCCGCCTTTTGTAGCATTTGATCTAATCAATAAAATAATCAGAACAAAAATTGGAACTGAATAATAGAAGTGCTCGATCAGAAAAAAAATAAACTTATCCATTCGCTCATTATCTATTAAAATAGACTGAATGTGGTTCAAAATATAAAAATGAAAAAAAGAAATCTGATATTAGTTAGACATGGTCAAAGTGAATGGAATGCTAAAAATCTTTTTACTGGGTGGAAAGATCCTGGACTTACTGAGCTAGGATTGCAAGAAGCTAAGATGGCAGGTTCGCTAATTGAAAATACAGAAATTTCTTTTGACATTATGTTTACCTCAGATTTATCTAGAGCACAGAGAACGGGTCAAATAATTCTAGAAATAATTGGTCAAGAAAATATACCTATTATTAAAAATTTAGCACTAAATGAAAGAAACTATGGGAGTCTGGCAGGGCTTAATAAAGATGATGCGCGAAAGAAATGGGGTGAAGATCAAGTACATATATGGAGGAGATCTTTTGATATCCCTCCTCCTGATGGTGAAAGCCTAAAAAATACTGCTGAAAGAGTTCTTCCTTATTTTGAAACAGAAATAATGCCAAAAATAAATAACGAATCTAATGTGCTTATTGCCGCTCACGGTAATTCATTAAGAGCTTTGATCATGAAATTAGATTCTATTTCTTCTGAAGAAATTGTTAAGCTCGAGATTCCAACAGGAGCTCCAATCCATTATGAGTTTGGACAAGATGGAGAAGTCTTAAGTAAGAATAATTTATATGAGGACTGATACACATAGTAATAATTCTGTATTCTCGAAAAATATTACCACTTGGTATATAACTAATGGGAGAGACAATCTTCCATGGAGAAAAAATGTCACTCCATACAGAATTTGGATTTCTGAAATCATGCTTCAGCAAACTCAAGTAAAAACAGTCATACCTTTTTTTAAAATCTTCATTAAAAAATATCCAAATATAAAATCTCTTTCCTCAGCTTCTGAGGAGAATGTTTTGGCTCTATGGACTGGTTTAGGTTTTTACAGAAGGGCTAAAAATATATACAAGGCTAAAGAGATAATTAAAAACGATTTTAATAATATATTCCCTAAAACTTTTGAAGAAATAATCTCTTTACCTGGGGTTGGTGAATCTACTGCTGGTGCAATAATGTCAATCGCATATCAGCAGTCTTATCCTATCCTGGATGCTAATGTAAAAAGAGTTATATCAAGACATGAATCCGTTGAAAATAGTTCCAAATCCTCTTCAATTAAAAGTTTATGGGGTTTATCAAAACAACTTACACCTAAAGAAAATATTTTTGAATACACCCAAGGCATTATGGATCTTGGAGCAACTGTATGCAGTACCCACGATGCAAAATGCAGTGTTTGCCCTCTAAGCATTTCATGCTTGAGTGCTTTTGATGAAAATATTAAACCCAAGAAAAATTTCAAAACAAAAGTTAAAGCAAAAAAGAATATTCACTTTTTTTTAGCCTGTTCAGATAATTCAGTCTTATTGTTTAAAAAGAATGAAGGTACTTTTTGGGAAAGCTTATGGACTCCATACGAAATACAAAATAATAAAAACAAACTAATCTTTAAGAAAAAATTTTTAAATAAAGAAACTATTAATAAAAAGCATAAGCTATCACATATTGATTTAGATCTGACAATAGATATTTCATACTTTAAAAATACTTTTGATTTGGATACAAATTTAGAATACAAATGGATTAATAGAGAAGATATAGACAAGTTTGGGTTACCAAAGCCTATTAAGACTATAATAGAAACATTATGAGTAAAAAAATTTTTTGTAAAAAGCTACAAAAAGAAATGGTAAGTCTTGCCATGCCGCCTATGCCAGGACCAAAGGGTCAAGAAATTCTAGAAAATATTTCTCAAGAAGCATGGGATCAATGGAAATCTCATCAAACAACTTTAATAAATGAAAAACATCTGGATATGTCTAACCAAGAAAATAGACAATGGCTTATAGAGCAGATGGATAAGTTCTTTAATAATGAAGATTACGAAAAAGCTTCTGGATTTAAAGCTCTAGACTAAAGCGAAATTTCATCCAACATATACCCAAATAAATTTATTTTTGTTATTTTTAATTAAGCTATTCAGGCTTATAAAACTAATTCCAAGTAGTTAAATTAAGGATTATTTTCTAGCCTTTTAGAAGCCAAATATTTTGATTTACAAAATAAAAAAAATAGAGTCTAATTTTATAAAGTCTATACATTTGAAGGGGGAAATAAAGAATGCCAGATAAAACTTATTCTAGCTTCGATCCTAACATTCACAAATTTACACAAGGGCAAGGACTCAATTATGCAGAGTAAAAAAAGTTTTCCTACAGAAGCAGAAGTAGTAATTGTTGGCGTAGGAGGCATCGTTGGATCAATGCTAGCTTACTGGCTTACAGAGCTTGGTCAAAAAAATATTATAGGTTTAGAAAAATCTACCATAATTCCTTCAGATATAGCATCCACTGCTCATGCTTCAGACTTTGTCTACAATACAACACATGACAAGTTAGGATGCTGGGCAACTGAATTTAGTAGAAAATTTTATGAAGATAATGGTTTCTTTTTAAAAAAAGGAGGCTTAGAAATATGCCGTAAAGATGACGACGCACGCTGGGAAGAACTTAAGAGAAAAGTCGAATCAGGTAAAGCATTTGGCACTAATGTTAGTTTAATTTCTGCTGCTGAAGCTAAAGAAAAATTTCCTTTACTAGATGAAGAATCAATTCGTGGGGCTATGTGGGACCCAGACGCTGGTCTAGTAACGCCACGGTCTCAAGATGTAGTTAATTTTGCCGTAGAAAGTGCTAAAGAAAAAGGTGCCCTAACTACATATACTGATACTCCAGCTTTAGACTTTGAAATAGAAAATGGACGTATTACTGGAGTAAAAACTGATAAAGGAATTATCAAAACTAGCAAAGTTATAATTGCCTCAGGAATATGGGGTCCATTAATGGGAAAAATGGCAGGTGTTCCAATTCCACTTATGCCGGTGGAACATCCATTATTGTTTTTTGGACCGCTTCCAGAGATACAAGGTACAGATGAATTGCTTGTCTATCCACTTCTTCGTGATCAAGGTAATTCTGCTTATGTTAGAGATACAGGAAGGCTTCATGGAGGAATGCTTGAATGGGGATTCTATGAAGATAAAAATCCTCGATTGGTAGATCCTGAGGATATTGGTAATCCAGCAAAGACAATGACTTCTGATTCAATGAGATATTTAGAACTCGAAGAGATTGCTGAACCTCTTGAAAAAGCATTCGAAACTACACCAATTCTTGCTGAGTTAGGCTGGGATGAAAAAAGTTCGTTTAATGGTCTTTTATCAGTAACTCCTGATGCTGCTTCTCTTATCGGTGAGAGCCCAGAAGTCAGAGGTTTTTGGTTGTGCGAAGCCGTATGGGTTAAAGACGGTCCTGGATGTGCAAGACTTTGTGCAGAATTAATGATGAATGGAAAAACTCAGGTAGATATGCATTCTTTTAATATTGATAGATTTTATCCTGAGCAAAAAGAAAAAGACTTTGTTAAAACTAGATCTTTTGAAAATGCGCAAACTATATATACTCCTGCTGTTCATCCAAGAGAACCTTATATTAGTCAGAGAGAAATGTTTGTAAGTCCCTTTTATACTAGAGAAAAGGAACTCGGTGGCTTCTTTGATAATGAAGTGGCAGGCTGGGAACGTGCTTTTGCATATGACAGTAATACACAAAAGCTTGATAAATACTTGCAAGAGGTTCCTGTTCGAGAAAATGAATGGGATCGACGTCATGTGCCTTATGAAGTAGCTAATGCAGAACATCTTGCAATGAGTGACTCAGTTGGAATGATTAATCTTTCTCACTTCCCGATCATGGATATTGAAGGTCAGGATGCTGAACGAATGTTGGAATATCTTTCTGTAGCAAAAGTTGGAGACAATACACCTGAAGGACGAGTTATTTATACTAATTTCTTAGATGAAGATGGGGGAGTTCATGGAGACCTTACGATTTCTCGTTTAGGCACAGATCGTTATCGAATAGTTACCGGTGGTGCTGATGGCAACCGGGATTGGGTCACTTTGCGCAATTACAGAGATGATATGGGATTGGATGCAAATATTAATATTCGAACTCATGATATTGCAACTTTAGGACTATGGGGACCTCAAGCAATGAACGCTTTAAGTCATTTTGTTGATCCTAGTGAAGTTAGTATTGAGAATTTTCCTTTTGCTACTGCAAAATATCTAACCCTCAATTTATCTGGTGGTAAAAAAATTGATGTTTGGGCTGCACGTATTTCCTATGTCGGAGAAAGTGGCTGGGAAATCTATTTAAATAATGATAGTGAAGAAGGTTTAGCACTTTATGATTCTCTACTTGAAGTTGGTGTTGTGCCAGTTGGTATTGAAACTTATGCAAACAGCAGACGTCTTGAAAAGAGTTTTCGACTTCAGGGTGCTGACTTAGAGACTAACTATAATGCTTGTGAGTCTGCAATTGAAAGACGATTGGTAAAAAAAGCAGATTTCCATGGAAAAGCAGCACATCTTTCTCATAGAGAGGAAGAGCCATGTGCAATTCTATGCACCATGACACTAGACGACTTAAATGTTTCAGGTAAAGGTTCACGCTATCCGGTTGGCATATCCCCAATTATTGATCCTGCTACAGGAGAAGTGCCAGTTGATAGCAAGGGTAGAAGATCTTATAGCACTGGAATGTCTTATTGTCCTTCGATTAAGAAACATGTGGTTATGGGTTACCTGCCTAAAAATATAGCTATACCAGGCAAGTCATTATTACTGTCTTACTTTAATGAAAACGGTGATGGTATATACCCTATGACAGTCCAGATAGTTGGTAAAGGTTCTATCTTTGATCCTAATAATGAAAGAGTTCGCGCTTAATTAATTTCAATTACTAATCTTAATGACATTGGGTTAAATCTTTTCTATAATCCAATCTCACTTAATGGCCTGATAGCTCAGTCGGTAGAGCAAAGGATTGAAAATCCTTGTGTCGGTAGTTCGATTCTACCTCAGGCCACCATTAAATAAATTTAGGCTTCATCACCATAATCCTGCATATGTTTTGCAATTCTTTCATTAGTTCCATACATAAAATGGTTAGCCATTTTCTCTCTATATTTGCTTGCAGGAACAATTAGTCCAACAGCTTCAGCAACTTCCCTTTGATGCATAGGAGTTGCACCACAACAAACACCAAGTAATTTAATTCCTATTTTATTAACTTCTTCAAAAAAGGCACGCATTTCATATCTATTACAATAAAGAGGATCTAGAGCAGTTGGAAAAGTTCTACCATGTGGTGCATGACAAGTGCAGCCATTATTATCTGGTAAATTAAAGAATGTTGGATTTTCTTCGGTTGTCCTGAATGGCAGAGGCAATGCAGCCATATGACAACTGATCGCTTTTCTTATTTCTTTTAGGTATGGCAACATGGTTGCTGGGCCCCTAAAGCAATTCATTCCAACAACGTCAGCACCTCTTTGTTCTAATTCTTTGCATGTATCAACAATTGAGATGCCATCACGCATAATATTTTCTGCCATTGGGGCTATGTTAATAACTGCAGGTAAGCCAGATTTTTTAATAACTTCAAGTGCTTTATATGCCTCTTCAGCATAATAAAAAGTTTCACCCATAATTAAATCCGCTCCCTCATCCACTGCCCATTCAACCATTTCATTGAACATACGCTCCACCTCTATGTGAGATTTTTTATCATCCTGCTCCCAAATATTTGAATTTGAGATATTACCTGACATTAAATTAGGTTCTCCACCATCAATTGGATTGTCAGCAATTTTTTTTGCTATCTTAAGAGCAGCTCTATTTAATGGCTCTAAGAGTTCCTCTTTATCTATTACTCTCATTTTCTCTCTATGCCCGTTATAGGTAAAAGCTTGAACAATATCAGATCCTGCGTGTTGAAAATCTTTATGAAGATTTTCTAAAGCTTCAGGATGTTCAAGCGCTACCATTGGGACAAACTCGCCTGCAGCTAAATATCCTCTTTTCTCAACCTCAAATAAAAATCCCTCTGCACAAATGACAGGTCCATCATTTAATCTCTCTATTAATTGTCTTTTCATAATTTAATTCTCCATAATTTATCTCATTGCACATCTGTAATGAGATAGAAAGTATTTCAAAGTATTTATAAATACTTATCTTTACTATTAGTTAAATCCTGGGAATGGTTACCGTTTTAGCTCTTTATTTTTAATCGCGGCAATAGGATCAAATCACGATAAGTAATTTTAAGTTAAGTTAAGTAATTTTAATACACTGGTTCTTACTACTTTCCTTTGCAAAAATGCGTGAAGAAAAAATTTGTCTTTTGGGTTCCGTAAAGAGAATGAAATAAAAAAATTTGAAGAAAAGGCATACCTTTTTCTTTTTTGGCATATAAAATAATACACATACATAAAACGAGACATACTATGGCATCTTTTGATATTAAATCAGAGCTCGATAAACACGAACTAACTAATGCTGTTGATCAGGCAAATAGAGTTTTAAAATCAAGATTCGATTTTAAGGGTACTGGAGCAGAATTTACACTTACAGAAAAGCAAATACTCTTATCAACTAAAGAAGATTTTCAAATTAAACAAATGGAGCCAGTTCTTCACGAGTCACTGTCTAAAAGAGGAATAGATTTAAGAACACTCAAGGCAGGAAACATAGAAGTGTCTAATGGATCAGCTCGCCAAGAAATTACTCTACAAGAGGGAATTGATAGGGAGTTAGGAAAAAAAATAACAACTCTTGTAAAACAATCAAAAGTAAAAGTTCAGGCATCGATACAAGGTGAGAGTATTCGGATCAATGGTAAAAAGAGAGACGAGCTTCAACAAATCATTCAGGTTATCAAAGATGAAAAATACGAAATACCACTTCAATTCAATAACTTTAGGGACTAAATAAATAATGATTTCTCAACATCAAAAACCATTAATTTCAGGATTTGGGCAAAAGAGTGAGCCAGAAGAAATTCTAGCAAATATCGATCTTTCAAATAAAACTGTAATCATTACTGGTGGTTATTCAGGCATAGGATTGGAAACAACTAAAGCAATTAAATCAAAAGGAGCTAAGGTTTTGATTCCTGCCAAAAGGCTTGATGTAGCTATTAAGACTCTAGCAGGAGTTATACCAAAAGAGGATATTTTTGAAATGGATTTAGCAGATCTTAACTCTGTTAAAAGCTTTACGGATTCATTCAATGAGCAGAATATTCCTCTTGATCTTCTAATTAATAATGCTGGGATTATGGCTTGTCCTGAAACTAGAATAAATGGGAATTGGGAAAGTCAGTTTGCTGTTAATCAAATTGGCCACTTTCTATTCACAAAAGAACTAATGGATTCTATGAAAAATGCTAAAGAGTCTCGTTTAGTTAGTTTATCTTCATCAGCCCATCAAGTATCGGCTATTAGATGGGATGATATACATTTTAATAACAACCCTTATGAGAAATGGGCTGCTTATGGACAATCAAAGACTGCATCATCTTTAATAGCAATAGAATTCGATAAGCAAATGAAAGATTTTGGTGGAAGAGGTTTTGCCGTTCATCCTGGCGGAATCATTACCCCTTTACAACGTCATTTAGGAAATGAAGAAATGGTAGCTCTTGGATGGAAGAAAGAAGATGGAAGTTTATCTGATATGGCAGCTAGATTTTTTAAATCTCCTACACAAGGAGCTTCAACAACAATATGGTGTGCAACAAGTCCGGCACTTAATGATATAGGTGGAGTATTTTGTGAAAATTGTGATATAGCAGAAAGGAAGGTTAACCTTGATGAGTCTATGACCAGGTTCTTTGGTGTTGCTGATTGGGCAATCGATACAGAGGAAGCAACTAAACTTTGGATGGAAACTGAAAAGATGCTAAAACAAAATTAATGGCATAATTTAACTATGAATTTTTTTCAAAACATGATTTCTTCAATTATGAAGAGAACTCTCAAAATTGACCGCCTTGGTCTAAAAGATTTTGGAGTGCTTCATAAAGATTCTAAAAGAGCTGTTGAGTCTGTTATGTCAACAACCGGTGAAGTATCCTCAGTAGTTTATTCAGAGCATCTTCTCGATTTAATTGAAAATCAAACCGATGATGATTTACTTAAGTCTCTTGATGATCTCATAGAAAATTATGGTATTGATATAGATGATCTTAGTAGAGATATTAAGAGCTATTCTCTTGATAAAAATAAAGAGAACTATAAAAAGATTACCCAATCATCTGAACCAAAGTGGATAGAGCTATTTAAAAGACTTAATGCTACTTCTAATGGGACATCAAGACTTGTTCGACTTAGAGAGAGAATAATTACTTTAAAGCGAAATCATTCAGAACTAGATTCTCTTGATGCTGGATTGTTGGATTTATTTAAATATTGGTTTAATCCATCTTTTCTTGTTTTAGAAAAAATAGATTGGTCAACTCCAGCAAATGTTTTGGAAAAGATAATTGCCTATGAGGCTGTTCATGAAATTAATTCCTGGGATGACCTTCGAGCCAGATTAGCCCCAAATGACAGACAATGTTTTGCTTTCTTTCACCCATCCATTCCAGATGATCCTCTCATATTTGTTGAGGTTGCCTTGTGCCAAAGTATTCCGGAATCTATTCAAGAAATTATTAAAATTGAAAGAGATGAGATGGATGTTGATGAAGCAAATACTGCTGTTTTTTATTCTATTTCGAATTGTCAAAATGGTTTGTCAGGAATATCTTTTGGTAACTTTCTTATCAAGCAGGTTGCACATAAGTTAAAACAAGAACTACCTGGATTAAATAAATTTGTTACGTTATCGCCAATTCCTGGATTGATGAATTGGTTAGAAAAAAATGCTCCACTTACTCATGAGAGGTGTATTGATGGAATTTCTGATGATGAAGACTTAATGAAAAAAACTTTAATTTATTTAACAGAGTCTGGCAGAGAAGACAATTTACCAAATGATGCGGTAGCAAGATTTCATTTGGGTAATGGTGCAATCCTTCATAAAGTAAATCTTAATGCAGATCTTTCTAAAAAAGGTAAGTTGCAATCAAATGGATTGATGGCTAATTACTTATACGACCTGGACGTTGTTGAAAAAAATCATGAGCTCTTTTTTAAAACTAAAATTGTTAAGATTTCAGATGAAATAAAGTCACTTAAGAAGAAATATACATAAAAAATTATGTCTCAACAATTAACTTTATATCCACCATGCAAGCCTTATGATTCAGATTTCATGAATGTGGATGGGCATGAAATATATTATGAACAATGTGGTAACCCAAACGGTAAACCAGCTGTCTTTTTACACGGCGGTCCCGGCGGGGGTGGGAGTGAGAAAGTACGACAATTCTTTGATCCAAAAGTTTATAGGATTGTTGTTTTTGATCAAAGAGGTTGTGGCCGAAGTAAACCTCATGGCTCTCTTGAAAATAATACGACTTGGGATTTAGTCGAGGATATAGAAAATCTTAAAATCAGGCTTGGAATTGATAAATGGTTAGTTTTTGGAGGTTCGTGGGGTAGTACATTATCTCTTGCTTACGCACAGACCTATCCTAATTCAGTTAGCGAAATGGTTTTAAGGGGCATCTTTATGCTTAGAAATAAAGAGTTAAATTGGTTCTATCAAGAAGGAGCAAGCAATATATATCCAGAAGCGTGGCAACACTTTTTAGAACCTATAGATATAAATGATAGGGATGATCTTATGTCTGCATATCACAAAATATTTTTAGGTGATGATGAAGAAAAAAAATTAAGTGCAGCGATAGCTTGGTCTAAATGGGAGGGCTCGACAAGCAGCTTGAGCTATAGGCCTGATATGGCTGAAAGTTTTTCAGAGCCTAAATTTGCTTTGGCATTTGCGCTTATAGAAAATCATTACTTTGTGAATAAAGGATTTTTAGATCATGAAAATCAATTAATAGAGTCTGGTATAGATATTATTAGATCAATACCTACGGTAATTGTCCAAGGCAGATATGACATGGTCTGCCCAATGACTACAGCTTGGGAGTTATCCCAGAATTGGCCTGAGGCAGAATTGATAGTTGCACCCTCCTCCGGACATACTGCATTTGAAAAAGAAATAACTCATGAACTAGTGAGAGCAACTAATAATTTTGGATTGAGAAATGTCTAGCTACTCATTTATAGGTATGGCAGGAGCTGGAAAATCAACTTTAGGAGCAGCCTTATCTAAAAGACTCGATACTAACTTTGTGGATACTGATCTTTTAATTGAAAAAAAATTCAATCAGTCATTAGAAGATTTAAAAGAATCGAGAGGATACAAATTTGTTCGCCTTGCAGAGGAAGGAGTTATCTTAAATTTAGAAAATAATATCAAAGTTATCTCTACTGGTGGAAGTGCTATTTATTCAGAACAATCGATGAATCATTTAAAAGCATTTTCAAAACTCATATATATCTTTGTGCCATTAGAAGTCATAGAAGCTAGAATTGGCTATGGTCAAAAAAGAGGCCTAGCTTCTCCAGAGGAAACTTCAATTGAGGATATATACAATGAAAGAAAACCAATGTATGAAAGATGGGCACATCAAACTATAGATGGAACTCTTCCCATAGACGATCTTATAAATTTATTAACTAATAAAAATTGAATGGAAAAAATACGAAGCTTAATTGTTGGAGCAACAGGATTGGTTGGCGGAGAGATTCTAAAAATACTTGAAAGTCAAAATCAAAATATTTCTCTGTTATCAAGAAGTGCACTGAAAGAAAAGTCAGATGATGTCGAGGAATATATTATAAATTTTAATGATATCAATGATTTTGATATGCCAAAGTTTGATAATATTTTTATATCCATTGGAACAAGGCTAGATATTTCTGAACTTTTATATATAAAAAATGCTAATAGAAAAAAGTTTATTGAAGTTGACTATGACTTAATTATTGCAATAGCAAAAAAAGCCTTTTCTTCTGGTACGAAGTCTATAGCAATAGTTTCTGCTGTAGGCGCTAATTCAAGTTCAAGTAATTTATATCTTAAAACGAAGGGTGAATTGGAGAAAGAGATAAAATTAATTGGTTATGAAAAAGTTGTAATAGCTCAGCCTGGGCATCTTCTTGGGGATCGACCTGACGATGGATTGCGCTTAGGGATTGTTTTCATGGAACTTGGAGCAAAAGTATTAGAACCTTTGATGTTAGGTCCTTTAAAAGATCTTAGGTCTATATCAGCTGCAAAGGTTGCTAGTTCGATGGTTAGATTTATGAACTCTAAAAAGGGTCACTACAAACTTAAATACCAAGATTTTATTAATAGTTGATAATTTTTTTGTTTGCTCTAATCATTTTTCTTATTGCTAGAGCTGAATTGAGCAACCAAAAACCCGAAGCAAAAAAGAAATAATATAAACCTGCATACAATTGAACAACCATTGCTAATAAGCTCCCAGCAGCTATAGCTGAAAGTCCAATCATTCTTTTTTCATATTTCTTTGAGACAACAAGAGGTGCAGCTATCAAAGTACCGAAAAAAACACTACTAATCTGAATAATATCTAGGATAGTCATACTGATAAGCAAAAAGAATTATGCCTATGAGTATAAATATCGAAGCATTATGAATATTTTTTTTAAAAAGTAAATAACAAATTTGAACTTTTATTAAAAAAGTTTAGTCTATAAAGATAGCAACCTATAAAAGGAGAAAAAATGCGAAAGTTATTATCAGTAATAATACTTACAACTATGGTTCCATTCTTACTTGCCGATCATCATAAAGGCAAAAAAACCAATGAGGTAATGATGAATAATCCAAATAATCTGATGAACTTTGCTGAGTGTAAAGAAGTAAAAGATGGAATCGGTGGAATATTATCTTTGAGTGATGGAGTATGGAAAGAAATAGAAAAGAATCCTGAGAATGAAAAAAAATGGGAAGAAGTTATTGCTCTTTCTGCTTTAGCTTCAAATTACTCGAATATTTATGATGTGTGGTGCAAAGACATGATAAACAAGAGAATGAAATTACGAAATAAAGCCAAAAAAAAGATGAATAAAGAAAAACATCATAAAGATCATGAGAAGTCTGATTCTTAAATAAAATCTCTTAAAATTTTCCTCTTTGAAATCTCATTCTAATTGAATATACCCTTAGCAAAGCAACAAATGTAAGTATTGATTGAGTGAAAAGAGATATGGTAAGTGGATTAGACCAGCTCCAGTTATCAATAGTAAGCCATAATAAAAATGTCTGAAGAGGAAAGTTAATTACAGCACCCATAAGCACCACGATAACAGCCTCTCTAAAAGCTACTTTTTCTGTTTTATTCATATTTTATCCTTTTAAATTTTTATTCCTGTCCCATAAGCAAGAATTTCTGATGCGCCTTGTGTGATTGTTGATGTTTGAAATCTGAATCCAACTATTGCATTAGCACCTTTAGATTTTGCATTCTCTATCATCCTTTCATATGCTTGCTCTCTTGATGACTGTAATAACTGAGAATAGCCAACTAATTCACCACCAATAATATTTTTAAGTCCAGCAAAAAAATCTGATCCAATATTCTTGGCTCTAACTGTACTTCCTTGAACTATTCCAATGTGTTCCTTTATTTCAAACCCTGCTATTTCATTAGAAGATGAGACTATAAAATTTTCTATCATGACTTTTTCCTTAAAATGGTTTAATTTGTAAATATAATGCAGAAGTTAATAGAAGCAAAGTTTTCTATAGGAAATATAGTAAAACATAAGTATTTAAATTTTAGAGGTGTCATTTTTGATTTAGATCCGGAGTTTAATAATACTGAAGAGTGGTACTCCGCAATACCAAAACAAATTAGACCTAAAAAGGAACAGCCTTTCTATCACTTATTTGCTGAAAATGAAGAAATTTTTTATGTGGCTTATGTATCAGAGCAAAATTTGATATTAGATGATGCTGGTCGTCCAGCTAATCATCCTGATATTAAACAGATTTTTTCTCATTTTGATGGCAAGTCTTATCATCCACATGAAAGAGCAAAGAATTAAACAGTGAGTTCAAAATGAGCAACTTGGAGTGCAGTGATGAAAGCCTCCATCGCAACCTCTAGCTCTTCTCCATCAATGAAAGTTGGAGCGATTCTTATTACATTATTATTAGGATCTATTCCCTTTGGGAAAGTTGCCCCAGCAGGTGTAATCATCACGCCAATATCAGAACATAAGGCTATAACTTCAGTAGCTATTGGCTTTTTTGTGGTGTAAGTAATGAAATAGCCTCCTGTAGGCCTTGAAAAGGCTCCAAATTGATCAGAAAGTCTTTCTAATACAGAATATGCTATCTCAAATTTGGGTCTAATAAGGTCAGCATGCTTTACCATATGATTTTCAATGGATTTGATATCTTTAAAGAAATCTACATGCCTTTGCTGATTTACTTTATCTGGGCAAATCACCATAGAGCCTCTCATTCTTTTAACAAGTTTTAGATTCTCTCCAGCAGCAGCCATGAAAGATAACCCTCCTCCTCCAAAGGTTACTTTTGAAAATGAGGTAACAACAACTGTTTGAGTGCTAACATCTGATTCGATTGCAATCTGCCAGGTTGGAGTTTGCTTTATTGTCGGCAGAAAGTCATGTATTAGATAAGCATGATCAAATAAGAATAGGAAATTAGTAGAGTAATTTTTTCCAATATTAAAAAGTTCTCTTATGTTGGCATCAGAGTAAACCTCTCCTGATGGGTTTGAATGCCTTGGAACACAAATAATTCCTAAAATATTATCATGAGTTTCTAAAACACTTTTCATTGCTTCTATGTCAATACCATCACTATTTAATGGGACTGCAATAACCTCAATACCAAAGTCATCAAACATTCTAAAATGTCTATCAAAGCCTGGAACTGGGCAAATAAATTTAGGGCTATCAATATTTTTCCATGGAGTTGGAGTAGCAAACAGATAGTTAGCTAAGACAGTTTGATAACTTAGTAATAAACTGGATTGCTCTCCCGTAATAATGTTTTCAAACTCTGCATTAAGTAAGCTTGCTCCTAACTCTCTTGCAGCTTTTATACCATATGGCTCTCCATAATTCCTTATATCAACACCATCCTCATCAATTGGTTGAACTTGCATATCTAATAATTTATTAGATAAATCTAGCTGAAAGGAATCAGGTTTGCCACGAGTAATATCAATAGATAAACTCTTATCTCTTAGCGAATTATATTTTGAGATGATTTCTTCATGCATAATATAAGAGATATTTTATAGGAGATTTGTGGTCGTGGTTAATTTTATGCTTGTTTTAAACTTTTTAGTCTTATGTGGCTTCGCATTTTATATATGGGATTCTAAAAATAAAAGTGAAAAGAGAGAGCAAAAAAAAGATGAGCGATTTGAGGAAAGGTTAAAGTCTGTAGCAGGTGAAATTGCTGTTGAGAATAACTCATCTATTCGTGATGCAAACCTTTCTGAGATCAAAAAAACCTTAACCCCATTCAAGGAACAGCTTCAAAGGGATATAGATTTACTCCAAGATAGTATAAAAAAGCAAAACTTAGAAAGAGCAGCCTCTGATGGTAAATTTAGTCAGCAAATTGATAGCTTGCTTAATGCAACTGGTGGTATGCAGGAAGATGCTCAAAACTTAACCAAAGCTTTAAGAGGCGATAGTAAGCAACAAGGAGATTGGGGTGAACAAATTCTTGAAATGGCACTTGAAAAAGCTGGTTTACAGGAAAATATAAATTACTTACTTCAGCCAAATTATAAAGATAAAAAAGGAAATAACTTGAGGCCAGATGCTGTAATACTTCTTCCAAATGAAAGAAATATTGTTATTGATTCAAAGGTTTCCTTAACAGCATACGACAAATTTGTGAATTCTGAAGATGAAGAAGAGAAACAGGCTCACTTAAAAGATCATATAACTTCAATAAAAAATCATATAAAAGGCTTATCTTCAAAAAATTATAATGATTTGGAAGGTATCAATGCACCAGATTATTTATTTATTTTTGTTCCTATAGACTTTGCTTTATCTATAGCTCTTTCAAATAACTGGGATGTTCAAACAATGGCTAATGACAATAAAATTGCATTTGTCACACCCATTAATTTAATAGCTATTTTAAGAATTGCTGAAAATCTTTGGCGACTTGATAAGCAAAATAAAAATGCAGAAAATATTGCTAGTCGAGCAGGTCTTTTGTTTCAGAAATTTTCAAATTTTAATGAAGATTTTTCAAAAGTCGCAGAGCATTTAAATAAAGCTCAAGATTCTTATAATTCTGCTAGAAGTAAGCTAGTTGATGGAGATGGGAATTTATTTTCTCAAGTAGATAAGTTAAAAGAGCTTGGAGCTAAAACTCAAAAAACTCTTTCCAAACCTAAAGAGTCTTTGAAAAAAGAATAATATGGACCATCTAAAGATATGGAAATACCTTTCTCTACCATGGCTGTTATTTGCTTTAATTTTCTTTGCTGGTTTTTTTTATTCTGCTTTCTTTTATGAAATTGATAATCAATTCTTATCTACAAAGTATCTTTACTCATTATTTACAAATACTCTAATACTTTCAGTAACTACTGGCCTGATGGCTGCACTTATAGCAGTGCCTTTAGCAATAATTGTTACTCTATATAAATTTCCAGGGCATAATTTTTTTAGCTGGGCATTAAGTCTTTCAATTGCCTTTCCAGCTTATGTTTATGCTTTTATTTTTGTTGGTGCATTTGAATATTCCAGTCCTTTGGCAACATTTTTTAGGGATTTGGATTTATCTCTTCCTTCAATAAAAAATCTTTATGGTGCATCAGTTATTATGTCTATGGCCTTATTTCCATATATATTTCTTTTAGCTAAAGCTCAATTAGCTACTATGGGAGTTGGTTTGTTTAAAGCAGCTAAAACTCTTGGAAAAACAAATACTCAAACTATTATTAAGGTCATAATTCCCTCTTTATGGCCAACTATTCTGGCAGGTATTCTCTTAGTGATGCTCGAAACTATTGCAGATTTTGGTGGAGTTTCGACACTGAATGTAAACACTTTCACTGTTGGTATATATAATGCTTGGTTTGGATATCAGAGTTACTATTCTGGTGCCAGGTTAGCTGCTTATTTATTATTATTTGTCTTTTTGTTCCTTTTTTTAAGCAAGTTCTTAAATAGCTCTAATTACTCTGTAGCCTCTTCAACTGGTGAAATCTATGAAAAAATAAATATAAGTAGAACTATGCAATATATTTGTACTTCGATTTGTTTGATTATCTTTTTAATTACCTTCTGTCTTCCGTTTTATCAAATAATTGATTGGGCAATTCTAAGCGAATACTCTGCATTGATAGAAAACTTTGGTGCGCTGCTCAACTCTGTTTTGTTAGGCCTTCTAGCTTCAGTATTTACAGTAGGTATTTCCATAATTCTTGCCCTAAGCTTTCTTGGAACTTCTAGCTATAGACCATTCATAGCAATATCATCTTCTGGATATGCTATTCCAGGATCAGTCATTGCTGCAGGAGTGTTAATAACATTTGATTCGATTTTTAATATCTCTATAACGTCATACGGAATTTTGGGTCTATTGCTCTGCCTTGCATTACGTTTCATGACACCTTCATTTAAATACCTTTCTGCTTCTCTGGGTAATATTTCGCCTTCGTCACAGAATGCTTTATCAGGATTCTCAGTAAATAGTTTTCGTGCCTTCTTCTTATTTTATTTTCCACAAATGAGACCAGCAATATTAATGAGTTTACTGGTAGTTTTTATAGAGGTTGTTAAAGAACAGCCAGCAACTCTTTTACTAAGACCGGTAGGTTTTGAGACTTTGTCATCTAAAATATATAATTTCACAAGCGAAGGCCAATGGGTTCTTGCCTCACTCCCAAGTCTCTTTTTGATTATCATTTGTTTAATATTTGTCTATATTCTCAATAAAGGCATCGATTTAAAAATGAATAAATGAGACAATGAGCCATGAAAAATGTAGCTATAATCGGTGCCGGAATCGCAGGCATAACAACAGCCTATACACTTCTAAAAAGAGGTCATAAAGTAACAATTATTGATTATAGAAGATATCCAGCAATGGCTACTAGCTATGCGAATGGTGGGCAACTTAGTGCTAGTAATGCTGAAACATGGAACACAAGTAAAAATGTAATCAATGGTATTAAATGGATGTTTAAGCCGGATGCTCCTTTATTGTTTAACCCCTCTCCAGAAATTCAAAAATATAAATGGATGATGGGATTCTTATTAGCGACTTTAAAAAGAGAGCATAAAAAAAATACACTCAAAACAATTGATCTAGCTAAACAGGCTAGAGAAATTTATTTTAGGATAGCGGATGAGGAAGGTATTGAATTTGAACTTTTAAAGAAAGGTATTTTAAGATTTTATGATACAGAAACTGAATTTAAATTAGATAGAAATAAGGCTTCCTGGCTTCATCAAGAAGGTATGGAATGGGACATACTTACAAGTGAAGAAGTAAGAAAACTTGAACCTGCTTTTGAAAATAATGCTAACTATGAAAAAATTCTAGGTGGTATATACACCAAGTCTGATGCCAGTGGAGATATTCACAAATTTTGCACTAATCTAGAAAAGGTTCTCGTGGATAAATACTCTGCGAAGCTGCAGCTAAATACAAACGTTGAGCACATTACAAGACAAAAAAATGAACTAGTATTAACTATGAGAAATGAAAATGAGGTTTTCAATAATAATTTTGATAACGTTGTTATTTGTGCAGGTGTTGGAACTCAGAAATTTGCTGACAAGCTTGGCGACAAAATGAATGTATATCCTGTTAAAGGATACAGCGTAACAATAGATTTGAAAGACGAACTCTCAAGAAGTTGTGCGCCAACTGTTTCCTTAATTGATCAACCAGTAAAAATAGTTGCTAGCAGATTAGGTAATAGGTTCAGAGTTGCAGGTACTGCAGAGCTTGCTGGCATTAACACTGATATTAAACAAGACAGAATAAGACCATTGTTGAAATGGGTTGAAAAATACTTTCCAAATGTTAGTACTGAGACTTTCACTCCATGGGCCGGGTTAAGACCTATGACACCTAATATGATGTCAATAACCAATCAGAGCAAAATGAAAGGAATTTATTATCATGCTGGTCATGGTCATTTAGGATGGACACTTAGCGCAGCCACTGCAAAATTAGTAGTGGATAAGTTAGAAAGTGGTAGTTAAGGCAAATCTATAATTTCCCAAGACCTATTTAAACTCTCTTGTCTAAGAATATTATCTGGATTCACAGCGATTGGATTTTCAACTTCTTTTAAAAGTGGTAGATCATTAATTGAATCAGAATAAAAAGTTGTATCTTGAAAATCATTAAAACCATTCAAAGCCATCCATTCTCTAACCTTTATAAGCTTTCCACTACCTAATGCGGCTGGTTCAATTATGTTTCCAGTGAATTTATTATTTACGACTTCGGGTAAAGTTGCCACTACATTTTTAAACTCTAATCTTTCTGCGATTCTATCTACCAGCACTTTATTGGTTGCAGATGCCAATAACAAAGTATCGTTATTATCGTAATGCTTATGAATTAACCTGAGAGCATAAATATTTATCATAGGCTCAATAATTTCTAGTAGAAACTTATCAAGAATTTTTGGAAGATCTTTATTACCAATATCAATGAAGGAGCCTATGGCAAAGCTACAATATTCATTAATATTTAAAGTGCCTTGATTATATTGATCAAAAAAGTACTTGTTTTTATCATTGTAAACTTCGGAGTTAACAAAGTTATTTTTAATAAGAAATTCTATCCATGAGTAATCAGAATCTCCTCTAAGGATGGTATTATCAAGGTCAAATATTGTTAATTTCATTTATGTACTGTTTATGATTCAAGAACCTGGCTACAGATTGAATGTTGGTTTAATCATTATCAATGATAATGGTAAATTGCTTCTATGCAAAAGAAAAAATATGAATAGTTGGCAGTTTCCTCAAGGAGGTATAGATATGGGGGAGACGCCTACGAAAGCATCGAAGAGAGAATTATTTGAAGAAGTGGGTATTAAGTCGAATTGTGTAAAACTAGTTGGGTCCATGAGTGATTGGATCAAATATCAAATACCTAAAAAACAGTAGAAGAAATAATTTCTTGAAAAAAGGAATAAAAGGTCAAAAGCAAAAATGGTTTATGTATAGGTTAAAAAAGAATACGGAGATAACTTTTGAAAATGACCCAGATGGCGAATTTGATGATTTTAAATGGGTCTCGTATTGGTATCCCTTACATACTATTGTCTCTTTTAAAAAAGACGTTTATAGAAAAGCTTTAAATGATTTGAGCCCTGTATTTTGTAAAGAACTGAATCATGATTGAAGAATTAATAATATTTTCATTTTTAGGTATTTTTGTTGGTCTTGTTGCTGGCATGTTTGGTATTGGTGGAGGAACGTTAATAGTTCCTGTTCTTGTAGCTAGTTTTTTAAATCATGATTTTCAAGAAGATATAACTGTCCATCTTGCAATTGGGTCTTCCATGGCAAGTATTTTTTTTACTGGCATAGCTTCAGCAAATGCCCATAGAAAAAAAAGAGCTATAAATTTTGATATATTAAAGCCTGTAACGTATGGAATTATTTTTGGTGCTTTTTTGGGAGCAATTTTTGCACTTCAGTTAGGAGGAGATGTTTTAAAATTAATTATTGCACTTTTTGCTTTAGCTGCAGCTCTTAGAATTGGGTTTAGTATTGAGTTCAAATCCTCTAATAAAAGACCAATAGACTTAATATCTTATTCAGCTGGTTCAGGTATAGGGTTCTTATCATCTTTGCTGGGAATAGGTGGAGGTATGTTTTCAGTTCCATACTTTAGGAGTTCTGGCCTAAGCATGACAACAAGTGTTGGTACCGCAGCCGCTTGCGGGATTCCAATAGCACTTTTTGCATCTCTCGGATATTTCTTTATGGGTATGGGTAATCCCTCTTTGCCTAACTTAAGCTTGGGATATATTTATCTTCCTGCTGTATTTGGTATTTCTATAACAAGTGTATTTGCTGCAAAGTATGGAGCGCAAATAGCTCATTATGTTTCAGAGAATACCCTTAAAAGATTGATGGTAGCACTATTATTAACAATTTCTATTTATATGGTTGTAATATGATAATTGAATTATCTTCTTTCTTTGATAACCCAAGTTTAATTGATTTTGGTCCTCTAAAGATTCAGTTTTATGCAGTAACCTGGCTTCTTTCTGCTCTTTTTATATATCTGTTTCTTAAATCAAATAAGATCATATTAGAGCTTGGCTTACATAAGGAAAAGGTTAATGATTTAGTTTTTTTATATGGTTTATTCTTTGGGGCTATGTGTGGTGGACGAGTTGGATACATGTTGTTCTATGGGATGGATCAGTTATTAGAAAATCCATTATCACTTTTTTATGTCTGGCAAGGTGGCTTAAGTTTTCATGGTGGCTTGGCTGGAGTTGTTATTAGTTTGGTTGTTTTTTGTAAGAAAAATAAAATTAGCTTCTTCAGATTAATGGATGCTGTTGCTTTAGCTATGCCAATTGGGCTTGGTCTTGTAAGAATAGGCAATTTTCTTAATGGTGAATTATATGGCAGGCAAACTAATGGGAGATTGGGGTTTTATATTTCCGACAGATCCCTATGGTTTTTTAAGGCATCCTTCTCAATTATATGAAAGTTTTGGTGAAGGTTTGCTTTTGTTTGTATTGCTTTTTTTAATTAACAAATCTTCTAAAACTCATGGTGTTGTCTGTTCATCTTTTCTTATACTTTATGGAGTGATTAGATTTATAATTGAATTTTTTAGACAGCCTGATGCTCATATGGGTTTTGTCTTATTAGAATATATAAGTATGGGTCAACTATTATGCATTCCAATGATAATTATTGGCTTCATGATATTAGGTTATACGAGGAAAAAAGCATGAAAGCATATTTAGATCTACTTCAACACATTATAGAGAATGGTGATGAAAAAGATGATCGAACTAATACGGGAACTATTTCTTCTTTTGGTCATCAATTAGCTTTTGATCTTGAAGAAGGCTTTCCGGCAGTAACAACTAAATCATTAGCCTGGAAGGGTGTGGTTTCTGAATTAATTTGGTTTCTCGAGGGCTCCAGTGATGAAAGAAGATTAGCTGAAATAAGATTTGGAAAAGGCAGAGAAGAACTTACCGATTTAAATAAATACTCAACTATTTGGACAGATAATGCTGATAATCAAGGCAAGAGTTTAGGGTATGAAAATAATGAATTAATAAAAAAATTAGGCCCAGTTTACGGAGTTCAATGGAGAGACTGGGGTGGGATTGATCAAATACAACAATTACTCAAAAATCTAAAAGAAAATCCAGATGGAAGAAGGCATATATTATCAGCTTGGAATGTTGGGGAAATAGATAAAATGGCTCTACCTCCTTGTCATGTAATGTCTCAATTTTATATAAATAAGGGAACTATTAGCTGTCACATGTACCAAAGGAGTGCTGATATGTTTTTAGGTGTCCCATTCAATATAGCTAGCTACGCTTTGCTCCTTAGCATATTTGGCGAGATATTAGATTTAACTCCAAAACGATTTGTTCATTCTTTTGGAGATGCTCATATCTATAAGAACTCTATTAATCAAGTTAAAGAACAGATTTCAAGAGAGCCAAAAATACTACCTTCGTTGAGCATGCCGAAACTATCTTCATTGGAAGATATATCAAAATGTAAAGTTGAAGACTTTAAACTTATGAACTATGAACATCATCCAGCAATAAAAGCAAAAATGGCGGTATGAATATGATAATTTCTCATGTTGTGGCAGTATCAAATAATAATGTAATTGGTGTTGATAATAATTTACCTTGGAACCTAAGGACTGATCTTGCTCATTTTAAAGAATATACAACAAATAAAATAATTATAATGGGTAGAAAAACCTTTGAATCGATTGGAAGACCTCTCCCTAATAGAACAAATTTTGTAATATCAAGAACATTGCATGATATCCCAGGTGCGCATATCTTTAATAATTTAGAGGATGCGCTGAAAGCTGCTAAAGAACACAGTGAGAATGATAAGGAGATGAGGCTGAGGCTGTAATTATTGGCGGTGGGTATCTATTTAGAGATACTTTATCAACCTTTAATAAGTTAGTGCTCACAAGAGTTGATTGCGACATTGATGGAGATATTTTTTATCCAGACATTGATTTAACTAACTGGAATCTTATTAAAACTGAATCTTTTAAAAAAGATGATGACAATGACTACGATTTTAAAGTCGAAGAATATAAAAAACTATGATTGGCTTTGTATGTAATCTCTTCTAAGAGCTAAGTTCTTAACTCTTATTTCTTCATTTTCTGTATATTTAAGCCAGTTATTTGCTTGAGTTTTAACTTTTTTATCTTTATCTCTAGCAGCTACTCTAAATTGCTTTCTTGCCATTTCAAATTCTTGAAGTTCAAAGTAAGCTTGTCCTAGTGTTAGATATACTTGTGATACTTTTTTGATCTTTCCTTTTTCTAGGCCTTTTTTTATTGCATCAACTGCTGAATCTAGTTTATCTTCAGAAAGGTATAAGTTACCTAATAAAACAAAAGCTTTACCGTCTTTAGATATTTTAGCTGCCTGCTCTAGTACTGGTATGGCTTTATCTATTTCTTGAGCCATTCTCCATGAGTCGGCAAGTAACTTAAGATTTTTTTCAGTGTCCTTAACAACTGGAACAATTTTTTCCTCTTTAGTTTTTTCGTCAACAGTAGTAATCAGCTTCTTTTGGCCAGATACTAGAACTTGAGCAGCCCAGTAAGGATTTTGATTTAATAGCAGTAATTGAGCTAAGGCCAAATACTCTCCTTCTTTATTTAGAAAATCTTTGGCATGTGCAGCTTTCAAAGTGATCATATAATCTTTTTCTCTTCCAAGCTGACCATAAGTTCCGCCAAGTTGAATAAAATATATTTTCTTAGGATATAAATTAACTAGAATTTCATATATTTCTAGTTGTCTTAGAAGAGCATTCTTTTCTCCAAGATCTTTTTTTAATTCACCGATGGCAGCGGCTAGCATGTTGTACCAGTTTTCTTTTGGCTTATACCCTTCTTCTTCAGCAAGTTGAATAGCTTTCTCATTTGAAGATATTACCTTTTTATAATTTCCGACTTGATAATAAGCCGTTCCAAGAAGACCCCATGCTTGTGCTGTTACAGTTTCAACTTCATCCATCCACTGAAGTAAGGTCTCAATGCCTTTTTCAAAGTCTCCAGTAACCAATGACAATTGAGCCAAAGTATAAAGTGCTGCAGTTCTTATTGGAATTGTAGATTCTGGCTCTGCTAGTACCTGCCTATATGCATTAATGGCAGGAGCATAACTTATTTTTAATTCTGATTGTTTCTCTTCTTCTGTTCTCTCATCTTTTTTATTACTATCTGATGGGTCTTTTATGTCTGCAGTTGCATAATAGGCATAACCTAGCGCATTCCAGACAACTGATCTGTCATAACTTTTCATATTTCCAAAGTTACTTTTAAGCTCAGTTAATATACTAACCGCAGTTTCCATATCTGGAGCTGGTTCACCCATCTCATCAACTTCTTCTAAGGCCTCATATACTTTAGCCATTTTCTTAGCTGTTTTTGATTGAAGAGCTCGAGCTTTTTTGTATTTTATTTCTTTCTTTGATTTATCATTAGATGACTGAGCTTGTAAAGTGTTTGAAGTATAAGTAAACGAGAAAGCTAAAATTGCAAATAAATATAAGAATTTAGATTTTTTAATTATTTTAATCATCGTCCGCCATTAAAAATGTGAATCTATGGAGAACACCTTCAACTGAAGTAGGTTTTCCATCAACTATCTTTGGTTTATATTTTAGTTTAGCAGAAGCTCTTACAGATGCGCTATTAAATAACGAACATGGTCTCATCTCTTTTGTTGCTTCAGGACTTGGATCTCCACAATAACCGTCCACAGCAGTTGCATCTTCAACTGAGCCTGTCTCAGTGATTGTAAATGAAACAATTGCATAACCTTCCGTGCCTCTTTCTTGTGCTCTTCGTGGGTATATAGGTTGAACTTTAAATAATGGGATGTATTCTCCATCTCTAAAGAATGAGCCACCAGCCTTAAAGTTAGCTTTTGGCTTTGCTATAGAAACATCAATTCCAGTTAATGGTTGAAGGTCTAACTCAGGTTGAGCAATATCCTCAGGTTGTTCTTCTGGTTTTTCAGGTTTATCGACCTCAGTCATAAATGTATCAATTTGTCTTTCGGGCATTACAACGTCAGCTAATTTTATTGAGTTATCCTCTTTCATACCACTATCCCCTAATGATATGAGCACAACCATAATGAAAAATAAGAATGAAGTAATGATTGCAGATAAGCCAATGCCAGCAAGATATTTATTTGCATTAAATGCCTTATTGTATAAAGCCTGTATTGGCTTCAATACAGAACTAATTGCTGTTTTGATTTGATCCATATATTGTTATTTTGGTTCTGAGGCTAAAGATATTGCATTAACTCCTGCTTCTCGAGCTCCATCCATAACTTGAATAATTGTATCTGCCATAGCTTTTTCATCAGCTTGTATCACAACAGATCCTTTAGGGTTGTCTGCAAGAAGCTTAACGACGTTAGCCTTAACTTGACGAACATCTATTCTTCTTCCGTCCATCCAAACTTCTCCGGTAGGACCTACAGCAATTAATATGGCTGCATTTTCTTGAGTTTCAGCAGTATCTGAATCAGGACGGTTAATTTCAAGACCTGGTTCTTTAATAAAGTTTGCAGTAACAATAAAGAAAATAAGCATGATGAATACAACATCAAGCATTGGGGTTAAATTAATTTCATCGCTTTCTTCTTGAACTGCGCTAGTTATTGCATTTCTTCTCATAATATTCCCCTACTAAATATCTCTTTTTATAATTTCGTTAAGCTCTTCTTCATGTCTTTTACTTGTACTAGTTAAATATATGGCTGCAAATGATCCTGATAATGCTGCAACCATACCAGCCATTGTTGGTAGAGTAGCCTTTGAAACTCCTCCAGCCATGGCTCTTGCATCTCCGCCACCATTGAATGCCATTACTTGGAAAACTTCTATCATCCCAGTCACAGTCCCTAACAAACCAAGTAAGGGCGCTAAGACAATACAGGTTTGTATAATGCTTATATTCTTATTGATTTCCATTTTAGCTTGAGACATCATCTTTTCTCTTATTTGAAGAGCATGCCAGGATTTCTTATCTGTTCTAGAATTCCATTTCTCTGCTAGGGTGGAGACATATTCTCCATGAGCTGAAGAAAGATACCAGATTCTTTCAAAAATCATACCCCACATAAAGAAAACAAGAATAGCAATTAACCAAAGCACACTTCCGCCCTGCTCCATAAAGTCTCTTATGGATGAAAATGCTTCTGTTATTGCAAATAGCATACTAAATACCTATTTAGATTCTGCTCTCTCAGCAAGAATACCAGTGCTTTGTTCTTCAAGAACACCAATTATTCCTCTTGCAGATGACTGAGTAAAGGAGTGAAGTAAGCTAGTTGGAATAGCAACAAGAAGCCCTAAAACTGTTGTTACTAATGCTTGTGAAATACCACCAGCCATTAGCTTAGGATCTCCAGTTCCATATAAAGTAATCATTTGGAAAGTTACGATCATTCCTGTAACTGTTCCTAATAGACCGGCTAAAGGCGCAATAACTGAAATAATTTTTATAAAACCAATACCAGAATCTATTGCAGGTCTCTCAGCCATAATAGCTTCGGCAAGTTTAAGCTCAAGAGTATCAATGTCTTTATCAAAGTTATCTTTACCGACTTTTAGCACTCTTCCAAGTGGATTAGCTATATCTGCAGCTTCGTTATTTGCTTGTTTCCTAACAGCAGTTCCTATCGTGTAAAGACTAAATAGTTTCCAGAATGAGAATAAGACTGCAATGATACCAACAGCGATAATTGCATACCCAACTTCTCTACCTTGTTGAGCTCTCTCTAGTAATGAAGGAGTTTGAATTAAGTTAGCAAGTAAACTTCCGCCAGTAGGTCCCGTAGGATCTACTCCAAATCTTACTTGATCGCCAACTTCAGCATTTCCTATTTTCTTAGCTGTTTTAGTAAATCTTCCTGCAGGTTGCCTAGGTAAAAATGCATATTGCCCTTTGGTGGTTGCGTATTCTAGATACTTGCCGTCACAGACTGCATTAAATAAGCCTACTCTAGTAACTTCACATTGCGAAGTAACGCCGTCTACATCTATAACATCAGTTGTAAATGAAACAACTTGACCACTAGCAACCATTTCTCTTTGAAGTTCATACCAAAGACCTTCTATTTCTCTTATAGTTGGTAACTCAGTAGCCCCAGACATTTTGCCAGTAAGATTATTTAGGAAATCAACTCTTTCTTGGCCATATTCTGCGCCAGTTAAAGAGCCTGAAAACTGAACAGCAGCTTCTCCTGCAGAACTTTGCAGATGTCCGAATAGCTCAGTAAGAGAACCTAGTTCTTTTTTATAAGCATCTTCTTTAACTCTTAGAATGTCTTCATTCTTTTTATATGTAGCTTCAAGAGTGTCAGCAATTTTTTCTTGACGAGCTAATTCTCTTTTTTCAGCAGCTAAAATCGAAGCTTGCTTATTCTTATTAGCCATAAATTCGTTTTCTCTAACATCATTCGCAGATTGCTCCTGTGTCTTTCCCTCTTTTACAAGAGCTAGTAGAGCTTCAACTGTTGAAATCTCTTGGACTTCTTCAGATGCATCTTGTGCAAAAACAAAACTACTTAAAGAAAGAACTAATAATGCTGGAATTAAATATAAATTTTTCATTACACTTCTCCTTTGATGACTGGCATCAGCAGCATATCTGTTGGAGCTAATTTCTTAGCCATCCTAATGCCGTTTCTAATTGGTTTTCTGTAGCTACCTGGCAGCTCATCCCATGAAGCCGTCTCGTTATTCCATCTTCCACTAGATTGCTCGTCTTTTGTTTGATAGAACATTCCTATTCTTCCGATAACTAATATATTAACAACAGTTCCATCTTGCAAAGAACTTTCATAAGTATCTATTTTTCTTCCATACTCTGCTTCAATATTGTAAGCCTCTAGGACTTGTCTAACTTGCTCTGAAGCAGTAACTTTTGGTTTAGCCAATGAAGCTCGCACTAAATCAATTCTGTTTTGTCTTTCATCTAGTCTGAAGGGAGTATCAAGACCTATAAATGTTTCAAGACTTTCTAGCATTCTTTGAGCTAATGGTGGTATTTGTCTTTGGACTATAACTACCTGAACTAATTGCTCATCCAACTGATCCATTAGATCAAGTTGAGCTTGGATTTGAATTCGTTTTTGTTCGTTATAAAGTTTTAGGCCTTCAACTTGTTTTGATACTGCCTTCCACTCATTAACAATTTTATCTGTCTTTTTTTCTGTATCATCTATTTTGTCCTGTGACGAAGCGGATAATAGTTGGTTTTCTCTTCCTACTTCAAGAACCATCTCCATCTCAGATGCTGTCACAAAATTAGACATAGAAATTAGAACAAACAGATGTGCTAAATTTAACTTCTTCTTCATATTAATCTCCCTAAAAGATTGCTTATATTAACAGTCTATATGTCATTTTTAAAACTTTTTTTTTAGTTTTAAAAAATTATAGTAATGCCACTAAAAATGTAGTAACAATATACCAATTAAATATATTCATATAATTAATAATGTTAAAACATTATATTCAAAAAATTCTTACTTCATAACTTTAAAGAATAGTGTTGGAGTATCTTTCTTATACTTAACATATTCATCTTCGTGTCCCCATTTTTTATCACTCATAGTCTCTAACATTCTTACTCCACTTACATAAACCAAAAGAAGATATGTAAATATTGGTGATATTAATGTTAAATATTGAAGGCCTGATAAGGATGAGATTGACATCACAGCAATACCTAACCATAAAAGTATTTCACCAAAGTAATTTGGGTGTCTAGATTTTGACCACAAACCAGAGGTTATAAACTTATTTTTATTCTCAGCATTTGCCCTAAATTTTGATTTTTGATTGTCTGCTACTACTTCGATACCAAAACCTAGTAAGAACAATAATGCTCCAATAAAGAAAATAGTATTCATTAGGATTCCGTCTGGCGATGCTATAGCTGTTAGTGCACACATTGAACATAATGAGACCCACAAACCTTGCAGCGTCCATGTCATAAAGAATTGTGTTGATGATGGCTTAATAGATCTAAATCTTTTATCTTCCCCATCTTTTTTAATCCTCATAAAGAGAAATGATCCCAGCCTTAGTGCCCATAGAGTAATAAATATTGCAATAATCATATTCCCAATATTTAAAGTGTTCTCATAATTATCTGAGCTCAGCATGGCAAACCAAATGACAGTTATATAAGTAATACTCCCAGAAAGGTCATAAAATTTTTCAGTTTGAAAAACATATGCTGGAATAAATAATACCCATTGAATACAGAATGCTAAAATTACAGCCTGCATAACAATGTCCAAACCTGTTGCTGTGGCAATACTCAACGCAAATAAGAAAGTTGCAGCTGATATTGAGATATTAATTACTTGTTTCATTATTTCTCCCATCCGCATGCTCTATTCTCATTTTTTTTATCCAACCAATCCTTTAATGGCTTGTAATAATTCATCACAGAACTTCCACTTAATTTTCTGGAGCCAGTGATATTTTCAAATGCATCTTGCCATGGCGCACTTTGACCCATTGCCATTGTAGAGATAATTTTTTCACCAACTTTTGAATTTCCATATATAGAACATTCATGGAGTGCTCCCTGAAAATTCATTTCATTACACAATGATTCATGGAATTGGTATTGCATGATTCTGGCAAGATAGTATCTTGTATAAGGAGTATTTCCAGGAATATGATACTTAGCACCTGGATCAAAGTACTCTTCTGTTCTAACAACTGGAGATGTTATTCCTTGATATGACTCTCTCATATCCCACCAAGATTGATTTAAATTAGATTCATCAATCTCGCCATTAAAAATTCCTGATCTCCATTTATCTAACATCAATGCCCAAGGTATAACTACAACACCCTCTAGAGCTTGTTTCATGAGCAAGCCTATTTCATCTTTTTTTGCAGCTTCTGCTTCTTCTGCTGATATAAAACCAATATCATTAAGATAACCTGGTGTAATTGATAGAGTTAGTAAATCACCGAAAGCTTCATGAAAACCATCATTAGCTCCACCTTGAAACAAAGTAGGTAAATGGTTGTAAGCTTGATAATAGAAAATATGTCCTAATTCATGGTGAATGGTACTGAAGTCTTCTTCATTTTTTTCAATACACATCTTTATTCTTAAGTCATTATTTGCAGAGTCTAAGTTCCATGCAGATGCATGGCATTGAACTGATCTGTCTGCTGGTTTAATAAATAGTGATCGATCCCAAAATGTTTCAGGAAGGGAATCAAAGCCCATAGACAAAAAGAAATTTTCAGCATATTCAACCATCTCCTTTTCACTGATATTCCTATCTTTAATTATTTGAGTAACATCAATAGAATTTGTTTCTTCTGCTTTGTATACAAGATCATAAATATTTGTCCATGACTGTCCCCACATGTTTCCCAAGAGATGCACTGGCAATGGACCATCAAGAGGAACTTCTTCATCTCCATACATAGAATTAAGTTCACTTCTAACATGACAATGCAATGCATCATATAGAGGCTTTACTTCTTCCCAAACTCTGTCTGTTTCTTGTAAAAATTCTTCTGCTGGCATGTCGTATTTACTGAACCATAAATCGCTTAGACCTTCAAAACCAAGATCTTTTGATCCTTGATTTCCAATTTCAACCATACGCATATACATCGGCTTCATAGGTTTACCTATTTCATGCCAGCCAGTCCAGGCTTTAAGTAATTCGCTAGGATCTCTTGAATTGTCTAAAATTTGTTCGAAATCGCCTAACTCATAGCATGTTCCATCTTCATAACAATGCTTACCACTACCATACATTGCATCAAGTTGCGTTGATATTGTGGAGAGTTCCCCAGCTAGAACTTCATTAAATGGTGGTGGCATAACAAAAGAACTTTTCAAAAGCTCTAATTGTCTTCTGTTTGAGGTTGATGTCTCAAGGTCATTAAATAAGGATGCTTCCCTTGAGGTCTCTAAAGCTTTTAAAGTATATCTTTTAGAATAATCAGATAATACTTTTTGAGAGTCATAGGTTATAAAATTTGAACCAATCCAATATGCAGAGCTGACAATCGGTCCTTCGGTTAAGTTATCTTTCTCAACAGAAGCTAAAAACGCATCCAAATCATCTAAAGACTTAGATTGTTCGCCACTTGGAGCGCAAGAAGTTACAATTGCAGATATGGCAATTAATATAAATAATTTTTTCATTAGTTTCCTCCGGATAATAAAATAACACAAAAATAATAAATATTATGAAAATTTCAACCAATCAATTTAAAAATGGAACTAAGCTTTTAATAGATAATGCTCCTTGCTCAATCATAGAGCATGAGTTTCATAAACCTGGCAAAGGGCAAGCAGTAATGAGAGTTAAATATAAGAATTTGCTCACTGGAAATACTAATGATAAAACATTTAAATCAGGTGAATCTGCAGAAACTGCTGATGTGAATCATAAAGATATGGAATTCCTTTATACGGATGGAGATATTTGGCATTTTATGGATACAACTACCTATGAACAAATAGAGATAGGCCTGTCAGAGATAGGTAAGCGCGAAGAAATGGCTTGTTGGTCAAGAAATTTGTGAAATTATCTTATGGGATGAAAGACCTATATTGGTAGACCCACCAGTTACCGTAGAATTAAAAATTGCAAAATCAGAACCTGGTGTTAAGGGTGACACCGTTTCAGGGGCAACTAAACCTGCAGAATTAATTACAGGAGTAATTGTTCAAGTTCCTTTATTTGTAAACGAAGGGGAAGTCATTAAAGTTGATACTAGAGATGAGAGCTATGTAGGCAGAGCCAAGTAATGATTGAGAGTATTAATAAAGAAATAGATAATTTCTTATTATCGTTGCCGGGAATTGATAAAAATCAATTGGCATCTATTTCAAGTAAATACTCCTCCACCATTACTGATGATTTAAAAAAAGGGCATATAACTTCTAACGTTTGTATGATTGCTGCAAGCATTCTTCAAAAAAATCCTAAAGAACTTGCTTCAGAATTAAAAAATATTTTAATCCAATCAGGTAGATATGAAAGTGTTGAGTCAGCAGGCCCTGGTTTTATTAACTTAACTTTAAAAAGAGCTGATTTTATTTCAACCATAGAGGTTATAAATAAAGATCCTAAAAATTTTGGAAAATCTAGTTTTGGAGAAAGTAAATCTATTCAAATAGAATTTGTTTCTGCAAACCCTACAGGACCTCTTCATGTTGGTCATGGAAGAGGCGCTGCATATGGTGATGCAATCGGAAGAATCCTTTCATCATCTGGCTACAGGGTAGAGAGGGAATACTACATAAATGATGCTGGAAGACAGATAGATATACTTACTGCCAGTGTATTAATCCGAGTCTTTCAAAATGACTTCGGAGATTTCTTTCCAAAAAATGCATATAAAGGATCTTATATTACTGATATTGGTAATTCTTTTTACAAGAAAGAAAAACCAAAAAGTTTAGAAGATATATCAACACTTATAAAAAAACTTCCAGAGGATGAAGAAAAAGAAATAGATGAACTTATCCTGAGAATAAAAAATCAAGATTTAGATATTTGGAATTTGATTAAAGATTTCTCTTTAGATGAAGTCTTAGCATCAATTAAAGAAGATTTAGAATTATTTAATGTATCTTTTGATCATTGGTTCTTTGAATCATCATTGGGAGATATAAGTGATGAAAAATCACAAATAGCATCTGCTATTAAAACATTAAAAGACAAAAATCTAGCCTATGAGGAGAGTGACGCAATATGGCTTAATACATCGGCAAGTGGAGATGACAAGAATAGGGTATTAATTAGAGATGATGGAAGGGCTACATATTTTGCTTCAGATGTTGCCTATCACAAGGACAAAATCGATAGAGGATTTGATAAATTAGTTAATGTCTGGGGAGCTGATCATCATGGTTATATAAAAAGAATTGAAGCATCTATGGAGGGGCTTGGGTTCAGTAAAGAAAAATTAAATGTTCAGTTAGTTCAATTTGCAAATCTTTTTAAAGATGGAAACAAGGTTAAAATGTCGACTAGGTCAGGTGATTTTTACTCACTTGCTGACCTAATTAAAGAAATAGGAACAGATGCAGCTAGATTCTATTATCTTTCAAAACAAGCAGATCAACACTTAGACTTTGATTTAAATTTGGCGAAATCAGATAGCAAGGAAAATATTTTTTATTACATTCAATATGCTCATGCACGAATTTTTTCATTACTAAGTAAATATGAAGCTAAGTATTCTGCTATGCCCTCTTCTTCTGATAGTATAAGAAATGGGTCTTATAAGTCTTGTGACAAACTAATACATGAGATAAGTAAATACCCTTCTATAGTTTTAAGATCTTCATCTGCATTACAACCTCATCTAATCATTTTTTATCTAAAAGATTTTGCTCATGCTTTTCATAGTTTTTATAACGACAATCATGTTCTAACAGAATCAAAAGAAAATATGGAATCAATTATCTATTGTTTGTCTGCAGCTAAGTCTGTTATATCTAATGGTCTTAATCTCTTAGGAATTGAGCCAATGGAAAAAATGTAATATCTATGAAAGATTTTGCAAATAGAACTTCATCTAATAAAAGAAATAATAAAACAAAAAGATCTGTATTTAGATCTAAGAAGAAAAGTATTCAAGTAGTTTCTTCAAACACTATCTTGGGGCTTTTAATTTTTTCTATTTTATTGGCCTGCATCTCTTTTTTTTATTTTAAAACAGACATTGTAGGTATCGAACCAAGAGTTAATAAAAATAATGTGACAATAGATTTTCCAACATCACTAATTGAGAATTCAATTTTGATAGAAGCTGATAATGAAAATAACTTTTTGTCTTGTGAGTATTTTGTTCAGATTGGTGCTTATGGAAATAAAAAATACGCATATGAGGCAACAAATATCTTAAGCGAAACAAAACTTCTATCTATAAACGAAATTTATAGTTCATCTGATCCTGGAAAATTACTACATAGTGTTTTAAGTGGTCCCTATGAAAATCGTTCTGCGGCAAATAATGCTAAAGAAAAAATTACAAAGAAAGGCTTTGATCCAAGATTAAGAACTTTATGCAAAAAGAAATAGAAAAAAATATTGAGCTTTTAAAATCTAGAGTCAGTGAGGCTTGCTCATCAGTTGAACTTGAGTCTAATAATATAAGTGTTATAGCCGTCTCAAAAAGAAAGAGTACAGACCATATAAAAGCAGCATTTAATGCAGGAATTACTAATTTTGGTGAGAACTATGCTCAAGAACTTCAGCAGAAATGTGAAGAATTAAACATGAATGATATTGTTTGGCATTTTATTGGACCAATCCAATCAAACAAAGTTAAATTAATATCTCGTCATGCTAATTGGGTTCATTCTATTGATAGACTGAGTATTGCAGAAAAAATTAATAAAGAATGTGCATTATTAAATAAAACAATTAACGCGTGCATTCAAGTCAATATTTCTGAGGAGGAAACTAAGAGTGGTATTGCCTCATCAGAGCTACTAGACTTTGCCAGTCATATAGATTCCCTAGATTATATTAATTTAAAAGGCATAATGGTTCTCCCAAAAATATCTGGAAATGCTACAAAAGAAATGGTCAAGTCAAAGTTAATTCATAATGAGCTAATAAGTTTTTATCCAAAAGCTTCATACTTATCTATGGGAACAACATCTGATTTTGAGGCTGCTATTAAATTAGGCTCAAATATGATTAGAGTTGGTGAATTAATCTTCGGAGAAAGAGATTGAAGAAAATAGTATTTTTTGGAGCTGGTAATATTGCTCAAGCCCTTGTAGAAGGAATGATTTCCAATGGGCACAATAAAAGCAATATTTTATTCATAGATAGAAATTCCCAAAATAGTAAAAAATTAAAAAAAATAGGTATAAAAGAATTTAATTTAAAGGAAGCAAAAAAAGTAGATTTATTTATTATCGCAGTTAAACCAAAAGATGCTCTTAACGCATTTAAAGAGATTAATGAAAATTATAAAAAAACAAAAATTGTTTCATTGGTTGCTGGAATAAAATCCAAAAAATATTTAGCAGTTTCAAAGACTACTGAATTTATTCGAGCCATGCCAAATACTTCATCAAGATATGGCAAAGGCATTACAGGCTTGATAAATATATCAGCAACCAAAAAGACTTTTAAGACTGTAAAAGATATCTTTAGCTCTGTAGGAATTTTTGTTGAGCTTGATAAGGAGAATAAAATGGATGACTTTACCGGCCTTCTTGGAAGTGGACCAGCTTATTTTTTTTACTTACTAAAAGTGTATGAAAAAAGAATCATGAAGCTATGTAATGGTGATGAAAAAAAGATGAAAATGGTAATAGGCAATCTTATCGAAGGTGTGGGGATTTCATCAAGAGATAATAAAAGCATGGATCAGCTAATAGCTGCTGTAGCATCCAAAAAAGGCACTACTGAAGCTGGGCTAAATAGCTTTAAGTCTTCTAAGTTATCAGATTCATTCGAAAAAGGTGTTATTGCTGCAATTAACCGATCAAAAGAGATATCAAATGAATCCTAACTTATTAGATTTAATCGTTCTAGGTCTCGGGATTCTAAACTATGCATTTATTATTTTGTTTATATTTAATTTACTTAAGATCGATTATTTCAATCCTATAGTTAAATCTTTCGTTAATCTTTACAAGCCAATTGCAAAGATTTCACTTTTCCCAAACCAGCTATACACAATTTTTTTAATCGCCATTGGGTTGAAATTTTTTAGCTTTTATATTCTCTATTCCGATCAATATGATTCAAGTGTTCTTGGTTTAATTTCTATTATTGATACAGTTAATACTTCAGTAAGAATTCTATTCTTTTCTATCATAGGCTCGGTGATCCTAAGCTGGGTTGCACCAAACAATCCAAATCCTATGCTAAAAATAATAGATGAAATATCTACAAAACTCCTTGAGCCAATCAGAAAATTTATACCTTCTGCTGGTGGTCTTGATTTTTCTCCTATATTTGCTTTAATTTTGATTAGGCAAATTGAAATTCTTTTAGCCAGCATAATCAGAACATTGGTATGAAAACAGAAACTACATTAATTAATTTTGAGAGTGGAATAAGTCTCGAATCCGGTTATAAATTGAATTCATTTGATTTAATGGTAGAGACTTATGGGAAGCTAAATGAAGACAAGTCTAATGCGGTATTAGTTTGCCATGCATTTTCAGGAAATCATCATGCAGCCGGACAAGATGGAGATAAAGTTGGCTGGTGGGATCAAATTATAGGACCTGGCAAATCCATAGATACAGATAAATATTTTGTTGTTTGCTCTAACAATCTCGGGGGATGTTCTGGTTCATCTGGACCATCTAGTATAAATCCTGATACTCAAGAACTTTATGGAAAAGATTTTCCTGCAGTATCAATTGTTGATTGGGTAGTGTCGCAAAATATGCTAACAGATCATCTTGGTATTAAGAAATGGCACATGATTGTTGGCGGAAGTATTGGTGGCATGCAGGCACTTCAGTGGGCAATGATGTATCCTGAAAAGTTAAGTAAAGCAGGTATATTTGCTGCAGCCGCAAAATCAAGTTCGCAAAATATTGCTATGAATGAGGTTGCAAGAGAATCAATTAGAAGAGATAAGAATTTTTATAACGGAGATTATCTTAAACATGAAGTGAAGCCTAAAGATGGTTTAAAAACTGCTAGGATGCTTGGTCATATTACCTATTTATCTGAAAAACATATGAATGAGAAATTTGGAAGAAGGTTTCAAGATAATGATTCAAAAGTTGACGGTAATGTTGATTATCAAGTCGAAAACTACCTTCAATACAAAGGTGAAAAGTTTTCTGATTCTTTTGATGCTAATTCATATATTTTAATGACCAAGGCAATGGATGGATATGATGCATCTTCTATTAAAAAAGGTAATCTCGAAGATGCTCTTGGCCTTATTCAAGCTGAATTATTGATTATTGGCTTTGAAACTGACTGGCTATACCCTCCGCAAAGAAGTAAAGAGATTCAAATTGCAGCTATGAATGTTAATGTCAAATCTTCATGCGTATCTCTTTTTGGCCAACAGGGTCATGATAGCTTCTTGTTTGCTTCGGAAAGATATGAAAATATTCTTAAAACCTTTATGGAATCAAAATGAGTATTCCACTTTCAAATATTATTAACGATTGGATACCAGATGGCAGTAAGGTCATTGACTTTGGTTGTGGTGATGGAAGTTTATTAAAAAATTTAATAGATTCAAAAAATATTCATGGATATGGTGTTGAAATTAATCATGAAAAGATTCAAGAATGTATTACAAAAGGTATTTCTGTAATAGAACAGGACATAGATGAAGGAATTCAAGAATTTGAATCATCAAAATTTGATATTGCTATCATGGCAAGCTCAATACAATGCCTTAAAAATCCCCATATAGCTTTAAGAGGAATGTTAAAGCTATCTAAGCAATGCATAGTTACGCTGCCTAATTTAGGCTACTGGAAGTGCAGGCTTGATCTAGCCTCTGGAAAAATGCCTGTTACACCAGATTTGCCTTCAAGCTGGTATGAAACTGATAATTTACATCTTTGCACAATCAATGATTTTGAAAAACTCTGTCTGGATGAAGGTTTTGCTATTAATCAAAAGGTCTTTTGCAATCCAAATGGCAACCAAAGTGCTTTGACATCTGCAATGCCAAATACCTTTGCTTCAGAGGGAGTGTATTTGCTTGAAAGAAAATAAAAAAATCTTATTAGCATCATCTAACAAAGGAAAGATTAACGAATTTAAAGATATATTTAATGATTATGAGATCATTGCTCAATCTGAACTTGGAATTAGTGATGCTGTTGAGGATGGGCTTACTTTTTTTGAAAATGCTTTAAAAAAAGCTAGGCATGGAGCTGAGCATTCAGGATTATTTACAATAGCAGATGACTCGGGTCTTGTAGTTCCAGGATTAAATTACGAGCCAGGAATATATTCAGCAAGATATGCTGGAAATAACTCCAGCGATTTAGACAATAGAAATAAAATTATTGATGAATTGAATAAGCTCAATTTGTTAACACTTCCTGCTTATTATGTTTGTGTTCTTGTTGGGATAAACTCTCCAACAGATCCTATGCCAATTATTTCATCTGGAAAAATACATGGTGAAGTCTCTATAAAAAGTTCTGGTTCTGAGGGTTTTGGATATGACAAAATATTTTATCCGAGCGGTCTAGAGGTTTCAATGGCATCCATAGATGCTGAAGTTAAAAATAATATCAGCCACAGGGCAATAGCTACTCAACTTTTCTTAAAAGAACTTGAAGAATCTAATTCCTGAAAGAGTTCCACTTTCTCTATACATTCATTTTCCTTGGTGCGAAAAAAAATGTCCTTATTGTGATTTCAATATTGATACAAATAAAAAGGATGGTGATGAGGAAAGCTTAGTTAAGGCAATCTTGAAAGATTTAGATATGTCTCATGATTATATTGCTGGTAGAAAATTTACTTCAGTATATTTTGGAGGAGGTACACCCTCTTTAATCTCACCTAAAATAATTGAACAAATAGCAAATAAGCTAAAGAAACTTAATTTGGTTGAAGATAACTGTGAGGTTAGTTTTGAATTAAATCCTAAAGAAGTTGATAAAAATTATTTAGGAGACTTAATAGATATTGGAATAAATAGGGTATCTATTGGGATACAAAGTTTTGATCAAGATATATTAAATATCCTTGAGAGAAATCATGGATCTCAAGATGCGATTAATGCCTTAGAGGTTGTATCTGGATTTAAATCTATCGATACCACTATAGATCTTATCTATGGAAATATGGAACAAACTTTAGAGTCATTTGTTACCGACATAAATAAATTCTGTTCCTTTAATATAGATCATCTTTCCCTATACCAGTTAACTATAGAACCTAATACTATTTTTTATAAAAAAGAGTTAATAATGCCAGAGGATACTCTTATTGAAAGTATGGAAATTGCAGCCAAGGAAATACTTAATAAAAATAATCTTTATCAATATGAGGTCTCATCATGGGCAAAAAAAGGAAGGCAAAGTAAGCATAATATGAATTATTGGATGTATGGCGATTACCTGGGTCTTGGGCCAGGGGCTCATAGCAAAATAACTATGAAAAATTCTATTACAAGAATGATTAAATTAAAGAAAGTGGTTCATATATAAACAATCCATCCAAAACTCTTAATACTTCAATTACTTCAGAAACTTACGACTTAGACTTAGCCATGAATCTTCTTAGAATCAAAGATGGGATTTCTTTTAAAGATTTAACAAGTAAAAATATTTATCTACCTGAATCTTTTTTAAGGAAGTTAAAAAAAGGTGTGAATGAGTCACTTTTAGAGGAAGGTGGGATAAAAGCCACAAATATGGGTTACAAATTTCTCAACGACACCGTTAATATATTTAACTAGTTTTTTTCAAATTGAAAGGGTATATCTTTCTGCCCTCTTTCACAGCCCTTTCCTGAAATTTAGTTAAGTCTGATTTTTCATAAGGGGAAGAATCTTTTCTGATGTATCCCTTTGAACTGAGAATGCTTTCTTCAATTGATTCAGCATAATTTTCCCAATCAGTAGACATAAATAAATTTCCATTATCTTTAATAGTTGGATGAATTAGTTCTAAGAACTCTAAGTTGAGCATTCTTCTTTTATGATGTTTAAGCTTAGGCCATGGGTCAGGACAAATAACTATTACATCATCAAAAATCGGCTTCTCTATTGTTTCAATTAATAGTCTGATGTCTCCTGAATGAATCATGATGTTATTTAGGTCATTTTTTATAACCTCTCCAATCAAATATCCTATACCTGCAAGATAAACCTCTGACCCTATATACAATGTATCTGGATTTGCCTTTGCTAGAGATAAAGTGTTTTCGCCGTTACCAAATCCAATCTCTAGAATAAGTTTAGTAAAATCTTTTTTAGCAGATAATATCTCTTGATAGTTAGTAATTTGATAGTCTGAAAGATATGTCAGATTATCTTCCTGACTTTGAGTAATTCTTCCTCGCCTTTTTACGAAGGATGGTAAATATTTATAGCGCATTTAAGCTATTTAATAGTTTTATTAGGCAGCACTGCCCATGAAATCTTTAAGCTTTTTCAAAGCTCCATTCTCAATTTGTCTTATCCTCTCTGCAGAAACATCATACTCATCTGCTAAATCGTGAAGAGTTGCTTTTTTGTCAGCTAAATATCTTCTTTGAAGAATATCTTTACTTCTATCATCAAGCATCTTCAAAGCAGCTGAAAGATCGTTATGATTAAGGTCCTGTGCTTCAGAAGTTGCAACTATTAGCTCAGGGTCAAATGTCCTATCCTCTAAATACTGAGAGGGTGACATTAAGTCATCGTCATCATCAGAGGATGATGGCCCGTCAAAAGATGCATCATTGGAAGAAAGTCTATTCTCCATATGGAGCACGTCCTTAACTTCAACATTTAAGTCTTTAGCAATTTTTTCAGCCTCTTCTTTTGTTAGCCATTCAAGAGTTTTCTTTTTACTTCTTAAATTAAAGAATAATTTTCTTTGTGCTTTGGTTGTAGCAATTTTAACAAGTCTCCAGTTCTTAAGAATATACTCATGAATTTCTGCTTTTATCCAATGAACTGCAAAAGAAACGACTTTAACTCCTCTATGAGGATCATATTTATCTACCGCCTTCATTAAACCTACATTTCCCTCTTGTATAATGTCTGCTAATGGCAGGCCATAGCCTTGATAAGACCTTGCGATATGAACTACAAATCTAAGATGATGAATAACCAATAATCTTGCAGCCTCTAAATCATCCTCTTCATAAAGCTTTATAGCTAGTTCTTGTTCTTCTTCTTTAGTTAAAATTGGTATTGAGTGGACAGAAGACAAATAGGATTCTATATCCTTGCCTGGACTATTTAGCTGTGATGGCTGTAACTGTGTTCCCATATATATTTTATTTATAATTAATTATATTATTAATTAATGTTTATATGAGAATTATACCAATTTTTTATAGAATTCGCTTAAAAGTGGCATATATGTATCTTTTAAGTAAGTATTTCTAAAACCCACAAAGGCTGGATTCAGGATAGTATCCTTTTTTGAATAGTTTAAATGCTCGCCAGAACTCATTTGGTTTACTCTTCCACCTTTACTAATGAGATAAGCATGCCCTGCTGCTATGTCCCACTCACAAGTAGGACCAAATCTAGGATAAATATCAGCTTCATTGTCTGCTAAAGCGCATAATTTTAAAGAGCTCCCCTTTTCAACGACTGAATAGCTTATAGGCATTCCGTTAAAAGATTGTTTTTCTAAAAACTCTAAAAACTGCTTATCTGTATCAGTTTGATGACTTTTACTCATAACTATTCTTAGTTGATTGGGTTTACGTTCATGGATTAAGTAGCGATTTATTATCCTAGTAAATTTTGAAGGGCGTTGAAAGAATGAGCCTGCCCAAACTTTTCCTGTTGCTGGAGCGGCAACTATTCCAAAAACCGGCACAGAGTTTTCTATTAAAGCTATATTGACTGTGAATTCTTTAGATTTATTAATAAATTCTTTAGTTCCATCTAGTGGATCAACCAACCAATATGGCCCATTTGGGTTTTCTTCTTCTTTATTAAAAGTTTCTTCAGAAACTATCGGAATATTGGGTGTAATCTTTCCAAGAGATTCAATAATAATTTCATTTGCCCTATTATCTGCCTCTGTGACTGGTGAGCCGTCTGACTTTATATCTAAATCAAATGAATCTTTTTCATAAACTTCCATGATTGCCCCGGATGCATTGCTGACAGTTTCATTTAGTTGATTTAAAATGCTTTTTAAAAAATTATGCGTAATCTTCATCACAACATAGTAGCAAACGTTTCTGACATATTGCTAGATATAGATGGTGTTTTATTGGATGGAAAATTCGATAATCTTTTTTGGGAAGAATTGGTGCCGTTAGAACTCTCATTAACAAAAAATATTTCAATAGAAGATGCTAAGACTGAGATCTACAAGACAGCCTCAGAGGTTAAGGGGACTCTACCCTGGTATGAGCTTGAGTATTGGGAAAAAAGATATGCTATTGATCTTTTAAAAGTTGCAAATGCCTACAGTTCAAAAATTAGCTTTTTACCTAAATCTGAAAAAGCATTAGCAAAGTTATCTTCATTAAATAAAAGAATAATCTTATTAACGAATTGTGATCCAAGGCTATTGGCCGTGAAGGCAAAAACTGTTCCTTTTATGAAATACGTTGATGGTTGTATGTCTGCAATAGAATTAGGAACAGTAAAAGAAAAACAGGATTTCTGGAATACAGCTTTTCAACATTTTCAAATAAACCCTAAAGAATCTTTATTTGCAGATGATAGTATTGGTGTTGTTAAATCGTCTATTAAAGCTGGAATTAAAAATTCTTTTCAAGTTTTAGAACCTACTGGCAATGGCTCAGTTTTATATAAACCTCAAACCACTCTTACAATTAAGAATATCAGCGAATTAGTTTGAGCAGGAAGATGAGTCAAGTTCTTTAAAATTAATTACTTCTAAAATTTTGTTATGGATTTCGGTATTATCCATAAGTCCTGAAAATAGATTTGCTCCCGGACCATAGGCATATACTCCAACCGGTGTCCCAGTGTGACTTCCTGTGCCCCACTGAATCTTAGTTTGATTATTTTCATTGCCCATAATTTGTAAGCCGCCAGTTTCATGATCTGCAGTAACAATTAAAAGAGTATCTTCATCTTCTGAAACAAAGTTCATGGTATCTCTTATAGTTTCATCAAAGTCTTCAAACTCAATAATCATTTTTGTTACATCATTGCTATGACCATACCAATCGATCTGACTTCCTTCGCTCATCAGAAAAAACCCTGAACAAGCTTTCGTATTTGAGGATAAAAAATTTACAGCCATCTTTGTCATTTCTTGTTGAGTTGGTTTTTGATCAGACCTCACAATACCGTCATCATCAAAGAGACCAATAATCCTTTTAGAGCTAATTAATTTTTTATTAAATAAATCTTTTTTATCGTTTACAAAAGTGGTTTTGTTTTTTAAATCATCTAAATCAAAAAACTCAAGTCCTCCTCCTAAAGATATAGCTATAGGCGAATCAACCAGTTGTTGAGCAATTTCTTCTTCTTTATATCTTGAATCTACATGAGCATAGAAAGCAGCAGGTGTGGCATGAGTGACTGAGGAAGTAGCTACTACACCAGATAAAAAACCTCTATCTGATAAGAGTTCAGGAATAGTTTTGACAATTTCTTTGTCTGGAGTCATCGATAGAAACTTATTGGAAGTCTTAACCCCAGTTGCCCATGTTGTTGCAGCAGCAGCAGAATCTGTATAGAGATTGTTCGCAGAATGAGTCAATGAAAATCCAGTGTAAGGCATTTGATCAATAGCTAATTTGTAGTCTGGTCCCCCAATAGCTATTCTTGAAATGGCTATTTGATTTAAACCAACTCCATCTCCAACTATAAGAATGATATTTTTAGGTTTTCTTTCTAATGCAAAAGATTTTATTTCTATTAAGCGAGTATCATTGGTACCAATTTCAACAAATTCAGATTTTAATTTATTCGAGTTAAGTTCATATATAACTAATAATAAAATTATTATTAGTACAGAAATAAGTAAAAGAAATATCTTTTTCATTAAGGTCTTAGGGCTTTGATCCTCATTTGAATCTGTTCTTCTTTTGTATCAGGATATTTATTTCCATATATAGAGCTCTCCCATCTGCCATACATAGGGTTGGTTAGCATGAACCATTTAGTTCCCCACATATCAGAATATTTTTCTGCGAGCTTTCTTCTTGATTGAGAGTCTATTGTTGATTCTTCTAATGATATAAAGTCACCTAACTGGTCTCCAACTAGAAGGATAACTCTATAGTCTTCAGCAACTAGCGCTCTTCTTGAAACTTTGCTAGACCCCCAACCATTTTCTCCTCTCATTAAGAGGACATCTCTATCTTCATCAAAAGGTAGCCCTAAAAGTTTAAGATTATTTTTTGTAGCCTCTTGAAGTTCAACAACCCTATTAGTGACATAAAATATTTTAACGCCTTTATTTTGAGCATGTTTTAAGAAATTTGATACGCCTGGAACAGGTTCGGCTGATTCCTCTAATCCCCACTCAATCCAACCAGTAGGATAGGAAATTCCAGTAAGTATGGATCTTGCTTGAAAAGCTATGTTATCAAGAACAGTTTCATCAACATCTATAATTATTGCAGGGCTTTTTTCTGAAAATTTACCAGTTTGCTCCTGTGCTGCAGTCCATGAACTATCAGCCAAAGCACTATCAATTGCTTTTGTAGCATTTGCATAGGTTTGCATACTGTTCGCTACATACTCGGTGGAAGTTTGAGCATAAAGAACTGCCAATAGTGATTGTTCTTGAAGAGTTTTATTTACAACCGGCTCTTCTGAGGAGACATAAGGAGATAAAATAAAACAATAAGTTATAAATGATATATATATGTGATTTCGTGATTTCATAGATTAGCTATTATAATGCCAATAAATTGTTTAGAGATATATATGAATAAAGAATTATTAGAAAACCTTGAAAAATTAAAGAAGATGTTTGTTCTCTTAAGTGAAGAAAGGAAAGTGGTTCTTTCTCATCATAAGACTTTTGAACATGTAGAGAAAATGAGAACACTTTTAAACGAATCCATAGAGATAATTGAAAATGAATAAATATAATTGCTTTGATGTAAAGATAGATGGTGGGGTTGCTCACATAACTATGAATAAACCAGATACTTTTAATTCGATGACAAGAATTTTTTGGAAAGAACTTCCTGAAATAGTTAAAGATATTGATAAGAATGCCGATGCTAGAGTCATAGTTTTATCGGGAGAAGGTAAGCATTTTAGTGCTGGTATGGATCTTGCAAATTTTGTTCCAGCTGATAATTCTGGTGAAAAGAAAGATCCAGCAAGACAAAGAGAAGCCTTTTATCATGAAGTTTTAGAATTACAAGATACCTTTTCTGCTCTAGAAGAATGCAGAATGCCTACTATTGCTTCAATTCAAGGGGCGTGCGTTGGTGGTGCTATTGATATGGTTGCTGCATGTGACATGAGATACTGTTCAGAAAATGCTTTTTTCAAAATTGCTGAAGTTGACATTGGTATAGCTGCAGATGTTGGTACCCTTCAGAGGCTGCCAACATTAATGCCTATTGGAGTTGTTCGAGAACTTGCTTATACAGGAAGAAAATTTGATTCAACTGAAGCAAAATCACTTGGGTTAGTAAATGAAGTTTATGATTCTGAAGAAAATTTAAATATTGAAGTTAATAAGATAGCTAAAACTATAGCCAGTAAATCTCCTCTAGTAACTAGAGTCATTAAAAAACAAATCAACTACGCAAGAGATCATTCAGTTAAAGAATCTTTGGATTACCATGCTGCATGGAATTCTAGTCTTATAAGTGGTTCTGATATGCAAGAAGCTATGACTTCATATATGAATAAAACAGATGGTACATACGATGATTTAGAAGAACTTAAATCATTCTGGGAAAAAAACGAAGGATTGGTTTAGTCTCTGAGGAAAACTGGTTCAGTAGCAGAAGAATCTTTTTTCGAGAAATAGTATCCATCTAAATTAAATTTAGATAATTTTTCAAAATCTCTAATATTATTTTCAATGATCCATTTTGCCATTAGTCCTCTTGCTCTTTTTGCATAAAAACTAATAATTTTGTGCTTGCCGTTCTTAAAATCTTTAAAAACAGGTGACACAACATTAATATACTCTGGCATTTTTCCTAAAACGCTAAAGTATTCTTTAGATGCAAGATTTATTAGTAAATCTGATTTTTGGGAAGCTAGATCACTTATTACATTTTCTTGAACTGAGTTACCCCAAAATTCATAAAGATTTTTGCCTTTTGAGGTTTGAAGTTTAGTTCCCATCTCAAGTCTATATGGCTTGATCACATCCATGGGCCTTAAGATTCCATATAATCCTGATAATATTCTAAGATGTTTTTGTGCAAACTTTATTTGTTTAGCATTAAAGTCTTCAGCACTTAAACCTTGATATACATCTCCTTTGAAAACTAGCATCGATGGCTTTGCATCAGATGAAACTGATTTTGCAGCTTTCCATGATTGATATCTATCAAAGTTGAGAGTTGCCAATTTATCACTAAGCCCCATTAAACTAGCTATATCCTTAGGCTCTTTATCTTTAAGAGTCTTGATAAGCTTTGAAGATTGGCTTAAAAACTGGGGTGCAGTATGATTGCTTTTAGGATCAACGGAGTAATCTAAAGTTTTTGCTGGGGAAAGAACTATTAACATGATAAATATTCTAACCAAAATAAGAAAAGACTACTAATGAAATTCGTAGAAAAGTATATAAATTTTATAGGTGAAAAAATTTCCTATCTTATCCCTGTGATGACACTTCTTATGATTATCGTTATTGTTAGTCGATATTTTTTTGGTGTCGGAAGAACAGATTTACAAGAATTAGTCATGTATTTTCATGCCCTAATTTTCCTTGGGTGTGCTGGATATGTCTTTAATAAAGATGAGCATGTAAGAGTAGATATTTTTTATAGAGGAGCAACAGCTAAATATAAAGATTTAATAAATGTAATCTTTGGTTTTATTTTTCTACTACCTTTAGCCTTTGTGGTCGGATTTTATTCTATAGAGCTAATCAACATGTCGTGGAAAATTCAGGAGACCTCAACAGAAGCAGGCGGTCTTCCTTATGTTTTCGTTCAAAAAACATTTATTCTTTTATTCCCTTTGACTCTTTTTGCAGCCTTTTTTAATCAGCTAATAAAAACTATATGGAAATAATACCTCTTCTATTATTAGTACTTGTTTGTTGCGCCCTTCTTTTTGGCTATCCGGTTGCTTTCACTTTATCTGGGGTGTCTATTTTGTTTGCACTGATATGTGTCCCTTTGGGTATCTTTGACGAATCTATATTTAAAAGTATCCCATTAAGAATATTTGGAATCATGAATAACGTTACTCTGCTTGCAGTACCTTTGTTTATTTTTATGGGTACTGTTTTAGAGCGCTCGGGTATTGCTTCAAAAATGTTAGAGAATATGGCCTTGGCTTTTAAAAATATTAGGGGTGGTTTAAGTATTTCAATAATTGCAGTAGGTGCTCTTTTAGCTGCTAGTACAGGGATAGTAGGAGCAACTGTTGTAACCATGGGCTTGATGTCATTACCAATATTAATTCAGCAAGGGTATAAAAAGGATTTTTCTGCCGGACTGGTAGCTTCTACTGGAACTTTAGGTCAGATCATTCCTCCATCAATTGCTTTGGTTCTGCTAGGTGATGTCATGTCCAATGCCTACCAAAGAGCTCAAAATGATATGGGTATCTTTTCTCAAAAAACAGTAACGGTTGGAGATTTATTTATTGGGGCAATAGTTCCTGGAGTTCTCATTTGTTTAGGTTATCTAATTTATGCCATCTATCAAAATAGAAGAAACCCTGATATTACATTTTCTCCAAACGCCAAATCTTCATCATCATCTGAAATTTTTAAAACTCTTGCATTGCCACTATCGCTAATCGTTCTTGTTTTAGGTTCAATCATCTCTGGCATCGCTACTCCAACAGAAGCTTCAGCTATTGGCGCTATGGGAGCACTTCTTATTGCAATGATAGATGGGAAATTTAGTTTATCTTTTATAAAAGAAACTAGTGAAAAGACTGCTGTAGTCTCCACTATGATTTTTACTATTTTAATTGGTGCTTCAATATTTTCCTTAATTTTTAGAGGTGTTGGAGGTGATGAACTTATTGATCTTATCTTTGGCTCTCTTCCAGGGGGTTCTTATGGAGCTCTCATTTTTGTTTTACTTTTAGTATTCTTACTAGGATTTATTTTAGATTTTATTGAGATCTGTTACGTAATAGTTCCTTTAGTAGCACCCCCACTTCTAATAATGGGCTTTGATCCTGTTTGGTTAGCTATTTTGTTAGCAATAAATCTTCAAACTTCTTTCTTAACTCCGCCATTTGGATTTTCACTCTTTTATTTAAGAGGAGTTGCTGATGCGAGTATTAAAACATCAGAAATTTATAGAGGCGTTATACCGTTTATATTAATCCAGCTAGCAATACTTGGACTGGTATTAGCATTTCCATTTATTGTTCTATGAAGATACACAAACTAATTTTTTTAGCTACTCTAATATCCTCTTGTTCGAATGAGTCGATAAATGAGGAATTAACTTTAAGTGTTTTAGAAAATCAAAGTGTTCACTTCAGACCCTCAGATGACAGCAATGCATTCAATAATAATAGTCGTGAGATTGTCTTAGGCTCAGGAAGATTGATCTTAAAAAAGATACAACTACCAATAAAGAATAAATTTAGACATGCTGAAGCTAGTATTAGATTGGTTTCGACTGGAGATCCTTGGGATAAATCAGGTTCATTTTTTATACTTCCATCTTCAGATTTTTCAAATTTAGAATCAAAGACGAATGGTATCTCAAGTCTCATTGGCTCTGATGGTCAACCTCCTTTGGAATTACTAAGATTTATTACACCTTTTGGAATTGGTTATTTTAATAACAAAGAAAGAATCCAAAAGCTTAAGCCTGTATATATACCAGAATGGGAAGATGATATTTTATGGAAAGAAGATATTTCACAATTAATACCTATCCTTAAAGGTGAGGTATGGGTCGGCTTCTATATTGATACCTGGTCTGATAAAGGCTGGGAGGTAGATGTAAATATAATGTTTAACGATCAGGCTTCTGGAAGGAGTAATAAAAAGATAGTCTCATTGATTAATACAACTCCCTTGATGTCTAATCAAAATGGCTATGATCAATTTGGAATCAAGCCTCTCACTCAAACTTTTGAATTACAAAAAAATGCACAGAATGTGGACTTATACTATTTAACCACCGGTCATGGTGGTCATAGTACTGGCGATGAATTTGTTAAAAAAAATAATATTATTAGTCTTAATGGTGAAGTAATTAAAGAATTTATACCTTGGAGAAATGATTGCGCATCATTTAGAAGATTTAATCCCAGTTCAGGAGTTTGGACAGAGAAAGCTGAATGGAAAGGTGAGGAAATTGAAGAACGAATTGCATCTTCAGATTACTCACGATCTGGCTGGTGTCCTGGTAGTAAAGTTTCTCCAAAAATAATTAATCTTGGTGCATTAAAAAAGGGGACTCACGAAATAAGTGTTTTCATTCCGAACGCTCAAATTACGACAGAAAGAGAGTTTAATTTCTGGAATGTATCAACTTATGTTATTTATAACTAATTCATAAAATATAGCTCATTTTTTATGATGTTTATTTAGAAGCTATTTTTTTTATGTGTGTTAACTTTAATCATTGATTAAATTACCTCCTACTGATTTATGCAAGATAAAGAGTTCATAAAGCATGCTCAAAGTGTATCTAGAGTTAATACTTTTTTCCTAAAAGAACATATTAGTAGTGGTCATTTTCTTCTTTTAACTCAAATTGTTGCTAGAAAAATAAAAGGCGAACCGCTTCCAAATATTAAATGGCTACAAACTGAACTTCAGATATCATTTACAAAGGTTAAATCAATAATTGAATCTTTAGAGTCCAGAGGATTAATCGCTAAAATCAATGATGCTAAGGATAAAAGGGTGAAGTTTTTAGATATTACTGAAAAAGGTGAACAATATATCTATAACTTGATTAGCAGTTTGCCCATAAGCAAATAACCCAAGTTCTGCATACTTCTTATGCTCTAACAGCTCTGAAATTTTAGAGGACAATTGATTCTGATATAACTTCAAGGAATCCTTTTTTCTAAGGCATATTACATTTAGAAAATATGTGTTAAATTTAAGTGCTATGTATTTTTTTATACTTTATACGAATATGCAAAATTGTGGGCAATAAATCCTTTTTAAGACATTCAAAAAGTGTTTCAAATTTAAATGCTTTACGTCTAAGAGAAAAAATGGGAGTTGGGCATTTTATTCTTTTAACTTCAATTGTTGCTAGCAAAATTAAAGGTGAGCGACTTCCAAATATTAAATGGCTACAAACTGAACTTCAGATATCATTTACAAAAGTTAAACGAATAACTGGATATTTGGAGTCTAGAGGATTCATTACTAAAATCAGTGACCCGAACGATAAAAGGCGGAAGTTTTTAGATGTAACAAGCAAGGGCCATAAGTACATCTGGGATTTGATCAACAGCATTGATGAAATTGATGCAACTCGTAAATAAGATGCTATAAGCCAGCATTATTTTTTTCTAATGCTCTTTCTGCTCTGTAGCTTGAGCGAACCATAGGTCCTGACATGACTTCGAGGAATCCTTTTTTAAGGCCTATCACTCTATAACGTTCAAACTCCTCTGGCGTGACCCACCTTTCGATTGGATGATGATTAAGCGTTGGTCGAAGGTATTGACCAATAGTAAGAATGTCTACTTGATTGTCTATTAAGTCGTCCATAGTTTGTTCGATTTCTTCATCTGTTTCACCTAGACCAACAATAATACTGGTCTTAGTTAAAACTTTTGGATTAATTCTTTTCGATTCAGCAAGAACATCCATAGTTTGTTGATAGCCTGCTCTGATATCTCTTACTTGATGAGTGAGTCTTTCCACAGTTTCTATATTTTGGGCAAAAACCTCTAAGCCACAATTAACTAGTGTATCGATAGATGAAGACAGTCCTTTAAAGTCTGGAGTGAGAGCTTCAACTGCCGTATTGGGATTAAGGTCTTTTATAAGTTTTACAGTCTCTGCAAAATGCTGAGCTCCCCCATCTGGAAGATCGTCCCTATTAACTGAGGTTAAAACAACATATTTAAGCTTCATGATTTGAACAGCCTTAGCTGTATTTAATGGCTCATCATTATCTAACCAACCTTTTGGGTTGCCTGTATCCACTGAGCAAAATTTACACGCTCTTGTACATACTGAACCCATCAACATGAAGGTTGCTGTACCAGCAGACCAGCATTCATTGATGTTTGGACAATGAGCTTCCTCACAAACGGTATAAAGTTTTTTTTCAGAAACCTGTTCTTTAACTTTATGGAAATTTGGATTGAAATCAGCCTTAATCCTTAACCAGCTAGGCTTCTTAGAATTAGGGATATGTGAGAATGCATTAGCTTTCTGACCGTTTTTAACAGCCTTAATACCATCTCTGTTGATGTGCTTTGTTGTCGCTATAAGCTCCATAGTTAGAATATATTCCCTAATTTATTTATTGCAAGTATTTCAACTTCCTTCATGGTTATATTTTCCTTAAAGTCCCTTATTTGTGCAACCTCCAGACCTTCATAACCGCATGGATTGATATAAGAAAATGGTTTTAAATCCATGTCTACATTGACACTAATGCCATGATACGTTTTTCCATTTGAAATTCTTAAGCCAATTGAAGCTATCTTCTTTTCATTTACATAAACACCTGGAGCGCCTTCAATAAAATTAGATTCTATAGAATATTCAGCCAGAAGAGATTGTGTAAATTCCTGTAAATTTCTAACGAGACTTTTTGGTCCAAGCTTAGTTTTTTTAATATCAATCATGAAATATATGACTAATTGGCCTGGTCCATGATAAGTAACCTCTCCACCCCTGTCAGATTGAATGACTGGAATATCTTTTGGAGTAAGCACATGATTTTTATCTGCGGCTGTTCCCAAAGTAAAAACAGGTGGATGCTCAAGCAACCATATTTCATTTTGAAAATCTTCAGACTGAAGATGATTTTTCATCTCTGATAAAGTTTCTAAATAATTAGACGTGCCTAATGATTTAAAAGTTAGTTCTTTAGACACTAATCGTTTCTTGCCTCAACAAACGCATCTTCAGAAACCTTGTGATAGGCGGACACTTCTTCTTTAAACTTTTTGTAAGACTGATAAACCTTATTTACTGTTGCATCTTTTGCAGCATTTTCTTCAAGAATGTCATTAGCAATAACTTTAAATTCTGCAATAACATCATCAGGTAGTTTTCTAAGCTCTACTCCATGCACATCAACAAGCTCTCTTAATGCTTTATTATTTCTTGCAGTGTATTCATCTAAAATATCTTGATTTACTGCTTTAGCAGCTGTCTCAATAATGACCTGCAGATGCTTTGGCAATGCATTCCACTCATCTTGATTAATTAGCAGTTCGAGCATTGATCCTGGCTCATGCCAACCTGGATAATAGTAGTATTTAGCAGCTTGTTGAAAACCAAAGGTTAAATCGTTATAAGGGCCTACCCATTCAGTAGCATCGATAACTCCTGTTTGAAGTGCTGTAAATAATTCTCCACCTGGAAGAGTTACTGAGATACCCCCAGCTCTTTCAAGAACCTCCCCACCTATGCCTGGTATTCTCATTTTTAAGCCCTTAATGTCTTCTAATGAATTTATTTCTTTATTAAACCAGCCAAACATTTGGGTTCCTGTATTTCCTGCTGGAATTGGATAAATATTGAATGGAGCATAAACTTCTCTCCAAAGCTCTAGCCCTCCACCTCTATTAGTCCATGCGTTTATTTCATCAGCAGTTAAACCAAAAGGAACTCCAGTAAAAAATTGAGCAGCAGGCGCCTTTCCTTTCCAGAAATACCCTCCACTATGGCCCATCTGATGAGCTCCGCTTGATACTGCATCAAATACACCAAAGGCTGGGACTTGTTCTCCAGCCCCATAAACAGTTATCTTCATTTGGCCATTACTCATTTCTTCAACTAAGTCGGCTATTCTTTCTGGAGCCATTCCAAGCCCTGGATAATTTTTAGGCCAGGCAGTTACTAGTCGCCAGTCATATGTCTTTTGTTTTGGAAATTCAATATCGTATTCGATATCAACATTCTCTGAACATCCAGAGATAAGTATTAATGCTAAGAGGTATAAGTATTTTTGTTTCATTATAATTTCTCTAGTTTGGCATATGCCATTACGAGCCACTTTGTTCCAGCTCCGTTAAAGTTAATTTGTACTCTTGCAGCTTCACCGGATCCTTCATAATTAAGAACCACGCCCTCGCCAAAAGTTTTATGAAGAACTCTTTCACCCAGTGCAATACCTATTTCTTCTTCAAATTCTAGTTTTGTTTCTTTAAAGTCTTTTCTATTATAAGGAATATTAGTTTGCGCTCTAGGTCTTATCTCATTAATAAGTTCTTTTGGAATTTCTCTTAAGAATCTTGATGGAGGATTAAAAGTATCAGAGCCATGAAGTCTTCTTGATTCTGCATGACTTATATATAACTTTTCCATTGCTCTTGTTATTCCGACATAGCACAGCCTTCTTTCTTCTTCTAATTGAGCTGGGTCTGCCATTGATCTCCCATGTGGGAATAGACTCTCTTCTAAGCCTGTCATAAGAACTAATTTGAATTCTAATCCTTTTGCAGAATGGAGAGTCATAAGTTGAGCTGCGTCGTCATGTTCGGATGCCTGTCTATCTCCAGAATCTAAAGAAATCATATCTAGATACTGTTCTGCTATTTCTTTATTTGGCTTATCTTCTTTTATGCTTTGCTCAAAGTTAGCAGTTGCAGAAACAAGTTCTTCCAAGTTCTCTACTCTTGTTTTACCTTTTTCTCCTGGTTCCTTTGCGTGATAAGCAACCAATCCAGAGGTTTTAATTATTTCTTCCATTAGGTCAGACAATGGATTCTCCTCTATAAATTCTTTACATCTAGATATAAATTCCAAATAAGATGACAGACCAGCTCCTCCTCTTCCAGAAATAGAGCCCTCATCAATTAGTTTTGCAGAAGCTTTGATATACGAAATATTATATTGTTTTGCAGCACCCCTTATTTTAGCTAATGTTTTCTCGCCAACACCTCTGGTTGGATTAGAGATTGACCTTTCAAAAGCTGGGTTATCAGAATGATTAAATATAATTTTTAAATAGGCTATGGCATTTTTAATTTCCATTCTTTCGTAGAACCTTTGCCCACCATAAATTCTATACGGAATGCTTGCTCTTAATAGCGCTTCTTCAAGTGCTCGTGATTGAGCATTAGATCTATACAAAACAGCTGCATCTTCGTACATCTCACCCTTATTCATCCAATCTTTTAATACATCGGCAACAAATCTTGCTTCATCTTGCTCGTTGTATGCTTGATATAAAACGATTTGTTCTCCTTCAAGCTTCTCTGTCCAAAGATTTTTTCCAAGTCTGTCAGTGTTATTTTCAATAAGGGCGTTTGCTGCGCCCAAAATAATGTTCGTAGATCTATAGTTTTGTTCAAGACGAATGATTTCTGTGTCATCAAAAGTTTTAGTGAATGCATCTACGTTTTCAACTTTTGCTCCTCTCCAGCCATAGATAGATTGATCGTCATCTCCAACAGCAGTTATAGAGGTTTGATCAGATGCTAGCTCAAGTAACCAATTATATTGAATGGTATTTGTATCTTGAAACTCATCTACAAGGATGGACTTAAATCGAGAATGAAAGAAAGTTCTTACTGCAAGGTTATCCCTTATGACTTCATAAGATCTAAGAAGCAACTCACCAAAATCAACAAGATTGTCTCTCAAACATACGGCCTCATATTCTTTATATATCTTATTAATGGTCTCCTTAAAAAAGTCGCCTTTATCATCAACTTCTTTATTTCTAAATCCCTCATCTTTCCATGAGTTTATCTGCCACTGACTTTGTCTAGATGGCCAAGAGGCTTCGTCTAGACTTAATTCTTTTGAAATTCTTTTAATTATCCTTAACTGATCATCTGAATCCAGTATGGTAAAGCCACTACTAAGACTGGCTTCTTTATGAAATCTTTTAAGCATTTTATGAGCAAGGCCATGAAAAGTTCCGACCCATCCATCCATCATTGGAGCTTGAAGTAATTCTTCAATTCTTGATCTCATCTCAAGGGCAGCTTTATTGGTAAAAGTTACCGCCATAATTGATGCAGGATTTCTATTGAGCGCCTCTACCTCCCATGCAATTTTATGAACAAGTACTCGAGTTTTTCCTGAACCTGCTCCAGCTAGAACCATTAAATGTTTTTTTTCTGACGTCACAGCATCGCGTTGCTGGTCATTAAGATGGTCTAGAATATGCGATACGTCCATTTAGGGATTCATTTTTTTGCTTAAGAGGGATATTCTAACCTTATGCCAACAAAATTATTAAGACAAATTAAAAATACTCTTCCAGAATTGAGAAAATCTGAGAAGGTGGTTGCTGATTTTATTTTAAATGATCCTAAATCAGTCATAACCATGAAAACTGCCGAAGCTTCTGGCGCAATGGGGATTAGTGAGCCTACCCTTATTAGATTTTGTAAAGCTTTAGGTTTTTCTGGTTATCAAGAATTCAAAATTAATCTTTCTCAGCAACTAGCTGCTGATGATTACTTCGTTATGTATGAAATTGAGGAAGACGACTCTATACATGAATTATGTGAAAAAGTTTTTGATACCACTATTAGTGAGATTCTGAACGTTAGATCTCAGATTGATCAAAACGTTCTTGAGGCTGCAATAGAATTATTAGCAAATGCAAAAAGAGTTGAAGTCTATGCTTTTGGTGGTTCAGCACCTGTTGCTATGGACGCTCAACACAAATTTTTTAGGCTGAAAATTTCTTCGTCCTTTATTTCAGATCCTCATATTCAATTTATGTCTGCTAATTCTTTATCTAAAAATGATGTTGTTGTTGCTATTTCACAATCTGGAACAACTTCTGCACTAATAGATAGTGTAAAGATTGTTAGGAAAGCTGGAGTCAAAGTTATTGGGATAATGCCAGGTAATACTCCTCTCGCTGCTATTTGTGATTTTCCAATTACTATAAATGTTGGTGATAATTATAGGATTACAAAACCTCATACTTCGAGAATAGCTTATACCGCTGTAATTGATGTTATTACTATGGGTGTGGCTCAATTAAAACCAGAGGCTCAAGATCATTTATATAATATTGTAGACAGTCAAAGGTCTCTTAAAGTCGACTAGAAATTAATATATAGCTTCTTGCCTGAACCATAAGTTAACAGCCCACTTCTCACCTGAAATAACAGGGGATCCCGCATGAATTGACTTAGGGTTAATATCCGAAGTGCCATCTAGACAGTTATGAAATACCAAAACATCGCCTTTATTTGGTTTTATTGATACACCTACTTCAGGGAAGTTAGTGGCTCCACCTTGCTCGACATCATTTAAGTAGGCCAATACAGTTATCATTCTTTGTCCGCCGGGAAACCAATAGTTCTTCCCCTCTGGAGTATTTTTATCAAATGCATCAAAATGAGGTTTATATTCATTTCCAGGACCGTAGAATACTAGTTGATATTGTTCAGCATTATTAATTGGCATTTTAACAAGGATAGAAAATCGCTTACTGGCTTCATGAACTATTTCATTGGCATCATGCGCAACCCATGTGTGAGTATTTGTTCTATTAGCATGAAACTCTTTATCTTGGTCAGTAATAACTGTTGCTCTTTCCATTTTACCCTCTCCCACTTCTATAAAAGAAGCGCATTCCTGAGATGATAAAAAGTCAGACACAACATAAATTATAGGATCGTTAGAAAATAAAGTTACGTTTTCAGCAATTTTTTTTGGTTTCATATTTATTTAAAATTATACTATTAGTAAGTTATTAATTAATCTTTATTGTTATTATCTAGTCATGAAAATCTTTATTTCAATTGCATCATACCAAGACCCTTTATTAGAAACCACTATAAGAGGTGCCTTTGATAATGCTGATAAGCCAGAAGATTTATTTTTTGGTATATGCGATCAGTCATCTCAGATTCTGGATATAAGTAATTTTTCTTTCTCTAATCAAATTACATATGAGCACTTAGAGCCTGCAATATCTGAAGGTCCCTGCTGGGCCAGACACAGAATTCAAAAGTTTTTTAATGATGAAGATTATTATCTTCAAATTGATTCGCACATGCAATTTCAAAAAGGCTGGGATAACTATTTACTATCTTATATGCAAAAGATTCAATCTGTAGATTCTTATTCACATAAGCTGCCTATTATTACCTGCTATCCTAGAGCATTTGATATCGTTGATTTTAATTCTGGAACTTACTCTCTTGATACGTCAGATGCCAATACTCATACACTTTCTTATAAAGAGGATTCAATTTTTTTAAAAGGGCCTTTCTCAAGGCAGATTGGTGCAATAGCAAATGCACAGATAACACATGGCTATCTGCTTGCAGCCGGATGTCTTTTTGCTCCAGGGGCTTTTGTTAAAAAAGTTCCTTACGATCCAGAGTTTTATTTTTATGGAGAAGAAATTTCATTAATGCTTAGAGCATTTACAAGAGGCTTTGGTATCTTCCATATACCTGCTGTCCCTATATTTCACCTTTATACAGATACTTCAGATATTAAAAGAAAGCTTCACTGGGATGAAGAAGAAGACAGTGGCAGAGAAATTAAATGGCATGAAAGAGAAGAAAAAAGCTTAAATAAACTATCAAGACTTAATAGATGGTCGAGATTGATGGAATATATGGTCTTGGAACAAAAAGGGATTTAAGCGATTATGAATTTTTGTCAGGAGTTGACCTTAAAAATAAGTTAGTAAGCGATAAAACTAAGGCGATTTCAGCTGAATTTATTTCTACTTTGTCATGGAAAGATTCACCATTTTAATGAAAATTATTTAGCTAGTGATATTATAAAAAGAAACATATAAAGGAATATTTATGAGCCAAGAAGTAAAAGATTTTTTTTCTACCTACAGTGATTTTGTAACAAAGGTTACTAGTGATCCGAGTATTGATCTTGATGCTTTGAAGAAAAGCTTTGATGATATTGAGGCTGCTTCATCAATTAAAATGCCAAGATTATTAACAGCAGCGCTAGGCCTTGGAAGTGAAACTGGAGAATTTGTGGAAATAGTTAAAAAAATGGTTCTTCAAGGAAAACCTGCTTCTGAAGATAATATCTTTCATATGAAGAGAGAGCTTGGAGATATTATGTGGTACTGGACAACAGCATGTGCCTCTTTAGGTTTAGATCCTTATGAAGTTATTAGTGAAAATCAAAAAAAATTAGAAGCTAGATACGGAGAAAAGTTTGAAGTTCAAAGAAGTGAAGTAAGGAAAGAGGCGATCTTTAATTACTTTAAATAATGAAAGAAAAAGATAGCAAACCAAAAGAAGAGTTACCCTCAGCAGTCGATGATTGTGCTGATGTGACATCTGCTTATGAAAGATATAAAAAAAATAAAGAGAGATCAAAATTTCCTCCAATAGAATACGAAAAACCTCCTCACCACTAAATGATTAATTTACTAGCCATCCTTTATGTTATGGGTGCATTTATATATTTTTATTCACATAGATCTGGGTATAGCTTGCTAAGGTATATGTATAAAAGAAAAAATATTAATGTTTTGTTGTCCGTAGAAATAATCTTTATGATTATTACTTCTTTCATTGTTTTCACAAATCAGCCACTCAATTGGATCGTGGCATTGATTATGCTATTGCATATTGCTGGTATTGCCTGGATTGTCTCTAATCCAGAAAATTATTATGAAATGATAGAAGAGTCTCTTGTTGGCGGGGAAGAGCTTGCTGAAAATATAGTGGTAATTACACAAATAGTATTCGCTATTTTGGTTCTTTACTCTAAGGTTATATTTACTTTATAAATCTTTGATTCTTTTTAATAGGCTTGAGGTATCCCACCTGCCCCCATTGGATTTTTGAATATCTTTATAAAATTTATTAACCAACTCTGTGACTTCAATGTTGGCCCCAATTTTAGATGCCTCAGCAGATACGATATCTAAATCTTTTCTCATCCAATCAACAGCAAATCCATGATCGTATTCATCTTTGAGCATTGTTTGCCATCTATTTTCCATTTGCCATGATTGAGCTGCACCTTTTGTTATAACTTCCATAACATCTGAAGTATTTAACCCTGCCTTTTCTGAAAAGTTTACCCCCTCTGCTAAGGCCTGAACTAGCCCTCCAATACAAATCTGATTCACCATTTTTGTTAGTTGGCCTGATCCACTTGGTCCCATATATTTTGTGAATTTTGAATAGGCATCTAGGGTTTTTTCTATTGCATAGAAAGCTTCTTTATCTCCACCTACCATTACTGAAAGTTTTCCTGATTCTGCTCCTGCCTGACCTCCTGATATTGGAGCATCAATAAAATTGCAGCCTTTGTTAATAACAAGATCATTCATTCGTTTTGCAAGTTCAGCTGAAGTTGTTGTATGGTCAATAATAGTTGTGCCGGTCTTTAAGGTTTCCATTATTCCATCATTACCTAACATCACCTCTTCTACATCATCATCTTTACCTACACAAAGCATAATAATATTTGACTGAGATGCTATTTCTGAAGGATTCTTACAGATAGTTCCAGAAAATTCATTGCTCCATTTATCAGATTTTTCTGCTGATCTATTGAAAACAACAACATCATTGCCCAAAGACTGCAAATGACCTGCCATGGGATATCCCATAACTCCAAGTCCAATAAAGCCAATCTTATTCATAGTTAGTTGAGATCCACCGCATATTCTTTTAAGACTTCAATGTCGATTATGCTAGTTGCTTTTTTATGAGTGCGTTTTAAAAAAACCTTAGGTGCAAAACCATGTTCATAGGCTTCTTTCCACCTTTCAGCACAAACACACCATGAGTCTCCTTCTTGAAGCCCTGGAAAATTAAACTCAGGCCTTGGAGTAGAAAGGTCATTACCTCTTGATTTTGAGAAACTTAAAAAATCCTCTGTGATTAAAGAGCATACGATATGAAGGCCTCTATCTAGCTTGTCCGTGTGACAAAAGCCGTCTCTAAAAAATCCTGTTATCGGATCTGAGCAACACTCTTCGATGGGCTCATCAAAAATATTAGTCTGATTCATTTTTATTTTCTTCTTTATATTTTTTATAGTCTTCCCAGTCATGGGGAGTTCCAACATTAAGGATTCCCTTTTGGGCTCTATATAAGCTTTGAGTTCTTAACTTACCTTTGTCTTCTTCTTTGCCAAATAATTTATTCCAACCATCTTCAAAATATCTTCTGAAGTTCCTTTTTTTCATATAGGAAGATGTCTTAAAATTATTAAAAATAAAACACCTGTTGCTATAACGCCTGTTATGCAAATTAATAGATCAACTAAGAAAACTTTAAAAAGTTTTTTCCACGTTTCATCAACAGTTATAGAGTTTTTTGCAAACTCTGACTTGAAGACAATTATTGCCGCAGATTTAAACCACCCAAAAACAAAAAGAAATGTTATTGCGCCAGTCAAAAATACAATTAATTCAAAAGTCATACAATATGATCTTCTCTATCCTTCTTAGCCGTATGTTTTACTCCTGAAGAGGTAGTATATTCTTCAGTGATTCCTTTTGCGCCCTCACGGCCTTTTTTAGAATTATTCATTAAAGTAACAATTGCTATGCCAGATGCAGCGCCAACAAAAAATAAAATTATTCCATCCATATTCTTTATTCTCCGAAAAAGTTATTAAGTTCCTGATTTTTTGAGGAATTCCTCTTTTGCATCATTATATTCAGCAGAGAGTCTATCTACTAATTCTGCAACAGATGGTGAGTCTTCTATTAAACCAATTCCTTGACCTGAACCCCATATATCTTTCCATGCTTTAGCTTCTGTATTTCCACCTGATCCAAAGTTCATTGATGACTTATCTGCTTCAGGAAGATTATCAGCATCTAATCCTGCTTTATTTATTGATGGTTTTAAGTAATTACCTAAAACACCAGTGAACAAACTTGAGAGGACTATATCGTCAGCCGCGCCATCAATTAACATTTGTTTATAATCTTGATCCGCATTGGCTTCTTGCGTAGCTATAAATCGAGTTCCCATATATGCAAAATCAGCTCCAAGCGCTATAGCTGAGGCAACTGAATAACCATCGCCAATTGAGCCTGAAAGAATAACTGTCCCGTCAAACCACTCTTTAACTTCTCTTAAAAGAGCAAAGGGTGATAAGGCTCCAGCATGTCCACCAGCGCCAGCACAAACTAAAATTAAACCATCTACTCCCTGCTCAGCTGCTTTTTTTGCGTGTCTTACATTAATAACATCATGATAAACAAGTCCGCCATAGCTATGAGCTGCTTCTACAAGTTCTGCAGGTGGTCTTAGAGATGTGATAATTATTGGTACTTCATGTTCAACGCAAGTAGCCATGTCTTCCATAAGTCTGTTATTTGAACCATGACAAATTTGATTTACAGCAAATGGAGCAACTTTAGCATCAGGATTTTGTTCTTGATACTCAGCTAGTTCTGTTTTAATTCTTGTAATCCACTCACCTAAAACATGTTGAGGTCTTGCGTTAAGGGCTGGGAAAGATCCAATGATTCCTGCTTTGCACTGTGCAATTACTAATTCTGGTCCTGATACTAAGAATAGTGGTGAGCCTATAACAGGCATAGATAAATGATTTTTTATATGGTCTGGGATTGACACTTTAAGTCTCCTTTTGGTTTATTGTTATTTTTCTGGGTAATCTAGCGCTAAGTATACAAGGGCTTTGACACCTTCGTCTAATGCTGAATCATCAACATAAAAATATGGTGAATGATTTCCTGCTACTTCAGTTCTTTCGCCAAAGTTTGCCGACTCAAGTCCGGCTCCAGGCTTGTTTACACCAAGCCAAAAGTACATACCTGGAATTTCTTGCGAAAAGTATGAAAAGTCTTCTGCGCCAGTAACTGGAATATTAGATTCATAGAATTTATTTGGAGAAGCTTCCATTAATGAGCCCTTCATTTTTTCTACTAAGGCTGGATTATTTACAGTTACCGGGTAAAAACCACCAACATCAAATTCTACTGATATTTGTGTTCCGGTTCCAACTTCAACGCCTTTGGCAACTTGTTCAATTTCTGTGTAAATTTCTTTTCTTAATATTGGATCAAAGGTTCTAATAGTCCCCATTATTTCTGCATCTTCTGGAATGATGTTATTTCTAGTTCCTGCCTTAACTATACCAACTGAAACAACAGCCGGATTATTGATAATGTTGATTCTTCTACTGACAATAGTATTTAGAGATTGAATTAGTTCAGCAGTAGCCATAATAGGATCTATTCCGGTCCATGGTGTCGAACCATGAGCCTGGACTCCTTTAATCTTAATTCTATATGCCGAAGCAGCTGCCATTGCTGGCCCAGACTTAATTGATAATACTCCATTAGGTATATTTGTTACGTGTAGTCCAAAAATTACCTCAGGTTCATACCTTTTGAATATTCCTTCTGCTAGCATCATTTCAGCTCCGCCGCCCTCTCCCTCTGGAGGACCTTCTTCAGCAGGTTGAAATATAAGCATAATATTGCCTTTTAACTTATCTTTATTTGTTGCTAAGAATTCTGCAACACCCATTAAAATTGCAACATGTGCATCATGACCGCATGCATGCATTACTCCAACATCATTTCCCAAATAAGTTGTCCTCACTTTGGATGCAAATGGAACTCCTGTTTTTTCTTCAACAGGTAAAGCATCCATATCTGCTCTAAATGCAATAGTTGGGCCTGGGAGACCGCCTCTAATTAATCCTACTACTCCTGTATAAGCAATCTGTGTTTCTACCTCAATTCCTAAAGATACAAGATGATTCTCTATTTTCTTGGCGGTTCTAAACTCTCTATTGCCAAGTTCTGGATACTGATGAATGTCATGACGCCAGTCTATAACTTTATCCATTAATGGATTTAGTTGTTGGTCTAAATCTTCCTTTAGATCAGAAAAAGTATGAGTTGAAAAGACAAGAAAAAAGAAAAGCATTAATTTGTTCATTTTAAGATTATAATCCTCTCTTTTTTAAGAGACAAATCCAATGAATATTGATAGCCTCAGAAATATAGCTATTATTGCCCACGTAGACCATGGCAAAACTACGCTTGTTGATAAATTGCTTCAGCAATCTGGGACTCTTGACAGAAAAAATATGGATTCAGAACGAATCATGGATTCCAATGACCAAGAAAAAGAAAGAGGAATAACGATAACGGCTAAAAATACTTCCATAAATTGGAACGACCACCTCATAAATATTGTAGATACACCCGGTCATGCTGACTTTGGTGGAGAAGTTGAAAGAGCTCTTTCTATGGTTGATTCTGTTTTGCTTCTAGTAGATGCAGTAGATGGGCCAATGCCACAAACTAGATTTGTTACCCAAAAAGCCTTTGAGAAAGGTCTAAAACCAATAGTTGTTATTAATAAAGTAGATCGTCCTGATGCTAGGCCTCACTGGGTTTTAGATCAAGTCTTTGATTTATTCGATAGATTAGGGGGAACTGACGAACAACTTGATTTCCCTGTAATTTATGCATCTGCAATAGAAGGAATTGCAGGATTAGAACCTGAAAACATGACTGTTGATATGACTCCTTTATTGCAGATGATCTTAGATAAAGTGCCTGCGCCTGAGGTAAATGTTGATGGACCTTTCCAACTCCAAATAAGCGCACTAGATAGCAATAGTTATGTTGGTGTTATTGGTATTGGAAGAATTAAACGCGGTGTTGTTAAACCGAATGATCAAGTTGTAGTAGTTGATAGAGATGGAGTAACTAGAAAAGCAAAGATACTTCAAGTCATGGGCTATGAAGGACTCGATAGAGTTGAAGTTGAAAAAGCACAAGCTGGATCAATTGTTTGTATTACCGGTATAGATAAGTTAAACATCTCAGATACGATCTGCGTTCCTTCAGACGTGGAAGCACTCCCAGCACTTTCAGTGGATGAGCCTACAGTAAGTATGACTTTTCAAGTTAACGACTCACCTTTTGCAGGTAAAGAAGGAAAGTTTGTTACTTCAAGGAATATAAAAGAAAGATTAGACAAAGAATTAATATCGAACGTAGCTCTAAAAGTTGTTCCTGGAGAGACACCAGATAAGTTTGTTGTTTCTGGTCGTGGTGAACTTCATTTATCAGTTTTAATTGAAACTATGAGAAGAGAAGGTTTCGAACTGGGTATTTCAAAGCCACAGGTAGTTCAAAAAGAAGTAGATGGTGAAATTCATGAGCCTTATGAGCAAATTGTAATTGATGTTGAAGAAATGCATCAAGGCTCAATAATGGAGGAGTTAGGACCAAGAAAAGCAGAACTTCAAAGTATGGACCCTGATGGAAAAGGAAGAGTTAAGCTTGAATTCATAGCTCCATCAAGAGGCATTATTGGCTTTCGGTCACATTTTTTAACAATAACTAGTGGATCTGGAATTATGACAAGTGTTTTTGATCATTATGGTCCAGTAAAAGCTGGTGAAATAGCAAAAAGAAATAATGGCGTCATGTATTCGATGACTGCTGGAAAAACACTGGCCTATGCCCTTTTTAATTTACAGAACAGAGGCAAACTTTTTTTAGGTCATGGTAACGAAGTTTATATTGGTCAAATTGTTGGGCTTCATTCAAGAGATAATGATCTTCCAGTAAATCCAACAAAAGCAAAACAGTTAAATAATATTAGAGCTGCCGGTACTGATGAAAATCTTATCTTGGTTACGCATATAAAACATACTCTAGAACAAGCCTTAGAATTCATTGAGGATGATGAGCTTGTTGAAGTAACTCCTGAATCTATTCGAATGAGAAAAAAAGGTCGAGTTCGAACATAGAAATCTCATAAATACTTTTATAAGTGTTTAATTCATTCATATTCGTTATAAACTATGAAAAGTTAATAATTATTTAATAGGAAGAAAATATGAATAAATTTAAATTAAGCTTTTCTTTGATGGCTCTTATCTTCGTGGCTGGATGTTCAGATACATCAAGTAATTCTAATAAAGCCAATGAAGATCTTGCAATGGCATGGGTTGAGGCTGGCTATACAGGGAAAGCAGAAGCTATTGCGATGGTAACAAACAATATGGCTGAGGACGGTGAGGTCTTAGGCGATAGATATGTTGGAATGGGTTTTATTTGGAATCCTGATGAAGGTGGAATGACAGTAACTTATATCATTCCTGATAGCCCAGCATCTAAAGTTCTTGAAGTTGGAGACTCTTTTGTTCAGGTTGGTGGCGTAAGGCTAACTGACGATAATAGAAATAGTCTTGGTTTTAGAGGAAAGCCTGGTGAAGAAGTAAGTGCTGTTGTTCTAAGAGATGGTAATGAGGTTGCTATATCTGTTGCAAGAGGAGCTGTAAGGCAAGTAAGTTCTAAATCACAAGTATTGGAAAATTTTGAAAGTGGCGATGCTGCTACATGGCCTGCTGATAAATTTAATATGGTAGAAGTTTCTAGTACTAAAGAAGGAGCTGTTTGGGTCTTAAGTAGTGCTACATTTACAGAAGAGGCATCTGGCTTAAGTGCAAGGGCCTATACTGCAACTAGATTTTTATTCAATGAAGACGGTGAAGTTACTTGGATAGCAAATCTATCTGAAGATAGATTTGTCCTAGAACAACAAGGTTATTCAATTACTAGATAACCAAAATAGATTTAGCCTATGCGCTCTTGCATGGGCTAGATATTATTCTCATAGTATCTCTAAGCTTTATTTACAGATAAATTTTTTTAAAGGGCGCAATGCATGTCATTACCACAACATAGTGGTGACTTAATTTTGCCGTTGTAGTTTGAACATTCATTTTCATGACATTGGGATACCTGAACTTGACTGCCATCGTCTAGATCTAACATTCCATTTACAAGCGGTGTATCACATTCTCCACAGGAAGTTTTAACTGACATTCCGCACTCATCACATTTATAAATTGACATATTTCTTTACCTCTTTATTAAGATTGCTACACTTTGTCTTCTTCATTATTTTTAGTGTCTGTAACAAGTATATACGCTTCAAGCTGAATCATTAAAAGATAGGGGAATACAAAAACATACACTAAGCTTAATATTGGATGCAGGGTAAGTATTTGCTGAGTAACTGCAATAAGCAATACGTATAAGAATAATAGCCACCATCCAGTGTCAGTTACTAATCTTCTCGATTCTTCAAAGGCATCAGAAATTGATATATCTCTGTCTACCTTTAAATATAAAACAAACATCCATGCAACCGATAAATAAATTCCTGGGATTATTAACAGCATGAATCCAGCTAATACGCCAAGGAACATTAATAAAACTAAAAGGAATAATGGCCACCACTGACTAAAGCCAGCCTTAAAAAATGCTCCAATGGTTACTTCATCTCCTCTTCTGATTCTCAGCAGAGATTCCATATAGCCTGCCCAAATAGCTGGAATAGCTAATACTCCTATAATTGTTATGCCAAAGAGCAAGGTAGCCAAAATAGCAATAATTGCATTTGCCCAAATTACGAACATAATTGTTATTAGTTGCCCCTATACCGCCTTGTATCCCTTTTTTAATTGTAAAGTTCATTTTATATTCTCCTTATTAGATGGATATCATCTAGTCCATTGCTTCTAGTATTTCTAGAAGCAGATTTATAATGTCTAGATAAATTGTGAACGCCATCTGAAAAGCTGTATACCAATCATTAATCCCCATCTCAGCTTTTTTAGAGAGCAAATTGAAATCAAATAAAAGAAAAACAGAAAAAAGAAAAGCACCAAATATAGCTTTCATTCTGATTGTATTTCTTGAAAAATCCCTAAAAATTCTTACTAAATTCAAATATTACTAAGCCTAAAAGAGATATAAATAAAGAGATTGCTAACAAAGAGCTTTCTGAAAATGAATAAATGTCACTAAATCCAATAAACCCAGTCGCTAAAGTTACCATAAGTACTATTTTTAAAGCTCTATAGCCATCATTTTCATCCATATTTAATAACATTAGTCCAAGTAATGGGCCAAATAAAAAGTTAGTAAAAGTAAAAAGAGCCATACCTACATAAATATTTATTTGATAGCTTGCAAAAATTACACATCCAAACAAAGATATCATCCACGCAGCAAAAATAGTCCAGATAAGCACCTGAAGCGCTCCAGGAATCTTTATAACCCTCTCTCATAAGATCTAACCTATGTTCAGCACTCATAGCTATTTTTGATTCTGTCGCATTTTTACCTTCTTTATTTTTAATATCTTTACTCATTTCTGCAGGAAAATGCGTTGGTGGTTTTTGATAGGGAATTAAATTCAGTTGATTTTTCATATTCACAGAACCTCTAAACCACATACCAAAATAAGATGTATTGTTTTCGTATGCTTTTCTTGCCCCTTTTAAAAGTGCAAAACTAGTAACCAATACAATGGCTAATTGACTTGATAATATAAGAACTGTTTTGAATAAAAGCGTTGTTTGAAGAAACATATATACATTCTAAAATTAGGTATGTATTAATAATACACAAAATTAATAGGTATTACCTCTTTAGGTAAACAACCGAATGATCATCAAATTGATGTTCGCCTACTTCAATGAAACCATTTTTATGATGGAAATTTAATGAGACTTCATTTTTAGGAATCGTGTTGACCTCACAACATACTGGAATATTTTCTAAATCAGCTAAACTTTGCAAATGAGCATATAAGGTCGAACCAGCACCTTTTCTTCTATGCCCTTGTCTGATTACAACTCTGTCGATATACAAAAATTTATCTTCAGTGGTATTAAAGAATTTATAGTTTAATGACTTATAACTAGCATTTTCTCTGAAGCAAACTACAAAGCCTATAATTTCTTCTTCCTCGAGAACATAAAAATTCAACGCACTCATTTCAATTAGGTGCTCAAGCTCTTTGATCGATGACAATGATCCAACTTCAGGCGTATTATCTTGATTCAAAGAAAACAAAGTGTTTAACGCCTCCTTGCTAGGAACGTCAATAAAAAGAGATAAATCTATATTAGATTTTGAATTCACTATTTGGAATCAGTGGCTATGCATCAGGATCAAATTCGTCAAGTGCATCATTAATCTTCTTAGCTGTCTCTCCGATATAAAGCTCTTTTGTTAAGGTATAACTAGGATGCCCAAGAGTCGCGAGATCTTTAGCTTTAATAAGAGCTGCTTCCATTAAGGCATCTGGCTCAACAACTTCATCCATTAGACCAGCTTCTATAGCACTTTCAATAGGATACATTTCAGCACCTAATACAGCTCTGTATTTATGAGATTGGGATACTCTAAATTTAATTAGTTCCAAAATTGGAATAGGTATGACCATGTTGGTTCTCATTTCATTAGCGCCAACCAAGAACTCACCTTTTGCTCCCATTCTGTAATCGCAACAACATAATAGAAAAGTCCCAAGTGCTATACCGTGGCCAGAACATGCAGCAACAACAGGTCTTGGAAATGAAAGTATTCTTGATAAAAGTCTAAAACCACCTAATGACATTTCTCTTGTTGCAGTCAAATCTCCAGCAGCTATTACTTTTAAATCAAATCCAGCAGAAAACATGCCAGGCCTGCCTGTAATTATTAGGGACCCCTTTTCAGTTGGCACTTCGTCTAAGCAATCATTAACAGCTTGAGACATGGCTAGAGAGAAAACATTTGCCTTCCCATCATCTAATGTAATAATTGAAACGTCTTCTTCATGAGACAAGGTTGCTAATTTATCAGTCATTTTTTCCTGTAATATTTTAAAGTAATAAAGTTTATCAAAAAAACACATAGTAAGTATATTGATCATGGCCTTAGTCGATTTGTACAAATTTTTTAGGGCCTCTTGTGAAATAATAATTGAAGTATAATGTTCTAGATTTCATTTATAAGGAGAGTTGACAGTGATTAAAAGATTTTTTAAAGCAACCGGGTTGGTTTTCTTGTTTGGATTGAGCTTGGGCTCCTTATACCTTGTAAACTTATTTCTTATGAAGCCTGCCTCCATTGACCATTACTTGGGAAAGGAAGTTATAACAGGTCTCATTGATTCGCCAGAAGCAATGACTTACATGGGGATGTTTGATAGTTTTAATTGGCTTACTAAACATAACTCTAAGCTTTCAATCCCTGAGCATGAAGACCTTCAAGAAGGAATAGATGATGCAAGAGAGTCATTGAGAATATTAAACAAATATAATGAAAGCTCATTAACAAATAATCAAAAGATTACTAAAAGAATAGCTATTTTTGATATTGAAAACGGTCTTAAGGAACTTGAAGAGTTCCCTTATCATGATTATCCATTAAACCAAGTTCGAGGCATCCATCACAATATTATTAGTTTCATGAGTGACATGCATCCTGTTAGAAATCATTCGGAAGCTAAAGATTTCATAAAGAGAACTGATCTTGCTAAAGAGGTATATGCAGGTGTTTTAGATGGTCTTGAAAGACAAGCCGCAGCCAGTATTTTTGCTCCAGAATTTGTTTACGCTCATGTTATAGATCAACTTAATGAGATGATTGATTATTCATATGATGAACACCCTTTGTATACACAATTTATGAAGAAAGCTGAACTATTGGATATATCGTCAGAAGAGCTTGCTACTCTTGAAAATAAATTAATATTATCTATAGAGAATAGTGTTACTCCCGGATTTATCTTATTAAGAGATTTCATGGTTTCAACAAGAGATAAGGCTAATCCTAATCATGGAATTTGGTCTCAACCTAATGGGGATGAGTTTTACAAATTAAGAATTAGGACATATACAACTACAGACTATAGCCCGCAAAAAATTCATGACATAGGAATAAGTGAGGTGGCAAGAATTTCAACTAGAATGAAAGAGATTCTTGTTTCTCTTGGCTATGATGCAGATAAAACTGTTGGAACCCTAATGAATGAATTAAATGAGGATCCTTCATTGCTTTATGCAGATACTCCAGATAGGAAAGAAATAGTTCTAAAAGATTATACGGATATGGTTAATGAAGCTACAGAAGCTATTAAAGATTATTTTCATTCGATGCCCAAAGCCCCTGTTGTTGTTAACGCAGTCCCTGAATACATAGAAAAAACTGCACCTGGTGGTTACTATCAAGCTCCTGCTCTTGACGGCAGTAGGCCTGGAGCATTCTTTGTTAATCTTTATGATATAAAGCAAACGCCGAAATATAGTATGAAAACTCTTACCTATCATGAAGCTACACCTGGGCATCACCATCAAATTGCACATTCGCTAGAAAATGATGATTTAACTATTTACAGAAGATTTGGCTATGGTACTTCTGCATTTTCAGAAGGCTGGGCTCTTTATGCCGAAAGATTATCACTTGAAGCCGGCCTTGCTCCAGATTTATATGATGAGCTTGGAATTCTACAAAGTGAAATATTTAGATCGGTCAGATTGGTTGTTGATACTGGAATGCATTATAAAAAATGGACAAGGGAAGAGGCAATTGATTATATGAAAGATATGACAGGAATGTCAGATACTGAATGTCGTGTTGAAATCGAGAGATATATCGTATGGCCAGGACAAGCTTTGAGTTATAAAGTTGGGATGATAAAGATTTTAGAATTAAGAGAAAGAGCAATGGAACAACTTGGAGAGAAATTTAGTATCAAAGATTTTCATTCAGCAGTTCTAGATAATGGAAATCCTCCACTATTTATAGTGGAACAAATGGTTGATGAGATGATTGTTAAGGGTTTAAGGAATAACTAATAATTTTCTGGGCGCTTAGCATCGAATTGCATGAAGTACTCTCTTACGTATGAGAGGTCAACATCGAAGTCCCCACTAGGATAAAAAAAAGTATCTAATACAACTCTTTTTTTTCCAAAGTCAAAAGCTCCAAGGAATACCCTTCCATCCACAGCTTCGGCAATTCTTAAGAAACCTGATTTAAGTTTCTCTGTCTTGGCTCGAGTTCCTTCTGGTGACATGGCAATTATTGAGCCGTTAAGCTTTTGCATATTTTTTATTGCTATGTCGGTTAAGCCCATTCCTGGTTTAGATTTATCAACAGGAATTCCACCCATATATTTTAAAAATCTTCCTAGGATTGGTTTACTAAACAGACTGGCTTTGCCAAAAAAAGTTATTTTTGCATCTAATCCTAATATCGCTGCAAAACCAAAAACACCGTCCCAGTTTGATGTATGAGGACCTGCAATTAATACTAAATTTTGATTACCCTCGAACTGAGGAATTGAACCCTCTACTTTCCATCTGAATGCTCTGAGAAACCACCTAGCTATCCATTGAACTGATTTAGGTCTTTCTGCCCTATATTTAAATGGTATTTGAGTTCTTGATACTACCTTATTAGTTTTTTTAGACATCTTTTTTTTTCATCCTATCTTTAAGATAATAAGGCAAATAGAGTAAATAGCATAAAGCAACCGCTAATATATATAGATCTATCATATGAAACGGTTCTGGCTTTAATAAAGTAACTATGTTGTTTCCTATTGGTTTTTCAATTAAAAACCAGTAATTTGCTGGAGGACCTAGGAGGTAGTTTATCAAGTACATGAAAGCTAGAAGCACAGTTCCAACTGCCAGCATTCTAAATACGTCTATAAGGTATGGTCTTTGCTTATCAATAATTATTCCGTAAGTCACCCCTAACAAAATCATAGAGTGACCAATTTGACTTTGTATATAGCCAATATATGGGAATCCATACACGGTATCTGGAGTAAGAAGTGACATTCCACCACCTGTGATACCAAAGAAAAAGGCAAACAAGAAGAAATCTCTTCTTTTCGTTAATAAATAAACTACAACAGCAAAAGATGAGAAATCACATAAATGTAATGGCAATCCAAGCTTCAATTCGTCTAGGTATCCTTCTCTGTAAAAATCCATACCTTGATTGATAGCTATAAAAAATATAATCACATAAGCCAAAAGTTGATGGGTAGATTTTGAAGAATTTTCAAAATATTTCGGTATGTATAAGATGCCTAACAAACAGATGACAACTATTATTATATGAGAAATACTTAAAAGATTTAATTCGGTCATTGCCCAGTATCTCACCTTTTGTTTTCAATTTCATCCAAGGAATACATATTTTCAAATGTAAAGTTTACTTGACATAATAAACTATTAAGAATATATTATTTCAAAACAACTGAGAATTATAATATGGCAAAAATTACAGGATATGGCTTTTGGATAGACCTTAAATCTTTAAAGGGTGCTGACAAAAGAAATTGGATTATATGTTTAATTGCATCTGGTATGGCTGGAGCCATTGCAGGTTGGTTTAGCGTTTCACTCTCAGCTGATGGCGTTGAGGCATTTGGAAATATGGAAGACCAAAATTATATTTGGTTTGCATTTGCTGAAATCGTTCTTATTTATATTGCGGTATACACCTACATACAAGTATTAAAGAATCAAGATATGCTATTTCAAAAATATAATGAAATGTCAATGATTGGAGGAGCTTTAGGCTTTATTTTAGTAGGTTTGCCCATTGCTATAATAGCTCCTTATACAGGTTATGATATTGGATTTATAGAGTTATTCTTTGGGTTTGCTTTTGGTGCTTGTATTAATAGCTTTAGATTTTATAAACAATATATCAAAGAAGACTAAATGAAAAACAGATTAAAAGATCTTCGCATCAAAAAGCAGGTAAGCCAAAACGCCCTTGCTCATGCTCTTTCTGTAAGCAGGCAAACTATCAATTCTATTGAAAATGGAAAATTTGATCCCTCGTTAACACTAGCAATAAAAATGACTCGTTACTTTGAGGTCCCTTTAGATAAAATTTTTATCTACGAAGATTAATTAGGTATAAACCTCTCCAAACTTATTATCTATAAAGTCTTCCCATGAAATTGACTCTTGCTTGATAAAACCTTTCGCAGAGATCTTATTATTTATATACATATCAAGAGCACTGCACACTCCTGATGCCGTAGTTCTTTGAATAGCACTAAATCTATCATTGCCATATATTTTCTTTAAGTAAGTCTTCTCTTGAAGAATTCCATCTATCTCACCAATCACTTTTACAAAAAATACTATTACGTCATTAGTAGTTCTTGGAACCTCTTTGTCAAAAAGCTTTTCTAATATTTCTTTATTCTTTTTCAGATGAAGATCATTAAATAAAAATCTCATGTGATTTAAATGTCCTGGATATCTTATTGTTTTATAGGAAAGATTATCTACTTTATTTTCATAGGTCTCACACATAGTGGCACAACCTCCACTAGTATTGAATGCCTCATAGGCCTCGCCTTCGATTGTTAGTTTTTCTGCGCCCTCAAGAGGTAATACTTTAATAGATTTTCCTTCATAAATTGCATCAGCTTCATTGCAATATTCATTGATCAATCCATTTGTTGACCAACTCAAGTAATAACTCATTTCATTGTTAGTGAATCTTGGCAGAGCTCCCACTCTCATCATAACTTCATTGACCTTATCAAATTTTTCCATCATCCCAGCAGCACAGATATTTATAGCTCCAGGTGCTAAGCCGCACTGAGGCATCATTACACTTTGAGAATCTAAGCTTCTTATAAATTCTGTTGTCTCTACATCTTCAGTGAGATCAAAATAACCAATACCCATTTCAGCAGCTACGGTTCCAATATTTTTATTAATTGCAAAAGGGCCTGCTGAGATTACAGCGTCCATTCCAACTAAGAATTCTCTAACTTGAGAAATTTCTCGAGCATCAAGACCTTCTGTGATGTCACCGTGTTTTATTTCATAATCATCTTTTAACAGCTGTTTGATTGCCCAACCAATATTTCCCTTGCCTATAATTGCTATTTTAGCCTTCATCAAATTCTACTCCTTGAGCAAGAGGTAAATCCTCTCCATAATTAATTGTTGCAGTAACTCTTCTCATATAAGCTTTCCAGGCATCTGAGCCAGACTCTCTTCCCCCACCTGTATCTTTTTCTCCACCAAAAGCTCCACCTATCTCTGCCCCGCTAGTACCAATGTTTACATTAGCTATTCCACAGTCACTTCCTTCAGAGCTCAGGAATAACTCAGACTCTCTCATATCATTTGTAAAAATTGAACTGCTAAGTCCCTGCTTAACATTATTCTGCATTTCAATTGCATTGCTAAGATCTGAAAATTTCTTTACATAAAGAATCGGAGCAAAGGTTTCGTTTAACATTTCCTCCTCTATTTTTGAAACTTCGACGATTGCAGGCATGACATAAAATTCTTGAGAGTCTCCAACCTCTAGCCTTTGACCTCCATGAACAGTTACATCTTTATTATTAAGAGACTCTAGGACTCTTTGCATATCTTCATAACTTCTTTCTGAGATTAATGGTCCTAACTGTGATGACTTATCAGATGGGTCTCCAATCTTAAGAGTACCGTAATATGCATGAAGCTTTTGCATGAACTCCTCATAAATATCTTCATGAACAAATGCTCTTCTTAAACTTGTACATCTTTGACCTGTTGTTCCACAAGCTGAGAAGGTAATACCCTTTACTGTTAGATCTAAATCAGCAGTTGGGCAAATAATTGCTGCATTATTGCCTCCAAGCTCTAATAAAGTTCTTCCAAGTCTGGCAGAGACCAGTGGAGCAAGCTCTTTACCCATTTGAGTGCTTCCTGTTGCAGATATAAGAGGTATATTAGTATCCTCACAAAGAGCTACTGCTTCTTCATTTCCACCCTTTAGAATCAGTACAAGATCTTTATGCTCACCAGCAATTTTATCCCAAGCATTCTTAAGTGCTTCTGCACATCCATTTGAGTGAGGACTTGGCTTCCAAATAATACTATTACCACAGACTGATGCTAGACAAAAATTCCATGAGAATACTGCCATTGGAAAGTTAAACGCTGTTATACACCCAACAACACCAATAGGCTGCCATAACTCCTGAAGCCTGTGGTCTGGTCTTTCACTTGGCATAGTAAGACCATATAGCTGCCTACTTAAGCCGGTAGCAAAGTCACACATATCTATTGCTTCTTGAACCTCACCCTCAGCTTCAGTAACAATTTTTCTTGCCTCAGAAGTGATTACTTTTGCTAGCTCAGCCTTTTGCTTTCTTAATTCATTTCCAAACTGTCTAATAAACTCTCCTCTTTGGGGAGCCGGAACAAGTCTCCATTTTAGAGCAGCATTTTTTGAAGCTGCTACAAGCTCATCATGATTTCTAAATTCCATTTATATCCTCCCGAGATATTTTGATGACTTGATAGATTCCAAATATGCCAAAAAGAACAACATATGCCATATAAAAATTTAGTACTAAAGGGTCTTCGATAGAATCAACAAAAGGGTCGCTCGGAGGAAGTCTTTGCAAGACTTCTGCGGTTGTAGGAAGCATACTAAAGAATACAGTTCCAGTGAGAGCTAGTTGTTTTAAATAAACAGTTAAAAAGCCAAAAATATTAAATCTATGTAAGCCTAATGCAAAAATTACTGCCAGAATAGTTATAACAGAAAGCCAATGAGCTGTATTGAAAGAACCCGTTGCCCCGTATAAAAGAAATGATGATGCTGAAGTAATTACTGTGCTAAACAAATAAAAGTTTGCTAGCTTAGTATCCATGAAAATAAATCTATCTCTTATCAAGAGATAGAGCCCGATAATGATAGCGGCTGTGCCAAGAATAGTATGAAACCAACCAATATAAGAAATTCCACCAAACATAAATACACCCCCCACAGTATATTTATCTATTTTACTCTATTTAGAGGGCTAGGTAATTGAGTATTTTTCTATGAACTAAAAAATTTTATGTTTGCCCTGAAGTATTTCTAGATACATTTTATGGTCACCTATAAGACTCCATAAAGGATATTTAAAAGTGGCAGGCTTGTTATGCTCTACAAAAAAGTGGGCAATCCAAGCAAATCCATATCCGGCTAATAGCGAATAAAGTAAAAACATAAAGTTAAAAGTCATAAAGAATCTTACATAAAAATATATTGAGATTGTGGTCCCTATGAAATGAAGAAGTTTAGTATGCTTATTATCGTGTTCACTTAGATAATAAGGATAAAAATCTTTAAAGTTTGTAAATCGTTCCATTGCTAATTCCCCCTATTTGCAACATCTACAATAACTCTATTTATTCCAAGAAACAAATAGAGTTATTTAAAAAATATCCTTAGCCTCTTGGAGGCATGCCTTTGATTCTTTGCAATGTTATTTCTGTAGATGCTTTTCTATGAGCGGATAACTCTTGATATTCAGGATCAGCCCACCAGTTATCAGCATCTTGCTCAGATGGGAAAGAAAACATTATTACTCTATCAAATTGAGCAGGCTGCTCTCCATCTAGACAAACTGGTGTTTCGTCAAAAGTAATAAATGATCCATTATGTTTTTTCAAAATAGGGAAAAAGCCCTTTTCGTATATCCTGTAGGTTTCTGCGTCGTTAATTTTTAAATTAACAACCATATATACCGTCACATCACTCATATTTTTTCTCCATTTATTAGGGTTTATTGTTATATATTATCCAAGTGAATAGTGGTTGTCTTTATATAATTAGAAAAATAAACAAATATATTTTAAGATAATATTAGTAATATCTATTTATAAAGGAGATGGTATGACTATGACAAAATGGGACTATAAAATTATCGATTTAAGCAATTCAACTTCAATGGGGTACACAAATCCAGAAACAGAGCTTTTTAAAGAAAATCATGAAGGTGATAATTGGAAATTAGCAATGATGAATATTGAAATTAATAAACTAGGTCAAGAAGGATGGGAAATGGTCTCTATGAATGGGGCTGATCAAATTTATATGAAACGTCCATCTCAATAAAGAATTTTAAGTGATTATAAGGCGGCAGTCTTTATAGAAAGACTGCCGCTAATTTTTTGTTACTTAGGTGCTGATTCTGGCTGATAATCGTAATAACCTGGAACAGGTATCATCAAGTGAGCATAATCAGTTCCTGCAAACATTACATAAGGTGCTCCGGTAGTAAAATCAGTTGAAAAGTTATCTAAAGAGGAAGGATCTTTAGGCATTAACATTAAATGTGGTCCTGATTCTATCCATTGTCCAGGAGTAGAATCTTTTTTATCAAATACTCCTGCAGTAGTATTATCTTCTCCCATATCACCATTTAACATCCACATATAGCTATCTCTTTCCATGTTAGGTTTAGTGCCAGACATGTAACCCATCATCCACTTCATTCCTTCATCGTCGTGACATACTGCCATAGCTTCATGAGCATTCTTCCAGCCTTTTTCAGGCAAGGGTCTTGGGTTTCCACTTTGACAAGTCCATCCGTTAGATCCCTCTCTTAAAACTTTTCCAGAAGAGCCAATAATAGTTGCGCTATTCCCAATAAATGCTGGTGCAGCAGAGCTATAGGCTTCTATTTGCCAGTCTTTAGAATTACCCATTGAGTGATCGTGTTCGCCCATCTTATGGTGTCCTGCAGATATAGAAATTGCTACAAATAAGGTAGCAATAGTAAATAATTTTTTCATTTTTCTCTCCAATAAGGATTTTAAGTTCTTAAATAGTATATCTATTTATGTTGAATTATTCTAACGTAGCGATCTGCTTTAAAACGACTTGCTTCTAGAAAATTTTTAGATTGGCATTGCCTATAAGGATCCAGCCCATATGCTGGGTTACCAACTAGTATAGATTTAGGATCATTCGTTTTGAAGGTCCATCTAGTCCCAGTTTCCTTCGATATAAATCTAAATTTTGAAATTAAATTAACGTTTGTAATATTTGGACTTACGGATTTAGCTCTAATATTGATTTGACCATCGAGTGTTGATTCGAAAATTCTATCAATATAATCAACATAGATTTCATCATTCATCAGTCCACAATCAATATATTTTGAAGCCTCTTCTAACTTAAATATAAAACTCATTTCACCAGTATCTTTATTTTGTGAAGAAAGTTCGTAAGAATCTCCGACACCGGTAATAAGCTTTTCCCATAATTCATCAAGACCTAAACTTACATCGATACTGCTTTGGAATAAATCATTGTCGGTTGGGTAGGTATATTCATTTACATCAGCAGGTGGCTGGCAGGATATTAATAAAAGAACAGGTAAGATAAGTTTTATTTTCGGCATTCTAGTAATAATAAGTAAGTTTCTTTGGAATCAAATATATTAATAAATTATGCCATGAACTTATAGGATTCAATATATAAAAGGATTGATATAAATTTTATAACTGCTAAGTGAGTATACTTTTGTGTTGTCTTATATTAAGGCTACACTAGATTACTAAGTCTAAACGGAGGTTTTTTGCTATCTTTAAGATCAGGTGTTTTTCGAAGCTATAGTCAGCTTGCACTCATTGTTGTTGCCGCTGGAGCCATATACCCCCTTCTTTATCTAAGGCAAAATTTTGAGATCTCTATATTGGAATCCTTTGATATTACTCAGACACAGCTTCGTTACTGTAGCTCAATGCTTGGACTTATTTTTATGGTTAGTTATATCCCAAGCGGTTGGCTTGCAGATCGCTTTTCATCTCGTAAATTACTTTCATACTCATTATTAGCAACTGCCTTGTTGGGAATTTGGTTTTCAACAATGCCCTCTTATTCCTCCTTGTTAATTATTTATGGTGCATGGGGTATTGCTACAGGACTTACTTTTTGGTCAGCCCATATTAAATTGGTTGCAATGCTTGCAAATAAAAATCAACAGGGCAAATTCTTTGGAATTCTAGATGGGGGACGAGGTTTAGTTGAAGCAATTTTAGCTACAATTGCTATAACTCTTTTTGCCTATGTGCTTAGTCAGGGCTCTGGATCAACAAGCATGGCATTAAGACAAGTTATATATCTTTATATTGCAGTTTTACTTGTGGTATCTCCACTTATCTATTGGCTTCTTGATGACTTTGAGGATGACAATGTAAAGGTTACAAATACTAATTTTATAGCTGATTTAAAAACTATATTAAAACATCGTAAAATTTGGTTATGTGCGGTCTGTATTGTCTGTGGTTATCAGCTATTTTATGCAACCTATTCTTTTTCAGCTTATCTACAGCAAAATTTTGGTTTGACAGCTGTCGTGGTTGGTACGATTACTGTAGCTAAATTATGGATGAGGCCTATTGGGGGAATTACAGCTGGATTTATTGGTGACTGGAGTAGTCCAGAAAAAGTTCTCTCCATACTACTGATACTTGCATCTCTATCACTAGGAGTAATGGCATTTTTACCTGCTAATTCATCAGTTGTTTTTATGTTGCTTGTTGTATTGCTTATAGGCTTGCTGACCTATGGAGTGAGGGGAATCTATTGGGCTACATTAGCTGGTTGTAATATTCCTAATAAAACTAAAGGCTTAGCTATCGGTGTTATTTCAATGATTGGCTATTTTCCTGAATTCTATCTACCATTAATCAGCGCGCCTCTTCTAGAAAATTATCCTGGTGTACTTGGTTATCAAATCTATTATTTAACAATATCTGCTTGTGGGCTTATTGGAGCTTATGCTGCTTATCTTCTTCGATAGTTTCTTTTTTATCTATAATTTTAATTGCCACTCAAAGCATTTCAATCTTTTGGTTTACAACGTGCTGAAGTAATGGGCTTTTTGAAGCTTTTTCAAATGCTGCATTAATTTGTGAAGATCTTTCTTCTACGAGAGGTCTGTAGTTTGGGTGGGTAAATATATAAAATTCGCCATCATTTAGAGCTTCTACAACCCTCTTCCCAACGATGGAAACTTCAATCCCATTTTCCACCATTTTTTTGGCTTTATTTAAGAAACTATTCTCACTAATTGAACTTTTTTTGTCAGATTTGTATTGGGACTGGCGATTTCTTTCAGAATCATAAATACGTGTTTGCACAAAAGCCGGACATAAAACAGAGACATTGATACCTTCGCTTTCAAGCTCTCCAGCCCAACTTTCTGAGACAGCTACTACTGCAGCTTTAGTTGCAGTATAAGCTCCTCCATATGGAGTACCGCCCATTCCAGCCATTGAAGCAACATTTACAATCCATCCCCCTTCACCATGCTGCTTGATCAAGGGAACCATTACTTTTGCTCCGAAGACAACACCCATTAAATTCACATCCAACGCCCATTGCCATCCTTTTGCATTCTGATTTTCTATTGAGCCTGATTCTCCACCTACACCTGCATTGTTTACCATCATATGAATTTTTCCAAATCGAGCTATTGCTTTTTCTGCTACTTCTTGCCATTGGTCCTCTTTAGCTACATCAAGGACTACAGGCAATACTGGAACTCCAATTGTTTCAAGCTCCAAGCTAGCTTTTTGAAGGTTTTTTTCATTGATATCTGTGAGTACGATATTCATCTTCTGTTCACCAAGTGCTTTCGCAATAGACAAGCCAATACCCTCAGCGCCTCCACTAATAACAGCAGTTTTTTCTATAAATTTAGACATATTAATTTCCGATAAAATTGATTAGATTACTCTTTATATTCTCAAATCCAGTCGTTGTCAGGTGCAGTCAAGTCTCCTCCTGCATCACCTGTATTTACTATGCCAATTGGCTCAACAAGCATAATCTTACATTCTTCTTCTGCATAAGGTCTATGCTTTTCACCCTTTTTAACAACGACCATTTCTCCACTTTTAAGTTCTATAACTCTATCCTCATAGTGTATTTTCATTGATCCTTCTATGACGATAAAAACTTCATCGGTGTCTTCATGGTTATGAGTTACAAACTCTCCCTTTATTTTTACAAGTTTAAATTGGTAGTCATTCATTTCAGCAATAACCTTTGGCGACCAGTGATCTTCAAATTTTGAAAACTTTTCTAAAAAATTAATTGGGTTATTCATTGTCAGAGATACTTTTTGCTATTGCTCTAAACATAGCGACGTGAGCTGCTTTTGAATACTCTTTTTCAGCCGTGAATCTGTGATTTGAAGATGTTTTAGCTACAACTACTTTAGTAATTGGGTCTACATATATGTACTGATTGTAAACTCCTGATGCCGTATAGTCTGTATCTGGGAAGCCTGGTACCCACCACTGAAGTCCATACCCCCATACACTTGAAGACAACTCACTTTCACCGGGTATTAAATGAGGTCCATCTGTATTATGTGATGCATTAACCCAGTTTTCTGGAACTATTTGCACACCTTCCCACTGACCTTTATTTAGATAAAGTTGTCCAAACTTTGCAAAGTCTCTTACTGAAGCATTTAGACCCCCAAGAGCCATCTCAACTCCGAGATTATCTACAATATAATAAGCTTCATCTTCCATACCTATCTTATTCCAAATTTTTTCATATAAATAATCTTGTAATGACATCCCTGTTACTTCAGCTAGAAGAAATCCAAGAACTTGGGTATCTATGCTTACATAGTGATGATAAGTTCCAGGCTCTTTTGACTGCTTTAATGTTTTTGCAAAATCTCTAAATGAAGAGCCTTTAGCTACTGCTCTACCAAATTTATTTATATCAGAATTAGGATCAGCATAGTCCTCATTGAATTCAACTCCCGAAGACATTTGAAGAATATTTTTTATTGAAACCCCCTCGTAACCTGTCCCATTAAAATCAGGTAAATACTTTGTTATTGGATCGGCAATACTGTCTATAAGACCATCTTCTAAAGCAATTCCTACTAAAGCTGATAAGAAAGATTTGGATACAGAAAATGCTATATGTTTGGTATCTGCTGAATTATTATTCCAGTAGTTTTCATAGAGAAGGTTGCCTTCATGAAGAACGATCATTCCATCTGTCTTAAAGTGATCAAGCCCCTCAGCAAAGCTTCTATTCTCGCCTTCAAAAAAATATGTTTCTGGCAGTCTGTAATCTCTTTTTTTAAATTTATGAGGCGAGTCTGATGCGCTAATTGGTTCAGATACTTCAAATACTTCATCAATGTTACTAAAGTTATAAGCTATAGTTTTTTCATCATACAGGTTGCTCAATCTATAGAGCTTAGATAGCTTTGGACCATAAAAAAAACCAGAAATTATTAAACCAATGGAGAGAAGTAATATAAAAAATTTTGTCATAAAATTAAGTTAACATAGAATCATGATTAATATAAAAAAATTAGATTCTATTGCATTTGTTTTAGGAAGAGGCTTTCTTGGAATACTATTTTTATTATCTGGCCTTGGTAAGATTTTTAATTATCCAGAGTTCGTTGAATTATTAATTACAAAGAATGTCCCCCTTGCTTCATTTTCTCTATCTGTATGTATCTTATTACAGATTGTATTTAGTCCTTTAATAATAGTTGGTAAATACTTACGAGTAAGCTCGCTTGTATTATTTGCTGTAACTATATTAATAAATATTTTTATACATGACTTTTGGAACCTTGCAGGCGATCCTTCGCAAGCACATGAGGCACAAAACTTTATAAAAAATATGGGTATCGCAGCAGGCTTTTTGATACTAGCAACAAAAGATAAAAATTAATTTTTCTTCTTATTTTTTAAAGATGACTATATCTTTAGATATTATTTCAAGGTCCCAATTTCTTTGTTTTCCAATAACTTTAAAGGTTTCTTCTGAATAAAAACTAACATGGGTAGGATCGCGTCTGTAATACCATTTTTCAAATGCCTCTTCTTCTGTAAGAAAGTTAGTCATTATTCCCAGCCAGCCACCTTTTATGAGTAAATCATCAAGCTTCTTAAACTCTTCAAAAGGGTTATGAAAATGCTCGACTGTTTCTGTGCAGGTTATAAAATCATATTGGTTAGAAAAAATATTTTGATTTGGGAAAAAGAAAGGATCATATAGATCGACTTCATAACCATCTTTCACCAAAATATCTGCAAGAGCTGGGCCTGGCCCACATCCAAAATCTAAGCCTTTACTGTTAGCATTAAGTCTTTCAACTAGTGGCACAGACAATCTAGATAAAAAATTTCTGTATCTAGGATCTTCAATAACATTCTCATGCTCTAGATACCGATCTTTTTCTGAAACCTCATCTATAAAATAATGTTTGTCTAAAAATTTAGCTTGGCAAAAATTACATTTCCAGTATTTATTTTTATCTAAAGTAGAGAAGCTTTCAACAAGATTACTATGGCAAACAATGCATTCAGTCATTATAATTTTTTAAGCTCTTATTTAGGTTTTGTCTTTATCATATAATCTTATACTTAAACTACAAAATAAACCCTCAACACATCTAGATTTCGATTATTACAATGGCAAAGAAAAAAATAGTAGCTGATGAAAACTCATTTGACGATACCCTAGATCAGATCGTAGATTTGCTGGACAGTGAAGAACAGCAATTTATTTACCTCACAGGTGCAGCAGGTACTGGTAAGACAACACTTATAGAAAGAGTTGTTGAAGAAAGTGATCTTAGAAAGATAGTTGTAGCTCCAACTGGTGTTGCCGCTTTAAACATTGGAGGAAGTACTATCAATTCTGCTTTTAGAATTGGGTTTGATACTTTTCCTGTAATACAAGAATCTAATGATCCTAAGTTTAAGAAATTATTAAAAAAATTAGAACTTCTTATTATTGATGAAATATCAATGGTTCGAGCTCCTATGCTTGATGCTATCTCAGATTCTTTGAAAGTTCATCGTAATTCATCAGAGCCATTTGGTGGGATACATGTTCTTGCATGTGGTGATCTTGTTTCAGCTGCCTCCTGTGGTCAAAGATCATGAGGTCAATGCTATCGATGAGAAATATGAATCTGTTTATTTTTTTAGCTCTAAAAGCTACAAAGAAATTCAATCACCAGCTTTTTTTGAATTAACTTATTCATTTAGGCAAAGTGAGGATGAGAATTTTTATTCGCTCCTCAATAATATTCGTTTAGGCGAAGATCTTGAGGATTCAATAAATAAAATTAATGCTTCTTGCTTTAATCCAGAGTTCACAAATGAGTCATCTCTTATTATTACAACTAGAAAATATAGAGCAGAACAAATAAATGAGGAAATGTTAAATCTGATTGAAGGACCTGCTACTTCTGCAAAGTCTGAAGAATATGGAGAATTAAATGAAAATGATTTACCTGCACCCAGAAACTTAAGAATTAAACAAGATGCCAAGGTCATGTTTATAAAAAATGATAGTGAAGGCCGATGGGTTAATGGAACTATTGGAGTAGTCACAAATTGCTCTGATAAAAAAAGGAAATTTATAAGGGTTCAAGTGGGTGATGATATTTTTAAAGTGAAAAGAGAGGAATGGAACAAAATCAAATACGTCTATGACGAATACAATGATGAGATGGAAGAAGAAGTTGTCTCATCCTTTAAGCAGTTTCCTCTCAAAGCTAGGTTGGGCAGTAACAATCCATAAAGCACAAGGGCTTACTCTAGATAGTTGCTCTATAGATTTGGGTCAGGGAGCCTTTGCAACAGGTCAAACCTACGTTGCTCTCAGCAGATGCAAGACATTGAATTCATTAAATTTATATCAAGAGCTTCAAGTTAGAGACGCATTGGTTGATTCTGCAATCAAGGACTTTCACAAAGAAAATTTTAACTAAGTATTTTTATCAGAATCCAATCGTCTTAAATAAAAAATTCCAAATATCATTGTAAGAAAAAAGCCTAAAAACTTTCCATGAGGTGATGCCATTATCTTTTCTCTAAAAAATATGCATTCAATGATATGGACCACGGCAAGTACAGCAACAATTATTAATAAAACATCCATTTTATTTCTCCGTTTCTAAAACTATATCTTCAGGAAGAGTAAAGGAACCTCTTTCAAGAGTCCACTGCTTTGAAACATGGGCTACCTTTAACTCATCATAAAGATGAGCAAATTCTCCAGACCTTCTATCTCCTTGCTTAGTAGGCTCATAGATAAGCTTTTCTTTTACTGCTTCTAGATTAATCTGTAATAACATCACTTTATCGTGATCAGAAAAATAAAAAGCTAAGGTTGCTGCTAGCTGTTTCGCACTTGATAGATGAATAAAGCCATCTCTTTGATCTAAATCTGTGACTATTAAACCATTTAAAGAAGCACTCTCCCATTCTTCTAGAGTTAATATTTTAAAGATGTCATTGACCATTTTTTCAGTGTAACAACAAAATAATTTTTAATATATATGCATAATTCCTGAGTTAAAAACTACTAATAGATTCAATATAAAAAGTAGTTAAAATATGGCAAAATCTGAAACATATTAATTTTTAAAAAGAGTAATTATGAATTTTAGTGAGTTTGCAGAGTCTAGAAAAAGTGTGCGTGGTTTTTTGGATAAGCCGGTTCCAAAAGAGGTCATTGAGGAAATAATTAATGGAGCTAAGTGGGCACCCTCTTCTTATAATACGCAAACTTGGCATATTCATGCTGTAGGTGGTGAAGTACTAAATAAAATTAGAGAAGGTAACGTTGAAGAAACAATGGCTGGAAAACCTCATGTTCGAGACTTCCCATATAAAGAAGATTATGAGGGAGACCATAGAAGAAAACAGATTGATGTTGCAATTCAATTATTTGAAGCAATGGGTATAGAAAGAGAAGATAAGGAAAGAAGAATGGACTGGATGCTTAGAGGATTCCGTCAGTTTAGTGCCCCGGTCTCACTAGTTCTTACTTATGATAAATATCTTGAGCCTGCGGCAATTACTCATTTTGGTTTAGGCTCGTTAGCCTATGGGATTGTCTTGTCCGCATGGGAGAAAGGAATTGGATGCGTCATCAATGGTCAAGGAATAATGCAATCCGATGTCGTAAGAAAGCATGCAAATATCCCTGATGATCAAAATATTATGATTTGCATTGCATTGGGATACCCTGATAAAGATTTTGCTGCCAATGATGTTCGTTCAGTTCGAGCTGATAATAGTGAATTTCTTACCTATGTTGGGTTCTAACCACTTTTTTTAATCCATCTATCGATATAAGCATCCCATGATGTATGGCATCTGCGAATATTTCAGGCTCTATCTCTGTAGTCCATAAAAGTTTACAGTTTTCTGTGTCTATTTGAGAAATTTGCATTGTTGCTAGGTGATGGTCTATTGGAGTTCTAGTTTCTATTGCCGAATATTGCAACTTCATCATATCGTTGTCTAAAAGTAATATTTGCTCTTTAACTTTTCCCATACCTTCCATTTCAAAAACCCTACAGTCGCCTTCCAATGTCATTTCATTAATTGTAGGGACCCAATCGCATCGAGATACATCTGAAAGAATACCCCATAAATGTTTAGCAGAGCATTCAAATATAATTTCTTCTTTTAATGTTTTCATATGTCTAATCTTAACATTTTCAAAATCGTAAGGTCTGTTAGATCTTCTAATAATATATTGGGAACATGCTAATATTATTTGTATAAATAAGGGGTGAGAAAATGACAAAACCAAGTGCAAGCCAGCCATTAGCTGGTATAGAAGTAATAGAGCTATCTAATATGATTACGTGCTCACTGGCAGCAATGACTATGGCAGCTCAGGGAGCAAAAGTAATTAAAGTAGAGCCTCCTTTGATGGGCGACAAGATGCGACCACTTGGCACTCAAAAAAATGGAGTATCAGGATTCTTTCATAACTGTAATCGTGGCAAAAGGTCTTTAGCAATAGATTTGAAATCAGATGCCGGAGTCGAAGCTGTAAAAAAACTTATCGCTCGTGCAGATATTCTTCTCCATAACTATCGTCCGGGAGTTATGGATAGAATTGGTCTAGGATCAGATGTTCTTCGAAAAATAAATCCCAGATTGATATATGTTGCTGTGAGTGGTTTTGGAACAAAAGGTCCTATGGCAGATTTGCCTGCCTTTGACCATGTAATTCAGGGATTAGCTGGCTTCACTGATCTTCAATCCTCAGAGGAAAACTCTTTTGATTTTATTAAAACATTCATCTGCGACAAAGTTACTGCATATACTGTAAGCCAAGCAGCAACAGCTGCCCTTTTAGCTAGAACAACAACAAACGAAGGCCAGCACATAGATATATCAATGCTTCATGCCTGTCTTTCATTTATGTGGCCTGACGGCATGATGCATAAAACATTGAAAGACGATGATAGGTTTAATATGTCTCCAGGTTCAGACTACTTTCAAACAATTAATTATAAAGATGGTGGAGTCGCTGTTGCTCCATTAACTGACAGTCATTGGGAGACACTTCTTCCTATGGTTGGTTACCCAGAATTAATTGATACTCCACTTTATGCCTCGATAGCGTCTCGAATGACTAATATGGAAAAAGTTATGGAGGTATTAAAAAATCCTAGAAAAGATATAGGTGTTGATAAAGCCATGGAAATATTGATAGCAGCTGACGTTCCTTGCTCGCCATGTTTAAAACGTGAGGATATTGAAAGTAGTGAACAAATAAAAGCTATTGGAGCTCTTGAAACTTATGTAACTAAGGCGATGGGGAAATTAACTGCTCCAACTCCTCCAATTTTATTTGAAGGAAAATTAGCTTCTCAAGCCGAGGCTAGCCCTCTTCTTGGAGAACATAGTAGATCAGTTTTAGAAGAGCTTGGATGGTCTCAAGATACTATAGATGAATTGGTTGATTCAGGAGATGTAAAAATAACGAGCCTATAGCGATGACTTTTTAAATAATAATGTCATTCTGTCACTTTCACCTATGGCTTTGTATTTCTCTTTGTCTTTCTCTTTTAATCTATAGTTAGGTGGCAGAGTCCAAACTCCACCAGGATGATCGGCAGTATCTTTTGGATTTGCATTAATTTCTGATTTTGCAACCAATATAAACCCATGCTTTTTCGCTACTTCTATTGCATGCTCTTCGGTAACATAGCCACTTTTTTTCATGGCCTCCATCGAAGTTCCTGGTTTAGCTCTGTGCTCCACAACACCAAGCAAGCCACCAGGCTTAAGGGCATTAAAAGAATTAGAAAAAATTAAATCCATTTGAGGTCCGAGCCAGTTATGAAGATTTCTAAAAGTTAGAACAGCATCTACGCTTTCTGGTTCGGCTAAACTTGAGCTTAGATCAACAATTTCAATATCTTTATATAAAGGGTTTTCATTAACTTTCTTTTCGAAATTTGCTCTACTTCTTTGAAAATAGGCTCTTTCAGAATCTTTATCAAAGTGAGCTGCTATAAGCTTGCCTGGCTTGTGAATATAGTTTGCAAGAATCTCTGTGTACCAGCCGCCGCCTGGAGATAATTCAACAATCCTCATATCAGATTTAATTTCAAAAAAAGTAAGTGTTTCGTATGGGTGTCTTGAAGAATCTCTAATTACGTTATTAGAAGATCTGTCATCACTGCTAACTGCTCTTTCAAGATCATGCGACGAAGCATTGGGCATAAATGAGATTAAAAAAATAAATGTTATTAGTTTAGATATTTTTTTCATAACGGGTTCCTGTTTTATTAATGTTCAATTATTTAATTATATATTCTTTTTGTTAATACAGTTTTTTGGTTAGATTTTGGAGGTCCAAAAAAGATTCGAGAAGCATGACGAAAATTTTTTGCTTTATAAAGATCTTCAAAGATTTTAGACCATTCCATAAAAGTTATTTTAACTGGATTAAAGGTATCAACATTATTAACCAATCCATATTTAACAGGAGCCCGCTCTGGTTCAAAGGTCCCAAAGATCCTATCCCAAATAATTAATAGATTGCCATAATTTTTATCTATGTATTCTTCATTTGATCCATGATGAACTCTGTGATGTGATGGAGTATTAAAAATCCATTCTAGAGGGCCTAGTTTATTTATAACCTGTGTATGGCCTACTATCCCCCATAAAGTACTGATGACACCTGCTATTGCAATAATTGTTGGGTCTAATCCCACCAAAGGAAGAATAATAAAGAATGGTATTTTTGAAATTGGTCCAAACCAAGCTTGCCTGAAAGAAACTAAGAAGTTCATCTCCTCGCTTGAATGGTGGTTCATATGAATTGCCCAGAGAAATCTAACTCGATGAGACAATCTATGATACATATAAAAAACTAGGTCTATTAGAATAAATGTGAGAATCCACATTGCCCATATTGGTATTAGTGTCATTAAGTCAAAAATTCTAAATTGATAAAGATAAAAATGAATTGCTAAAGTGATTCCTTTAACAGAGTAGACGACCAAGATATTTCCAAGCAATAAGCCCAAGGAGCATAAAGTATCTCCCTGTTTATAAAAGGATTTATTCTGCCAATTTGAAACGAGAACCTCAAAAAGGATCATGCCAAGAACAATTGGAAGCCCAATCGCATAAACTTGATTAAATGTTATGTCCGTCACTATATCTCCACATATGTGGATTAATTGTATCTAATTTAAAAATTATTTGTGTGGACTAACTAAGTACTTCTTACCTGTAGCTTGTTTTGCATAAGATTTAATAATTTCTGGCTGAAGCATTTCTTCGAAAGATACCTCTTGCACATAGCTGCTAGCAAACGTTGTCGTGATTTCCTTAGCTACTCTTTGTCTCATCTCTTGGAATTTTTCCATTCCAATTTTTCCAATCATTGGTGTTAATAACCAACCTCCAAGACCCCAAGACATTCCAAAGGCTCTTTTTAACACTGTTGGTGATTGGTCAAGACCGCCGTAAATATAAACTTGTTTATAAGTATCAGAACCGTATCGACTATATTCTTTAGCTGTTTTATTTGCTGCTATTTCCATTGCGGCTAAAATTTGTCCAGGAAGTTGCCCATCATTACCACCCCCAGTAGCATCAAAACCTAGGGTTGCACCTGTTGCCACTAACGCATTCACTAACTGATCCATAAAATCGTCATCGTTAGTATTACAAACATGCTCAGCTCCGAGGCTTTTAAGAACTTCAACTTGTTCTGCTTTTCTAACTATATTAACTAAAGGAACCGAATCATCTTTACAAATTTTGACAAGCATTTGACCTAAATTTGAAGCTGCTGCAGTGTGAACTAGTGCGGTATGGTTTTCCATTTTCATAGTTTCAACAAAAGATAAGGCTGTTAGTGGATTAACAAAAGAGGAGGCTGCTTCCGCTGAAGTAGTTCCATCATTCATAACCAAGCAACTAGCTGCTGGAACACACCTATATTGTGAATACATAGACCCACCTGCAAGACCAACAGTCTTTCCAATTAAATCTTTAGCATTAGCGCCAGCATCTTCAATAATTCCTGCACCTTCGTTGCCAACTGGCATAGACTGATCGAGCCTTGGCTTCATTGCACCCATTAATGCAGGATGTATTTTCATTGAGGTAACTGTATCGTCGCCACTGCCTGATACATTTATACTTTCAAGATCAGCTGCAAAACTTAGAAGAAGACCTAGATCTGAAGGATTTATTGGTGCAGCTTCTACTTTAATAAGAACCTCATCTTCTGATGGCACAGGCTTTTCTACTGTTGCAATTGAAATTTCTATAATTCCTTCACTTGTTACTTTTGATCTAATTTCTTTTGAAGTTTGTTCTGACATGTTTATTTCCTTTTTGATTTGTTCGTCAAGTTTACGATAATTATATACAGCATGATATGTTAACAGTATGATTACAACAAGTAGACAATAAAAACATACTATGACTCAATGTAATCCTCCAGTGGTAAATGCTTTAAAGCTAATAGGCGGTAAATGGAAAATTGCCATTATTTATAATCTAAAGGACGGTCCTCTAAGATTTGGCGAGTTGAAAAGAATTCTTTCGCCTGTTACTCAACAAATGTTAACCAAGCAACTAAGAGAAATGGAAAGAGATCTCATGATCGATCGAAAGGTCTTTGAAGTAGTCCCCCCTAAAGTTGAATACTCACTTACTGACTTCGGAAGATCTTTTAAGCCAGTGCTCAATTCTTTGTGTAAGTGGAGTTCAGAATACCAAGAACTTATGCAAAAAATTTCTAATGAGGAAGTTGCCTAAAGAGTTTTTTAGCAGAATTTATTTTGCAAAAGATGAATCTACATTTCCCTTAAAACAGCTAACAATATAAGGATATCTTTCAGTTACGTAATATCCATATTGATTTTTATATGTCATTCCATTGCATTCATCAAGGTCACCAGCATTTGTCCATTCCCAATCTTCTTCATAAATACCTGAGTACTCTCCTCCAGGATTGGTGTCAGTTTTTGTAGATCTAGTACCCCAGGACTGATACATAGATAAGCTTTCTCGACATTCTTCTATCTTCAATTCTCTAATTAAATGAACAGGATTGCCTCCTCCTCCTTCACGCGCATCATTCTGAGCTACGGTAACGCATAGGTTGGGATCACTATCAACCACAATATTACCGTTTGTAAGAAATGTAAATTTTTGGAGCTCACTTCCATTACAAACACTTAATGCTAAATCATTAGCTGTACTATTAAACGTCATGCAAACATCAAAACCAGGCATAGAAAATTCATGTTCGCTGATTCGATGTTTATCAAATCCTTGATCAACGGTTATCTCACCTTGATACGAATAGCATGTATGCGCCTGAAGTCCACGTTGAGTATCGGCGTTCGCTTTAGATCCTACAATATCGATGCAGAAATTCCTTGAATCTTCTAATGGATCTAGTAAATAAATTTCAACTATTGACCCTCGTGTTCCTTCTTTTAGGGTATATCCTGAGAGTGCTTTGCGATAGGTTCCTGTTAATGAATCTAATATATAAGAGCCATATATAGGAAATCCATCTGCAGCAAAACCAATTACAGGAGAGCCCTGATCAGAAGGCGAGTCATCAAACATTGCATTAGGATCCCCATGATAGTGATAAGAGCCATCCGGCTGAACATGAGCATTGTGAATATCTACGCCAAACTTAGTTGAATACTCAAGAGGAACTAATTTCCACTCTGCATTCATGGAGCATCCAGCTTCTGTATTGCCATCAGCGTCTGCTCTTGATTCAGAAGGGTTATAACAACCTCCACTTTTCACATCAACAACAACCCCGTTAAGCATTACGGCATCCCAATATCCGCCACTAGTAGCTGAAGATTGAGAAGCAAATTCAACATTTCTACTAATAATAAACTTATTACTTTTTTCGGCAGCATCAGTCCGAAAATTTGCAGTAGAATCATTGAAATCATGATTAGGTATGTTATCTGCAGTGATTTCACAAACTCCATCAGATACAGAAATATCAACATTGCCTTCAAAATCTATAGCTCTTTTAAGATCTCTTGCAGATGAGATATATGTTTCATCATAGTCTGCACAATCAGCACTTCTTTTTGTAAAAATCGTATTAGTAATATTTATTGCATTGATAACCGGCACCACAGGTGTCTCAGGAATTATTTCTGGGGATGAGCCCCCACCTCCGCAGCTTATTAAGACTAGTATAGATAATAGAGGGGTGATTTTATTTGTTACCACTATTTATTACCAGTCAAAACTAATGTCCCCGCCCAGTCCAAACTTTTGTTTGAGCGCCAGCTTTTAACTTTTGATAATCCAGCATCTTCAAAGATTTGAAGCCATTCTGCTTCTTTAAGCATAAGCATACGAGTACCTACTTTTTCTTCCCATGAATGAGAGTTTTCATTTTCATAATAGAGATCTATGCCTGCGATAAATCTTCCGCCTTTATTAAGCCAGGTATCAACAATTTTTTTTATAATATCTTTAGGGTTCTTTAAATAGTAAAGGACTTCCATAGAGTGGATAACATCAAATTTTTCAGATGAATCATATGAATCAATATCAGCAAGAATATATTCACCATCTCCACCATTAGATTTAGCATTAACAATCATTTGTTTTGCTCCATCAATTCCAACGGCTCTATTACATAATGAATTTTTCAGAGCATCGCGCACTACCCATCCGTTCCCACAACCTAGATCTAAAAAGCTAAATTGTTTATCAAGCTCTTTTCGTTCCTCTGATATAAAACTTAGCATTTCACTGACAGAAACAGCATGTCCTTTTGCCATACCGATATCTCTTCCCTTTTCTGCCCACTCTCCAAAGACATCAGTAGCTTGTCTCATATCAGTTCTCATTTAATTAGCTGTTTGCAGACATCTCAAGATTACGTTTTTCTGCTTCTTTCCAGTCTTTTGGTAAAACCCGTGCAACTATCAAAAAGCTAATAATAGATGGGATAAACAATAAAGAAGTGACTGTCATAGCATAACGTATTGCTTCTACCTCACCGTGATTTTCTTTAAATACATCTATTAACCAGCCTGAAAAAGTAGGCCCGCCCCCTAATGCAATCATATTCAGAATAAAGAAAAATAGAGCTGTGGACATGGCTCGCATATTTATAGGTGCCAAGGTCTGAGCAATTGCAAAACTTGGTCCTAGGTATACACCCATAAAAAGTAAAAACAAAGTAGTGAAAACAAGATTCATTTCAATTGAAGTTGACCACCAAGCTGCAAGTCCAATTGGCAGGCAAAGGGCAATTGATATTGCTGGTAACCATCCATATGCACGTATATCTTTTTTACCCCATTTATCTGCCAGTCTAGCTCCAAAAAAAGCTCCTCCAGCATATGTTGTTCCATTAACAATTCCTAAAATAATTACTAAGGTCTGAAAGTCATAGCTAGGGTCTAAGGTAACTAAGTACTTGGTATGAAATGCTGATTTTGAATATGATACAAAGGATCCAAAAGCTATACCAAAGCACATAGCCCACCACGCAGGAATTTTCATAAGAGTTTTGAGTGACTCCCTAAAAGGTGGTTTCTTAATCTCAGTTTGATTATCAAATTCCATTGCGCCTCGAACAGGCTCTCGCAACACTAATTTTACTAAAAGAGCCAAAGCAATTCCTGTTAGCCCAAGGAAAATAAAAATTCGTCTCCAATTAACGTCTTCACCTGAAGATCCCATAAGCATCGCTGTTGCAAAATAAGCTGCCATAATACCTAAAGGGATACCCATTGAATAAACACCTAGGGCACTTGCTCTTTCTTCTTTAGGGTACATGTCAGAGATGATTGAATGTGATGGAGGGCTTCCTCCGGCCTCACCAATACCTACTCCCATTCGTGCAATTCCGATTTGAATGAAATTACCTGCTAAACCAGTTAAAGCCGTAAATCCACTCCATGTAGCCAATGCGATTGATAGTATATTTACTCGATTGTATCGATCAGCCAACCAAGCTATAGGAATGGCAACCAAGGTATAAAAAATTGCAAATGCCAATCCAATTAATAGACCTAGCTCTGAATTAGTCAGTCCTAAATCTTTTTGAATGAAAGGGGCCAGAATACCAACAATTTGTCGATCAATAAAATTAAATCCATAGACTACTGTAAGCAGGATTAATGCAAAGGTACGATAGTTTTTACTTGGTGTTTTTTGATTATTCATAGATTTATTCTAACGTGCCTGACACCTTAGAGACAGCATAAGTTTTACTCTTCTACTAAGTGCAGCACTATATCTTTGAATCTCTCTCCAAAGAATTTAGCATCGTGAGCGTGACCTTCAAAAACTTCATATTTATAACTTATTCCTTTTGCATCTAATATTTCATTTACTCTTTTTTGTGGCTCTGGATAAAAGCTATCAAGCCCCTCACTCCCATGATCAAAATAAATTCTGATTCCTTCTAATTTTTTTGCATTGTTTTCGACATATTTAATTACGCCCTCTGTGGAAACGGTATCACCAAATGTCTTATTTTCTTCTGAGTCTAGGTTTAATAGGCGTAAAAAGTATACAGAAGGCTTAATGCCAATCCAGTGGGTTGATATACAGCCTACAAAGCCAAATAAGTTTGGGTTTTCAATCACCGTATTTAATGCAGAGAGGCTCCCCATACTTGCACCAATTATTCCTAAATTAGTTTTATCCAGAGTAGTATTAAATTTATTTTCTAAAACCGGGATTAGGGTTTTTACAATAAAATTTGGGTGATCGAATTCTTTTTTTCCAATAAGAGACTTATAAAGTTTCTTTTTCATACCATCTTCAAAATACTCAATCGTTTCATTGGGAAAGTATTCAGAAAATCTTCGCGATTCATTGAAAATCTGAGTCGTCTCTCTTTTTGCACTATCAATAGTGATAATAATTATATTGCTGCCTTCGTAACCTTGCTCTTTAATCTTCAGAAAACCTTTATCAATATTCCAGGCTTTATCATTATAAGAATCAGCTCCGTCAAATAGCTCTTCTCCATCATTCATAATAATGAACTTCGTTTTCTCATCTATGATCTTGCTAAAAGGGTAATAAACTTGAATTCTTCTTTCGTAGGATTGATTTGATTCTAAAGAGAACTCCTCGATACTGCCAATTGATAAATTGGAACTAATAGTTGCAGAGAAGAACATTAATATTAAAAATGATATTTTTTGAAATTTCATGTTTTTTCATTTTACATGCTCAATTAGCAAAGTAGGTACATTATGAGTATGTGATTTTACCGTCACAACAAGAGTATTCTCTTTTATTCCATTTTTTACAGGCGTTACATCAACACCTTCACTCAAAAGTCTTGAATAAGTTTCTTCTATATTTTCAACCTCCCAAGCAAGTCCCCATAATTTATCGCTTGAATCTTTATCATCTGGCTTTTCTATAACCTCTATAGTTGTTTTATTAAATCTAAAAAATAACATTCTACTTTTCCATGCATCGATAGTCTTATCCAAAGCCAATCTTATGTTGAATACATTTTTATAAATATCTATAAACCCATCTGCATCATTGGTATTAATTACAACATGATCAAGTTTGTTGATAGATGACGATTTAAATCTTTCAGGTAATGGGAGCTCTCCTTCGGTATGTTGAATAACAAATGAAAATAATCCTCTTGTAAGTTCTGGAGGTAAAAAAAGGTTCTTCCATTTTCTTATCTGCTTATTTTTAAAGTTAACCCCCTCTCCATCAGATGGTTCTGTTATGTTGAAGCCTTTTTCATGCAAGGAACTTGTAACTTTATTCATATCATCTGTTCCAAGCACCATTCCGATAAGTCCCTCGCCACTTTCTTCAAGGTAATGATTCACAAGAGCTGCCCCAAGACCCTCACCCTTTATGGCAAGGAGTTCAAAGTAAGTATTTTTAAAATTGAAAAGTACGTTGGCAGTGCCTAGCTCTTTGTGTTCACCCTTCCATGCAGGGGGCGTACCAAATATTTTTGTGTAGTTTTGTTCTGCCTCTTCTAGATTTTTAACAGCGATAATAAGATGGTCTAGACTATTGATCATGTTTATTTAACAGGTAGATTCTGTTGTAGAAAAACAAGCATATTGTTGCCCATAACTTTTTTAATTTGAAGATCGCTGAGTCCCAGTTCAAGTAATTCATGCGTAATTGCTACAAGCTCTGAACTATCAAAACCTGGAGTAATGGTTCCATCAAAATCAGATCCAAGTGCTACATGATCCTCACCAATCAGGTTTATTCCATACCTGATCGCCTCTGCAACAGATTTAGGAGTATTATCACAAACAGCCCCATCCCAAAAACCAACACCAATTAAGCCTCCTTTCTCGGCAATGGCTTCCATTAAATCATCACTGATATTGCGCGGAGAATTGCAGTATCCATTAAATCCAGTATGACTAACAACAATGGGTTGGGTGCTTATATCGAGAACATCTCTAACGACGTTTTCTGAAGAGTGAGAAACATCAATAATAATACTTAAACGAATCATCTCTGCAATAGACTTGTGGCCGAAAGGGAGTTAATCCTTGTCCTGTTATGCCATGCAGTGATCCTCCAAGTTTGTTATCAAAAAAATGATGCAAACTCATCATTCGAAAACCTTTTTTATATAGCCTTTCAATATTGTCTAACTCTCCGTCTAAGGCATGAGATCCTTCTGTACCTATAAGCCCGCCAATTAAAGTTGGATTTGAAATTCTTCTAGATCATGAAATCTTTAAGATCCAGCTGTGACATTATTAACATTAAATTCTCTGAATCACGGCGCGATAAATCGTGAATCTTCTCAGCCTGAAAAATTGCCCTTTCTGTAAGGCTTGACCAAGTTTTTACTGGCCAGCCTTGAACAACTGCTAAGGCGGTTATGTTATCTCTAGCGGTTGTTTTGTTGCTATCGTAATTTTGTCCAGAAGGAGATTTAGTTACGGTTGTAAACATCTGTAAAGCTATATTGCCTTTTTGCATTCTTGGTAAATCTTCATGCCCATAATCATACTTTTTACTTAAGTCTCGATTCCATAAAGCGCTATCAGAATGCCAATCTCCAATTATTAGAGACTTGTGCAATTCTTTAGCTCTATCTGAAACTACAAAAGGTAAATGGTCTGAGACTGGATTCATTTGTTTATCAAGAAAGGCTGGTAGAAAAACTCTACCTAATAGAATTAATACAAAAGCGAAAGAGACGAATCCTAAAAGTATTTTTTTCATTTCTTAATTTTAGTGGCGCTGCTTTCTACTTTCCACTGCTTTATTTATGTCTTTTGCACAATCACTAGCAGCAGATTCAAAAAGAAAAGGAAAAATAGCGTGAATAATGCATGCAAGTCCAGCAAAAACCATCTTAAAACCATAATAGCCTGCGGCAATCATATGCTCTAAGTACGTCTCACTGATTGAGTGCGGATGATCAGTGAAAGACCTAAAAAATTTTCTCATCTTAATTTATTCTAATTTACTATTGGCTTTTATTCCACCTACAGAAAATATTTATGAATGTAACCTTTACTTATCATAATAACGATGTTACCTTTGCGTTACATTTTTAAAGAGATTAGATGTTTTAAGGAGTTTTTTATGGATGGTTTAACTGGATTTATGGCTGTTGGAACTGGATGGGTTGCAATATTGATGCCCGTATTTATTACTTGGGTAATCTTGTACTACGGCGCGAAGATGGATAAAGATAAGTATTCAGCTATGGTAGAAATATCAAAAAGCCTAGAAAATCCATCAGATATTGAAGATTTATTAGAAAATTTTAAGGAGAAGAAAAAGCCAATAGACTATAGAAGAAATGGAGTAATTGTTCTTTTTGTAGGTTTAGGGTTAGTTCTATTTGGGACTATGTCTGATATTGATGTCTTGCAAGGAGTTGGTTTGTTAGTGGCTACAATTGGAATTGGTCTTTTTATAGCTGGATACATATATCCTAATGCCGGTTCTGAGATAGATAAAGCAGTCGAAAAATTTGAAGAAAAGTAGAGATACATTATAGTGGGCAAGCATCATAAGAATCTTTTAAACAATCTAGCAAAGCTTCGCATGGCCGAGGGCTTAACACAGCAAGCTCTTTCTGAAAGCGCAGATGTCTCTAGAAAAAGTATTAACGCTATTGAGAATGGAATTTATGTTCCATCAACAGTATTAGCTTTAAAGATTTCTAAAATTCTTAAGTGTAAAGTCGAAGATTTATTTAAACTTCCAGATTCTTAATGAGCTAAATTAAAGAGCTTCCAAAACCTTGGGATAATCCAAGTAACCAGAATAGAAAAAATTAGACCTAAAGCATAGCTATAAAAAATTCCTAATAAGCCTGTCGTAGCAATATTTGCCTCAAGCTGAGATATTGAAACCATTCCAATAAAAACAACAACAATACTTGCGAGCGACAAGAAAAGCTTTTTAACTCTTCCTGAATTTAAATGAATGTCTGAAGATCCAATGAACCAACCCATCATTACTCCAAGAAACCATACATTTGCTTCATGACCCTCATGAACTGGATAAAAGTAATAAATAATAATTTGAAATAATCCTATTACCATCATCCAGGATTTTTTGCTTAGTGATTCATAGATCTTATAAATGACTGCAAGGTGCCAGATGGCTAGAATGATAGTTCCAATGATAAGACCTGAAATAACATCTCCTAGATCATGAACGCCCAAATACATTCTGCTAAAGGCAATAAGAAAAATTAATATGCCTGCTCCAATAGTGGCTCGTTTATCTTTTAATTCATAAGCTATCAATCCCCACAAAGTGACCGCTATCTGAGCATGTCCGCTTGGCCATCCATAAGAAGTTCCTACTTTAGGATCTAGCATTAACTCTATTAGGGGCCTTGGATCTTGAAAAAAATCTTTTAGAAACCCATTAATTAAGCCTGATATAAATAGCATCATGGCTATACGGGAAAATCTTGATGGGGACCAAAAGAAATAGCCAAAAGATATAAATAAGATTAAGAAGGTTGGGTAACCTGCTAAAGAAATATTTTCAAAGAAAACTGATAGAGCAGGAGTTCGGATGCCCTCAACCCAGGATAAATCATTCCAAATAGACATATTATTAATTACCTTATTTTTTTTATACTTTCGTCAAAGTTTTTGCCATCAAAATAGAAAACCTCATGAACTTTAGGCGGATCATCAACACATTTAAGATTTATACTGTAAACATCCGGATGTGATCTTGGTTGATAAAAGGATTTTATACCGCATTTTTTACAAAAAAGATGTTTAGCTGATTCAGATTCAAAAACATACTCATTTATTAATTCTTCTCCAGTAGTTACCTTAAATAACTCATGTTTAATGAAAAGATGTTCGTAATCAAGCATCTCACAAATTGAGCAGTTACAGCTCCATAGTTGAACGGATTCATCTGAATGAAACGTGAATCTTATCGCTCCGCAATGACATCCACCAGAATATTCCTTCATATCCTATTCCTGTAAAGGATTTAGACCAACAAGGCTTATAATTTTTAAATTTTTACTTCGAGCAACAAGCGCACTCGCAGCAACTACAACAATCACACATATTAATATTATAGACTAATTTAAGTAATCAAAAAATATTGAGAACCCATATCATTATAAAGTGTCCTATAAAGCCATATAAACTAAGGGCAAAAATTAACTTGAATGAAACCATTCTCTCAGCTGCTATTAATACTGATTTTATGTATAGAGGTAAAAATAAAAATAATGCTGTTATCATCCCTGGGCTGTAATCACTTTGTATGGTTGCGCCTCCAAGGTGAAACATGCCGTTGCCAAGCAAGCTACCTGCAATAAAAAGATAAACCAATGAAAAAGACTTGTTTGATTCTTTAAATAGAAATGGGAGCAAGGCAATGAGGTAACCGATTAAATTGATAACCACAACGGCTATAGGAGTAACATCGACTCCTGATCGATAAGCCCAGTTTAAGAAATGATATTCATTTCCAAAAAGAAAAGGTGATATTAGATATTCATCTACTTGATGAAAAGTAACTATAAAAATAGGTAGAGCAGCTAGCAGATAGGGACTCTTTTTCTTGTTTAGGAAAAATAGCATTGTCGATGTGGCTAAAAACCCTAACAAGAAAACATATTGCATGTTTACTACATACGGATGCTCAAATAGCGGATTCATTTCTGCTTTCTAGCTTGTTGATTATTATGTAGTAAATTGGCATCAGAATTAATGCATAGCCCAGCACTTGAGGACCTAACATTTCAAAAAGTGTAAACGTAGTTATTCCTGAAAGAAATAAAATGAGTAGTTCAACATAACTTTTGATATAGCCTTCTCGAAATGCAGCTCTAATAATAAAATAATTTACAGGAAGATAAAGTAGCACTGCTGTTATGGCACCAGGACTAAAATCATTAAAATAAAAACTAAAGAACACATGGAAGAATGCATTTATAACCTGTGTTGTCATCAAGAAAAATAAAACTAAATGCGCGCTAGCCCTGTTGTTTTTTATTAAATGTATAAAAATAAAAATTAAGAGCTGCGAAATAAGTATTATAAGAATTGCTTCTGTCGTTATAGAGTTATTGTCAGAGAAGTAGCTTGTTCGCCACTCTCTAAAATTAAAAATTATATGCTCCTCAAAATGATGGATTGCATAAATTAAGGGACCTAAAACTATTAGATTCTTGAACTTATCCATAGGCTAAGCCTCTTTATTTGGATCCCACAAAACTAGATTCTTAGATTTGAGCCTATTCATAACTAATTTGTATCTTGACTGTTCCTCACGCCATTCCTTAAGCCAATTTTCACCGTCTCTCTCAGCATCTACAAAAATCGCATTAGTAAAAGCTAGTGGAATAAGTATTGCAGTATGAATAATTATGCTTGCAAGAATACTGTACTCAATAAATCCTAGCCAAAAAATTGCTATTAGCCCAAAAGTTACACTCCAAATAGTAAACAAAACCAACATAAAGTAGGTTTGAAGGCTCGGATCAGGTATGTATTTTAAAGGGTTGTATTTTACATCCATCACAACTCTCCAACTGTCCACTATAAACATTACTGTTCGTCTAAATATATTTGGTTTTTTCATAATTTTATCTTACCATCCTTCTAGTCTTGTTTAGGAATACCAATTCTAAGTTTTATATTTTGTGTAGTAGGTCCTGAGACCACAAATTTTGCTTGATCAAAAGATGGTGCCGACATTCTGCCCATTACATTATTAGAAAATCCATATTGCTCTTTTGGAATCCCAAGAAAATTTTTATCAATTTTTTTATTCCCATTAGAATCAACAAAAAGGGATATAGCATATTCACCATGGGGCAACATGCCGTTGATTTCAAAGTTTTGAAGCTCTATTTCTCCTGCAGAGGTAATACATGACGCTTCTTCAGATTCGTTTTCAACCGTTTCCTCAAATCCTGCCGCATCCTTGCATATGCTTAAATACAAAACTCCAGGTTTGTCTAAGTTTAAAATATTTATTTTTAAACTTGATTCCTCAGCAAAAGACTTAGGTGTAAATATCAAACAACTTAAAACGAGAGACATCATCCAAAAGAGTCTTCCATAATTAGATAAAAAGTTTTTCATTAATCAGTTATATTTGAGTTTTATACAAGTTTACTATGGTCACCCCAATAACAATCAAAAATAACCCAATAATGGTCTGCCAGTTAAGTGTTTGTTTATAAAAAAAGTAGCTTAATAATGATACTGAGAAAACACCCAACCCTGCCCAAGATGCATAAATAATTGTGAGTGGCAGTTTTTGAGATGCTAACGCCAAAAGATAAAAAGATGCACCATATGCTATTAACAAAATTGAAGTTGGATATGGTTTTGAGAAATTTTGTGATGCAGGCAATAGCATTGTTCCGAGAACTTCTAATGCAATCGCTAAAAAAAGAATTATGTACATATGCATGATTTTGTCCTTTTATTTATTTTGTATATGCAACGTTCTAGGAAGAGTTGCAAAAAATATTATTAGTATTGCCCAATACTCACCACTTAAAGATCTTCCTGACAGATAATCATTTATTCCATACCCAATAATGAAAATTATGAACCCAATTTGGAGGTATAACAAAAATTTTTTTATATTTAATTTCATAATTGCCTTAAATATTTTCGTTAAAAAACTATTCTGCTTTGTTTTATCGCCTTAATAGTATAACCAACCAACGACCAAGGTTTAAAATATCGGCTAGCGCAGCCGATACGTAAGTAAGGGCTGCTGCCGTCAGAATACTACTAACGGCTTTTTCATTTGACTGTGATACGTATTTCCCTTCCCTTAACAAAGGGAGCGCTTTAGAAAAACTTGCATCAAATTCAATCGGCAGAGTCACCGCATGAATCATCATGCGAGCAATAAAACCAGATAGCCCTAGGAAAATCAATAAAGAAAATGGCATTGGATGCCGAGTAATAATACCGATCACTGGCGATAAAGAAATAATGATAACACTCCAACGAGCCACCTTATCAACTACGGGGATCATCTTTGTTCTAGTAGCCAGGCGTTTGTCACCCTGCTGATCCTGGATCGCATGTCCAACCTCATGAGCCGCGATAGCAATTGCGGTTAAAGATTTAGATTCATAATGCTCTCGTGAAAGCCTAACTTTTTTTTCAATTGGATCATAATGATCTCCCAGCTCAGTTACTTCGACCTTCACGTCTTTTAAAGAAAATCTCTCAATCAAATGCTTTGCGAGCTCTCCACCAGTACCAGGCATTTCAGGCTTTTCCGATGAATACCTCCTCATAACCAACTTCACCCACAAAGATGGTCCAAATATCAGTGCTAGAACTATAAGCGTGCCGGCCGCTAAAACCATATTTTATTCTCCATTTGGTTTGGATTATTTATTGAATGATGAATCAGTTTCGCCCTTATAGCAATTTATGATGTATGGAAATGAATCAGTAACGTAATACCCATACTCTCCTTTGTATTCCATCCCATTACACTCATCTAAATCACCAGAATCAGTCCACTCCCAATCTTCTTCGTAGATACCTGAATACTCTCCTCCAGGGTTGGTGTTAGTTTTTGTAGATCTAGTACCCCAGGACTGATAAATAGATAAGCTTTCTCGGCACTCTTCTATCTTCAATTCTCTAATTAAATGAACAGGGTCACCCCCTCCTCCTTCTCGCGCACCATTCTGATCTACTGTAACGCATAGATTGGGATCACTATTAACCACAATATTACCGTTTGTAAGAAATGTAAATTTTTGGAGTTCACTGCCATTACAAATACTTAATGCTAAGTCATTATCTGTACTATTAAACGCCATGCAAACCTCAAAACTAGGCATAAAAAATTCATATTCGCTAATTCGATGGTTATCAAATCCTTGATCAACGGAAATCTCTCCTTGATATGAGTAGCATGTATGCGCCTGAAGTCCACGTTGAGTATCGGCGTTCGCTTTAGATCCTACAATATCAATGCAGAAATTCCTTGAATCTTCTAATGGATCTAGTAAATAAATTTCAACTGTTGACCCTCGATTTCCTTCTTTTAGGGTATATCCTGAGAGTGCTTTGCGATAGGTTCCTGTTAGTGAATCTAATATATAAGAGCCATAAATAGGAAATCCATCTGCAGCAAAACCAATTACTGGAGAACCGTCTCCCGAGGGCGAATCATCAAACATGGCATTGGGGTTCCCATGATAATGATAGGTTCCATCAGGTTGAACGTGAGCATTATGAATGTCTGCACCAAATTTTGTTGAATACTCTAGAGGTATTAACATCCAATTATCATTTGGACCGCAACCTGCTTCAGTATTTCCATCGGCATCTGCTCTAGATTCAGATGGTTTATAACATCCAGCACTTTTAACATCGGCAACCACACCGTTCAACATAACTGCATCCCATGCTTGCCCATTGATCTGACTGATTTCTGATGCGGCTTGAGGATCTCTTTGAACACTAAATACTCTATCTATTTCAGCAACATTAGTTCTAAAATTTGCACTAGAATCATTAAAATCATGGTTCGGAATGTTATCACTTGATAAATTGCAATAGGTGTCAAAAACTTCAACATCTACGTAACCCTCAAAATCAATAACCCTAGTTAAGTCACTAACATTAGAACCATAATTATCTGCATAATTTGCGCAATCAGAAGTTCTGTTTGAAAAAATCTCATCTGTAATATTAGTTCTATTCACAACTCCGGTTACTTGAACTGATTTACTAACGGAAGTTGCATTACTTGCCGAACAATTCACCGTAAAAGTATTGCTTCCTTCTTTATTAATATTAACTCCTTCATTGCCGGACACTGCTTTACTGCCTGACCAGTCACCAGTTGCTGAACAGGTCTGAGCATTGGTTGATAACCATGTTAAGGTGATGAGAGAACCCACTTCTGCTTCATTGGTGCTTGCAGATAGTGATAATGTGATTAGTGTTACAGGGTCAGTAATGGGGTCACTAGAACCTCCGCTGCCTCCACCGCATGCTACAAGAGTAGTTAGTAGAATGATTAAATACCCATAGTTCTCTTTCATATGTTTATCTTATTAATTATGATTATCTTATAGACCTAGGATTTAAGAAAAAGTTTCTTATTTTCTGATTCTTGCTCAACCGAGAAATCTACCTTTATTCAAGTGTAACGGCATAAATTTAAACGACAATTATCTCGCCCTCAACTTTATTTTGATAGTTCTTCAATTACAAATCCTTCCAAAACTGGGAATTAAAACCTTTTGCGTTAAAGAGTTTCTTTAGTGTTTTTGGTGTAGTGGAAAAAGACCAGACCAGCCAAATAGCAACCAATATCCCTACAGGACCTGAGTTATAAAGACTTTCAGAGAGATCTATTAGGTTGTTTCTTACACTTGAAGAAAACACTAGACCAACTAAAATAAGTATCATTATTACAGCAGTTAATAATGTAATTATCTTATTAATTATTTTCATGAAATTAATTGCTGTTCAAATCTACTCCACAGTAGCAGAGTGTTCTTAACCCAACCTATATTCAACATTTATACATTATCACCCAGTCTTAAAACAAATCAAGCAACCAAATAAACTTGACTATTTGGGTAAACACCCAATATAATTTGGGCAATTACCCAAATAAGGAAACAATATTATGGAAATTAATAAAACACTAGAAAGAGAAGCAGCAAAAATATCGAAAGAGCACTCTGGGATGATTGCTTTTCCAACGATTGGTCTAGCGCTGTTAGTCTCTTGTTTATACATGTTTGTGTTGTTTGTGTTTGCTAGTGGTTATTTGTCACCACTTATCTCCACTCTTTTGCTTGGGTTTTTAACTTTTGCTTCCTATACCCCGATGCATGAAGCAGTTCATGGCAATGTGGGAGGCAGCAACCCAAAATACAAGTGGTTAGATTCTGCTGTTGGGTTGTTAATGTCACCACTTATCTCAATCCCATTTAACTCACACAGAAAAGAGCACTTTGCACACCACAAACACACAAATTCTGAAGAGGATCCAGATGTACATATTCAAAATATATTTAGGTCTTTAAAAGATTTTTATAGATCAACATTAAGAGTAATTAAAACTCAAAATACCTTTGCAATGGATAACTTCACTAGAATAGAAATTGCTGTAAGCATTGGATGGCGGTTGCTGTTTGTATTGGGGACAGGAATAATTAGCATCCCGGTGTTGTTCTTCGGGTGGTTTTCAGGTGCGTTTTTAACTATATATTTATTTTCTTATTTACCACATAAACCATATAAAGATACTGCGAGATGGAAAAATACAAATATACAGTTATTTTCTATTAGATGGTTTGAGGAATTAATGTTTCAACAGAATTTACATGCTGTGCACCACCTGTTTCCTAGAGTACCGTTTTATAATTACAGAACAGTATTTGAAAAATTAGAACCAAGCATGAGAAAGAAAGAAACTCCAATCATTGATATGATTAATAGAAGGTCAATTTAAAAATGAAAACTAGAGAAAAAATAATTAAAGAAAGTTTGTCTTTGTTCAATGAAAATACTTTTGAATTATCAACAACAAATTTAATAGCGAAAAGATCAGATGTTTTAGAAGGTTCTCTTTGGTATCACTTTAATTCGAAAAATGATTTAGTTTCAGTTCATCTTGGTCTATTTGAAGAATCATTTAATGAACAGCAAGCGCATTCACAGAGCGACAACCAAAAAGACTTAATATTGGGAATTTTTAGTATTTATGAGGTTGTTTGGGACTTCAGATATCTTATGAGGGATTCGTTTGAACAGTTTTCAACTGATTTTCCAGGACTAAATAAAAAAATTGATGTCATAAATTCTGAAATAGATAATTGGGCAAAAAATACTATCATGCATGCTAGAGATCTTGGGGTTCTGCATATAAAAGATGGTGATATAGATAGTATTGTTGAAATCTCATTAATTATAGGCAGGCACTGGTTGGATTATTCAATGAAAAAATACCCATCCAAATCAAATACATATTTAAGAAAGAAGGGCATTAATCTTCTAATTAAAAATTTCTATCCTTACTTGAGTCCTGAGTCTAAAGAGATAATGGATTCGCTTTACGAGTCAGACTGATTTTTTATTCTCTGTTTGAACTTACTCCACCGTAACTGACTATTTTTAAACAGTGATTTAATTCTAACACTATTTATTCTTTTGATTTTTCAGCATCATAAAAAATTACATCATGCCCTTTTTTTTCAAGGCATTTCTCAAGACCAGAATATTCTCTAAACTCCTTTGTTGCATTTGTAACAAAAATTGTTGAACCTCCTAAGACACCCCCCACAGTTCCTGCTGCAACATAAATAGGCGCAAAAACTCCACTTGCAGTGGCAATTGTATAAAGTCCGCCTAATGCTAAATAAGATCCAAAACCAATACCAACTTTTGAAGATCTATTTGCTCTATTGTTAGATGTTTTTATACATTCATCTAACTCATTCTCAAAAGCATATAGATCTGTATCAGATGACCTTTTTACATGTACAGGCGTATTGACTAACTGTAAGTACTCTTCAGCATCAGGTTTTACATTGATAGTATTGGAAACGCATGAGGATAAAACAAATAGTAATAGAAAAAAAAATAAACCCTTAGTTTGCATAGTTTTCTACTTCTAAATCACTGTTTAAAATTACTCCACCGTAACGGAGTAAGTGAACCTCGACTTTCATTCTCCACTATTTTTGTTCATAAATTTTTTCATTGAAAGAGAAATAATTGCTATTAAAAAAAATACCGTTCCAACATCATGGAGACCATCGATGCCAAATAAACTTTCAAATAAATACATCGCTATTGCAAGAATTATTAAAACCCAAAATTCATATTTTTTTAAAAACTTAATCATTTTTTGAAACTACTCCACCGTCACTGTTTAGATACAAACAGTGAATTACTCTTCCTTGTAATTCTCTTCTAAAATTCCTTTTTCTTTTAGGGTCTTTATTAGTTTTTCCAAACGAACGAGTGCAACCACTCCAAGCATCCCAAAAACAAACCCCATTACTGCTAATCCTTCCATAATTTCCTCTCTTTAATTCACTGTTTGTGTCTACTCGACAGTGACTGACTTAGCTAAGTTTCTTGGTTGATCAATATCAGTTCCTCTTAGAAGAGCAACTTCATAAGAAAGGAGTTGAAGTGGGATAGTGTAAACAATTGGCGTTAGGAAGAAGTCACACTTTGGCATGCTAATTAAAGCGCCGTTTTTGACATCCATAGTCACTGATGGGTCAGCAAAAACATAAAGGGTTCCGCCTCTAGCTTTTACTTCTTCTAAATTAGAAACTAGTTTTTCAGCAATTTCGCTCTCTGGGGCCAATGCGATAACTGGCATATTTTCATCTATTAGAGCTAATGGCCCATGCTTTAGTTCTCCAGCAGGATAGGCTTCTGCATGAATGTAAGAAATCTCTTTTAGTTTTAAAGCGCCCTCTTTTGCAATTGGGTAAAAAATTCCCCTTCCTAAAAATAAGGCATTATCCTTACTTGCTATAGTAGGAGCTATCTCTAAGATTTGATCTTTTAATTCAAGAGTCTCATTAATAACTTCGGGTAGGGTTCTTAGTGCTGTTACCACTCGAGTTCTAAGTAATGGATTTAGGTCTCTGCTTTTTGCCAAAGATAAAGCGAGGAGCATAAGACCAGCTAACTGAGTTGTAAATGCTTTGGTAGAAGCAACACCAATTTCAGGTCCTGCATTGGTAAATAATACAAAATCTGATTCTCTTGCTAATGAGCTTGTTGGTACATTACAAATTCCAACAGATCCTAGATAATCTTTCTCTTTTGCATATCTCAAGGCTGCAAGAGTATCAGCAGTTTCACCTGATTGAGAAATAGTAATTAATAAAGCATTTTTATCAACATGTGGATTTCTATATCTATATTCACTGGCGTAATCTATCTGACATGGAAGCTCAGAAATAGCAGAAAACCAATTAGCAGCTACCCTGCCAGCATGAAGACTCGTCCCACAGGCTACTATTTGGATTCGTTTTACCTTTGAAAATAATTTAGATGAGCCAAGGCCAAAAATGTTATCAAGAACATCTTCACCACCTACTCTACCGTCAATGGTATTTAAAATTGCCTCAGGCTGCTCATAAATTTCTTTTTCCATGAAATGTTTGAAGTCACCCTTGGAAGTAGATTGGTTTGATATATCAATTTGGTGATTTCTCTTTCTACTGCCTTTTTGTTCGCATCAAAAATTTTATAGGTTTCGGCTGAAATCTCGGCAACATCGCCGTCTTCTAAAAATATAAACTCATTTGTTAGCTGACCAATTGCTAGAGGGTCTGAGGCTGCAAGCATTTCATCGGTTCCAATTCCTAGCAATAAAGGAGATTTGTTTCTTGCTACTACAAGGTTTTCACTGTCATTTATATCAATGGCTGCAATTGCATAAGCACCATCTAGTTTTTCTTTAGCTAAATACATAGCATCAATCATGCTGTTGCCTTTATTAAGATAAAGATCAAGAAGGTGGGCGATAAGCTCTGAATCAGTTTGTGATAAAAATTCGTAGCCATCTTTTATTAAAGACTCACGAAGCTCTATGTAATTTTCAATTATCCCGTTATGGACTATATAAACCTTATCTTTTGATTTATGAGGATGAGCATTTATTTCAGACGGCTCTCCGTGCGTTGCCCATCTTGTATGAGCTATGCCTAATTTGCTCTTTGGTTTTTCAGCAACCATTTTGTCTTCAAGCAATTGAACTTTGCCAAGTGCTCTAAGGTGAGCTATTGATTCGTTTTGATGGAGTGCTATACCAGCAGAATCATATCCGCGGTACTCCATCTTATGAAGGCCTTGAACTAAAAGTTTACCGACGTTTCTCGTTGAAGCAGCCGCTATAATTCCACACATAGTTAATCCTTTTTCTTAGACCAGTCGTTTTTGTTTTCTTGTTTTGATCTTCCAAAGCCCAAGGCATTGTCAGGTATATCTTTTGTTATAACTGAGCCTGCTGCAACTGTTGCATTTGACCCGACTGTCACAGGTGCAACTAATGCGGCATTACTTCCAATAAAACTATCGTTGCCAATATTAGTTTTATGTTTGTTCTTGCCATCATAATTACAAGTGATTGTTCCTGCTCCAATGTTAGAGCCTTTCCCAACTTCAGTATCGCCCAAATAGGTCAGATGATTTGCTTTTGAGCCCTCTCCAAGAGTTGTATTTTTTGTCTCAACAAAATTACCTACCTTGGCTGAGTTTTCTATTAAACTGCCCTCGCGCAATCTTGCGTAGGGGCCAATTACACAGTTATCACCAATCTTAGCGCCATCAATATGAGAAAAGGCTTCTATTTTAGTGTTACTGCCGATACGAACATTCTTAAGAATGGTATTAGGTCCAATTGATACATTATCACCAAGAGCAATGCTTCCCTCAAGAATGACATTCACATCAATAGAGCAATCTTTTCCAGATTCAACATCACCTCTAACATCAAGTCTTGATGCATCGGCAATAGTAATTCCTTGATTGAACAGATCTTCAGTTTTCATTAATCTATAAGTAGCCTCTAATTGTTCTAGTTCTTGCTTACTGTTAGCTCCTTTTACTTCATCATTAGAAGCTTCACATGTTTTAATTCTAATGCCTTTTTGATTAATAATCGAAACTAAATCAGTTAAATAAAATTCTCCTGCAGCATTATCGTTGGTAATTTTTGATAAGCCTTCTTCTAGCAACTCTTTAGAAGCACATAAAACGCCAGTAAATATTTCTTGTATTTCTCTTTCTGCATCCGTCGCATCTTTTTCTTCTACTATGGCCAGTGCGTTGCCAGATTCATCTTTCTTTACTCTTCCGTAACCAAAAGGGTTTTCTAAAACAGTAGTTAAAATAGAAAGCTCATCTGAGCTATTGATGAGATTTTCTAGCGTCCCTTTTTGGATAAGAGGAACATCACCATACAAAACAAGCACTTTTGAGTTGTTATCAACTTTATCAAGACCGCACTTAACAGCATCACCTGTTCCTATGGGTTTTAGTTGTTCGCTCGTTGTTATATCTAGATTGTAACTTTCTGATTCCGAAATTATGGACTCTTTGTCAAAGCCAACAACTAAGGTAATTTTTGAGCTTACTTCTCCAGCTGTATCACAAATTTTTTGTAGCATAGAAGTGCCGCCAATCTTTTGTAAAGATTTTGCTCTGTTGGATTTCATTCTTGAGCCTTCGCCGGCTGCAAGTATTATGGTGTGTAAGCTCACAGTATTAATTAAGGTTAAATGAATACCTTACTGGTTTTTACGTAATTTTTGAATAGTTTTAAGCCTAGCAACTGCTTCAGCTAGCTGAGATGCTGCTTTGGCATAGTCTAAGGCTGCATCTTTATTGGCTAAATCTTGTTCCGCTGATTCTTTTGCTTTTATAGCCTCTGCTTCATCTAGTCCGTCTGCTCTTTCAGCTGTATCGGATAAAATAGTAACTAAGTCTGGTTGAACTTCAATAAACCCTCCAGAACAGAAAAATGCTTCTTCTTCTGAGCCGTTTTCAACTCTAACTGGGCCTGGAGCCAAGCCAGTTAAAAGAGGTGTATGACCAGGAGCTATACCAAGTTCACCAAGTGTTCCGGTTGCATAAACCATAGTGGCTTCGCCGGAATAAATCTCTTCACTTGAAGAAACTATATTGATCTTGATAGTGCTCATGATTATAAAGTTTTAGCCTTTTCAACTGCCTCTTCAATAGTACCAACCATATAGAAAGCTTGTTCTGGTAAATGATCGTAATCACCTGCTAGAAGGCCTTTAAATGCTTTAATAGTGTCTTCTAAAGAAACATATTTTCCAGGCGTGCCTGTAAATATTTCAGCAACAAAGAAAGGTTGGGATAAGAATTTTTGAGCCTTTCTCGCTCTGGCTACCAATCCTTTATCTTCTTCTGATAGTTCATCCATTCCAAGAATGGCAATAATGTCTTTAAGCTCATTATATCTTTGTAATATTTTTTGAACCCCTTGAGCTACAGCGTAATGGTCATCACCAACCACAAAAGGATCTAACTGTCTGCTTGTTGAGTCAAGCGGATCTACAGCAGGATAAATACCTAGCTCTGAGATTTGTCTTGAAAGCACAACTGTTGCGTCTAAGTGAGCAAAAGTAGTAGCAGGAGATGGATCTGTTAAGTCATCAGCCGGAACATATACTGCTTGAATAGATGTAATAGAACCAGTTTTTGTTGATGTGATTCTTTCTTGAAGAGCACCCATTTCTTCTGCTAAGTGTTGGCTGATATCCTACCGCTGAAGGCATTCTTCCAAGTAATGCTGAAACCTCAACACCTGCTAATGTATAACGATAAATATTATCGATGAATAAAAGTACGTCTTTTCCATCGTCTCTAAATTTTTCAGCCATAGTTAAACCAGTCAAAGCAACTCTTAATCTGTTTCCTGGGGGCTCATTCATTTGACCATAAACCATGGCAACTTTAGAATCTTCAGGTTTGTCTATATTAACAACTCCTGATTCTTGCATTTCATAGTAGAAATCATTCCCTTCTCTGGTTCTTTCACCAACACCTGTGAAGACTGACAGTCCTGAATGTTGAAGAGCAATATTATTAATAAGTTCCATCATGTTTACTGTCTTACCAACACCCGCTCCCCCAAATAGTCCAACTTTTCCACCTTTTGCAAATGGGCACATTAAATCAATAACTTTAATTCCTGTTTCAAGAATATCGCTTGATGCTGATTGATCTGTGTAGCTTGGTGGCTTTCTGTGAATTGGCATTCTCTCTTTCTCACCGATATCTCCTTTCTCGTCTATAGGATTTCCAAGTACGTCCATAATTCTTCCAAGCGTAGCCTCGCCAACTGGGACAGATATAGGAGCATTTGTTCTTGAAACAACTAATCCTCTTTTTAACCCTTCAGTAACTCCCATAGCAATAGTTCTAACTACCCCATCACCAAGTTGTTGTTGCACTTCAAGAGTTGTTCCACTCTCTTCAAGCATTAAAGCTTCATATACTTTAGGAATATTATCTTTTTCGAATTCGACATCGATAACCGCTCCAATAATCTGTGTAACTAATCCGTTGCTCATATTTTTCTCCTTAAACTGCTGCTGCGCCGCCAACTATCTCTGAGAGCTCTTGAGTGATAGCCGCCTGTCTTACATTGTTATATAAAAGTTCTAATTCTTTAATCAAGTCACCTGCATTATCTGTTGCACTTTTCATGGCAATCATCTTTGCTGCCTGTTCACAGGCATTATTTTCTACTACTGCTTGGTAAACTAACGATTCTATATATCTTGTTAATAAACCATCTAATAATTCTTTTGCTTCTGGCTCGTAAATATAATCCCAATGAGTTGAAACTTTGTCATCTTGTTCGGCAGGCTCTAATGGAATTAACTGCTCAACATTTGGTTGTTGCGTCATTGTATTAACAAAACCGTTTGAGCATAAATAGGCTTGATCAATATCACCGTTTTTATGCATATCCAAAACTACCTTAGTTAAGCCGATTAAGTCATCTGGATTTGGCTTGTCTCCAAGCTTTTCTGCTACTGCAACAATTTGACCGCCTACGCTTTTAAAGAATCCTGATGCCTTTGTTCCAATGAGAGCAAAACAAGACTCTATTCCTTGCTCATTCAATTCTGCAGATTTCGCAATAGCTTGTTTAAATAAATTAATATTTAAACCGCCGCAGAGGCCTTTATCTGAGGACACGATAATAAAACAAGCTTTCTTAGCAGTTCTTTCTTCATAAAACGGATGCGGATATTCTGAACTCGCTGATGCCATGTGGGTAATTACATCCTTAATCTTTAGAGAATAGGGTCTACCTTTAAGCATATTATCTTGAGTTTTTTTCATTTTACTCGCAGCTACCATTTCCATAGCAGAAGTAATCTTTTGCGTGCCTTTTATGCTTGCAATCTGTTTTCTTACTTCTTTAGTATTTGCCATTTTCTTAAATAATTAAAACGTTTGTGTTTTTTTAAAGTCTTCAACAAGATCTTTGAACTGACTTTCAATATCATCATTCCAGTCTCCTGTTGAATTAATTTGTTGTTCTAGTTCGCCTTTTTCTGACGAAAGATATCCATGAAGTGCATCTTCAAAGTCTAGAATTTTTTCAACTTCAATATCAGCCATGTAACCTTTATCAGCTGCGAATAAGCTTAATGCTTGCTGGGCAACACTCATGGGAGCATATTGTTTTTGCTTTAAAAGCTCTGTAAATGCTTTACCATTTGCAAGCTGTTGTTTTGTAGCATCGTCTAAGTCAGAAGCAAACTGTGAGAATGCTGCAAGCTCACGATACTGAGCAAGTGCTGTCCTTACACCACCGGCTAGTTTTTTCATGATCTTAGTTTGAGCAGAACCACCAACCCTTGAGACGGATAACCCTGGGTTAATAGCTGGTCTAATTCCTGAGTTGAAGAGCTCTGTTTCTAAATAAATCTGTCCGTCTGTAATTGAGATTACATTTGTTGGAACAAAAGCTGAAACATCTCCTGCAAGAGTTTCAATAATCGGAAGTGCAGTTAAAGAACCGGTTTTTCCTTTTACTTTTCCACCTGTAACTTTTTCTACATATTCAGCATTTACTCTAGCCGCTCTTTCTAGCAATCTTGAGTGAAGGTAAAAAACGTCTCCAGGATATGCTTCACGACCCGGAGGTCTTTTTAGAAGAAGTGAGACTTGTCTATAAGCTACTGCTTGTTTTGAAAGATCGTCATAAACGATTAATGCATCCTCACCTTTATCTCTGAAATATTCGCCCATTGAGCATCCTGAGTATGCTGATAGGTATTGCATAGGAGCTGGGTCCGCTGCTGTAGCAGATACAACAATGGTATGTTCCATTGCTCCATACTCTTCTAACTTTCTAACAACACTTGCTACAGTTGATTGCTTTTGACCAATAGCCACATAGATGCATTTAACACCTGTGCCTTTTTGATTAATAATTGCATCGATAGCAACAGCTGTTTTACCAGTCTGTCTATCACCAATAATAAGCTCTCTTTGCCCTCTTCCAATAGGTACCATGGCATCAACAGCCTTTAAACCAATTTGAACTGGTTGATCAACTGATTGACGAGCAATAACACCAGGAGCAACAACTTCAACAGGAGCAGAGCCTTCTGCTTTAATTTCACCCTTACCATCAATTGGAACACCAAGAGTGTTAACAACTCTTCCTAATAAAGCTTCTCCAACTGGAACCTCTAAAACTTTTCCTGTACAAACAGCTTTTTGCCCTTCAACAAGTTCTAAATAATCACCTAAAACAACTGCGCCAACCGAATCTTGTTCTAAATTAAGAGCCATGCCCTTGGTTCCGTTTTCAAATTCTATAACTTCTCCATACATAACATCTCCCATGCCATGTATTCTTACAATACCGTCAGAAACACTGACGATTATGCCTTCATTTTTTCTTTCTGCTGAAAGATCAAGACCAGCGATTTTTTCTTTTAATACGCTAGAAATTTCTGATGGATTTAATTGACTCATTTTTTCACCTTAAAAATTTAATTGGTTTACAAGTTTTTTAACCTTTCCTCTTATGGAAAGATCTAATGTTTCGTCACCTACCTTAATAGATAAGCCGCCCATCATTGATGGGTCTTTAGAAAAAGATATGTTGGCATCGTTGCCATATGAAGATTTAAGTTTTTGCTCTATTTCTTCTTTTGCGTCACTACTTGGATCTGAGGCTACAAAAACCGTTACCGAGTTCTGTTCCTTATGTTCTGCTAATAAATCCTGATAAATTGAATATATAGACTGAAGGAGATTCAATCTTTTATTGTCTGCCAAGATTGCAAGGAGCCTTTTTGAGGTGTCAGATATAGTTTCTTCGAAAAGATTAATTAATATATCTACAACTTCTTGCCTGGATAGGGTTGGATTTTCAATGGTGTTCGTCACCTCTTTTGACTCAGAGGCCGTCGCCATAATATGTAACTCTTTAGCCATTTCCTCTGAGCTTCCGCTCTCAAGAGCAGAAACAAACAAGGCTTTTGCATAAGGTCTAGCTAGTGGAGTTAACTCAATCATTTTTTATAATTCCTTTGCCGCTTTCTTTAAAATATCATCATGTTTTTCTGCTGATATTTCGTCCCCAAGAATTTTTTGAGTTGTATCAATAATGATATCGGACATTTGCTGCCTCAACTCTTCTTTAGCCTTGTTAGTATCATTTTCAATAGTTGTTGATGCTGAGGCCATGATCTTTTCAGCCTCGACTTCTGCTTTTGATGACGCGTCACCAACTATTTGCGTGGCTCGCACGTTAGCTTTCTTTAGAATTTCTGCGGCTTCTGTTTTTGCTTGATCCATCTCTTTGTCAAAGGCTAATTTTGCCTCTTCAAGAGAGTCGTCAGCTTTTTTTGCTGCCTCTAATCCATCAGATATTTTCTTTTCTCTTTCTTGCATAATTTCCAAGATTGGCGGATAAATATATTTCCAGCAAATAGCTACAAATACAATCATCACGACTGCTTGGGCAAGTAAGGTTGCGTTTATATTCATTCTTTAAAGTTTTCTACAGAGCAAATAGCATGTACATACCAAGACCTACACCAATCATAGGCACCGCATCTGTTAATCCCATCATAAGAAAGAATTTACCTTGAAGAAATGGTGATAATTCAGGCTGTCTTGCTACACCTTCAATAAACTTACTACCTAAAACACCCACACCGATACCAGCTCCAATAGCTGAAAGTCCCATGGTAATTCCTGCTGCTAAAATACTATATTCCATTTTTTTCTCCTTAAATTTGAGGTTTAATGTTCCTCTGTTTCATGCGCCATTGCTAAATAAGCAATAGTTAGCGCCATAAATATAAATGCTTGCAATGCCACAATCAATATGTGGAAGAGCGCCCAAACCAAATGCAAACCGAATCCAAGCATGCCAATTGGTATGCTACTAAAAAATAACATCAATGCAATTAAAATAAATATCATTTCACCAGCATAGAGGTTTCCAAAAAGCCTTAATCCTAGTGAAATTGGTTTAGCTATAAAATTAACCATTTCTAATATGAAGTTAACTGGAATCAGCCATTTTCCAAAAGGATGAAGCGTTAATTCAGCTACAAATACTTTTAAGCCTTTAACTGAAATGCTGTAATAAATTGTTAGGACAAATATTGCCAAAGCCATTCCAAGAGTAATATTTGGATCTGTGGTTGGCACAACTTTAAAATAAAAAGATTCTGGGCTGTTAATCCAGGCATGTTCTGGGCCTCCAACAAGAAAGTATGCTATGTGTCCCGCAAGAACTGGTAAAAAGTCTACTGGTATTAAATCCATCAAGTTCATTAACAATATCCAAACAAATACAGTCAATGCAAGAGGTGCAATAAGTTTATTTTTTATGGATCCAAATAAGGATTGAACATTATCTTCTACAAACTCAATACTCATTTCTACAAAGTTTTGAAGCCCAGTGGGTGGTGTTTCAGCATTTACGGTTTTAGGCATTGCCATTTTGAATATAACTATAAATAAAGACCCTAAAAACACAGACCAAAACAAAGAATCAACATGGAAAGCCCAAAAACCCATTTGGTCAACATTATGAGGATCACACGTCCAACCATCAGGCGTTTTTCCACAAGTAAGGTTCGTTAAATGATGATCTATATATGATTTAGTTGTGAGCTCTTTTGCCATTATGTAGACGCTCCATTTTTAGAGATAAATATCGTCGGGTTTAATACGGTATTTATTAAAATAAATGAAAACATTGCATAAACAAATGCTTCTTTAAAATAGGTACCAGTCAAATATAAAAAAGTTACAAAAAGCAGCCATTTAATCGACCAATTATAAGCAACATTGATTCCGTGGTCATTAATTCTTCCGCCAATAGCATATGCAATTATTATAGCCAAAAGATAGGTTGCTGGAGCTAGGATGAAAAGGGTTGTTTTAAAAGTTCCGGCCAATAAAAGCAATAAAAAGGCTATCAAAATTAAGCTTTTAGTACTGAATAGGAAATTTGTGAAACTTTTCAAAAGATTTTCGTTTTTGTTTTAATGTATTGGCGAGAATTATAGAAATATATAGCCCTAGAAACAAGCTGTTTTCAAATTAATTTGAATATTAATCAGTCAGCTTAGAAATAATGTTTTCTAACTCGTTGGATGTGTTGTAAGAAATAATAACTTTGCCGTTTTTTTTTATTTTTAGCTTCGATTTCAACCTTATGTCCAAATCTATCTGACATTTCTTGTTCTATATTAAGAAGGTCTGTATCTTTCTGTTTTTTTATAGAGTTTTTATTGGCTTTTTTCTTTTGGGATAGGTTGCTTAAGTCTTTTACAGTCAGTTTGTTTTTTATGATGCTTGCAGCGACCTCTTCGGCTTTTTTTGGCTCAAGAGATGCCAAAAGTTTTGCGTGTCCTTTTTCAATTTGTCCAGAAGATAAAAGATCTAAAACTTTTGCTGGTAAGGATAATAATCTTAATGAGTTGGCAATGGTGCTTCTTGCTTTCCCTGTAGATGTTGCAACCTCATCCTGGGTCAAGCCAAACTCACGCTTTAATCTATCATAACCCCGAGCCTCTTCAACCGCATTTAGGTCTTCTCTTTGTAGATTCTCAATTAACGCAGACTCTAGTGCATCCTGGTCTTTTTTTTGATCTACAAGACATGGGATTGTTTTTATTCCTGCTTGTTTTGATGCCCTGAGACGCCTCTCTCCTGCAATAACTTCAAACTTATTTAAGCCTAGCTCTCTTACAAGAATTGGTGATAAAACGCCATGTTTTTTAATAGAGCTAGTAAGCTCTGCTAGTTTTTCTTTATCAAAATTTGTTCTTGGCTGAAACCTTCCAGCGTTTATAAATTCAACATCTAACTCTTTTACTGTTCTTTGGGTGATTTTATTACCGGACCCTAATAAAGCATCCAAACCTTTATTTAAAATTTTTCCTTCTTCAGACATATTCCACCTTCCTTATTAGTTCGCCCGCCAATGCTAGGTAGGCCTTTGCTCCGTATGAGTTTGGCATATATTTTATGCCTGATGTTCCATGACTTGGCGCTTCTGCAAGCTTAACGTTTCTTGGAATAAGAGTATTAAAAACAAGATTTGAAAAGTGTGATTCAAGTTCGTCAGAAACTTCTTTAGCAAGATTGTTTCTCATATCCACCATTGTTCTGACAATACCTAAAACTCTGTTTGAGGAAAGGTTTTTATCAGATAGAGTTTTAATGGTTTCCATAAGACCGGTAACCCCCTCTAGTGAATAATATTCGCATTGAAGTGGTATTAGTGTTCCTGAGGCAGCAAACAATGCCTCAATTGTCAGTTGGTTGAGGGTTGGTGGCGTGTCAATAATTGTGTAATCATACTTTTCTTTTAAGTGTTCAAGCTCTTTTGAAAGGAAATTTTGTTTATTGTTATCCCTAATACCAACCTCTAATGCTATAAGCTCTTGAGCTCCAGGCACAACATCATAACCATCTGGGGACTTATAAATACATTCGTTTATTGGTGTGTTGTCAAAAAATAAACTATAAAGCGTATTCTTTTTTTCCTCACCCAAACCAGCTGCAGTTGTTGCATTTCCTTGAGGATCAAGGTCTATCAAAAGAACCCTTCTTTTTGTGGCGGCAAGGCTGGCAGCAAGATTAACTGCTGTTGTTGTTTTACCAACACCACCTTTTTGATTTGCTATCGCCAAAATCTTATTCATTAATTTTTATCTCAACTAAATGTCTTTCGTATTTTTCATTTTCAGTTTTAATTATTTCACACTTATATTTGTTTGTGTTTATAGATTCCAGCTCTTCATTAATTTTATCTATTTTGCCTTTAAGTAATAGATACTTGCCCTCTTTCATAAGATTTTTTTCTGAGATTTCTAATATGTTTTTTGCTGAGGAAAAGGCTCTGGCTGTTATTAGGCTATATTCTCCTATTGGGCTGTCTTTTTTGAATCGTTGTTTTTAAAACCTTCATATTCATAAGGTTAAGTGAATCTTTTGTTTTGTTGAGGAAGTAACATTTTTTTTGGCTTTTTTCCAAAAGATGTATTTCGCATTCAGGTTTGAGAATAGCTAATAATATTCCAGGGAAACCACCACCAGACCCTAGGTCTAAAATTTTTTCTTTTTTATTAATTTTTTCTATTAGTGGCAGGCAGTCTAAAATATCTTTTTCCAAAACTTCACCAGGGTTTGATCTCACAAAAATATTATGTTTTTTGTTAAAGGCTAGGGCGTCGTCGATGAAGCAAATTATCTTTTTAACCTGATCTGAGGGTTTGTTTTTTAGAGCTTTATTTATTTGTTCTTTGTCGCTCTCAAGCATTAGCTTTTTCTAGCTCTTCTTTTTTGATAGTAACCAATATCAAGTTTATCGCTGCTGGTGTAACTCCCTCTATTTTTGAGGCTGATCCTATTGTTTCGGGCTGCGCATTAAATAGTTTTTCAACCACCTCATTCGAAAGGCCTGTGATTTTTTTATAATTTATTGATTCTGGTATTTTTTTGTCGTTTTGTTTTTTGTTCTTGTTAATCTCTCTGAGTTGTTTTTCTATGTAGCCCTTGTATTTTATTTCTGTGGCCGCTCTTTGTAAAAATCCTTTGTTTTCTTCATTAACTTTTATTAGTGCGCTTGGGATAACATCTGGTCTGGTTAGGATTGCTGAAATACTTTTCTTTTCGCTGAGGTTTATTGTTTCATTGTTTTTGTTTATAAACTTTTTGATTTTAGTTTTTTCAAGGGTGTTTTTGACAAAGATTGCGTATTCTTTCTTCGTTTAATGAAAATAGGTTAAGTCTTTTTTCATCTATCAGGCCTTGATCATATGCCTTTTTTAACAGCCTTTGCTCTGCATTGTTTTGTGAAAGCAACAACCTGTGTTCAGCTCTGCTTGTAAACATTCTGTAAGGCTCTGTTATTCCGTGTGTTGTTAAGTCGTCAATCAATACACCAATATAAGACTCACTTCTTTGTAATATAAACTCTTTTTTATTTTTAATAGAATTTACTGCGTTTATTCCAGCCATAAGCCCTTGGGCGGCAGCTTCCTCATATCCAGTTGTTCCATTAATCTGGCCAGCTAAGTAAAAGTTTTTAAAGAATTTGGTTTCAAGGCTTTTTTTGATAGCCCTCGGATCTATAAAGTCATATTCAACAGCATAGCCATACTCTTCTATTTCAGAGTTTTCTAAGCCCTCAATGGACAGTATGAATTGTTTTTGAGCCTCTTTTGGAAGACTTGTTGATATTCCGTTTGGGTATACTAGGTCTTTATCTATACCCTCTGGCTCTATGAAAATTTGGTGGCTGTCTTTTGTATTAAATTTATACACCTTGTCTTCTATTGAAGGGCAATAACGAGGCCCAATGCCTGTTATATTTCCAGAATACATAGCCGATAAATGGGTGTTCTCACTAATTATCTTATGTGTTTCTGGGTTTGTTCTGGTTATATAACAAGAGAGTTGTTTTTGATGTTTGTTTATTGTTCCTGAAAGGGACATGAAGGGGGTTGGGTGTTCCCCTGGCTGCTCCTCCATCACTGAAAGGTTTAAGCTTGAAAGCTTAATTCTTGCCGGTGTTCCTGTCTTCAGTCTACCCATCGGCAATTTAAGGTCATAAAGTTTTTTTGATAACGGGATTGAAGAGCTGTCGCCAACTCTGCCACCTGTTTTTACCTCAGATCCTGTATACATTTTTCCGTTTAGAAATGTTCCTGTGGTGAGTATTGTTTTTAAGGCTCTTATTGATTGTTTGTTGGTTACAACTCCCTCAACCTGGTTGTTTTTGACAATTATGTCTTCGACTTCTTCTTCAAAGACTTTAATGTTTGTTTTAGATACTATGTTTTGGATTGCTTTTTTATATAGCTCTCTGTCGCATTGAACTCTTAAAGCTTGAACAGCGTCGCCTTTTCTCGTGTTTAGTGTTCTGTATTGAATGCCCGACATGTCGGTTGCTAGGGGCATAATTCCCCCCATTGCATCTATCTCTCTAACTATATGAGATTTGCCCAGTCCACCTATCGCTGGGTTGCATGACATTTGACCAATTTTCTTTTTTTCAAATGTTACAAGGGCGCAGTTTAGGCCAGATCTAAAAACGGCATGAGCTGCCTCAACTCCTGCATGACCCCCGCCAACTACTATTACATCAAACTTATCCATATACTTATTAAAACCAATAATATCTATATTATATACTTACTGTTATTTCTATTAGGCAATCCATTATCTGTTAATAACACACTCATCATCATACAAACAGGGCCATAGAACAAGATAATAAGATATGTTTAACCATGCTCATATCAGGTTAATCTAACCATTAACAACGTGTTAATAAAAAAAACACTAAAAAAACACACACAACTTAATAACAACTTATTTACCAATGCAAAAAGAGCTAAAAATATCTCCCAACAAAGAATCGGCAGTTTTTAAACCAACAACACCATCAAGGCATGATCGTGCCATTTTTAAATCTTCAGCAGCAAGCTCTAAGGGACCACCAACCTCTAACTTATCAAAAGACTCGCCCAGATTCATAACAGACTCTGCAAAGAGTTTTATATGCCTATCCCTAACCAAGTAAGTGGAGTCAGTCAGCGTGCTGTTTTCAAAAGTCTTTTCAAGTAAAGACTTAAACTCATCAAACCCTGCCCCTGTTTTTGCAGAAACCATACAATCAACCCCATCCAAAACCGCCCTATCACCAACTTCTAAATCAATCTTATTTAACAACGAAATAAAATTTTTATTACCAACAAGATCTTGAAATTTTTTCTGGAAAACAATACTTTCAGAGTCAAAAATACCAACAACAACATCAGACTCATCTATTTGCGAAAGACCGTAATCTATTCCTTTCGACTCTATTAGGTCATCTGTTTCCCTAAACCCAGCAGAATCAGAAACATGGAATGAAAGGTTGTTATAAAACACCTCAGACTCGATCAAATCTCTTGTTGTTCCTGGTGTATCAGAAACCAAAGCCCTTTCAAAACCAAGCAATCGATTAAAGACTGAAGACTTGCCAGAGTTAACAGGCCCAACAAACAAAACTTTTCTTTTTGTAGAACGGCTTTTTTTATTAACACAGCCACCAACAAACAAATTAAATCTAGAAATTAAAGTCTTCAAATCACCCAACAAAGAGCTATCTAAAAAATCTTGCCCCTCATCCGAAAAATCTATCTCACCCTCAACCCGCACTCTTAAAAAATCTATCTCTTTTGCAAACTCACACACAGCCCTGGTGAAATCCCCAGAAAGAGACTTGGATGAAAGAAAAACGTCTTCAACATTTGAACTATCAATTACATCAACAACAGACTCGGCTTCGTTTAGGCTGATCTTGTTATTGAGAAAAGCTCTTTTTGTAAACTCTCCAGGCGGGGCTTCTTCAAACCCTAGTTCCTTAAAAATCTCAACAAGAAGAGTCATAACACCCAACCCACCATGTGCGTAGACCTCAAACGAGTCCTCGCCCGTGTAGCTTTCAGGGCCCTTAAAAGAAACAACGCCAACCTTGTCAACAAGGCGATCGCCCTGATAAATAGATTTTAAACTGAAAACCCTATGCTTTATTAAAGAACCATTAACAAGTTTTGATAAACCCTCTAAACATCCCTGACCAGAAACCCTAAAAACACAGATAGCAGATTTCGATGGAGGGGTTGCAAGTGCAAAAACAACAGACATGCCGGCTAAGTATTATCACCAAGACTTCTGTAAATCATTTTTTGTTGTAACAAGGAAACACCACTGTTCACAACAGAGTACAGGCACAGACCTGCAGGAAATATAAAGAAGAAAATTGAAAAAACTACAGGCATGGCTTTCATAACTTGAGCTTGTGTGGGATCCATGGTCGGAGGTTGTGGGTTTAGTCTTTGGGTTAAAACCATTACCAAGCCAAACATTATAGGAAGAATAAAAAACGGGTCCGGTATAGATAAATCATTAATCCAAAAACCCAAAGAGGAGTGTCGTAGCTCTACCATTTCCCTTAGTGCAAAAAAGAAACCAATAAAAAATGGCATTTGTGCCAGTACCGGCAAACATCCACCAAGGGGGTTAGCGCCCTCTTTTTTATAAAGAGCCATCATTTCTTGGCCAAGCTTTTGTTTGTCGTCTTTATACCTTTCCTGAAGGTCTTTCATAGGGCCTTGAATTTTTCTCATACCAGCCATAGAGGCAAACCCTTTTGCGGTAACCGGCCAAAGAAGCAATTTTAATAGAATAGTAAACAGTATTATTGCTAACCCCCAATTACCTACCATCCCATATATTAAATCTAGTACCAAAACCATTGGTTGAGAGATAAACCAAAACCACCCCATATCAATGGAAAGCTCTAGATTGTCTGCTCTTAACTCAAGATCTTTTCTTATTTTTGGACCAACAAACACTCTATGGGTGTGTGAGTAAACCAAATTTTGTGTTTCGCCCTTTTCAACCGTATACCCCATTCTATAAATGCCAGCCTCACTAGGTTGAGCAAAATAGTTATAAACATAATCATCAGAACCTATCAAAGCAGCAAAAAAATATTTTTGTATAAATGCAACCCACCCAGACCTAGATAAAATAGATACAGGCTCATCAAGACTTCGAAGTCTCGTCGACTCATAAGGGTCAGCATCTGAGCTAAAAGCAACTCCTTGATACGAACTATTGTTCATCATTCCACCTTGAGACCAATTTGTTTTAAGGTCTAATGAGGGGCCTTCTGTTCTGAAGAGTGAGGCAAAAGCCTTCCCATTCGAACCGTTTTTGTGAGTGTCCTTAATTTGTAGTTCATAGGTGGCGGCAGAAAAAGAATACTCTTTAATAATACCAAGGTTACTGTCTTCAAGGGACACAGAGCTACCATCATAAGAAACGAGCTTAAAGTCAGGGCTTGTTCCAGTGAATCCGGTTTTTAAATAATACCTAAATATCTCGTTCTCACCAGTTCCAAAAACCCTAACACCTAAAGAATTAGGAATATTTTCAACACCATACTCCTTAAGCCTTGTTTCAATTATTGCTCCAGTTGCTATAGCAACTTTCACTTTCATAAGATCGTTTTCTAGGTAAACATAATCACCATCTGTCATTGGCTGGGCTCTTTCCTCTGCAGCAACTTCAAGATGCTTAGAGTAAGCATCAAACTTTGCTAAGGAAGTCCATTCATAAAACAGAGCCATTGAAAGTAAAACAATCAAACCTGTATATATTTTTCTAATATTCATTTTTTATATTATTACTCACGAGTTAAAAGATTTTACAGCCTTAATGATTTCAACTGAAGCTTCAGAGTATTTTAATTCAACAAAAGGTTTGTAAACAAAAATCACAAAACAGCCATCTGCGGTATATAAGTTTTCATTTCTGAAAATTTCTTTAATTTGTCTTTTAAATTTATTTCTATGAACCGCAAATTTAAAATTTTTCTTAGATATGGAAACTCTTATCAGATCCGAATCCCCTTTAATAAAAAACAGTCTTAGGTTCTTAGATGAGTAAAAGTGTTTTGGTAGTTTGGAAAATACCAAACTTATGCAGTTAAAACCTTGCGGCCTTTTTTTCTTCTAGCGGCAAGAATTGCTCTTCCAGCTTTTGTAGACATTCTCTCCCTAAAACCATGGGTTCTTTTTCTCTTTAGAGTACTTGGTTGAAATGTTCTTTTCATAATATGCTATCCAAAAAATAGTGGCGCATTATAGCCCATTAATTATTAGAATTCATATAAAAGTTAAAAAAGTAATACAATTTTTTTATATACAAGTTATCCACAGAAAATTCATTGAGTTATCCTGTAGATATCTTGTTAGTTTTTTTATAGACTAGTGAATCATTAAATAGGGAGATGGTATTGGAATTTTGGAATAAGTGCTCAGAAAAACTTGAAAACAAACTATCACAAGACGATTTTAACACCTGGATCAGACCTTTAAAAGCAAATCTTAACGAGAACGTTCTAGAATTAGTTGCGCCCAATGACTTTATTCTCAAATACGTAGAGTCAAATTTAACAGAAGAAATCACCAACATGGTAAAGCAGCAATCAAAGAAAGACATAAATCTTGTCTTTAAGACCCACACAAAAGAAACATTTGTTGACAAATATAAAAATGGAAATAAGTCCGAGGATGTAAGGTTGGTTCCTTCATACGTGTTTGAAACCTTTGTTGAAGGAAAATCTAACCATTTAGCCCTTGCAGCATCAAAACAAGTAGCATCTAACCCAAAAGGCGACTATAACCCTCTTTTTATATACGGAGGTGTTGGTCTTGGTAAAACACACTTAATGCATGCTGTTGGCAATGAAATTCTTAGAAATGAACCAAGCAAGAGAATTGTTTATGTTCATTCAGAAAAATTTGTATCAGATATGGTTAAAGCTTTACAACTTGGGGCAATGAATGAGTTTAAATCTTTTTATAGAAATGCAGATGCCTTGCTTATAGATGACATACAGTTTTTTGCAGGAAAAGAACAATCTCAGGAAGAGTTTTTCCACACATTTAATGCTTTGCTCGATAGAAACAATCAAATGATTTTAACTTGTGATAAATACCCAAAAGAAATCGACGGCCTTGAAGAAAGACTTAAGTCTAGGCTTGGTTGGGGGCTTCCTGTAGTAATTGACCCACCTGAGCTTGAAACAAGAGCTGCTGTTCTCCTACAAAAGGCATCTTCTATGGGTGTTGAACTTCCTAACGATTGCGCAATTTATATCGCACAAAGAATAAGATCTAATATAAGAGAACTTGAAGGAGCCTTAAAAAGAGTTGTCGCCAATGCTAGATTTACAAATCAAATAATCGACCTTGCTTTGGTAAAAGACGCACTAAAAGATCTTTTTGTCATTTCAGCAAAAATGGTTAGCATAGAAAACATTCAGAAAACTGTTGCCGAATATTACAACATTAAACTTTCAGACTTATTATCAAAAAGAAGAAGCAGGTCTATAACAAGACCAAGACAATTAGCAATGGCACTTACCAAAGAGCTAACTAACCATAGTCTTCCTGAGATTGGAGAAGCTTTTAATGGAAGAGATCACACTACAGTTCTTCATGCTTGCAAGAAGATAGCTGAGTTAAGAAAAGAAAACCCTTCTCAAGAAGAAGACTATAGAAACCTAAACAGGGCACTTACAAACTAATAATGGATTTTTATATTAAAAAAGAAGAGGTTGTAAAATCTCTTAATGCAACGCTGGGTGTTGTAGAAAAAAGACAGACCTTACCAATATTGGCCAATGTTTTGTTTGAGGTAGATGAATCATCACTCAGGCTTACAGCAACAGACTTAGAGTCGGAGATATCAACTATATCAACCATTGCTAACTTTAAAAGTGGAGGCAAAACAACAGCTCCAGCAAAAAAACTAAGCGAGCTATGTAGATTATTTAGCGATGATTCAGAAATTCATTTTTTCCTGGATGGTGATAATCTCAGAATTGAAACAGATTCTGGAAAATATAATCTAGCGACTCTTCCAAGTGAAGATTTTCCAGTTTTTGAAAAAGAAGAAGCAGAAAATTCAATTAATATAACAGCACAAAATTTAAAATCTTTAATAAGCAAAACGGCTTTTGCCATGGGTAATCAAGATTGGAGACATTACCTAAACGGACTTTATTTATCAGTTGAAGACACATTCATTACAAGTGTTGCCACTGATGCACATAGGCTTGCAATGGCTAATTTGGGTATAAATGAAGGTGTTTCAGGAAAAATAACAGGCATTGTTCCACGTAAGTCTATAAATGAAATAGGCAAATTGGTTGGAGATAGTTCTGAGAATATATTATTACAACTAGGATCTAGCTCTATTAACGTAGACATCTCTGGAACAAGATTTTCTAGCAAACTTATAGAGGGAAAATTTCCCGATTATGAGCAAGTTATTCCAAGTGGAGATAGCTCAACTCTATCTATTAATAGAAAATCTTTATCAGAAAGTTTAAGCAGGGTAAGTGTGCTATCAAGCGAAAAATTTAGAGGCGTCAGAATAATCACATCCGACAACTCTATTAACATATCAGCAAACAATCCTGAAAAAGAACAAGCGGAAGAGTCTGTTGCCTGCACTTATGGTGGAGAGCCTATGGATATAGCGTTTAATGTAAATTATTTACAAGAAATACTATCTTCAATAGAGGATAGTAATGTAGAAATACATTTTTTTGGTTCAGATAAGAGCTGTCTAATAACTAATCCAGGATCTGATAGCTTTAAATACGTAGTAATGCCTTTATTAATCTAATTGAAGCTTATATATCATGGGTACATAAATTGTACCCACAAAATTTAGTTTATTGTACGCATGATAAATAATATAACCTTAAATAATTTCAGATGTTTTAAAAATTCTACACTAGAGCTTTCTCCTGGAGTCAATTTTTTTTATGGTAAGAATGGTTCCGGTAAGACATCTATACTAGAAGCTATATACCTTTGTTCAAGCGGTAAGTCTTTTAAAAGCTCAAATATCAAATCTTTGATCTCAATAGGTACCGATGCATTTAATATTAAAGGATATGATAAAGATAGGGGATACACACTATCCATAACGAAAGAAAAAGATAAACCAGTATCAGTTTTACTCAACAACTCAAAAACAACAACCAGCAAGCTCTTAAAAGAATTTCCATCTACAGCAATACATAATAATACCTTCTCTTTCGCAGACGCCTCTCCTGACTTTAGAAGAAAGCTTTTAGACCGATCTCTGTTTGTTGCAGATCAAAGCTTTCCAGAAGCATGGTTTTCTTTTCATAGATGCCTAAAACAAAGAAATGCTTTGTTGAGAAATGGTTCGATTACGAATATAGAGCCATGGGAAAATAAGATTTCTGATGATGGAACCATCTTAGATAGTAAAAGAGTAATTTTCTTTGAACAAACAACAAATGAACTTAAAAATATAATTTCTAAATTAAATAAAACAAGCTCAATAGACTACTTAAAGAATATTCAAATAGAATTTTTTTCTGGTTGGGATAAAGACAAAAGCCTTAAAGAAATTATGATTGAAAATAGGACAATTGATCTTCAAAGAAGGTCTACAACTGTTGGTCCGCACAAAGCCGATATAATGTTTTTAATACAAGATATTGATGCCCGGCAAATACTGTCTCGAGGAGAGCAAAAACTCTTCTCAATTCTATGGTGTTGTGCTCAACATGAGGTGTTAAGAAAAACATATAACATAAGGGCTTCATTGGTTATTGATGATATAAAATCTGAGCTGGATGACAATACCTTTGGAGTGTTCTTAAATTTGCTAGATTCACTAAATAATCAAATTATATTTTCCTGTATAGATGATCATTTTAGTAGTAAAATAGATCCTAATTACAAAGACTTCAAAAAGTTCCACGTGGAACAATTGAGATAAAAAATATGCCAAAAAAAGTAGAAGAAAAAACCTACGATTCCACGAATATTCAAGTGTTAAAAGGCTTAGAGGCAGTTAAGAAAAGACCAGGTATGTATATAGGAGACACAGACGATGGTTCTGGCCTTCATCATATGGTATTTGAAGTTTTAGATAACTGTATCGACGAGGCCATGGCCGGGCACTGTTCAGATATAAATGTAATAGTTAATAAAGATGAATCAGTAACAGTGAAAGATAATGGTAGGGGTGTTCCTGTTGATGTCCACAAAGACGAAGGAATCTCTGCTGCAGAATTAATTTTAACTACTCTTCATTCTGGTGGTAAGTTTGATGATAATAGTTATAAGGTATCAGGAGGGCTGCACGGAGTTGGTGTATCAGTTGTCAATGCTCTTTCAGACAGATTGATCCTAAAAGTTTGTAGAGATGGCGGTGAGTACTTTCAAGAATATAAACATGGAGTACCGCTTGCAAAATTAAAAAAACTTGGAGCTTCAAAGGAAACTGGTACAGAGATAACTTTTTACCCATCAAGCACAATTTTCTCAACCGTAATTTTTGAAATCAACAGAATACATAAAAGAATCCAGGAACTATCATTCTTAAATGCTGGTGTTTCTATAAATGTAGAAGACGCAAGAACAGGAAAGTCTAAGAAATTTAAAAATAATGGTGGCTTATCAAGTTATGTATCTTATCTTAAAGGCACTAAAAAGCATGTAACTGAAATATTTGAATGCTCTGGAACTGATAATGACGTTGGTGTTGAGATAGCCCTTCAATGGACAGATTCATATACTGAAAATGTATTAGTTTATACAAATAATATCCCTCAAAAAGATGGTGGTACCCATTTGGCTGGATTCAGGGGAAGTCTAACAAGAGTTTTAAAAGCATTTATAAAAAAAGAAAATGCAAAAAAAGCGCCAACCGATCTACTTGGAGAAGATGTGAGAGAGGGCATAGTTGCTATTATTTCCGTAAAAGTTCCTGACCCTAAATTCTCTTCACAGACAAAAGAAAAATTAGTCTCATCTGAGGTAGAAAGTGTTGTAAGTACTGTTTTTAGTAAACATTTTAATGATTACCTTTTAGAAAATCCAAAAGATGCAGCTGGCATTTATGGAAAAGTAGCAGAGGCGGCGCTTGCTAGAGAGGCAGCAAGAAAAGCTAGAGAAATGACAAGAAGAAAAGGTGTGCTTGAGATAGCAGGCTTGCCAGGTAAATTAGCAGACTGTCAGGAAAAAGATCCTGCCTTGTCTGAGATATATATAGTTGAGGGAGATTCTGCTGGTGGCTCTGCCAAGCAAGGAAGAAATAGAAAGAATCAAGCAATCCTCCCTTTAAAAGGAAAAATTATAAATGTAGAAAAAGCTAGAATTGATAAAGTTCTTGGCTCTCAAGAAGTTGGAACACTTATCAAGGCTCTAGGTTGTGGAATTGGAAAAGACGACTTTGATATTGATAAATTAAGATACCACAGAATTATAATAATGACGGATGCGGATGTTGATGGTTCCCACATACGAACCCTACTTTTAACATTCTTTTACAGGCAGATGTTCGATATTGTTGATAGAGGGCATATTTATATTGCCCTTCCACCTCTTTACAAAATTACAAAAGGAAAAGAATTTGTATACTGCTCAGACGAAGAACAGAAGGAAGAAGCTGTAAAAACTTTATCTAAATCTGGGTCAAGAGGCCTTGAAGTTCAAAGATATAAAGGTCTAGGTGAAATGAATCCAGAACAATTATGGACAACCACAATGGATCCTAATGAAAGAAGGATGATGCAAGTCAATATAAATGATGTTCAAGAAGCAAACCAATCTTTTGAGGTTTTAATGGGGGATGATGTAGAGCCTAGAAGAGAGTTTATTGATGAAAATGCACTATCAGTTACTGATTTAGATATTTAGCTTATTTCTTTATAATTAGACTTTATCCACTCATAAGCATCATTTGTAAGCTTTTTAGCATCAGATCCATGCATAGGCTTCCCTATGCGGACTATCACTTCTCCTGGCGTCTTAATAAACCTTTTATTTTTCCAAAATAAACCTGAATTGTGGCAAATGGGAATAATAGGGGCTCCGCTGTTAACAGATAAAAGCCCACAACTACTTGCAAAGGTCTGTATTCCCTTTATCAGGGCTTATTCTAGTTCCTTCTGGAAATAGTATTATGGAAAAACCTTTTTTGATCTTTATTACCCCTTCCTTTAAAACCTTTTTAAGACCACCAAACTTATTGTTTCTATCTAAAGTTATTGGTTTCATGCAAGCAACAGCCCATCCGAAAAAAGGAATATAGAATATTTCCTTTTTAACTATACTTGTTGATGGAAAGCAAAGGGTCTGCAAAAACAATGACTCCCACTGTCCTTGGTGGTTTGACACTAAAATAGACGGCTCTTTGGGTATATTCTCTCGACCCTCAACGCGCCAAGAAACACCACATAAGAACTTCAATAGAAATAATGAAAACTTGATCCAGATAGCGCCAAACCTCTGCAAGGCTATTGTTGATAAGAAAGGATAAAGAATTATAATTACCGAGGTTATAGGAAAAATGCTTAGATAAAATATTACGTTAAAAGCAATACTTCTAATTAAAGCCATATACTAATCATTCACTATGTCTATCAAATATGCTGGCAGAGCTTCTATACTTAACCTTTCTTGATTCATCGTATCTCTATCTCGAACGGTTACAGAATTATCATCGATACTTTCAAAATCAACAGTAATACATAACGGAGTTCCTATTTCGTCATGCCTTCTATAGCTTTTTCCAATATTGCCAGAATTTTCAAGAACTATTCTACCCAAGTTAAGTTTTTGAAGAGTATTCTTTAAGTCTGACGCAATTTTTACAAGATCTTCATTATTTTTCTTTAAAGGAATTACAGCAGCTTTAATTGGAGAAAGGTGTGGTTTTAATTTAAGTACTGTCCTTTCCTTTCCACCCTCAAGCTCTTCTATATTATAAGCTTCATTTAATATTGCTAATATGCCTCTTTCTACTCCAGCAGAGGGCTCTATTACATAAGGAACTACCCATTTCTTTGTTTCTATATCTTGAATAGCAAGTCTGGTATTTGACGATTTATTTTCCATCACTTTAGCAGTAATATCTAGTTCATCTTGATTCTTGGTATGTGAGCCTAGATCAAAGTCTGTTCTATTAGCTATACCTTCAAGCTCTTCTAGACCATGAGGAAATTTATACATTACATCAATCGTACCTTTAGAGTAATGAGCAAGCTCATCCTTTGGAACATCATATAATTCTATACTTTCCATGGGTACTCCTTGTTGTACCCACCAATCGAGTCTTTTTTGTACCCATGACTTATGCCATTCTTCATCTGTCCCAGGCGCCACAAAAAACTCTAGTTCCATTTGTTCAAACTCACGTACTCTAAAAATAAAATTTCGAGGAGTAATCTCATTTCTAAAAGCTTTACCTATTTGAGCTATACCAAATGGAAGAGTATTAGATGTTGAATCTACAATATTTTTAAAATTAGTAAATATACTCTGAGCAGTTTCAGGTCTTAAGTAACCGAAACTCTTACCATCATCAATAGGACCAACATTTGTTTTAAACATTAGATTAAATTGCCTTGGTTCAGTTAAGTCCTCTTTTTTACAATGTTTTGGAACTTGATCGGCCCTAAACCTTAAACCACATGATTTACAATCAACCATAGGATCTGAGAAGGTATCTTCGTGACCAGAGTGCTTTAATACGATTGGATTGGTTAGAATTGATGCGTCTAAGCCCTCTATATTGTCATTTTCATAAATCATAGAACTCCACCAAGCATGCTTGAGGTTATTTTTAAGCTCTACACCAAGAGGCCCAAAGTCGTACATCCCCTGTAAACCCCCATATATTTCACCAGATTGGAATATAAAACCTCTTCTCTTACATAAAGATACCAGTTCTTCCATTGTTTTAGCTGTCAATTACGGCTCCCTTTTATAATTAAGTGACTTTTGTCTACTTCGTTAGGCGTATTGAATTTTATTCTAAATAAACCTATATTAATAAATCTATTAAAGATTATATAACAATCATTCAATAAGTAAGCACTATGAAGTTTTTATTTTACATACTTACCATTTTACCCATATACATTATAAATTTACTTTTTGTTGCCTATTGCTATACAGGACTTCATAAAAAAACCAAAGCTTTCAAAGTTACAAAAAAAAATCTAGAGATTGCTTATCCAGAATTAGACAGTATACAAATCATGAGGTTAGCCACAGCAAGTATGATCGAAACCTTACTTAGCGGATATGAGTCCTTCCAGTCTTGGTCAAGGCCTATTCATTTTTCTGGTAAAAAAATTTACAGGATTGAAAATAACTATCTTTTATCGAGAAATATAGTTAATCAACAAGGCTTAATTGTTATAGCTATTCATAATAGAAGTGTAGATATGCTTTTAAAATTTATTAATAGCAAAACCTCAACAACAACTCTTTATAAGCAAATCAAAAACAAGAAACTGGACTCTTTTGTTAGAAGCCAAAGAGAAGATAATGAGAGCAAAACTTATGAAACTTCTATTGCGGGTGTCAGACAAATTTATAAGGCATTAATGTTAAATAAGGTTATTTGTCTTGCAGCAGATCAAGTTCCTCAGGATGGTATGGGAGAATACATCAAGCTATTTAATAGAGACGCATATACAACAACACTAGCAACCTCCCTAGCCATAAAAACTTCCAAGCCTGTCATATACATTTGCATGAATTCTTTTTCCAACAACATGCTTGGAGTAACAATAAAAGCTTGTAGTAAAGATATATATGACGATAGTAAGCACAAACTATCTATGAATAAAGATATCGAAAATCTTATAAATATTAATCCTAAAGATTATTCTTGGGAATACAAAAGATTTAAAAAACCTCAGACAGGAATAGATAATCCTTATTTGAGTATTTAGCTATCCTCTCCAGAACATTGGAGTAAATAGAACTAATAATGTGAAGATTTCTAGTCTTCCTAAAATCATTGCGAATGACAATATCAATTTTCCAGCAGGTGTCACACTTTGATATGTTTGAGAAACTTCACCAAGACCTGGACCAAGGTTATTTAAACATGCTCCTATTGCTGAAAAGGATGATTCAAAGTCCAATCCAGTCATCAAAAGAGCTAGTAATAAAACCATAAAAGAAATCACATATATAGAAAAGAATCCCCAAACAGAAGTTGCAACCTCATCTTCCACAGTCTTCGATCCTATTTTAAGAGAAATAACAGCATTAGGATGAATCATTTTCATAAGATTTATACGTGCGTAATTTATCATTATAAGAACTCTCCATGACTTAACGCCCCCGCCAACAGATCCTGAACAAGCCCCAATGAATGCTCCAACTAAAAACAGAAATCCAATTGAAGAATGCCATTCAGAAGGATCGCCTATAGAAAATCCTGTTGTTGTGACTATTGATACAGAATGGAACAATAAGTCTTTAATAGAGCCATTATTATTATTTGAAAACTGATTAATTAACAATGAAATAACAAAGATTAAAGCCATGATCGATAAAAAGAACCTAAGCTCTGGATCATAAAAATACTTTAAAGGTTTCTTTTTATATATTGCAAAGTAGTGCAAGGTAAAACTTAAAGGCAGAGAGCAGCATAAAAATAATACATATTGCTTCTATAAAGCTACTATTAAAGTAACCAATACTTTCATCATGAGTAGAGAATCCGCCAATTGATACTGTACTTAAGCTATGAGAAATAGCATCAAATGGATTCATTCCTGCTAAAAAATATAGAAGAGCACAACATATCGTTAAGCCTAAATAGATAGCCCAAAGGGCCTGTGCTGTCTCCTTAATCCTAGGAGTCATTTTTTGATCATTCATGGCGCCTGGAATCTCAGTTTTATATAATTGACCTCCACCAATCCCCAGTAAAGGCATTACTGCAATAGCTAAAACAATTAAACCCATTCCACCCATCCACTGAAGAAGCTGCCTATAAAATAATATTGACTCAGGAAGGGAATCCAACCCTGATAAGACTGTAGCCCCAGTAGTTGTTATGCCTGACATTGATTCAAAAAAGGAATCAATAAAGCCCATACCACTGATAATAAATGGTATAGATCCAGCAACAGACAATACTAGCCAAAAAAATGTAATTATTATAAAACCATCCTTTTGACCAAGTTCTCTATCGTCTCCTCGTGAGAAAAACCATCCGATTAAGCCTAAAAAAAAGACAAAAAGAAATGTATATATAAAAATTGATAAAGCAGAATCCTTATAAATGATAGAAACTATCATTGGAAAAACAAAAGAAACGCTAAAGAACATAACCAATATGCTAAAAAGATTAATTAAAGGTTTTACATTCATTAGCTTTATTTAAAGAGCGCCTCTACTTCACCAAGCATATTTTTATCTGATAGGAATATTATTAAATGATCATTTAAGGATAATTCAACTTTCGAGTTTGGCATTATTAATTCACCATGTCTTACGACGGCTCCTATAGATGCGCCTTCTGGCATTGGTACATCTTTAATGGGTGTTCCGAACAGCCCTGATGTATATTCATTAGCATGAACTATGCCTTCTATAGCTTCAGCACCAGTGTCCACTTTCAATATCACGTCTTGTGCTACATCGCTATCCCTTAAGTCTTGAAGCACCGAGGACACTGTTAATCTGTGGGGAGCGATATAAATATCTATAAATCCTGGCACTAGGCCAAGATATGAAGGATTATTCAAGATAATCATAGTTTTCTTGGCTCCCATCTTCTTTGCCAACAACGAAGACATGACATTTGTCTCATCATCATTAGTAAGAGCACAAAATATATCAATATTAGCTATATTTTCACTCTTTAACAGAGTTTCGTCTGTAGCAGAACCATTTAAAACTATAGTTTTTTCAAGTTCTTTTGAAAGAGAGCTACATTTTTCAGGATTTGAATCAATTAATTTCACGTTATAGGAGTTTTCTAAGCCTTTTGCTAAAGAAAATCCAACTTTTCCACCTCCAACTATCATAATCCTCGAATATGACTCTTCGTGGTCTCTAAATTCATCAACTATCGAGCCTATATCCGATTCTGATGAAATAAAGTAAACCTCATCATTTTCTTTTATTATGGTTTCACCAGATGGGATTAAAGGCTTACCCTTTCTATAGATGGCTGGTATAAAAGCATCAATATCTGGCATATCATCTTTAATACCTTTTAATTCCCTGCCAACAAGCCTTCCTTTCCTTTTTGCCTTGACTGAAACCAGGCTTACCTTTCCATCTGCAAACTTTTCTATTTGATCTGCACCAGGATGCTCTATTAATTCAAGCAAATGAGATGTTACTTCATCCTCTGGGCTAATTGAAATATCTATAATGCCTTCTCCAAAAATATCTAATTGATCTCGATAGTTATTATCTTTGAATCGACATATGGTTTTTTTGACATTGAAAACATTTTTTGCAATCTGACATGCAATTATATTCACCTCATCATTTGATGTAACGGCAATTACAATTGTTTCATCATCAAGCCCTGATTTTTTTAGAGTGTGAAGGGCAGATGCATGACCTGCAATCGTCATAATATCTAACTTGGATTCTAGGTCTGATAGCCTAGATTTATTCTCATCAACAATAGCAACTTGATAGTTGCTCTTAGATAGATTTCTTGCAAGACTTCCACCTATTCGACCTGCGCCCAATATTACTATTTTCATAAAGAGTAAATTAAACCTCTTTTGGATGAATTAAAAGACTTAATACCAAATTAAATAATTAACAAAAAAATTGTTTGTATGCATTAAAAGCATCTACTGATGAGATTACATTTTTGTTTGGCATTTGTAAGTAAGTAATCACTATTGTTTTAGTGCTTGTTTTTATATACAGACCTGACTTATCAAATCTAACTATACTTCCAACAGATCCATTAAATTTTTCTTCAGTTATGTGCATTTTACTTATTTTGACCATAGTTTTCTTATGGACGAATCTAACCCCTGGCCAGCTGTAATATGCCCTATATTTATTTAATATTGTTTCTGCAGGACTGCTAAAATTTAATATAGAATCAGTTTTTTTAATCTTTTTACAATATGTTGCTAAAGATTCTTCTTGTTGACTGGATGAATATTTATTAGAGTAAACGTTATTTATAACCTCATAAATTTTAGATATAGCTAGCTCAGATAAATCTTCCTCTAGCGAACTTTTATTCGCATCTTGATTAATATTAATTTCGTATTTATCAATAATTTTTCCTTCATCCAACCCTGAACTCATTTCCATAAATGTTACACCTGAGACCTTATCACCATTCAACAATGAGCTTTGAATTGGAGAGGCACCTCTGTATTGAGGAAGCAGAGAATAATGAATATTAATAGGCATATGTTTAGGTAAATTCAATAGCCAATCAGGGAGAATCTTTCCATATGCAGCCACTACTAAGAAATCAAAATTTAGAGAGCCTATTAAGTTTTTAATATCATTATCATCCAGATCATTTGGTTTATAGGTCGGGATATTAAATGACTTTGCTTCAGCTGAAACTTCAGAACAAAGAACTTTATTTCCTCTCTTCTGTGGTTTATCCGGCTGGGTTATGGCGCCAATAACATTAATATCATTATGAATTGCTAGATATTTAAGAATCTTAGCAGAAGCTTTTGGTGTCCCAGCAAATAAAATGTCCATATATTCTATTAAAATGCTTATAAAAGCGTATAAAATCTCCTAATTTCTTATTTTGATAGCTTTTTTCTAATCCTATCCCTTTTTATAGGACTTATATAATCCACCATTAATTTTCCTTCTAAATGGTCAATCTCATGTTGAATACATATAGTTAGCAGCCCTTCAGGTCTTTCGTTATGGGTATTGCCGCTTATATCCTGCCATGTAAGATCAATTTTATCGGGTCTAGTAATTTCTTCGTTAAATCCGGGAATTGATAAGCATCCTTCTTCGTAAGAGGCTACAGAGTGGTTATCAAGCACTTTATATGTAGGATTCACAAAAAACATTGGCTCATTTCTTTCTTCACTTAGATCCATAACGATTAATCTTATGTGATTATCAATTTGAGTAGCTGCAAGACCTATTCCATTTTCTTCATACATGGTATGAAGCATGTCTTCAGCTAATATTTCTAGACTTTTGTCGAATTTAGTAACTTTTTTTGCAACTATTCTTAACTTTGGATCAGGAAACTTTAAAATTCTTAATTTTTGTGGCATAAACAGTATTTTCTTATATAATTTAACAATTATAATCTACATCTAACAATACAATACATTAAATTATGACAAATCAATCAACACAAGTAGCAATTATTATGGGTTCAGACTCAGATTTACCTATAGTAGAGGCAATTTTCCCTATTTTAGAGTCATTTGGGGTTAAATATACTAAAAATGTCATGTCTGCACATAGGACGCCTCATGAAGTGATGGATCTTATTAAAACTTCAGAAAATAATGGATGTAAGGTTTTTATAGCTGCTGCGGGAATGGCTGCACATTTAGCTGGAGCTGTTGCGGCACATTCAACTAGACCAGTAATTGGTATTCCAATAGAGTCAGGTGGAATGGGCGGCATAGATTCATTATTATCAACAGCAATGATGCCTCCTGGAGTCCCGGTTGCTACTGTCGCAGTCGGAAAAGCTGGAGCAAAAAATAGTGCTATTTTAGCAGTACAAATATTAGCAACTTCTGATGAAGATCTCGCACAGAAACTTCATGATTATAAAAACAATATGAGGGAAGAAGTTCTTAAAAAAGATAAGGCTCTTAATTCATAATTGCACAAAAAATCTCTAGATATTTCATCATCTGTAGAGTGGCTAAATAATGGAAAAATCCTTGCACATCCTACAGAAGGTATTTGGGGTCTAGGCTGCAATGCTCTTGATAAGAATAGCTTTAATAAACTCTACGATTTAAAAAAAAGAAATCACAATAAAAGTTTTATTTTATTGGTGCAATCTGTCGAAAGCATAAAAAAATACCTAAATAAAATTTCAAAAGAAGACACAGATTATCTTGATAAAGTATGGCCAGGACCAACAACAATTTTAATTAGTTATAATGATAATTTACCAATTCATTTACATAATAATACAGGTAAATTAGCTATAAGAGTAAGTAATCACTTACCATTAAAACAACTCATAGAAAGATTTAATGGTTTTATGGTTTCTACGTCTGCGAATATATCTGGAGAGCCGAATATAAACAACCCTGATAAAATATTAGATACTTTTGGTGATATAGATTTGGCATACTATGATGCTCCTTTAGGGTCAAATATTAAACCATCAAAAATTATTGATCTTGATACGAAAAAGGTAATAAGAAAATAATATGATCAAAGATTTGGAAAACATTTTTAAAGAATCCCACTCTAATATTAAGGACACTTTCTTAGCTCTAGAGAACTCAAAAGATGCAATTATTACTAACGATAAATGGAAAAGACCAGAGGGTGGAGGAGGAAATACTTTTGTAATTCAGGGTGGTAATTTTTTTGATAATTGTGCAGTTAATTTTTCATCGATATCTGGAAAAAAACTTCCAAAAGCAGCTCTAGGAAATTCTTTAGTTAAATCATCTAGGTATGGGTATAAGGCTATGGGTATTTCCATTATCTCTCACCCTAAAAACCCATTTATCCCAACAAGTCATATGAATGTGAGATTATTTTGTATCCTCAACAATAAAGGTGACATTATAGATTGGTGGGCTGGAGGTGGTTATGACTTAACCCCATTTTTTCCATTTAAAGAAGATTGCATAAGTTGGCATAAAGGGGCAAAAGAGGTTTTAGATAGATATAACAAGAGATTTTATCCAAAATTCTCAAAAAATTGTAATGATTACTTTAAAATTCCACACAGATCTGAAAGAAGGGGTATTGGAGGCATCTTTTTTGATAATTTCACCAAAATGAGCATACAAAAAACCTCTGAAATGCTCATTGACATAACCGACCAATATGTTGAGTCTTACTCAGATATTGTAAATAGAAGAAAAAAAACTAAATTTACAAAGATTCATAAGGACTTTCAGTTGATTAGAAGAGGCAGATATGCAGAATTCAACTTGTTATACGATAGAGGAACTGCTTTTGGGATTCAGTCCAATGGAAGAATTGAATCAATTTTAGCCTCGCTGCCCCTTGATGTGCGCTGGACATATAAGAAGGATAAAAGCTACTTAAAAATGGAAAATGAGCTGCTTAAATTTATAAACCGAGATTGGAATGTCTAAAAAGTTTAAATTAGGAGTTGTAGGCAATCCTATAGAACATTCTTTATCTCCTTTTATTCATTCACGCTTTGCACGTCATGAGAATATTAATCTGGAATATCAAGCATATAAAGTAGAGAAAGATAATTTTAATAATTTTGTATCTGATTTTTTTACCAACCCAAATGCAAAAGGATTAAATATAACCTTACCCTTTAAATCAATGGCTTCAAAAATTAATGGAAAAATTTCAGAGGAAGCTAAATATATAAATGCAGTTAATACTATTACCAAATTTCAAAATAGTTTGTCTCTAGAAACAACAGATGGCTCTGGGTTTATGCGTGACCTTGAAATAAATAATATTAAAGTTGCTGGAAAGAATATTCTTATTATTGGAGCAGGAGCAGCGGTAGAGAGCATCTTATATAAACTAGTTTTAGATAATCCTAATTCAATTACTATTTTAAATAGAAGCCAAGACAAAGCAGACAAGCTGCAAAATAGATATGTAGAACAAAAAAAGATTAGCTCAGCCTTGCCTGCTAATAAAAGTTTTGATCTCGTAATTAATGGAAGCTCTGCTGGCTTAACAGGCGATTTTAAAGCACCTGGAGATATTCAAATATCTAACAAGACCTCTTTTTATGATCTCAATTATTCTCTAGATACAACCCCTTTTTGCGATTGGGCTCTGAATAACTCCTCTCTTGTATATGATGGGATTGGGATGCTTGTAAATCAAGCGTCTATATCTTTTCAATTATGGTTTGATGTTGTTCCTGAAACTAAAAAGGTCTTAGAAGAAATCAAAAGTTTAAAAGAATGAAAAAATTAGTTCAATTTATTGCTGGTGCCGTTTGCCCATCCTGCAAGGCACAAGACACCATCGCAATCAATGCAGAAGATGATCAGATTTATTGTGTTAAATGCGATTTTAAAGAAAATAGGCCAAAGTCTGTAAACAAAAAGAATGACATGATAAAAGTTGTAAATATCGAAGAGTATAAAAAACGCAAAAGCTAGCAAAATAAGTTACAAAAAGATATTATAGGCTCGAAATTTATTAGGAAAATTTTTAGAAAGTTTATATGATTAGTTTATATAAATAGCTTATAATAACTTATCAGTAGTTTTTATTTTATACCACACTTTCATAGGATAAATATATGTCGCCTAAATTTTTAAAGAATTTTCAGCAAAATATCATTTTTGCACTTGTTCTTTTTTCTAGCTCTGTAAAAGCAGATTGGTTTGCTTTAAATATGACGCGTGGAATTACTGACATAAGCAACGAAGTTTTTGAATTACACATGCTTATTTTTTGGATATGTGTTGCTATTGGCGTGGTAGTGTTTAGCGTCATGTTTTACTCAATGTATGCACACACAAAGAAAAAGAATCCTGTTCCAGCCACCTTTCATGAAAGTACTAAAGTTGAAATAGCATGGACAATAATTCCCTTCTTAATTCTGATTGCAATGGCAATCCCTGCTTCTAAGACTCTTGTTAAAATTTATGATGATGAAGCTGGTGATATTAACATTCAAGTTACTGGGTATCAGTGGAAGTGGCAGTATAGGTACTTAGAAGATGATATAAGTTTTTTTTCAAATCCATCAACAGATCCTGATGAGATTTATAACCTTGTTCCTAAGGGAGAAAACTATCTTCAAGAAGTAGATGAAATGGTTTTAATACCAGCAGGAAAAAAAGTTAGATTTTTAATCACAGCTAATGATGTTATTCACTCATGGTGGATGCCTGCTTTTGCTATTAAACAAGATGCTATTCCAGGGTTTGTTAATACTGCATGGACTAAAGTAGATAAGCCCGGAATATACCGAGGAAAGTGTACTGAGTTGTGTGGAAAAAATCATGGCTTTATGCCTGTAGTGGTCAAAGTCGTTGAACAAGACGAATATGATCAATGGGTGTCTGAGAAAAAAGATATGGCAATGAAAATGGCAGAACTTACTACAAAAGATTGGACCACCGAAGAGCTAGTTTCTCGAGGCGAAGATATATATGCACTTAATTGTGTTGCCTGCCATCAAGTAAACGGTGAAGGAATCCAAGGAATATTTCCAGCACTTGCAGGAAGCGATATATCCCTAAATAACAAAGAAAGACATATAGAAATTTTAATGGAAGGTGTTCAAGGAGCAGCAATGAACTCATTTAGTTACTTATCTGAAGTTGAGCTAGCATCTGTTATTACATATACAAGACAAGCATGGGGAAATGCTGAAAGCGGCGATGGAGAAATAGTGATCCCTAAAGATATAGTTGAATATAAAAAACCAAAAATTTAAAAATAATTAAAGAGAGATAATTATGAGCGCAGTAATAGAAAATCATCACGACGATCACCATCACGGTCCTGCTAAAGGATTAACTAGATGGCTTTATACCACTAACCATAAAGATATTGGAACATTATATTTGTGGTTCAGTTTTGCTATGTTTCTTATTGGCGGAGCAATGGCTATGGTTATCAGGGCTGAGTTATTTCAACCTGGGATGCAGATAGTTGAGCCTGAGTTTTATAATCAAATGATCACACTCCATGGCCTTATTATGATCTTCGGTGGAGTTATGCCTGCATTCGTTGGACTAGCTAACTGGCTTGTACCAATGATGATTGGTGCTCCTGACATGGCACTTCCTAGAATGAATAATCTAAGTTTCTGGATTCTTCCATTCGCATTTTTCATTTTATTATCTTCATTATTTATGGAAGGCGGCGCACCAAATTTTGGATGGACTTTTTATGCACCACTTTCAACAACATATGCACCTCCAAGTGTTACTTTTTTCATATTCTCCGTTCATATAATGGGGGCGTCTTCTATCATGGGAGCGATTAACGTTGTAGTAACTATCATGAACATGAGAGCTCCAGGTGTTGGACTTATGAAGATGCCGTTATTTGTATGGTCTTGGTTAATCACAGCCTATCTTTTGATTGCGGTCATGCCTGTATTAGCCGGAGCTGTAACTATGATGTTAATGGATATCCATTTTGGTACAAGTTTCTTTAATGCAGCTGGCGGTGGCGATCCAGTTTTATTCCAGCATATTTTTTGGTTCTTTGGACACCCAGAAGTTTATATTATGATTCTTCCAGCATTTGGTATCGTCTCTCATATTATAGAAACTTTCTCCAGAAAACAGCTTTTTGGTTACTCATCAATGGTTTGGGCCATGCTATCGATCGCTATTCTTTCGTTTGTGGTTTGGGCTCATCATATGTTTACTGTGGGTCTTCCTCTGGCAGCAGAATTATTCTTCATGTGGGCAACTATGCTTATAGCTGTTCCAACAGGAGTTAAAGTTTTCAATTGGATTGCAACAATGTTTAGAGGCTCAATAACTTTTGAAACTCCAATGCTTTTTGCTATAGCCTTTGTTGTTTTATTCACAATGGGTGGTTTCTCTGGATTAATGCTTGCGATTACACCTGCTGATTTTCAATATCATGATACTTATTTTGTTGTTGCTCATTTTCATTATGTTTTAGTTCCAGGAGCTATATTCTCAATCATGGCTGCTGTCTATTATTGGATACCAAAATGGTGTGGAAATATGTATGACGAAAGACTAGGTAAGCTTCATTTCTGGCTTTCATTTATTGGAGTTAATGTAACTTTCTTCCCTCAACACTTTATTGGTCTTGCCGGTATGCCTAGAAGAGTTCCAGATTATGCATTGCAATTTGCTGATTGGAATATGGTATCTAGTGTTGGAGCATTTTTATTTGGAGTCTCACAATTATTATTCCTATTTATCGTTGTTAAAACAGTAATGGGTGGAAAGAAAGCAACAGACCAAGTCTGGGAAGGTGCGAGAGGACTTGAGTGGACAGTTGCTTCGCCAGCTCCGTATCATACGTTTACAACACCTCCAAAAATAGACTAATGAATCCAGATGCTAAAAAAACATTAAGACGTTTGCTAATAGCAGTTCCCTGTATGTTTGCTTTTGGCTTCGCTCTGGTACCTTTATATGATGTTTTTTGTGAGGTAACTGGTATTAATGGAAAAGTGTTTCAATCTGAATACTCGGAAGATTTGGTTAAAGAAGAAGGAAGGCCCCTTGGACTTCAATTTATATCTACAAATAACGAGAATATGCCCTGGATTTTTAAACCTTCTAAAGAAGTCATGACAATATCAACAGGCAAGTATTACACAGCAACTTTTTACGTTAAGAATACAACTAATAAAATAATGAAGGCTCAGGCTGTGCCAAGCGTCGCTCCCTCAAATGCAGCAGCCCATTTAAAAAAATTGGAATGTTTTTGTTTTGAACAACAAGAGTTAAAGCCAGGAGAGGAAGCTCTCCTTCCAGTTAAACTGCTTGTATCAGATCAGCTACCAAATAATATAAAGAATGTTATTTTGTCGTATACAATTTTTGACATAACTGATTACAACGAAGATGCTATCGCGCATAACGATATGAATATGGAGCACTAGGAAAAAATGAGTACACAAAACTATTACGTACCAGATCAAAGTAGATTTCCTATATTTATGGCGTTTTCATTATTCTTAATGGTTATGGGTGCTTCTAGTACTATTAATAATTTAGGCGACCCTGCCAGTAATTCAGTTTATATTTTATATGCTGGCTTTATATCTTTATTTACAACTTTATTTTTTTGGTTTAGACAGGTCATAAAAGAACACATGGCAGGTCTAGACAGCAATCAGCTAAAAACATCTTATGTATATGGTATGGCTTGGTTTATATTCTCAGAAGTAATGTTTTTTGCAGCATTTTTTGGAGCTTTATTCTACGTTCGAAATTTTGCAGTACCTTGGCTTGGTGGGGTTGGAGAGAAAGGTGTAGGTGTTGCCGCTATAGATCTTTGGGATGGATTTGAATCAACTTGGCCATTAATAACAACCCCAGACAAAGGTGCAGCATATGAACTTGCAGACAAGAGTATGGCATGGCCTGGTTGGGGACATGCACTAGAGTGGCTTCCTTTATGGAATACTATTGTTCTCCTAAGCTCAAGCGTTACCGTTCATTTTGCTCATGTTGGTTTAAAAGACGGAAATAGAAAAAAGTTTAATCGTTTCTTAGGAATAACAGTTACTCTTGCTTTAATATTTGTAGGCCTTCAAGCTGCAGAATACTATGAAGCCTATGCTCATTACGGATTAACTTTGAACTCAGGAATTTATGGGTCTACCTTCTTTATGCTTACAGGATTTCACGGTTTTCATGTAATGATGGGTGGAATTATGTTGGCAGTAATGTTGGCTAGGTCTGTTTTTGCTGGACATTTCGAAGACCATGACCATTTCGGGTTTGAAGCCGCATCATGGTATTGGCATTTTGTTGATGTGGTCTGGGTAATGTTGTTCTTGTTTGTCTATATTTTATAGATTAAGCACCGTCCCATGGGACGCTATTGCCAAGTTCACCAGTAATTAATCCAATAGTAACAAGTATGACCAAAATAACAGCTAGAGCAACTCTGAAACCCAAACTATATACGGTTCTTTTGCTATCAGCTTTTCCTTGGTCTGCTATTAGAAAGTAAAGACCACTACCAAGTGATATCATGATTAAAAATACGTCAATGTATATAAGAGTCGTTATCATGGCAGTATTTTAAATCAAATGCAGTTTTATAGATATGAAAAAAATTAACTTTAATCCAGGAAAAAGCCTAACAATATTCTTTGTTTTTTTTGCCTAGTGTATTTTTTGTACTGGGTGTTTGGCAAATCGAAAGAGGGCAAGCTAAAACAAAAATTATTGCAGCATTTGAGAGCAATTTAAAAGAAGATCCTGTATATCTTTCCTCTTTATCTGTTAAGTGGGATAGAGTTTTTGTTGAAGGTAATTGGGATACTGATAGCCAAGTTCTAGTAGATAACTCAATAAATAGAGGTATTCCTGGTTACAAAGTTTTGACCCCTTTAAAAATATTAAATTCAAATGAAACAATTCTTGTAGATAGAGGATGGATATCACAAAACTCCTCAAGAAAAGATCTTCCAGATGTAAATATAAGAAATGATTTAGTTTTAGTAAGTGGTATTTTGGAAGATCCAGAGCTAGGGTTCGTACTTTCTGAGAATTTAGTTACCTCAAGTTGGCCAAAAGTATCTCAAACAAAAAACCTCAAAATCATTTCTAAAGAATATAATAGGGAGTTAGTACCATTCATTTTAGTAGCAGACCCTGTTCTAAAAAATAGTTTGGAGTATATAAAAATTATTCCAACTACCATGATGCCAGCCAAGCACTATGGTTATTCAATGACATGGTTCTCAATGTTTGTAGCAATATGTTCAATGTATATATGGTTAGGATTTAAAAAAAATGAAGAATAAAATATTTTTAGCATCGATATTACTAACACCAATATTAGTAGTAGTCGCCTCGTCGTTATATTTCTCTTATGGCATCTCCTCAGATGATACATGGCGAGACAATACCAAAAATCATGGAGTATTTTTTAAAAGCTATTTCGAATTCAATCAATTCAATAAAAATGAAAAAGAAACTCTAATAGAGTTTGAAGATGGAAAATGGGTAATGGCTGTTTATATTACAAAACCAACTAAAGCTGTTGAATCCTTAAAGTGGATGCGACGACTAAATGTTGCCCTAAATAGAGACATTAATAGAGTTAAGAGAGTAGCCTTTTATTCAAATGCTTTAATAGAAGAAGATGTAAATGCCTTGTTAAAAGAATACCCTAGAACAGATCTTATAAATGACAAAAATGGAATATTAATAAATGTTCTTCAAAGGAACTCATTTATAGACATGAATGAAGAAAATCCAATATTCATCATTGATCCATATGGAAGGGCCGTAATGTATTTTGAGCCCTCAACAGACAAAGTAGAGTATAAAAAAATATTGAAAGACCTTAAGGTGTTGATTTAATGAATAGTATTAAAAATTTATCTTTTTTTGGTATATGTTTGGCTTTTGTAGTAATTGCCTTGGGAGCATGGACTAGATTAGTTGATGCTGGTTTAGGCTGCCCTGATTGGCCTGGCTGCTATGGTTTTGTTGTTTTCCCTATCAATGAGTCCGATATTGCTATGGCTGAAAGCTTGTATCCTGAATTCCCATATGACATAAATAAGGCCATACCAGAAGTTGTTCATAGATACTTTGCTGCTGCCCTAGGTTTCTTTGCTATTTTGCTTGTATACCTTTCTTTTAAACAAAAAGAAAATAAAAGAATTAGATTGTGGGCAATTGGATTACTAATATTTATTTGTTGCCAAGGACTATTCGGGTACTTAACTGTTAGCTTAAAACTATTACCTATAATAGTAACAGGTCATCTTTTTGGGGGTTTCACTACCCTTACTCTATTTTTTTACATTTACTTAATGTCTGGGAATTTTCAAATCTTAGATAAAATGAAAATTCCTAATTTAAAATTTATTGCCGGACTGGCACTTTTTATTTTAATAATTCAGATATTTTTAGGAGTTTGGACAAGTACCAACTATGCATCACTAGCTTGTGCTGACTTTCCAACCTGTCAGGGCACCTATCTCCCAGAAATGGATTTTAAAAATGGCTTTAATTTAAATCAAGAAGTTGGACCTAACTATTTATATGGGTTGCTAGATAATCCATCGAGAGTTGCAGTGCATTACTCGCATAGAGTTTCAGCCTTACTGCTAACATTCATTTTTTTAATTTTGATGTCTAAACTATGGTTCTCAAATGCAGCACCTCTTGCTTCAACTCTTGGAGTTCTTCTTCTTACACAAATAAGCCTAGGAATAATAAATGTTGTTTATGTTCTTCCTTTATATGTAGCAATCGCTCATAACCTTGTTGCGGCTACATTGTTACTAACCGTATTTACAGTAAATTATTTAGCTTGGAAAAAATGAGTCTTCTAAAAAGCTATTACATTCTTTGCAAGCCTAATGTTGTCTATATGATGCTGATATGTGCTTTAGTTGGAATGCTTCTAGCTGAAGAATCTGTATCATCTGTTAGCACTATTGTTATTGCACTTATTGGAATCGCTTTATGCTCTGGTTCGGCTGCAGCAATCAATCAAGTATTTGATAGAAAGGCTGATGCCTCGATGACCAGAACTGATCAAAGACCTTTGCCTCAAGGCGAACTCACTGCTTTTCATGCATCATGTTTTGCATTTGTTATAGGAGCAATAGGTGCCTTAATACTTTATTTATTTATAAATACACTAACGATGATGTTAACTATTGCATCTTTGATAGGCTATGCATTCGTCTACACGGTTTATTTAAAAAGAGCTACGCCTCAGAATATTGTAATTGGAGGCTTAGCTGGTGCCGCTCCGCCACTCTTAGGCTGGGCTGCTATCAGCAATACTATTGACCCGTTTGCACTTTTACTAGTTTTAATAATTTTTGCATGGACACCGCCTCATTTTTGGGCACTAGCAATATATCGAAAAGACGAATACGCAAAAGAATCAATTCCAATGTTACCAGTAACCCATGGTGTCGCCTTCACTAAGCTTCAAATAGTTTTATACACGATCATTTTATTTATTGTTAGCATTCTTCCATATATTGTCTTGATGTCTGGCGTAATATATTTAATTTCAGCTATCACTCTTAGCTCGATTTTTATGTACTATTCAATCAAGCTTTATTTCAGCTCTGATGATGAAGTCGCAATGCAAACATTTAACTTTTCAATATATTATATTTTCTTAATATTCGTTGCCTTATTGTGTGACCATTATTTGATCTAATGAAGCCTATAAATAAAAATTTATTATTAATTCTAATTTTTATAGTTACTGTTCTAAGTCTTTTCATTAATATGCTTACAACACCACGAACACTTAGCAATAATGAACTTCTTGTAAATGGACTTTTTCTTTTTGAGAAGCCTAAACAAATCTCAAACTTTGAGTTTTTTTCAGCTAACAATAAATCTTTTACTAAAGATAGTCTTAAGGGAAAATGGACATTAATGTACTTTGGCTTTTCAAGATGTCCTGATGAATGCCCAACAACAATGTATGAGCTTTCTAAATTAGTAAAAGTTTTAAGAGATAAAGGATACCGATTAGATAACAAGCAATGGGTTCTTGTAACCATTGACCCTGAAAGAGATAGCCCTGAAATTATTGATAACTATGCAAAAGGTTTTGACAAAGACTTTATGGGTGTAAGTAATGTTAGACCAATGTTATTAAATCTTGCCACACAACTATCAGTTAATAACGTTATGCCAAACATGGGAGATGCCATGGACCATTCACATTTAGACAATCATGTGAATAGCATTATTCTTTTAAATCCTGAAGCAGAGTTTGTCGGTCTTTTCAGACCTCCTTTTAATACGTCTAGGCTTTCATTAACATATCAGTCAGTAACCCAGGACTAAAAATTAATTACTACTTTTCCTTTAGCTTTTCTGTTTGCGAGATGAGCTATAGCATCTGCTGATGTATCTAATGTAAATTTATCAGAAGTTTGTGGATTAATTTTACCTTGAGAAAATAGATTAAATAATTCATCAAAGTTTTTTAGATTTTCTGCAGCAAACATGGCTACCCAAGCACCCCAGAAAACTCCAACAATTTGACACCCTTTTAAGAGGGTCAAGTTTAGAGGCATTTTAGGAATTTGATCAGCGCCTGCAGCAAACCCAATCACTAGATATCTTCCATCCCACGCAATTGATCTCAAACATGGTTCTGCATAGCTTCCGCCAACAGGGTCATAGATAACATTTGGTCCTAAACCACCTGTTAGCTCTTTAATTTTGTTGGAAAGTTCTTTTTGTTGATCTCTATCCAGATTGCCTGAAGGGTATATAAAAGCTTCATCAGCTCCATTGGCTATACATATATCTATTTTTTCTTGTGTAGATGCTGCTGCAATTACTTTTGCTCCCATAGCTTTGCCAAGTTGGATAGTTGCTAGACCAACTCCTCCTGATGCTCCTAGAACTAATAAGGTTTCACCCGGTTGAATATTGGCTCTTTGTTTCAACGCATATATTGATGTGCCATATGTTACAGAAAGAGCTGCAGCAACTTCATAGTCCATACCCTCAGGAATTGGCCTTAATGTTGACTGATGAGTAAGTATTTTTTCTGCTATGCCACCAATCATACTGGCAGTAATAACTTTATCGCCAACTTTATAATCTGTTACTCCTTCGCCGACTTCTGATATTACTCCAGCAGATTCGCCGCCTGGCGTAAAAGGAAGAGGAGGTTGGAACTGATATAGCCCTTGAATCATTAATACATCTGGAAAATTAACACTAGCAGATCTCACATCAATAATAACGTGCTCAGCCAGCTATGACTGGATCATCAATTTCATTAACTGATAGTTTTTCTGGCCCACCTAGTTCAGTACATTGTAAAGCTTTCATTAGTTTCCCTATTTATATCTGTTTGTTATAAGAGTGCATGAAGGAATCTATATCACCAACAGCCTCTTTTTGAATTTTATCAAACTTTTGCAAAGATTCCTCAGCTTCTTTTTCAAATATTTGTAGATCTATATCTTTGTATGAACTTAATTTTTTAAAATTCTCTTTTGCTTTTGCAATTCCAGTTTCATGAAAAGTTAGATCAGCATTAAATATATTTGTTTTATTTGTTATTTCTTTTACAGCCTCTATGTATCTTTTATCATTCATAGCTTCTGCAATAAATCTTAATTCATTAATTAGATTAGTTCTGGCCTCTTGAAGAGGACATTCAGAGTCTTTGTAAATAATTTTTGTATTTAGATTTCTACCATTTTTTATGGTTTGAGCATCATTACTTTCAATTATAGCTTTTTCTTCGTTATTCATTTCCGGACTAGAATTTATTAAACAATGCATAAGAATTAAATCAATAATTCTCATCTGGTTTTTTGATATGCCTGTAACTTCGTCAGGAGAAAGATCTATGCCTCTTACCTCAACATACTTGATACCTTCATCTTTTAAAAGTTGATAGGGCCTCTTGCCTGAGTCACCAGCCCTTTTAGGCCTAATGCAATCGTATAGCTCATTTTCAATTTGAAGTATTCCATTTGAGATCTGATGATATTCGTCATTCGAATCTTTTAATCCTAAAGATGCAAACTCTGGATACGGATTGATGATAGCTTGTCTCACCTCTTCTAGAAAATTATCTAGGTTGTTATATTTTATATTAAGATTTTTTTGTGCCTTACTTTGATAGCCTATTTCACTCATCCTCAAAGAAGTTGCATCTTTATGATATAAATCTGACTCATTGAGAAAATTCAAATCATTTTCCCTTCCTGCAACAAATGACTTATCTACGATTGGTGAACTGCCAAACTCAGACAAGACAAACCAAAATACCCTTTTAAAATTTCTAATTAGACCAAGATAGAGATTATCTACCTCTTTCTGTGAGTGAGGTCCGATAAGTTCTTCGATAGAAGATTCTGATAAAGAAAAATTATAATGAATGCCTGAAACGCATTGCATAGTCTTACCATATCTCACAGTAAGGCCTTTTCTATAAATATGCTTTAACTTACCCATATTGCTATCAGAGTATGTTGCTATATTAATTTTTGATTCATCCTCAATTCTTGGTGGCATCGAATAAGGCCATAGCATTTCTTCATCATCTAGATTATTACTAATAAAAATGTGAAGCTTGAGAAGATAATCATAAAGGCTTTCAATATCATTAAATACAGGCGTAACAATTTCAACAAGCGCCTCTGCAAAGTCTGTTGTTATTGAAGGATTTGTAAACGAAGACCCAAGAGACTTAGGGTGTGATTTCTCTGAAATGAAGCCTTGTTTATTAATTCTTAAAGACTCTTTCTCAATACCTCTCTCTATTTGTAAATCTTGAAAGAAGCCTTGTTCTTTGAGTTCTGCTATTTTTTTGTGGAATTCCACTATAGGCTCTATATCTTTGGTCCTGCAGCAACAATTTCTGGGCTGACATCAAACTTGTTAAAATTATCTTGGAATTTATTAATAAGCTCATCGAGATATTTTTTATACTCTTCTTTATCTTCCCATGTTTCAACAGGATTTAATAAAGCGGAGTCAACCCCATCAACAGAAACAGGAACTTCAAGATTTAATCCAGGGACATGCTGAGTTTGAACATCATTTAATTCACCATTTTGAATTGCGTTAACGACCCTTCTAGTTGTTGGTATATTAAATCTAGAGCCAACGCCATAAGGTCCACCAGTCCAACCCGTATTAACTAAGAATACTTTAGCACCGTTTGCTTCTACTCTTTTCATTAGTAAATCTGCATAAACTCCAGCTGGCCTTGGAAAAAATGGAGCACCAAAACACGTTGAAAAAGTTGATGCAATAGATGAACTAGAGCCCATTTCTGTTGAGCCAACTTTTGCGGTATAGCCGCTTAAGAAATGATACGCCGCCGCTTCTTTTGAAAGAATAGAAACGGGAGGCAGTAATCCTGTTAGATCACAAGTTAAGAAAATTACAGTTTCTGCTTCTCCAGCAGCATTCCCATCAATAGCGTTATCTACATGAGATCTTGGATAACAACATCTTCCATTTTCTGATAAGGACGTATTAGCATAATCTGGAGTATTAGACTCATCTAAAAATACATTTTCAATTACACTACCGTGTTTGATAGCTTTAAAAATAACTGGCTCATTTTCTAATGATAAGTCTATGGTTTTTGCGTAACACCCGCCTTCAAAATTAAAGACAGAATTTGGAGCCCAACCATGTTCATCATCACCAATTAAAGAACAACTTGGATCTGCAGAAAGAGTTGTTTTGCCTGTTCCAGATAGACCAAAGAAAAGAGCTACTTTTCCATCTGCATTAACATTAGCAGAGCAATGCATCGGAAGGACATCTTTTTCAGGTAGCAAGAAGTTCTGTGCTGAGAACATTGATTTTTTCATTTCCCCCGCATACTTCATTCCAGCAATTAGAACCTTTCTTTTTGCAAAATTAAGAATTACACAGCCATCAGAGTTTGTTCCATCCTCAGCTGGGTTGCATTCATAATTTGCTGCAGAAAGTATCTCCCATTCTTGTTTATGTGCAGGATTAAATACATTAGGCACAACAAATATTAGTCGAGAAAATAAACCATGCCATGCAGTTTCTGTAGTTACTTTTACTGGCAAGTAATGATCTTCATGTGACCCCACGTGAACCATCGAGACATATCTGTCTTTTTCTGCCATGTAAGATTCAACTTTATCCCATAAAGCATCAAATTTATTTTCATCAAAAGGCTTATTAACATCGCCCCAATCAATAAGATCAGACGATCCAGGTTCTTGAACTATAAATCTATCATTAGGACTTCTGCCCGTTCTCTCACCTGTATTAGCAGCAAAAGCTCCATTGCTTGCCAAAACACCTTCATTATTTTCTACCGCCTTTGCAATAAGCTCTTCAGTAGATAATTCATGCGCTTGAGATGTTGTATTCATTTCATTCATAATTTGTGTTGCAAAGACATTATAAGTTTATTGTAGTGACTAGAGTATATCTGTAGTGAATAAAGTCAATTATCTCTGTGATTCCTTTAAAAGGCTATATTATAGGTATTTAAGCTTGTAGTTTTATTACAATAATTGAATTATCTACCTTTTATTAGCTTAATACCTGTTAACAAAAGGAAAGTAATAAAAAATATAAAACCCCATTCTGCAAAGTTAAAAATAAATCTCCAATTTTCTGCAGCACATGTAGGGCCGCCTTGATAAGCATTAGAAATACCACCAATCAACCCAAAATATTCTATTTGAGTACTTAAAGGCATCCCACAGCCCATTGAAAGATTGGCAATTTCCTCTGGACTAAGATTTTGAAGATAAATTTGTTTTCCTGTTACAGCGATTCCTGATAACGAAGATAGAACGATAAGTAGTTTATTAAATCTATAAAGTTTATTTGTTAGTACTCCCATAAATGATATGAAAGCAATTAAACCAAAAGCATATCTTGTCATTATGCACATTGGACAAGCCTCTAGCCCCAAAAAATTGTCCATAAAAATAGCTAATAAAATAATTAAAACAGCGCTTAAACAGGACGCTATTTCAAAATAGTTTTGATAAACTGTTTTTATAAAACTTATTAGATGTTTGAACATAATTACGTATTTTTTCTTTATATAGTATAGAAAAAACTCATGCATAATACATCTAAGTAATTAAAATTTAATATGAAAGACAGAATTTTTATAATTGACGGATCGTCATATTTATATCGTGCATATCATGCAATGCCTCCACTTACGACATCTTCTGGTCAGCCTACTGGAGCAATTAAGGGAGTAACAAACATGTTAATGACTCTCAAAAAAGATAGCGAAGGCTCACCGATTGTTGTGATATTTGATGCCAAAGGCAAAACTTTTAGAAATGACATTTATAAAGAATATAAGGCAAATAGACCACCAATGCCGGATGACCTTCGAGAACAACTAGTCCCATTAAAAGACATTTGTAGAGCAATAGGATTTCCTTTAATAGAAATAGAGGGTGTTGAAGCTGATGATGTTATTGCAACGGTTGTGAAAACAGCAAAGCAAAAAAAATATAAAACGGTTATTTCGTCACTTGATAAAGACTTGATGCAGTTAGTAGAAGACCCAGTTTCAACAATCATGAATACAATGACTCACCAAATTTTTAATGAAGAAAAGGTATTTGAAAAATTTGGAGTTATGCCAAATCAAATAAGAGATATGCTAGCTTTGGTTGGAGATACTTCAGACAACATTCCTGGTGTTCCAAAAGTAGGTCAAAAGACTGCAGCAAAATGGTTGAATGAATATGGAAATCTCGAAGGAGTTAAATCTAATGCTGATTCTATAAAAGGTGTTGTTGGCGAAAATCTAAGAAGCTCACTTGATGATTTAGATAGAAATGTTGAGCTTGTATCTTTAAAAGAAGATGTAGAAATTGGTGTTAGTTTTGAGAGTCTTCTTGAGCTTAACGGAGATGAAGAAAAATTAGCTGAAATTTTTTCTGAGCTTGAATTTAAGCCTATGAAAGGCAGTACCAAAAAGCCCCAAACTAATGATGAAAATAAAAATTTAAATCAGAATGCAGAGAAGCCTACTGAAACAAAAAAAATAGACAGCAATTATGAGACTATTCTGACACAAAAAGATATGAAGATATGGGCAAAAAAACTAGATGACTGTAAGGTTTTTGCAATTGATACAGAGACCGACTCTCTTGATACTGTAACAGCTAACTTAGTTGGGATATCTCTTTCTGATAAAGAAGGAGAGGGTTGCTATTTGCCTATTGGGCATCAATACGAAGGCTGTCCCAAACAATTAGATCTCAAATCAGTTGTTGATATTATTGGTTCTTCAGTAGAAAAAAATAGACACAAGGCTGTAGGCCAAAATCTTAAATTTGATATCCCAATTCTTTCGAGGCATGGCATTGCTCTTGATAGTTTTCATGGCGATACCATGTTGATGTCATATGTTTTAAATAGTACAGCCACAAGGCATGGAATGGATAAGTTGGCCATGTATTACCTAAATTATGAAACTATTAAATATAGTGATGTCACCGGAACAGCATCTAAGCAAATTAATTTCTCAGCCGTAGAGATTGATGTTGCATCTCATTATGCTGCTGAGGATGCAGATATTACTTTAAGACTTTTCAATAAACTAGATTCACTGTTAGTAGAAAAGCCGATACAAAAAAAACTTTTACAAGATATAGAGTATCCACTAGTTCATGTTCTTTCGCGCGTTGAGCAAAATGGTGCAAAGATAGATAAAAATAAACTTTCAGATCATTCAATAGAACTTTCTGAAAAGATAGAAAAGCTATCAAGTGAAGCATTTAAAATAGCTGGAGAAGAATTTAATTTAGATTCACCCAAACAACTCCTAGAAGTTTTATATGAAAAATTAAAACTACCTATTTTAAAGAAAACTCCAAAAGGACAACCTTCAACAAATGAAGAAACCCTCCAAAGGCTATCAGAGGAATACGAACTCCCAAAAATAATTCTTCAATACAGGACCCTAGCAAAGTTAAAATCTACCTATACTGATAGTTTAATAAGAATAGAAAACCCTAAAACTGAAAGAATTCATACTTCATACCAGCAAGCAGTAACTTCTACGGGAAGGCTTTCATCAACCGAGCCGAATCTTCAAAATATACCTATTAAGACTGCCGAAGGTAGAAGAATAAGAGAGGCTTTTGTTCCTGATACAGGCAATATCCTTATCTCAGCTGATTACTCACAAATAGAGTTAAGAATTATGGCTCATCTTTCTAAAGACAAAAATTTAACGCATGCTTTTAATAATAATCTAGATGTTCATTCAGCTACTGCGGCAGAAGTCTTTGGGGTAAGTCTAGATGATGTTACCCAAGATCACAGAAGAAGTGCTAAGGCGATTAATTTTGGACTCATGTATGGAATGTCCGCATTTGGCCTTACAAGGCAATTAGACATTCCAAGAGCAGAGGCGCAAAAATACCTTGATACTTATTTTGAAAGATACACAGGTGTTAAAGATTATATGGAAAATATCAAGGCTCAAGCAAAAGAAGATATGTATGTTGAGACCATTATGGGCAGAAGACTTTATCTAAATGAAATCAATGCTGCTAATGGATTAAGAAGACAGGCTGCAGAAAGAGCTGCAATTAATGCACCTCTTCAAGGTTCGGCTGCAGATATAATCAAAAAGGCCATGATAGACATAGACGCATTTTTAAATGAAGAGATGCCTGAGGTAAAAATGATCATGCAAGTTCATGATGAATTAATATTTGAAACACCCAAGAAGAATGCTGAAGAGGTAATGTCAACTATGAAAGATATGATGGAAAAAGCAGTTAAGTTAGATATCCCACTGATAGCCGAGGCAGCCATAGGAGCCAATTGGAATGAAGCTCACTAATTATTTATAGAGCCTGACCACTTTGTTGGTAAATAATTCATTTCCTCATCAAGAAGAATTTTTATTCCATGAGCTTTTCTTAAATCAGATATTTTCATATTCATATATTCGTCTGGCATTTTAAAGGGCCATTTCTTCTTCATCTTAAAAGTTCTGAAGATTACATTCCTTTTAATTGCTCCAAGTTTCCAATAAAGCTTTACAAAACCCATGAACCCAAATTCTTTAAATAATCTTTTTTGAAGTTCTGTTATCTGTGGTAGTTTTGAATATCCTAATAAATACTTCCATTTAAATTTACTACCCCATAATACCCAGGTATCTAGAATAGCTTCTTGTTCAATAGATATATCTAAACCAAAAATAACATGTGTAGAATCATGGTCCCTTAGTAAGGTGCCTGATTTTTCATTATCTTTGAACACTTCTTTAGAATCTGGAAAAGAATTGTAATAACAATCTAAACCTTGGGCTAAGGTGAGTTCGCAGTCTTGTTTTTGATATTCAAGCATTAACAAAATTCTAATATAGCCCTTGCAAGCTTGTCAAAACCAACAATATCCTTTGAAGAAACAGCTACAGCTTCACAATCTTGCATTTGCCTATTAACAGCTGCAATAGCTTTAGCCTTTTGATTATTAGATAGCTTATCGCTCTTAGTTAAGACAGGAATAAAAGCAACATCAGAACTATTACATAAATCAATCATGTCTCTGTCGCTATCCTTAAGTGGGTGCCTAATGTCCATAAAAATCAGAACAGCTTTAAAAGATTGTCGTTTTGCAAAATATTCCTCCAAAAGAGGCGCCCAATCCTTTCTTTTATGAAAGCTAGATTTAGCAAACCCATATCCAGGCAAGTCTACAAATTTTAAAGATTCGTTAACTCTAAAGTAGTTTATTTCTGTTGTTCTCCCTGGAGTCTTACTTATTCGAGCAAGTTTAGGGTTTTCAGTCATCGCATTTAAGGCACTTGATTTGCCTGCATTAGATCTTCCAGCCAATAAAATTTCTACACCTTCATCCTCAGGAAGGTTCTTAAACTTGGTCACTCCAAGCATAAATTCGGATTCTTTAAAAAGGTTTTTCATTTAATCGTTTATATCATACCAACCTATGTTTATAATACACATCACTAAGACACACTTAATAAATTTATGAAATCATTTTTGGTATTCATTGCATCATTTAGCTTAATATTTTCTATTAATGCTGCTGAAAAATCTGCAGGCGCAGAAGACATGCCTCAAGGCTTTATATCCGGCGATGCAACAAAGGGCTCTGCCTTGGTTGGTGTGTGTGCGTCATGTCACGGTGTTGATGGAAATAGTATCAGCTCAGATTGGCCAAAGCTAGCAGGACAAAATCAAAGATATCTTTATGAACAACTTCAATATTTTAAAGATGGTGAAAGAAATAATGCATTAATGATGTCAGTCATCCCATATCTTCAGGCACTGCAAGATAGTGATATATTAGATATAGCAGCCTTTTATGAGTCTTTAGAAATGTCTGGTGGTCAAGCAAGAAATGATGAGGAGCTTTTAGAATTAGGTGCAACTTTATACAGATTTGGAAATATGAAAAAAGGTATTCCAGCATGCACTGCATGCCATTCAGTTTATGGTCAAGGAAATAGCTTAGCTGGATATCCAGCTATTGCAGGACAGCAAGTTGGGTATTTAACTTCAACCCTCAAAGCTTACAGATCAAAAGAAAGAAATTCGGGTGAGCAGGCGCTTGTTATGCAATCGATAGCTCAAAATTTAAGCGACCAGGAAATAGACGCCCTGGCTAACTATATGCATGGACTCTACAAATGAATCATTTATTAAAAAACTTATCTAAACTTTTCTTAATTTGTTTTCTTTCAATATCAGTTAGCGCTGAGTATAAACTTGGAAGAGACTATAGACTTGTAGACAACCCACTCCCTAGTAACAAGAGATGGTGTTGTTGAGGTTACAGAGTCGTTTTGGTATGGATGCGCTCACTGTTATTCATTTGAACCTGCAATTAATAACTGGAAGTCTAAACTCTCTGATGATGTTAAATTCTCAAAAATGCCAATAACTTGGGGTGCTATTCATCAGTTACATGCATCTCTTTATTACACTATAGAAGCTCTTAAGCTTGATCCATCTACTCATTCAGCAGTATTTGTAACAATACATAAGGAAGGAAATTTTTTACAAAATCCAAAAGCAATCCAAAAGTTTCTTTCAAACTTTGGCGTTGCTCCTGAAGTAACAAGCTCCTATTTGAATTCTTTTGGTGTAAAACAAAAAGTTAATAAAGGAATTAAATACGCTAGACAGCTAAAAGTAGCCTCAGTTCCTATGGTAATTGTTGACGGAACTTATGTTATTGAAAGTAAAAGATCATTTGAAGAAATGTTAAAGGTGGTTGATCACGTTATCGAACTCCAAAGACCAAATTCATAGGAATCTGTAAATATGAAAATAAATCATTATTTGTTTGTTTTGCCACTATGTGCAGTTTTTTTATTTAATGGAAAAACTTATAACGATGCTGTTGCTGAAAGAATAGGCCTTAAAGTAGATATATGTCTAGAGGGACAAGATTGTGGATCTGCAGCTGCAGCTTCTTCAATGGCCTCTAATGATATGCCAGTCAAAAAAGTTGAATTGTCAGAAGGCTCTGAACATATTGTCAAAATGCTTAATTCTGGTGATGGTGGGAATATGATTTTTGAACCAGCTGTTATAAAAGTATCCAAGGGAGATACTATTCACTTTAAAGCAGTAGATATGGCTCATAACTCTGCGACTATGAACGGCATGATCCCGGCAGGGGCTAAAGAATGGTCTAGTGAATTAAACAAAGACTTTAGTATTGCTTTAGATGCCGAAGGAGTTTACGTATATCAGTGTGATCCTCACGCAATGATGGCGATGATTGGAGTTATTCAAGTAGGCGAAGCAATTAATTTAGATGAAGTGAAAGCCGAAGCTAATAAACAAAAATCAATGTTTGTGATGAATGGCAATAGAATAGACGAATATTTATCGCAACTTTAGTTTTTTTCTAGAACAGCAATTCTTTCTTCAAGCTTTTGGGCTATAGCATTTAATGAATCGTATTTAGATTTCTTAACGTAGCCACTTTTCTCAATAATTTTATCTAAATCAGGCGCCACTTTTTTTTCTATACTTCTTAAAAGATCAATAGGGATTAGTTTGTTAATATTTTTAAGCTCTTTTTCAAGAATATTAAAAATAGCTTTAGAAACTTCATTTTGACTCATATTCATCCTCGATTAAATGTAAAAAATTTTTCCAATCACAAAATTGTTTTGGTTCTGGAATATCAAGATTCCACTCCTCATTTCTCCTATTAAACCATAATGTATTGATTCCAAGCATATGTGCTCCATAGACATCATTGGTTTGATCGTCTCCAATATGAAGAACTTCTTCATATGAAATATCCCCATAATTTTCTATGGCCTTACTGAAGTGTGGCTCATCTGGTTTATTGCTTTTTACGTCAAGAGAGCTGATAGAAAAATCAAAAAACTTTCCAACTTCAAATTTATATATGTCAGCGTTCCCATTTGTTAGGACTCCCAAGTGATATTTAGAAGAAAGTTTATTAATTGAGTCGTATACATCATCATAAAAAAGCACTTCGTGACGCTTCGCCATAAAAATTTTATAAGATTCTGAAATTATTTGTTCTCTTTTAGAATCATCTAAAATAATATCCTTAAGTTTTTTTTCATAGATTTTTTTTCTGAGAAGGCTGATATCCCATTCAAGAGAAGCATCGTCTTCAATAAGTTCTTTTCTATATCCTAAAAAATCACTCATAGAGCCCCAATCAATTTCCCCTACTTGGTTATGAATCCATTCCCTAGTTTCTTTTTCAGCTTTAATAATTACTGGTTTGATATCCCAAAATGTGTCATCTAGATCAAAGGTTATTAATTTTATATTTTTCATTTCTTTGCTCTTGGATGTGCCTTGTCATATATTTTTACCAGATGTTGATAGTCAAGTTTTGTATATATCTGAGTGGTAGAAAGTGAGCTATGGCCTAATAACTCTTGTATGGTTCTGAGGTCGCCACTTGATTCGAGCATATGTGTTGCAAAACTATGTCTTAACATATGAGGGTGAACAGGAGGAAGTCCTTGCTTGGTTGCTAGTCTTTTTAATCGAAGTTGAATACTTCTAACAGATAGTCTTGAGCCTTTTAAATTTATAAAGAGCGCTGAAGATTCTTCAGAATATTTAGATCGCTCTTCTACCCAATTATTAATAGCATTTACTGCGTATCTTCCCAATGGCACTAGCCTGGTTTTTGATCCTTTACCCAGAACTCTTAAGAACGTCATTTCCTCTTCAAAATCATCTAAATTAATATTTGCTGTCTCTGAAACTCGAAGGCCTGAAGAATACATGAGCTCAACAATTGCAAGATCTCGAATTTCCAAAGCATCACAAGGCTTAAAATTTAATAATTGCTCAACATCTTCTGGTGAAAGCACATCAGGGAGATGGCTAGGAGTTTTTGGAGCATTTATAAGCTCAAAGGGAGAAGTGTCAATAAGGTAATTTTTCTTTAAAAACTTAAAAAATCCCTTAGCTGATGAAAGATGCCTTTGTATACTTCTGGGATTATTATTAGAAGCATAAAGGCTGCCAATCCATCCTGTGCAAGTTTCATCTGAAATGTTTGAGTAAGAAGAAATCTTTAATGATTCTAAAAAAGTGGATAATTTAATAAGGTCCCTCTTATATGATCTAGCTGTGTTAGCTGAAAGGTTCCTAACTTCAAATATATAATCTGTATAAAGATTTATGTCTTTTAAGACAAAGTATTCTTTAGACATTAAAAGATATGAATTTCTTTTCTAATACATCCCTAACGTATTCAATAAAAGTAGTATCTTCATCACCTAAATATTTAGTTCTTTCATAACTACCCAACTTCAGTAGCCCAATATCCTTCCCAACAATCATTACAGCAACCGCCATTGATTCTACCTTTTCGTCATCAAATAAGAATTTCATTTTCTCTTTAGAGAATGAACCACAATGAATAGCTCCTTTATGAAAGGACATCTCTGTTTTACTTTCAACTTCATTCATCTGATTACCATCAAGTAATTCTAAAATACAATTGTCTACATTAAAATTTTTCTTGAAATCTTCTTGTACTTTTTTGATGACTTCCTCTCCTGTTGAGGACTCTAAGATAGATAAAGTTAAATCTTTAGATTTATTAAAAAGGTCTTCATTGAGAGTTGCTGTCTTTATGAAAGATGACAATAAATCCATTAAGTTTTTCTGTTCATCTCTAAGCTTTATAATCTGACGTTCAAGCAAAGATGAAGCAGAGCTAGAAGAGTGCTTAAATTTTAGCTCGCTAACAAGTGACTCTCTAGATTCAAAAAAATCTAAGTTATCTAGAAGAAATAACTCAACTTCTTTAGGGTCTATTTTATTATTCATTTATGTCCCCAGAATATACGAAGGCAGTTGGCCCTGTCATTAAAATACTTTCATTAGATTTTACAAAGTTTAGTTCACCACCAAAAGACCTAATTCTAAGTTTGCCAATCTTTCCCTTAAGTAAAAGTGATGAGACTGATAAAGATGCCGATCCACAAGAAAGAGTTTCGCCAACACCGTTTTCATATGTCCTTATTTCTGCAACCCCCTTAACATTTTTATAAATAGATAAATTAATGCCAAAAGGTTTAATGTTTTTTTCTAACTTTTTATACAGAGCCGATAAGTCATCCTTTGATATAGAATTTTTCTTAATACAAAGGTGTATGTTTCCAACATCAACAAGATCAAATGGCAGCCCGTTCAATTTTTTAGATATAGATTTTGAAAGATTCACATTTTGATATATCTTTGGACAAGGAACCGTAACCTTAACTTGATTCTTAAAAGGTTCACATAATAGCTCGATCTTTTTAGTCTGAAATTTTAAAGATTTTTTTGGGGCAAGACTATGAGACCATATATAAGATGCTGCACATCTTACTCCATTAAGACACATATTTGCTTGGCCGCCATCAGCATTATAAAATTTAACAAAGAAATCTAAATCAGGTTTTGTTGGCAGGTCTATAAGGATAAGTTGATCAAACCCAACCCCCGTATTTCGGTCTGCTAGTTTTCTTATAAAGATTTTTTTTGGAACGAAATCATCTCTGATAGAATCCATTACTACAAAATCATTGCCATTCCCATGCATCTTGTCGAACTTAATCATTATTAAGCATTTCCATTTTTAGAATGTCTTCTAGAGTCTCTCTTTTTCTTATTAAAGTTGATTTATCTCCATCAACGAGAACTTCGCAGGCTCTTGGTCTTGAATTATAATTCGAAGCCATAACAAATCCATAAGCACCAGCTGTTCTAACAGCTAGAACATCATCCTCATCGGCATCAATAGAAATATCTTTAGCTAAGAAATCAGAAGATTCACAAATAGGCCCAACAATATTATATTTTCTTGGCTTTGCTATTTTTTCAGAAACATTCCAAATTTCATGTTTAGCTTGATATAAAGCAGGCCTTATTAAATCATTCATTGCAGCATCAACAATAAGGAATTCATCCTTGACGTATTCCACTTTTGTTAAAAGCACTCCAGCATTGGCAGAAATACTTCTACCAGGCTCTAGAATTAATCTTTCTTTTCTTCCTTTAAATTCTTCTTCAAGACAAGCAATTAGCTCTTTTGGAGAGGTTATATTTTCATCACTATACTGAACGCCAAGACCGCCACCTAAATCTAAGAAATCTAGCTCAATTCCTTGTTTTTTTATAGTATCTGCTAACTTGATAGCACTTCTGGCAGTTTCTTTGTAGCTTGTTAAATCAAAAATCTGAGAGCCAATATGACAAGCAAGACCAACCATATTTACGAATTTTGACTTAGCAACATAACTACTTAATTCGATAATATCTTCAATAGAAGATATTCCAAACTTATCTCCTTTTCGACCAGTAGTAATATAGTCGTGACCGCCTGAATCAATATCAGGATTGAATCTTATAGATACTGATGCTGGAATATTTAAGTTTTTTGCAATGTTTTCAATTCTGTAAAGCTCGGAAACTGATTCGACATTAAATGAGAGTATCCCATTTAATATACCTGACTCAATCTCTGCTTCTGATTTACCTACACCTGAAAAAATAATAGTCTTAGGATTTGCTCCAATTGATAACACTCTGTGCAATTCTCCACCTGAAACAATATCAAAACCACACCCCGCATCTTTGAGCACCTTTAATATATGTATATTGCTGAGAGACTTAACTGAAAAACACACAAGTCCATCCACTTGCTCAAATGACTTTACATAAGATTCAGCATTAAGTTGAATGGTTTCTTTAGAGTAAACATAAGCAGGAGTATTGTATTCATTTGCCAAGTCAGAAAGACTGACTTCGTCACAAAAAAGCTTACCTGATTTATAATTAAATGGATCCACTAAACAATCTTTGTTTCAAGAATTTCAATTATAGGGCCCTTTACACCACAACCTTGTAAAGAGAGGACTATTAAAAGACCAATTGAAATTTTTATTATGTTCATAGTGCGTATTATGGGCAATTATGCCCATAATTGCACAGTATAAGATTAATATTTGTAGCTTTCTTCTTTGAAAGGACCTTCTTGCGGCACGTTAATATAATCAGCTTGATCTTGAGTAAGTTTAGTTATAACTCCTCCAAAACCGGCAACCATTAATGCAGCAACTTCTTCATCAAGCTTTTTAGGAAGTACTTCAACAGTAATCATTTCTGCTTTTGTATCCTCATCATTAATATTTGCAAAACCTTGCTTATATAAATGTATTTGCGCTAAAACTTGGTTAGCAAATGAGCCATCCATAATTCTACTTGGATGTCCTGTTGCATTACCCAGATTAACTAATCGACCTTCAGCTAAAAGAATAAGATAGTTTTTGCTGGTTTGGTCTGGTGTTCCATCAGGCTTTGTATCTCTAAATATCCTATGAACTTGCGGTTTAATCTCATCCCAATAATAATTATCTCTCATAAATGCAGTGTCAATCTCATTATCAAAATGACCGATATTACAAACGACAGCAGTATTTTTTAATGTAGCTAACATTGCAGCGTCACAAACATTAACATTACCTGTTGTTGTAACAATTAAATCAGTGTTACCCATTACTTCCATATTGATATCTGATTCGTTTCTTGAAACAGCACCATCTTTATAACAGGATACAACTGCAAAACCATCCATACAGGCCTGCATCGCACAAATAGGATCTGATTCAACAACACTTACTATCATTCCTTCTTGAGCTAGACTAGCTGCTGATCCTTTACCAACATCTCCATAACCAATTACAAGGCCTCTTTTGCCCATAAGGAGCATATCAGTTCCTCTTTTAAGAGCGTCATTGAGGCTATGTCTGCAACCATATTTGTTGTCATTTTTAGCTTTAGTAACTGAATCATTAACGTTAATAGCAGGTATTTTTAACTCACCTTTTTCTAACATTTCTTTGAGTCTGTGAACTCCAGTAGTAGTTTCTTCTGAAACACCATGAATAGTTTCTAACATATCTGGAAATTTTTCATGAACCATTGCAGTAAGATCACTTCCATCATCAAGAATCATATTTGCATCCCAAGGTTTTCCATCTTTACAGATAGTTTGCTCAATGCACCATTCAAACTCTTCGTCTGTTTCACCTTTCCAAGCAAAAGTTGGTATACCTTTGGCAGCCATTGCAGCTGCAGCATGATCTTGAGTAGAGAAAATATTACAAGAAGACCATCTTAGTTCTGCTCCTAAATCTATTAATGTTTCCATTAGAACTGCAGTTTGAATTGTCATATGAATACAACCCATAATTTTTGCATTGGCCAAAGGCTGTTCGTCTCTGTACTTATCTCTAAGTGCCATTAAGGCTGGCATTTCATTTTCAGCTAGAGATATCTCTCTTCTTCCAAATTCGGCAAGACTTATATCTGCTACTTTATAATCGTTTTCCATTTTTTTATTCCTTATTTATTTTATTGTGAAATATCTGAAGCTCTATCTGTTTTTTCCCATGAGAGATCTATATCCGATCTGCCAAAGTGACCATAAGCTGCAGTTTGCAAGTATATAGGTCTTTTAAGGTCTAGCATATTAATAAGACTTTTTGGTCTTAAATCAAACTCTTCTTCAACTATTCTTACTATTGCTTCTTTTGATATTTTTTCACTATTAAACGTTTCAACGTGTATAGAAGTAGGCTTAGCTACTCCAATTGCATAAGAAACTTGAATTTCGCAATAATCAGCAAGCCCAGCTGCAACTATATTTTTTGCAACATATCTAGATGCATAAGCTGCAGATCTATCAACTTTTGAAGGGTCTTTTCCTGAAAAAGCTCCACCACCATGTCTTGCCATGCCGCCATAAGTATCTACAATTATCTTTCTTCCAGTAAGGCCGCAATCACCAACAGGACCACCAATAACAAATTTGCCAGTTGGGTTGATATAAATGTTTGTTGAATCTAATATCCATTCTTCAGGAACAATTGGCTTAATAATTTTATCCATTACACCAGCTTTTATCTCTTCTTGAGTCACATCTTCATCATGCTGAGTAGATAAAACAACAGCTGAAAGTCCTTCTATTGTTTTGCCATCATCTGAATAAATAACACTAACCTGACTTTTAGCATCAGGTCTTAACCATTTAAGTTCCCCACTTTTCATAACGTCAGCTTGTTTTTTAACAAGTCTATGAGAAAGATCTATCGGAAGAGGCATTAACGAATCTGTTTCAGTACAAGCATATCCAAACATCAGTCCCTGATCTCCAGCTCCCTGCTCTAAGTTTTCTCCTTCACCTTCAGTTACTCCTTGTGAAATATCAGGAGATTGTTCGAAAACAAGGTTCGTAAATTCACAGGTATCACCATTAAAACCATACTCATCAGTGTTATAGCCTATGTCGTTAATAGTTTTCCTAACTACTGGTTCAAGATCTGGACTCCCAAGAGAGGTAATCTCTCCAGCAATGAAAACCATATTGTTTTTGATCATGGTTTCGCAAGCAACTCTACTATTTGGGTCTTCTGCTAGATAGGCATCAAGCACTGCATCAGAAATTTGATCACAAACTTTATCAGGATGACCCCCTGAAACTGATTCCGACGTAAATATATAACTCATTTATTCCTCCAAAATTAAAAAATTCCGGTGCGAAATAATAATTTTTTAGCAGCTTATAAGTGCAAAAAATCTAAAAATCACAACGGACTGTAATTTTATATAAAAAAATTATATTTAGCTATTAATTCTCCTGTATAAATATTATTATCTGTTTAAACCTTAAACAGGAACAAAATTGCACCAATTCGAACCAACAAATGCCTTAAGATTTCTTTCAATAGATGCTGTTCAAAAAGCTAATTCAGGGCATCCTGGAATGCCAATGGGAATGGCTGAAATAGCCACAGCTTTGTGGAAAAATCATCTAAATCATAATCCAGCAAATCCTCATTGGTTTAATAGAGATAGGTTCGTATTATCTAATGGTCATGGCTCGATGCTTCTATACAGTTTGCTTCATCTTACCGGATATAACATCTCAATGGATGATATAAAAGACTTTAGAAAACTGCACTCCAAAACACCAGGTCATCCAGAATTTGATTTAGATTGCGGTATTGAGACTACTACAGGTCCGCTTGGTCAGGGCATTGCAAACGCAGTAGGAATGGCAATTTCTGAAAAGATGCTCTCAGCAGAGTTTAATACAGACAGTATTGCACCAGTTAATCATTTCACATATGCATTTCTTGGAGACGGTTGCTTAATGGAGGGAGTTTCTCATGAAGCTTGCTCTTTTGCTGGAACTCATGAACTTGGAAAACTAATTTGTTTTTATGATCAAAATGGAATCTCAATTGATGGAGAAATAGAACATTGGTTTACAGACGATACGGTAAAAAGATTTGATAGTTACGGATGGCAAACTATAAGCGTAGATGGCCATAGTATTGATGAGATTAATCAAGCAATAGAATCTGCCAAATCTGAAAATTTAAGGCCAACAATGATCTTTTGCAAAACAACTATAGGATTTGGGTCTCCAAATAAATCAGGAACATCTGATGCCCATGGCTCGCCTTTGGGAGATGAAGAAATTACTAAAACTAGGGATGCGCTTGGATGGAATCATGAGCCATTTGAAGTCCCAGAATCTGTTTATGAATATTGGAATGCTGAGTCAGATGGAGCAGAACTAAACAACTCTTGGAATCAATTGATGGATTCTTACAAAGATAGTAATAGCGAAAAACATGCCGAATTAACTAGAAGAATCTTAGGGGATATGCCTCAAGAGTTTGATAAAAAATATGCTGATTTTTTAGATAATTGCGACAATGAAAATACCTCAATGGCTACAAGAAAAGCATCTCAGGTGTGTTTAGATTTCTTTGTAAAAGAAATGCCAGAACTTGTTGGAGGATCAGCAGACCTTACCCCATCGAATAATACATTTTCCAAGTCCAGCTCAACATTTTCTAGTGATAACCCTACTGGAAATCATATCAATTACGGCGTACGAGAGTTTGGAATGTCAGCAATTATGAATGGCATGCTTCTCCACGGTGGCATTAAGCCGTATGGCGCGACTTTTTTAGTTTTCACTGATTATGCAAGAAATGCTATTAGGTTATCAGCATTAATGAAAATACCAAATATTTTTGTCTATACTCATGATTCTATAGCCCTAGGTGAGGATGGGCCAACCCATCAGCCGGTTGAGCATTTAGTTACATTAAGATCTACTCCAAATCTAAAAAACTGGAGGCCTGCAGACTTAGTTGAAACAGCTGTAGCCTGGAAGAATGCAGTTAAATCTATTGATTCTCCAACATGTTTAATATTTAGCAGACAAAATACATCTCCAATAACTAGAAATCAAAATCAAATAAATAGTATTGAAAAAGGCGGTTATCTAATTAAAGAAAGTACCGACTCACAAATCACTTTAGTAGCATCAGGAAGTGAACTTCAGCTAATTTTAGATGCCTCAGAGAATCTAGAAAAAGATCATGGCGTAATTTCAAATGTAGTTTCTATGCCAAGTTTAGATGTATTTTTAGAAAATAACGAAGAGTATCAATCATCTATAATTAAATCAGATTTACCAATATTAGTTGTTGAACTTTCTCATCCAAATTCTTGGTATAAGTTATTAAATAAAAATGACAAAGTCCTTGGTATTGAAACCTTTGGTGAATCAGCACCTGCTGGTATTTTGCTTGAGCACTTTGGATTTACTATTCCAAATGTTGTAGATATGGCGAAATCCCTGGTTGATGAATAAGCTTTCTCAATTAGAAATTACAGATAAAAATCTTGTTATAAGAGTTGATATGAATGTCCCTATCATAGACGGGGTTATACAAGATGAGACTAGAATCTTTGCCTCTTTACCTTCGATTAATTATGCTCTTAGCAAAGGCGCAAAAGTTTTATTACTCAGTCATCTTGGACGCCCAACAGAGGGTGTTTTTGATGAAAGTTTTTCATTAAATCCAGTTGCTGAGCGCTTATCAAATATTCTAAACCAAAGTGTAGATCTAATATCTGAAATTGATGATCCTTTGCTATTTAATAGTTCGTCTAATATACAAATACTAGAAAATATTAGATTTTTTACTGGAGAAAAATCTAATTCTAAAGAATTAGGTAAATCTCTTAGTAATCTTGGCGATGTATATGTATTTGATGCATTTGGTACATCACATAGAGAACAAGCTTCAACTCATTCTGCTATCACTTACTCCTCTCAAGCTTGCGCAGGGATCTTGCTCGAACAAGAAATAGAATCTCTCACAAAAGCTTTGAATGAGTCTGAAAAACCTTATACAGCAATTATTGGCGGTGCTAAGGTTTCAACAAAATTAGAGCTCATTAAGAACCTCAATAATAAGGCTGATCATGTAATTGTAGGCGGAGGAATTGCTAATACATTTATTAAAGCTTCTGGTTATGAAGTTGGCAAATCTCTATATGAAGAATCTATGCTTGATATAGCAAAAGATATTCTCAAATCTGGGAAAATAATTCTTCCCGAGACAGTGGTAACTTCATTAAATTTTGATGGTGAACAAATACAACAAAAAGATATCAGTGATGTTGCACCAGCTGAGATGATATTAGACCAAGTCGTTACTAGCCAAATGAAAGAAGTTATTTCATCATCTAAAACCATCTTATGGAACGGACCATTGGGCGTATTTGAAAACAAAGAATTTTCTCAAGGAACCAAAGAGCTATCAAAAGAGATATCAAAATCCAAAGGTTTCTCTATTGCTGGAGGAGGAGAAACTCTTGCAGCTATTAATAAATTTATCAATAAAGATGATGTATCATATTGCTCTACTGGCGGGGGAGCTTTCCTTGAATTTATGGAAGGAAAAGATTTGCCATCAATAGTAGCTTTAAAATTAAAAAGTAATTAAAGGAGATATCAATGTCGTTAAATAGTTTAGAAGAAATAGCTTCCTATATAGTCTCAGAAGGCAAAGGAATCCTTGCTGCAGATGAAAGTAATCCAACATGTGGCAAAAGATTTGATTCAATTGGAGTTGAATCAACTGAAGATAATAGAAGAGATTACCGCGAGATGCTTTTTAGATCTTCAGGAATGGATGGAAATATCGGCGGGGTAATTTTATTTGATGAAACTATAAGACAAGATGCAAAAGATGGAACCCCTCTGGTTGATATCATCTCAAATCAAGGCGCCCTTCCAGGCATTAAGGTAGATAAAGGTCTACAACCGATTGGGGATACTGAAGAAACGGTTACGGTTGGCTTAGACGGCTTAGATGAAAGATTAAAAGAATATGCATCAATGGGAGCAAAATTCACTAAGTGGAGAGCTGTCATTAAAATTGGTAATAATATGCCAACTGATGAATGTATAGATGCAAATATGAAAGCCTTAGCTGATTATGCAAAATTAGTTCAGGATAATGGAATGGTTCCAATGGTTGAGCCAGAAGTTTTAATGGATGGAAGTCATTCAATAGATGATTGCTACAGTGCAACTGATAGATCTTTAAAATCATTGTTTCGACACTTAGAAGAGTGTGGGGTAAACATTAAAGGAACTATCTTAAAACCAAATATGGTGACGTCAGGTTCAACAGCTTCAGAGCAAGCAGGTATTGAAGAAGTCGCTAAAAAGACTCTAGACTGTTTAATGGCTAATGTACCTTCAGACCTACCAGGAATAACATTCTTATCAGGTGGACAGTCAGACATATTGGCTACTGCTCATTTAGATGCAATGAATAAAATAGGTGGTTTTAGTTGGAAAGTTAGCTTTTCTTATGGAAGAGCTCTTCAGGCGGCAGCCCTAAAAGCTTGGATGGGTAAGCCAGAGAATATGTTTATTTCTCAAGATGCCTTATCTCATAGAGCGAAGATGAATAAATTGGCATCACTCGGAGAATGGGATCATGGTTTAGAGGATGATTAGATGAAGATTCAGAACATATCTGTTTTTTGTGGGGCTCATGAAGGCAACAATCCTATATATGCTGAAGAAGCAAAGAATATTGCTGAGATAATTGCGAAGAAAGGAATCAATGTTGTCTTTGGCGGTGGTAATGTCGGATTGATGAAAATTGTTTCAAATACTGCTCTTGATAATGGGGTTAAAGCATTAGGAATTTCTTTGAGATCTTTATATGAATTAGAGCTCGTAAACCCAAGACTAGATGAAATTGTTGTTGCAGAAACCCTTCTTGATAGAAAAGATGTATTTATGGACAGGTCTGATGCATTTATTGTTCTTGCTGGAGGTGTCGGTTCTCTAGATGAACTAGCAGAGGTCATGGCTAGCAATCAATTAGGGATAATTAATAAGCCAATAGGCATTTTAAACACAGAGGGTTATTACGACCATTTACTTGCTTGGATGCAAAAAGCAGTTGAAGAAGGTTTTATTTCAAAAGCTAATTTTGATGAACTAATTATTTCAGATTCATGTGAAGATTTAATTGAAAGAATTGTGAATGAAGAAAGACCGGCTGACGAAGACTGGACTAATAGACTAGGGCTTTAGGTTATATTCTTTTAAGTTGTATTAAAAAGGTTTAGTCTAGTTGTATGTCTTTTGAAGAAATCAGAATTATTTGTGTTGTATATACTTCAGTAATATTTCCTCTAATTATCTATTTTAAATATAAATCTATTCTCCCTTCTTGGGTGCCAGTTATATATCTTGGTTCTTTTTTTGCTTGTGCGATAGGATGGGAACTTTGGTTTACATACGGCTGGGTAGATGGAGTCTCGGTTGATCTAAGAAGAACCGAAGCTTTAAATTTTTGGTTACCAAAAGATATCAACTGGTTAATGAATTCCTTGGGTGATGCTGGAGCAGTTATGCTTGGTGGTTTATGGCTAATGTGGAGATATGCAAAGAAGGATCACGATATTTTTAATAAATGGAATTGGAATGCTTTTGCTGTTCTCATGATTTGGTGTATAGGTCAAAATATTCTGGTTGAGATGTTTCTATATCACGATCAAATCTCTGAAGGAAAGGCTCTCTCATGGGCTCCACTCTCTCCTTTAGGACCATACTTCAACCCACTTTTATTTGAGTTTAATGACCGTAGCCTTATGTTACAAACTCAGGTTCCTTGGCTAATATTGCCCGCACTAATCTATGCAACAATAATTAAGATTAATAATAAAGTTAGTTAAAGTTTATTTATCTTTTGAAACTAATAAACCAATTTCAAAGAGCATCCACATAGGTATTGCTAGAAAAAGTTGAGAGAAGATATCTGGAGGAGTTATCAACATACCAACAACAAAGAAAAGAATAATTAGATAAGGCCTAGCTTTAACCAAAGTTTCTTTTTGTACTATGCCAGCCCTAATTAGTAAAAATGTTGCGACTGGAATTTCAAAAGCTATACCGAAAGCAAAGATAAGTTTTATAACAAAATTCAAATACTCACTAATATCAGTCATTACCACTATAGATTCTGGAGCTACACCAATAAAGAATTTGAAGATTATTGGACACACAACAAAGTATGCAAAAGCCACACCAGAAGAAAATAAGAATATTGTAGAAATCATTAGTGGAGCAACAAATGATTTTTCATTCTTGTAGAGTCCAGGTGACATAAACATCCATATTTCATAAAAGAGATAAGGCATTGTTATTAATAATGCAGAGAATAAAACTAATTTAAGGGGAGCCATGAACGGCGAAGTTACCTGAGTAGCAATCATCATACTTCCTGTTGGCAAAATATCTAGAAGCGGAGAGGCAACATAAGCATATATCTCAGATGCGAAAGGAATTGTGGCCAAAGAAAGGATGCCCATAAAAAACAATACTCTTATAAGTCTTGTCCTGAGCTCTAGTAAATGACTTGATACAGATTCTTTATCCATCTTTGTCTTTTTTTCCAGAAAGATCTAATTCTTCCATTCTCATTTCATTAAAAACATCTTTTTTAATTTCTTCAGTACCAATTTCAGATTCAATATCGTTCTTAAAACCAGAAATTTGGTTTTGTATTTTTTTATAAAATTTTAAGCAAGTTTTAATAACTTGTGGGAGTCTTGAGGGTCCAATAATAATTAATCCTAAAATAAGGATTAGCGCAATTTCGAGAAAACCAATTTGAAACAATTTTTATTCGTCTTTATTTTCTTCTTTATCTTCTTTTACAGCTTTTTTAAATCCCTTAAGACTAGCTCCAAGGTCAGAGCCCAAAGATTTTAATTTACCACTTCCAAAAATCAAAAGAATGACAGCTAAAATTATTAGTAATTGCCAAATGCTTATTCCACCAAAGCCCATATGAATCTCCTATGAGAGTATTACAAAGATACCCCATACAATTATTATACCTATTCCAATCGTTCTTATGATGTATTTTTCTTTCTGCAATTGCATTTGCATTTTATAAATCTTTTCATCATTAGATTTTCTATTTTTAGAGTAGCCCCTTAGTTCATCTAAAGCTTCATATACAAAGCCCGGCATTTCTGATGCTTTAAGTAATAGATCTTCTTTATTCTCAATAAGAAAATCTTTTAGTTTCAAGGGACTGAATTGTTCTTTAAGCCAGTTATCAAGATAAGGCTCAGCTATTCCCCAAAAATCAAGCTCAGGATATATTTGCCTTCCCATACCTTCAATATGAATCAGTGTTTTTTGTAATAGGACTAAAGATGGTTGAAGCGATAGGCCAAAAGGTCTCGTGCTCTGAAAAAGATACAAGAGTAATTTTCCAAACTCTATTTCAGATAATGGTTTTTCAAAGATAGGCTCACAGCACGCTCTTAGAGTATTTTCTAACTCAATGATATTTGTATCAGCATTAACCCATTCAGAGCTTATAAATAGTTGAGCCAAAGATTTATAGTTCTGCTTAAGAACCGCTTGAAGCATTCTTGCAAGGATATATCTTTCATCATTTGACAAAGATCCTGTAATCGCACAATCAATAGCTATGTAGCCTGGTGTATCTGGATGCTCTTTAGATACAAAGATATTGCCAGGATGCATATCAGCATGAAAAAAATTATCTCTAAATACTTGGTTAAGAAAAATCATAACCCCATTTTCGGCAAGCCTTTTTTTATTAATTCCATATTTCTCAATTTGTTCAATATCAGTGCAAGGTATACCATCTATCTCTTCTAGAACCATGACTTTGCTTGTAGTCATTTCCCAAAAAACTTCAGGTATGTATAGCTCTTCTGAATTTGAAAAGTTTTTTCTTGTGAGGTTTGTATTGGCTGCCTCAAGTTTTAAGTCCAATTCCCTTAATATAGTACTTTCATAATCTCTGACTACCTCGAGAGGCCTCAGTCTATAACTTTCTGAATATACATAGGTGCAGAATTTTGCAGCTGCTCTAAGAAGTCTAAGGTTTTTCTTAACTTCCTTTTTAATATCTGGTCTCAGAACCTTTACTACTATCCTCGTGCCATCCTTTAATTTTGCAGAATGTACTTGAGCAAGAGAGGCTGCAGCAAGAGGAACATCGTTGAAATCATCAAATAGATTTTCTATTGAATCTTCTAGCTCTTTTTCTACAATCTCTCTTAACTTAGAAACAGAAAATGGCTTACAGCTGTCAGTAAGACCTTGAAGATCTTTAGCTGTATCGATATCTAAAATATCAGTTCTTGTAGATAGTAGTTGACCAAATTTTATGAAAATAGGCCCCAAAGATTCTAAGTATTTAGCAAGTTTTTTACCATCAGGCTTTGAAAACATCCCAAATCTTGCACCCAGCAAAGCCATTCTTATACCTTCAAATAATAAAATTATGATATTCATTAGCTACTTAGAGCCTCAAGTCTATCCAGTCTAATAGAAAGTTCTCTGAGCTTAGTTTGGATTGGATTTTTCTTTTCCAAGCCACCACGTTTCATATTTGAAAGTTTTTCTTTTGCAAGATATACAATAACAGCTGGGGCATTGCCAAAATATTTTTCTATGAGATAAACGAAATCTAAATCAGATTTTATAAGAGCATTTATCATTACAATAGCCAGCTCAACATCGCCAGTTAACATTTCTTTTTTTAATTTTTTTGTGAAAAGTATTTCAAGAAATTCACTTATAGATCCTTCTATCTGGAAATCTACATTATCAATTTTTGAAAAAGTTATATTTTTTGTACTATCATCCAAACAAACATAAATGTCTTTATGACCCTTTAAATCCATCTTAAAACTTATCGGATAGATTTCTTGAAGTTTACTTTTAGTATTTGGCGATGCATCCTCAATATCATTCATTAAGGTTGCAAATAGACTTGTTAATTCATTTTTCATACGCAACATGAATACAGACAATACCATTTACAAGATTATAAAACTTACATTTATCAAATCCTGCCTCCAATATCATCTCTTTAAGTGATTCCTGATCTGGATGCATACGAATAGACTCAGCAAGATATTGATAGCTATCAGAATCGTTTGCCAATAATGAACCTAGTTTTGGAAGTATATTAAAAGAGTACCAGTCATAAACTTTTGAGAAAAGAGGGTTCATAGGCTTTGAAAACTCTAAGACAAGTAAACGGCCACCTTTTTTTAAGCATCTTTTCATCTCGGTAAGGCCAATATCCTTATTAGTAAAGTTTCTAAGGCCAAATCCAATAGTAATAATATCAAAGGTATCGTCTTCAAAAGGTAGAATTTCGCCACTCAATTGACAGAAATGACAATTAGAAGAGAAACTTTCATCTACTGCCCTATTTCTGCCTTCAACAAGCATATCCATATTTATATCTGTCATATATATATCAGTATCTGGATAATCCTGTGAGATTAATTTAGCAATATCTCCTGTTCCACTAGCAATATCTAAAACAATATCTTTTTGAGATACACCTGCAAGTTCAACTAGAATTTTTTTCCACAGTCTGTGCATGCCCATAGACATAGCATCATTCATGATGTCATAGTTTCCAGCAACAGAAGAGAAGACGTCACCAACATGACTACTTTTATCTTTTTCGTCAACTTCTTTAAAGCCAAAATGTGTTTTTTTATTCGTCATCTTCCCCATCTCTAAATTTTATGAAATTATTGTATCTGCTTTCGTTCATTTCTCCATTCATTAGTTTAGTTATTACTGCACAACCTTCATTATTAATATGATTGCAGTCATTAAACTTACATTCTTTTGCAAAAGTGAATATCTCTGAAAAACCTCTTATGATTTCTTTTTCATCCCACCCAGTTATTGGAAGGTCTCTAACTCCAGGCGAATCAATAATTTTGGTCTTATTGGGCATTTCATAAAGTGTGGAAATCGAAGTAGTATGAACACCTTGATTATTAGACAAAACATTCGTTTTAATATCTTTTCCTGTTAAAGAAGTTGTTAGAGTGGATTTACCAGCGCCAGAATTACCAACAAAAACAACGCATTTCTCCGCCAAATAATCGATTAACTCAGTTAAGTTGTCTTTATTTTTTGCTGATATACCTATTAAATCAATATTAAGAGCTTTATAAATATTTATTTTAGATAAGTACTTTTCGTCTTGGTCGAGATCTACCTTATTATTAATAATAAAAGGCGTTATTCCTGAAAGAATTGCGGTGAGAACCCACTTATCAATGAATTCGGTGCTTGTTTTAGGTTCAGGAGTTACAAGTATTCCAACGTGAGTTACATTTGCGGCAACAACCTTTGATTTCAACACCTCTTTTTTTTCTAGAACGGAAGTTCTTTGTTCTCTCGAAAGAATAAGCCCTTTTTCCTGCTTGCTATCTTGAATGATTTCAATATTTACTATATCTCCAACAACAACGTCTTTAATAGCGATACAGCTAATATCTCCTGCGTTAGTGCGGACCAAGCAGCTATTAGAGTAGAATTCTATAACAATTCCGGATTGAACTTTTTCCATATAAAGCACAAAATACACTAAAGGAAGGAATATAAAAAGTTATGAAGAGCTTACAATCGCGAAATAATCTAATTTGGATAGACCTAGAAATGACTGGGCTTGATCCAGATAAAGAAAAGATTATAGAAATTGCAACATTAATTACTGATTCTCAGCTAAACATATTGGCTGAGGGCCCAAATATAATTATCAATCAACCCAAGGCTTTGCTTGATGAAATGGACGAATGGAATCAAAATCAGCATGGCTCCTCTGGTCTTATTGATGGAGTTAAAAAAAGCGCGGTTACAGATCAAATGGCTGAAATAGAGACTTTAGAATTTATATCTAAATATGTTGGGCCCAAACAATCGCCAATGTGTGGAAATACTGTTTCCCATGACAGACGCTTCCTAATCAAATATATGCCTAGGTTAGAGTCTTATTTTAATTATAGACATATCGACGTATCTTCTTTTAAAGAAGCCGCAGTCAGGTGGATGAATGAAGCCCAAGTATACGAAAAACATGGTTCGCATAGGGCAATGGGAGATATTAAAGACTCTGTTGGCGAGTTAAAGTTTTATAAAGATTTATTTTTGCCAGACGAATATCAGTCTTGATTATTTGCTGGATGAATATTTAAAGGGAAGGGACTTACTTGGTCTTTATTTTTCTTAATCTTAGCCTCTCCGGACTCATTAACCTCATCAATTCTTATAATCGCATTCATAGGTATATAACTTCTTTGAACATCAGAAAATTCGCTCTTAAGCTTTTCAGTAGCAGGCTCAACAACTAGTTGTTTATCTTTATTAAATATATAATCTTCGACCTCTATGAAACCATACATGTCACTTTGATAAATTTGTTTAGCAAATACTTCGTAAATCTCTCCGAGTTGGATAAAGATTATCTTGTAAACGCTATTTTTTTTCATAATACTTAATCATATGGGAAAGAAACTTTATATTAAAACTTATGGATGTCAAATGAATGAATATGACTCTGATAAGACTGTTGATATCTTGAAGCAAAAGAAAGGAGTAGAGGTAACAAACGACATAAAAGAAGCAGATATTATATTATTGAATACTTGCTCTATAAGAGAGAAGGCTGAAGCTAAAGTTTATTCTGAACTTGGCAGATTAAATAAACTAAAAGAAAAAAATCCAAATTTGAAGATTGGTGTCGGTGGCTGTGTTGCTACTCAGGAAGGGGCAAATATTCAAAAAAGAGCTCCATATGTTGATCTTATATATGGACCTCAGACTCTTCATAGAGTTTCAGATTTATTAGATATTGATAAATCAAAGGGTATCAAAGCAATAGACATAACCTTCCCAATTGAAGAAAAATTTGATTCTTTGCCGGAACCTACATCAGGTGGCCCTTCTAGTTATGTTGCAATTATGGAAGGTTGTTCAAAGTATTGTTCATTTTGTGTTGTTCCATATACAAGAGGTGATGAAGTTAGCAGAAAGCCTGAACAAATATTTGATGAAGTGGCCAGACTTGCTGAGCAAGGCGTATCTGAAATAACCTTTATAGGCCAAAACGTAAATTCTTATAAAATGCCTTTTAAAGGAAGAATACTAAGACTATCTGACTTAATCGAAATCGTTAGTCATGTTGATGGAATAGACAGAATTAGATATACGACCTCACACCCACTTGATATGACAGATGATTTAATTGATGTTTATCAGTTTGTTCCGCAGCTTGTAAGTCAGCTTCATCTGCCTGTTCAATCTGGATCAAACAAAATCCTTGAGAAAATGAAAAGAAATTATTCAGTAGATATATTTTTAGATGCTGTAGAAAGAATCAAGTCTCATAGACCTGATTTGAGAGTCTCATCTGATTTTATTGTTGGTTTTCCAGGAGAAACAGATAAAGATTTTAATGAAACGTTAGATCTTGTTAATAATATAAAGTTTGATTCCTCATTCAGTTTTATTTATTCAAAAAGGCCTGGAACGCCTGCATCTAAATTAAAAGATGATACTCCAATAGCCGAGAAGAAAGAGAGGCTTGCCGTTCTTCAGAATCAATTAGACACCCACCACAAAGAGCACAGTAATAAAATGATTGGCTCTATACAAAGATGCCTTGTAACTGGATTAGCTAAGAAAAGCCCTGATCAACTTCAAGCAAGAACCGAATGCAATAGAGTGGTCAATTTCGACTTCCAAAATATTGGATTTATAGGTAAATTAGTAGATATTAAAATTGATGAAGCATATTCATATTCATTGTTGGGCTCATTACACAACTCCAGAGGGTAAAAGAAATAATTTTCCATGCAAGAAACTAAAACGTCCCTTAAAAATATATCCTTAGAACCATCAAGTGCAGATAGAATTGCATTGTTTGTAGGCGAGCTTAATGGCAACCTAAAATTAATTGAAAAAACTTTTTCAGTTAAAGTCTTTCATAAAGGCGACAAGATTAATATCACGGGGAATGAAAAAGACATTAAACATGCCTCTGATGCAATATTAGATTTATATAACTTAACAAAAAAAAATATCGAGATTAGTAAAGAATCTGTTCACTTAACAATTCAATCCCACTTAAATTTAAGTCTTGCAAAACATCAGAAGGAACAATCCCAAATATTTGATATTCAAATTAAAACCCCAAAAAAAATAATTAGACCAAGAGGTAAGAATCAACAAAGCTATATTAAAAAAATTAATACTTATGAGCTCAACTTCGGAGTAGGTCCAGCTGGAACTGGAAAAACTTACTTAGCAATAGCAACCGCAATAGATGCTCTTCTTAATGACAAGGTAGAAAGAATTATTCTCATAAGACCAGCTGTTGAGGCAGGTGAGAAATTAGGATTTCTTCCCGGAGACTTGTCTCAAAAAGTAGATCCTTATCTTAGACCTCTTTATGACGCTCTTTATGAGATGTTAGGCGTTGAAAAAGTTAACAAGTTGATCGAAAAAGAAGTCATTGAAGTGGCGCCACTTGCTTATCTCCGAGGCAGGACCTTAAATAATTCTTTTATAATTATGGATGAGAGTCAAAATACAACTGTTGATCAGATGAAAATGGTTTTGACAAGAATGGGTTTTGGATCTCATGCAGTTATAAATGGAGACCTTACACAAGTAGATCTTCCAAAACATATAACTTCTGGATTACAGCATGTAATTCAAGTTCTTGAAAATATGGAAGGCATAGGCATGACTCATTTCTCATCCCAAGACGTAGTAAGGCATCCCTTAGTAAGAAAAATTATTGATGCATACAAAAGATTTGAAGAAACAATAGCTAAGTGAGTTTATTAATATCATTAGATGATGGTTACTCAATAAGTAAAAGCCTAAAAAAAAGACTTGAAGAGCTTATAACTTTAATCTTCTCTGAAGAAAAAATTGATGAAGGTGTGATTAATTTGAGAATATTGGGCGATCAAGAAATGCAAAAACTTAATCTACAATTTAGAAATAAAGATAAAACTACCAATGTACTTTCCTTTACTAACGATGATATATCACTGGCACATACCAAAAATATAGGTGATATAGCTATCAGCATGGATTATGTGATAAATGAAGCTAAGGAAGAAGGTAAGGATTTTGATAGCCATATGATTCACATGTTGGCTCATGGCATATATCATGTACTAGGTCATGATCATGAAAATGAGTTAATGGCTGATTCTATGGAAGCAAAAGAAATAGAAATACTAAGTAAGTTAAATATAAAGAACCCATATCATTAATATGAACCAAAAATTAGAGAACGATGCCGACCACCCTCCTTCGGGAATTTTTTCAAAAATAAAAAAATACTTTAGAAATCCCTTTTTCATAAAGACACAATCCGTATCAGAGATAACAGATTTTTTAAAAGATGCTGTTGATCTTAATATTATTGATAAAGAGGCTGAATCAATTGCAAATAAAGCAATTAGATTAGGTAAAACAACTGTTAAAGAAATCATGGTTCCTAAAGTAGATATGGTAACCGTTAGTTTGGACGAAGATACTAGTATCATTATTGATAGAATTATTGAATCTGGCCACTCTAGATACCCTGTTATGGGAAATGATAGAGATGAGGTTAGCGGAATACTGCTTGCAAAAGATATTTTGCCTAAGATTGTAGAAGGAGAGGCTCACTTTAACCTGCTAGAAATGCTTAGAGAACCAAATATTGTTCCTGAAACCAAGAAGGCTGACTCATTACTAGAAGAATTTAAAAAAGATAGGTCTCATTTAGCAGTTGTAACTGATGAATATGGAGCAATATGCGGCCTTGTTACTATTGAAGATATTCTTGAAGAGCTTGTTGGAGAAATCGAAGATGAGCATGATATTGAAGAAGAAGACATAGTAGAAATTTCAAAAGGAACTTTCTCAGCTGATGCAAAAGTTGAAATTGAGGAATTTACAGAATTTTTTAATCTCAAAGTTGATCCAATGACAATCGATGCTGAAACGCTAGGCGGATTTGTAATTAACCAACTTGGAGTATTACCAAAAGTCGGCGACAAAATAGAAATTGATAATTTAATTATCAAAGTAACTCATGCTGACGACAGAAAAATAGATAAGGTATTAATAACTAAAAATTGATGACAACAAAGAACTATTTAATACCATTTTTATTTGGTTTTATTGGAATACTTTCTTTTGCGCCCTTCTCCATCAAGCCTCTTATTTTCTTATCGTATGCTTACTTAATAAAAGAATTAGTTTACAAAAATAAATCCAAATTTAAAAAGTTAATAGCATGGTCAATTGGGCATTGGGGATTCGGTATGTCTTGGATAATAGTAAGTGTTTACTATTATGGAAACACCAATTTATTATTGTCTTTGATAGTTTTTATTCTTTTATTGGCAATTCTTACTTTAGTATTTTCATTGCCATTGTATGTCCTTAAAATAAGGCTATTTAATGATTTTCGATATGAGAAATCGATTGAAATATTTTATGTGAGCAGTCTATTAATCATTAGTGAGTGGTCTATGTATTTTCTACTCAATGGTGTTCCCTGGATAATTCCAGGAACTATATTCTTAGATACAATCACTCAAAATTTATACCCTATTCTGGGAGTTGCAGGCGCTTCATTTTTCATTTACTTCCTCTCAACATTATTAGCATCCGTATGGGTAAAAAATAAAAAAATTGCATACCTAATATTTATCCCAATAGTTATTCTTCTTTTACCAAATACTCCTAAAGAAAAGGATCAATCGAAATCTATCAATATTTCAATAGTTCAACCTTCATCAGATCCTTTTTTAAAATATACCTCTGGATATAAAAGTAGTATCGAAACAAACCTTATCGTATTAAGTGCTGATATTGCAGATAATTCAGAATTAGTTGTATATCCTGAAGCTGAACTTCCGTATGCATTAGAAAGCAATGATTTTATCAGTTTTATAGATAAATTAGATTCATCTAAGACTATTATTACTGGAGCCTGGCACTTTGAAGATAAAAAACTATATAACTCAATGATTAATATAGACACAGGTCAGATATACAATAAGATACATTTGGTGCCATTTGGTGAATATATCCCATTTATCGCCTCTTTAAGAGGTTTAATATCGTTCTTTGATATGCCAATGTCTGATGTAAACCATGGAAAACAGGGGCAAAAATCTATAAATTCTAAAATAGGGGCATTTTCTCCCTTAATTTGTTATGACATAGCCTTTCCAAATACCGTTAGATTAAGCAACATAAGTTCACAATTTATCATAAATATTAGTAATGATACTTGGTTTGGTTCATCAATAGGCCCTTATCAGCACTTAGATATAGCTAGAGTTCGAGCTATTGAAAATAATAAGTGGTTAATTAGATCTACAAATGATGGATTCTCTGCTGTTATTGATAATAATGGAACAATTGTTGATAAATTAGATAAGGGTGAATCTGGAGTTATTAATAGTAGTATAAAATTAATAGAAAAAAGAACCTTTTACAATATATATGGGCATTTTATACCTTATCTTTCTGCTTTATTAATTATTTTTATATCAGTTATAATCAATATATGTTTAAAAAGACGTATCTAATACTTTATATGGTAGCACTATCAATTAACATTGAAGCAAATGCCTTCAGAATAGAGATTGATGTCTCTCAACAAAGGCTATATGTTATTAATAATGACAAAATTGAGATCTCATATCCAATATCTTCTTCAGAATATGGAGAAGGAAGTATAGAAAATTCATTTAAAACCCCTCTGGGAAGGCATGTAATTAGAGAAAAGATAGGGCAGGGAGCAGATATCAATACTATTTTTACTTCAAGAATAGATACCACAAGGCAAGCAGAAGTAATAGAAAAGCCTATTAAATCAAATGATGACTTCGTGACATCAAGAATAATGTGGTTAGATGGAGAAGAGCCTGGTTTAAATAAAGGAGGTAAAGTTGACTCCTATAGACGATATATCTATATACATGGAACTCACGAGGAGGGCCTTATTGGTGCAAAAGCATCACATGGATGCATAAGAATGTTCAATTCTGACGTTATTGAGCTCTACGATTTAGTTACAATAGGGACAAAAGTTCTAATTAAAGCCTAAAGTCCCTAAATTCTGTTTTTATATCTAGAAATTATTTGCCACAGATGACTTAGCAAAGTTTAATCTTTCCTTTCTATCCTCTGGTGCAGGCGCATCACCTAGTTTTCCGCCACTATTAGCTAGTTTTACAAGCAAATCACTTGGTTTGTAGACATCGTTACCAGTAATTGCTGCATATTTTTCTAATTTTTCAACAACTACATCTAAACCCATGGCATTTGCATGATGCATAGGACCACCTCGCCATATAGGGAAACCATAGCCATTAATATAGACTACGTCTAAATCAGCAGCTCTTTGAGCTACGCCTTCAGATAATATATCAGCACCTTCGTTGATAAGAGCAAGAATGCATCTATCCACAATTTCTACATCTGAGATTTCTCTTCTTGTAAAACCATTTTCAGCAGATATTTTTTCATATGTTGCTTCATTTTCTGGAGCAGGATTTGGAGCTCTAGATCCTTCATTATAATTGTAATAACCTTTTCCATTTTTCTGTCCAAACCTATCATTGTCACAAAGGTTATCACCTATTTTTGCATGTAATGGAGATTCCATGCCACCAAGCTTTCTTGCTCTCCAACCAAGATCTAGACCAACTAGGTCCATCATTCTAAAAGGACCCATGTTCAGGCCAAATGATTCTAATGCTTGATCAACTTGATGAGGCAGGGCACCTTCTAAAAGTAACATGTTCGCTTGAGCCGTATAACCAAACAACATTCTGTTTCCAATAAACCCAGGAGCATTTAAAGATACTACTGCTGCCTTCTTAATCTTTTTACTAACAGCCATTACTGTAGCTAGAGTTTCATGAGATGTTGCCTCTCCTCTTACCACCTCTAAAAGCTTCATTATATTAGCTGGACTAAAAAAGTGAGTACCTACTACCATTTCAGGTCTTTTAGTTACTGCAGCTATAGAATCTATATCAAGACCAGATGTATTACTTGCTAGGATAGCTCCTGGCTTTACATGCTCATCTAAGCTCTTAAATATTTCCATTTTCAAGTCAATATTTTCGTAGACTGCTTCGATTGCTATGTCACAATCATGAAGATCTTTGTACTCTAAACTTGAAGAAATTAGACCAAAAACCATGTCTTTCTGTTCTGATGTCATTCTTCCTCTTCCAACCATGAAGTCATAATTTTTTTCAATTACAGACATACCTCTTTTAAGGTTTTCTTCATCTTGGTCAATAATATGTACAGGTATACCAGCATTAGCAAAACACATTGCTATTCCGCCACCCATTGTTCCTGATCCAATAATTCCAGCTTTTTTAATATCCATAATAGGAGTATCTTTAGGTACATCTGAAACTTTAGACGCAGCTCTTTCTCCAAAGAATATATGTATCATTGCCTCTCTTTGAGGATGAACTAAACACTCTAAAAAGTAATCGCCCTCTTTCTTTAATCCCTCATCGAAATCATCTAAATTTATAGCTGCTTCAACACATTTGATTATCTGACCAGGTGCAAATTGACCTTTTCTTGTTTTTGCTGCCATTGCTTGTGCTTCTACAAGAACGTTATCTGATCCTCTAGCTTCTATCATTTTATCGTTGAGATTTCTAACCATTGGATGACTATCGCTACTAACAGCCTTATCTTTGATAAACGCTATCGAGTCTTCGACAACATTATCCGACAATGAATCCACAATACCCATTGATAATGCTTTTTTTGCAGGCACATGAGCACCTGATAGCATCATTTTCAACGCTTCTGCAGGCCCAACTAGTCTGGGTAATCTTTGCGTTCCGCCACCACCTGGAAGAAGTCCAAGATTGACTTCTGGAAGCCCAACAAATGCTGAATTTGAAGCTATTCTATAATTACAACAAAGAGCAGTTTCTAATCCACCGCCGAGTGCAAGTCCATTCAAAGCAGCAACTAAAGGCTTTGAGCAGTATTCTAGGCTCTTAAAGACACTATTAAGGCTATGTCCTTCACCTTTACCACCAAATTCAGAAATATCAGCACCAGCTATGAAAGCTCTGCCTTTCCCAGTTAAAACTACTCCGACAACCTCAGTATCAGCTTCAGCCTTAGCTATGCCTTCATATAGACCATTTCTAACACCCTCACTTAAAGGATTTACAGGTGGGTTATCGACCGTTAGAAGGGCTACACCATCTCTAACTTCATAATGAACAGTTCCTTTCAATTTATTCTCCTAAATTTGCTGAAAAAGTATTATACATAAATAATTACAACTTTCTTTATAAATGTTATTGATAATCAATTATAAGTATGTATAATAAAGAGTCAGCTTAACTCTCCCCCCTATTAGAATTTGCTGACACTCTGAAATAGTATGGAGAGCTTCGGCTCTCCATTTTTTAATCAAACAATAAGGTTTTTAAATGGAAAAGTATAAAGAAGTATTTGAAACAGCCGCATTAGTAAGTTTCTTTCTCATATCAATAATAGCAATCGCACCGATTACATAATTAGTCATATATAATAATTATATGAAAAAATCATATATATTTAGTTTTTTAATATTATTTTCAATACATGGTCATTCATGTACTGATCTTCTAGATACTGACATGAGAATTTTAGATTCAGCAGAATCTAGAAATCTTTGCGAATATGAAGGAAAAACTCTCTTGGTCGTTAATGTTGCCAGTAGGTGTGGATACACTTATCAATATGCAGGCCTTCAAAATTTATATGAAAAATATAAAGAAGATGATTTTCTTGTTATCGGAATACCTTCAAGAGATTTTCTTCAAGAATACTCTGATGAAAGTGATGTTGCCGAATTCTGTTCAACTGAATACGGTGTAGATTTTCCTATGTTCTCGACAGTTAAGGTCAGAGGAAAAAAAGCACATCCTTTTTATAAAAAATTGAAAGCTGAATCTGGAGTTGCACCAAGCTGGAACTTTAATAAGTTTTTAATATCTAAAGAAGGAAAAGTTATCTCTACATATGGCTCAGGTATAAAGCCTGATTCAATAGAGCTAATTTCTGCAATAGAAAAACTTCTATAAGTTACTAACCAACTAGAACTACACCTGGCTTATTAAAAGCAAATATTCCATTATCCACAACACCTGGTATATTATTTATCAAAGCTTCTAAGGCATCTGGATTTGAAATATCTATTTCAGTAACATCAAGAATCTGGTTCCCCTGATCCGTCAAGAATCCAGCTCTATAAGTAGGAATACCTCCTAAAGATAAAATTTTTCTTGCTACCAGGCTTCTACTTTCTGGAATTACCTCTACAGGAAGAGGAAATGCACCTAACTTACTGACCATCTTTGAATCATCAACAATGCATATAAACTCATTAGATGCAGATGCAACTATCTTCTCTCTAGTATGAGCACCACCACCACCTTTGATTAATTCATAATTTGGCGACACCTCATCAGCACCGTCAATATAAAAGGCAATTTCGGAAACATCATTAAGGTTGAAAACCTCAATACCATTCTCACTTAAAAGGCGGGAAGATGCTTCTGAACTTGAAACTGCACCAGCAAAATTATTTTTTAAATTTTTTAATTCTTCGATAAAAAAGTTAACTGTTGAACCTGTACCTATGCCTAAAATAGTTTCTGGATACAATTTATTTTCTATGTATTTGATTGCTTGTTTAGCAACATTTATCTTTGAGCCACTCATAACGTTATAATACTAGAAAACAACAATAGATAATTAAGTTGAGATTAAAAATAAAAAAAACAGGTTCTTTTAAGAATTCTAAAAAGTATCTAAAACTTATTAATAATGCATCTGTATATGATGTAGCAATAAAATCGCCTATAACTTTTGCTCCCAATATGTCTTTGAAAGAGGGCAATAAAATTTTTCTTAAGAGAGAAGATCTTCAACCTATTTTCTCTTTCAAAAATAGAGGGGCCTATAATAAGATATTTAATTTATCTGACGATCAGAAGAAGAGGGGTGTCATTGCTGCTTCAGCTGGTAATCATGCACAAGGAGTAGCTAGTGCTTGTAAGAAATTAAAAATTAAATGCATGATTGTTATGCCAATAACAACACCAGAAATAAAGATTAAAGATGTAAAGAGATTTGGTGCAAAAATATTACAACACGGCGATAACGTAGACGCAGCGTTAAAAGAGGCGCTATCCATCGCAAAAAAAAGAAAACTATCTTTCGTTCATCCTTTTGATGATCCATTAACAATTGCAGGCCAAGGAACAATAGGAAAAGAAATTTTAGAAGACGAAAATGATTTTGATGCAGTTTTTGTCCCTGTTGGAGGAGGGGGAATTTTGGCTGGTGTTTCGGCATGGATAGCTCAGAAAAATAACAAAACAAAAATTATTGGTGTTGAGGTTGAAGATTCTGCTTGCTTTGCAGAAGCGATTAAAGCTAACAAGAGAGTTACTCTTAAAGAGGTTGGTCTTTTCGCAGATGGTGTAGCTGTTGCTCAAGTTGGAAAAAATAATTTTGATGTTGCTAAAGAATGTGTTGATGAAGTTATAACTGTTAGTGTTGATGAGGTTTGCGCCGCTGTTAAAGATATTTTTGAAGACACTAGGGTTCTTTCGGAACCTGCAGGGGCATTGGCTCTAGCTGGTCTTAAGGCATACTCAAACAAGGTAAAAGGTAAAAAACTTATTGCGATTAGCTCTGGAGCTAATGTCAATTTCCAAAGACTTAGTTTTATTGTGGATAGATCAGAGTTTGGAGAAAACAGAGAAAAGATATTGAGCATTAAGATTCCAGAAATTGCTGGTAGCTTTTTAACTTTATGCAGGATGTTTTCAAATACTCAAATAACCGAGTTTAATTATAGGAAATCTGATTCGAAAGATGCATATGTATTAGTTGGAGTAAGAACTAAAACAGAGAAATCCTTCAATGCATTAAAGCAAAGATTAAAAAAGTCTGCCTTTACCTTTAGTGACTATACAAAAAATGAGATTTCAAATGATCATTTAAGGCATATGGTTGGCGGTAGAGCGAATAACCAATTAGATGCTGGAAACAATGAAAGAATATTCAAGTGTGAGTTTCCACAAAAGCCTGGAGTATTACTTTCATTTTTAGAGAATTTTGGAAGCAAAAGAAGTATTTCTTTATTTCATTACAGAGATCTTGGATCAGCTTTTGCAAAAATACTAATCGGTATTGAAGATAATGAAAATGACAAATCTAAATTGTTAAAGCACTTAGATAAATCAGGAACAAGCTTTACAGAAGAAACTTCAAATAAGGCATATAAAGACTTTTTAAAATAAGTTCTTAATATTTTAATCTAAGCTTAATAGATAAAACTTCATCACTTGCTTCTTCCCAAGGGTCCTTGAATATTTGAGAGGTATTTTTATCATCATCCTCGTCATATACGGATCCACCTTTTGAATAGACCACATATAGATAAGATAGTGGCGCAATCTCATATTTATATCTGACCTGAAATGAAGCGACACCATTTGTAAATGGCTTAACTTCAGAAGAGCCTTGAGAAAGGTAGCCTGCATAATTTGAAACCAAACTTCTAGGATTCTCTGCCTCAAGAGCTATGAACTGACTTTTGAGCCTAATTTCATGCTTACTGCTGTTATACCAATTTAAATCAATAGAAATTATTTTTTGTTTAAGATCGAAAGTAGCAAGATTATTTTGATCTATCCAATTTAGCCATTCTTTTTCTTTCTTAATTCTTATCTCAGTTTTGATAGTTAGATTGTCATTTGGAAAAATTTTTCCAGCAACTTTGAAAAATCTTTTGCTGTAACCTTTTGAATCCCAAGTGTCATATTTATCGCCTTTATCAAAACTTACTCGCCAATCATAGGTCCAAAAATTAAAGTTTTGTGCTTCAAAATCTCCAGTGATGCTAATATTATTTTTTACTTTTACAAATGGATATAAATCATTCTTTCTAGTGATAGTTGTATTTTTACCTGATGATTTTAGACCAAACATAAGTTCAAACCTTGATCTATCTTTAAATCGCATTTCATTTTTTTGCCAAATATTAAGAGGATTCGAATTACCTGAAGTGTCAGAATCATAATTAAAGTCTATTCCAAAATCTATCTGTTCAAAAATAGATGATTCATTAAAATCAGTTTTAGTAATATCAGTTCCTACGCCAACGTGGAACCAGTCACTTCTTTTTAAGTACCCAAAATCATTTAATTTAAAATCATCTTCAAAATAAACAATGCTCCCTGATCTCCTACTATTTTTTGTAGGCTTATAAACAAATTGTGATCGAAGACCTAATCCAGAATTATTATTCTTCTCAGATGAAAGAATATCTGTATAAAGGGTAAGTTTTTTTGATTTAACATTACTAAAATCAAAGACGTTGACAGTAGCGGTTTCATCCAAAAAATTATTTACAACATGAGTTAACATATAGCCATATGTTTTGTTGCCAACTGTAGTTTTAGATCTCACAGCATAATAGTCTCTTCCTTTTGAGTAGGCCTCATCTGTTTCTTGGGCAACAAAAAAACCTGTTTCAGTATCATTATTTTTCTGAGTATACCTAAGTGCAAAATCTATATCAGAGTAGTTTTTTTTAGCATTATTACAACTATTCTCATTAGATGCATTTGAGCAATCATACTGCGAAGCAGAGCCAATTCTTCTAGTATTTATAACGCTGTATCTATCGTAATGATTTATATTAAATAAAGATTGATTCTCATTAAAAAAAGCTCTTTTTTCAGAATAAAAAGTTTCTTGGGCAGAAAAATTTATCACAACTTCATCACTCTCTGCTTGACCAAAATCAGGGTTAACTGTCAAATTAACCTGTTTCCCAGTTCCTGTATTATAGAAAACTTCAGCACCTACTTTGTTTTCATCAAAATTTGAAACAGAGTTATAAGTCTTCGAAACATAAGGAAAGAAGTTCAGCTTACTTTTTGTAAAGTTTCGAACTTCGAATGTATCCATGCTTGATAAAAAATCTGTTCTAAATCCGTTTGTTTTGCTGGAATTTATCCAAATTTGATCATTCGCAATATATCTAAAAGTTGTTACATTAATCGTTCGAAAATCTGATGAAAAATTTTTCATTAAAACAACATTCCAAGGTATGTAATATTCCGATATCCAAAAATCATCATATTTTTTTGTTTTAACTTCCCAATCTCCATCCCAATCATATTTTGGAGATCCTCCAAGCGCTCTTATGCCATCAGCTTGAACATCAGCCAAAGTAACCTGAAACATGTATGCTTTAGATCTATTACCATCAAAATCTATTGCTATACCGTTTTGGTCGCTAGTTTCTGGAGTTTGATCTCGCATTGATTTATTAGTCATCATTGATGATTTTTTTTGATAGTTCTTAAAACTTACATATATACCATCCTCATTCGAGAAGATTAATGCGGTAGTCTTATATTCTGATTTTTTTAATGTATATGGCGAGACTTCATAATAGTTATCTATGACTGCAGCTGTTTGCCATTCAGGCTCATTAAGATTCCCATCAATAGAAATTGATTCTGCTAAAAATGGTAATGCAAAGAAGAGTAAGGAATATTTGAGATATTTAATCATACGTTTTTATATCGAACGTATTTTATATTTTAGGCGAAGGAATGTATATGACTTTCAGTAATAACTAAATCATATTTCAGATCATGGGCTTCACCAAAAGCCTCTTTACAAGCTTGATAATCGTAACCTAAGCCAACAATCAATGGTTTAACTTTCGAGTTCTTTAGAACCTCTAAGGACCTATCAAAGTATCCCCCACCATATCCAAGCCTAAAGCCATTAGAGTCCACCCCAACGAAAGGAATAAACATGCATTGAAAAGACAAAGGATCTAGATATTTGTTGTTATCTAGTTCATTTATTCCATATTGATTTGTTATTAAAGGACCGTCATTTTTTAAATTAAACAACATATTCTTACCAGATATAATTCTAGGCACATAAATATTATTTGAGTATTTTCTCAATTCATCCTCAATTAAATCAACAGTAATTTCTTTTCTATAAGGGAAATATAAAAGACTATTAGTCATAGATTTAATATCTATTTCTTTTAAAGCCTTGGATTGTATTATCAAATTTGCATCTGAAATAAAGCTATCAGATAAGGACTGCCCCTGCTCAAAGAGTGATTTTCGTATCTTATTTTTCACCATAAATTGTGCCGAGGCTAACAAACCAAATCACCGCCATGTGTCATACCTGAACCGAAGGGTCAGGTGGTGAATTTCTTTTCAAATCAGGCTTCCCTTTAAAGGTAGTGCTCAACAATGACAGAGGAATATCACCTATTTAATTGTATCGGTTCAAATTTATTAACACATTAGCGAATGAACCAGAATGTTACAAAAGTATAGGATATATAGGCTCTGAGGGGAAGATTATTTTTCCAAGGCAGAGTCTATTTTTTTTATGAGACTAGAAAAATCATCATTAGATTCAATTGAATTTTTTTCAGGGTTAGATAGTAGCTTATTAGATATGCTTAGACCTGCAATTATAAGGGCATTATTTTTATCGCTGATAGAATCCAACTCTGTATTTAAAAGTTTTGCTGCTTGAATTAGTTGATCTTTCTCTTCAGAAGGACATGATAAAGTTAGATCTCTCCCAAATATTCTTAATGACAGTGTTTCCATTTCACTCATTGTTTTTCTCTTTGCTTAATTTAGTTTTTAATTGAGATATTTCTTTATTTTGAAGAATTTTATTTTTCTTCCAATCTCGCTCCCTTTCAACATAAGAATCAATTATCCCTTTTTGTTCTTCAAAACGTTTAACCAAAAGATTAACTTTTTCTTCGAGACTGTTAAATGATGAGTTTTCTTTTTCTGACATTCTATAAGTTTAATTGCACATCAATGAATTGGAAAGTTTGTTTAATAAAAGAGTAAAATAAACCATGGAAAAATTAATATATAAAAATAGAAGAGAATCTTTAAAAAATCATCTGCCAGAAAATTGTGCACTAATAATTCCAGGCGCAGATTTGCAATACAGGAATGCAGATTCATCTTACCTTCTGAGGCAAGAGAGTAGTTTTTTCTATTTCTCTGGTTTTTGCGAACCTTCTTCTTTAATGGTTATGGTAAATAATGGCAAAAGCATAGATTCAATTATATTTGTACCTGAGAAAGATAAATTAAGAGAAATATGGGATGGATATAGGGCTGGACCAATAGGAGCAGTTGATGAATATTTATTCGATAGATCTTTTGAGAATAATAAGATAGATCAATTAGTACCAGAGCTTCTTCAAGGAGTTGAAAAGGTATTTTATCCCATTGGTAAAAAAGAAGGCTTTGATCAAAAAGTTATTGATTGGACAATGGCAGCTAATTCAAAAGATAGATACATGCATTCAATAGATATTATTGATGGCTCATCCTTGGTAGGCAACATGAGATTAATAAAGGATGAAAATGAAATTGAAACAATGAAAAAAGCCTGCAATATTTCTGCTGAATCATATATTGAGGTAATGAAGTCAATCAAACCTGGTGATAATGAGCAATCAGTTGAAGCCAGGTTTTTATATGAATTTGGTAAAAGAGGAGGGCGTTTCCCTGCATATACTCCAATAGTTGCTGGTGGAGAAAATGCATGCGTTCTTCATTATGTTGAAAATAATCAAGACCTAAGCGGCTCAGATTTGATATTAGTTGATGCAGGTTGCGAATATAAGATGTATGCGTCAGACATAACTAGAACTTTTCCTGTCGGCGGAAAATTTTCGAAAGAACAACTGGAAATTTATAATGTAGTACTAGAAGCTAACCTTGCTGCCTCAGCTGCTGTTATTCAAGGTAATAGTATTATGGAACCTCAGCTTATTTCTGAAAAAATAATTACAAAAGGACTTGTAGATCTAGGAATACTTTCAGGTGATCCAGAGACTCTTCATGCAGAAGGTGCATTTAAAGATTTTTATATGCATAAGATTGGTCATTGGCTAGGCTTGGATGTTCATGATGTTGGAGACTACGTTGAGGACGGAGAGTATATGAAATTTAAACCAGGAATGATTACTACAATTGAGCCAGGAATATACATAAGCAGCACAATGGATGTTGATGATAAATGGAAAGGAATTGGTGTACGAATTGAAGATGACATACTTGTTACTGACACAGGAAATCTTAATCTAACAGCAAAAGTTCCATCAAATCCTGAAGAAATTGAAGCATTAATGGCATAAATAGATGGATGTCCCAGTTACTATCTCAGGTGGAGGGATAATAGGAAGCTATATTTCTCTGAGACTTCAAAGAAGTAATATAAATTCAATCGTCATAGAAAAATCTGAAGATACAGTATCGTCTTCAGAAGGTATTAGAACTTTAACCCTTAATCCTCATTCAATGGCTATGCTGAATAATATTGGTGTTAGCTTGGAGTCTGCAGCTATAAAGGAAATCATAGTTTTAGACGGAGAAGGCACTGGGAAAATACAATTTTCAGAAAAAGAAATAGACTCTGAAAACCTCTCTTATGTTGTCATGTTTAATGATCTTAGAAATGAACTCTTAGCACTATCTAAAGATAAAACTATTTTTAATAATGAAATCCAGTCTATACAAAATCTTAATAGCGAAGATGATCCAGAAGTAATTCTTAAAGATGATACTGTTATTAAAACCAAGATAGTTGCTGGTTGTGATGGAAGAAATTCTAAAGTTGCTTCAATAGCTTCTTTAAAAAGTTCATATAATGAGTATATGCAAACAGCCTTAACTTTTACAGTTGAAGCAAAACAAAGTGAAACCAAAAATGCTTATCAAGTATTTTCTGAGAAAGGAATATTTGCATTGATGCCAATGCCTAAAAAAGATTTAGATCAAAATAGATGGACAATTGTATGGTCTGTAAGCGATAGCGAGTTAAAGAATCAAGAAGTATCTAGTTATGTAGAAGATAATCTTTGTTATTTTGAATCAAAACTTGGAATCAATATGACAGTAAGTTCAGAGATTCTTAGTTTTAGATTATCAAATCATCACTTCGATGAATACATCAAGGGACCTGTCGTTCTTCTAGGAGATGCTGCACACTCCATTCATCCTTTGGCTGGCCAGGGAATTAATCTTGGCTTTGCAGATGCTGATGTTTTTTGTGAAGAAATAATTCAAGCACATGAAAAAGGATTTGTAATAAACGAAAAATCTATTCTTAAAAGATATGAAATTCGAAGAAAGGGTATGAATTTGTTAATGCTAAAGTCTATGGATTTCTTTGTTAACTTTTTTAACACTGATAATTTATATTTAAGGCTAATAAGAAATTGGGGTCTTAATACAGTGAATAAGACAAAATTCATCAAAGCATTTTTTATAAAGCATGCCTCAGGCTTAAATAAAGTTTAAATTGAAGTTCTAAATGCAATTGATTATCATTACGATAATTAAAGGATAACAACATGAAAAATTTAATATTAGCATTAACAGTATTGATGGTTGCCTCATGCAGCAGGGAAACTGCAGACGAATCTCTAACGATTTTTACGTCAAGACAACCTCAGCTGATTGAGCCTATTTTAGAAAAATATACAGAAAAGACTGGTATTAAAGTTAAATTGTTATCAGGAAATGCTCAACAGTTAATGGAACGAATTGATATCGAAGGTGAGCAATCAGAGGCAGATATATTTATGACAGTTGATGCAGGTGTTTTATGGCAAGCATCTGAAAGAGGAATTCTCAGTAGCATTCAATCAGATATTTTAAATACTAATATTCCTTCTCACTTAAGAGATGTCGATGGCCACTGGTTTGGTTTATCAAAAAGAGCAAGAACGATTGTATTTTCTAATGATCAATTTTCAAAAGAAGATTTTTCATCTTATGAAAATTTATCTTATCCAAAATGGGCAGGTAAATTGTGCTTAAGAACTTCAAAAAAAGTTTATAACAGATCTTTACTAGCTAGTATGATAGATGCAAATGGATTTGAAAAAACTGAAAAAATTGTTCAGGGATGGGTCAATAATTTAGCAACAGAAGTATTTTCAAATGATACAAATGCACTTAAAGCAGTCTCAAGCGGTCAGTGTGGTTTTACGATTGTTAATACCTATTACTTGGCAAGACTTTTATCCGACAAAACATACGATAATTTAGAATTATTTTGGGCTAATCAAGATGGTAGAGGAGTGCATGTAAATATTTCTGGTGCCGGTGTTGTTAAGACTTCAAAAAATAAAGAACAATCAATTAAATTATTAGAATACTTATCTTCTGCTGAGGCACAAAATGAATATGCATCTGCTAATAAAGAATATCCAGTTCTGATTGGAGCTCAGGTAGATGAATCCATAGCATCATGGGGCGAGTTTATTGAAGATACTATCGGAGTTGAAAAACTGGGCAAGCTTCAAAAAGATGCAGTTTTTTTAGCCCAAGAGACTGATTATAAATAATTTGAAATTAAGAAAAGTGTATTAAACTTTTTGACCGCTAGCTCTAATTTCCTTAAGAACTTCGCTGATACCTTTTTTATCTATTATTCTCATACCTTTAGCTGAGACCTTAAGATTAACGAATTTATTTTCTGATTCTACCCAGAATTTATGCATATGAAGATTAGGATAGAACTTTCTTTTAGTCCTATTTTTAGCATGAGAAACATTGTTCCCAGACTGTGGTATCTTACCTGTTACTTGACATATTTTACTCATTGAACCGCGATTTTATAGAACCCTGACAGACTTAGCAATACTATTATGAAACAAATTTTCTTATTAAGGCATGCAAAATCTGATTGGAATAATCTAGGGGAACAAGATTTTGATAGATCTTTAGCAAAAAGAGGTATTCAAGATGCTTCCACAATTTCTAATCACGTTAAAAAAAATAACCATTTAATAGAAAAAGTTTTATGCAGTAGCTCAAAGAGAACAAAACAAACTTTTGATTATTGTTCAGATGGATTCAATTTCCCTATTGAGAATGCTGAGTATCTAGATGATTTATATTTTGGCGATACCGATAAAATTATTAGACTAATTCAAAATATAAATGAATCAATAAGCTCAATATTGATTGTTGGACATAATCCAACAATGCATAGTTTGGCTGAAAGTTTAACTGAAGAAACCCTCAAAAAATTTCCAACCTGCTCTTTAGCAGAAATTACTTCAGAAACTTCATGGAAAGACTTACCTTTAAAAAAATGTAAGTTAAAATCATTTATCAAACCAAAGGAGCTTAAATCTTGAAAGATGTAAAAATTAAAATAATTAATCCTCTTATGGGTTCAACGATTCCTTTACCGGAGTATGAGACTCCAGGTTCAGCAGGTTTAGATCTTAGAGCATGTATTGATGAGGAGATTGTTCTTAAAGCTGGTATGTCTCAACTAATACCAATTGGATTTGCAATGTATTTAGAGGATTCAGGCTTGGCTGCCTTAGTAATTCCAAGATCAGGTCTTGGTTCAAAACATGGGATTGTTCTTGGTAATTTGGTTGGTCTTATAGATTCTGACTATCAGGGTGAATTAATGGTGCCAGCTTGGAATAGATCTGAAGAAGATTTTGTGATTAACCCCAGCGATAGAATTGCTCAAATGATTATTGTTCCTGTGGTTCAGGCAAAATTTAATATTGTTGAAGAGTTTAATGAAACTCAGAGGGGAGAAAAGGGCTTTGGGAGTTCTGGTATAAATTGATTAACTTATTTCTTCTTACCAAATCTTTCTTCAAATTTCTGTACTCTACCACCTGTATCAATAATTTTCTGCTTACCAGTATAGAAAGGATGAGAAGCAGATGAGATATCAAGAGGATAGTATGGATATGTTTTTCCATCTTCCCATTCTTTGGTTTGAGTCGTGTCTAGCGTTGAACGGATGAGGAAGTACGTATCAGCACTTGCATCATGGAATAAAACTTCACGGTATTCAGGATGTATATCTTTTTTCATAATAAAATCAAAATTTGGATGAGAACTATAACAAAAAACACCCTCTTTACAATCAAAAAATGAATATTTTTTACTATGATGTAGCCGTTTCATTGCCTTTAAGGCAATGTTTCACCTATAGCTTTAATATAAAAATTAAAAAAGGTACAAGAGTATCTGTTCCTTTTGGAAAAAGGGTATTAGTAGGCGTTGTTACTAAAAATATCCAAAATCCTGAATTTCTAAAGAAGGCAGGAGTCGTAAAAGAAATCATTTCAGTCATGGATGAATATTCCTTATTTGATAAATCAATATTTAATTCAATTTTATGGGCCTCAGACTACTACCATCATCCAATTGGAGAAGTTTTACATACTTTTATACCAACCGAATTACGAAAGATTAACAATAAAAAAATTGAGCCTATGGGTCAACCATCTGAATATCTAGTAAATGATATTGATAAGAAATTTGAGTTAACACTAGATCAAGATAAAGCAGTTAAAAAACTTTCAAAGATGGAAGGTTTTTCACCGTCCTTACTATATGGAGTAACAGGTTCAGGAAAAACTGAGGTCTACTTAAGGCTTGCTGAAGATTGCATCAAGAAAAATAAGACAGCATTAATTCTTGTTCCTGAAATTAATTTGACCCCTCAGTTACTTTCAAGATTTCAAAATAGGTTCAAAGGTGAGATTGGTCTTTATCACTCTAAGCAGACTCCTGGAAAAAGACTAAAAACTTGGCTCAAAGCAAAGTTTGGAGATATTAAGATAGTCATAGGAACTAGATCTTCTGTTCTTATGCCATTAAAAGATATTGGCCTTATAGTAATTGACGAAGAACACGATCAATCTTTCAGACAATCAGAGGGATTTAAATTCTCTGCAAGAGACCTAGCAATCAAGAGATCTCAACTAGAAAATATTCCGATTGTTCTTGGATCTGCTACACCATCTCTTCAAACTCTAAAACTTGTAAAAGAAAAGAAATTTAATAGGGTAGATATATTAAGTAGAGTTGATGGTAGAAAGCCTCCTAAGTTGATTACTTTGGATATAAATAACAGTCCATTAATAGGTGGTCTTGCCATGGAAACTATAAGCGCAATTCAATCTACTATAAACAAAGGCGAGCAAGTCTTAGTTTTTATAAACAGAAGAGGGTTTGCCCCTCTTTATCAGTGCGGCTCTTGTGGATGGGTTGCTGAATGCAAGTCATGCGATACCAATTTAGTATTCCATCAATCAAGAAATAGGCTTATATGTCACAGATGTGAGTCAGCATATGGTGTTAATTCAACTTGCCCAATATGTAACAAAGATGAATTTCATATGCATGGAGCAGGAACAGAGAGAGTCGAGGAAGTTTTAGAAAATAGCTTTCCAAAAACTTCAATAATAAGAGTGGATCATGATTCCACCAAAAAAGTTGGGGCTATGGAGTCAATTGTTGAAGAGATTCATTCTTCAGATGCTGCAATCCTTGTTGGAACTCAGATGCTAGCAAAGGGTCATGATTTTCCAAAAGTTACGTTGAGTATCATTTTAAATGCTGATAATGGCTTAATTAGCCCAGAGATAAATGCTTTGGAAAAGATATCTCAATTACTTATTCAAGTATCTGGAAGAGCTGGGAGAAATAATAATTTAGCAAAAGTTATTATTCAAACAAGATATCCAGATGACATTAACCTTAACAAGATTAAAACAGGCGACTATATGAATTTTGCATCCCAATGCCTTAATACTAACAAGAAGATGAACCTTCCTCCTTTTTCAACTTTGTGTCTGCTCAGATGTTCATCGCCAACTCAAAAAAGTAATATAGACTTTTTAGAAAAAGCTGTAATCACCCTTACAAATAGATCAGATATAAAGATTATTGGGCCCTTACCTTCATTAATATCAAAAGCAAAAGGGAATTATAGGCATCATGTTTATATCCAGTCTTCCAAAAAGACTTTTTTAAATAAAGTACTAAAATTTTTGACCATTGAGTTTGAAAAATGGCCAGAATCTAAAAAGGTTAAGTGGTCTTTTGATATAGATCCAATAGATCTTAATTAGATATAAACTCTAATTAATTGACCAGGATAAATCGATTTATTATTTAAGTTATTATCTTTATTTAAAGCCTCTACGGTTACACCAAATCTAATGGCTATCTCAGATAAAACATCACCTTTTTGAATTTCATAGGTGACATAATCTGGAGTAGTTTCCATAAAAGTATTTGATTTAGGCTTTTCTTTAAAGTAATTATGTATTCCAAGAAATATAGATCTAGCTATCATTCTTCTGCCAGCTTTGCCTTTTAATCTTTTTGCATCTTCAGGATTGGTTATAAAACCTGATTCCACGAGTATGGAAGGAATATCGATTGATTTTAAAACTCTAAAATCAGCATACTCAACATTTTTCTTATGAATTTTTGTATAAGGATCTCTTTTAAGCTGTTCTAAAACCTTGTTGCCAAGCAACCTACTATTATTCATTTTGTCCTTATAGACGTCCTTATAAAGTGCTCTGGCCGCATCCTCATTGAAATCATCAGCATCCAGGCTGGCAATTTGTGCTTGAATAGCTCTTCGTTGTTTTTTAGAAAGATTTTCTGCTGTAATACTAGATGCTTTTTCTGACCATACAAATACAGACGCACCTTTGACTGAGGCAAGTCTAAATCCATCTGCATGAATTGAAACAAAGATGTCAGCTCCAGCTTTTCTAGCATCTTGGTATCTGTCATTCAAGCTTACAAAATCATCATTTTTTCGAATCATTACTGCTTGATAGCCTTTTGTATCTCTTAGAGTTCTTTGGAGCTCTTTTGCAATCAAAAGAGTTATATCTTTTTCTAAAACATTATTTTCACTTACAGCGCCTGGGTCCCTTCCGCCATGACCTGCATCAATTGCCACAACTATGTCTCTGGTGTTCTTATCTAAATCTCTAGCTTTCTTTATTTTTAGATTTAAAAGGACACCATCTTCTGTTTGAACTTGAGTTGGTTTTCTCCAATAAACAGATTCATATAAATCTACAACTACTCTAGTAAGGCTTCCATCTAAAGAAGCTCTAACTTTTTTTATTGGATAATTATATATTTCGTCTATTGGCTTTTTTAATTCAGATTGGTTTATTTCAAGAACTATTCTTGAAGGATTCTGGAGTGCATAGGAATTCACATAAGAGACCTTTTCTAAATTAAATGAAATTTGGATATTTTCATTTTCAACCTCTTTAATTTGATCAAAAATAATCTCATTTGCATGTATGCAAAATGGAAGAATTAAAATAGCTAATAATTTATGCATAGTCATCTGCCCATTCAGAAAAGTCATTATCTTTAGATGTTATTAAAACTTCTCTTCCATTTTTGATATGTGTAAATTCAATCTTTAAATCAAAATCTCGACTATATTGTAATCTTTCTGGCCATTCTATTAATACAATTTTTTTTGAGCTTATATTCCTATCTAGATTAAAAATATCAATATCCTGAGCCTCTTCAGTTCTATAAAGATCGATATGAAGAAAAAGTATATTTGGTAATTCATACTCTTCACATAAAGTATATGTAGGACTTTTCACAAGCTCATCCCATCCACAATTTTTTATGATGGAACGTGAAATAAAAGTTTTCCCAGCACCCAGGTCTCCTTGAAGATGAATCTCAATAGAATCTTTCTCAGAGCCTATAATCTTTTTAGCTATTTCTGAGCCAAGTTTATTGGTAGCGTCGTCGTCGTTTAGAATTAATCTTTTCATTGGTTGAGAATTTTCCTACTTAACATAATTAAAGCTGAAGCATTTAAACCGATTTCACCAACTTCTTCTTTGAAATTTATACCAGCTTTTGAGTGAACTGCAACTGCTAATAAGCAAGCATCCATTATTGATAAACCTTGAGCAAGAAGGGCACTAAGTATTCCAGCTAAAACATCTCCTGTTCCTGCCGATGCTAGTTCAGGACCGCCGTCCTTGCATAGAAATGTTTTATCAGTATTTTTCATATAAACAACAGTATTATGTCCTTTTAAAATAACGGCTTCTGCATCATATTTAATTGCAATTTTCTGAGCAGAACTTTCTCTATTAGCCTGAATGTTTTCTATTGTTGTATTCAAGAGCTTTGCTGCTTCGCCAGGGTGAGGAGTTAAAATAGCTCCTTTTGATACGCTTATTTTTTTAGGTTCGGATAAAAAATATAAAGCTCCTGCATCAAGAATTAAATAAGCATTCTTGGTATTTGTAGAGAGACATTTATAAGCAATCTCTGACCATTTATCATTTGTGAAACCTGGACCAAGTAAAAAGACATCAATGCTATCAGGGCTTTCAATTCGATCTTGAATGCCTAATGCCATAATCTCAGGATTCCTTACTAGTGAAGCTTCAACATTAGATTTATGAGTGAATAAAGTTACTAGACCAGACCCGCAATAAAGGCTCGCCTCAGATGCAAGAATTCCAGCACCACCCATTCCTTCTGAACCTGCAATAACTAAAACTTTTCCATGACTGCCCTTGTGAGCATTCTTATTTCTTTGAGGCAATCTTATACCCAAGCTTTCAAAATTAAAGTTTAGAGCCATAGATTTATTCTTTTATAAAATAACCCATTCGATCTGAATGAAAAGATCCCATATAAATTTTTTCATTTACCGGTACCGCAACTGTTGGAAGACCAAATACTGTTTTACTAAATGAGTATTTATTTTTTAGCTCTAATGAACTTCTATCCAGTTCATGAACTGAAAAGGGAAGAGAGCAACTAATTCTTTTATCACAATCACCAGCATCATTTGGCTGAAAATCTAGTGATGTTATCCATGCAGAGTTGCCTTCAAGATGAATATTATCTGGTGATTGAACAAAGTAGCTTTTAACTTTACTGTTTTCAGACAGATTAAAGATAACTATCTGATCTCCTTGGTTGTAACTTATATAAAGTAAGTTTGCTGCTTCATCTAAAGTTATACCGTTAGGACCACTTCCATCTGAATTAGGAATTTTTTTGAATCCATCTCCTTCCCAAAGAACAACGTGTCCGGAATCGCTTTTAAAGATCGTAACCATAAGCCACTCAGAAAAAGTGATATCTCTCTTATACATATGAGAAGCATAAAAACTTCCATCTTTTTTGAGCCCTATGTCATTAAAGTAATATTCATCAGGAACATCAATACATCCTCGCCAAGTTAGACTCCAAGATGAGTCCTTTTTAGAAAGCTCAAACATTTCAATAGATTCTTTAGGAAAATGATTTATTACACCTATTTGATAGGAACCGTCATTTCTTTGGACCATATCAATACCATGAGGACCGAAGCTATCTGAAGTATTTCTAGAGCACTCTGGATTACCCCAATCATTATTTCCAACAACTATTTCTGGTACTATTTTTTTGTCATTTTCAAGATCTAACATCGCAAAATATCCAGCAGAAGGCTCCTCATAAGGTCCGATACCCCCAAACTCTGACATAAATAAAAATTTTCCATCTGGAGTAATCTCAATGTCTTCAGGATTTGAGAATCCACATAAAACACTTATATAAGAATCTGATTCGCACTTACTAATATCTTTTTGAGGTCCAATATAGTCAGTAGTGATTGTTAATAAAGATAAAAAAATATAAACAGCCGAAATTGGTAAAACAAATTTGTAATAGTGCTGAACAAAATAACGAGTAATTTTCTCAGAACGTTCTGGAAAAAAGAATAATAAAAAACCTTTAATGACTGCAATAAATCCAAATACAATGAAGACAATTGACCATAGTCTTTCGCTCCAATCTGGTTGAGATATTCCGTATAAGAATATAGTCAAACCAAGAGCAATATTAAGAAGCCCTGCAATGTTTAGTTTTAAAATGAAGTAGTCTGTAAGTTTTTCATAAAGAGGCTTGATGAGAATCAATAACCCACTTATAAGAAAGAATATTCCAAGAAAATAGTTCAATTAACCCCCGTTAAATAACCTTTCCTTAATTATATCAACAATCTCAAGAGGTTTGTCTAATGGAACATGATGAGCAGCGTCAGGCACTTCAATAAATTCCATAATATCAGAGTATGTATCCTTGATATTACTAAGAATATTTCCTGACATTAATAAGCTTTTTTCTCCATGAATAAAAAGAGCAGGACAATCGAACGAAAACTTGTACCCAAATAATCTTTCAAGACTATTAAACATAGCGTCATCAAACCTCCATCTCCACCCATCTGAAGTATGCTTTACAGAATACTCAGCAATGTACCTTAAAAACCAGTCGTTATGACATTCTTGATTAGGCATTAGTCTAAATCTATTTAAAATAGCTAATCTATCATCATAGTATTTTATTTTTCTTAAAGGGCCGCCTTTATGATCATCAGGGTTGTAATCTGGAGGCCTAATAAAAGTATCAATCATTATGAGCTCATGAATTAAATCTTTCCTTTCAGATGCTACATATGCTGCAACCTGACCACCAAGAGAATGCCCTACGATAGAAATATTATTAAATTGTCCTTCTGAATTCTCATTCTCAATTACAGAAATAATACAGTTCCCAAAATCTTTAATACTGTATTCTTTTCTGAAACCAGAATTACCCATCCCCGGAAGATCAATAGCAATAATATTAGAAACATCTTTAAATTGTGGAGCAATAGGATCCCACCAGTTCTTATGAGCACCTGTGCCATGAATAAGAATTATAAGATTCTTAGTTTCTTTATCAGCGTTCCACTTTGCATAAGAAATATTTCCAAGAGGATCATCTATATTTCCTTCAACTGGTCTATCCTCAATAGCATCTTTAAACCATTGCGGAGCATTAATTATATCTTGATTAAGATTGTCAGTTATTTCCATAGACAGTATTCTAAGCTAAATTAAATAAAATTATGAATAAACTTAAGTTAACACCAGCAGCAACTGTTTTAGTCCTCAGAGATTCGTCTGATGGTATGGAAGTCCTAATGGTAAAAAGATCAAAAAGGCCTCCATTTGGAAATCTTTTTGTCTTTCCTGGGGGGAAAATTGATGAGGATGATGCAAGCCAGGAAATTGCTGATTTGTGTGAAGGAGTAAATGATAAAGAAGCATCATCAAAGCTTGGCTTGGACTCAGGAGGACTTGCTTATTGGGTTGCATGCATAAGAGAGTGTTTTGAAGAAGTAGGTATCTTGTTGGCTAAAAAAAGAAATGGTGAGGAGTTAGATTTAGATGGAGCAGAAAAAGAAAAATATAAAAATTATAGAGAGTTGTTATTAAAGAATGAAATCAATTTATATGAGATATGTAAAAAAGAAGATTTAATTTTAATGCCTTCAAATATTGCTCCATTTTCACATTGGATTACTCCTGAGATTGAAGAAAGAAGATTTGATACTAGATTTTTTATAGCTTACTTACCAAGTAACCAGACTGAAGAGCATGATGGTAATGAGCTGACTCATAGTTTATGGATTAGTCCTAAAAAGGCATTAGAAAAGGCTTTTAATGGTGAATTGCAGATGATTATGCCTACTATAAAAAATCTTCAGCAATGCGAAGACTATACTTCTGCATCCCAATTGCTAGAAGACCAAAAGAAACTTACAAATAAAGATTTTCCACCAATACTTCCAAAATTTTTTAAAGAGGATGGTAAGTGGGTTGGACTTTTACCTGGTGACCCAGACTATGAAAATCATTAAGGTCTATTAATGGAATTAGTAACTAAAATCACAGCACCAAATCCGGGATTATTTACTGGAGGTGGTACTAATACTTATTTAATTGGTAGAGAGGACTTAACTTTAGTAGATCCTGGCCCTAATATCCCAGAACACATAGATGAAATAATTAGACAGGCAGATGGAAAAATAAAAAGGATATTAGTAACACATACTCATACAGATCATTCTCCAGCTGCTTTGCCTTTATCAAAAATTCTTGATGTTCCTATGTACGGTAGATTAGTTGATGGTGAATCATCATGGGAAGATGAGAGCTTTATCCCAGACATAGTTTTGAATGACAAAGATGTTTTAGAAACAGAAGAATACACGTTAGAAGTTATTCATACTCCTGGACACGCATCTAATCATCTATGTTATTTAATTAAAGATACAAAATGTCTTCTTACTGGTGATCATATTATGGATGGGTCCACTGTTGTCATAGGGCCTCCAGATGGCAATATGACGAGTTATATCAATTCATTAGAAAAGTTATCAAATTACGATATAGAGTGCTTTGCACCTGGTCATGGCAATTACATGTTCGAGCCAGATAAGACTATTGAATCAATTATTAGGCATAGATTAACCAGGGAGAGCAAAGTCCTTAGAAGACTAGAAGAGGCAGGTATCTCTAATTTAGACGAACTAACAAAACTTGTTTATGACGATGTCTCTGAACAACTTCACCCGATAGCTAGATTTAGTCTTGAGGCTCATTTACTCAAACTTGTTGATGAAAATAAAGTGAAGAGAGATAAAGACCAATTTGAAAAAATTTAATCTTTCTTAATTTTCTTTTTTATTACTTTTTCTTCTATAGCTTCTATGTCTATATCGCCAATAGATTCTTTTTTTATAACGATTGTTTTTTCTTCCTCTTTCTTATCTTTAAGATCTATTTTGGTTTTGCCTATAGGAATAACTAATTCTCTTACGTCTTTTAAAAGTAAGTCGTCATAACAATCATCTTGATCATACACTTCTCTAGTTTCGCCTTTTTTATTAATTGGGTGAGGGCGCATAGGTGTTGGCATTTGCATGCACTTAATAGTTTCAACTGGTGAATAATAACTAGTCTTATCAGCATATAGCTCATCCATTTTTTTTGGAGATGCTGAGCAACCAACAATCCCGAATAGAAGTAATAGAGCTAGGATTTTTTTCATAGGCTTTGTTTGTTCTCTACTAAGGATTCAACAACAGATGGATCGGCAAGAGTAGTGGTGTCGCCGAGATTGGTTAAATCACCTTCAGCAATTTTTCTTAAAATTCTTCTCATGATTTTTCCAGATCTAGTTTTTGGAAGTCCAGGAGCATTCTGAATGAGTTCAGGTCTGGCAATCGACCCTATTTCTTTTGAAACAAATTGCTTAAGTTCGTTATTTAGTTCGTCATTAAAATCTTCACCAATCATAAGAGTTACAAAGGCATAAATAGCTTGTCCTTTTATAGGATGATCAAAACCAACCACAGCTGCCTCTGCTACTTTGTTATGAAGTACAAGTGCACTTTCAATTTCAGCCGTTCCAAGTCTGTGACCTGAGACATTAAGAACATCATCAACTCTTCCTGTTATCCAGTAATAACCATCTTCATCTCTTCGTGCGCCGTCACCTGTGAAATAGATATCTGGATACATAGAAAAGTAAGTATCAATCATTCTCTCATGATCGCCGTAGATACTTCTTATTTGACTTGGCCATGACTGCTCAATAACTAAGTTTCCAGAATTAGACCCTTCAAGTGTTTTGCCATGTTCATCATAAAGAGCAGGCTTTACTCCAAAAAAAGGAAGCGTAGCTGATCCAGGTTTTGTTGGAGTGATTCCAGCTATTGGAGATATAAGAACTGAACCGGTTTCTGTCTGCCACCAGGTATCAATTACTTCACACTTAGATTGGCCCACAACAGTGTAATACCAATCCCATGCTTCAGGATTTATTGGCTCACCAACAGTTCCTAGAATTCTTAGACTAGTTCTATCAGTTTTTAATACAGGGTCGTTACCTTGAGCCATCAAAGCTCTGATAGCTGTTGGGGCAGTATAAAAAATATTAATTTCGTATTTGTCGCATATCTCCCAACACCTTGAAGCAGATGGGTAAGTAGGAACTCCCTCAAACATTAGCGTAGTTGCACCATTTGATAAGGGCCCATACAAAATATAGGTATGACCTGTAATCCAACCAACATCTGCTGTACACCAATATTTATCTTCAGGTTTGATACCAAAAAGATATTTAAAACTAATATGAGCACCTAATAAATATCCAGCAGTAGAGTGCAATACACCCTTTGGTTTTCCTGTTGAGCCAGAGGTATAAAGTATAAACATAGGATCTTCTGAATTCATTGGCTCTGGTTCACAAATAGCCTCAACGTTTTCACATAACTCTTCATACCAAACGTCTCTGGTTTCATTCCAAGAAATATTTCCCCCAGTTCTTTTAATAACTAGAGTATTTTTAACATTTGGGCATTTCTTTAACGCCTCATCAACGTTATTTTTTAAGGGTACCTTTTTGCCTCCTCTAAGACCTTCATCGGCTGTTATTACAATTTTACAATCAGCATCAAGAATTCTGTCTTTTAGAGACTCTGGCGAGAATCCACCAAAAACAACAGAATGAACTGCCCCAATTCTTGTGCATGCAAGCATTGCAAAAGCTGCTTCCACAATCATAGGCATATAAATACAAACCCTAGAACCTTTATCAACCCCAAGGTTTTTTAGAACATTAGCAAATTTACAAACTTCATCATGAAGTTCTTGATACGAAAGTTCTTTTGAATCAGACGGATCATCTCCCTCCCATATAAGAGCAGTTTTATTGGCGCTATCTTTTAGATGCCTATCAATACAATTTATACTTACGTTAGTTTTCCCGCCTTCAAACCATTTTGCATTTGAAAAATTACCATTATGAGTAACATCAAAGTCTTGAATCCAATCCAAATTAGTTTTAGCTAATTCTCCAAAGAACTTTGAAGGATTTTCAATTGACTGACTATATAGCTCTTGATATTCCTCAAAATCTTTTAAGTGAGGATTGACTGAATTAGCATTAGGAGTATAAATATTTTCTGACATTACAGCCTTTTAGATTATTGAAGGCTGAGGATTTATAAATGTTTTACCTTTAGGATTCGACATGATTTGAGTAATTAGGGATTCGTAATCACTCTCATTGGATTCTAAATTAATATCAGCTGCATTAATAATTAAAAGAGGAGCTTCGTTATAGTCTAAGAAAAATCTTGAATAGGCATCATTGAGTCTTTCTAGATAATCAAGAGTCAAATATTGCTCATTAATATTGCCTCTTTTTGTAATTCTATCTTTTAACACATCTATAGGAGCTTGAAGGTATATCACTAAGTCAGGAGATGGAGCATCTAAAGTTAAATGATCATATACATTGTCATATAGATTCATTTCTTCATTTGATAATGTTACTTCTGCAAAAAGACGATCTTTTTCAATTAAGAAATCTGCAACTCGAACGGTTTCAAAAAGACTTCTTTGCTTTAAATCTTGGATTTGCTGCATTCTTTGAAATAGAAAAAAGAGTTGCGTAGCCAAAGCAGATTGACTTGGATTTCTATAGAAATTTTTTAAGAAAGGATTTTCTGCAGGTTGTTCAAGAAAAGCATCGTAATTAAAAGTTTCAGCGATTTTATTTGCAAGAGTAGTCTTACCGACACCGATAGGGCCTTCAATTGCAATGTATTTTGGAAGTGGCACTTCTTTAATAGCTGGGTTCATTTTTTACGTATATGTTTTTATCCTAGATTATCTCAACTCGTTAGAGAATCCAAATATTTTTGAAGATTCTTCATCAGTTTTTTCATTCATTTTCGCAATAATGGTTCCCCTTAGAGAATCATCGTTCTTTTGAAAATCAGTCCACCATTTACCAAGACCGTTTTTATCACCAGCAGCCATCTCTCTAACCAAAAGAAAATCATAAGCTGCTCTAAATCTAGGATGTCTTAGAGTCTTGTATGGTTGACTTCCTATTCTGCTATGAAGTTTTAATTGCAACACCCATATGTCTTTAATGTAACTTGAGAATTTTCTTGGTACTGCCGTTAGTTTTTGTTGTTCTCTTAGAACTCCATCCATGGATCTAAAGAATTTCCTAATATTTATTTCACCATTTTTTGAACATTTTCCAAGAAGAGTTGGCCATAGTAATGCTGCCATTAGAAAGCCTGGAGTAATAGACTGCTCATTTTTTACTCTTTCATCTGTATTTCTGAGAGCCTGAATCATAACGTTATTTGAAAATTCACTTTTCCTTGGATTAGATAAAATAAGATGTTTATTTAAATTAAATGAACATAGTTTAGTAAAGTTTTTTTCGCCCATTCCATTTAAGAAAATCTTACAAAACTCATCAAACAATCTTGCATTTGAAATATCAGATAAGAGATGTCCTTTTTCATATATAGCTTCTTTAACTAGATTATCAATTTTAAAGTTTAATTTATTACTAAATCGTATTGCCCTTAAACTTCTTACAGGATCTTCTTCAAATCTTCTTAGAGGGTCTCCAATAGATACAATTATTTTTTTGTTGATATGCTTCAAGCCATCATTATGATCTTCTATTTCTTTTGAAATAGGGCAGTAGTAGAGAGCATTAACTGTAAAGTCTCTTCTATGACAATCTTCTTGCAATGTTCCCCAAACATTATCTCTAATAATTTTTCCTGAAGAATCTGTGATTAAGTTGCTATCTTGTTGTGATTGGTTATTTCCAGCCCTAAACGTTGCAACTTCCAGTAACTCAGATCTGTTGAATACATGAACAAGTTTAAATCGTTTACCTATAATTCTAGATGCTTTGAATACCTTACGGACTTGCTCTGGAGTTGCATTAGTAGCGATATCAAAATCTTTTGGCTCAATACCTGTAAGAGCATCTCTGACGCATCCGCCTACTAAATAAGCTTGAAAATTATTTTTTTGGAGGTCATTTACGACAGATATAGCAAACTTGCTTATCTTTTTATTATCTATCAAATTTAACCATGGATTTTTTTAATTAAAGGCATTAACCATTTAATTGTTTCTCTTTAATCTCGTCAAGTGTTTTGCAGTCAATACAATGAGTAGCTGTTGGTCTTGCCTCAAGTCTTTTGATACCAATCTCATCACCACATGATTCACACCAGCCGTAATCATCTTGCTTAAGTTGTTCTATAGAAATTCCTATTTTGCTTATAAGTTTTCTTTCTCTATCTCGAGTTCGCAATTCAAAAGCAAACTCTTCCTCTTGAGAAGCTCTATCCATTGGATCAGCATATGTCTCACCTTTCGTTCTAAGATGATCAAAAGTTTTTTGCATTTCGTCTTTAAGATGCTCTTTCCATAGCAGAAGTACTGCCACGAAATGTCTTTTCATAGCTACACTCATATATTTTTCATTCTTTTTTGCTTTATATGGAGCTATTTTAGATTTGTTATTCGCTATCGTAGTGACTTTTTTAGCAGTAGCTTTCTTTGTTGCTGGTTTTTTAGCAGGAACTTTTTTTACAGGTGTTTTTTTAGCAGCGACTTTCTTTACTGCTGGTTTTTTAGCAGGAGCTTTTTTTGCTGTAGTTTTTTTTGTTGTTGATTTAGTAGTTGCTTTAATTTTTTTTTCAGCCATGTATCAAACTGTAAATATGATTTTTAGGGTGGTGAAAATATCAGATACTGAGGAAATTAGCTAGCTTTTTCATAATTTATTTAAAACTTCTGCGTATCCATCAGAGCTTAATCTTGGCCCAAAAGTCTCTACCACCTTTGAAGAAGCGTAGTTACTGAACTTTGCACATGCTTCTACATCATGTCCCTGTAAAAAGGCATGCATAAAAGAGCCAGCAAACATATCTCCAGCACCATTAGTATCTACTGGTGTTATCTTTTCAGCTGGAGCTAAATATTCAATCCCATTCTGGACAACCACACTTCCATCTGCTCCCTTGGTTATTGCTGTCATGTATGACTTACTTTTATAGTATTCAATGGCATCTTCCAGATTTTCTTTTCCAGAAAATGCAACAGCCTCATCATCATTACAAAAGATCATATCTATCCCATAAGATTCTATTAGATCAAATTTATCTTTAAAGCCATGAACAATGCCGGCATCAGACAGAGAAAGTGCCTTTAAAACATCTTTACCCTTTAAGTGTTCTAAAGTAGATATAACTGCATTGAAGTTATCATCACTAGTTACCATATAACCTTCTATATAAAAGATTTTAGAATTTTCTACTACTTCATAATCTATATCAGAGGCTCCTAAAAATGCGCTAACTCCCAGCATACTAATCATTGTTCTTTTGGCATCTGGAGTTACTAAAATTAAGCATTTACCAGTTGGCATATCAGAATTTTCTGAACTAACACCAATATGTTTTACACCAGCGGCTCTTAGGCTATCTAGATATCTTGTTCCATCTTCATCATCAGCAACTCTACATACATGATGGCAATTAGAGCCATAATTTGCAGCAGCAACTAGTGAGTTAGTAGCAGAGCCTCCACAATCTGAAACAGATTCCGAACCCATAGAAATTAGTTTTTCTATAATAGGAGCCTGTTCTTCTGCTGAAGCAAGCGTCATAGTGTCAGCTTCAATTCCAACGCCTGATAAAAATTCACTACTAACTTTGTATTGAGTATCTACCAAAGCATTTCCTAAAGCGCTAATGTCATATTTCATATTAAATCCCTTTATCTATAATTTTTTTAACTATACCTAATGTTTTCTCAATTTCTAAATTCTTATGCATTGCTGAAATAAATCCTGCCTCATACTTTGAAGGCGCGAAGTATATACCATTGTTGATACATGAATTAAGGAAACTAGAGAACATTTTATCATCTGATTTCGCCACCTCTTCAATATTAGTTGGAAGTTTTTCAGAAAAAAAGAACCCAAACATTCCTCCAATTTGATTTGTTGAAAATGGAATACCAGAAGATTGCATCATGTCGCTAATGCCTTCAAGAATAATGGAAGCATTTTTTTCTAGCTCTTTATAGGGATTCTCTTCAATAATTAGATTTAATAATGCAGATCCTGCTGCCATTGCGAGGGGGTTTCCTGATAAAGTGCCGGCTTGATAAACTGGACCAATGGGTGCCAAGCAGTCCATGATTTCTTTTTTACCGCCAAATGCCCCAACAGGTAATCCTCCACCAATAACTTTCCCTAAAGCAGTCAGATCAGGCTGAATATTGAATATTTCTTGAGCACCACCAAGAGAAACTCTAAAACCACTCATGACCTCATCAAAAATCAAAAGAGAATTATTTGAAGTTGTTATTTCTCTTAAAAGCTTAAGAAAATCTTTTTCGCCAGGTACAAAACCCATATTTCCTGCAATAGGCTCAACTATTACAGCTGCAAGATCCTCTTTAACTGCTTCAAAAACTTTTAAAAACTCTTCTTTGTTGTTAAAACTACAACTCGAAGTATGTTTAGCAAGATCCTCAGGAATTCCAGGGGAATCAGGAAGGCCAAAAGTTAAAACACCTGAACCAGCTTTTATTAGAAGTGAGTCTACATGGCCGTGATAACAGCCATCAAATTTTATTATTTTATCTCTGTTGGTATATCCTCTTGCTAGCCTAATTGTGCTCATGGTTGCTTCAGTGCCAGAGTTAACCATTCTAATTTTTTCAATCGAAGGCACACATTTTTTTATTAATACTGCTACATCTGATTCTAGTCCAGTAGGCGCTCCATAACTGGTTCCTAATTCTGCTTGTGTTTTGATAGCTTCAACTATTTTAGGATGAGAATGACCCATGATCATAGGGCCCCATGATCCGATGTAATCTATATATTCATTTCCATCAGCATCGTACAGATAAGCACCCTTTAGCTTTTTCAAAAAATATAGGATTACCACCAATATTTTTAAATGCTCGCACAGGCGAATTTACACCCCCTGGCATTAATAGCTGAGCTTGTTCAAAAAGTTCTATAGATTTATTTATTTTATTCAATTTTAAAAAGAGTAAAGGGATTAATTAAATTTTTTATGAGCATAAACTATTTTTATTGTGATTTTAATTTTCTCGCAAAGCTTTCAACTTTTTCCCAGTCAGTAAATTCAAATGTGCCCATCAAGTCAGTTGGCCCTTTAGTCATCCACATAATAAAACGAATCATATATTTATCTACAAATTTATACTGAGGATAGTCAATTTTACCTGCAAATACACAAAGATTTTTTGGAGTCCAATTGGATAACTTAAGAAATTTTTGCATATACGGATTTGTATCAGGTGTATTTTTTTCTGGCTTTCTAGCCACCACATTCACACTAAAAAAAGCATTCTTCTTATTATTTAATATTTCGAAATTATTTTTAATAAATTTATAAACCTCTGGCCTATGTTTCCCATATCGAATGCTTGCACCAATAATAATAGTTTTAAAATCATCGAGGTTAATATTCTCAGATTCTTGAATTGAAATAACCTTAGAATCTTCAAGAATTGCAGCCATTTTCTCTGCTATTAAGATGGTCTGTCCGTCAGTAGAAGAATATATGATTATATTTTGCAATTTATTAGCCCCATTATTAATAAGAGTTAGAAGGGAGTTAAAAGATTTCTTTTAAACTATCCTTATATTTTATATTGTTATTAATAATAATAATTCAGATGAAACAATATTTATTCATTTTGGTGTATATTTAATTTTAACAACATTCATACAATAGGCCATGATTAGAATTTTATTTGCATTTACTTTTTCTCTCTCATCTTTTGCTTATGCTAATGAAAAAGCTGGCATATGCGCCTCAATTGAGGACGATAAGAATCGGCTAGCATGCTATGACCAATTTTTTAAAACCAAACCAGTTGTGGCAAACAAAGAAATTAGAAAGAAGATTCCAGCAAAAGCTAATATAAGAAATCCTAAGTATCAAGAGGTAACTAAAAAAGTAAATACCAAGAAAGAGGTAGTTGTTAATAAAGAAATCAATAATGATGAACTCTTTGGTTTAAACCAAAAGCAGATCAAGGAAGCTAAAAATATTGAAGAAGATACCAGTATTGAATCCTCAATAATGAATGCAAAAGTCTCCATAACTGGAAAGTTTTCTGTGAAGTTAAATAATGGACAAACATGGCAATCCTATACATCCGTTCCTTTAACTAAAACCAGAATTTTTAAATCAGGAAATAAAATAACTATTAAAAAGGCAAGATTAGGGGGTTTCTGGCTCATGGATGAAGCAAGCGGTATCCAGATCAAAGCAAAAAGAATAAAATAGTAGAATGGAATCAATAAATCATAATCAATCTATAGCACTTACAGAATCTGCTTTAAAAAGAATACAAGATGTGTCCGAGAAAGAAGAAGGTTCAAAATTTAGAGTTTACGTAACTGGTGGAGGTTGCTCAGGTTTTAGCTATGGCTTTAAATTTGATAAAGAGATAGCTTTTGATGATGACGTTATTAATTCTAATGGGTTCACTATTCTAGTGGATTCAATGTCTTATCCGTATTTATTTGGTTCAACCTTAGATTATGTTGAAGATCTGTCAGGCGCGAAGTTTGTAATTAACAACCCAAATGCAAAAACTACATGTGGTTGTGGAGAATCTTTTACCGTCTAGCTCTGGTAATAGAACCCAATATACCTTTGTTAAATTTATTTTTTCCTAGTTGAATTTTTAAATCTTGATTATTCATTCTTTTATAGCCTAACCAAGCAAAAGCCATAGATTCGATAGATTGAATGTTATACCCCTCATCATCTGAAAGAATGACTTCTCTATTTGATAGCTTAGAAATTCTTTCCAAGAGATAAGTATTATTTCCGCCGCCGCCGCAGACAATAATATTTTTACTAGCATGCTTATTTTTTAATATTGCTTTTGCAATTGATTCGGCAGTGAATTCAACTAGAGTTGCCAGCACATCACATGAATCTTTTTTTATTAAACTTTTTGAAAGCATTTTTATATTAAAAATTTCTTTGCCTGTTGATTTCGGAAAGCTTGCAGCAAAAAATTTATGACTTAATAATTTTTTTAACTCTGATTTGATTACTTTACCTGTAGCGGCTATTTGCCCACCTTTATCAAAGCCAAGATTTAAATATTTATTACAATAGGCATCCATAAGAGCGTTTCCTGGGCCAACATCTGAACCCCATAATTCTTTTTTACCTTTTAAATACGAGTAATTGGATATCCCCCCTATATTAAGAATAATTCTAGGGTTATTTTTTTTGAAGAAAATTTCCTGATGAAACTCTGGCACTAGAGGAGCTCCTTGACCGCCCAATGCTATATGCATATTTCTAAAATCACTAATAACAGGAAGAGAAGTTTCATAAGCAATTATATTTGGATCTGTTATTTGCATTGAAAAAGAATCTTTTTTATGAATTTCATGCCTAATGGTCTGACCTGATATGGACACGCATGCTATTTTTGATTTCTTTATTTTACTCTTCTCAATCGCCTTGCTTATCACTTTTGAAAATAAACTTCCCATTTCTTTATTAAGCTTGCCAAGTTCAGAAAGTGAGGTTTGATTCGATTCAATCTGCTTTCGTATTTTTTTATTTATTGCAGGAGGTATTTTTTGTGAATAAAAATATTTTAATACGATGGTCTTTTTAATATCTACTATGGAAACGTCTATAGCGTCATGGCTGGTTCCAGACATTGCACCTATATAAATTGTTTTATCCATTTTCATAAGAAAAAAGTTTGTTAAACTCTTCCAACATTAATTTATTTTTCATAAAAAGTGTATCAAAACTAGATTTTAAATTATCAGCAACAGGCTCTGCTGATGGAAGTTTTACTTTTATAGGGTTCGTATGTTTATTGCCCACTTTGAATTCATAATGAAGGTGTGGCCCAGTGGCAAGACCAGTACTTCCAACAAATCCTATTGTATCTCCTTGACTAACTTTCTTACCTTTTTTGATATTTTTTTCAAATCTTTCTAGATGACAATATCTTGTAGTGTATTCATTTGAGTGTTTTATAACTATTTCGTTCCCACATCCATTCTTCCTCCCAACAAATGAAATGTTTCCATCACCAGTAGTCCTTACCGGAGATCCTCTTTTAGCAGCATAATCTACACCATTATGAGCTCTTATTGTATGCAAGATAGGATGCATTCTATTGGGGTTAAAGTGAGAACTAATATATGCAAAATCCAATGGGGCTCTTAAGAAAGCTTTTTGCATATTATTTCCATCCGCATCAAAGTATTCCTTTTTTTTATTATTGCTAAAAAATCTATTCGCATAATAGGTATTTCCATTATTAATAAACTTTGCAATAACAATATCCCCATTTTTAACTTTCTCACCTTCAGAGTAGGGCGTATCGTAAATTACATGAAAAGAATCCCCCTCTCTGATATCAAAAACAAAGTCTACATCCCAGCCAAAAATGTATGCAAAATCCATAATAACGCTATCCGGGATATCAGAGTCAATGGCTGACTGGTAGAAGGAAGACTCAATAACGCCAGATTTAAAAGAAGTTATCAATTCAACGTTCTTTTGTACTTTTTTAATTGAAATATTGTTTGAGATGGATATAAGTAAGGAATTTATCTGATCTTTCATTATTTCAATGCTGCTTAAATTTCCTCCCATAAAATTAAAACGCATCTTATCGCCAGGTTTGATATTGCTTAGCAAATTTTGAGTATCCAATCTAAATATTTTATATGCTGTATTTAGAGGAACTTCAAAATCTTCAAAAATAATTGAAAGGTTTTCTCCATCTTTCACTTCATGTATTTTATAAGTTGATGTTTCAGGAGGAGTTTTTTCTAAAATTTTTGTTGATTCAATATTTTCAACTGGAAGAGATTGATATGTCTTTACATCCGTATAAAGTAGCAGAACTAGAATTATAGAAGCAGTGAAAGTAATCAAGACTCCTTTGACGGGAACTTTCTTAAATCCAATCATGCATCTTCTTGTATGTTCAGTAACTCTGCATTTCCGCCAAAAGCTACAGAATTTTTTGAAACAACCTTTTCATTCATAAACTGAATTAAATAATTTGGTCCACCAGCCTTATAACCACTTCCAGAAAGACCTTGACCTCCAAATGGTTGAGATCCAACAACTGCTCCAACCATATCTCTATTTATATAAATATTTCCTACATTACATTTTTCACTAAATAAATCTGCTCTTGATTCAATTCTTGTATGAATACCCATCGTAAGGCCATAGCCACTTTCATTTATATTGTTGATAAGATCATCGACTTTATTGGATTTAAATTTTAGTACATGAAGAATGGGACCAAATTGCTCATCTGTTAAATCTGAAATATCATTTATTTCAATAATAGTTGGTGAGATAAAACCTGCTTGGTGCTCTTCTGATGATTTATAAATAACCATTCCTTTATCTCTGCAAGTTTCGATATGCTTATTTAAGGCTTCTAAAGATTGATTATTTATTATTGGGCCAATATCTGTATCAAGATTTTCAGGGTTACCAATTTTCAATTCTTGCATATTACCTTTAATCATTTTCAAGAGGTCATCGTATATATCATCTTGAACGCAGAGAACTCTTAAAGCAGAACATCTTTGCCCAGAACTATCAAAAGCTGATCTTACAATGTCATCTGTTGCTTGTTCAAGAAGTGCGCTAGAGTCAACTATCATTGCGTTGATTCCTCCTGTTTCTGCAATAAGAGGAATTATCTCTTTATGATTATTGTTAAGATTCATTTGAATTCTTTTAGCAGTAGGAAGAGAGCCTGTAAAAGCAACTCCTTTAATTGTTTTAATGTTAGAAAGCATATCCCCATAAAGTCCGTCACCTAGAACCAGTTCAAGCGCATCAGAAGGAACTCCATGCTCATGAAATTTTTGAACTATCAGATAACCTAATATCGATGTATGTTCAGATGGTTTAATAGTTACTCTGTTTCCGCATGCAAGTGCAGCACTTATTTGACCTACTAGGATTGCAACCGGAAAGTTCCATGGACTAATGCATAAGAAATGACCCTTTTCTGAATAAGACAAAGTATTAATTTCACCAGTAGGGCCTTCTAGTTTATTGTCTTTGTCGTGCAGTTTTACTATCTCATTAGAGTAATATCTTAAAAAATCTACAGCCTCTCTTATTTCGTCAACTGAATTTTGAATGGTTTTACCTGCTTCATTCATTAAGAAGTAAATTAATTGATAAGGGTTGTTTTCAATATCATCAGAAATAGCTACTAAAATAGAAGCTCTTTCCTGTTCAGACATCTTGGCCCATTCAGCTGAATGTTTTGCGTTAAGACATTCCTCTACAAGAACAGGATTATCAAATGTAGCAGAGCCTAAAATAGAATTATCACCTATAGAAGTAATTTCATTTTTCTTAAAATCAGTCACAATTCTATTTTTATATAATGAGGTAGCATTGATTTGCTTGCCTTTATATTTACTTATTTGATTTCTTATTTCTTCTAGGTTTTCTTTTTCAGATATATCCATTCCTTTTGAATTACTCCTATTGTTAAATATCTCAACTGGTAAGGGGATGTCTTTTTTTTCTTCTTCTATTTTAAGATGAGGACTACTAGATAACCAAGTAGAATCAGTTTGTGGATCAAGCAACCTATTAATAAATGAACTATTTGCTCCATTCTCAAGCAATCTTCTTACAAGGTAGGGTAAGAGATCTTTATACTTTCCAATTGGCGCATATATCGATGTAGTTTTTTCATTTTGTAAAACTTTATCTGCACATTTATACAAAAGCTCACCCATTCCATAAAGCCTCTGAAATTCATAGTCTTTTTCAGCTCCTAAATGGTGAATGGCTGAAATCGTATGAGCATTATGAGTTGCAAATTTTGGGTATATAGAATTAATCTCAAATATTTTTTTAGCACATGAGAGGTATGACAAATCGGTTATGGATTTTTTTGTAAAAACTGAATAATCTTCATATCCAGAAATTTGTGCATGCTTTATTTCATAATCCCAGTAGGCACCTTTTACTAACCTGAGATGCATTGGCGCTCTTTTTTGTAACATCTCACCTAGCCACTCGATAACGAAGGGAGCTCTTTTCCCATATGCTTGTAGGGCAATTCCAAAACCAGACCAATCTTTAATCTTAGATGAGAAAGCCATCTTTTTTATAATCTCTAGACTTACGCTAAGTCTATCTTGCTCCTCTGCATCAATGGTAATTTCAACATTTTTTGATTGCGCATACTCAGTTAATGAAATTAATTTAGGAATAAGAATAGAATCAATATCATCAAGTTTTATCATTTCGTATCTTGGATACAAAGCTGATATTTTTATTGAAACCCCATTAGATTGATTGGTTAAAATATTTATCTTACCAACTTCATCGATAGCATTTTTATACGATTGATAATAAATGTCGGCTTGATCAGCATTTCTGGCTGCTTCTCCAAGCATATCAAATGAATAAATTTCATTTTTAATATTTTTAATTTTATTAATATCATCAAAGTCTCTGCCCATTACAAATTCTTGACTAAGGATGTGCATAGCAGCCACTACTGCGTTTCTAATAGGAAACTCACCAGATTTAGAAATTAAAGAACTTACAAAATTATTTGGATTTTTTGACCAATCTGGCGGAGTATTAACAACTTTTCCAGCAAGAAGTAGTCCCCATGTCGATGCATTTACAAAAAGACTATCTGCTTTATTTAGGTGATCAATCCATCTTCCTTCCGAGAGTTTCTCAGAAATAATAAGATCTCTTGTTCCTTTATCAGGAATTCTTAGGATTGATTCAGCCAGACACATCAAGGCTACACCTTCTTGATTATCTAGACCATACTCACTTAAAAATGCATCTAACTTGGTTCTTTCACTTTTATTTTCTCTACAAGCATCAATTATTTTTTTTGCATTATCAGAGATGGCAGAATCATTTAAAAAATTTGAATCCTTTATAAGCTCGGAAACAATCGATGATTCAGTGGTAAATTTTTTATTAGCAAACTGCATAAAGAGTATTTTAATCTTAAAGTGTTAAGTATCAACATACTCATTCTAAAAATGCATTAAAAATACTATGATAGGAGAATGAAAGAAGCCTTAGCACTAATTAAACGTGGAACAGATGAAATACTTACTGAGTCTGATTTAAAAAAGAAATTAGAATCAGGTAAACAATTAATTGTAAAAGCAGGCTTTGATCCCACAGCACCAGATCTTCATCTAGGACATACAGTCCTTCTTAATAAGCTTAGACATTTTCAAGAGCTTGGGCATAAAGTAATCTTTTTAATTGGCGACTTTACTGGGCAAATAGGGGATCCATCTGGCAAAAATAAAACGAGGCCATCTCTGGGTGCAAAAGAGCTCATTTCAAATGCTAAGACATACGAAAAACAAGTTTTTAAGATTTTAAAAAAAGAGCTTACTGAAGTTAAATTTAATTCAGAGTGGTGTGATAAGTTAGGAGCTGATGGTCTTATAGGACTTGCATCCAAATATAATGTAGCAAGAATGCTTGAAAGAGATGACTTTAATAAACGTTACAATGCCAATCAAAGCATAGCGATTCATGAGTTTTTATATCCGCTAGTTCAAGGATATGACTCTGTTGCATTAAAAGCAGATGTTGAGTGTGGCGGAACAGATCAAAAATTTAATTTATTAGTTGGTAGAGAACTTCAAAGATCTTATGATCAAGACCCACAAGTTGTTTTAACAGTTCCAATATTAGAGGGCCTAGATGGAACTAATAAAATGTCTAAGTCTCTTGATAATTTTATTGGAATTGATGAAAAGCCTAATGATATGTTTGGCAAGATTATGTCTATATCAGATACATTAATGTGGAGATGGTTTGAGCTGTTAAGTTTTATTTCTGAGAAAGAGATAAAAAAATTAAAAAAAGAAGTTGAAGGTGGAAAAAATCCTAGAGATGTAAAATTCCTTTTAGCAGAGGAACTTGTTGATAGATTTCATTCAGAAGGAGAGGGTAATAAATGTAAAGAAGCTTTTCTTCAAAGGTTCCAAAAGGGACAAATGCCAGATGATATAGCATCACTCTCTTTAAAAATTGAATCAAAAAGTATCCCTTTAGTTAATTTATTAAAAGACTCAGAAATGACTTCAAGTACGTCTGAGGCCATGAGATTAATAAAGCAAGGCGGAGTAAAAATAGATTCAGTAAAAGTTGACGATCCAAAATTAGAAATACAAAAAGGATCTGAAGCTATCTACCAGGTTGGGAAAAGAAAATTTCTTAAAATTAAAATTTAAATATGAAAAAAATTATACAACTCTCTGTTCTTCTATTTCTTGTTGGGTGCAACCAAGATAGCCTTAACATACAACAAATTGGCAATATGCAATTTTTCATTGATAACGAAAGTAAGGGCGGAATAAATGTTGTTGAGTCTGGACTTCAATATTCAATATTAAGTAGCGGAGATCAAAGCTCAAAATCACCAGAACTGACTGATACCATTACTGCTCATTTTCATGGAACACTTACTGATGGAAGTGTTTTCTGGAGTTCAGTTGAAGCAAATGAGCCTTTACAAGTTCAGCTTTCAGGATTAATTATTGGCTGCCAAAAAATTATTTCATTAATGAAAGTGAATGATAAATGGAGAGTTTATATTGATCCTAGCATGGCTTATGGAGATGAAGGCAGACCCGGAATACCTTCAAATTCTATTTTAATTTTTGATATAGAACTTCTCGATATTCAATAAAATCAATTACTATTTATAACTGATAAAGCATAGCCATAAACTTCAGCAATCTGATTTATTATCTTATCTTTCGGAGTGCCAGCTCCATGTCCTGCTCTTCCTTCAATCCTTATTAGAATAGGATTATCACATCCTTGATACTCCTGAAGTTTTGCAGCAAATTTGAATGAGTGAGATGGAACGACTCTATCATCCCGCTTAGCAGTAGTTACAAGAGTTGTTGGGTAACATTCATTCTTTTGAATATTATGAAGAGGCGAATAGGCTAAAAGATTTTCAAACTCATCTTTTTTATCTGGAGAACCGTAATCACTTTCCCATGCCCATCCAATTGTAAACTTATGAAATCTGAGCATATCAAGAACACCCACTTGCGGAATGGCAACCTTAAATAAATCTGGATTCTGAAGCATTGTTGCAGCAACTAATAATCCTCCATTAGATCCACCTTGCATAGCAGTGGAACTTGGAGATCCTATTTTGTTGTTATGAAGAAATTTCGCAGCGTATGCAAAATCATCGAATACGTTTTGTTTATTAAATAACATTCCTGCTTCATGCCATTTATCACCATACTCACCGCCACCCCTCAAATTTGCTACAGCAACAACACCACCTTGATTCATCCAAGTGGTATAGCCTTTGCTAAAACCAGGAAGTCTAGAAATATTAAATCCCCCATAGCCATATAAAAGAACAGGAGTATTTTCATTTATTTCTAAAGATTTCTTATAACTAATATGAATTGGAACTTGAGTTCCATCTTTTGATGTATAAAATCTAAAGTCAGAAGTGTAAGAATCAGAATCATAATTATCTGGATTCTCTTTCCAAAAAAGTTTTTTAGACATATCACTTAAATCAATTTCATAAATCTCTCTTGGGGTAACAAAATTAGTAAAAGAAAAGTAGGAAGTAGTATCCTCAATGCCACCTCCAAATCCTCCAATTGTCCCTCTCATTGGAATTGATAATTTCTCCTTAAACGTTCCATTTAAGGTGAAAAAATGAACCTCAGAGAAAGTATCTACTAGATAGGTAATGGCAATAGAGTTATTTATGAAGTTTACACTTCTCAAAGAATTTTCTCCCTCTTCAACAACATCATTCCAAACGAAAGAACCGTTTTTAATTTCTAATGAAACCACCTTTCCATTTTTTGCACCTTGAGTTGAATAGAACCAGTGAATATCATTAAGACTGTCCAGATATTGATATGCACCTATCAAGTCATCAATAAGAGGAATAAATGAATCCCCTGGTTTTAGCTGAACATATAATCTATTTCGTTCATCAGTTCCTTCAGAAATAGACAAAAACTTTATCTTAGAATCTTTCACAACACTAATTCCCCAGCCCCATCTAGGTTTATCCGAATTCTCATATGCAACAATATCTTGTTTTTGATCAGTTCCAATTTTATGAAACATTAGTTTTGGACTAGAATTTAACTCTTTAAGTAACTCATCTTTTGGTTCGTCATATTTTTGATAGTAAAAACCTGAATCATCATTTTCCCATGAAGCACCTGAAAACTTTGCCCATTTAATATTATCTTCAAGAACTTTACCTGATGCTATCTCAAGCACTTTCCAAGATCTCCAATCTGAGCCACCATCAGAAATTGAGTAGGCTAAAAGTGAGGCATTATTACTAACGCTAGTTCCACCTAAAGAGATAGTGCCATCTTTGGAAAATGTATTTGGATCTAATAAAACTCTTTCTTCGCAACTTTCGCAGTCTTTAATCATCAACTTACTTTGCTGCCAAGTCCCATCATTAACATAGTAAAAAGTTTTACCTTCTACTTTATAGGGCATGCTGATAGATTCGTTATTCCATATACCTTCTAAGTCCTTTGCAATAGCTTTCTTGAACGCATTTTTACCAATAAATTTCTTGGTAAATTTATTTTGTCTTTCTACCCAGTCGACAGATTCTTCGCTCGTAAAATCTTCAAGCCATCTATAAGAATCCTCAATCTCATATCCATGAATAGTCTCAGAAAAATTTATTTTTTTTGATTCAGGATAATTTGGTGTTTCTGATTGAGGAGAACAGCTAATTAAAAAAATTACTGCTAAGAGGGGTATATATAGTTTGTGCATAGAAATAATAATACTTTACAATTAGCCCATGAATCAATTCAAACACGCTTGGACTTTTTATATTAATAATTGGCAGTATTTTTTGATGCTTGCGGCACCGGTGATGGGTATTGAGGTAATTACTGCTTACTTAATTTTACCTGTACAAAGTTTTACTCAACCGGAAGATATCCTTGATTTCTTTTCATCTAATGGAGCCTTAATTGGCCTAGTTAGTTTTTTTGGAACTTTGCTAAGCATTTCTTTTATAGGAGGCCTCTATGTTTCCTTTGAGGTAAAGGATAAAGGTGAAAATATTGATCCATTAAATGCTTTACTAGCTGGCTTTAAAAAATTCTTACCTTTATTTGGTGCATATCTTCTTTGCTCTATCGCAGTTTTTTTTAGTGCCTTTCTTCTTATTCTGCCAGCCTTTTATATAGCTGGTAGATTTTCTCTATTTCCAGCCCTAATGATGCTTGAAGATAAAAGGGTGATGGATTCCTTAAAACTCTCATGGGACAAAACTGATGAGCATGGTGGAATACTATTTGGACTAACTTTATTGTTCTTTTCAATAACACTTGCCCTAGCTTCTATATTTCAATCACTGCTTGATCCTGGAATTGGTCAGCTAGTAGTCCTTGCCATTATTGAATACGTGGTAGTAATTCCTTGGGGATATGTTTACTTCAGCCTATATAAATCTTTAAGGAATCAATAAAAATAAGAATGCTTTTATGTCTTTTATCTTTTATAGATAAAAGTTAAAATGCGTCTCCGTTGCAATACGGGTCTGTAGCTCAGCTTGGTTAGAGCGCACCCCTGATAAGGGTGAGGTCGGTGGTTCGAGTCCACCCAGACCCACCATTTTGCAATCTAAAAAGTTCACAATTGTCATAATAGCGTTGATTACTCTTCACTAATATTTTCATAGCTGTAACTTCAAAGTTGCAATATTTTTCTATCATGAGTTAATAAAATATGAATACGAGTAACTTCATGAAAAAACTTTTAAAACTCTCTTTTGCCTTTGTTCTAATTTATTCATTTTCAAACCAAGTGCATGCGGACATAAATTTCTATGGAAAGATTAATGTTAGTTTGGAAGATGTAGATTCAAAGGATGCAAATGAAACAGATTTTCAAAATAATGCATCAAGAATAGGTGTAAAAGGTTCTTATGACCTTTCTTCATCACTAAAATTATCATTCCAAATAGAAGAAGAAATAGATCCCACTGATCTCAGAGCAGATGGCGATAAAGTTTTTAAAGAGCGAAATACATTCATAGCTATTAGTGGAGACTTCGGAAAGCTATATACAGGAACTCATGACACAGCATTCAAGCAATCCCAATTGAAAGTCGATTTATTCAATGACACCAGAGCAGATATTAAATACATTCTTCGTGGTGAGAACAGAATGAATAGTTTTGTTGGATACGTAAGCCCAGATCTTATAGATGGCCTGAATATATCTATTAACTCAATAAGTCAGTCTACTGGAAACGGAGAGTCCTCTGCTTTTAACTACTCAAAAAACGATATAAAAGCATCATTTGCAATAGAACAAAATATCAAAGGTTACGACGGAAAAAGATTTAGTGTCATGCTGCCCTTAGGGGAAATAGACTTAGGCCTGATATACCAATCATCAAGAAAACTATCATCAGGAAAATCTTTTTCAGGTCACGTTGTAAGTATGAAAAGAAAAATATCAGATAAAGGCAGTATTTATATACAGAATGCTAAATCAGATATGAGAGTAGTATCTGGAAAGCAAAACTCTATTGGATATTCTCATAAAATAAATAGTTCTACAAAAATATTTGCCCACTATTCAAGCCTCAGAAAACAAGACAGCAATGACAATATTACTTTTATCTCAACAGGTCTAGAGTATAAGTTTTAGGTTAGTAATTCTATTTACCAAAATGTTTTAGTTTTTCTAAATAACCCTAAAGGCAACTACTATCCCCCTATATAAATTGCCTTTAGGAGTCGGTGTTTTATTTTGTAATTAAGATTTTATTGTTTTTTAAAATCTAATTTGAAGAAGAGCATTACCCCGGTCACTGAGCTGACTAGTGCAAGTATAGAAAAAATCTTCAATAAAATGTTGCTGATATTATCTCTTTCTTTCCAATCCATAATATGCAGTCCCCACATAAGGTCCCAAATTCTCCATTGATTAGATCGAATTGCCAGTACCTCACCTGAGTAAACATTAAGATAAACATTAATATCAAGATCTTTATTTGTTTTGCTTTCAACCTTGTATATAGGCAGAGACCTTCCTCTATATTCAGACCCTGAGCGTTCATTAACTATTTCTTCTACCAAGACTGGAGATAAAGTTGTATTCGAGATAACCAAATTCATTGCTTCAGATTCAGTTAGTTTTGATATCGATTCTCCAGATCTATTTAAGTACTTAGTTGTGCCATCAACTTTGATCACAGCAATGTTTTCGCCCAGTCGTTTTTGGATACTAACGTCAGTAGTGTTAGGAATCTCAAAATCAAAGTCACCTAGATTAATAGATTGCTCAACTTGTTTACGATATTGCTCACCTCTAACTAATTCAATTTTATTAAAAGCAAAGTAGATGCCTGAAACTGTCCAGAGTAATAGCTGCAATGAGATAAAGAAACTTAAATACTTATGAACCTTACGAACCAAAAAATTCATCGTTTTAAAACCTTCATAATTTCATCCATCTTTACGTCAAACTCATCATCTCCTTTAAGCGAATTTTTAATACATTCACGAAGATGAGTTTTTAGGATTTTACCTTCGACGGCTGTAATTGAATTCTTAACCGCTTTGATTTGATTTAGAATATCAACACAATATTTCCCTTCTTCTACCATTCCTTGAATGCCTCGAATTTGGCCTTCAATCCTTCGAAGATTTGTTAGTTGCTCTTTATGACATGGATGTTTCATATTTTATAAAAACCTCGGAACTATATATGTAAAAATTGATGCAAAAATAAATATACCTACGGAAACATAATAAATATACCTAGATCTCTTTCTTGTTTGTTCACAGGCTCTTCCAAGTTCAGGATCGGCAGGACAGGGCATATGATAAGTTTTATAGTTAACATAACCAGCAACAACAATCATCACAACCGCAAAGAGGGTTATCGACGTCTTATATTGAGATAAAACTATTAAAAATGGAAAAATCGTAATAAGACTCGCAAAACTTGCGCCAGCTCCCAATGCAACAAAGATAGCAGGCAATGCACAACAAATAAGTGTTGATGACGAGGCAAATAACGAGAAGAAATTTGATGTTTTATCGTTCATCAAACCTCTAATACTTGTAAATCTGACATATTCTGCCCATTAGAAAGAATTTTCTTTTCTATCTCATCGAAATTAATATTTTTTGATTTTAAGTAAGCAATTACTACTTTCCCATTTGCCAAATCAACATCAATTTTTTTTACAGATTTATCTTTCAAAAATGTTTTTTCAATTCCGCGTGCACAAAAATCACAGACCATTCCTTTTACACTAACGATTGCTATATTAACGTCTGTTAATTCCTCCATAAATTTATCAAATCTATCTGGATCAACATTAAGATTTTTTCCATCTACCATGGTGTCATGCAAGTGACCTTCATGAGAGTGATCATGCATATCTGAATGATCCTGTTCGGCCCATATTAATGGACTGGCAAGCAGTAAAGTCAATAATATTTTTTTCATAAGTTCTCCTTTTTAAAATCTATACATAAAATGTAGATCCCATTCAGTCTTATCACTATAACCAAATTCAATAAGAGCATTGCCTTTAAAAAATTTTAGTTCTGGATAAGTGGACCTGTTATTAGTTAATGAATTAGTTTTTGATTTAAGCATCACCCATGTATGCAAATCTCCGTAGTCACCTAAATAGGGTGCAACACCAAGCTGGATGAATTTGTTCTCGTAATCCTTACCAAAGGAATTTTCAACATATTTATAACCAAATCCTGTAAACCATCTTCTTGTCTCCCAATCCCCATGCATACCATAAAAGAGATTATTAGTATTATTTACTGAAATACCAGATTGAAAATATAAGTTTCTTTGCGAAATGTCAGTATTTTTTCTATTTAATAAGTAGGTAAGTCGCAAGTAGTTATAACTTTTATTAAAAAATTTATTATCTACATTTTCAATACCAATTGAATATTTATAAGTCGGGGAGTAATGAGCATAAACAGAATTACTCATATTATCTGATTTATACATAATCGTAGAGCCACCAGAATAAGAAATGGGCCTAGCATCTATATTGATTATAAAGACTAAAGAAAAAATTATAAATTTATATATACCCATGGGGGGTATATTAGCATACTTGAATTATTCTTTTCTCCAAGAACCCATTTTTAAGGAAAGAATCATCATTACACCATAAATCATCATGGCTCCTGCGGACGAATAGAAAATTCCTACCAAACCACTTGAGAACCAGTAAACAGCTAATAGGGCTCCTATTGAAGCAATTAAGAATCTTATAAATGTAATTATAATTGGCCATTTCATAGCATTAGCTCCTTGAGAAGCAAAAAATAGGGATAACCCTAAGCCTTGGAAAAGATAACAAAATCCTAGTATTTGTATGTATTGCTTTGTAACTAAAAAAGTAGCCTCATCAGAAGTAAAATAGCTTATCCAAAACTCTGGAGTTAAAGCAAGAGTTATTCCAATAACTGCTGATAATAATCCAGAAGAAACTGATCCAATAAGACCAATCTTCTCTGCACGCTCCATTTTATTTGCTCCAATATTTGTTCCCACCATGGAGGTCATAGCAGCCCCAATTCCAAAAACAATCGGTATCATCAAGAATTCAACTCTCGAACCTATCCCATATCCTGCTAGTGCATTACTTCCAAATTGACCAACAAGTCCTGTGAGTATAAGTACAGTAGCAACTGTAAAAATTGGATTTAAAGATGCTGGTAAAGCGACGCTAAATATATCCTCAAATAAATCTCTCTCAAAAGATAAGCGTGAGGTTCTTAACCTAATAGCAGAAGAATGACTACTGAGTTTTATTATCATAACGAATGACATAAATGCGCCGATTACTACAAGAGATATCGCAGCTCCAACTAAACCTAACTTAGGGAAGCCAAACCAGCCAAGGATTAATCCGGCAGAAAGTATAACTTGAAAAAAAGAGGCTACAACTGTCAAAGAAGCAGGAAATTGCATATCACCCATTCCCCGAAGAGAAGCACTTAAACTTCCTGATAGCCACACAGCAATTCCTCCAGATAAGAAAATAAAACAATAAGATAGAGATTCCTCAAGCATTGCTCCCTTGCCACCTAAAAGCCTTAAAAGACTTTCACCAAAAAGAAAGAAAATTAATAAAAATGAAAGTGCTCCAAAAGCGGCAAGAAATATAGAATGCCAAATTAATTTTTCAGCTCTTTCCTTGTCACCAGAGCCGAGGCTTCTAGATATTGCAGATGTGACTGCACCTCCTAATGTTCCAAAGGCCATTTGTTGAGTCAACATTATTGCAGGGAAAGCTATTGTAATAGCTGCTAAAGAATTAGTTCCTAGCTCACTCACAAACCATAATTCAGCAAGGACAACGACAGCACTTATAAAAAAAGCAATCGTATTTGGAGCAGACATTCTCACCAATAAAGGAAAAATTGGATCAATTAAAAACTCTTCTGTTCTTTTATCCATGAACTTCCTATTTGTTGGATTATCTAAATGAGCTTTGCAGCTATTGGAATTCTATAGTATAAATTTTGAAAAAAATACTTAGTATTTTGTCTGTCTTATATAACACTTTTTTTTATTCTATACTTAACTATCAACAACATAGGAAAGTAATCATGGCTAAAGGATTAGATAAACAAAAAAACGAAAAAAAGAAAGGCAAAACTCTTAAAGAAAAAAGAGCAGAGAAGAGAGATAAAAAGAAGTAATTTCTTCATAATAATTTTATAAGCATATTCCTTTATGTTTATGTAACTCAAAACCGTCATCCTATATAAGGCACTAAATTATGAGTAATGAGAATTCAGAATCAAATATGCAGAAAGTTGCGCTTACTGCATTGGCTGGAACAAGTATCGAATGGTATGATTTTTTCTTATACGGAGCTGCTGCTGCTCTAATATTTCCTACAGCTTTTTTTGGTGAAGCCACTCCTTCAACAGCTCTTATTTTATCTTTATTAACTTTTGCAGCTGGCTTTATTGCTAGGCCTATAGGCGGAATTATTTTTGGACATTATGGTGATAGAGTTGGAAGAAAGAAGACTCTTGTTATGGCACTAATATTAATGGGAGTCTCATCAACCCTAATAGGCTTACTTCCAACTTATGCAATGATTGGTGTAACCGCACCAATTTTGTTGACTTCACTTCGATTTGCACAAGGTCTTGCAATTGGAGGTCAGTGGGGTGGAGCTATGTTGCTAGTAACAGAAAGCGCACCATCTAATCAAAGAGGTTATTATGGAGCATTTGCCCAGGCAGGCGCCCCTGTAGGAGTAATATTAGCTAATCTTGCTTTCATAATCACCAGTTCTTTGGTTTCTGAAGAATCTTTTTATTCATGGGGTTGGCGCATTCCCTTCTTAGCTAGTGCAGTCCTCATAGGAATAAGCATGTACATTCAATTAAACTTGGAAGATACAAAAGCCTTTAAAGAGCTTCAAGCTTTAAGAGAAAGTCAGAAAGATGATACTGAAGAAGTAATTAGAAGATCCCCAATTCTTGAGGCTATTAGAAAATATCCTACAAGAATAGCTTTAGCTGCTGGTGCTTTTCTATCAATTCAAGTTACATTTTATATTTTAATAGCCTTTCTTCTTGCATACGGCGTATCAAGCGCAGATGTATCAAGAGACGATATGTTGACAGCAGTATTAATTGCATCGGCAATAATGGTTCCCTTTCAGTTTATGTTTTCATCTTATTCTGACAGGCACGGAAGAAAGGGTATATTCATGCTAGGTGCTGTGCTCACAGGAATTTGGGCGTTTGCAATATTCCCTCTAGTAGATACTGGAAATTTTTGGTTAATAGTTTTGGCAATCTCAGGAGGACTTACTTTTGTTTCTATGATGTATGGCCCACAAGCCGCATTTTTTACCGAATTATTTACTACGGAAGTTAGATATTCTGGAGCAACTTTAGGTTATCAATTTGGAGCAATTTTAGGCGGAGCATTTGCCCCAACAATAGCAGCTTTGCTTTGGAAAGATTATGGAATATTTTGGGTATCTGTTTATATAGCTTTTGCCGCATTCCTTACATTACTTTCTGTAATGGCTTTAACAGAAACCTATAAAACTAATTTGAATGATAAAGATTGAAGCTATAAAGCTTCATAGTTTGGAATAATCTTAGCGACATAGACTGCCATGCCGAATTCCTTGCAGCATGCAGCAATAGTTTCTTGGACAGCTTTCATAGCATGCATGTACTCACCTTGGATGACAGTACTTGTTGGGTAAGTAACAATTTCAAGATTTTGGTAACAATTAATTTTTTCTATAAAGCCATCTATAGGAGGAATAAAATCTTCCCTATTAGGGTACATACTTACATCGATTGTTACTTTCATTTAGATAAGTATATATTTTTATTTTTAAAACTAATATGATGATGCTAACTGCAAAGGGGTGGTTATTTTGACCTGAGATCTTAACGGGGACCCTTTGAACCTGATCCATACAATAATGGCGGAGGAATTGCATGAATACCATTAAAAATAGTCTATTTGTTTTTTTATTATCCTTTTTTATTTCTTTATTTAGCATAGAAATATTTTCTCAAACTATTGAAGAGGTCGTCGTCAAAGGAGATTGGCGAGAGACATCAGCTTCTAAAGAGGACTCTAGCCTTGTAGTTCTTAATAGTAAGTTAATTGAATCTCAAGCAATAAAGCACTTTGAGAATCTCTCATATCTTGTTCCGAATCTCAATTTTGCTGCTAGTGATTCAAGAGCAAGACATTTTCAAATTAGAGGTATAGGCGAAAGATCTGGTTATGAACGAACACCCAACTCGGCTGTAGGATTTTTGATTGATGATATTGATTATTCAGGTCAAGGCGGTATAGCTACTACTTTTGATGTAGACCAGGTTGAGGTTTATCGAGGCCCGCAAGGATCAAGAATAGGATCAAATGCTTTGGCAGGATTAATTTATATAAAAACTAAAGAGCCAACAAGGGAATTTGAAGGAACAAGTGAAACAACATTTGGTGACTATGGAACAATAAACACAGGCATAGCTTTTGGTGGACCTGTGGAAGGCAATGAAGATATTACCTATAGAGTTGCAGTAAGAAAAGATTACTCAGATGGATTTAGAAATAATTTGTATTTAAATAGAACTGATACTTCTAAAAAAGATGAATCCACACTTCGATTAAAAGTGAATTGGAAAGTTAGTGATAAAACTACCTATAAGTTTCTTTTAACTCAAGTAGATTTAGATGATCCTGCAGATATCTGGACTATTGATGGCAGCCTTAATACTTTATCAGATAGACCTGGTATGGATTCTCAAAAAACTAATGCTTACGGCATGAAAATATTTCATCAATTCGAGAGCTTTGAACTGCAAAGCTTAACTAGTACCACAAATACAGATGTTATTCTTAGTTATGATGCTGATTGGGGAAATGCTCTTTCCCATTCACCATATACATACGATTATTTTTCTGAAACTATCAGAAATAGAGATACTTTTAGCCAAGAATTTAGATTAGTATCAGATTTAGCTGATTTTAGTGCCAATAGACCTTCAGAATGGGTCTTAGGAGTAAGTTATTTGGATATAAAAGAAGCAAATCTAAAAAATGATGATGGAATATATGGTGATCCGTCTGATCCTTTTGGACCATATGCAAGTAAATCTTCCTCATCAAGTATATTTGAATCTAAAAATTTGTCCTTATTTGGTAATGTAGATTATTTTATTAGCGAGTCCGCAAAAATTTCTATTGGTGCTAGGTGGGAAGATTATAAATCAGATTACTCAGATTCATTTGGAGAATCATTTAATCCAACTGACAAAATGACCGGTGGAAAAATATCTTTCAGTAAAGAATTAATTAATCAATCAAATATGTTTATTAGTATTGCGAAGGGATATAACCAAGGAGGATTTAATCTCAATCTAGGACTTGCGGCTAATTCTACAAATAGAAATTTATATTATGATCCAGAGTTTTTGACTAACTACGAATTTGGAGTTAATTCAAAAATATTAAATTCAAAAATGAATATTGCTGCTGTAATTTTTTATTCAGATAGAAAAGATCAACAAGTATTAATATCGACGCAAGTTGATCCAACAGATCCCAACACTTTCTCATTTTTAACACAAAATGCAGCAGAAGGAATCAATCATGGTTTAGAAATAAATATGGATATGCAGCTAACAGAATCTTTCGACATTTTTGCAAATATTGGCATATTAAAAACTGAAATAAAAAACTGGAAATCTAGGCCTGATTTAGAAGGTAGAGCTCAGGCCCATGCTCCTGAAAGAAGTTTTGCAGTTGGCTTAAATTGGTCTCTTTCAAATAATACTTATTTGTCATTAGATACTGTTGGTAAAAGTAGTTTTTATTACTCTGATTCGCATGATAATAAATCTAAGCCGTATACATTAACTAACATCACATACGGGTATGAAAGAAATCAATGGAACTATTCTTTATGGGTTAGAAATGTATTTGATAAGTACTATTCAGTTAGAGGTTTCTATTTTGGAAATGAGGCTCCTAACTTTGCAGATACACTATATGAGAGACATGGAGATCCAAGACATTTAGGTGTTACAGTGAGATATGATTTCTGAGTTAGTTAATCAGTATTGGATGGAAGCATTAGCCGTAATTCTTGCAATAATTTACCTATTACTAGCTGTAAAACAAGACATAAGGTGCTGGTATGCGGCCATTTTTAGTTCTAGCTTATATTTTTTTATTATGTATTCGGCTGGCTTATATATGGAAGCTATATTACAAATATTCTATATTGCTATGGCTTTCTATGGTTGGTCGCAATGGAGAAATACATTCGAAGGTAATACTGAATTAGTTGTTAGAACATGGAAATCATCACAGCACATAAAAGTAATCTCTTCAGTGCTTATAATGACATTAATTTCAGGATGGGCACTTAAAGAATATACAAATGCTGCTCTTCCCTTCTTAGATGGATTAACAACATGGGGGGCAATAGTTGCAACTTATATGGTCGCAAAAAGATTGTTAGAGAATTGGATTTATTGGTTTGTTATTGATTCAATCTCAATATTTTTATTCGTATCTCGTGGACTCTATCTCACTTCATTTTTATTTTTTGTTTACCTAATAATTATTTATTTTGGATATAAATCATGGACAAAAATTAGAGACGAAAATTATGTTAAATCAAGACAAAATATTTAAATCTCTAAAAGAAGAATTGGTAGTTTTGAAAACTCTTAAATCTGGACCTATTTCAGATATTTATTTATGCCTATTCAAGGAAAAAAAATCAATCATGAGAGTAGATCGATCATGGACTTCATCTATGAAATTTGATCGACAAACAGAAATACTTTTAATAAATGAAATTATCAAATTAAATCTTGCTCCTAAGATTCTTCACTCAGATACTAAACTCGGTTTACTAATATGGAGGTTCGTTGAAGGGGATGAGTTTTTCCTTGATTCAATTAACAATAAAAAAAATTTAAAGTTATTGGGTGCTTCAATAAAAAAATTACATGAAGTTCCAGTTCCAAAAAAAGCAAAAAATATTTTTAAAGATTCACTTGATCTGTATCAAAATAATTCAGTAAAAAATTTAGAAAATAAATTTTTATACAAAGGCATTAACATATTTAAAGATTTATTAAAGGATGATCAGGAATATGTTTTTTCTCATAACGACTTAAATAAAACAAACATAATACTTAATAAGACATTTTATTTTCTAGATTGGGAATATGCTGGCCTTAATCACCCTTATTTTGATTTAGCATTATCAAGCTCTTCATTAAATTTAAATGAAAAAGAGATTTCTTATCTATGGGAAGGTTATTCTGATAATAAATATGCTCTTAATATGAAGAAATTTCATAATTGGTCAATATTTTCATCATTCTTGGACTACATGTGGCGTTTAAAGGTTATAGATTTGTCAGAAAACACTATCGAGACAATGCAAATCAATGAATTAGAGAGGAAATTAACTCCTTATTTATAGTTAGCCTACTATATAAGCAACAATTAAAGAGATGATAGCTATAGTAATAGGCACGAAAGCATCTATTTTTTCTATTAATTTATCTTTTGTAGGTATTTTTAGATCTTTTATACTAAAAACCTTATCTATATCTATTTTTCGTTCTTTTTCATCAATTTTAGAATTTACAGACAAATTTTCATTATCAGCAGCATTTGTTTTATATTCTGGACTTGATTGATCTAAGACTTTAGTATTTTCATCAATTTTAGTCAATTCGTGAGCCAATAATTCGTCTAATATCTTATCTCTTCTTATTCTAGCTATATTAATATCACTAGTTTCAAGAGATTTTTTAATAAAGTCTGTTCCAATTATAGATGATACTTTCTTTGATACTCTTTTTTGTATAAAGTAAATATCTTTATTTTTACCCCTTAAAACAAGGTGTTTATCTTCATTTGTACTCATATGTACTCATATTAATTGATATATTGTACTCATATTATCATGATATTTTATTGATTTCATTATATTTGTACCCATATTTTACTAATTGTACCCATTATTTACTTTTAGTACTCATTTAAATATATCACATGAGCCATTTTTCTCATTATTTATAGTTAATTATGACCATTTATATCAAATTTAAAAAAAATGTAGGTACTAAAAATTCCCTTAATTTCAAAAAAAGTTCCAGGAAAAAAAATATACTCTGATAAAGCTAAATGTAACCATTTTATAAAGCTATTAATCTAAATATATTTTTCTTGTTTTTTTAAATAAATTCTGTTCTAGTTAATAGTAATTATTTTATATATGGGGAAAAATTATGAAAATTTTATGTGTCTTATATGACGATCCAATAACAGGCATGCCAGATAAGTATGCAAGAGATGACTTACCGAAAATAGAGAAATATCCAGATGGTATGACCTTGCCCTCACCCAAGGCAATCGACTTCACACCTGGTGAATTGCTTGGTTGTGTTTCAGGAGAGTTAGGCCTTAGAAAATTTTTAGAAGATGCAGGTCATACTCTAGTTGTTACTTCTGATAAAGATGGAGAGGGGTGTGAAGCAGATAGAGAATTGGTTGATTCTGACATTGTTATTTCACAACCTTTCTTTCCTTACTATCTCACTAGTGAAAAGATGGACACTGCACCAAATTTAAAAATGGCAATAACTGCTGGAATTGGTTCAGACCATGTTGATCTTCAAGGTGCTATGGATCACAACATAGATGTAGTTGAAGTTACTTACTGTAATTCAAGATCAGTTGCTGAACATATTGTGATGATGATTCTTTCAATGGTAAGGGATTATCATAACCAGCATAGAATTGTTAATGAGGGTGGCTGGAACATAGCTGATGCTGTCCAAAGATCATATGACGTAGAAGGTATGCATGTTGGAACTGTGGCTGCAGGAAGAATAGGCATTGATGTGTTAAGAAAAATGAAACCTTTTGATGTGCATCTTCACTACTTTGATATTCATAAACTTTCTGATGAAATAGAAGCAGAATTAAATCTTACTTACCATGATTCTGTAGAGTCACTAGTTGCTGTTTGTGATGTAGTTAATATTAGCTGTCCATTGCATCCTAAAACTGAACATTTATTTGATGATGAAATGATCAGCAAGATGAAACGAGGTGCATATATTATTAATACTGCTCGTGGAAAGATTTGTGATAAAGACGCAATTGCACGAGGTTTAGAATCTGGTCAATTAAGTGGATATGCTGGGGACGTTTGGTTCCCGCAACCAGCTCCAAACGATCATGTATGGAGAACAATGCCTAATCATGGCATGACTCCTCATACCTCAGGAACCTCATTGTCTGCTCAAACAAGATATGCTGCGGGTGTTAGAGAAATTCTAGAATGCTTCTTTGCCGGTGAGCCTATCAGAGATCCATATTTAATTGTTCAAAATGGTGACCTTGCAGGAATGGGAGCTCATTCATACACAAAAGGAACAGCTACAGATGGTTCAGAAGAGGCCGCAGAATATAAAAAGTAAAATTTTAGAAATTCTTAAGTCTTGAATTAATTATTTCATCAGCCTGGGACATAATTCCATGAATTAAGTCCTGGACTGTTGGAATATCATTAACTAGACCAGCGACCATTCCGCAAGACCAAGCTCCGGCTTCCATCGTGCCTTCATGCATGATCTTTGGATAAACTCCTGCTACTTCATCAACAATATCTTCAAACTTTAAATCAGCACCCAATGCTTTTTCTTTTTCCATTAATCTTTCAACTGCACCATTGTTAAGAACCCTTTCAGTATTTCTCAATGATCTCATAACTAGTCTAGTATCTAATTCAGATGCATTTAAAATAGCTTCTTTAACATTTTGATGGACAGGTGCATCTTTAGTAGCAATAAATCTAGTACCCATATTCATACCTTCAGCACCAAGAGCCATGGCAGCGACCAGACTTCTTGCATCAGCCATTCCACCTGAAGCCACAAAAGGTATTTCCAACTCATCAGCAGCTCTTGGCAATAAAATAAAATTAGGAATATCATCTTCACCAGGATGACCTCCACACTCAAATCCATCAACAGATACTGCGTCACAACCAATGGCTTGTGCTTTCAAAGAATGCCTTACAGAAGTACATTTATGAATCACTTTGATTCCTGCCTCTTTTAATGCCGGGAGATATTCTGCAGGATTTCTTCCAGCAGTTTCAACTATTGGTACACCTGCATCAATAATTACTTTTATTAACCCTGGATAGTCAGGAGGAGTTAAAGAGGGCAGAAATGTTAGATTTACAGCAAATGGTTTATCAGTCATTTCTTGGCAACGAGCTATTTCTTTAGCTAATTTTTCTGGTGTTCCTTGAGTCAAGCCAGTAATAGTCCCAAGGCCACCTGCATTTGAAACTGCAGCAGCAAGCTCAGCAAATCCAACATGATGCATTCCACCCTGAATGATGGGATGTTCTATATTAAAAAGTTCAGTTATTTTTGTTTTCATAATACTTCCTATTTTTTATCCATTGGAGTTAACCAATCTTCATATTGTTTTTGGAGTCGTTGCATACCACTTATCCATCGATCCCTATCATTGCCTTTCCTTTTTACATATTCTAGAACTTCTGTATGAGGAGTTACTAAAAATCTTTCTTCTTCTATAGCTTTAAGAACTTCAATGGCGACAACATCAGCCTCCATCATGCCGTCAACTCCAGCAACTCCTGGACCATCTGCTGTCATTGCAGTTCGAACTGCTTGAGGACACAAACAAGAAACACCTATTCCTTTGCCTCCATAAGTAATTTTTACCCATTCTGCAAAGCTTACTGCTGCAGATTTTGTAACTGCATATCCAGCAGCTCCTAATTGAGTCAATAATCCTGCAGCAGAAGAAGTATTCATTAAATACCCCTCACCTCGTTCAATCATTTGAGGAAGAACATGTTTAGCAGCAAAAATATGAGACTGCACATTTACACCCCATATCATTTCCCAATCAGATGCATCAGCTTCAAAAAGCCCTGGCTTACCCCCAATACCCGCGTTAGAACAAAATATGTCAATTCCACCGGAATATTCATCTGCTTTCTTAATGACATTAACAATATCATCCTCCTTAGATACATCGGCACTAACAGCTATTCCATTAACACTTCTAGCAGTATGTTCCGCCCCCTCTATATTCATATCCACACAAACCAATGACTTGACGCCTGCTTTAAAAAATTCTTCACATAAAGCTTTACCTATTCCACTAGCAGCGCCTGTTACCACCACTCTTTTATTTTTAACTTGCATATAATTATTCCAATATTAATTCACATCCTGTTCCATCAAGATAAGTTCTTACTCTTAACTTATCATCTTCATTTAATTCATGAAATTCTTCTTTAATCCATTTTAAGCATTTAGCTTGGTAAGGAAATGTTTTCTGTTTCCAGACAGATCCATCAATTTCAGTTTCCCATGTATCATTTTCATCTATTATTGCTTTTGCATTAGCTAGCAGTGCCGGAACATACATTCTGCCAAATTCTTTAAGAATTTCTTTAAGAGTTGAGGGGCTATCTTCAAGTGAAGTCCAGTTGCTATTATCAATATCATGACCAGATAAGTCAGCCATTATATCTACCCATGCAACAACCCTTACCGATGTTTCATATGCAATTTTTCTAGACGTTGGATCAAAACCAATTAGTTGAGTGAGTTGACCAAAAATAGCAAAATCCGCAGACGATGGTTTGTTACCGAAGAGAAATGGACTTACCAATAAATGATTATCCATTAACTTCAAAAATCTACGATAGCTAGTATCAATTAAATCAGCAGTAGTATCGTTTGAACCAACTACCCACAATCTGCCTATTTGTCTATCAGCAATAAATTTTTTAAATTCGATAAGAGTTTCTTCAGGAGTATTTACTGCTAAATCAACTAATGGAAGAATAGTCCCCGCATTATTAGCATCTTCTTCAAAATACCATCTATAGTGGAACATATATTTAGTAACCCATTCATCACCAAAATCCTCTAACAAGAAATTTATAAAAGAAAGAGCAGGATCTTCTGGTAATAATTTTCTATCAGGATATTCTTTCTCTAACCTTCTAATAATTGGAGTAGAGTCAGTAGTTGGCTTAAGTTCACCCTCAGCATCTTTTAAAAGTATAGTTGGGAGTAATACTGGCTTTGGAGGTTCTATATTCATTTCTTTCAACCTTCCTGCAGCATTTCCCATGAAAGCTTGATAAGCGATATGTCTGTATCTGAAAATAGATATCATCTTTTGAGTATAAGGCGATGGGGTAGCGCCAAAGATTTGAATTTTTTCACTCATAGTATTTTTCTACAATTTTATAATTATTCCTTCATCAGGATTTATATTTCCAGAAACGATCTGATGATAAGTTTTGATAAAATTTTCAATTCCATCAATTTCCTTTACATGCATCCATTCTTTGCTTTGGTTAGACCTTGAGGACATAAATTCATTAGTTTTTTTGTTATAGCCGTCATAACCCCAATCTTTAACTCTTTTTTGTATATGAGCTGGGGCAAAAAAGAATTCTGTTCTTTCTCTTAGCATTGCTTGACCCAAGGCATCTTCAGCGGTCACTTCATTATCCCAGTGAGTCATACCAACTGTATAACATTTGAGCATGTTATCCCCAAGAGACCCATGAAGTGTTCCAAGAACTTCTCTACTCCCAGCCATATCTACGATAACAGACTTAATACTGCTATTAACAGTAGAAAGCTTTTCGTATGAAATGACCTCATCATAGCAACCCAAATTAGTAACAAAATCAATATTCTTTGTTGAGGTAAGGCCAATAATTTTTGGAGCGCTATCTGCTTCTGCTAAGCCTTGAGCTAGTCCGATAGCAGTTTTACTTGATGCACTAACCACAATAACTTGAGATGCAGAAAGATATGACTCATCTTCTAAAGCATCGCATAGACAAAATGAAGTTATATGAAGTGGAAATAGGAGAGACCTTATATTATCCATCGAAGTCTCATAACCAACATCACCAGATAGTCTCATATAATTATTATAGACAGGTGGAAGATCTTTTCGATGTTCCTTTCCATCGCTAAAGCTTTGATCAGATATTTTAATTGGACTTAAATTTAAAGAATCTGCTGGAGGAAAGTAGCCAAATAATCTTTCTCCTTTTTTAATATCTTTATTTTTTGAGAGGACAACTTCTGCAAAACCCCAAACTGGAATACAACCCCACTCATCACTATGATTCTCTGCGGCTTGAAAAAATTTCCAGTACCCAATCGTATTTCCTGCAACTCCGTAAGTAACATTATTAGTAGTAAAAGCAAAACTCTCAATTGATACAGAAATATCTCCCTCGTCCAATGAAGGTGACGGGGAATCTATAATCCTAGTTTTTGTTAGATCACTTTTAAGTGTTTGTAGTTGCTTCAAAACTATTTCGTTTCAATATTTAGTTGACCAGCAAGACCAGCACTTCTATGTTCTGCACTCTTTTGATATTCGGAATTCATAATCATTTCCAACATAGCTTTTCTGCTTGGATATTCTGCTATGGCTACCCAATCCCACAACTCTTCTACTTCACCAAGCATAAGTCTCTGAACCTCACCAAAAAAAATAGATTTACCACCAACTTTTTCAAGGTGTCCTTGAACTTCAGTAGTATAGATTTCATATGCTTCCTTGCCTGAAAGATTTGTCTCTCTTCCATCTGCATATTCTGCTTTATCCTTAAATGTTAAAAGATTTACCATTTTTATTGGAGTTTCTGTATCTCCCTCTAAGAAGCCTGCAAGCTGCTCTTCATTGGGTGTAACTGCATTTTCTACTTTCATTTTATTGCCCCATTGTTATAGCTTTTTGAAATGCTGGTCTAGCCTCAATTTTAGACACATAATTTTTAATATATTCCATTTCGTCTGACACACAACCTAATCTATTTGCCATAAAGCATGAATGCCCAAGCATTAGATCAGCAGCTGAAAAATTCCCAACTAAATAATTTTTGTCTGCAAGGTTTTCATTTACCGGAGCTAATGATTTACTTAATAATTTTTTAGCTTGGCTCAAAACATTCTCATCTCTTCTGTCGGGCGGTAATAAAATTGTCTGAACTACAATCTGGTTCATTGGAGGCATAACCATACCTTCACAATAATGAAACCATTGAAGATAATATGGAAACTCTTTAGAGCTTGAATCAGGTTTTAAACCACCGTCTTTATGACGCTCAAGAACGTATTGAATAATAGCTCCTGATTCAAATATAGAGATATCTCCATCCTCTAATACAGGGACTCTTCCTAAAGCATGTCTTGATCTATGCTCTTCTGATTTAAGACCTTCTTTTGTAAAAGGCATAATATTAACTTCGTACTCCAACCCTAACTCTTCAAGCAACCAAACTACTCTTCCAGCCCTAGTGCCTGCAACAAAATGAACTTTTAACATAAATCCCTCCTTTATTTTTTAACCATTTTTTGTGCATTTTTAATAAACTTTTCTTTATCTTTCTCGTCTTTCAATAAACTATCCCTGTCCACAGGAATCTTTGTTCCTTTTAACATTCCTGGTTGTTCATACATCCTGTCTTTCCATTTTTCTAAGTGGGTCAGCCCATCTAATGAAACACCAGACCAATTATGAGTTCTTACCCAGCACCAGTTTGCTATGTCGGCTATAGAATATTCCTCAGCTAACCATTCCTTATCCGATAATTGAGTATTTAACACTTCAAAAAGACGTCTGGTTTCATTTTGATATCTATCAATTGCAGGTTGTAGTTTTTCAGGAAAGTATCTAAAGAAAACATTTGCTTGGCCCATCATTGGACCAATACCTCCCATTTGAAACATCAACCATTCTGTAACTTTTGCTCTACCTTTAATATCCTTGGGGATAAGTTTTCCAGCCTTGTCAGCTAAATAAAGCATGATTGCACCTGACTCAAAGATAGAAAGATCATTATCAGTATCTACAATTGCAGGAATTCTTCCATTAGGACTAATCTTTAAAAAATCTGGTTTATGTTGATCACCTTCTCCTAGATTTATAGAATGAAATTCATAAGGCATTTCCAATGCTTCAAGCAAGCACGATACTTTATGCCCATTAGGTGTCGACGCTGTATATAAGTGAATCATAAGATTACTCCTTAATAAAATCTATTAGTACCTTAGATAGTTGTTTCGGTTTTGTCCACTGATAGAAGTGACCGCCCCCAATATGATCTGCACTGATTGCATTTGGAGCCATTTTTAAAACATCTTTTTCCATTTCATTGGTCACTGGATCATTTCCAGCAAAAATACTCAAGAAAGGTTTGTCGTAATCTTTAAAAAATTCCCGTGCTCTTTTCTGTGCTTCCAAAGACACATCTGGAAGAATTGGTACATGGCTTGGCATTGCTCTTGTTCCCATTTTAAATGATGCGTCAGGAAATGGAGCATCAAAAGCTCTTGATAACTCTGAGTAAAATGGTGATAAATTTGTTATTCCGAGTTTATAAAATAGATAATTAATAGCCTTTTTATAAGGAGGTACTTTTTCCATCATCATTGAGGAAATAAAACCTGTCGGTAAATTAGATGTCTCCCAGCAAAACTTTTGCCAATACATAAACTTTAAGGCTGGATGACCTTCGCCCTTATCCATTTTGCTTACCTCTTTTACCATCGATAGCGGGGTAAGTTTAATCTTTTTATTATTTCTGAATGCTCCAACCTTATCTATAACCTCTTGGGACACATCAGGGTTGTAAGGAAGCCCGGTATTGCCAATAGAAACTCTTATAAAATTTTCTGAGCGAGCTGCAACTAATCTTAGGCCTATTAAGCCGCCCCAATCTTGTCCAAAAAAAGTTAAATTCCTAAAATCATTCTTATCAAGCCAATTTACCATCCAGTCTACTTGATTTTGATAACTATAATCCTCTCTTGCTGCAGGCTTATCTGACTTACCATAACCAGGAAGATCAGGTGCAATAACTCTTATGCCGGCTGCAGTTAAAAAAGGAATCATTTTAGTATAAAGATAACTCCATACAGGTTGGCCGTGCATAGCTAATAAAATAGGCCCTTCTTTAGGCCCTTCATCAATATGATGAATTCTCAAACTAGTACCGTCTTTAGTTTCTATATTTGTATAGATAGGTTTATACGGATAGTTTTTAATATTTTCAAAACATGAATCAGGCGTTCTTAAAACTTCCATTTATAGATCTCCACTCGTTTGTAAGGATTTAACTAAGTCATCAAATTTATCTTGTCCAAAAAAATACTTATCTTTGTGAACAGATAGAGGAACTCCATGATGTCCTGCCTTTAACTGTTCAACTTGATTTTGTTTAATCTGTTTTATTAATTCACCTTCATTATTTTTTATGCTTTCTTTGATCTCATTAAAATCTACATTAAAAATTTTGAGGGCTTCAGATATGCTTTCATCAGTATTCCAGTTTTTCTCAGACCAAATTTTTTTAGAAAGCTCATAAGCAAACTCTAACCCAAAACCTCTATTAGACATTTCCTGTCCCATATGAGTAACATCAAAAATGTAAGGCTGATGCTGTGAAATTTTACCAGTGATTGAATTTTGTCTTATAGGATCTGGTTTGAGAGGTAAATTGATTGGCATATTTAATTTCTTAGCCTTTTTTTTGAAGTCGAATATGAATGGTATAAAAAAGAATATATTTTTCTTTTCAAACCATTCAGGCATTCTAATTGCTAAGGGATAAACTATTTTAAAATTAATACCAACATTAGATTCATTTTTTAACTTTATCATTCTAGGCAAAATTAAATAGGAATACGGACTTCTGTATGAAAAATATAAATCAACCATTCTTTTTCTCCTTTATAGCTATGAGTGTATCAATTTGGCCAGTAAATTAATTCATCTCCATCTTTATATTCTGTAACTGGCTTGTCTATCGTTACTGGCATGAAAACTGATTGAGGCCATTTTGTTTTAGGCATTGATTCAACATGTTCATCCAGCTTTTTATTTAATAAATTTTTAACTGCTACCTCTTTTATAGCAAGATTATTCTGCTCATACGGATCACTGTTCAAGTCATATAAATATTCTTGTTTCTGAGGGAATGTTGATCTCATTAATTTCCAATGATCATGAATAATTGCTTGATATGATGCATTCTTCCAATAAAGTGTTTCATGCGGTTCTCCACTTTTTTGATTCGTTAAAAACGGAATTAGGTTTACTCCATCTATTTCGATTTCTTTTGGAGGCTCAATATTAGCAGCACCTAAGATAGTACTAAAAATATCAGTATGATGAATTCTTTTTTCATATTTAATATTTTTATCTATTTTTGCAGGCCACTTTGCAAAAAAGGGTATATGCATACCACCTTCAAAATGAGTTAATTTCCAGCCTCGATATGGTTTATTTATATCATGTAATCCAATATACCCAGCCCCACCATTATCTGATGTAAAGATTATTAAGGTATTTTCTGTTAAACCATTTTCTTCTAAAGTAGAAACAATTTTTCCAATTGATCTATCAAGTGCTTCAATCATTCCTGCATACACTTGAAGTGTGTGATTACCCATATGATCATGTTTTTCATAATCTTTTTTCAAAGACTGAAGAGGGTTATGTGGAGCAAAATGCCCTAAATAGATAAAGAAAGGCCTATCCTTATTATTGTTGATTACTTTCACAGCTTCATCAGTATAGTAATCAGTTATATAACCACCTGGTTTGAACGATTCACTTCCATTAAAGTTTACTGCAAATTGTGATGATGCCCACACCATATCTTCTATACTAGAATCAATTTTTGCATTCACAATATCAGGATGATTCTTTGGAAAATATAAGCTGCTATTAAGCATAAGACTATCATCAAAGCCTTGATCATTGGGCTTCATACCATCTGTAAATCCGCCTAAATGCCACTTGCCGATGTGCGCAGTGTAGTAACCATTTTTTTGAAGCATCTCTGCGATAGTTATTTCTTTGTTTGGTAACCCGCCAATAGATAGACCAACTTCGTCCCATTGAACATCTTCTAGCTCAATATTTTCAAGATCTCCATCTCTTCTCATCAAATTCATAATTCTTGCCGCTTTGACTGGATAGGGAGTGAACTCGAAGCCATATCTACTTGAGTATCTTCCTGTCATTATTGCAGCTCTTGAGGGAGAACAGACAGGACTAGCAGCATACCCATTTAAAAACGCCACGCCTTCTCTTGCTAGATTGTCTATGTTTGGTGTGATCAGCGAACCATCAGCTGCGCCACCATTATAAAAAGAGACGTCATTGAACCCCATATCGTCTGCAAGTATTAATATAATATTAGGTTTATTAGTTTTATCTTTAATATCGCCAACTGCCCATTCTGTTTCTTTGTTCTCTGCAATTGGATTATTAAGATTAATAACAACAGGCAAAAGCTCAAGCACTATTTCCCTTTTAAAAATAAAAGTTATAAAAACTAATAGTAGTAATGATAAGAAGATAAGTTTTTTCATAAGGCCTATAAATCTTATTACAAATGCAGTAATGATGGTACAGAAAAAATATGGGTACTTATGTGCATTTAAAATCAGGCATATTGATAATAATTGATATGATATTCCCATGAACAATGATTATTGGCGAGCAAATCTAAAGATCCTTTCAATTCTTTTATTGATATGGTTTTTAGTATCTTTTGGTTTTGGAATTCTATGGTCTGACTTCTTAGATCAATATCAAATAGGCGGGTTCAAGGTTGGATTCTGGTTTGCTCAACAAGGAAGTATTTATTTTTTTGTGCTGCTTATTTTTGTTTACATATATCTTATGAACAAATTAGATAAAAAGTATTTTCCAGAATCTAAAGAGGACGAAAAGAAATAATGGACACTCAATCCTTAACTTATCTTTTTGTTGGATTATCTTTTGCTCTTTATATTGGCATAGCTATTTGGTCTAGAGCTAAATCTACAAATGACTTTTATATAGCTGGCAAAGGTGTTCATCCAATAGCAAATGGCATGGCTACAGCTGCAGACTGGATGTCTGCTGCTTCTTTTATCTCTATGGCAGGCCTCATAGCTTTTTTAGGTAAAGATGGATCGGTTTATTTAATGGGTTGGACAGGAGGCTATGTCTTACTAGCTCTTTTACTAGCTCCGTATTTAAGAAAATTTGGACAATACACTGTCCCAGATTTTATAGGGACTAGATATTATTCAAATGCAGCAAGGTTAGTTGCCGTGGTTTGCTTAATATTTGTTTCTTTTACATACGTAGCAGGGCAAATGAGAGGAGTTGGGATTGTCTTTTCAAGGTTCCTTGAAGTGGATATAAACCAGGGCGTTATTATTGGAATGTGTATTGTTTTCTTTTATGCAGTTCTAGGAGGAATGAAAGGCATAACTTACACCCAAGTTGCTCAATATTGTGTATTAATTTTTGCATACCTAGTTCCAGCTATATTCATTTCTATTTTAATGACGGGCAATCCAATTCCGCAATTAGGCTTTGGAGATACTTTAATAGATAGCTCAACGTATCTTTTAGATAAGCTAGATAAGGTAACCGTAGAACTTGGCTTTACTGCATATACACAAAACAGTAAAAGTACTATAGATATATTTTGTATAACAGCTGCACTGATGTTTGGTACCGCAGGACTTCCTCATGTAATTGTAAGATTTTTTACTGTTCCCAAGGTTAGTGACGCTAGAAAGTCTGCAGGCTATGCTCTAGTTTTTATAGCTATTTTATATAGTACTGCACCGGCAGTATCTGCTTTTGCTAGAATGAATTTTATTGATTCAGTTCAAGAGACCGAATACAAATCAGCTCCAAGTTGGTTTAAGAATTGGGAAAATATAGGTCTGATAGCTTGGAAAGATAAAAACAATGATGGACTTATTCAATACTCAGCTGGAAATGCATTAGAAGGAGTAAAGCCAAAATTCAATTCAGAGACGGGAGAGTTTGGAGAAAGAAGTGTTAGCAATCTACCAAATAATAATAATAATAATGAGATTTATATTGATAGAGATATTATGGTACTAGCTAACCCAGAAATAGCTCAACTACCTGGATGGGTAATAGCATTAGTTGCAGCAGGTGCCCTAGCTGCCGCTTTATCAACCGCTGCTGGTTTGTTGTTAGTTATATCTGCATCTATATCTCATGATCTTCTCAAGAAAACTCTAATGCCTAATATTTCTGAGAAGCAGGAACTATTTTATGCAAGATGCTCGGCAGCAGTAGCAATCTTAATAGCAGGATTATTTGGTATATACCCACCAGGCTTCGTTGCTCAAGTGGTTGCCTTTGCATTCGGTTTAGCCGCATCAACAATATTCCCAGCGCTCTTGATGGGCATTTTTTATAAACGACTTAATAAAGAGGGAGCTATAGCAGGGATGATTTCTGGATTAATAGTTACAGCCTCTTACATCATTTACTTTAAGTTCTTAAATACACATTTAAATACATCAGATAATTGGTTTATAGGTATATCTCCAGAGGGATTTGGCTTTATCGGAATGCTAATTAATTTTATAATAGCTATAACTATTTCATCTTTTTATGCGAAACCGCCAGATCACGTATACGAAATGGTTGATAGCATTAGAAGGCCATAATTATGAAGAAAGTAGCAGTAATAGGATCGTCAGGAGCTATAGGGAATGCTTTCCTAGAACATTACATTAAAGATGAATCTGTTGAGAATATATTTTCCTTTTCAAGATCAAATATTTCTATTGAAAATAACAAAGTTATACATAGCCTTATAGATGTCGAAAATGAAGCTAGCATTCAAAAAGCAGCCGAAAGCTTGGAAGAGGTAAGGCTTGATGAGATTATTATTGCAAGTGGCTTATTGCATACAAAAGATTTTGGACCAGAGAAAAGTATTAGGGACCTCAAAGCAGATAATATTTTAAAAATACTAAGTGTTAATACAGTTGGACCAGCAATTGTAGGCAAATATTTCCTTCCTCTATTAAATAAAAATAATAAAAGTGTCATGGCTTTTTTAAGTGCAAGAGTGGGAAGCATTTCTGAAAATAAACTAGGTGGATGGTATTCATATCGAGCAAGTAAGGCCGCACTCAATCAAATCATTAAAAATTTTAGCATAGAGATAAATAGAGTTAACCCTCAAGCAATCATATTAGGTCTTCAGCCAGGCACGGTTGAAAGCAACTTTAGCCAACCATTCAAGAAAAATGTGAAGGAGGGTAATCTTTTCACAGCTGAATACAGCGTTAGCATGCTTTTAAATGTTATAAATTCTTGTACTACAAAAGATTCAGGAAAACTTATTGGTTGGGATGGCGAAGAAATCAAACCTTAGTTGCCTTATTTAAGATTTAAGTATTAAAATTAATTTTTTAAGGAAAAATTATGTCAATAAAATATTATGATTGGGCTAAGTTTCAGGCTAATACTAGGCCAAATAAAATTGCTATAAGAGAATTAGATACAAATAGAGAATTCACCTATCAAGATCTAGAAGATAGATCTTCAAAGCTTGCAGAATATCTTCAGAAATCTGGAGTTAAGAAAGGTGATAGAGTTGGTATCTTATCTATGAATTGTTCTGAGTTTTTTGAACTAGAGTTTGCATGTGCCAAAATTGGCGCTATAGAACTTCCTCTTAATTGGAGGCTTACAAAGCCTGAGCTTGATTATATTCTCAATGATAGTGAACCAAGGGTGCTTATCTATGACAAGCCTTTTGAAGAAATGGTTAAAGAGCTTCAAGTTGATTGTAATATTTCAGAAATATTACAAATCGATCAGTTAAATCAAGATAATGAATATGAATTAGCTCTCAATGATGCCTCAGGATCTTATCAAAAAGAAGAAGTAACTTTAGATGACAACATCATGATCATGTATACGTCAGGCACAACTGGAAATCCAAAAGGAGCTATGATCACTCATCAGATGCAACTTTTTAATGTCATTAATTTAGGAATTTCTGCTGCTGTAACGCCTGAGGCAATTCATTTAGTTGTCCTTCCTCTATTTCATACTGGAGGTATGAATTGTTATTCAAATCCAATCTTACATTCAGGTGGAGAGCTTATTTTAGTTAGAGAGTTTGAGCCGGGACGAGTATTGTCAATAATTGGAAACCCTGAATATGGCATTACACATTTATTTGCAGTTCCAGCACCTTATCAATTCATGATGAACCATCCTGACTTCAATACAACAGACTTATCAAGAGTTAAATATGCTGGTGTTGGTGGCGCACCTTGTGCAGAAGCTATTCTTAAGTCGTATATAGGTCGAGGGGTTTCCATGCAACAGGGATGGGGAATGACTGAGACAAGTCCAGGTGCGACTGGATTAGAGTCATCTGAGGCTGAAAGAAAAATAGGCTCAGCTGGTAAACCTCTTTTACATACAGAAATTAAAATTGTTGGTGAAGATGGTGAAGAGCTACCTCATAGTGAGGTAGGCGAAATTTATATTAAAGGACCAAATATTACTCCTGGCTATTGGAGAAAAGAAGAAGCCACAAGAGAGTCATTTATTGATGGTTGGTTAAAAACAGGAGATGCTGCTTACTTTGATGATGAAGGATTTTTATATATTGTTGATAGATGGAAAGATATGTATATCTCTGGAGGAGAAAATGTATATCCTGCCGAAGTTGAGAATGTAATATATCAATTACCGCAAATTGCTGAAGTTGGAGTCATTGGAGTCGATAGTGAGAAGTGGGGTGAAACAGGCAAGGCTTATATTGCATTAAAGCCTGATCAAAAAATAACAGCAGAAGAGGTCATAGATCATTGTCTTAAAAATCTAGCCAAGTACAAGATACCTGAATCTGTAGAATTCATTGAGGCGCTTCCAAGAAACGCAACTGGAAAAGTCTTAAAGAGATCTTTAAGAGAAATCTAATCTCAAATTAATTTAATCCAAAAAAAAACCCGGTATAAAACCGGGTTTTTAATTTAACTATTAAAGTTAACTAGTGCGAATGACTAGACTCTTTAACTGCAACATTCCAAATGATTAAACCAAATAGAATCTTGTTAACAAAGTCAGCAAGGTTATAGATAAGGTTTAAGTTAAGAGCTGATCCACCGTCACCCATTAGGTAACCTGTGAAATAACCTACAGGATAAATCGCCCAACCAAAGATGATGATATACATCATTGTGTTGTAAGCTGATTGCACAGCAGGACTTGCAGTATTACAAGCAGATTTTCCTTCTCCAGCCCATAGTTCATAAATCATGTATACCCAAGCTAAACATCCAATAATGAATGCAGGCCAAGCTGCCATAATTCCTGCCTCACCCATGTATCCAAACACAAGCATAACAAGAGAACCAACTAGTAATTTCTTAAATAATGATCCAGCAACATTAGTTGCAGCAGCAAGAATTAAGTAGAATTCACATATTAATAAAGGAACTGTTAGTAACCAGTCAATGTATCTAAATACAGTTGGTGAGTCACCAGTTTCAATCCATACCCCTCTCATGTACATGTAATGCCAGAAAGCAATACCAGTAACAAGACCAGATACAGTTAATGATGTTTTCCATTTTGCAGAAACTCTATCTCTTTCAACAAAGAAAAATACAGTAGATGCTAATAGAGCAGCAGTAACTAACCAAAAAGAAACACCAGTGTAATCACTAGCATCAAGGTCACCACCACCTGCAGCAAATGTGGGAAGTGCGATAGCACTACCTAATAATAATAACAATTTCATATATAACTCCTATAGTTTTACGAAGTAAAAATTACTCCCCCTTTTTATATGCATAACCATGATATATAGATTTATTCCATGTATCAAATTTTTTACCTGTTTTTTTTATATACTAAAAATCACATATATTTTGCTAAATAATCAATGTTTAGTATGATTTGCATATGAGAGTTGCTATTTATCCTGGTTCATTCGATCCCATAACATATGGGCACATGGATATTATTGATAGAGGGTGTGGACTATTTGATAAAGTGATAGTTGCAATAGCAAAAAGTGAAGCAAAAAATCCAATGTTTTCTCTTGAAGATAGAATTAACTTAGCTGCATCTATATACGAAGGCAACGAGAAAGTTGAAGTTGTTGGGTTCCCTAGAAAATTAACTGTTGATTTAGCTAAAGACTATAAAGCCTGTGCAATCATAAGAGGTTTAAGAGCTGTTTCAGACTTTGAATATGAGTTTCAATTAGCTACCATGAATAGATCTTTAGCTCCTGATATTGAAAGCATCTTTCTTACTCCTAAAGAAAGCCTTATTTACGTATCATCTAGTTTAATTAAAGAAATTTCTGACCTTAAGGGTGATATTTCTAAATTTGTTCACCCAACAGTAGAGCAGGCACTAAGAGCAAAGCTAGAAACTTAACTCTGACATCCCTTACAAAAGAAAGTTGCTCTGTTATTGATATTAATTTTTAATATCTCTTTTTTACATTTCTTACATTCAAGACCTTCTCTGCCATATACATTCAATTTAAATTTGAAATAACCTGGGCTTCCATCTGCAGAATAGAAATCTTTTAAAGTTGTTCCACCCACCTTTATAGCAGCGTTAAGAATTTTTTTTGATGAATCTGTTATATTTTTACAATCAATTTTTTTTAATTTCGATGCTATTTTATTAGGGTTTACCGAGGCAAGATAAAGTGCTTCTGAAGCATAAATATTACCAATGCCAACAACATTTTTTTGATTCATGATCAAACTTTTAATATTAGTTTTAGATTTTTTACATATAGCAAAAAGATATTCATCATTAAAATCATCTGATAATGGCTCTGGACCAAGATGAGAAATTAATCTGTGTTCACTAATGTCTTTTGCAAGATGTAGCGAGCCAAATCTTCTAGGATCATTAAAAATTATTCTCTCTTTATCAAAAATAAATTCTACATGGTCATGCTTCAAAAAATGGTTATCATTTTTTTTTGCTATCCTTAAGCTTCCTGACATTCCAAGATGAAGGATTATATTTGTACTTTTCAAAGTAATGATTAAATATTTTGCGCGCCTGTCTAGGTTTTTTATAGTTTGATTAATGGTAGAAGTTTCGAAATTCTTTTCTACTTTCCACCTAAGACTTCTATTATGAATTTTGACATCCTTAATAGTAGAGTTTTTAAATTTTTGTATAGCTCTTAGGGTCGTCTCAACCTCTGGCAATTCTGGCATTAATTATCTTAATAAATTATTTATATTTACTATATCACCAGGCGTTATCGTTCCAGATGCAAGGGCTAATCTTAGATTAGATAAAATATAGTCATACTTTGCATTGGCAAGATTTTTTTCTGCACTATATAAATTTTTCTCAGCTTGCAAAAGGTCAACCACATTTCTTGTTCCAACTTTATAACCAACTTGAGTCGCCTCTAATGCACTAGTAGCAGATATAACTGCCTGTTTTTGAGCAGTTACATTAGCAACTAAAGTTAAAACATTTGAAAATTGTGATCTAACTTCTTGAATAACTCTTCTTTGAGTAAATAAAGTATTTTCATTAACCTGTTCGTACTGCGAGTAAGCTTGCTTTCTTCTTGAGTTAACAGCTCCTCCCTGAAATATAGGCATACTTAATTGGATTGCAAAATTTCTTCTTCCTGTAACCTCAGGAACCGGAATGCCTTGGCCATTAATACTGAAACCTTCATAGTTAAATTGATTTGTTTCGGATTCAGATTCACTTCCAACAATATCTATCTTGGGTAGGTGGTTAGATGCTGAACTTCTTGCATTATTTTTTGCAGCATCTTTTCTTAAATAGGCTGCTTTAAGCTGAAAGTTATTTTTTAATGCTAGTTCAACCCATCTTTCTTTTGAATCAGGAGTCGGGACAGTCACTATAAGCTCATCTCCAAGCTCATCAACACTAAATATCTCCCTGCCAATTAGAGCATTTAAAGCTTCTCTTGCTGAAAAAAGATTACCTTCAATATTTATTCTAGAAGCTTTACTAAGATCGTATGCAAGTTGAGCCTCTTGAACTCCTGTTATTGCAGACAAACCTACTTCAAATCTTTGTTTAGCTTGATCTAATTGCTTTTTTATAGCTTTTTCTTCTGATATAGCAGCATTAAGATTATCAATAGCTCTTAACACTCCAAAATAAACCTCTGCAGTTCTGACTAACAGATTCTGCTGTTCAAAAGCAAAGTCAGCTTCAGCAGCATCAGTTAATGATTGCGATTGTTTATATTGAAACCAGGTATCTAGTCTGAAGAGTGGTTGAGAAACTCTAGCTGATGCAGAAAAAGAATTATATTGTTGTTGCAGTTCTTTATTTTGATAATATTCATTCCAATTTGTAGAGCCACTTAAAGTTATGCTCGGAAGCAGGGCAGCTCTTCCTTGAACAACAATCTCTTTGTCTGCTAAATATGAATACTCAGCAGCCCTAAAAGTTGGATCATTTTTTAATGCCTCATTGTAAATTTCAAGGATATTTTCTGCAGAAATGCTTACAGTTAAAAATATTGTTAGAAATATAGAGCGATTTAAACTTATCATTTTGACATTTTAACCTATTAATAATGTTTGCAGTGCAAACATTTATAATTTTTTAATTTAGATGGATTTATTTTATATTTCTTAGAGTAGAATAAGAACAATAAGTTCAATAATAATAAAACAAAAGAAGGCTTTTTAAATTGGCTAAAAATTCATATGACGCAGGAGCAATTGAGGTCTTATCTGGACTCGATCCTGTCAGAAAAAGACCTGGGATGTATACAGACACGTCTAATCCAAATCATCTTATTCAAGAAGTTTTAGACAACTCAGTTGATGAGGCACTTTCTGGCCATTGCTCAACTATAAAAATAGCTCTTTTAAAAAATGGCTTTATAAAAATATCTGATGATGGCAGAGGTATGCCTGTCGATGAACATCCAGATCATAAGGTTTCTGGTGTAGAGCTTATTCTTTGCAAGCTCCATGCAGGAGCAAAGTTTTCAGGAGATGATTATAATTTTTCAGGTGGACTGCATGGCGTTGGTGTTTCAGTTGTTAATGCTTTATCAGATGAATTAATAGTTAGAATAAAGAGAGATTCAAAAGAGCATGAAATCACTTTTAATAATGGCAATAAAGCAAGTGAACTTAAAGAAGTTGGCGAGGTGGGACTCAGAAATTCTGGAACTACTATTGAATTTAAACCAAACCCAATCTATTTTGAAACCATAGAAGTTCAGATAAAAAAACTTAAACATCTTTTGAAAGCAAAAGCTGTTTTATGCCCTGGACTAACTATTGATTTTAGTAATGAGAAGAAGTCAGATGATAAAGAAAAATGGTTTTTTGAGGATGGATTAAAAAGTTATTTAATTGAGTCATCAGAAGGGTCTGAACTTGTCCTTGAAGATTCAATTTTATGTTCAAAAAAGTCAGACACTCAAGAATTAGAATTTGCAATAAATTGGTCATTAAGACCACCAAAGAATAAATTAGATGAGACATATGTAAATTTAATTCCTACATTACAAGGAGGTTCTCACTTAAATGGTTTTAAGTCAGGACTTCTTGAATCATTAAAAGAATTTTGTGATATTAGAAATTTACTTCCAAAAGGATTAAAAATAAATGCTGATGATGTAATTAGTAATTCTATTTTTATTATTTCTTCAAAATTACAAAATCCACAATTTGCTGGACAAACAAAAGAAAGATTAGACTCTAAAGATCATATGTCTTTTGTTTCAAGCACTACAAAAGACATATTGAGTTTATGGCTCAATACTCATACAGAAGAGGGAGAAAAAATAGCAGAACTCGCCATTATGTCAGCTCAGACCAGAGCAAAAGTTTCAAATATTGTTGAAAGAAAGAAGACCTTTAAAGGCCCAGCTTTGCCAGGGAAACTTTCAGATTGCAATAGTCAGGACCTTAATGAGACTGAACTCTTTCTTGTAGAGGGTGATTCTGCTGGAGGTTCAGCTAAACAAGCAAGGGAAAGATCTTTTCAGGCAATAATGCCTTTGAGAGGCAAAATTCTAAATACTTGGGATTTGGAGAGCAGTGAGATAATAAAATCTCAAGAAATAAAAAATCTTTCAACAGCAATAGGCGTTCTTCCAGGTAATGGAGATCTGTCTTCTTTACGATATGGAAAGATATGTATTCTTGCTGATGCAGATTCTGATGGATTGCATATTGCAACTTTACTATGTGCTCTTTTCTTAAGGCATTACAAGCCTTTGGTGCAACAAGGAAGGATATATATTTCTATGCCTCCTTTGTATAGGATTGATTGTGGTAAAGATGTTTTGTACGCTTTAGATAATGCACAAAGAGACACAATAGTTGAAGAATTTAAAAAGAAAAAAGGTAAGCCCAAAGTAAATATTCAAAGATTTAAGGGCTTGGGAGAAATGAATCCCTCACAACTAAGAGAGACTGTTATGGACCCAATGACACGACAACTTGTAAATCTATCTATAAGTTCTAGTGACGATGCAAACTCCATGATGGATTTACTTCTATCAAAAAAGAATGCTCCTGCCAGAAAAGAGTGGCTTGAGAAAAAAGGCTCATTAGCAAAAATATAATCATGAAAGATCAAGAACAAATAAATTCGATTAGTCTCAAAAAGTACGCTGAAGAATCTTATTTAAATTACGCAATGTATGTAATCCTCGATCGTGCACTCCCTAACATTGGAGATGGGCTCAAGCCAGTTCAAAGAAGAATATTATATGCAATGTCTGAGCTAGGGCTTGATGCAGGATCAAAATATAAAAAATCAGCAAGAACTGTTGGAGATGTAATCGGAAAATTTCATCCTCATGGAGATGGTGCTGCATATGAAGCCATGGTCTTAATGGCTCAAAACTTTTCATTTAAATATCCATTAGTTGACGGTCAGGGTAATTGGGGATCACAGGATGATCCTAAGTCTTTTGCTGCTATGAGATATACAGAATCAAAACTAACTAAATTTGCAAATCTTCTTATTTCAGAATTAAAGTCAGGAACAGTTGATTGGCAACCTAATTTTGATGGTTCATTATTAGAACCAGTTATTTTTCCCTCTAAACTTCCATCTATATTACTAAATGGAACCTCAGGGATTGCTGTTGGTATGGCAACTGATATACCTTCTCATAATATAAATGAAGTTATAGATGCAACAGTATTTCTTCTTGAAAATCCTAAGTCTGAGTTAGGGGATTTATTAAAGATAATTAAAGGTCCAGATTTTTCAAATAATGCTCCAATAGTTGCCAGCAACGAAGAGTTAGAAGAGATTTACTCTTCTGGAAGGGGCGGATTTAAAGCACAGGCTCAGTGGGCTCAAGAAAAAAATCAGATAATCATAAATGCTTTACCTTATCAGGCTTCAGGTTCAAAAATTCTTGAACAGATAGCAGATCAAATGATGAAAAAGAAGATACCAATGATAGTAGATCTATCAGATGAAGGTGATCATAAAGAACCAGTCAGATTAGTTATCACATTGAAATCTAATAGAGTTAATGCAGAAGATGTGATGAATCATTTATTTGCTTCAACTGATTTACAAAAAAGCTACAGAGCGAATATGAACTTAATTTCTCTAAATGGAGGTCCTAAGGTTTTCTCTTTGGTCGAATTAATTAAAGAGTGGCTAGTTTTTAGAAAAGATACTGTAGTAAGAAAACTAGAACATAGACTTGATCAGGTAAATGATAGGTTACATATTTTAGAGGGCCTATTAATAGTTTATTTAGATTTAGATAAAGTTATAAAGATTATTAGAGAATCAGACGAGCCTAAAAAAGACATTATTAAAGCATTTAAATTATCAGAGATACAAGCTAATGCCATTCTTGAAATAAGATTAAGACAGCTAGCCAAATTAGAGCAAGCCAAACTTGAACAAGAAAGAGATGTCCTCGTTGCAGAGCAAAGTGAGATTGAAAAAGTACTAAAATCTAAAACAAGACTAAAAACCTTAATCAAGAACGAACTAATTGAAATAAAAGATGATTTTGGTGAAGAAAGAAAATCGCCAATAAAAGAAAATTCAGCAGCAAAAGTTTTCTCAGAAGAAGAAACTATAGTTACTGAGCCTATTACTATTGTCTTATCAGCAGCTGGTTGGATTAGAAGTGCGAAAGGTCATGATATAGATCCTAGCTCCCTTTCTTATCGAGGTGAAGACTCTCTCCAGGACTTCTCAAGAGGTAAGAGCAATCAAATAGCAGTTTTTTTAGATTCAAATGGAAAAGCATACTCACTTCCAAGTCACTCTTTACCATCTGCAAGAGGGATGGGTGATCCTATTAGTGGGAGAGTTTCTGCAGACTCTGGTGTTAAGTTTATCTCAACATTAATTGGAAATGATGAAGATAAATATATGATTATGAATACAGCTGGTTATGGATATATTTCAGAATTTAAAAATATGGTCTCTAATAAAAAATCAGGAAGAGCTTTTATGAAGATTCCAAATGATGCTGAATTACTTAGAGCGATTCATGTAAGAGAAGATCATTTATACATCGCTGCAGTTTCAAATATAGGAAGACTTCTGATATTTAAAATAGATGAGCTACCAGTTCTAGGAAAAGGTAAGGGTAATAAAATTATTAATATCCCAACTGCAAAATTTGTTGCAAAAGAAGAACTTATGTCGCATGCACAACTAATTTCGCCGACAAGCTCATTAAGAATAGAAAGCGGCAAAAGATTTCTTACGCTTAAATTAAAAGATCTTGAGAACTATATTTCTTCAAGAGCTAAAAGAGGAAATATGCTTCCCCAGGGCTATAGAAAGGTAGACAATATGATTGAAGAGGTTGAATTACTCTCTATAGAAGATCAAGAATAGATTTCTCAAATAAATCTAAACCCTTATCTATTAATTCATTCTCTATTAAAAGACTTGGCGAAAATCTAATAGTATTTGAATTAGCTTTAAGGACCATCAGACCATTTCGATGAGAAAGCTTAATAAGCTTATCAACCTCTATATTTTTTTTAGAACTCATTTCAACACTTATCCATAACCCTGCTGAATTAATAGAACTGAAACAATTATATTTTGAATTAATTTCTTCGAGTTTTTTAATAAATCTGGACTCTTTCTTAATAACATTATTCAAGAAAGCTTTTTTTGAAATTATGTCGATAACTTTTGATCCAATTGAAGTAGCAATTGGTCCTCCTCCAAAAGTTGTGCCATGAGAACCAACAGTCATATATTTCGATATTTTATTAGAAGTAAGAATTCCACCAAGAGGTAAGCCATTAGATATACCTTTAGCAAAACAAAGAATATCAGGAGTAATGCCAAATTGCTCATAGGCAAAAAGTGAGCCAGTCCTTCCAATACCTGATTGAACTTCATCAATTATTATCAGAGTGTTATGTTTTTTACTTAGCTGCTTAATTTTTGAGATAAATTTTTTATTTGCCTTAGTTATCCCTGATTGCCACTGAACTAATTCAAGAATAACTGCTGCTGTCTTATCTGAGAATAAATCATCAAGTTTATCTATATCATTATATGGATGATTTTTTATTCCTTTAGGTAGTGGAGCAAACCCATCAATTAAATGCTTTGCCCTAGAAAGAGCTATGCCGAGCATTGTTCTGCCATGAAAAGAGCTAGAAAAAGAAACTATTTCATTCTTATCTTTACCAGCAATTGAAGAACTATATTTTCTTGATATTTTAATAGCTGCTTCAATTGATTCAGCTCCTGAGTTACAGAAAAATACTTTATCTGCAAAAGTTTTTTGACATAGCTTTTTCGCTAATATTACTGAGGGCTCATTAATATATAAATTCGATAAGTGCCATAGTTTCTTTGATTGCTGATTCATTATTTTAGTAAGCTCATCATTGCAATGACCTAAATTCGTTACGGCAATCCCAGCAGTAAAGTCTATATATTTTTTATTTTTGGAATCCCATACAAAAGACCCTTTTGCTTTTTTAACTATAAATCCTTCTGGTGCATAGAAAGGCACCATATAATTAGAATATTCTTTAATAGTATTCATAAAATATATTGTATCGTGATTTCAGTTCAAAAAATTAATGAGGAAAAATTCTTAATTATAGTTAAACCTAATAGTTCTTTGGTTGGAAAGGATAGAATTATATTTCTTTTAAGTATTTCATTAATATGCGGAGGAATAGCTACAGCATTTTTCTTCTTTGGCGCAACATTGATTCTCCCATTTGCTGGATTGGAGTTGATGTTATTGTTTACAGCTTTTTATATAAGCTTTCAATGGAGCAGTAAAAGAGAAAAGATATTCATTTCGCAAGAGCTTGTAACTATTGAAAAAGGCAAGAGTCAGGCAGACTATCGCTGGGAGGAATTCAGAACTTTTACCTCATTCCAAGTAAAAAAAGATGTTAATGAAATTCTTCAATTAAGTTTTCGATCAAAAGGAGAAGACGTAGAAGTTGGTTCATTTCTTAATGAAGAAGACAAACGCATTCTCAAGGAAGAGGTTTCAGAAATTATTGAAATCCTTAATATTAAATCTTATTCAGCGCCATAAAGGTAATTTCTTCTTAACTTCTATTAATTTTAGTTTCTTAATTTCAGGAATACCTTTTTTAAAGTGTGGAAATGATTCACCTTCTATTAAAGGACTTAAATAATTGATTGCTTTTGATGTGACATCCATTCCATTTTTTCCAATAAATGCCTTAGGGAGTTTCTTTTCTAAATTAGCTATTTTAGATAATAAAGCAGGTTCTATTTTCCAAGAATATTTTTTACCTTTTCCACGAACAATAATAGGCATAACTCCATTCATTCCCTGAACAGCATACTTAACTGCATAGACTCCAACCGCTTCAGCGTGATTAAGATCTGTTTTAGAAGCAATATGCCTGGCACTTCTCTGGAGGTAATCAGAAACGGCCCAATGGTTCTTTAATTTTAATTTTTCTGATACTAATTTTGCTAAATATGGAGCAACGCCACCTAGTTGAGCATGACCAAAAGCATCTTTTGTTGATGATTCAGATAAAAATTTACCCTTACTATTTTTAACTCCTTCAGACACCACAACCACACAAAAACCATTTTTCTTAACAATTTTTTTAACAGTTAAAAGGAAATTTTTTTGATTAAAAGTAATTTCTGGTAAAAGAATGATATGAGGTGCATCACCTTTTTCAGATCTAGCCAAAGCTGAAGAAGCTGCCATCCAGCCTGCGTGTCTGCCCATAACCTCTAATATGAAGACCTTAGTAGAAGTTTCTGACATTGATTGAACATCTAAAGAAGCCTCTAAAGTGGATGTTGCAATGTACTTTGCTGCAGATCCAAACCCAGGACAACAGTCAGTTAAGGCCAAATCATTATCTACAGTTTTAGGTATAGCAATGCAATTGATTGGATAATTTAATTTTTTACTTATTTGAGAAACTTTAAATGCAGTATCTGCTGAGTCATTCCCACCGTTATAAAAGAAATAAGCTATGTTGTGCGCCTTAAAAACTTCTATTAGTCTTTTATATTCCTTTTCACTCGACTCTAAATCTTTCAACTTAAACCTGCATGAGCCAAAAGCTCCTCCTGGTCTAAACTTTAATGACTCTATTGATGAAATAGATTCCTTAGATGTATCTATTAGCTCCTCTCTTAAAGCCCCAAGAATTCCATTTTTTCCAGCAAAAACTTTACCTATCTCTTTGTGTTTCTTTGCTTCAAGTATTAAAGCTCCAGCAGTAGCATTAATGACCGAGGTCACACCACCAGACTGAGCATAAAAAGCATTTTTTTTCATTTTTTCTCTCTCTATAGTGTTGAAATAAAAATAGGTAACGTATTATAACTAATATGAGAATACATATCTTGGGTATTTGTGGAACCTTTATGGGTGGACTTGCTCAGATTTTAAAAGAATCTGGCCACTTAATTTCAGGTTCAGACATTCAATTTTATCCACCAATGTCTAATCATTTAGAAAATCTTGATGTTCAAATGATAAAAGGGTATTCATCTGAATCACTTCCAGAGGCTGACTTATATGTTATTGGTAATGCTCTATCGAGAGGAAATGAGTGCGTTGAATATATCTTAAATAATAACTTACCGTTTAAATCTGGACCCGAAATGCTTGGAGAAATACTTAAGACTAGAAAAGTCTTAGCAGTCTCAGGAACTCATGGAAAGACAACTACATCTTATATGCTTGCACATATATTTCTTCATCAAGGCAAAGATATCGGTTTTCTTGTGGGAGGAATCTCTAATAACTTCAAAGGGTCTGCTTCACTTGGTACTAATAAAATATTTGTTATAGAGGCTGATGAGTATGATTCTGCTTTCTTTGATAAAAGATCAAAATTTATACATTACTCTCCTTCAACAGTAGTTGTTAATAATATTGAATTTGATCATGCAGATATTTTCCATGATTTGAATGATATTAAGAGGCAATTCCATCATTTAATGAAAATCATCTCTTCGTCTGGCAATGTTATTTTTTTTGAGGATGATAAAAATTCGAATGAAGTTATTAAAATGGGGGTTTGGTGTAATTTAATTTCAATAAATGGAAATGATATTAAAATTAATTTCCATTCCAGAGAGCTAACAAATAAAGATAATACTTTTTCGTTAAATAATTTACCTTTAATAGGAGAGCATAATTTTAAGAATTATATTTCTGCTATTCTCGCAGCTGAGGCTAACGGAATATCAATAGAAGACTCATTAGAATCATTAGAAACTTTTGAAGGTGTAAAAAGAAGATTAGAAAATAGAGGTAAATTTGCAGGCATCCAAATATATGATGATTTTGCTCATCACCCAACTGCAATTGAATTTTCTTCTGATGCCATTAGAAGTCAGTTTCCATCTAAAAAAATACTTGGATTGGTTGAGCTAGGCTCTAATACAATGTCTGGAGGCTCTCATGGTTTATCTTTAGTAGACTCTGCAAGGTCGTTAGATCATGTCATATGGTTAGATCATCAAAACGTTTTATCCGAAAAGAAAGAAATAAGCACTTCAAAAAATATAGATGATTTCGTTGAGAGTGCAAAAATAGCTGCACAAGATTATGATGTCATTTTATTAATGACTAATAGAGACAGCAGTAAAATACTTAATCCAATAACTACTTACCTTGAAAAAAAATAATTTACCTGTATTTCCTTTAAGCCTTGTTGCGCTTCCTGGAAGCATACAATCCCTTCAAATCTTTGAACCCAAATACATAAGCATGGTTAAGTCATGCATGTCTGACGGCCATGGTTTTGTGATTGTCTTTCCAGTCAAAAATAGATGGATCTGACTATGAGATGTCAAAAAAAGGTTCATATGTAGAAATTATTGACTTTAATAATTTACCAAATGGGTTGCTTGGTATAACTGTAAAATCTGAAAACAAAGTAATAATAAGTAATATCTTGCAGCTAGAGGATGGCCTTCATATTGCAGATGTCATACTAGATGTAGATCCTGAGGTTGATGACCAAGCTCTATTAGCAGAACATCCTGAAATTATAAATATCCTTTCTCAGCTTATGAAGCATCCAAGAATTAGCGACCTTCCTATAAAAGTTGATTTTAGTTCGGCTGATTCAGTGGTGTATCATTTGGCAGGGTTAATTCCACTAACATCATCTGAAAAACAAACTTTGCTTGAAGCTTTTGATGCATCTCAAAGAATGACAATTTTATCTAAGTACATAGAGAAAATATCAACAAGCTAGAATTTTTAATTTATCTTTAAAGGAGGAGCATTTGATTTTGCTCTTAACCAGTTGATTGATTTTAAAATAGCAGGAATGGCAATAAATTTCTTTTCAATAACGTATTTACCTGGATAATTACTGAGCATTAAGCCAATAATAATTGTAAAAACCCCCTGTCCAGGCAGAACAAGCATCATTATTCCACCAAGTATTAATGAATATCCGATAATATTTTTGAAAACTACAATCAAGTACCATAGATAAGGATTATTAGATTTAAATTTAGATTTTTTTTTAATTAAGAAATAATCAACAGGAATTAAAACAACAAGCCATTTAAGACTAATTAAGCTAAATACAAAAATAAACAGAGAAATAGAACCAATCCATAATATTAAATTCTTATAAACCAGTAAGAGATCTAAAAAAGTATTTAGGGTGTATATTTCCAAAATTACTTACCTTTTTATTAAATAATGATTTAGTATAGCAATTACTAAAAAGTAATTTTTAGTTGATTAAAAACCTTAATTAATAAGTAAATTTTGCCTAAAAAAAATCTTAAAGATATTTGTACAGAAACTCTAAGCGATAATAAAGCTGTAGACGTTTTATCGCTTGATATTAAGGGTATATCATCGTTCGCAGATTTTATAATAATTGCCACAGCAAGTTCAAACAGACATGCAAAATCTCTTTCTGAGAAGCTTGTTGAATCAATCAAAGGTAATAAGATGACTGTATTGGGAGTCGAAGGTAAAGTTGAGTCAGGATGGGTTCTTGTTGATTGCGGCGAGATAGTTATTAATATAATGAAAAGCGATATTAGAGAATTTTATGACTTAGAGGGCCTTTGGGGAGAAAATACTCTCCTTAATACTTCTGGCTAAATGGTCTTAAGTATTATTAGTGTTGGGAGTAAATTAACTTCATGGGAATCTTCAGGCATAGATTATTATTCTAAACAATTTCCTAAAAATACTTCCTTAAAATTCATAGAAATAAAAGGGCAGCAACATCCAAAAAGATCAAATGAGGAAGTTCTAAAAATAGAATCGGAAATGATTTTATCTAAAATACCCTCAGATCACTTTATCGTCTCTTGGGACTCAAAGGGAGAATTGTTAGATAGTATTAAATTTAGTGAATTCTTTTCAGAATCTATGCTTAATAATCTCAAAATTTGTTTTGTAATAGGAGGCTCATTTGGACTATCAAAAAGTATTATTGATAGATCAGATAAGGTATTTTCTGCATCTTATTTCACTTTCCCACACAGGCTTTTTAGAATAATTTTAATAGAGCAAATATATAGAGCATTTTCTATAATTAATAATGCGCCTTACCATAAATGATAAATATTGAAGAAAGATCAACTGAAAAGAGAAGCTTCTTTTCAAGATTAGTAGTTATTTATATTTTCTTTATTTTTTTATTTACATTTCTTTTATTTAGAACTTATTCACTTCAAGTATCTAGTTATACAGACTATGAATTAGCTTCTTTAAAAAATAGAACTAGAGATGTGTTGGTTCAACCAGCAAGAGGAATTATCTTTGATAGAGATGGAAACATTCTTGTGAATAATGTTCCTACCTATAACCTAATTATAAAACCATGGAAAATTAGTAGCCTTGAAAATTTCATTAAAGAAATATCAGTAATAATAGACTTAGATGAAAAAGATCTTGAATATGTTAACGAGAATTTTAAAAATAAGGCTGACTACAATAGAGAGCTCACAGTAAAAAGGAATCTTTCTAAAGAAGAGATTGCTAAGTTTGAAGTAAGAAATTTTAAATACCCAAATGCATTTATTGATGTCAGATACAGCCGAGAGAATAAATATCCTCACTTATTTTCCCATGCCATAGGTTATGTTGGAGGGTTAAGTGATGATCAACTAACTGAAGTCCTATCAAATCAAAACTTAAAACAAGTAGAAACTATTTTTAGATACTCAAATGGTTTTCTTTCCGGTAAGACCGGTATAGAAAATATATATGATGAATCTTTAAGAGGTTATTTTGGTAAAAAATCATATGAAGTTGACGCCTCTGGAAGGTTTCTGAAAGAACTGGATTACGTTAAACCAATAAACGGTTCAAATTTATATACTGCATTAGATCTAGATTCTCAGAAAACAGCATTTGAACAGATGGACAATAGAAGGGGTTCAGTTGTCGCAGTAGAAATTGAAACAGGGGCAATAGTTACTTACTTAAGTACTCCCACTTTTTCTGTAAACGACTTAGCAAATGGAATGTCATCTAAAAATTTTAAAGCTCTTTTGGACGATAACAATAAACCTTTCTTTGATAGAAGCTCTCAGGGAAGATACTCTCCTGCATCAACAATTAAGCCAGCAATAGCATTATTTGGACTTCAAGAAAAACTTATAGACTGGGAATCTACAATTGATGATCCTGGTTATTTTATTTTGCCTGAAGATCAAAGGGTTTATAGAGGGTGGAAAAAGGGAGGGCATGGAAATATAGATTTAAATAATGCAATTATAGAGAGCTCTAATACTTTCTTTTTCTCTTTGGCCTACAACTCTGATATTGACAAGTTAATCTATCATTTGTCTGAATTTGGATTTGGAAGGAATGTTTGTTCTGATTGCTTCAATCCTGATAAAGGACTGCTTCCAACTCCAGAATGGAAAATGAATAACCTTAATTTTGGGTGGTTTAAAGGAGACACTGTTAACCTTGGTGTAGGTCAAGGTTATATGAGCGCTACACCAATGCAACTTGTTTATTATTCAGCTTTTTTAGCTAATAAAGGAAATCTATCAGAACTTTCTTTTATTCAAAATAGCAAACAAGAAAGCCAGACTTCATTTTCAGGATCAAATATTACTAATCTAGATTGGGAGAAAATTCATGGAAGCATGATTAATGTAATAGATGGAAACAAAGGTACTGCTAGGAGGTTAAAGTCGCTAAAGTCTTATACTGTTGCAGCTAAGTCAGGTACTGTTGAGCTTGTTAGTACAGAAACTAAAGAGGATTATAAGCTTGTTAGAAAAAATATAGGAAATAGAGATCATGCAATAATAATTGCTTTTGGTCCGATGCCTAATCCAAAATACGCTGTAAGCGTCGTAATTGAAAATGGCGAGAGTGGTGGTTCAGTTGCTGGGCCAGTAGCTATAGCAGTTCTGAATGAGCTAATTGAAAAATGAAAAAAAAATTAAACTTTAGAACATTTAGTATTTATTTTGATCAGTACTTGTTTATTTCGATTACTCTTTTATCGATTATGGGATTATTTTTTTTATACAGCGCCTCTCAAGGAGATTTAAATACTATATTGAAGCAATCTATTTTTGTCGGATTTGGTTTATTTTTAATGTTTATTTTAAGCCAACCTGACCCTAATTTTTACAATACCTTTTCAGGTATATTTTTAATCCTTTCTCTTTTACTAATCTTCGCAACCATGATATTTGGCAAAGAGATAAATGGTGCGCAAAGGTGGTTAAATTTGGGTTTTTTTACTTTGCAAACTTCAGAAATAATTAAGATATCTCTTCCTATCTTTCTTGCATCTTATTTATATGATAAGTCTTTACCTATAAGCCCAAAACATACATTTATAACACTGGCTTTAATAATGCTTATTTTTATTTTAGTTGCCAATCAGCCAGATCTAGGCACTAGTCTTGTAGTTTTTATGGCGGGTATTTATATTTTATTTCTAGCAGGACTTAGCTGGAAATTTATCGGGGCTGCATTTGGGCTATTTCTTATTTCCCTTCCTTTTTTATGGAATAATTTTTTACAGCCATTTCAAAGACAAAGAATTGAAACTTTATTTAACCCAACTGCAGACCCTTATGGAACTGGTTGGAACATCACTCAATCTAAAATTGCTATAGGTTCTGGAGGAATTAATGGTAAAGGTTTTCAAGAAGGTTCTCAGGCTCACTTGGACTTTCTTCCTGAAACTGAAACAGACTTCATTTTTGCTGTTATTGCTGAAGAATTCGGTTTTGTTGGGGTTTGCATTTTGTTATCTGTTTTCCTCTTTATACTACTAAGATGTTTGTATTTAGCGTTTAATGCTAGGGATAGATTTTGTAGATTAACCATTGGAGGCTTAAGTCTAATTTTTGCCTCAACATTATTTATCAATCTTGCGATGGTTGTTGGAATAATTCCTGTAGTAGGTATGCCACTTCCATTTATCAGCAAAGGGGGCTCATCTTTGCTATCATTCTATATAGCTTTTGGGATAATAATATCCATGGCAACACACAAAAAACTTATGCAACGATGAAAAAAATTATATTTATAAGCTTAATATTTTCTCTTTCAATTACTGCCGACTATTCGAATCACAAAGATAGTCAAATGGTAATCGATGAGCTTGTTACAAAACATGGCTTTGAAAAGTCTTATGTTACAGCGATATTAAAAAATGCTAAAAAGCGTGATGAGATGCTTCAATCAGTTGCTAATCCTGCAGAAAAGACAAAAACATGGGATGAATATAGAGCTATTTTTATAAAAACAAAAAGAGTGGAAGAAGGTAAAAAATTTATTGAAAAAAATATTAAAACGCTGAAAAGAGCTGAAAAAGAATTTGGAGTTCCTAGAGAAATAATTACTGCTATTTTAGGAGTAGAGACTAATTATGGGAGTAATAAAGGTGGGTATAGAGTTTTAGATAGCCTTACTACTTTAGGATTTGATGATCCTAGAAGATCTAATTTTTTTAGAAGAGAGCTTATAGAGTTCTTTCTCTTAACAAGAGAAAATAATTTAGATATTAAAACTACAAAAGGCTCATATGCTGGTGCAATGGGATATGCGCAATTTATATCTTCTAGCTATCGAGCATATGCTGTAGATTTTGATGGAGATGGCTACGTTGATTTATTTAATTCTGTTGACGATGCAATTGGCAGTATTGCAAATTATCTTTATGTGCATGGATGGAAGAGAAATGGAAAAATCGTTACGAAAGCATATCCAAATAATGTGAGAAAATTCTACAAACCACATGAATCTCTAACAAGGTTCATACCTTTAACATTTAATGAAGATGGAAAAGATCTTTTTTTCATTGGCGATGACAACTTTAGAGCTATTGCTAAGTATAATATTAGTGATGTATATGCAATGGCCGTTTACTACTTATCAGAAGAGTTAAAAAAATGAAAAAATTATTATTCACACTATTATCAACCTCAATATTTGTTCAATCTCAGAGTTTTGTACCAGATTCACCGGAGCTAGATCTTAAGAGCTACATCTTAATTGAACCTAATACCAATACAGTTATCGCAGAATTTAATTCTGAATCCCAGATTGAGCCTGCAAGCATGACAAAAATAATGACTGGTTATGTTGTAGCTGACCAAATTGCAAATGACTTAATTTCTCTTGATGACGAAGTATTAATAAGTGAAAAAGCTTGGCGCATGGAAGGTTCTAAAATGTTTATCGAGGCGGGCAAGAAGATTAAGGTCTCAGATCTCTTAAAGGGAATTATTATTCAGTCTGGTAATGATGCCTCGGTCGCTATTGCTGAATATACCGGAGGAACAGAAAGAGGATTTGTTGACTTAATGAATTCTTATGCTGCTTCACTAGGAATGGATAATACTATTTTTCAAAATTCAACCGGTCTCCCAGATGATAATCATTTTTCTTCTGCAAAAGATCTATCTATTTTGACTTCAAATTTTATTAAAAAATTTCCTGAAGAATATGCTCTATATAAAGATAGACAATTCACCTTTAATAATATCAAACAGTTAAATAGAAATAAGCTTTTATGGAGAGATGAATCATCTGACGGTGTGAAAACAGGTCATACGGAAGCAGCGGGTTTTTGTTTAGTTGGTTCGGCGAAAAGAGGTGATATGAGGCTTATCACTGTAGTTGCTGGCAGTAAGTCGGATAACGACCGCTTTCTATCAACTCAAAGACTTCTCGAATATGGATTTAGATTTTACGCTACTCAACAAGTATTAAATGCTAATGAAGAATATGAGAGAATTACAATTTGGGGCGGACAAGAAGACACTCTAGGACTTGGTGTTCTTGAGGATGTATCCATAACCATACCTAGAACAAGTTTTAAAAACTTAAATATTAGCTATAAATTTAAAAATAATATTCAAGCACCTATAAAGCTAGGTCAAAAGATTGGGACTCTTGAAATAACAAGCAATGAGAAAGTTATTTTAATAAAAGACCTGGTAGCGCTTAAAGAAGTTGAAGCAAAAGGGTTCTTTGGAAGATTATGGTCTAAGTTCGTACTTTGGGTATTTGGCTTGTTTGGAATGGCGTAAAATGGAGAAAATTAAGGCAGTTTTCAATGGCAGTTTTGATGCTTTAGAAAATATTAAAATATCACCATTTTCTAGAGCATATACTTTTTCTGATAGCGTTTATGAAGTTGTGCCATTCTTCAATTCCAAAGCAATTGCTTACGAAGATCATATCGAAAGATTAAAAAATAGTTCTAAGTCTTTATCTATAGATATTGATATTAAAAATGCTGCTGATGAAATTAATAAACTCATCAAATCCTGTAATTCAAAAAATGGCTATGTCTACTATCAAGTAACAAGAGGAGTGGATTTAATTCGTTCCCATCTATATTCTAATTCACTCGAAACTGAAACATTTGGTTATGTTTTACCATTCTCATTTAACACACAACCAATAAAGGTAATGGCATGTAAGGATCAAAGATGGGGTAGATGTGATATTAAATCTACATCACTTTTGGGCAATATTATGAGCATGAACTTTGCACAAAAAGAAGGGTGTAAAGAAGTTATTATGCATAGAGACAATATCTTGACCGAAGCTGGAGCCTCCAATTTATTTTTTTCTGTAGGTAATAAAATTTGTACACCCGCACTTTCAAATAATATACTTCCTGGAATTACGAGATCTTTATTAATTAAAGAATTAAAAAAATCTCAAATAAAGGTCATCGAGGATGAATACACCCTAGCAGACTTATCAAAGGCATCTTCTGCATGGTTAACAAGTTCAACAAAAGGACTAGCAGCAATTTCTGAAATAGTTAATTTAGATTCTAATTTAAATATTAATGATCCTATTTTTCTTAAATGCAAAGATATTTTTGATAATAAATTTTTTAGCTAGCAGTTAATTCTATAACTATATTATCTAATTCATTCCAAAAATCTTTTTTTGATAAACCTTTGCTTGCAAGATCAAGTTCAAATACATCTTTTTGAAGACGAATTAATTTTTGTAGAGGATGTATTTTAATAAAATTCATATACTCAGTAATTTTATTACCCCAAACTCCTGATCTCTCCAAACTGCTTCTAGGATTTTTGTTTTGTCTAGCATTTGATGAGCTATTGACTATCTTTCCTATAATCCAAACAAGCAAGGGAGCATAATGACCCTCAGAGGTTTTTATTGAATGAACTATCCTCAAAGCATGTTTAGTATTCTTTGAAATAATCATGTCTTCTAATTCAAATGGCACAAATTCTGCAGAATCTGCAGAGAATATATTAGTCATATCCATCCCATCCTTATAAACTAATCTTAGAATTTGAATCTCATTTTGCTGAGCAACTAAGTTGCCAAGATTCATTTCATAAATATGCTGCAGCAGGGTTGATTTATCTTTTTCTGAGACAAAAGATAATTCTTTCTTGAGCCATATTTTTTCTTCAAATGATTTCAGTTTTTTGCACTCAACAATTAATGAATTTTCATCCATTTGCTTTACCCACTTAGTGGAGTAATTTAATTTTTCGTTATGTGAAGTTATTATGATTGCAATATCGTTCATCTTTTCAATATTGGCTATCTGAAAAATTTTTGTGATTTGATCTGGGATTCTTCCTTGATCGTGATGAATTTCAATTAATGTTTTTGAACCAAAGAGCGAGCCACTCGCATTTTCTATTATTATCTGCTCAATTCGATCAAATTGATCTTTAGTAATAATTCTTTTTTCAGAAAAACCCAATTCTCGTAAATGATTTTTGAGAATATCTTTTGAATTATTTCTGAGAACAATTTCTGATCCATAAATAAAGAAAATATTTGGGGACTTGCTCAAATATTTAGTAATTGCTAACGCCTCACATTTCAAAAAGACCAACCTCTATAATAATTTGATCAATAATATCTTTATGCATTTCTATTTCTAAATTTCTTATCATTTCTTCTTGTGCAAACGGATTTAATTCGTTTGATTTGTATCTTTTCACAATATTAATATTTTTATTTATAGTCTTACTGTCTTTACTAATTATTAACTTTACTAGTAATGTTAGTTCTCCTTCTAAGGCACGAAGAGCATTACCACCAACAACATCATATTTTTTTAATGTGTAATCTTTTAATGAAGCATTAATATTTTCTGAAAGGTTATCTGTTTGAAAAAATGAATTTACCTTATTTCTGAAAACAGATGGAATAGAGTTATCAAAATTAAAGCTGACAGAATCATTTACATTTGATTCAAAAGAAACCTGATTATAATTACAACTCACTAACGATAGTAGAAAAAAAATAGTAATAATGTTCGAGCATTTAAACATAAATTTATAGTAACCATCTCGGGAAGATATATCAAAGCTTAATTAAACTAGGTTCTATTTAAACAACAAAATTAATAATTTTTTCTTTTATATATATGACTTTTCTAATATTTGTATCTTTAAGGTTGGTGGCAACATTCTCAATATTTTTTGCAATTTCTTCTATTTCAGTTTGTTCTGTATCTTTACTAACTAAAATTTTACCTCTAAGTTTTCCATTGATTTGAACAACCAGTTCAAATTCTGATATTTCTAAAAGATGCTCTTTAACTTCTGGCCATGATGATTCAATTAATTCACTTGAAAAATCTCCATAAAAACTTTTCCATAGATATTCTGATATGTGAGGAGCAATAGGATTGAGTGTTTTTAATATAATTATTATTGATTCATTTAAACAAAACTTATTTTCTTCTGTAGCATCAACATTTTTAAAAGTATCAGGAATAAAATTAAGTAACTCCATAATTGCTGCTATGGCAGTATTAAAAGAATATCTCGATTCAAAATCACTTGTTACTTTTTTTAATGTTGCATGCGCTTTTCTTCTTAGAGCTATTTCTTCCTGAGTCAAGCCCGAGGGTTCTTTTATATCTTCAAATTTTCTACCATTAACAAGATTCCATACTTTTTTAATGAACCTTGAAGCACCCTCAACAGAGTTTTCTGACCATTCAAGACTTTGTTCTGGCGGTGATGTGAACATCATATAGAGTCGAACTGTATCAGCACCATACTTCTCAATATAGGACTGAGGATCAACAGTATTACCTTTAGATTTCGACATTTTTGCACCATCTTTTAAGACCATACCTTGAGTGAGAAGTTTCTTAAAAGGCTCATTGCCCTCAACCATATCCATGTCTCTAAGAGCTTTATGAAAGAACCTTGAATATAATAAATGTAAAATTGCATGCTCAATACCACCAATATACAAATCAACAGGTAGCCAATATTTAGAGTTCTCATCAAAAATATCTTCATCATTATCTGAAGAAGTAAATCTTGCGTAATACCATGAAGAATCCATAAAAGTATCAAACGTATCTGTTTCTCTCTGAAGATTATCTGAAATATTATAAAATTCTTTATTCTGACTCAAGGGAATTGGAGGGGAGTCTTTTGGTAAATCGGGTAATACAACAGGCATATCTTTTTCATCTATTACTTTGGGTTCACCATTTTCATATATAACTGGAATTGGACAACCCCAATACCTTTGCCTGCTAACACCCCAATCTCTCAATCTAAATTGAATAAGCTCTTCGCCAAGATTCTTAATTTTTAATTCTTTAACAATTTCCTGAGATGCATGTTCAGATGACATCCCATTAAATTTATCAGAGTTTATTAGTACTCCTTTTTGAACTAATGGCAGCTCACTGGCATCAGATGAAATAACTTGGTTTATTTCTAAATTATATTTAGTAGCAAACTCAAAATCTCTTTGATCATGTCCAGGAACTCCCATAACAACACCAGTGCCATAGTCTAGTAAAACAAAGTTACCAATCCACACTGGTATTTTCTTTCCAGTTAGAGGGTGTATAGCATCCATTCCAGTATATATACCAAGTTTTTCAGCCTTAGCCATATCTGCTTCAGCTGCACTAGCTACCTTACATTTATCTAAAAACGACTTAACTGAATCATCATTTTTTCCTAAATCTAAAGATATTGAGTGATTTGGAGAAATAGCTAAAAACGAAACTCCAAAGATAGTATCTGGCCTTGTAGAGAATGTTGTTAAAAAGTTATCTGTATTATCTAATCGATATTTTATTTCTGCACCATTAGATTTTCCAATCCAATTTTTCTGCATTGTTTTTACATTTTCAGGCCAATCCACTTCATCTAGAGAACTAAGTAATTCATCAGCATAATCTGTTATTTTTATAAACCATTGATCAATTTCTTTTATCTCTATTTGAGCACCTGATCTCCAGCCTTTTCCATCAATTACTTGTTCATTTGCAAGAACAGTTTCATCAACAGGATCCCAGTTAACTAATGACTTCTTTTTATAAACTAAACCCTTGTCATAAAATTTCTTAAAGATTAACTGTTCCCATTTATAATAGCTTGGCTCACAAGTTCTTAATTCTTTCGACCAATCATAACCAAGGCCCAATGAAATAAGCTGTTTTTTCATATGATCAATATTTTGATTTGTCCAATCTTTAGGACTAACTTTATTCGCAATAGCAGCATTTTCTGCAGGTAATCCAAATGCATCCCACCCCATTGGTTGGAATACATTAAAGTTTCTCATTCTTTTATATCGAGATATAACATCTCCAATCGTATAGTTTCTTACATGACCCATATGAAGCTTTCCTGATGGGTAAGGAAACATAGACAAGCAATAAAATTTTTCTCTGTTATCTGGAGTCGCCTTAAACCTTTCTTCTTTTATCCAGTCTTCTTGGATAGCTTTTTCAATATCTTGTGGTTTGTATTCAGGATTCATTTTTTTAAGAACTCATTTTCTAGATAATTTATATTATGTTTGTTTTCAACAAAGGTTTTATCATGCAATATCTTCTGATGTAGTGAATGATTCGTCATAATACCCTCAACAAAAAATTCATCAAGAGCACTTAACATTCTTTTTATTGCTGACTTTCTGGTGTTAGCTTGCGTGATTATTTTTGCCAATAGAGAGTCATAGTAAGGAGGAACCTTATATCCACCATATATATGAGAATCATATCTTATTCCAAAGCCACCAGCTGTATGCATTTTTGTAATAGTTCCAGGTGATGGTTGAAAAGTTTCTGGATCTTCTGCATTAATTCTGCATTCTAATGAGTGTCCATTAAATATAATTTTACTTTGATCTAGTGTTATATCCATACCTAATGCAATCCTTAACTGAGCTTTGACTAGATCAAATCCAGTAATCATCTCAGTAACAGGGTGTTCCACCTGTATTCTTGTATTCATTTCAATAAAATAGAACTCTCCATTCTCATATAAAAATTCTATTGTCCCAACACCTTCGTATTTAATATCTTTACATAATTCAATACAGGCTTTAAAAGTTTTCTTTAAGGACTCTTCGTTTAAGTTTAATGCTGGCGCTTCCTCTATAATTTTTTGATGCCTCCTTTGCATGCTGCAATCCCTTGTACCTAGATGGATAGCATCTCCCTTTCCATCGCCAACAATTTGTATTTCAATATGTCTCGGATTCCTGATAAATTTTTCTAAATAAATTCTTTCATTACCAAAGCCATTTTTAGCTTCTTGCTTTGTTATTTCTGCTTGGGATAAAAGGTTTTCCTCAGAATCAACAACCCTCATTCCTCTGCCACCACCTCCAGCAGTTGCTTTTATCATAATAGGATATCCAATATCCCTTGCTATTTTTTTAAACTCTTCTGGATCTTCAGGTATATCATCTTTATAGCCAGGCACTATCTGAATACCTGCACTATCTGCCAAAGTCTTAGCAGTTATCTTATCTCCCATTTTTCTGATCGTTTCAAAATTAGGACCTATAAATTTAAAACCGCTTTTATGGCACATTTCAGCAAAATCAGCATCTTCAGCTAAAAATCCATATCCTGGATAGATTGCATTTACCTCTGTAAGTTCAGCTGCGGAAAGAATCGAAGGAACATTCAAATAGCTTTCACTTGGGGATGCTGGACCAATACAGACTGTTTCATCTGAAAATTTGAGATGTTTAAGATCTTTATCTCCCTCAGAGTAAACAGATACAGTCGCGATATCTAATTCTTTACAAGCTCTAATAGCTCGAAGCGCAATCTCTCCTCGATTTGCAATAAGAACTTTAAAAGGCATCTTAATTAATTGTTATAATTTTTTGACCGAATTCTACTGGCTGCCCATCTTCAACATCTATTGAAATAATTTTTCCATCAGAATCTGATTTTATTTCATTCATCATTTTCATAGCCTCAATAATGCATAAAACTTGGCCTTTTTCGATAACATCACCAACTTTTATAAATGGATCTTTATCTGGACTTGGCTTTCTATAAAAAGTTCCTACTATTGGAGAGGTAATAAAGTTACCTTCAATAATTTCTGGAGTTACATTAATATTTTTTAGTTCGGGAGTATTTATCACAGAAATATTTTTTTCAGAGTAATTGTTGTCTCTTAAAATTCTGACAGATTCATCTCCTTGGCTAACCTCTATTTCTCTCAAATCAGACTCTTGAAGCATTTCAATTAATTTTTTTATTTTTCTTATATCCATTTAAGTCTCCTTGTAATTTGATATTGCATCCATTAAGGCCATTTCATATCCTTTAATACCGAGTCCGCAATAAACTTTTATGGCTATATCAGAGAAATAGGAGAATTTCCTAAAGTCTTCTCTAGAATAAATATCAGATATATGAATCTCATAAAATGGAATACTCACCCCAAGAAGAGCATCTCTGATAGCAATACTTGTATGGGTATAAGCAGCAGGATTAATAATAATAACTTTTATGTTTTGGTCAATTGCTTGGTGTATGGTCTCAATTATCTCATGTTCAGCATTGCTTTGAATGGATTTGAGCATGCATCCATTATCTTTAGCTATTGAATTTAGATTATTTTCGAGCTCAGATAAAGAAATATCACCGTATAAAGAAGTCTCCCTCTTGCCTAGTAAGTTTAGATTCGGACCATTTATTAATAAAATATTCATTTTTTTTGATTTTAACAGATTTTAAAAGAAGTTAGTAAAATTATTACAGAAGATACTGTTTTTGTACGGGATAACAAAAACCTGCTTCTGAGCAACCTTGATACTGTATCGTAACTTTTGAAGCATCCATTGAATTTAGAATATTTGATAGAATAACAAAATTCTTTTTTAGAATTGTTGTCTTACCAAAGAATTCATCTTCATATAAGGATTGATTAGATTCTAAGACTTTATAAGAAATTTCATTACTCCCATTTAAAATTTTTATGCTGTTTAAATACATATAGTAACCATCTTTGATCATCCATGAAATTTCAATATTCTCATCATTTAAACTTTTTTTTATGGCAAATGCCTGATCTGCTGGAAGAACTGTATTTTCTTGATTAAAAATATCAACAGATAAAGATTCAAGGGATAAAAAACATGATAAGAGTATAATTAATGATTTTCTCATATGGTTGCTAAGAATAAACTTCAAAGCTACTAAAAGAAAGAAATTATTGTTATAAAATATTAAAGTGAGTTCTTATGTTTAGGGTGTTTTTATTAAATATGTTCTTCTATGTCCCAATTTGGGTTCTTAGATTAGTTTATTTTAAAAGGAGAGATCCTCTAAGAGGTCATTTATTTGATTTTCAATCCTCTGTAATTTTGGATGTAATTCCCAAAAAAGATCTATCAATAATATCTGACAACGATATACAAGAAACTCGTGATTTAATTAATGAGAAGAGAAGTCAGTACAGGCTTTCGTTGAAACCAAAAGAAGATGTTGCAAAAAAAGATCACAATATTTGCATAGAAAATAAATTACTACTTCGTGAATATATTCCAAATAAACTAGAATCAAATAAGGCTATCTTATATTTCCATGGAGGAGGTTATGTCTTGAGTTCAATTGAAACTCATGATCTTATGGTTTCGCTCTTATCTGATCAGCTAAAAACAAAAACTTTTTCTTTAGAATATAGGCTCTCACCAGAAAACAAACATCCTAATGCATTGCATGACGCTTTAAAAGCTTATGAGTGGATTATTGAGCAAGGGTATAACGCAAATGATATTTCATTTTGTGGAGACAGTGCTGGTGCTCATCTTGCTGCCTCCTTAGTTCATCATTTGGTTATGAATAATATGAGCATTCCAAATAGTCAGATGCTTATTTATCCAATGTGCGATCCATCATGTTCCTCTGAGTCCCATAGCGTTTTATATGAAGGATATCTTTTAACTAAAAAAAATATGGTTTGGTTTTGGGATAAGTTTGGTAACAATGAATCAAAAATTGATGACCCAACATTTAATCTCCTAAAATTCGATTCAAAAAAAAGAGTACCTACAACTATAATAGTTACCGCTGGCTTTGATCCTCTATGTGACGAAGCTGAGGAATATGCCTTTTTATTGCATCAAAATGATAATAATGTGAAACAATTACATTATCCTTCTATGTTCCATGGGTTTGCTTCAATGACAAGATTGAAAGCAGCAAGATTGGCTACTGAGGATTTTTTAAGAGAATATAAAAAAATATTATGAATAAAATTTTAGAAATTAATAACTTGAGTATAAATTTTGCTACAAGAGATGGTTCTTTTAGCGCAGTAAAAAATATAAGTTTTGAGATAGAAAAAAATCAAACTATGGCTTTAGTCGGAGAATCTGGCTCTGGGAAATCAGTCACCGCAATGTCTATACTTCAGTTGCTACCAAGACCTCAAGCTACTTATTCAAATGATTCTTCTATTAAATTTAATAATAATGAACTCATTAATGCCCCAAAAGAACAATTACTTTCAATAAGAGGAAATATTGTATCTATGGTTTTTCAGGAACCAATGACATCGCTTAATCCATATCATAAAGTTGGTAATCAGATTACAGAGTCAATTCTTCTTCATTCGAGCTCTTCAAAAAAAGAAGCAACCAAAGAAGCAATGGACTTAATGAGTCTTGTAGAAATAGATGATGTTGAGAGAAGGTTTCATTCTTATCCTCATGAACTTTCTGGAGGCCAAAGACAAAGAATAATGATAGCAATTGCTCTGGTAAATAAGCCTGAACTATTAATTGCAGATGAGCCAACTACAGCTCTTGATGTAACTATTCAAGCCCAAATATTGGACTTAATGTCTAAACTCAAAAGTGAATTAGGAATGTCTATTTTATTCATCACTCATGATCTTGGTTTAGTTAAAGAATTCTCAGATAAAGTCTGTGTTATGAAAGATGGAGAGATTGTAGAGCAAGGAAATACCAATAATGTTTTTGAAAATCCAGCACATCCATACACTAAAAAATTATTAGACGCAGAACCCCAGCCAAAAATTGAAGGATATATTGATGAATATCCAGTTATAGACATTAAAGATTTAAATGTCTTTTACAATATTCCATCAGCTAATTTCTTTAAGAAAAATTCTTTTCATGCTGTAAAAGATGTGTCATTTAAAATATTTAAGAATACAACCATAGGATTAGTTGGAGAGTCTGGTTCTGGAAAGTCGACCCTTGGTAAAGCAATAGCTAATCTTGTGAAGTATGAGGGAGATATTATATTTAAAGGTAAGAATTTAAATCTGAACTCTTCAAAAGAAAATAAAGAATTAAAGAAAAATGTTCAAATAGTGTTTCAAGATCCTTATGGATCTCTATCACCAAGAATGACTATTGGAGAAATAGTTGGAGAAGGTCTTGGAGTTCACTTTAAGTTGTCTAAAAAAGAAAAAGAGCAAAAAATAGATAAAGTACTATCTGATGTTGGGATAGAGTTTTCTGCAAAGAATAAATACCCACATGAATTCTCGGGGGGCCAAAGGCAAAGGATTGCTATAGCTAGATCGTTAATAATGAATCCTGATTTCATGATTCTAGATGAACCAACTTCAGCTCTTGATAGATCAATTCAGATTCAGGTTATTAATTTACTCAAAGACATTCAAAATGAATATGGTTTGACGTATCTTTTCATAAGTCATGATTTGAAGGTTATCAGATCTATGTCAGATTTTATATTTGTAATGAAGGACGGAAGAATTGTTGAATCAGGACTTTCCCAAGAGGTATTTGATCAACCAAAAGAAGAATACACTAAAAAATTGCTTTCGGCTGCGTTAAGATACGCATCCGAATAATATTATGATAAAAAAATGACATCAAGAAAGTTTTCAAAAGAACTAGTAGACGGTCCAAATCAGGCTGCCTCTAGGTCTATGCTCAGAGGAGTAGGTTTTACTTCTGAGGACTTTACCAAACCATTTGTTGGGGTTGCCTCTACTGGAGCTAAAGTTACCCCTTGCAATATGCATATTAATCAACTTGCTGAAGTGGTAGAAGAGGCTGTAGATTCATCTGGTGGAAAAGGCGTTCTTTTTAATACAATTACTGTGTCAGATGGAATCTCGATGGGAACACAAGGGATGAAATATTCACTAGTCTCGAGAGAGGTTATTGCTGATTCAATAGAAACTGTTGTTGGTTGCTTGGGATATGATGGCTTAATAGCTATTGGTGGCTGTGATAAAAATATGCCTGGATGTATTATTGGGATGGCAAGACTTGATAGACCTTCAATATTTATATATGGCGGTTCAATTCAACCAAGTGATGAAAATACAGACTATGTTACTGTTTGTGAAAAAACTGGTGAGTTCTCTAAAGGAGATTTACCAGAATCAGAATTGATTCATGTTGAAAAAATTTCTGTAAAAGGTCCTGGTTCCTGCGGTGGAATGTACACAGCCAATACTATGGCCTCAGCAATTGAGGCTTTAGGGATGAGTCTTCCAGGAAGTAGTAGTCAAGATGCTATTTCTGAAGATAAGCAGAACGATTGTGAAAAAGCTGGACTAGCAATCATGGAATTATTAGAAAGAGATATTAAGCCATCAGATATCATGACTAAAAAAGCATTTGAAAATGCAATCACAGTTGTAATTTCTTTAGGAGGCTCAACAAATGCAGTCCTTCATTTATTAGCAATGGCTCATTCAATTGGAGTAGATCTAAATCTTGACGATTTTACAAGAGTTGGAAAAAAAACTCCTGTGATGGCTGACTTAAAACCTTTTGGCTCTCATTATATGTCTCAATTAAATGCTAATGGTGGAATTCAACCATTAATGAAAACTCTTTTAGATAATGATTTATTGCACGGGGATTGCTTAACTGTAACTGGCAAAACACTTGCTGAAAACCTATCTAGTATCAAGCCATATAACAAAGAGCAAAAAATAATAATGGATTTTGATAACCCCATTAAAGCTAATAGCCATTTAAGAATTTTATATGGCAATCTTGCAAAAGACGGAGCCGTTGCCAAAATTACAGGCAAAGAAGGGACCTCATTTGAGGGTACTGCTAAAGTATTTGATTCTGAGGAAGATGGCGTAGAAGCAATTTTATCTAAAACTATTAAAGCTGGAGACGTTGTTGTTATCAGATATGAGGGTCCCAAGGGAGGTCCTGGTATGAGAGAAATGTTAAAACCAACTTCAGCAATTATGGGTCAAGGTCTTGGAGACAAAGTTGGTTTCATTACAGATGGACGTTTCTCTGGAGGAACACATGGTTTTGTTGTTGGACATATAACACCAGAAGCAGCAGATGGAGGTGTATTAGCAGTTGTTGAAGATGGAGACGTTATACTAATCGATGCAGAGCAAGACCAATTAATATTGAAAGTTTCTGATGAAGAGATTTCAAATAGAATTTCAAAATGGGTGAATCCAAAAACTCCTCCCAAGAAAGGAGTTTTAGCAAAGTTTGCAAAGAGCGTAAAATCAGCAAGTCTTGGCGCAGTAACAGATTAAATTATGTTTATAGATAGAAAATTTCCCAAAACAAGACTCAGAAGACTAAGAGCAAACGCAAATATAGCTGAATTAATTGCAGAAAGCAGTTTATCTCAAACTGACCTAATTCAACCGTTGTTTGTTAAAGAAAACTTAATTGGAACCGAAGTAATTGAGTCTATGCCTGGTATATTAAGATTTAGTGAAGATTCAATTCTTAAAGAAATAGAAGAAGTTTTAGAGACAGGAATTAAATCAATAGCTCTTTTTCCAGTAATTGATAAAACAAAAAAAGATAGCTCTGGAAAAGAAGCTACAAATAAATCCAATTTAATATGCACTTCTATAAGAAAAATTAAAGATAGATTTCCTGAGATAATAATTATTGCCGACGTAGCACTCGATCCATATACAGATCATGGTCATGATGGATTATTAGTTAATGGATATGTTGATAATGATTTAACATTGGACATTTTAAAATCACAATCCTTAGTTTTGGCAGAAGCCGGCGCAGATATTCTTGCTCCCTCAGACATGATGGATGGAAGAATAGGTCATATTAGAGAAGCACTGGAGGATGCAGATTATAAAAATACAATTCTACTTTCCTATGCAGCAAAATATAATTCAAAATTCTATGGTCCATTTAGAGATGCAGTCAGCTCGGCTAATAATCTTGGAAGCTCTTCTAAATCTTCATATCAGATGTCATCTCACAATAAAAATGAAGCATTACATGAGGTAGCCTTAGATATAAATGAAGGGGCTGATATAGTTATGGTGAAGCCTGGTATGCCATATTTAGATATCATATCGCTTATTAAAGAAACATTTAAGATACCTACTTTTGCTTATCAAGTTAGTGGAGAATATAGCATGCTTAAACTGGCAATAGATAAGGGGTGGCTTGATAATGATGTTATGTTAGAATCATTAATAAGCTTCAAAAGAGCTGGAGCGGATGCGATTCTGACATACGCTGCTAAAGAAATTTCCAAGGAGATAAAACATAAATGAGTAACGTTATAGAAATACAAGATGAAGAAAATTTCACTAATGATGTTTTAAATTCAGATCTGCCAGTATTAGTAGATTTTTGGGCAGAATGGTGCGGACCATGCAAGCAATTGTCTCCAACTGTTGAGGAAATTGCTTCTGAGAATCAAGGTAAAATAAAAGTTTGTAAAATGGACGTAGATTCTAATCGTGAAATCGCTGCAAAGTATGGAATTAGATCCATCCCTTCATTAATAATATTTAAAAACGGTGAGCCTGCTGGAGTTGAGATAGGGGCTTTAAGCAAACAACAACTAGAGGAGTTTATTAGTACTACAGTTTAATTTAAGACATAAACTTTGCATCTTTAATTAAAAAGAACTATCATTTTCAAATCTCGGCTATATGCCATCAAATATCAAAATCCCCTCAAACAAAAATAGAACGGAAACTCATACATGAACCTTACTGAAATAAAAATAAAACCAATCAATGAATTAGTAGAAATAGCTACAGACCTAGGCCTTGAAGATGTTGGTAGGCTCAAAAAACAGGAAATAATTTTTAGAATCTTTAAACATAAGGCATCTGAGGGTATAGATATATATGGTGGTGGCGTTCTTGAAATACTTAATGATGGATTTGGTTTCTTAAGATCTCCAGAAGGGTCTTATGTTGCTGGTGAAGACGATATATACGTGTCACCAAATCAAATAAGAAAATTTAGTTTGAGAAAAGGTGACTCTGTTGCTGGAAAAATTAGAACCCCAAAGGATAAGGAACGTTACTTTGCTCTAATCCAAGTTGACACAATAAATGGTGAAGAGCCATCGAAAACAAAAAATAAGATTCTTTTTGAAAACTTAACACCTTTATTTCCCAATGAAAGATTAATCCTTGAACAAGGTACAGGATCAAATGAAGATTTATCATCACGTATAATTGATTTAATAGCACCAATAGGAAAAGGTCAGCGTGGCCTAATTGTTTCACCACCCAAAGCTGGTAAAACATTAATGTTACAAAGTATTGCTCATTCAATCAAAAGCAACAATCCAGAAGTTGAGTTGATAGTACTTCTAATCGATGAAAGACCTGAAGAGGTTACTGAAATGTCGAGAACAGTTAAAGGTGAGGTTGTTGCAAGTACTTTTGATGAGCCGCCAACCAGACATGTTCAAGTTGCAAATATGGTTATTGAAAAAGCAAAACGTCTTGTGGAACATAAGAAAGATGTTGTTATTTTACTTGACTCAATTACCAGATTGGGAAGAGCCTATAATTCTGTTCAACCAGCCTCTGGAAAAATTCTTAGTGGTGGTGTGGACTCTAATGCTTTAGAAAAACCTAAAAGATTTTTTGGTGCAGCAAGGAATTTAGAAGAGGGTGGAAGCCTAACTATCTTAGCTACAGCTCTTGTTGAAACTGGATCAAAGATGGATGAAGTGATCTATGAAGAGTTTAAAGGTACCGGTAACATGGAAATTCATTTAGAAAGGAAAATTGCTGAAAAAAGAATATATCCAGCAATTAATATCAGAAGGTCTGGAACAAGAAGAGAAGATCTTCTTACAGCAGAAGATGAACTTCAAAGAATGTGGGTTCTCAGAAAAATTCTTGATGAAATGGAAGATGCTCAAGCAATACAATTCTTGATAGACAGATTAAAATCTCATAAAACAAATGATGAATTCTTTACATCCATGAAAAGTGGAAATGGAAAGAAAACTAAGTAAATTTCTTTGCTACTTGGAGCATTGATTCATCAGAAGGCTCTTCAGAAACAACTATCTTAATTCCCAAATCTTTAATGGCTTTTATATTTTTGACAGCCCTATCCTTGATCTTTTTAGACGCAACTATAAATACTTTATTTGTTATAAATTTATAATTAAAGTTATCTAAAATAAAGTTAAGTGTAAGAAAGTTGAAAATCAAAACAATCGCAGAGCCATTAGGAATTTTATTTAACTGATCTCTACTATAAATAAGCTCATAACATACTATTTCATCAATTCTCTCTTTAAGAGTATTTTGAAGGTTATTATTAGAATTCTTTCCACAAAAGAGAAGACTCTTTCCAGAATAATTACTATTTAATATATCCAATAGACCCTCTGATGACTGATTTTCTGGAGAGATCGAAGAGATATTTTCATGTGATAGTATTTTCTTGGTAGCAAGTCCAACTGACAAAACATTTTTGTTCATTTTGCTTGTATCGATTCGACTTCGAAGAAGTTCTAGACCATATTTTACAGATGACTGACTTGTAAAAATTAAGTTTTCATAAGTATGAAAATTAGTCAGTTTTAGCTCCCAATCATCAACAATATCTTCAGGCATTATCTGATTTATTTCTGATAGATGAGCATTAATCAAATTTATTTGTTTATCTTGGCACAAGGTAATTATGTTTTGTGAAAGGCTGATCGGCCTAGTATTAATTATCATTATCTTAAAATCATATTATGTGCATCGTTAGATAGAAATTCATCAGCTAATAAAATAATATCATCATGAATATTTTCAAATGATGACTGTATCTCTCTAAAAATTTGCTCATCACCTCCTTGAGAGAGAACTCTAGCAGATATCTGTATTCCGCTTAATGTCTCACAACATAAGACAGAAATAGGGGAAAGACATGATCCATTTAACAAAGAAACAAAAAGTCTTTCTGCGTTAGCAAGAGACATCGCTTTACTATTATTTATTTGATTTAATATTTTTATAATTTCTGTATTTGAACTTAAGCATTCAACGGCTACATATCCTTGAGACGCTGATGGAAGCATTTCTTTATTTGTAAATTCATAACATTTATCTGTATTTAGCTCTAATCTATTCATAGCAGCCTTAGCAACGACTAGCCCATCAAAAAGATTGTCATTAAGTTTTTTAATTCTTGTAGCAATATTTCCTCTTACAGGGATTACTTCAAGGTCAGGCCTTATATATTTAATTTGAGCTTTTCTTCTAGGGCTTGAAGAGCCAATTACTGAACCAACAGGAAAATCTAGAATAGATAAACCTTTTTTTGATAGAAGCATGTCTGATGAGGACTCTCTTTCAAATACTGCAGCAATAGTGAAATCCTTTTCAAGTTTTGCTGGGACATCTTTTAGGCTATGAACAGCAATATCGCAATCACCTTTTTTTAAAGAAGATTCTAACTTAGATATAAACAAGCCTTTACCGCCAATTTCATGAAGAGGTTGTTCCGTTTGATCTCCTTCAGATTTCATTGGAACCAGCTCAATTTGTATCTTTTTATCTAGCTCATTAATTTTTTTAGCTACAAAATTTGCTTGGAACAAAGCAAGTTCTGATTCTCGAGTTGCTATTTTAATTTTCATTTTTTTTGAAGTAATAATGCTTTAACGTCTCCGACAGACTTTTCTTTAATTATTTTATAAATATCAGGAATTTCAATTTCTGTAAATTTACTATATTCGAGATAAATTTTACAGGATGGCTTCATTTCATCTTTCCGCAATAACAATTTGAGTATCTTTAACTCAAATTCTTTATCAAATGGAGGATCTAAAAAAATTAGATCAAATTCAGATAAATCCTGTTTTTTAACCCAATCAAATGCATCTTTAAAGAATACTCTTGATTTATCTTTTACTCCAAGTGATTGAATATTTTTTGAAAGCACAGAATAGTTTCTCTTATTCAATTCTATAAAAGTTACTTTAGGAGATTCTCTTGATAAAGCTTCTATACCCAGAGAACCAGTTCCTGCGAATAAATCTAAACAAATACAATCTTGTATCTCGAACTGTAGCCAATTAAAGATGATTTCTTTAAGTTTGTTTGAAGTTGGTCTTAAAGTTTCTTTAAAATCAAAGGGTATCTTTTTACCTTTAAGCAAACCTCCAGAAATTCTAATATTATTTTTCATTTAATTTTTTAAAATCAACTTACATATTTATACTAAATTAGTAAGTATATTTATAATTAAACTAAGTATAATTCATCCATGACACTTCAAGACAATTTTAGAAAAGCAATGAGAAGCTACGTTTATTCTGTAAGCGTAATGTCGAATATCGATGCTCATAATAATTTTAATGCTATTACTGTTTCCTCTGTAACCTCTGTTTCTATTGATCCACCTAGTCTTCTTGTTTGTATTAATAAAACAGCTGGAATTCATGATTCTATTGTTCAAGATTCAAAATTTTGTATTAATCTTCTTAATAAGAATCAGGAAGAAATATCTAATTTATGTAGTTCCTTCCAAGAAGAGGGGGATAGATTTAAAAATGATGAATGGGATACTTCAGGAATACCTTTTTTAAAAAATGCCCAGGCAAATATTTTTTGTACAGTTGATGAGATGGTCCCATATCATACCCATACAGTTGTGATTGCTAAAGTCATTGAATCAATGAATAGTGATATTATAAATACACTTACTTATGTGGATGGTAGTTATGAATAAATTATATTTTATTGGTTTTTTATTATTTAGTAGTATTTTGTTTGCTGAAAATAATGAGTGTCAAAGTGGTCAACCAGAAGTTTTTTTCGTAAGTCCTGAAAATGGATACGTTAGTGATACTACAGAAATAAAATTAGTTTTTGGAATCAAAAATTTTAATATTGCTCCAGCAGGAATTAATGGATGTGATTCTGGACATCATCATTTAATAATAGATGCTGAATTGCCAAATTTAGATAGACCGATACCAAGTTCTAAAAATTATATACATTTTGGGAAAGGACAAACTGAGACAACTATAAAGCTTCAGCCAGGAAAGCATTCACTTCAATTGTTGGTAGGGAACTATGCACATATACCTCATAAAGACCCAATTATTTCTGAAAAGATAAATATTGAAATACTTAGTTCTCAATAATACCTGACATAACTTTATCAAGATAAGGCATAAGATTTTTGCTTACATCTTGAGCTACAGAAATCGGACCTAATTGTGAAGAATCAAGATCATCTCCAACCATTTCTGCTTTTCTAAGAATACCAACTAGACCATGAATAATAGACCAAATAGTAATACATTTAGCAGAAACAGTTTCAGTGTCATCTCCTGTCAAGCGCGAAATGTTCGTAACTAAGTTTGCATAAGAGGAATTTGCAGCTTCTAATAGCTCTGGATACATTGAAAATTTACCAACTGCAGTCCCAAACATTAAGTCATATGTGTGCGCATTTCTTAAACCAAATGCAATATATTTTTCACAACTTTCGATTAAATTTTTCTTAGAGATTTTTTTTGATGGATCAAAATAGGTAACCTTTCCTAATTTTTTAAAGCCTTCCTCTGCAACAGCTGCATAGACACATTCTTTTGTTTTAAAATGTCTGTAAGGCGCAGTTTGTGAAACATTACTTTCTTTGGCTAAACTTCTTATGCTTAGCTTAGTATAACCATCCCTTTCACATAGAAAACAAGCGGCTTCAATAAGCTCCTTTTTTAAATTCCCATGATGATATTTTTTCATTTTATTTAGTACGCTATAATGTTGACACTGCACACATTTTAGTTATTATGTTTACACTGCAAACATTAAATACTTTAAAAGCTAAAGTCAAACAAATAAAGATATGAATAAAACTTATAAAATATTTTTAACAACGATTCTGATCAATGGATTTTTTAATTTAAGTCTTAATGCGCTTGAAATACTTGAAGTAAAAATTCTTGACTCTTACAGTGTTTCAAGAGACTTCCCAGGAAAATTATTACCATCAGAACAATCAAAATTAGCTTTTGAAATTCCTGGAAAGATAACATTAATAAATGTTGGCATAGGTGATGAGGTTATAAAAGGTCAAATTCTTGCTGAACTAGATGATAGAGAAGCCATAGCACAACTCAATCAATCTAAGGCAAGATATGATTTAGCACTTCAAGTTCTAAACAGATCTAAAGATTTAAGAAAGAAAGGGCACATTTCTATTCAAGATCTGGACAATGCAAATTCTGAAGAGCTTGTTGCAAAATCACAATACGAATTTTATAAAGTTAAATTTGAACAAACGAAATTATTAGCTCCATTTGATGGAATTGTTCAGGATAGATATTTAGATACAGGTTCTGTTATTAATGGAGGAATACCAATTCTTGAAGTTCTAGATTCAAGAAATGTGAAAGCACATATATCAATACCTATTAGCTATATAGACAAAATAAAAATTGGCAGTATTTATAACTTTAAAATTGGAAATAATTCTGCAACAGCTAAATTGCAAAGACTAGCACCTATGTCATTAGGAGGCTCAAATAACCGATTGGCAGTATTTGTATTCGATACCTTTTTTAATCCTGGTTCAGTAGCAACTTTAAAATTAAACACTATTGAAAAAGGAAGAGGTACTTGGGTTCCAATTAAGTCTCTTTCCCAATCAGAACAGGGGATATGGGCAATTTATACCATAAATGAAGAAAGAAAAGTTGTTAGAGATCTTGTTGATGTTATATATTTTGAAGGCGAATATGCTTTTGTGAATGGAACCTTAAAAAATGGTGATTTAGTTATCTTAGGTGGCGCTCAAAAAATCATCGAAGGAAAAATACTAAATTAGTAATGAAATTTATTGAACTCTTAATTGAAAGACCAAGGATTTTATTTCTTACCTTATCTTTTATTCTGCTTGCAGGCATTTCATCTGTTTTATCTGTGCCTGTTCAAGAGAATCCTGAGCTAGCTGAGAGATGGGGTGGCGTTCGCATTTTTTATTCTGGTGCTTCTCCACAAAGAATTGAAACAGAAGTGATAAATGGTCTTGAATTAAAACTTAGAGAATTAGTAGAAATTGATGATATAGAGTCAGTCATTACTCAAGGCTTTGGAACTATTGTTATCGAGCTTGAACAAACAGTACCAGGAGATCTAATCGAACAAACATGGTCTATGGTTCAAAATAAATTAGATCAATTTAATGCCCCTCCTGAAGTAGAGATTTTTCTTGATAGAACTAGTGGTCCTCCAATTACTGTTCAATATGCTATTTCCTGGAATGGAGATGGAGAGTTGCCATTAATAATGATGTCTAGACTGGCAGAACAGTTAAAAAGAAAATTAAGCTTTATAGGATCATCCCACAAAACAGCTATCTTTGGATCTGCTGATGAAGAAATTATCATTGAAGTAGATTCAGTAAAGATGTCTTCTTTAGGACTTACCTATCAAGATATTGCACGATCTATAAGTTCACTAGACAGTAAGAAATCTATCGGTGTTTCTTCTGATAAAAATTCAGAGTTTCTTTATAGACTTAAAGATAACATCCAAAGTATTAAAAAGATTTCTGAAATTCCAATTAAAGTTATCAACGGTTCTGAAATAATTCAATTAGAAGATATTGCTAAGATAGAAAAAAGACCAGTTTCACCAGTGGAGGATATTTTTTTATATAACGGAAAAATAACCGTTTCTGTAGCAGGTACAGGAGCCTTCTCTCAGAGAGTTCATGATTATGTAGCAAGAGCAGAGATTGTAGCTGATGAAGTTAGAGCCTCGTTACCTGAAGAGATATCAATAGAACGTATTTATGATGAGTCTTCATATACAACAACAAAGTTTAATGAGCTTATAAAGAGTTTTTCGCTAGCAACATTTTTTGTTCTTAGTCTTAGCTTATTTTTTCTTGGAATAAGATCAGCAATTATTGTGACCCTAATTCTTCCTTTCTCAATTTGCTTGGTTATGGTTGGTTGCAGATTTATTGGCCTTCCTCTTCATATGACTTCTATAACTGGAATAATTATCGCGCTTGGTTTACTGATTGATAATGGAATTATTGTAGTTGAGGATTATAAGTTCAGAAGATCAAAAGGCCTTTCTACTTCTGACTCAATTTCAGAATCCTTACATCAACTTTCAGCTCCATTGGCGGCTGCAACAGCGACTACAGTTTTTTCTTTCCTTCCTATAGTCACCGGACAAGGATCAAGTATTGAATTTGTGGGTGGACTAGCTACCACAGTGATATTGTCCATAGTGTCTTCATTATTTTTAGCGCTTTTGATGGTTCCAGTTCTCATGAGCTATATGGAAAAAATACCTTATTTTAGTAATGTGGACATTCATACAGAAGGCTATAGTAATGAAAAAATTCTTAAGAAATATAGGGCTTTTTTAAATTGGGCTTTTGCAGTTCCCAAAAGAGCTATATTAATTTCTGTCTCATTGCCACTTTTAGGATTTTTCCTTTTCAACACTCTTCCTAAGGACTTCTTTCCAGCTCAAGATAGAGATATGTTTAGAGTGAATATACAACTTCCTAATAATGCATCATCCCAACTAACTCTTGAGAGAGTTAAGTCTATAAGAGAGGAAATACTTGATAGTGGATTGATAGAGATAGAAAAAGACTATTCCTTTATTGGAAGAAGAAGCCCAAGAGTTTTATTTAATGTTGTAGGAGGAGAGGAAAAACAGGGATCTAATAATTCTGCTGAATCAGTTTTTTATGCAAAAGATTACTATCAAATGATTAAAAATCTTCCAGAACTGTCAAAAAAATTGGTAAGAAGCAATCCCGATATATTAATTCTCGTTGATAGTTACACCTCTGGACCACCAGTTTTTTCTGATGTTAGTTTTGTAATTCTTGGAGATGATCCCGAAGTCTTAAAAATACTTGGAGAAGAGCTCGAATTAATTGTTAGTAATGCTCCAGATATATTCCTTACGAGCTCAGCAACTTCTGATTCTATAACTAATATCGAGTTTGAACTTGATAGTTCTAATATTTCATTATCAGGTCGTGATACAAAACTTCTAATTGGCGAAATGCTTGCAGCTAATAATGGAATCCTTATTGGCACTATGCTAGATTCAAACAAAGAAATACCAATAAGACTTTCAGGCATAGTAAACTCGGAAAACTTAACGGGTAATACGGGTTTTTTAACTATCCCTTCAAAAAATGGCTTTGAATATTTGGATAGTTTTGGTTCAAGTTCTTTGACTAGTAAGTCATCTACAATAACGAGAAGGGATAGCCAGAGAAGTAATATTGTACAAGGCTGGGTTTGGACTGGCACGCTACCATCTGCAACTGAAAAATATCTTAAAGAAGATGTTAATGCTTTTGAATCAAGACTTCCTATCGGGTATACCCTTAAACAATTGGGAGAAGCTGAATCTAGAGGAGAGTCCCAAGCTCAGATATATTCATCTGCTCTTATATATTTAGTGCTTATAGTCATTGGTTTAGTGCTAGCGCTAAATTCATTCAGAGAAACAGGGCTTATCCTTTCTGTTGCTTTATTGTCAGTTGGGCTTTCCTTTGTTGGTTTATTTTTAGGCCAACAAAATTATGGCTTTATTGCTACTATCAGCGCAGTAGGCTTAATAGGACTATCAATCAATGATTCAATTATTGTCTTATCTCATATTAAAGAAGAAGCAGAAAAAAAATTAATAACCAAAGCTGAATTAGTTGAGGTCGTTATTAGATCTACTAGACACATTATTACCACCTCACTAACAACTCTTGGTGGATTTCTACCTTTAATATTTGCTAGCGTTTTCTTTAAACCCTTAGCTTGGGCAATGAGTGTTGGAGTCTTAGGAGCTACTATTACTGCTTTACTTTATATTCCAGCAATGTTTATTGTGATGCGAAAGATCAAATATTAGAACATTTATTAGAACAGTAGTTCTTACCTGATTTTTTTATTAGTAATGATTCATGTGTATATGTTTCACAATTATCACAAGCCAGCATAGCCTGATCCTTCTTTTCTTTCTTTGGAGAGAATAAAGATCGAATATAGGACTTTGCGATTAATACAATTACAAAAATAAAAAAGGGTATTAATAAAGGAAGAAGTTTTAGGAGAAGCATCTACTCAGGTGAGCTTGGCTTACTATTTTTTAAGAAATTCCATGACCAACCAGAATTATCTTCAGGCTGTTTAGATTCTTCATCACTATAGTTTAGTGAAATAATTAAAATGACATCTTCAAGAAGCTCAGAATATCCTAAGGCCTTGTATGAGGTTTCCAATATTTTTAGAGCTCTATAATTTTCACTTGAGTTAGGTATGTTTTCAATTACATATGTAGCTCTTCTGATAGATGCAACATAAGCATTAACTGATAAATAATAGTCGGCTGCTGCTAATTCATTTCTAGCAATCATATTTCTTAAGTAAACATTTCTTTGTTTTGCATAGTTTGCATATTGACTATCAGGGAATCTTGTTAAAAATTCACTTAATTCAGAGAAAGACTCTTTTGCACCTGTTATGTCTCTATTTGATAAATCAGTATCCGTTACTCTGTATATAAAACTATCATCTCGTGTATAACTTGATATGCCTTTCATAAAATATGCATAGTCTATATTTGGGTGCCTTGGATGAAGCCTAATAAATTTTTCTGCAGCGGCATGAGATGCATCTGGTGCTGAATTCATAAAATGGGCATAAATTAATTCTACTTGAGCTTGATCGGCATATTTCCCAAAAGGATATCGTGTTTCAATAGCTTCTAAAGATTCAATAGCAGCAAAAAAATTTTTAACTGCCATCCTTTTTTGAGCCTGATCATAATAAATTTTTTCAGGCTGCTCTATTTCAGGACCATCAGAATTACAACCTAGCAAGAAGAGAGCTACAATAGGAGTTATAAATAACTTTAAGATTTTTTTATGCTTCATTATTTTCACATTTTACCCGTATTATTGTAATTTAAGCTTTAAATATTCTATTTAGATTAATTTTTTTTAAAAAAGTTCATATGACCATTATAAAAAACGTTCCAGCTGAGTTATCAAATCAGAGACTAGATAAAACTGCGGCTGAATTATTTAATGATTACTCAAGAACACAAATAAAAAAATGGATCATTGATGGGCGAATATTAGTTAATGGAGATATTGCCCAACCAAAAGAAAGTGTTCAAGAGAATGATGAGATTGAAATTAATCCAGTTGAGGAAAGAAAAGTCTCTTGGGATCCTCAAACTATAGATTTTGAAGTTCATTATGAAAATGATGACTTCATCATCGTTAATAAGCCAGCAGGTTTAGTAATGCACCCTGGATCAGGTTGTTTCGACGGAACCTTAGCCAATGGACTTATTAATAGATATCCCGAATTAACGAATATCCCCAGAAGCGGGATAGTTCATAGACTCGACAAAGATACTTCTGGGGTTCTTCTTGTAGCAAGAAATGAATCTTTTAGAAATCATTTTATTAATCAAATGCAAGATAGGAGAGTTATAAAAAAATATATTGCTGTAGTAGCTGGATCAACACTAGGAAGTTTTAAAATTGATGATGCAATAGGAAGGGATAAAAATAATAGGACTAAAATGGCAATTAGGTCTGATGGAAAAGATGCAGTTACTTTTGTAAAACTCAAAGAGAAAATAAATAACTATTGTGTCCTTGATATCACTATTGAAACAGGAAGAACTCATCAGATTAGAGTTCATCTAGCCTCCAAAAAACTGCCAATCATTGGCGACAGAACATATGACCCAAGTAAAACAATAGCTAAAGACTCCTCTGCTGAGCTAATTGAAATTATCAGATCTTTTCCAAGGCAAGCGCTTCATGCAACATATCTTTCTTTTGCTTTACCTGGAGATGAAGATCAAATCTCATTTGAGATACCAATGCCTTTAGATATGAATAATCTAATTTCGAATCTAAAAAAACACATTTAAAAACCTAAGAAAAACTTGTTTTTTGAACGATAAAATAATATAAACCCTATTCTTATTCATTTTTTGGTAAAAAATTGAAATTATCTGGTGGTGACATGCTCATGCACGCTCTTCACGACGAAGGCGTTGAGTTAATCTTTGGCTACCCTGGCGGGGCAGCTTTGCATATTTATGATGCTATTTTTAGACAGGATAAAATTGACCATATTTTAGTAAGACATGAACAAGGTGCTACTCATGCTGCAGATGGATATGCAAGGGCAACTGGAAAGCCAGGTGTGGTTCTTGTAACTTCTGGACCTGGAGCTACAAATGCCATAACAGGTATTGCCACTGCTTTTATGGACTCAATACCTATGGTTATCTTATCAGGGCAGGTTGCAAGCCATTTAATCGGAACAGATGCCTTTCAAGAAACAGATATGATTGGTATATCTAGACCAATTGTAAAACATAGCTTTAGTATTGAAGATGCATCTCAAATACCTCAGATAGTTAAAGAAGCTTTTTATATTGCCACATCTGGAAGACCTGGCCCAGTTGTTATAGATATTCCAAAAGATACAACAGCTCCTGACACATTACATGAGTATAGCTATCCAGATTCTGTAGATATAAGATCTTATAATCCACCCGTAGAGCCAGAACAAGAACAGATTCAAAGAGCAGTTGATGCTATTTTTGAAGCGAAACAACCAGTTATATATGCTGGAGGTGGTGCAATTAACAGCAACGCATCTTCAGAACTTTATGAATTGAATGAAATTTTAAATATACCAGTTACGAATACACTAATGGGACTAGGTGTTTATCCAGCAACTGATTCTAGATTTATGGGTATGTTGGGAATGCATGGAACATATCAAGCAAATATGGCAATGCATAATGCAGATTTAATTATTGCTATTGGAGCAAGGTTTGATGACAGAATTACAAATACTCCAAAGTTATTCGCCCCTAATGCAAAAATTATTCATTTTGATGTTGATCATTCATCGGTATCAAAAATAATTGAAGCTAATATTGCTGTTTTTGGACAGGTTAAAAATTCTCTAAGAGCGATAATAGATACTATTAATAATTCAAATGATGACTATGATCTTTCTCAAATAGATTCTTGGAAAGAACAAATAAAAGAATGGACAGAGCAACATGGCTTAAATCATGATTTATACCTTTCTGAAACTGATGAATCTCAAATTCTTCCTCAACAAGTAGTTCAGCACGTTTATCAAATAACTGAAGGTAATGCTTATGTCACTTCTGATGTTGGGCAGCATCAAATGTTTGCGGCTCAATACTATCATTTTGATGAACCAAGAAAATGGATAAACTCTGGCGGTCTTGGCACGATGGGCTTTGGATTACCAGCTGCAATGGGTGTGAAATTTGCTTTTCCTAAAGATGAAGTAGTTTGTATAACTGGGGAAGGAAGTATACAGATGTGTATTCAAGAATTATCAACATGTCTTCAATACAATCTCCCTATAAAAATTATTAATATTAATAACGAAGCATTAGGAATGGTTAAGCAATGGCAAGACATGAATTATGGAGGTCGTCATTCAGAAAGTACATATCAAAGCTCTTTACCAGACTTTATAAAATTAGCAGAATCCTTTGGCCATGTTGGAATTAAAATAGAAAAAAATTCAGACCTTAAAAGTGGTCTAGAAAAAGCTTTTTCTTTGAAAGATAAATTAGTGTTTGTCGATGTTTATGTAGATCCAGGTGAGCATGTTTACCCAATGCTTGTAGCTCCAAATGGAAGTTTAAAAGATATGTGGCTTGGAAAAGGAAATAAAGTTTAATGCAAAGGAAAGTATCAATCATCTTGGAAAATAAACCTGGAAGTCTTGTAAGAGTTGTTGGCTTATTTCATCAAAGAGGATACAACATTGAAAGCTTGCATGTTGATCCAGTTATTAATGTCACTGATTATAAATATGTTGAAGAAATGCTAAATATTCAATTAAAAGAGAATGAGGTTTCTCATCTATCAATAACAACGACTGTTAGTGATGACCTCTTGAGACAAATATTAAGACAGATCAATAAACTTATTGATGTTCTTGTTGCAGTTGAAGATAAAAATTAAAAAATAATAAAAGGAATACTATGAAAATATATTATGAAGATGATGCAAATCTTGAGATTATTCAAAGCATGAATGTTTCTATTATAGGTTATGGATCACAAGGCCATGCTCATGCTAACAATCTTCATGAATCTGGAGTATCTGTTACTGTTGGATTAAGAGAAGGATCATCATCCTGGAATAAAGCTGAAGAAGCTGGTCTAAAAGCTACCACGGTTTCAGATTCAGTAAAAGATGCTGATTTGGTTATGATTTTAGCTCCAGATGAATTTCAGCAAAATATTTATGAAAATGAAATTAAGCCTAATTTAAAAGGTGATGCAATATTAGCTTTTGCACATGGTTTTAATATTCATTTTAAAAAAATTATTCCTGATTTATCTAATAGCGTAATTATGATTGCCCCAAAAGGTCCAGGACACACAGTCAGAAGTACATACTCTCAAGGTGGAGGAGTACCATCTTTAATAGCTATTTTTAAAGATGCAATTTCTGAAAAATCTTACTCAGCAAAAGATGTTGCTTTATCTTACGCAAAAGCAAATGGGGGAACTAGAGCTGGCGTTTTAGAAACGTCCTTCAAAGAAGAAACAGAAACAGATCTATTTGGAGAACAAGCTGTTCTTTGTGGAGGAATTACTGCTCTTATAAAGGCTGGATATGAAACATTGGTAGAAGCAGGATATAGTCCTGAGATGGCTTACTTCGAATGCTTACATGAGACAAAATTAATAACAGATTTAATTCAAGAAGGAGGTATTGCAAACATGCATTACTCAATCTCAAACACCGCTGAATATGGTGATTACCTTAGTGGTCCAAAAGTTATCACAAGTGAAACTAAAAAGGCTATGAAAGGTATTTTAGAAAATATTCAATCTGGAAATTTTGCTGATGAATTCCTAAATGATTGCAGAAAAAGTAATGATGGATCTGGTGGACCCTTCATGAAAAGTAACAGAGAAGCAACAAAATCTCATCCAATTGAGACAGTTGGAAATGAACTTAGATCAAAGATGAAATTCCTAAATTCTCATAAATTAGTAGATAAAGAAATTAATTAAAAAATTAATCAAAAAAAAGGTATCTTCTTACTAATATCTTAGTTAGAATACGCGTCCGTCCTCAGAGGCGGTTGTTCTTTAAAAATATTTGGTTACTCGTGTGGGTGTTCAAAATACGAGAAAAAATAATTTAGATTTTTTATAAAAATCAACAAAACATGATATTAATTGAAGAGTTTGATCATGGCTCAGATTGAACGCTGGCGGTAGGCTTAACACATGCAAGTCGTGCGAGAAAGTATCTTCGGATATGAGTAGAGCGGCGGACGGGTGAGTAACGCGTAGGAATCTACCTAGTAGAAGGGGATAGCCCGGGGAAACCCGGATTAATACCGTATACCTCCTTCGGGAGAAAGAAGGCCTCTCTTTGAAGCTTTCGCTACTAGATGAGCCTGCGTAAGATTAGCTTGTTGGTGAGGTAAAGGCTCACCAAGGCGACGATCTTTAGCTGGTCTGAGAGGACGATCAGCCACATTGGGACTGAGACACGGCCCAGACTCCTACGGGAGGCAGCAGTGGGGAATATTGGACAATGGGCGCAAGCCTGATCCAGCCATACCGCGTGTGTGAAGAAGGCCTTCGGGTTGTAAAGCACTTTAAGCAGGGAGAAAAAGTTATAAGTTAATACCTTATAGCCTTGATGTTACCTGCAGAATAAGCACCGGCTAATTCCGTGCCAGCAGCCGCGGTAATACGGAAGGTGCAAGCGTTAATCGGAATTACTGGGCGTAAAGCGCGCGTAGGTGGTTTGTTAAGTTGGATGTGAAAGCCCTGGGCTCAACCTAGGAACTGCATCCAAAACTAACTCACTAGAGTACGATAGAGGGAGGTAGAATTCATAGTGTAGCGGTGGAATGCGTAGATATTATGAAGAATACCAGTGGCGAAGGCGGCCTCCTGGATCTGTACTGACACTGAGGTGCGAAAGCGTGGGTAGCGAACAGGATTAGATACCCTGGTAGTCCACGCCGTAAACGATGACAACTAGCTGTTGGGAGACAATGTCTTTCAGTGGCGCAGCTAACGCTTTAAGTTGTCCGCCTGGGGAGTACGGCCGCAAGGCTAAAACTCAAATGAATTGACGGGGACCCGCACAAGCGGTGGAGCATGTGGTTTAATTCGATGCAACGCGAAAAACCTTACCTACTCTTGACATACTTGGAGGCTCTTGTAATGAGAGTGTGCCTTTTGGAACCAAGATACAGGTGCTGCATGGCTGTCGTCAGCTCGTGTCGTGAGATGTTCCGTTAAGTCGGATAACGAGCGCAACCCTTACCCTTATTTGCCAGCGATTCGGTCGGGAACTATAAGGGGACTGCCGGTGATAAACCGGAGGAAGGTGAGGACGACGTCAAGTCATCATGGCCCTTACGAGTAGGGCTACACACGTGCTACAATGGGAGATACAGACGGACGCTAAGCCGCGAGGTGGTGCTAATCCTAGAAAGTCTCTCGTAGTCCGGATTGGAGTCTGCAACTCGACTCCATGAAGTCGGAATCGCTAGTAATCGCGGATCAGCATGCCGCGGTGAATACGTTCTCGGGTCTTGTACACACCGCCCGTCATACCATGGAAGTGGATTGCACCAGAAGTAGATAGTCTAACCTTAGGGAGGGCGTTTACCACGGTGTGCTTCATGACTGGGGTAAAGTCGTAACAAGGTAGCCGTAGGGGAACCTGTGGCTGGATCACCTCCTTAACGATAATTTCGCGTTTTAAACGCCCACACGAGTAATCAAATATATAAAAGAACATTTAGTTATGTAAAATCATTGGTATGTAATTTTCTAGTGTATACATTTATGTATACATAAGATCACTGCAATTAAAAAGTAACGTATGCATTTATGTATGCGTTAAAAAGTAATTAATATATTTTATTAAGTTACTCTCAAATGAAGATAAAACTTCGATAAAAAATAATAACCTTTTTTAAGGTTATATGATCAAGTAAAGGAAGAGCACAAGGCGGATGCCTTGGCAGCATAAGGCGATGAAGGACGTAATAACCTGCGATAAGCCTCGGGGAGCTGGTAAATAAGCTTCGATCCGAGGATTTCCGAATGGGAAAACCCAATATACATAAGTATATTATCTTATACTGAATACATAGGTATAAGAGGCGAACCTAGGGAACTGAAACATCTAAGTACCTAGAGGAAAAGAAATCAACAGAGATTCCGGTAGTAGCGGCGAGCGAAACCGGACCAGCCCTTAAGCTTATTTTAGTCCAGCAAAATATTCTGGAAAGTTTAGCCATAGTAGGTGATAGCCCTGTATGCGAAAGACTAATTTAAGTGAAATCGAGTAGGTCGGGACACGAGAAATCTTGACTGAACATGGGGGGACCATCCTCCAAGGCTAAATACTCTATGCTGACCGATAGTGAACCAGTACCGTGAGGGAAAGGCGAAAAGAACCCCGGCGAGGGGAGTGAAATAGAACCTGAAACCTTGTGCTTACAAGCAGTCGGAGCAGACTTGTTCTGTGACGGCGTACCTTTTGTATAATGGGTCAACGACTTAATTTCAGTAGCAAGCTTAACCATTTAGGGTAGGCGTAGGGAAACCGAGTCTTAATAGGGCGCTCAGTTGCTGGAATTAGACCCGAAACCGGGTGATCTATCCATGGCCAGTGTGAAGGTCGAGTAACATCGACTGGAGGCGCGAACCCACTTATGTTGAAAAATGAGGGGATGAGCTGTGGATAGGAGTGAAAGGCTAATCAAACCCGGAGATAGCTGGTTCTCTTCGAAAACTATTTAGGTAGTGCCTCGTGTATTACTGTAGGGGGTAGAGCACTGTTTCGGCTAGGGGGTCATCCCGACTTACCAAACCGATGCAAACTCCGAATACCTACAAGTATGAGCACGGGAGACAGACTGCGGGTGCTAACGTCCGTAGTCGAGAGGGAAACAACCCAGACTGTCAGCTAAGGTCCCAAATTATGATTAAGTGGGAAACAATGTGGGAAGGCACAAACAGCTAGGAGGTTGGCTTAGAAGCAGCCATCCTTTAAAGAAAGCGTAATAGCTCACTAGTCGAGTCGGCCTGCGTGGAAGATATAACGGGGCTAAATCATAAACCGAAGCTACAGATCTTAAATTTATTTAAGATGGTAGAAGAGCGTTCTGTAAGCGGATGAAGGCAAGCTGAGAGGCGAACTGGACGTATCAGAAGTGCGAATGTTGACATGAGTAACGATCAAAGAGGTGAAAAACCTCTTCGCCGAAAAACCAAGGGTTCCTGTCCAACGCTAATCGTGGCAGGGTGAGGCGGCCCCTAAGGCGAGGGCGAAAGCCGTAGTCGATGGGAAACAGGTTAATATTCCTGTACTTTTTATAACTGCGATGGGGTGACGGAGAAGGTTAGGCTAGCACGGCGACGGTTGTCCGTGTTTAAGGTTGTAGGCTGGTGTTCTAGGTAAATCCGGAACGCTAAGGCTGAGGACTGATGACGACCACTCTATGAGTGGGAAGTAGTCGATACCATGCTTCCAGGAAAAACCTCTAAGCTTCAGGTTATAAGAAACCGTACCCTAAACCGACACAGGTGGTTAGGTCGAGTAGACCAAGGTGTTTGAGAGAACTATGGTGAAGGAACTAGGCAAAATAGCACCGTAACTTCGGGAGAAGGTGCGCTAAGTTTGGTGATGAGACTTGCTCTCTAAGCTGAACTTAGTCGAAGATACCAGGTGGCTGCGACTGTTTACTAAAAACATAGCACTCTGCAAACTCGTAAGAGGAAGTATAGGGTGTGACGCCTGCCCGGTGCCGGAAGGTTAATTGATGGGGTTAGCTTAGGCGAAGCTCTTGATCGAAGCCCCGGTAAACGGCGGCCGTAACTATAACGGTCCTAAGGTAGCGAAATTCCTTGTCGGGTAAGTTCCGACCTGCACGAATGGCGTAACGATGGCCACACTGTCTCCACCATAGACTCAGTGAAATTGAAATCGCTGTTAAGATGCAGTGTACCCGCAGCTAGACGGAAAGACCCCGTGCACCTTTACTATAGGTTCGCACTGGACTTTGACCTTACTTGTGTAGGATAGGTGGGAGACTTTGAAGCAGAGACGCCAGTCTTTGTGGAGTCATCCTTGAAATACCACCCTTGTAAGATTGAAGTTCTAACCTAGGTCCATTATCTGGATCAGGGACAGTGCGTGCTGGGTAGTTTGACTGGGGCGGTCTCCTCCTAAAGAGTAACGGAGGAGTACGAAGGTATCCTTATCACGGTCGGACATCGTGAGGTAAGTATAAAGGCAGAAGGATGCTTGACTGCGAGATCGACGGATCGAGCAGGTAGGAAACTAGGTCTTAGTGATCCGGTGGTTCTGAATGGAAGGGCCATCGCTCAACGGATAAAAGGTACGCCGGGGATAACAGGCTGATACCGCCCAAGAGTTCATATCGACGGCGGTGTTTGGCACCTCGATGTCGGCTCATCACATCCTGGGGCTGGAGCAGGTCCCAAGGGTATGGCTGTTCGCCATTTAAAGTGGTACGCGAGCTGGGTTTAGAACGTCGTGAGACAGTTCGGTCCCTATCTGCTGTGGGCGTTTGGAGATTTGAGGGAAGCTGATCCTAGTACGAGAGGACCGGATTGGACGAACCTCTGGTGTTCCGGTTGTCACGCCAGTGGCATTGCCGGGTAGCTATGTTCGGAAAGGATAACCGCTGAAAGCATATAAGCGGGAAGCCTCTCCCAAGATTAAATCTCCCAGAGACTTTATGTCTCCTAAAGAGTCGTCATAGACTATGACGTTGATAGGCAAGATGTGTAAGAGCTGCGAGGCTTTGAGCTAACTTGTACTAATAACTCGTGAGGCTTGATCATGTAACCTTAAACAAGGTTCATAATTTGAGTAAAACAAATATTGCGGTGATTTAAAAATATAAAATTACATACCAGTTTGCCTGATGACAATAGCAACTTGGAACCACCTGATCCCATCTCGAACTCAGAAGTGAAACGGGTTAACGCCAATGGTAGTGCAGGGTCTCCCTGTGTGAGAGTAGGAAATCGTCAGGCTTTTTCTTTAAAAGGCTTTCAGTTTAACTGGAAGCCTTTTTTTTTATCTCAAGTATAATATCCTAATGATAATTGGTTTAACTGGTGGTATAGGTTGTGGAAAATCAGCAGCAGCTGATTTCTTTATGAAGCTTGGTATTAATGTTATAGATGCAGACGCATTAGCAAAAGATTCTCTTAATTTAAATACTGATGGATATAATCAATTTCTTCAAGAATTTGGGACTAGCTATATTTCAAATGATAAAACTATTGATAGAAAAAAATTACGAGTTGAGATTTTCTCAAATCCAGATAAGAGGATTAAACTCGAAAGTATTATCCACCCAATCGTTAGTAAATATATTGTAGATTTTATACAAAATTCAACTTCCCCATATTCAGTAATTATGGTGCCTCTAATATATGAAACGAATTCATCTCAAAACTATGACAGAATTCTTCTTATTGACTGTGATGAAGAATTACAAATCAAAAGGGCATCCGCAAGAGATAATCAGAACGAATTACAAATTAAATCTGTGATGGCATCGCAAGCATCTAGAACACAAAGAATAAGCATTTCTGATGATATTATTATTAACTCTATGTCTTTAGAACATCTAGAGTCTGAGGTTATAAAAGTACATAATAAATATATGGAGTTATTAAATAATGCCTAGTTGCCCAAGATGTAAAAATGCAGCAGATTTGTCAGATAAAAACAGTTATAGACCTTTTTGTTCAGAGAAATGTAAATTAATTGATTTTGGCTCATGGGTAGATGAAGAGAATATTATCTCAAGACCCATCAAATCCGAGGATTTTTACGAAGATTAATAATTTAATATATTAATTATTATATTATTTTCCAGCCATTATCTTCAATTAAAGGCTTAGCTTTTTTGTACTTTAACTCTTTTGTTTCTTTCCCATTAGTAATTTTCACAAAATCATTTCTACCTAATTTAGGCTCATTTCTAGAAATAGTTTGATTATTTGTTTGTCCTTGCTGAGGATCTTTATTTATTGATTCTGAAGAACTAACATTTTCTTTTTCTAAGATTATATTTTCATTATTTTCTTTAGGCTTTAAAGATTCAATATTTTCTTCGGTACTAATTTGAAGTGAAAACAATATCCTTATAGTTCCGCTATCTATTTCAGAAAGCATAGATTCAAATAATGAATAAGCCTCTCTTTTAAATTCATTTTTTGGGTTTTTTTGTGCATATGCCCTTAAGCCAACACTATTTCTAAGATGATCAATTTCAGCTAAATGTTCTTTCCAATGAACATCTAAAACTTGCAACATCACCTGCTTCTCGAGTAAAAGTCTATTTTCAGCTAAGTCTTTATATTTCTCAGCATATCTTTCTTTAGCAAGATTAATTATTTTTAAAGATATGGATTCTGGTATCAATTTTTTATCTGAATCGATTTCTTTAGTTATATTAGTATGAAGATCGTAAGTTTCTCTTAAAAAAACTTCCAAATCCTCGCTTTTCCATTGTGATTCAATTGATTCAGGAGGTATATAAATATTTGATGCTATTTCAAATTGCTCTTCAATCAATCCATCAATTGTTTCACTAATATCTTGTTCTTCAAGTAGTTGATTTCTTAAAGAATAGATTGCCTGCCTTTGATCATTTGAAACATCATCATATTCAAGAAGGTTTTTACGAGCATCAAAGTTTTTACCTTCAATTCTTTTTTGAGCATTCTCAATTCCCCTCGATAACATTTTATGCTCAATATGATCGTCTCCCATTCCAATCTTATCGAATAAAGCTCTTCTGCTATCAGAAATAAATAACCTTAACAAATCATCTTCTAGAGATAGAAAGAACCTTGAATGACCTGGATCACCTTGTCTTCCTGACCTACCTCTAAGCTGATTATCAATTCTTCTTGATTCATGCCTCTCTGTGCCAAGTATATGTAATCCTCCAGCATCTAAAACCTTTTTATTATTTAATAACCATTCTTCTTCAGACTGCTGTTCTTTCCTTCCACCCAGGACAATATCAGTCCCTCGCCCAGCCATATTTGTTGCAATAGTTACCATTCCAGGTCTACCAGCATTTGCTATTATTAATGCTTCTTTTTCATGGTGCTTAGCATTTAGTATTTGATGTGGAATCTTTTTAACTTTAAGAAATTCAGAAATTTCTTCGGATGATTCTACTGAGACAGTACCTACCAAAATGGGCGCTGATTTCTTTCTTAATTCTTCAATTTCATCAACTAAAGCCTTGTACTTAGCTTTTTTAGTAAGAAAAACTAAATCATTAAGATCATCCCTTGCCATTGGGACATTGGTTGGAATAATAATGACACTAAGACCATAGATTTGATTAAATTCTACAGCTTCAGTATCAGCTGTTCCAGTCATGCCGGAAAGGGTAGTAAATAACCTAAAGAAGTTCTGAAATGTGGTTGAGGCAAGAGTTTGTGATTCCCTCTGAATGGTTACATTTTCTTTACATTCTAATGCTTGGTGAACGCCTTCACTCATTCTTCTGCCTGGCATCGTTCTTCCGGTATGTTCGTCTATTAATAAAACTTCATTGTTTCTTACAAGATAATGAACATTTTTTTTAAATAAATAATTAGCTCTCATAGTAGCTTGAACGAATTTCATAATTTTTAAATTTGAAACAGAATAAAGACCCCCAGAGTCTCCAATCAGGCCCGCTTCCTCTAATAGCTCTTCAACAAGAACATAGCCATCATCTGTTAGCTCAACAGTTCTATTTTTCTCATCTATAAGATAATGTCCTTTCTCATTTTCATTTAGAGGCTCTTCCTCAGTTCCCTCTCTGTCTTGACGTTCTAATTTTGGAATGAATCTTTTCATATGTTGATACATTTCAGAACTTTCTGAAGATGGACCAGAGATTATTAGAGGAGTTCTAGCTTCGTCTATTAATATAGAATCAACCTCATCAATAATTGCATAATCTAACGAACATTGGACTCTTTCCTCAACTGAATGAGCCATATTATCTCTAAGGTAGTCAAAACCTAACTCATTATTGGTTGCATAAATTATGTCGCACTTATAAGAAGAAAGTTTTTCATCTAACTCTTGATTTGAAACAACAACACCCACGCTAAGACCAAGGAACTCATATACTGGCCTCATCCACTCAGCATCTCTCCTTGCAAGATAATCATTTACTGTAACTAAAATTGCTTTATTACCCATTACAGAATTTAAGAAAGCTGGAAGTGTGGCAACAAGAGTTTTTCCTTCACCAGTTTTCATCTCAGCGATATTACCTTCAGCTAAAGAAATACCACCAGCCATTTGCGAATCAAAATGTCTAAGCCCTAAAGTCCTTTTACTTGCCTCTCTTACTGCAGCAAATGCAAATGGTAATATGCTATACATATCTTTATTGTTAGCTTCATATTTTTCTTTTAACTCAGATTTGAGTTCTTTGAAGTAATCATCTGATTTTTGAGAAAGCTCTTCCTCAAAGTTATTTGCAACATTAATGTGCTGCATCATTGCTTTTATGACTCTATCGTTACTAGATCCAAAAATTTTTGTAAAAATATTTAACATAGGTCGTTTGCCTTAAATAACTTAATAACTTTTTTAGTTATTCCATATCTCCAAAAGGAGGCCTTACATATGAAATTGGGGCATTTTCTGTATTTTCAAACTCAACGACATCATAAGCATCAGGATCGCCAATAATTTTTCTAAGAAGTTGATTATTTAGAGCATGACCAGACTTATATCCAGAGAATTCACCAATTAAATTTCCACCAAGTAGATATAGATCACCAATGGCATCTAACATTTTATGTTTAACTATCTCATCATTAAATCTCAGACCTTCTTCATTCATAATATCGTCTTCACTAAAAACTATTGCATTAGATACTGATGCTCCAAGAGCTAGATTTTTAGACTGGAGCAACTCTTTATCCTTCATAGCACCAAATGTTCTCGCCCTACAAACTTCTTTAACAAATGATGTTGATGAAAAGTCTATAATGGATTCAGCTGGGAGTTTTTGATGAACAGGATGATCAAAGTTAACTTTGAACGAAACTTTAAAACCATCAAAAGGTTTGATGGTCGCATATGCATCATCTCTACTAACTGTTATTTCTTTTTTAACTTTAATAAAATGCTTTAGAGCCTCTTGTTCTTGAAGGCCTGCAGCCTGGATAAGGAAAACGAAAGGACTTGAACTTCCATCCATAATAGGAACCTCAGGACCATCGACTTTTATGATGCAATTGTCAACTCCTAAGCCGGCTATAGCAGACATGAGGTGTTCAATTGTTGATATCTTTATATCATCCATGATGAGGGCGGTAGATAAACTAGTATCCCCAACATTTTCAGCAATTGCAGGTATGAGAACAGATTCATCTATATCAGTTCTAATAAATCTAATTCCTGAATTAATTTCAGCTGGGATAAGCTCCATAGTAATATTTTGACCTGAATGAAGTCCAATACCTTCTGCTTTTATGGGATTTCTTAATGTTCTTTGTTTTAGCATAAAAGTTATATTAAATATTTCGTTGCCTACTAGCTTCTGAAAGTATTATCCCAGTTGCAACAGAAACATTAAAGCTTTTAAATAATTTATTACCACTCAAGTTAATTTTATAGTCACATTTCTCGAGTGTTTTTTCACGAACTCCAGATTCTTCTGCGCCCATAATAATTGCTGAAGCATTATTGAAATCACACTCTGTATGACTTTGTTTTGCATGCTCACTTAAGCCATAAATATTAACATTCGCATTTTTTAGATATTTAAGGCAATTAACTAAGTTTGTAACGTGAAATATTTTAATAACCTCTGCGCCACCGACAGAAACCTTATGAGCAACCGAGTTGATTGGCGCACATTGATGTTTATTTATAATCATTGCATCAACTCCAATTACTGCAGCAGATCTAATGCAAGCACCGAGATTTCTTGGATCAATAATATTGTCTAGAATTAAGATAAGAGGCTCCTTAACTTGATTTGCATCAAGAAAATTCTTTAAATCTTTAAAGTCTAATTCGGATTCAGATGAAATTATTGCCTCAGGCTCCTGCTTGATTTTATTTGAAATTTCAAAACTAATGTCATTATTTTCCATCATCTGAATAAGCATATTAATTCTATTATCATCCCTATTGGCTGGCAAAAAGACTTTTTTAATTTTGTGGGGGTTGTGAGTAATAATACTTTCAATACTATGAAAGCCTATCCTTAAGTCATTTTCTTTTTTATTCACTTCTTTTCATTTTTATCTTTAGGCACAAGAGTAATTTTTCTTTCTTCTGGCGAAACATTAGCTATTGTAACTAAAATATTTTGTCCCAATCTATAAGTTCTCCCCGTTTTCTTTCCTTTTAAAAGGTTAGCTTCTTTGTCAAAGAAATATCTATCACTTGGAAGATCTGTTACGTGAATTAAGCCAGAAACATAGAAATTATCTATTTCTGCGAATAAGCCAAAATCGGCCATACCAGTAACGACAGCATTAAATTCTTTACCAATATACTTTTTAAGATAATAACAAATCATTTGTTGGGTAACTTGTCTTGAAGATTTCTCTGCAATTCTTTCTAAATCTGACATTTCTGCACAGTCTTCTTCTATCTGATCTTTATCTAAAGCTAAATCACCATTGTGTAATACATTTTTTATCAGTCTGTGGGTCATCAAGTCCGGATATCTTCTTATAGGTGAAGTGAAATGAGAATATCTATCTAATTGAAGTCCAAAATGGCCAATCTCTTTTGTTGAATATTCGGCTCTCTTTAAGCTTTGCAAGACAACAGTTTGAAATATTTTATTAAGTTGTTGTTTTTTAGCATGAGATAAACATTGGCTAATAATACCAAGCGCTTCTTTTTTATAAGACTCAGAGTAACCTTTGAGAGAGAAGAAATTCTTTAGACTTTCTAATTTAAGATTATCTGGTTCTTCATGAATCCTATAAACACCAAATTTATAATGCTTGTTCATAAAATTTGCAGCACAAACATTAGCCGCCAACATTGCCTCTTCAATCATTTGATGCGCGAAGAGTCTTTTAGGTAAAGTAATTTCTTCTACTCTTCCATCATTACTCATTTTTAAAAGAGGTTCTTGCCCATCTATCTCTAGCGCCTGTCTTTTGTTACGTTTAAACAGTAGTTTATTTGTGAGTACGTATAAAGTGTCTATAGATTTCTTAACATTCTTAGCAAGATGAGAGCTATTGCCATTAAGATATTCCTCAACTTCGCTATAAGTCATTCTTTGATGAGATTTAATTCTAGCTTCAAAAAAATTATATGATTGAAGATCTCCCTCTAAATCAAAGTTAATTTCACATACCAGGACATTTCTTATCTCATTTGGAACGAGTGAACATAGATTATTAGATATTTTCTCTGGGAGCATTGGAATCACTTTTGAAGGAAAGTATATAGAAGTACCTCTTTCTAAAGCTTCATCGTTAATAGCTGATTTTAATTTCACTATCTCAGCAACATCAGCAATAGCAACACTTAGTGAGTAAGTTGTTTTATTTTTAAAGCAATGAACTGCATCATCAAAATCTTTTGCGTCAGCGCCATCAATTGTTATAAATGGAATCTTAGTAAGATCTTTTCTTGGTAAATTTGTATCTAAATTAATCTCCTCAAGCTCTTTTTCAATCTTATCGTTCCACTCAAAAGGGATGAAGTTTTCTTCAATAACTTGGGATATTGTGCTTTCTAGCTCGTTCATTAGGAGAGTTTAGTTTAAATTCAACGTAAAAGGGTTCTTAGGGCCCTTTAAGTTATTTATTTTATCAACGCCTATACTCAAAATTAATACCAACTATTCGTCCCCTTGGGTCATGGACTCTGGTATCAAAACTGAAATCTGGAGCATCATAAAGTCTTGGGGCTGCCTCATCAAAAATATTAGTGATGGCAATTTTAATATTTATCTCACCATTATCTAGCTCAATAATCCTTCCTGCAGAGAAATCAAATACCAGGAATGAATCAACTTTATTTTTGTAACCATAGGTTAGGCCAAGACCTTTTATTAATCTTTCATTTACATAACCATCAACATGACGAGCATTTAAATTTAAATCATAATTTTTAAAACTCCAATTCATAAAAGCATTAATCCTTTTTTTAGGTAAAGAGTGTGTGTGAGCATCATAATTAAACTTACCAACCCTATTAATCATATTCATATGATCTTCTTCCTCATCCTCATGATCTTCGCTCTCTTCATGTTCGGGTGTAAGAAATTCGTTTATAGATGTTCCTTTAATAGAAAATATAATTTTTCCATATTTGGGAGATTCAAATAAAACAGATTCATAATCAATATCAACTCCTGATACTTCTGTACTTTCTTCATTGAAGTAAGTAGTTGTTACCCCAACGAGATCTCCATCAATATTTCTTGTAATACTAAGTCCATTAGGGTTTGAGTTTAGTATTGCTTGAGCACTTTGCACTTCTATTCTGTCTTTATAATCTATAGCCCAGAAATCAACAGATAGCTTAAAATTTTTGTTATTAAAAATAACTCCTAGATTAGTATTCTTTGAGGTTGCTGGTTTTAAGTCCGGGTTACCAATTTGAGCCTGTCTGACGAAAGGGGAATCTCCATCAAAGTCTCTAATACTCCCAAGATTAATATCACTAGAAAACATTTGAGCCATTGATGGCATCGAAAATGATGAACTTTTTGATGCTCTTAGGGAAATCTGATTAGTGGGATGATATTTAAAAGATAACTTTGGATCAAAAGATGAATCATTACCAAAGTCTTCATATCTTCCTGCCACTCTTACGTCCAAGCTTTCTATAAACTCTTTTTCAATTTCAAAAAAGCTAGCATGCTTATTCCTCGTTTGAGCAACATTTATACCGCCACCTAAAAAAAATAAATCTGCGGTTTTTGTTATCTTGCCATCAGAATCAAATTCAGCTCTACTTAAATCATCGTATGAGATATCTAAATCTTCTAAATTAGATTGAAACCCATATGCAATTCTATAATCCTTTAAAAGGCTAGATCTAAAGATTAAATCAATACTTTCAAGGCCTGCTTCTTTAGTTGATATTTCTGCACCTCTGACATACTCAATTAGTTTTTGCGAATTTTGCGATGAATCAAAGATATTCCAAAAGAGCACTTCGCCACCTTGAATTCCCATTGAAGTTCCATTTAAAGATTCTAAAAATCTCGAATCAATAATATCTGGTCTGTAATGACTGTTTGAATGATTACTTTTTGTAAAAGAGAATTCAACGTCAGTATCTTTTCCAATACTCGTGTAAATTGTTTGACTAAAATGATACTGCTTAATTTCTTTGGGTGATTTTGGAGAAATGACTTCTGATCCAAGAGGTCGACCATACCAAGTTACAGGAACATTAAATGGACTTCCTCCTTCTTTAGGCTGAATTTTTCTTCCTAGAAAAGGTAGGGCAGGATATGAGGGAGATTGGGGGTTATCATTAATATTAACAATAGCGGATATTAATGTAAGTTCATATCTGAAATCTTCTGCCTGATGATTCAAATTTGTATATAACTTTGTATGATCTTCATCATTAACTATATTGAATCTATTTCCGTATAAAAAACCACATGTATTTGGGTCTTTCAAAACTCCACCATTAGACAAACAATTTGGATCAGGAATCTTTTGGCCTTTTGCATAAGTCCCGGCCCACAGGCCTGAAGAAACAGAATCAGCTTCAGTAACTTTGAAAGATCTTCCTAGTCCGCTAATTGCAAGCTCACCTATACCGGGTATCTCTGAAGCAGACAAAGGCGATCTATCTAATATATTAATCCCTAATACGTAATTTCCATTTTTATAAGAAGACCCATATAAAATTCCAACAGTATTGTCATCTTGATTATAATTTGTTGTACTTTGATGCCCAACCTGTAATTTAAGACCCTCAAAATTTCTTTGAGTAAAAATATTTACAACTCCAGCAACTGCATCTGATCCATACATTGAAGTAGCACCTTCTTTCAAAATCTCAATTTGTTTTAAGGCAATCTCAGGAATTATATTTGCATCAATATATCCTTCTCCTTCATGTGATGGAGTGCCTGCAAAAGTCTGTCTTTTTGAATTTATTAAGAGGAGGGTAGATGCATGATCTAATCCTCTTAATGTAATAGCAGCCATTCCTTGATCAACACCATCTAGAGTATTTGCTTGAAAATGTGAACCTGATGATGAGGAGATATATTTACTTATTTCAGCTATGTTAGAAATACTAAGATTTTTATAATCTTCTTCAGTAATAACATCAATAGGTGATGAGTCTTGTTCTAAATTTTTTAAAAGACTTCCTGTAGTAACTATTTCTTCTATCTCTGCATTTAAAGAAACAATAAAAGATAATAATATTAAGGATATAAGTTGCTTATGTTTATACATTTCTTGATTGGTGTTAAAAAATGCATTTTACAAGATATTGCTACTTGCAGGTAATGAAATTAATTTTTAATAGTTTGTTATTAGTCGTGGCAAGTACAATCTGATTCTTTGCAAGCTCTATAATTTTTGTAATGAGAGAAAGCTACTAAAATAGAACCTATTAAGGTTAACCTTCTTTCTGCAAAATCCCCAAAAATACTTTCCCCAAAAGTAATTGCAAAAAATAGGATTCCTAATCCAATAATGCCAATAGGGAGGAAAGATTTATTTTTATGATTTTTATATCCCAAAACTAAAGCAAAAATACTGATTGGAAGCGTTATCAGCAAAATTAATTTGTGAATAAGTTCACTTTCCATGGAAAATGATAAAAAACCAGCGGAAACAATAAGAAGAGAGGGTGCCAAGAAACAATGTAAAACACATATGGTAGACAAAGCTATAGCAGCTTGGTCTGATTTGATCTGTTGGTTTATCATAATTATTAAGGTTCCCCAGACTCAGTATATGAATCTGGGGAAATTTAGCTAGATATATTACCTAATTAATACGAAAACCTGAACTTAATTCCATAATTCTTTCCAGGTAATGGAACTTCATTCTTAACAAATGATGCATGATTTCTAGCAACTTCATCTAGTAGATTTCTACCAAATAATGAAACTTTTAGATCTCCTTTACCATTTACATCAAACGTTTTTGTTAATCTTGTATCAAGCATTTGATAGGCTTTGGTTACAGTTTCTCCTTCACCAATATCATTTTGTTGATCAACATCTTTCATACTAAGTTTAAAGACCATGTCATTTTGTTCATAGGATAATGAATATACATTTCTTGCAGGATTTATTCTTGGAACATTGTGCCCATCAGCAAATTTAGCATTAACAACATCTCTACCAAAAGATAAGGTTAATTCACCATTTCCAACAATCATAGTTCTTCCAAATTCAATTTCATATCCATCAAACTCTGCATTCTCTTGAACGTAATTAGCATGAATTAGATTGCCATGCTCATCACCGTGCTCATCACCATGCTCATCACCATGCTCGTCACCATGATCATCATCTTCATCGTCGTGATGCTCATCTTCATGCCCATCATGATCTTCGTCTTCATCCATTAAAGTAATGTAGTTATCTACATCATTAATGTAAAAACTTGCGTAACCAAAATATTCACCATTTTCATAATTAAAAGTAATATCAAAATTATCTGATGTTTCACTTTTTAGATTAGGGTTACCAGTTTCAAGTCTTCCTGTTGCCATGTGAGGACCATTCATAAATAGCTCAATAACTGAAGGAAGTCTTTCTACACTAGAAAAGCCAACATTAACATCCAAAGTATCGCTTAAATCTCTTCCAAGACTTACTGCAAAACTGCTAGTACTATCGTCAATGCTGTAATAATCTACATCTCCATGATCTTCGTCAGTAACACTTCCGGTTCTATCGATTTGATCCAATCTCATACCAAAGTCTACTTTATACAAATCTAAGTCCTTACTCATATAGTAACCAAGAGTAAACTCTTCATTATTTGCAGGATTCATAAAGGCTTCTTCACCTACAATTGATGAATCTTCATCAACAAAATTAAATGATAATTTTTGAGTAATATTGTCGTTTGACATATCAAAAACTGCACCATATTCAGTAGCATCATTTTTAAATAGGGTAGGTGCATGCTCTTCATGCTCTTCCTCTCCTTCATGATCATCATGACCTTCTTCTTCTGCATGCTGCTCTATTAGTGAATAATCAGTGTCACGATATGAATAATCAATTTTATTGACTAGATCGCCATTAATGTTGAAGGACCCTTTAATTGTAAAAGTTTCAGAGTCAGTACTTGAGAATATTCTTTCTTCCTCATGCTCTTCTTCACCATGCTCATCACCATGCTCATCACCATGCTCATCTTCATGCTCATCGCCATGAAAAGGGATGCCATAAACAGATTCAAGATTATCTATTGCTATTCCAAAATATCCCCAATCTCCGACCTTTGAGATACCAAATTTTGTAGCCTCAACCTGATAGTCAGAGTTATTAACATATCCTAGATCCTCTTCATGCTCATCGCCGTGCTCATCGCCATGTTCATCGTCATGATCATCATGATCTTCTTCTGAATGTATCACAGCTCCCATAGGAACGTCGTAGTTACCAAATTTAGAATTTTTGTAACCAAAATTCACATTGAATCCGTTAACATTTCCTTTGTAATTAACAGCTTTTGAATCTCCATCATTCACAGATTGATCTTCATAAGCAACGTTAAATTCAGGTTTCTCAAAATCATTTGGAGCAATGCAATTATCAACTACATTAATAATTCCACCAATTGTTCCATTGGCATAAAGTAAAGAAGATGGACCTTTAACAATCTCTATTTGGTTAACATCATTAAAATCAACATCATTTAAGTGATCAACACCAAGTCCAGAAACATCACGGTTTACCATTCCATTCTTTAAGATTTTAACTCTTGGACCTGACATACCTCTGATTATTGGTTGACCAACTGCAGCACCGTAATCAGCTATTGAAACTCCAAGATAGCTATCAATTGCATCACCTAAACTGGTTGTTGCATCATCATTTATATCGTCTCCATCTATAACGTATAGAGGATTTGTTATTTCACTTGAATCAACAAAAGAAGATGTCACTACAACTTCTTCTATATCATCTGCAAGTAAAACGTTAGTAAATACGCTAAATGCTATTAGCGATAAAAAATACTTGTTCATATGAACTCCTAAAAAAAATTTAAATTAAAAACTAAAAAATTTAAATTTTTGGTGGAGCTCTTGATTGAAAGTTTTGAAAAACTGGGGAAACGAAATTTTGATTTATTTCTTCAGAATTTTTATGAAAAGCGTATGTTTTATTAATTGATGTCTTAGTATCTGTTATATCAAACGTTTTGTTTTCACATAACTGACATTCAACAAAAGAGTCATTATCCTCAAAATGATCATGGATTAATGGATCAGATGTTATTGAACTTGCAAAAAGCAATCCAGCTAGAATAATAAAAGTTTTTTTATTAAAGTTGTTCATTATTTAATGTTTAAGACAGACTAATCCTTTAATGTTGCCGTTTTTCAGGTCGGCAAGTGTATCATTAGCTTGAGAGGCAGGTCTAGTCTCAACAGGTACATTTTCTATTTTTCCAGCTCTAACTAAATCCATTAACTCTCTCATTTCATCAATGCTGCCTAAATAGCAACCTTTCATTGTTCTTGTCGAGAGTGTCATTAAAGGTAATTGAACTTCATACTTTCCACCCAACATCCCAACTAAGATAAATAAACCATTCTTTTTAAAACCAAACAGATTAAAACCAAATTTAACAGATGCCTCTGCTCCAGCATAATCTATTACCGAATTGGCTCCACCTTCGGTTAGTTCTATAATTTTTTTTGCGGCACCCTCATGATTTGAATTAATTATTTCTGCAGCACCAGCTTCTTTAGCAAGAGCAAGTTTTTTGTCATCAATATCAACTACTATTGGTTTTACATTAAATGCTGCTTGAGCAATTTTAACTGCTAATAATCCCAACCCACCGGCTCCGATAATTACCAATCCTTTATCATTAGGTTTCAAATTTGCCATTTTAAGCGCGCTATAAGCTGTTAAGCCTCTACAAGCGTAACTTCCTGCTAATTCGTCTGGTGTATTGCCAGCATCAAAAAGATATTTTTTGTTCTTTACTAATACATATTCTCCGTATCCTCCATCTGAAGCTATGCCAATGTTTTCAGCTGTTAAGGGTGCGCAATGGTGCTCTCTATTTTCTTCACACGCATCACACTTACCACACCCAATCCAGGGGTAAACAACAAATTTCTTACCAATTTCAATGTTAGTTACCTCGTCTCCTACAGCAACAACTTCTCCAAAGACTTCATGACCCATAGTTAAGGGTTGAGTCAATCTTGACTGCATCTTTTTACCATTACCTATATCAAAGAAACCATCATGAATATGAACGTCTGTATGACAAACACCGCAGGCGATAGTTTTTATTAAAACTTGATTTCCAGATGGATTAGGAATCTCACTTTCAGATTCTTGAAGAGGAGCTCCACTTTCAATAACTTTGTATGATTTCATAAAAATAAGGATCTATTAATATATCTATAATACACAAATTTTTAACATGATATTTAAATCTAACATATAATATTTTTATGAAAAAATTGAACAATATTATTGGATTTACACTTTTATTATCTTTTGTAAATATTTCTAACGCTGAGAAAGCTCCATTTGAATCTTCCTATGAACCTTTACCATCAACTAATACCATTTTTAGAAATGCAAATATCTATGACGGTGATGGAAATGAATTTAATGAAACGGATTTACTGATAAAAGATGGAAAGATTATCGCGATAGGAAAAGATTTACCAGGTTCAAGTGACTTTATAGAAGTAGATGCAACCAATAAATGGATAACTCCAGGTATTATCGATATTCATTCTCATATGGGCGTTTATTCGGCTCCTAGTGTTTCTTCTAGTTCTGATGGTAATGAGGCTACAAGTCCAGTGACAGCCGATGTTTGGGCGGAACATTCAATTTGGACGCAAGATCCTCAATTTGCGCTAGCTCTTAAAGGAGGTGTCACTACTTTCCATGTTTTGCCAGGGTCAGCAAATCTGATTGGAGGAAGAGGTGTTACTGCTAAAAACGTTCAAAGAAATACTATCAATTCAATGAAATTTCCAAATGCACCTCATACATTAAAGATGGCGTGTGGGGAAAATCCAAAAAGGGTTTATGGTAATAGAAAACAAGCTCCATCAACTAGGATGGGCAATATTGCAGGTTATAGGAAGGCTTGGATAGATGCTGAGTCTTATTTAAGTCGCCTAGATGAATATGATTCAAAATCTGATGAGGCAAAAGAAATAGGATATAAGCCTAAAAGAGATTTAGAGTTAGAAACTCTCGCGGGAGTTTTAAGAGGTGAAATATTAGTACATAACCATTGTTATAGAGCAGGTGAAATGGCAATGATGATAGATGTTGCTAAAGAGTTTAATTATAAGATTACAGCTTTTCATCATGCAGTAGAGGCTTATAAGATTGCTGATTTATTAGCAGAAAATAATATTTGTGCAGCCTTATGGGCAGACTGGTGGGGTTTTAAACATGAAGCATATGATATGGTGCAAGCAAATGTAGCTATAGTTGATCAGGCCAAAAATGGAACTGGTTGCGCTATAGTTCACTCAGACAGTGAAATAGGAATCCAGCATCTCAATCAAGAGGCATCCAAGGCTCTTTCTGCTGGACTAAAGGCAGGATATAAAATATCTAAAGCTAGAGCTATGAAATGGATTACCAGCAATCCCGCAAAAGCAGCAGGTATATATGAAGAAACTGGTTCGCTTAAAGTAGGAAAAAATGCCGATGTTGTTCTTTGGTCTAAAAATCCTTTTAGCGTTTATGCTCTTGCTGAAAAAGTTTATATAGATGGTGCTATAGCTTTTGATAAAGAAGCTGGACTTGTCCCAAATTCAGATTTCGATATTGGTATATTAAACCCATCAAAAAATAGGATACAAGAATAATGATAAACAAAAATATATTCTTTTTAGCATTCCTTGTCTTAAGCGTTAATTCGATTCTTGCTCAAAGTATTGTTATTAAAAATGCAACTATATATAACGGAATAGATGACAACCCATTTGCTGGTAATATACTAATTGAAGACGGCTTAATCAAAAAAGTTTCAAAATCTCTAATACAGGGAGATAAAGTTATTGATGTTGATGGAAAGATTGTTACGCCTGGATTTATAGCCTCTGGTACAGAAATAGGAATTGTAGAAATTGGTTCATTAAGTGTCACAAGAGATGATGAATCTAATGTTTATAATATCGGATTTAGCATCCATGATGCATTCAATCCAAACTCAACACTAATACCTTGGAACAGATCAAACGGTATAACATCTGCAATTACTCTTCCAAGAAATACTTCAAGCCCTATTGGGGGCTTAGGATCATTTTTTGTTCTAGATGGTAATCTTGATGTTGATAGTAAACAAGATATGGTTATGATCGGAAGAATAGGTGGCAGCAGTTCATCCTCACGATCCGAAATGCTTTCATTAACAGATGATATTTTATCTTTTGCATCATCTATATCAGCTAAAGATATAAGAACTAATTCAGATATAGATTCTTTAATTGATTCTTCGTCTATTGCAGATTATTTAGAACTTAAACCAAGAGATGTTAAGGCTTTGTACAAACTAGTTAATGAAAATATGCCTTTAATGATTAACTCGAATAGGGCATCAGATATATTGAAGCTTATTGAGCTGAAGAAAAAATATAATCTAAATTTAATAATAATGGGTGCGCAAGATGCCACTTTAGTTTCTAGACAGATAGCAGATTCAAAAATACCTTTAGTAGTTAACCCCATAAATAATATACCTAATTCTTTTGATGAGTTAGCTGCTAACAAAAACTTATCAAGCAGGCTTGAAAATGCTGGAGTGTTATTGCTGTTCAATTACGGAAGTCATAATTCTCATCTTATGAGACAAGGAGCTGGCATAGCTGTTGCAAATGGCATGTCATATGGTGGAGCAATAAAAGCTTTAACAAGTAATGTAGCTTCTTCATTTAATTTAGAAGAAAGAGGCAGTATTAGCCCAGGGAAAGCTGCTGATTTAGTTATTTGGGAAGCTGACCCGCTTGAGCCTTCAAGCATGCCTGAAAAAGTATTTATCAATGGTATTGATATAGATTTGACTACCAGGTCAACAAGATTAAGAGATCGATACACAAAAAATCTTGATAAACCGAATACCTACAGAGACTAAGAATTTGGTGCCGGCACCAAGAGTCGAACTCGGGACCTACTGATTACAAATCAGTTGCTCTACCAACTGAGCTATACCGGCGAAGTGCGAATTTTACATTAATTAAATCTCTCTTGGAATAGGCGTTTTTATATTATAAAAATTGTTTGAAATCTTGCTTGCAAGCATAAAGTGACTTTTCTTTCTAAAAATGTATTATTAGTAAACATAAAATTAATCAAAAAAGGAGAGACAATGAAAAAATTATTTTTAAGTACACTATTGCTTGTATCTTTTGGAGTAATGGCTGATGGTCATTTACCTGAAAATTATTCAAAGTATCAATCTAACTATCTTTTTAAATGTGATGTTCCGGCAAAATGCTTAAATGCATTTAGCAAGTATATGAATTCACCTGAGGTGAAAAGTCAGAATTTTGAAGCAGATTTTTTTGCAGTTTTGCATAACGGTTGGGATGAATCAACACATGGCATAAGTCTTTATTACAAAGATGCAGACGAATATGCATTATCGAATAAGATATTTGCAACATCTAATGCAGGAAAAATGTTAAGAAAGGCAAACATAAACAATGGTCTTGAACCAGTCTCTGAATACCTTACTGTTCATACTGTAGGTGTTGACGACATGACCCCAGCAACAGATACGCCCGTTAGCTTGAGGTGGAGTCTTGAAGTTCAAAATCCATCAGCATTTGTGCCACTCTGGACTGATCTTTTAAAAAGTCTTGAAAAATATGACTGGGCTCCAAATGCATATGGTTTGCAATCGCATATACTTGGCAACAATGGTAATGGAATCTCGCATGAAGTTTGGATTGCTGTTGCAGATCAGCAAGCAGCATTAGCATTTTTAGATGGAATGCATGCATCTCCTGAATTTGCAGCTTATGTTCCAAAGGCTAAAAAAGTAAGCACTTTCAAAAGATCTTACATGCAAGTTAATTTAAATATGTTTAATCCGGACTAATATAAATTTATATTTTTTAAAAGGGATCTTTATGATCCCTTTTTTTATAGATTAAAATTGCACCCAGTTCCACCCAAGCCACAATATCCATTTGGATTTTTTGCTAAGTACTGTTGATGATATTCCTCAGCTAGAAAATATTTGGGACTTAAAATTATCTCAGTTGTAATTAAGCCATAATCTTCTTGTTTTAATGCCTCTTGATAAATTTCCTTGCTTTCAATGCTTCTTTCTAAGTCTGCATCAGAATAACAATAAATAACTGATCTATATTGAGTTCCAACATCATTGCCTTGTCTCATACCTTGGGTCGGATCATGGCACTCCCAAAAAACTTTTAACAAATCCTTAAACGAGATTACTTCAGGATCATAAGTAACTTCTACTACTTCTGCATGGTTGGTATTTTTATAGCAGACATCCTCATAGGTTGGATTATCTGTATCACCACCCGCATAACCTACCGAAGTTAACCAAACACCATCGAGTTGCCAAAATTTTCTTTCAACTCCCCAAAAACAACCAGATCCAAATAGTACCTTTTTAAAATTTTTAGGATAATCCCCGTTTATTGGGTTTCCAGATATGTAGTGATTCATTTAATAAACTCCTTCAATAGATATTTCACCATAGCCATATTCTTTTAGTTGTCCACTTGAATTAGATATTATTTTCAATCCACCTTTCATATTAATTCCAATAAATTTACCAGAATCAATTATTTTATCCTGATGTTTAATATTAATTTCAGAGTTTATATGCATACATGCCTTCTCCCAATCATCGACCCATGTTTTTAATCCATCATCATAAAATCTAATAAATTCAACTAAAATAGAATTAATGAGCATATCTCTATCCAAACTCAAATTAAGTTGAGATAGGTCACTCCACCAAGATTCTTTTTTAGGATGGTTTAAATTTATCCCAATTCCTATGATAGTAATTTCATCTTTTCCCATAATTTCTTTTTCTACTAATATGCCTCCAACCTTTTTTTGTAAAAAAATAATATCATTAGGCCACTTTAAACCAATTCGATTTTCTTTAAGAAAAGGCTCAATAGCCTTTTGACATATAACTCCAGCTACCAGACTTAATGGAATATCAATAAAAGATTTCTTGAAAGCTAGCGACATATAAATATTCCCACTAGCAGGGCTAGACCAAACTTTACCTAAACGACCTTTGCCTTGAGTTTGATTTTCTGCAATTACTAAATGCATCTCTTTTGAAATAGATATTCTTTTACACTCTTCATTCGTAGAGTCTATTTCTTCAAATAAATCTATATTTATTCTTTTACTAGATATTTTTTGAAGTATTTTATCTTTATTTAGTTTGTTCAATGGAAAAAATTAGTTGACTTAAATCCATTCTAGAACAAAAATAGCATGCTTGAAATGGAGAGGTGGGTGAGTGGTTAATACCAGCAGACTGTAAATCTGCCGCTTCGGCTACGTAGGTTCGAATCCTACCCTCTCCACCATGTTTATAGTTCACTGTTATAAACCAAAAATTAATCAAATATTTATGTTACAAAAAGGTTGAGTTTATAACTTTTTAGAGGGATAATACGCCACCTTAAAATGGGATGCTACATATCCGAGCTCATATAGCTCAGTGGTAGAGCACTTGCTTGGTAAGTAAGAGGTCACCGGTTCAAGTCCGGTTATGAGCTCCATTTTAGTAAAAATAAATATTTCAGAGAGGCAAAAAAGATGGCAAGAGAAAAATTCGAAAGAACGCTTCCCCACGTAAACGTAGGGACAGTTGGTCACGTTGATCATGGTAAAACAACACTTACAGCTGCATTAACTAAAGTAGCTGCAGAAGTTTTTGGCGGAGACGCTGTTGACTTTGCAAATATTGATAACGCACCAGAAGAAAGAGAAAGAGGAATTACTATTGCTACTTCTCACGTAGAGTATGTATCAACTGCGCGTCACTATGCTCACGTTGATTGCCCAGGTCACGCCGATTACGTTAAAAACATGATTACTGGTGCTGCTCAAATGGACGGAGCTATCCTAGTAGTAAGTGCTGCTGATGGTCCAATGCCTCAAACTAGAGAACACATATTATTATGTAGACAGGTTGGAGTTCCTTACATTGTTGTATACATGAATAAAGCAGATCAAAACGATGATCCAGAAATGATAGAGCTTGTTGAAATGGAAATTAGAGAACTCTTAAATGAATATGATTTTCCTGGCGATGACACACCAATTATAGTTGGTAGTGCACTTAAAGCTTTGGAAGGTGATACATCAGAAATTGGTGTCCCATCAGTAACAAAATTAATTGAAACACTAGACTCTTATGTACCAGAACCTGACAGACCGGTTGATCTTCCGTTCTTAATGCCTATAGAAGATGTATTTACTATCTCAGGAAGAGGAACAGTTGTAACAGGAAGAATCGAGACAGGTGTTGTTAATACTGGTGATCCTTTAGAAATTATTGGAATCAAAGATACAACATCAACAACTTGTACTGGTGTTGAAATGTTCAGAAAATCACTTGATGAAGGACGTGCAGGAGAAAACTGTGGTGTTCTATTAAGAGGTGTTGAAAGAGAGGCTGTTGAAAGAGGACAGGTTCTTTCAAAACCAGGTGCTATTTCTCCTCATACAAAATTTGAAGCTGAAATCTATGTTCTTAGTAAAGATGAGGGTGGAAGACACACTCCATTTATGAACAACTATAGACCTCAGTTCTACTTCAGAACAACAGACGTTACTGGTGCTTGTGAGCTACCAAGTGGTGTTGAAATGGTTATGCCTGGTGACAATATTAAAATGAATATTGAACTGATTGCTCCTATTGCTATGGACGAAGGTCTTAAGTTTGCGATTAGAGAAGGCGGAAGAACAGTTGGTGCTGGTGTAGTATCAAAAATTATTGAGTAATAATTGATTAATTAGCCGAGGCCATTGTGTCTCGGCTTATTTGTCTCTGAAGAATATGAAAATGTGTTTTAGGCCAGTAGCTCAATTGGTAGAGTACCGGTCTCCAAAACCGGGGGTTGTGGGTTCGAGACCCTCCTGGCCTGCCAAGTATAACTTGCAGCCGAAATAGGAAATATATGGCTAAAGGATCAGCTTCGAAAACTGTAGATAACCTAAAGTGGATAATTGCTCTAGGAGTATTTGCATCTGCTGTTATAGGTAATAGTTATCTCATTGAGGTGGCTTTTTTATATAGGGTCCTTGGTGTTGTATTTTTATTTCTTGTTGGCTTAGGAATACTTGCCATCACAGAATTTGGTTCTGGTGCAATTAAACTTATGAGAGAATCCAGAACAGAGATCAGAAGAGTTGTTTGGCCAACAAGATTGGAAACCACTCAAACTTTCTTAGTTGTATTCACTTCAATAGTAGTTCTTTGCTTATTTTTTTGGGCTCTAGAATCTTTATTAACTTTTTTAACAAAATTGGTACTGGGATAACACTATGGATTGGTATGTAATACAAGCTTATTCTGGCTATGAGCAAAAAGTTAAGTTAGCTCTAGAAGAAAAGATTGAGCTTAACCATTTATCAGAAAAGTTTGGTGAAATACTAATACCTACAGAACAAATTGTTGAATTGAAAGGTGGTACAAAAAAAACTACTGAGAGAAAATTTTTTCCAGGTTATATATTGATACAAATGTTGTTAGAAGATGATTCATGGCAATTAGTTCAATCAACTCCAAGAGTTTCAGGTTTCGTTGGAGGAACTAAGGATAGACCTTTGCCTATTTCAGAAGATGATGTAAATAACATAATTAATAGAATTGAAGTTGGAGAAGATGCTCCAGCTCCTAAAACTATATACGAACCAGGTGAGGTTGTTAGGGTATGTGATGGACCATTTAATGATTTTAATGGAGTGGTTGAGAACGTCGACTATGAAAGAAATATGGTTAAAGTTGCAGTACAAATATTAGGAAGAGCAACACCAGTTGATCTAGAGTTTATGCAAATCGAGAAAACATAATGGCAAAAAAAGTAGCAAATATTCTTAAATTACAAATTCCAGCTGGCGGAGCTAATCCAAGCCCACCTGTTGGACCAGCACTGGGTCAGGTCGGCGTAAATATTATGGATTTCTGTAATGCTTTTAATGCTGAAACACAAAGTGCTGAGAAAGGAATGCCTTTACCAGTTGTGATAACTGTATATGAAGATAAATCTTTTTCTTTTGTAGTAAAAACTCCTCCTGCAGCAGTTCTTATAAGAAAGGCATTAGGTATTGAGAAGGGAAGTGGAGAACCAAACAGAGAAAAGGTTGGAAAATTAACAAGAGCGCAATTAGAAGATATTGCTAAGCTAAAAGAACCAGATCTTAATTCTAATGATATAGATGCAGCAGTTCTTATTATTGCTGGAACAGCAAGAAGCATGGGAGTTGAAACAGATCTATGAGTAAAGTAACAAAAAAACAAAAAATTATCCTTGAAAAGGTTGATCCGGAAAAGACATATTCTATTGCTGAAGCATTAGAAATTATGCAGTCTGTAAAATCAGAGAAATTTGAAGAATCAGTAGATATTGCTATCAGACTTGGAGTAGATCCTAATAAATCTGATCAAAATGTTCGAGGCGCTGTAACTTTGCCAAATAGTTTAGGTAAAGAAGTAACTGTGGCTGTTTTTGCAGATGGCGATCATGCTGATGCAGCTAAAGCTGCGGGTGCAGAGCATATAGGTATGGATGATTTAGCTGAAAAATTTTCTAAAGAAGAAATTACTGTTGATGTAGTTATATCTACAAATGCTGCCATGAAGGTTGTTGGCAAATTAGGACAAGTTCTTGGACCAAAAGGTTTGATGCCAAATCCAAAAACTGGAACTGTTTCAGATGATATAGAAACTGCAATAAATAACGTAAAGGCAGGACAAGTAAGATTTAGAACTGATAAAAATGGGATTATTCATGGAAGTATTGGAAAAGTTTCATTCGATGTTGCAAAAATACAATCTAATGCAACTGCTTTATTGGAAGAATTAAAGAAATTAAAACCAGCGTCTGCTAAAGGTGTTTTTATTGGGAATATTGCTCTAAGTAGCACAATGGGCCCAGGAATAAAAATACATTCATCAGAATTGGTATAAGTTTTAGATTTATAAGAAATTATAAATCTAGATAGTTGCGTTTACGCAGCCGTCAAAGACCGTAGGTGTCGAAAGACTTAATTTCCTACGTAGGTGGTGTTCAAATTGTAATTATGCAATTTGTCGCCGAATGGCCGAAAGGCTTAAATAGGAGAATTGCTGTGGCGTTATCGAAAAGTGAAAAAGAAAGAATAGTTGGAGAGGTTAAGGAAGTTGCATCCAATGCATCATCTTTAGTTATTTCAGATGCTAGAGGCCTTAAGGTTTCTGAGCTTTCTGAGGTAAGACAAAAAGCTACTCAGTCTGGGATACATATTCAAATAATCAAGAATTCACTTGCTAAACTAGCATTTGAAGGAACTGATTTTGGTTGTTCAGACGAAGTATTGGTTGGACCTTCATTGTTTGCTTTTTCTTTCGAAGAGCCAGGTGCAGCAGCAAAATTGCTTAAAACTTATGCTAAAAACTTTGATAACTTAGATATCAAAGCTTTAGTAGTTGAAGGGCAATTGCTTGATGGAGGCCAAATAGATATTCTTGCTAGCCTTCCATCTAAAGATGAGGCTTATGGCCTTATTGCAAATGTGTTGCAAGCTCCAGTTAGTAAGTTTGCTACTTTATTGAATGAAGTACCAAGTAAATTGGCTAGAGTTTTATTAGCAGTTAACGACAAAAAACAGGCATCAGCCTAAATTATAAGGAGAATTAGAATGGCAACTAGTAAAGAAGATATTTTAAAAGCTATAGAAGAAATGTCAGTAATGGATTTAGTAGATCTTATTTCAGATATTGAAGAAAAGTTTGGTGTGACAGCAGCGGCAGCAGTTGCAGCAGCACCAGCTGCAGCAGGTGGCGGAGATGCTGAAGCAGCTGAAGAACAAACAGCTTTTGATGTTGTATTAAATGCAGCAGGTGATCAAAAAGTACAAGTTATTAAAGCGGTAAGAGCTATAACTGGACTTGGATTAAAAGAAGCAAAAGATATGGTTGATGGAGCACCTAGCACTATTAAAGAAGGTGCAAGTAAAGAAGATGCAGAAGCAATGGTTACTCAGTTAACTGAAGCAGGCGCAACAGCTGAACTTAAGTAGAACTATTAAACATATAAATATTAACTAAAAGGGCGCATTTATGTCATACAGCTATACAGAGAAGAAAAGAATAAGAAAAAACTTTGGTACATTCAAAAAGGTTATGGATCTTCCTAATCTTATTGAAACGCAAACAAAATCTTATTCTGAATTTTTACAGGCTGATATGGCTCCTGAAGCAAGAAAGAAGCAAGGGCTCGAAGAAGTATTCCAGTCCTTATTTCCTATTAAAAGTGTTTCAGGTAATGCTGCTCTTGAATATGTTTCTTACGAGCTTGGAAAAAATACTTATGATGTCCAAGAGTGTTTAGTCCAAGGACTTTCTTATTCCGCTCCTTTGAGAATAAAAGTTAAGCTGGTTTTATACGACAGAGAAACAAACTTTAAAGAAGTTAAAGACATAAAAGAAGGAGAAGTTTTTATGGGAGAAGTTCCATTAATGACTTCAGATGCTTCTTTTGTTGTAAATGGAACAGAAAGGGTTGTTGTTGCTCAGCTTCATAGATCACCCGGTGTTTTTTATGATCATGACAAAGGCAAAACTCATTCATCAGGAAAAGTTTTATATTCCGCAAGAATAATTCCTTACAGAGGTTCATGGTTAGATTTTGAATTTGATCCTAAAGATATTTTATTCAGCAGAATTGATAGAAGAAGAAAAATTCCAGCCACTATTATGCTAAGAGCATTAGATATGGGAACCGAAGAAATTCTTTCAGAATTTTACGATGAAGATCTTTTCTCATTAGAAAAAGATACCGTTAAGCTTGCCTTAATTCCTGAAAGATTAAGAGGAGAAACTTTACCAGTTGATATAAAAGTTAAAAGTAAAGTATATGTAGAGGCAGGTAAAAGAATAACTGCAAGACATATTAAGGAATTAACAAATGCAAAAGTCAGTGAGATTGTTCTTGCTGAAGAGTTCCTAATAGGCAAAGTTTTATCAAAAGATATATTTAATAAAGAAACGGGTGAAGTTCTTTTTGGAGCAAATACTGAAATTGATATGACTGTTCTAGAATCATTAAAGGAAAACAATATTAATGAAATTGCCTGTTTATTTATCAATGAACTTGATAAAGGACCTTATATTTCAAATACTTTAAGAGCTGACCCTACATCTAATAGACTAGAGGCACTTGTTGAAATATATAGAATGATGAGACCTGGTGAGCCGCCAACCAAAGATTCAGCGGAAACTTTATTTAATAACTTATTCTTTAATGAAGAAAGATATGATCTTTCTGAAGTTGGAAGAATGAAGTTCAATAGACGTTTAAAACTAGATTCAGATAAAGATAGTCCAAACATTTTAGATAAAGAAGATATTATCGAAGTCATGAAAGGCATCGTCAATATTAGAGATGGCCACGATATTGTTGATGATATTGATCATTTAGGTAACAGAAGAGTTAGGTCAGTTGGTGAAATGACAGCTAATCAATTCAGAGTTGGTTTGATTAGAGTTGAGAGAGCTGTTAGGGAAAGACTTAGTATGGCTGAAGCAGATGAGCTAGGTCCGCAAGATCTTATAAATGCAAAACCAGTTACAGCAGCAATTAAAGAATTTTTCGGTTCAAGTCAGTTATCTCAATTCATGGATCAAAATAATCCTTTATCAGAAATTACTCATAAAAGAAGAGTCTCAGCATTAGGACCTGGTGGTCTTACTAGAGAAAGAGCAGGTTTTGAAGTTAGAGATGTTCATCCTACTCATTATGGAAGAGTTTGCCCAATTGAAACTCCAGAGGGACCAAATATCGGTCTTATAAATTCTTTTGCATCTTATTCTAGAACTAATCAATATGGGTTCATTGAAACCCCATATAGAAAAGTAGTTGATGGAAAGGTTACTGATGAAATTATGTATTTATCTGCTATTGATGAAGCAGAACATGTCATAGCTCAGGCCAATGTTTCCTTAGATAAAAATAATAGATTTGTTGATGATTTAGTTGCGGTAAGACATGCTAGTGAATTTGAATTAATGTCTCCTGAAAGAGTTGATTTGATGGATGTTTCTCCTCAGCAAGTTGTATCTATTGCAGCTTCATTAATTCCTTTCTTGGAACATGATGATGCTAACAGAGCTCTTATGGGTTCAAATATGCAACGTCAGGCTGTTCCCGTATTAAGAGCTGAAAAGCCACTTGTTGGTACTGGTCTTGAATCAGTTGTAGCCAGAGATTCAGGTGTTTGTATCGTTGCTAACAATTCAGGTGTTGTTGAAAATGTAGATGCATCAAGAATTGTTGTAAGAGTTACAGATAAAAAATCTAAGTCAGCAGCTGATGTTTACAACTTAATCAAATACACAAGATCAAATCAGAATACATGCATAAACCAGAGACCTATCGTCAGAGTTGGTGATGTTGTTAAAGCTGGAGATGTTCTTGCTGATGGTCCGTCTATTGATAATGGTGAATTAGCATTGGGTCAAAATATTCGAATAGCATTTATGCCATGGAATGGATATAACTTTGAGGATTCAATATTAATCTCAGAAAAAGTAGCTAGAGAAGATCGATTTACATCAATCCACATTCAAGAAATTGTTTGTGTTGCAAGAGATACTAAGCTTGGATCAGAAGAGATAACAGCTGATATTCCTAATGTTGGAGAGGGCTCTCTAAATAAATTAGATGAGTGTGGAATAGTATACGTTGGTGCTGAAGTTGCACCAGGTGATATTCTTGTGGGCAAGATAACACCTAAAGGTGAGACACAACTTTCTCCAGAAGAAAAACTTTTAAGAGCAATATTTGGAGAGAAAGCATCTGATGTGAAAGATACATCTCAAAGATCAAGCTCAAAAGGAACCGTAATTGGTGTCGAGGTATTTACAAGAGATGGTGTTGAGAAGGATTTAAGAACTCAAGCTATTGAACAAGATCATTTGGATGAAACAAAAAAAGATTCAGACGACGAAGCATCTGTTGTAGAGCAAGCAACTAAAACGAGATTATGTGAGCTTTTAAAGGGCAAAAAAGCTATTAAAGGTAATGGAATTAAGAAAGGTGAAACTCTTACTCAAGAGAAATTAGAATCCCTAGATCTTAATGATATTTTTTCTATAAGAACAGATACAGACAATATCAATGATGTTATTGAAGATACTGAAAAAAGTTATAAAGAATACTCTAAAGATATCAAAACAAGGTTTGAAGAGAAAAAAGCTAAGATAATCAGAGGTCATGATTTGGCTCCTGGAGTTATCAAAATAGTTAAAGTTTATCTAGCTATAAAAAGAAGAATTCAGCCTGGTGATAAAATGGCTGGTCGTCATGGAAACAAAGGTGTTATTTCTGAAATTATGCCCGTAGAGGATATGCCATATGACGAATATGGTAATCCTGTCGATGTGGTGTTAAATCCTCTTGGCGTACCTTCTAGAATGAATGTTGGTCAAATACTAGAGACTCATATGGGTTGTGCAGCAAAAGGCATAGGTCAAAAAATTGATTCAATGTTAAAAGCAAATGCAAAACCAGCTGAGCTTAAAGACTATCTTGATAAGCTTTATAATCATAATGCCGCTAATAAAGAAGATATAGATTCGTTCAATAATAGTGAAATTCTTGAGTTAGCTAATAATCTTAAAGATGGGCTTCCAATAGCTACACCAGTATTTGATGGTGCAAAAGAAAGTGAAGTAAAAGATCTTCTTAAGCTTGCTGATTTGCCTGAATCTGGTCAATTTACACTTTATGACGGAAGAACAGGTACTAAATTTGATAGACCAGTAACTGTAGGTTACATGTACATCATCAAATTAAATCACTTGGTTGACGATAAAATGCATGCTAGATCTACTGGCTCATATAGTTTGGTTACTCAGCAGCCATTAGGTGGTAAAGCTCAGTTTGGTGGTCAAAGATTTGGTGAAATGGAAGTATGGGCTCTTGAAGCTTATGGTGCTTCATACACCCTTCAAGAAATGTTAACAGTTAAATCTGATGACGTTGCTGGAAGAACGAAGATGTATAAAAATATTGTTGATGGAAGTTATGAAATGGATGCGAATATTCCTGAGTCATTTAATGTTCTTAGTAAAGAAATTAAATCACTTGGTATTAACCTCGAATTAGATTCAGAAAACTAGGAGATAAAATTGAGAGACTTATTAAATTCTTTAAAAACAGGGCAGGATGATTTTACTACCATTTCTGCAGGGCTAGCTTCTCCTCAAGTAATCAAATCTTGGTCTTTTGGTGAAGTAAAGAAACCTGAAACAATTAACTACAGAACCTTTAAACCAGAAAGAGATGGTTTATTTTGTTCAAAAATATTTGGACCTATAAAAGATTACGAATGTATCTGTGGAAAATATAAAAGAATGAAACACAGAGGTGTTGTTTGTGAGAAATGTGGAGTTGAAGTTACTTTAGCTAAGGTGAGAAGGGAAAGAATGGGTCATATTGATCTTGCAGCACCAGTTGCACATATATGGTTCCTTAAGTCATTACCTTCAAGAATAGGCCTATTATTAAATACAACTTTAAGAGAAATAGAAAGAGTTCTTTATTTTGAAAGTTATATTGTTACAGATCCAGGTCTTACAGAATTAGAAAAAGGCCAAATCCTTACCGAAGAAGAGTGGGTAGAAAAATATGAAGAATTTGGTGACGAATTTTCTGCTGGTATGGGAGCAGAATCTGTTCAAATATTACTTGAAGAGTTAGATATCCATGAAGAAATTAGAATTATAAGAGAAGAGATTCCTCAGACAAATTCAGAGACTAAACTTAAGAAACTTTCAAAACGTCTAAAACTTTTAGAAGCTTTTAATGAATCTGGTAACAGACCTGAATGGATGGTTATGAATGTGCTGCCAGTTCTACCACCGGACTTAAGACCTCTAGTTCCTCTAGAGGGTGGAAGATTCGCAACCTCAGATTTAAATGATTTGTATAGAAGAGTTATAAACAGAAATAATAGATTGAAAAGATTACTCGAGTTAAGTGCTCCAGAAATCATTGTTAGAAATGAAAAAAGAATGCTTCAAGAGTCTGTAGATGCCTTATTGGATAATGGAAGAAGAGGAAGAGTTATTACTGGTACAAATAAAAGACCACTAAAATCTCTAGCCGATATGATTAAAGGTAAGGGTGGAAGATTCAGACAAAACTTGCTAGGTAAGAGAGTTGATTACTCTGGAAGATCAGTAATTGTTTCAGGCCCAACACTTAAATTACATCAATGTGGATTACCAAAAAAAATGGCACTCGAGTTATTTAAACCATTCGTATATGGAAAATTAGAAGAAAGAGAGCTAGCTACTACTATTAAAGCTGCTAAGAAATTAGTTGAAAGAGAAACTCCTGAGGTATGGGAAGTTCTTGAAGATGTAATTAGAGAACATCCAGTAATGCTCAACAGAGCACCAACTCTTCATAGATTAGGTCTTCAAGCATTCGAACCAAAACTTATTGAAGGAAAGGCCATTCAATTACATCCATTAGTTTGTGTTGCTTTTAACGCAGATTTTGATGGTGACCAAATGGCTGTTCACGTTCCCTTAACACTTGAAGCTCAATTAGAAGCTAGAGCATTAATGATGTCTACAAATAATATTTTATCTCCTGCAGATGGAGCACCTATTATTAATCCAACTCAGGATATAGTATTAGGTCTGTATTACATGACTCGTGATAATGCTAGCGCTACTGGTTCAGGAAGAGTATTCAGTGACCCAGATGAAGTATTGAGAGCATATGAAACTGAAACTTTAAATGTTCATTCTTCTATAAAAGTTAGAATAACTGACAAAGACGGACAAAGAGAAATTCATGAAACTACTGTTGGTAGAGTTCTCATATGGAGAATAACTCCAAGCGAAGTTGGTTTTGATAATATTAACAAAGTTTTAAATAAGAAATTAATTTCAAAACTTGTTGATATTTCATACAGAAAAGCAGGTTTAAAGAAAACTGTTATCTTTGCTGATCAACTTATGTATTTAGGTTTTGATTTCTCAACAAGATCTGGTTCCTCTATTGGTGTTAATGACTTTGTTATACCTGAGCAAAAAGCAAAAATAATCGATGATTCAGAAAAAGAAGTCAAAGCAATTGAAAAGCAATTCGAATCAGGTCTAGTTACTCGAGGAGAGAGATACAATAAAGTTATAGATATATGGTCTAGAGCTAATGAGCAAGTAGCTAAAGCCATGATGGAAAAAATTAGTATGGAAACAGCTAAATCTCCTGATGGAAAAGATGTAGAGCAATCCTCTTTTAATTCTGTATATATATATGCAGATTCAGGTGCAAGGGGCTCTCCAGCTCAAATTAGACAGCTTTCTGGAATGAGAGGCTTAATGTCAAAACCTGATGGCTCTATTATAGAGACTCCAATTACTGCTAACTTTAGGGAAGGCCTATCAGTTCTTCAGTACTTTATATCTACTCACGGAGCAAGAAAAGGCCTAGCTGATACAGCTCTTAAAACTGCAAACTCTGGTTATCTAACAAGAAGACTTTGTGATGTCTCAATGGATTCTGTTATTAATATAGAAGATTGTGGGACGGAAGAATCGATTACTGTTACATCTATTATTGATGGCGGCGAAATTATTCAGGCTCTTACAGATAGAATTTTAGGAAGAGTAATAGCAGAACCAATTTTAGATGCTGAAGGAAATGTACTTTTTGCAAAAGATACTATGCTTGATGAAGATGCAGTTGATATTATTGATTCATTAAACTTAGCTTCTTTAAAAGTAAGATCGCCTATGACATGCGAGGCCTCTATAGGAGTCTGTTCTAAGTGTTATGGTAGAGACTTAGCAAGAGGACATTTGGTCCATAGAGGAGAAGCCGTAGGTGTTGTAGCTGCTCAGTCAATCGGTGAACCAGGAACTCAGCTAACTATGCGTACTTTCCACATTGGTGGCGCTGCTTCAAGTACATCAGAAGATAATGCAATATACAACAAGAATGCTGGTGTTGTATCTTTCTCTGATGAAATGAAGACTGTTACAAACAAAGATAAACTTGAAGTTGTAGTTTCAAGAAATGCTATGGCAACAATCACAGAGCCTAGTGGAAAAATTACAGAACAATATAAAGTTCCTTATGGAGCAACTTTAGAAGTTAATAATACTTCTGATCTAGAAGCTGGTATAAAAATAGCGTCTTGGGACCCATATACAAGACCAATCATTGCTGAAGCTTCTGGTAAAGTTAAATTTGTAGATATTGAAGATGGCGTAACTGTTAGAGAACAAATGGATGAATTAACAGGACTTTCAAGTATTGAAATTATTGAAGTTTCAGACAGGCCAACTGCTGGAAGAGATTTATCACCTAAAGTCTTAATTCAAGATTCTAAAGGTAAAACTCTTTTAATTGGAGATTTCAAAGCACCTGCTGAATATCCTCTGCCTGCAGGCGGACTAGTTAATATAGCAAATGGTCAAAAAATAACAGCTGGTGAGGTTATTGCAAGGATGCCTTTAGTAGCATCTAAGACTAAAGATATTACTGGTGGTTTACCTAGAGTTGCGGATCTTTTTGAAGCAAGAAAACCTAAAGATGCTTCTGTTCTCTCTGAGGAAACAGGAATCATATCATTTGGTAAAGAAACTAAAGGTAAAATAAGATTAGTAATTACTCCGGAAGGGGCTACTAAGAAAGCTCAAAATACTGAAATGTTGATCCCAAAACATAGAACATTATCTGTGTTTGAGGGTGAGAGAATTTCAAAAGGTGACATCATTTCTGATGGCCCATACAGTCCTCATGACATATTAAGATTGAAAGGCATACCTGCTTTAACAAACTTCATTGTTAATGAAATACAAGATGTTTATAGACTTCAAGGTGTATCAATTAATGATAAGCACATCGAAACTATCTTAAGACAAATGCTAAGAAAAGCATTAATTCTTGATGGTGGGGACACTAAATTCATTCAGGGAGATCAAGTTAGCTATGCTGAATTGAAAGAAGAGAATGAAAAAGCGGTAGCATCTGATAAAACACCAGCAGAATTTGAAAGAGTATTGCTTGGTATTACTAAGGCATCTCTTGCCACTGATTCATTTATATCTGCTGCATCATTCCAAGAAACAACTAGAGTTCTTACTGAAGCTGCAGTGACAGGCAAAAAAGATCATTTAAGAGGGCTTAAAGAGAATGTTGTTGTTGGAAGGCTTATTCCTGCTGGAACAGGAATGGAGTTCCATGACAGATTGAAGAATAAAAAACAATATGATCTTGAGGAACAAACATTATCTGCGGACGATATAGAAGCAGCTCTAAGACAAGAACTTCAAGAAAATGAGGAATAACATTGACCGTGATAGATATGCTCTATAAAATCGCGGCCTAAACAAAATATATATTATGGCAACAGTAAATCAATTATTAAAGAAGTCTAGAAAACCTAAAATTAGAAAGACTGACGTACCAGCACTCAATGCATGTCCTCAAAGGAGAGGTGTGTGTACCCGTGTTTATACTACAACACCAAAAAAACCTAATTCAGCATTAAGAAAAGTATGCAGAGTAAGGCTTACTAGTGGTTTTGAAGTCACATCTTATATTGGTGGTGAAGGTCATAATCTTCAGGAACATTCATTAGTATTAATAAGAGGCGGAAGAGTTAAAGATCTTCCTGGTGTTAGGTATCACACAATTAGAGGAACTCTAGATACTTCTGGTGTAGCCAATCGTAAACAAAGAAGATCCAAATATGGAGCCAAAAAAGGTAAATAATTATGCCAAGAAGAAGAAGTCCCGAGAAAAGAAAAGTATTACCAGATCCTAAATACAAGGATGTAATTCTAGCTAAATTTATGAATAATCTCATGAAAGATGGAAAGAAGTCTGTTGCTGAAAAAATTGTATATGGTGCCTTTGATCAAATAACAAAAACTTCAAAAGAAGAGCCCCTAGAGATTTTTATGAAAGCTTTAGATGAAGTTAGTCCTGTAGTTGAGGTTAAATCTAGAAGAGTTGGTGGAGCAAATTATCAAGTCCCAATAGAAATTAGACCTGCTAGAAGACAAGCTCTTGCAATGAGATGGATTGTTGAAGCTGCTCGAAAGAGGAGTGAAAAATCAATGAATCTTCGATTGGCTGGAGAACTTATGGATGCATCTCAAAAGAAAGGTTCAGCTGTTAGAAAAAGAGAAGACGTTCATAAAATGGCTGAGGCTAATAAGGCCTTTTCACACTTTAGATTTTAAAAAACACTAGTAACAAATTATGGCAAGAGAAATTGTATTAAATAAGTATCGTAATGTAGGTATATGTGCTCACGTTGATGCTGGTAAAACTACCACAACAGAAAGAGTTCTTTTTTATACTGGCTTATCTCACAAAATTGGTGAAGTTCATGATGGCGCAGCTACCATGGATTGGATGGAACAAGAGCAAGAAAGAGGAATTACTATTACTTCTGCAGCAACTACTTGTTTCTGGAGTGGAATGGAGCAACAGTTTCCTCAACACAGAATAAATATTATTGATACACCTGGTCACGTTGACTTTACTATTGAGGTCGAAAGATCATTAAGAGTTCTTGATGGTGCTGTTGTTGTATTTTGTGCAACATCTGGCGTTGAACCTCAATCAGAAACAGTATGGAGACAAGCCAATAGGTATGAAGTACCCAGGGTAGTTTTTGTTAATAAGATGGACAGAGCGGGAGCTAACTTCGAAAGAGTTGTTGACCAAATAAAAGATAGGCTTCAAGCGAATATTGTTCCAATCCAATATAACATCGGTGCCGAAGAAGATTTTAAAGGTGTTGTTGATTTAATAAAGATGCGAGCAATCTACTGGAATGAAGAAGATCAAGGTCTTACTTTTGACTCGAAAGATATTCCAGAAGAATTAATGGAAAAATGCAATAAGTTAAGAGAAGAAATGGTAGAAGCTGCCGCAGAAGCTAACGAAGAACTTATGGATACATATCTTGAATCAGGCGAACTTTCAGTTGAACAAATAAAAGAGGGCTTAAGAATCAGATCACTAGCCAATGATCTTATTGTTGGCTTGTGTGGATCAGCATTTAAAAATAAAGGCGTTCAAGCAATGCTTGATGCTGTTGTTGAATTTTTGCCAGCACCTGATGAGGTTAAAGCTATAACTGGAGTCATACCTAATAATAGTCAAGAAGACGAAGAAGCAGATTCAAGAAAATCCTCTGATGAAGAACCTTTTGCTGCTTTAGCTTTTAAAATAGCAACAGACCCTTTTGTTGGAACTCTTACATTTATAAGAGTCTATTCTGGTGTTCTTGCAGTAGGCGATGCTGTTATAAATTCTACAAAATCTAAAAAAGAAAGAGTTGGAAGAATGGTGCAGATGCACTCAAATAATAGAGAAGAGATCAAAGAAGTAAGAGCTGGTGATATTGCAGCATGTATTGGCTTAAAAGATATTACAACTGGTGATACTCTATCTGATGCTAGTAAACCGATTGTTTTAGAAAGAATGGATTTTCCAGAGCCTGTCATTTCTGTTGCTGTTGAACCAAAATCAAAACCTGACCAAGAAAAAATGTCACTCGCATTAGGTAAATTAGCTCAAGAAGATCCTTCATTTAGAGTAACAAGTGATGAGGAATCAGGCCAAACAATTATTTCGGGTATGGGTGAGCTTCATTTAGATGTTCTCGTAGATAGAATGAGAAGAGAATTTTCAGTTGAAGCAAACATCGGAAAGCCACAAGTAGCGTATAGAGAAACTATTAAAGAAACAGTAGATGTTGAAGGTAAATTTGTAAGACAGAGTGGTGGTAAAGGTCAGTATGGTCATGTTTGGTTAAAACTAGAACCTTTAGGACTAGACGACGAGTATGAATTCGTTGATAAGATTGTTGGTGGTGTTATTCCTAAGGAATATATCCCAGCTGTTAATAAAGGAATCCAAGAGCAAATGCAAAATGGTGTTATTGCTGGATATCCTTTACTAGCCTTAAGAGCAACTTTATACGATGGTTCTTTCCATGATGTTGATTCAAATGAAATGGCATTTAAGATTGCTGGTTCAATGGCGCTTAAAGAAGGTGCTAATAAAGCAAAACCAGCTTTGCTAGAACCTGTAATGAAGGTAGTTGTTGTCACTCCAGAAGAACATATGGGTGATGTAGTTGGTGACTTAAATAGAAGAAGAGGAATTATATTAGGTATGGATGACATTACTTCTGGTAAAGAAGTCTCATCAGAAGTTCCGTTGGCCGAAATGTTTGGTTATGCAACAGATTTAAGATCTGCAACTCAAGGAAGAGCTACATTTACAATGGAATTTACCAAGTATGGTGAAGTTCCAAAAAATATAGCTGAAGGTTTAAAAGGGTCATAATTTTATAGTCTATAAAACTGCTCAATTGAGTTGACAGTATGACTACTAGGGGCTTAGAATACGCCACATTTTGCGATAAGCAAATTGTTAAATTTTTAATAAGATAGGGAAAAAAAGGTAAAAAATGGAGAATCAATCAATCAGAATTAGGCTTAAGGCTTTTGATTACAGACTGATAGATGCTTCAGCTAAATTAATTGTAGAAACTGTAAAAAAAACAGGTGCAATTATCAATGGACCAATACCATTACCTGTTAAAAAAGAGAGAACAACTATATTGAAATCACCGCATAAAGATAAAGATGCTAGAGACCAATATGAGATTGTTACATATAAAAGACTTATGGATATAGTCCAACCAACTGATAAAACAGTTGATGCTTTAATGAAATTAGATCTATCTTCAGGGGTAGACGTTCAGATAAGCCTGGGTTAGTTCATTATTTAACGCGAATGCGGCCATAGAGGGTTATTAGCCCCGTAAAAAGGAGAATAAATTGAGCATAGGCTTAATAGGAAAAAAATCAGGAATGTCTCGTCTTTTCCTAGAAGACGGAGAGTCAGTCCCAGTTACTGCAGTATCTGTTTGTGGTAATTTTTTAGCAGATATCAAAACATCACAAAGAGATGGATACAATGCATTTGTAGTTTCAAAAGTAACTAAATCCAATAATGTTAATAAATCTAAAAGTGAGTTTTACAAAAAGATTAATCTTGAGCCTGGAATCTTAGCAGAGTTTAGAGCGGACGATGAGATATCTGAAGAATTCAAAATTGGAAAACATTTAACGGCTGATATCTTTGAAGTTGGCCAATATGTTGACGTAACAGGAACATCTAAAGGTAAGGGTTACGCAGGTGTTATTAAGAGACATAATTTTGCTATGCAAGATGCCACACATGGTAATTCTCTATCACACAGAGCTCATGGATCAATTGGACAGTGCCAGACTCCAGGAAGAGTATGGAAAGGTAAAAAAATGTCAGGTCATATGGGCAATGAACAGAAAACAGTCCAGAGTCTAAAGATTGTTGAATTAGATGTCGAAAACAACGTCATATATATTCGCGGTGCAGTTCCAGGATTTAATGGATCTGATTTAAAAATAAAACCAGCACTTAAAAAATCATGAAAATAGAACTACTATCATCAACAAAAACGCAAGATATTAATATTTCTGATAATGCATTTAGTAAAGACTTCAATGAGTCACTTGTGCATCAAGCTGTTGTAAGTTACATGGCTAAATCAAGACAGGGAACTTCAAAGCAAAAAACAAGATCAGAAGTTAGAGGTGGCGGTAAGAAGCCATATGCTCAGAAAGGTACTGGAAGAGCAAGAGCAGGAACTATAAGAAGTCCTTTATGGAGAGGTGGTGGTGTCACTTTTGCTGCAACACCAAGAGATTACAGCAAAAAGATTAATAAGAAGATGTATAAAGCTGCAATAAGATCTATATTCTCAGAGTTACTGAGACAAAATAGACTAGTTGCAATTGAAAATCCTGTACTTGAAAAACCAAAAACAAAAGAAATTAGTACCTTCTTAAAACAATTCTCATTAAGTAAAGTATTAATCATTACCGACGAGCTGGATGTTAACTTTTATCTATCAACTCGGAATATTCCAAATGTTGATGTAATAACTGTTAGAGAAATAAACCCAGTTTCACTTTTAAAAGCTAATAAAGTAGCAGTTACTGCAGAAGCTTTTAAGAAAATTGAGGAATGGATTGATGCATAACGAAAAACTATTCACCTTAATTAAATCTCCAATCGTTACTGAAAAGTCAGCAAGGATAGGTGAATCATTGAAACAAGTGGTATTTAAAGTTGATCTTTCAGCAAATAAAAGAGAAATCAAAAAAGCCGTTGAAGAACTTTTCAAAGTAGAAGTTACTAAAGTAACTACTTCAATCATGAAGGGTAAAAGAAAAAGAAATAGAAATGGATTACATAAAAAATCTGACTATAAAAAAGCTTTTGTTACTTTAAGTAAAGATTCAGACATTCAATTCGAGGGAATTAATTAATCATGGCTATTATTAAAGCAAAACCAACTAGTCCAGGTAGACGTGGTGTTATAGCCATTAAGTCAGACCTGCACAAAGGAAAGCCGCACAAAGCTCTCATCCAATCAAAATCCAAAAATGGTGGAAGAAATAATAACGGAAGAATTACAGTAAGACATCAAGGTGGTGGCCACAAGCAACACTATAGAATCATTGACTTTAAAAGGAATAAATTTGATATTCCTGCAGTTGTTGAAAGATTGGAGTATGACCCAAATAGATCTGCTCATATAGCATTACTACTTTATAAAGATGGTGAAAGAAGATACATCATTGCGCCAGCAAAATTAAACGTTGGTGATGAAATAATTTCTTCAGAAAAATGCGAAATAAAAGTTGGTAACTCAATGAAGCTTAAGGACATACCTTTAGGAACAAACATTCATTGTGTAGAACTAAAACCTTTAAAAGGTGCTCAGCTTGCAAGAAGTGCTGGAACATCTGCAAGACTTGTAGCTAAAGAAGGTATATATGCAACATTAAGACTTCAGTCTGGAGAAACTAGAAAAGTTCTTTGGGAATGTCGTGCTACTTTAGGAACAGTATCAAATCAAGAAAATAATCTTAGATCACTTGGTAAAGCAGGTGCTAAAAGGTGGAGAGGAGTCAGACCTACTGTTAGAGGTGTTGCTATGAATCCTGTAGATCATCCACATGGTGGTGGTGAAGGAAGAACTTCAGGTGGAAGACATCCATCAACTCCATGGGGCGTCCCAACCAAGGGTTATAAAACAAGAAAAAATCAAAGAACAGATGACCTCATTATAAGAAGACGAGGAAGCAGGAAGTAAATTATGCCAAGATCACTAAAAAAAGGACCATTCATAGACCTATCTCTTGAAAAAAAGGTTGAAGCTGCATTAGCTTCAAATGACAAGAGACCAATTAAGACATGGTCAAGAAGATCTATGGTTAATCCATCAATGGTTGGTCTAACAATTGCTGTTCATAATGGAAGACAGCATGTTCCAGTCTATATCAATGAAGATATGGTAGGTCATAAATTGGGCGAATTTGCTATAACAAGAACTTTTAGAATGCATTCAGGCGATAGGAAGGCTAAATAATGGAAACAAGAGCTTATTTAAAAGGCACTAGACTATCTCCTCAAAAAGCAGGTTTAGTTGCTAATGCTATTAGAGGAAAATCCGTTCAAGAGGCTATGGATTTCCTAGTTTTTAATAAACAAAAAGGCTCAGCTATTATTAAAAAACTCTTAGAGTCTGCTATTGCAAATGCTGAAAATAATAATAATTCAGATATAGATTTATTATCAGTTAAATCAATAATCGTTAATCAAGGTATGAGATTAAAGAGAATGAAGCCAAGAGCAAGAGGCAGAGCTGACAGGATTATTAAACCAACATGCCATATTGAAATTATCTTATCGGAAGGGAATAAATAATGGGACAAAAAGTTAATCCAACAGGTTTTAGATTAGGTATCTCAAAAAAGCAAAATGCTAATTGGTACGCTAAAGGCAAAGACTTCTCTACATATCTAATACAAGATTTAAAAGTAAGAGAATATTTCAAAACTAAACTTAAAAATTCATCAATTAGCAAAATTGAATTAGAAAGATCAGCTGAAAACTTTGTTGTTTCAATATATACGTCCAGACCTGGGATTATTATTGGAAAACGAGGAGAGGAAATAGATAACCTTAAAAAAGCTGTTGAGAAAATAGTAAAAAAACCAGCTCAAATAAATATTAAAGAAGTTAAAAAACCTGATACTGATGCACAAATTTTAGCCGAAGGTGTTGCTCAACAATTAGAAAGAAGGGTAATGTTCAGAAGAGCAATGAAGAGAACAGTTCAAAGCGCTCTAAGACAAAGTGCTAAAGGTGTTCGAGTTGAAGTTTCTGGAAGATTGAACGGTGCAGAGATTGCTAGAACAGAATGGTATAGAGAAGGAAGAGTTCCATTGCATACACTTCGTGCTGATATAGATTATGGTACTGCTGAAGCTTTGACTACTTATGGAATTATTGGTATTAAAGTATGGGTATTCAAAGGTGAAATAACTGAAGATCCATACAAAGTAGATTTGGGAGTTAGTTAAGAATCATGTTACAGCCAAAACAAACAAAGTTTAGAAAGATGCATAAAGGTCGAAATAGAGGCCTTGCACAGAATGGGAATACAGTTGCTTTCGGAAGATTTGGACTTGTTGCTTCTGATAGAGGTCGCATAACTGCCCGTCAGATAGAGGCAGCTAGACGTGCAATGACGAGACATATTAAAAGAGGCGGAAATATTTGGATAAGGATATTCCCTGACAAGCCTATTACAAAAAAACCTTTAGAAGTTCGTATGGGAAAAGGTAAGGGTAATGTTGAATATTGGGTTGCACTTGTCCAGCCAGGAAAAGTAATGTTTGAGATGGCCGGTGTTGAAGAAGAACTTGCTAGAGAAGCTTTTAAATTGGCCGCAGCTAAATTACCTATTAAAACCCATTTTATTAGGAAGGACGTATAAATGAGTAAGGAATTAATAGATCTTAGAAAGAAAAATATGGAGCAGCTAGATGCAGAACTCACTGCTACTAGACAAGCTCAATTTACTTTAAGAATTAAACATAAGACTGGACAGTTAAATGAAACTAATCAGTTAACACTTGCTAGAAAAAAAATAGCAAAAATTAAAACATTAATGAATGAATTAAAATTAAAGGATAGCAAATAATGAACTCAACTAATCCAAGAATTCTTTCTGGAGTTGTAATTAGCGACAAAGCTGACAAAACAATTACTGTAAAGATAGAAAGAAAAGTAAAGCATCCTGTTTACGGCAAAGTCATGAAAAGAGCTACTAAAGTTCATGCTCACGATGAAAATAACTCTGCTGCAATTGGTGACTTAGTCTCTGTAAAGGAATGCAGACCAATATCTAAAAGTAAAACATGGGTTTTAGTTGAACAAGTTGCTCCAGTAATTAAAACAGTGATAGAAGAAGATATCACTGAGGAGAAAGAATAATGATTCAAATGCAATCACTATTAAAAATAGCAGATAACAGTGGCGCTAGAAGTGTTATGTGTATCAAAGTTCTTGGTGGATCAAAAAGAAGATATGCCAACATTGGCGATATTATAAAAGTAGCTATAAGAGAAGCAATCCCAACTGGTAAGGTCAAAAAAGGACAAGTTGTTGATGCTTTAATAGTAAGAACAAGAAAAGGTGTCAGAAGAAGAGACGGCTCTTTAATTAAGTTTGATGAAAATGCAGCTGTTTTAATTAATGCTCAAAAAGCGCCAATTGGTACTAGGGTTTTTGGACCAGTTACCAGAGAACTTCGTGAAGGAAAGCATATGAAAATTCTTTCTTTAGCTCCTGAGGTTATATAAAAATGAAAACTAGTATTAGTCCAACAAAATTAAGATCAGGTGATGAAGTTATTGTTACTGCTGGCAAAGATTCTGGAAAAAAAGGAACTTTAAGAAAAATTCTTAAAACTAAGGATAAAGGTTTTGTAACAGGAATCAATATGGTTAAAAAACATACTAAACCAAATCCTGAAATGGGAATTACAGGCGGAGTGGTAGAGCAAGAGGCTGCGATAGATTTATCTAACCTAGCTATATGGAATCCATCAAAGAAATCCAAAGATAAGATTTCTTATTCGACAGACAAAGATGGAAAAAAAATAAGATTATTTAAATCAGATAATAAAGAGATTAAGTAAATGTCAAATTTAAGAGAGAAATATAACACAGAGCTAAAAGCTATCCTTCAAGAAAAGTTAGGCATGAAAAATGTTATGGCGGTTCCTAAACTTACTAAAGTAGTTATTAATATGGGTGTTGGAGAAGCTGCTACTGATAAAAAACATCTTGAATCTGCAGTTCAAAATATGACAGCTATTGCTGGGCAAAAACCAGTAGTTACTAAGGCAAGAAAATCTGTTGCAAGTTTTAAAATTAGAGAAGGATGGCCAATAGGTTGCAAAGTAACTCTAAGAGGCAACAAAATGTATGAATTTATGGAAAGGCTAATTGACGTAGCAATTCCAAGAGAAAGAGATTTTAGAGGACTAAGTCCAAAGTCTTTTGATGGACAAGGAAATTATAATTTTGGAATAAAAGAACAGATTATCTTTCCAGAAATAAAATTTGATAATGTGGATACTATCAGGGGCATGGATATATGTATCAATACTTCTGCAACAAACAAAGAAGATGCTAAGGCTTTATTAGAAGTTTTACAATTTCCCTTCAAAAAATAGGTAATAGAAATGGCAAAGAAATCAATGATAGCTAGAGAAGTTAAAAGAATAAAAATGGTAGCTAAGTATGCTGAAAAAAGAGCAAACCTAAAAGCTATTATGAGTGACGAAAGTGCTTCAAGTGAAGAAAAATATGAAGCTTCAATCAAGTTTCAAAAACTTCCAAGAAATGCTAGTCCATCGAGAGTTGTAAGAAGATGTCAGGTAACTGGGAGGCCTCATGCTGTATATAGAAAGTTTGGACTTAGCAGGATTAAGCTAAGAGAAGCAGCTATGAGAGGCGATATCCCAGGTTTAGTTAAATCAAGTTGGTAATATAATATTATGAGTTTTCAAGATCCTATAGCAGATTGTTTAACAAGAATACGTAACGGCTTAATGCGCGGTAAAGTAGACGTAGTTGCGCCTTATTCAAAACTAAAACATGAATTAGTTAACGTTTTGGTTTCAGAAGGTTATATAAAAAGTTGTGAAAAGACAGAACAAGAAGGAAAGCCTTTTATAAAGATAACTCTGAAGTATCATAATTCAGCTCCAGCAATTAAAACTATTAAACGAATAAGTAAGCCTAGTTTGAGAGAGTACTCAGCATCAACAGATTTGAAATCAGTAAAAAATGGTTTAGGCGCTTTTATTATTTCTACTAATCTAGGATTGATGACAGATAAGCAAGCAAAAGCCAAGAATGTTGGCGGTGAAATTTTGTGCGAGGTATTTTAATATGTCTAGAGTAGCAAAAAACCCTATAACAATTATTGATGGTGTAACAGTAAATGTTACTGATAGCGCTATAGAAGTAAAAGGTAAAATAGGAGAATTGAAGTTTGAATTACCTAAAACTATAGCACTTGAAGTAAATGACAATGTCATAACTGTTCAATATGAAGAAAATAATCAGCAATCAGTAGCCTTAGCAGGAACAACAAGAGCTTTAGTTAATAATATGATAATTGGAGTTTCAGAAGGTTTTGAAAAGAAACTAGAATTAAAAGGTGTGGGTTATAGAGCTAAAGCATCAGGTAAATTGCTTGAATTAACGCTTGGTTTTTCTCATCCAGTTAAGTATCAACTTCCAGAAGAAGTACAAGTTGAGACACCATCACAAACAGAAGTAGTACTAAAGAGTCATAATAAACAGATTCTTGGACAAGCTGCTGCGGAAATTAGGGCATTTAGACCACCAGAGCCATATAAAGGTAAGGGTGTTAGGTATTCTGATGAAAATGTTAGAAGAAAAGAAGCTAAAAAAGCAGCTGGAGCATAACAATGAGTATTAAGAACATGTCAAGACTCAGAAGAGCAAAGAAGACAAGAATGAATATTAAAGATCAAGAGTCACCAAGACTTACGGTTTTCAGATCTTCAAAGCATTTCTATGCGCAAGTATTTGATAGCTTAGGAACTAAAGTCATAGCATCCGCTTCAACAGTTGAAAAAGATATAGATACTAAATCTAACAATGTTCAAGGAGCTGAAGGTGTTGGTAAGAGAGTTGCAGAAAGAGCTTTAGAAAATGGAATTACAAAAGTGGTCTTTGATAGATCTGGATATAAATATCATGGCCGTATCAAAGCATTAGCTGATTCAGCTAGACAAGCTGGCCTGGAGTTTTAATTAAATTATGAAAGAAAATAATACAGCAAATAATCAACAATCTGATGCTCTAGAAGAAAAGCTAGTTCAAGTTAATAGAGTAGCTAAGGTTGTAAAAGGCGGAAGAATTTTTGGTTTTACAGCTCTAACTGTTGTTGGAGACGGGAATGGCAAAGTTGGATTTGGCAGAGGAAAAGCAAAAGAAGTGCCAATAGCTATTCAAAAAGCTATGGAAAATGCTAGAAGAAGTATGGTTGATGTTGAACTCAACAATAATACTTTATGGTATCCAGTTAAAGCAAAGCATGGTGCGGCTAATGTTTATATGCAGCCTGCATCAGAAGGTACAGGTATTATTGCAGGTGGTGCGATGAGAGCAGTCCTTGAATTAGCTGGTGTACAGAATGTTTTAGCTAAATGTTATGGATCAACAAATCCCGTAAATGTTGTAAGAGCAACCATTAATGCATTAAGCACAATGGAATCACCAGAAACTGTTGCAGTTAGAAGAGGAAAAAAAGTTGAGCAAGTATCATGAGTAAAGACAAAACAATGACTATCAAGTTAATCAAAAGTGGAATTGGAAGAATGAAAAGTCATAAGCTTTGCATTAAAGGATTAGGTTTTAAAAAACTTAATCAAGTAGTTACAGTTGTAGATACTCCTAGCAATAGAGGCCTAGTCAACAAGATATCTGACATGATTGAGATTCAGGAAAACTAAAATGAGCGAAAACGAAACAAATAATATGGCTTTAAATAGCCTTTCTAACAAAGGAACTTCTCAAAATAGGAAGAGAGTTGGAAGAGGCATGGGTTCTGGAACTGGTAAGACAGCTGGTAGAGGACATAAAGGTCAGAAATCACGAACAGGTGGAAATGTAAGAGCTGGATTTGAGGGTGGTCAAATGCCTCTTCAAATGAGGTTACCAAAATTTGGTTTCTCATCAAGAACAAACAATCATCTAAAAGAAGTCAATGTTAAAAACATTAATGGATTAGAAACAGTAACTTTAGAGACATTAAAAGAACATAAGATAATTTCAAAGTCTGTTAAAAAAGTTAAGATTTTTGGAACTTTTGATCTTGAATCAAAAGTAAATGTAGAGGGTATAAAAGTAACCAAAGGCGCTAAAGAATCTATAGAAAAAGCAGGCGGGACTGTAGCAGAAATAATAGCCCCAGTTGTTAGGCCAAAAGGCGTTAAAAAAGCAGACAGGGTGTCGGAATAATAAATGAGTGATCAGGGTAAAGGAATGAGCGACCTTTGGACAAGGCTTCGCTTCGTATTTGTTGCTATTCTTGTATATAGAATAGGAACTCATATACCTATACCTGGAATAGATCCTGATAGATTAGCTGCTCTTTTTGATCAAAATCAGGGAACTATCATAGAAATGTTTAACCTTTTCTCTGGTGGAGCTTTAGAAAGAATGAGTATCTTTGCTCTCAATGTTGTTCCATATATATCATCAGCAATTATCATGCAGCTTTTTTCTAACTCTATTCCTTATTTACAAGAATTAAAGAAAGATGGTCAAGCTGGTAGAAATACAATTACTCAATACACAAGATACGGTACAGCATTTCTTGCATTTATTCAGGCATCAGCACTTGCAGTTACCTTATCCGCTAGCGGATTAGCTTATACGCCAGGCCCATCCTTTTTTGTATCGGCTGTATTTTCTGTTGTAGCAGGAACTATGTTCTTAATGTGGCTTGGTGAACAAGTTTCTGAAAGAGGTATTGGAAACGGAATTTCTATAATTATAGCAACAAGTATTCTTACTGGTATTCCAGGTGCAATTGGACAGGCATTGGAACAATCTAGACAAGGAGACTTAAGTGTTCTTCTTCTAATAGCTATTGGTCTTCTATCGATGGCAGTTATAGCAGTTGTTGTTTTCATCGAAAGAGGTCAACGTAGGATTACTGTCAATTATGCGCAAAGACAGCAAGGTAGAAAGTTAATGCAGGCTCAAACAAGTCATCTTCCTTTCAAAGTAAATATGGCTGGAGTTATTCCTGCTATCTTTGCTAGTACTTTTCTTCTCTTTCCAGCATCTTTATCAACTTGGTTTGGTCAAAGTGAGTCTCTCGGCTTTTTGCAAAGTTTTTCACTTGCCTTAAATCCAGGACAGCCTTTATATATTCTTGTATTCGCTGGTTTAATTATTAGTTTTTGTTTTATATGGTTAGCACTAACCTTTAATACACGAGAAGTTTCAGATAATTTAAAACGATCTGGAGCATATATTGCAGGAATAAGACCGGGCGAGCAAACAGCAAATTACATAGACGCTGTTCTGGCACGTTTAACAGTATTCGGAGCAATATACCTAACATTAATTTGTTTACTTCCTCTTGCTCTTATTAATTTTGCTGGAGTATCACCAACTATCTCTGTTGGAGGAACTTCTGTATTGATTATCGTAGTTGTGCTTATGGATTTTATGGCGCAGGTTCAGTCACACATGATGTCCACCCAATATGAATCACTAATGAAAAAAGCAAATTTAAAAAATTATAAAAGGTAATATGAAAGTTAAAGCATCAGTAAAGAAAATATGCAGAAATTGCAAAATTGTAAGGCGTAACGGCGTTCTTTTTGTAATCTGTAAAACAGACCAAAAACATAAACAAAGGCAAGGTTAAGATATGGCTAGGATCGCAGGAGTAAATATTCCAGAAAACAAACATGTTGAGATTTCATTAACTCACATTTTTGGTATAGGAAGAAAAACAGCACAGGTTATTTGTGAAGAGTTGAAGATTGATTACACAAGAAAGATATCAGACTTATCAGAAGATGAGATTGAAAGTTTAAGAACTGCAATTGGTAAAGTAGTTGTAGAGGGTGATCTAAGAAGAAATATAAGTACAAACATTAAAAGATTAATGGATCTTGGAAGTTATAGGGGTATTAGGCATAGAAGAAAATTACCGACAAGAGGTCAAAATACTAAAAATAATGCTAGAACTAGAAAAGGCGCTAAAAAGCCGATGAGAGGATCATAAAATGGCAGTTAAAGGAAAAAAAGGAAAAAAAATTGTTACTGATGGAGTGGCTCATATCCATTCATCATTTAATAATACTATTGTTACTATTACTGACAAACAGGGTAATACAGTATGTTGGGCTACTTCTGGAGGATCTGGTTTTAAAGGATCTAGAAAAAGTACTCCATTTGCAGCTCAAATAGCTGCTGACAAAGCAGGTAATGCTGCTAAAGAATTTGGAATGATAAATTTAGATGTAAAAGTTAAGGGACCTGGTGGAGGAAGAGAATCAGCAATAAGATCTCTTAATAACTGTGGTTTAAAAATTAGAAGTATTACAGATGTAACACCGCTTCCGCATAACGGTTGCCGTCCATCGAAAAAAAGAAGAGTTTAACGGAGTATTAAATGGCAAGATATACAGGACCTACATTAAGACTTTCTAGAAGAGAGGGCACTGACCTTTATCTAAAAAGTGGTGTAAGAGCAATAGAATCAAAATGTAATATGGATTCGCCTCCAGGAGTTGCAGCAGGTGCAAGAAGAGGTAGGCTTTCAGATTATGGGCTTCAGTTGAGAGAAAAACAGAAAGTTAGACGTATGTATGGCGTTCTTGAAAAGCAATTTAGAAATTATTATAAAAAAGCAGCTTCTACTAAAGGCAACACAGGTGAAAATTTACTTTCTCTATTAGAAAAGAGAATGGATAACGTTGTTTACAGAATGGGCTTTGGTTGTACTAGGGCTGAAGCAAGACAGATGGTTTCTCATAAGGCTTTCAAAGTAAATGGGAAAGTTATGAATATACCTTCATATCAAGTTCAACCAGGTGATGAAATTCAAGTTAGAGATAACAAAAAAGGTCATCTCAGAATAGCAGCTGCTTTAAAAATAGCTGCGACAAGAGAAGACTGTGATTGGTTGGAAGTTGACGAAGTAAATCTAAAGGGAGTATTTAAATCAGTTCCAGATAGAACTGACTTAAGTACTGAAATTAACGAAAACCTTATTATTGAGCTTTACTCAAAATAAAATATTAAAGACGGAGAAAATTATGAAAATATCAGTAATAGATCTTTTAGTCCCAACTGAAATACAAGTTGAAGACGTAACACCAAATCTATCAAAGATCACGCTAGAGCCGTTAGAAAGAGGTTTTGGTCATACTTTAGGTAATGCACTTAGAAGAATTCTTTTATCATCAATGCCAGGAGCTGCAGTGACTGATGTTGCTATAGATGGTATATCTCATGAATACAGCACAATCGAAGGCGTTAGAGAAGATGTAATAGATATTCTTTTAAACATTAAGGATATGCCTGTAAATATAATTGAAGGCAATAGTGCTGAGATATCATTGGATGTAACAGGTCCTTGCGATGTCCTTGCATCTTCATTTGATGTTCCAGGTACTGTTGAGCTTGTTAATCAAGATTTTCACGTTGCAACAATAGTTGATAAAGTTAACCTTAAGATGATACTTACAGTTCAAACTGGAAGAGGATATGAACCAGCTGATTTAAGAGATGATGAAAATAGAGTGGTTGGAGCTTTAAAAGTAGATGCTTCCTATAGCCCTGTAAGAAGAGTTTCTTATACAGTTGATAATGCTAGGTTTGAAAAAAGAACAGACCTTGATAAATTAGTTATTGAATTAGAAACTGATGGAACTCTTGATCCAAAAATGGCTATAGAGCACTCAGCAACAATTCTTCAACAACAATTAACGTCCTTTGTAGACCTAGATGCAATAGCAGAACAAGAAGCTAAGAAAGATCAAAATGATTTTGATCCGTTCTTACTAAGATCTATTGAAGAGCTTGAACTTACAGTAAGGTCTACTAATTGTTTAAAAGCAGAAAGTATTTTCCTTATAGGAGATCTTATTCATAGATCAGAATTTGACTTATTAAAAACACCAAATCTAGGTAAGAAATCTCTTAATGAGATAAAAGATGTTCTTGCATCAAAAGAGCTATCTTTAGGCATGAATGTAGAAAATTGGCCACCAGTAGGATAAAAAATGAGACATAGAAAAGCAGGAAGAAAACTTAATAGAACTTCATCTCACAGAAAAGCTCTATTAAAAAATTTAGCAATCGCTTTAATTGAGCAAGATCTTATAAAGACAACTCTTCCTAAAGCAAAAGAGCTAAGAAAGTTTGTTGAGCCATTAATAACATTAGGCAAAGAAGATACTGTTGCAAATAGAAGGCTTGCTTTTAGAAGACTAAGGTCTGATGCAGCTGTTGGAAAATTATTTTCTGAAGTTTCTGTGAATGCTAAAGATAGAAAGGGTGGGTATACAAGAATTATTAAGGCAGGATTTAGACCTGGTGATAAAGCTGATATGGCATATATGGAATTAGTTGATAGAAATATTAATCAAGAAGATTCTATAGAAGCTCCGGAGCTTAAAGACACTACAGCAGCATAAAATTAAAGTATTTTCTTTAAGAATTGGCCTGTAAAAGATTCTTTAATCTTAGCAACATCTTCGGGTGTTCCTTTTGCCACTATATTTCCTCCACCACTTCCGCCTTCAGGACCTAAATCTATTACCCAGTCAGCTGTCTTTATTACATCAAGATTATGCTCTATAACAACAATGGTATTCCCTTGTTTTTTCAAACGATCTAAAACTTTTAAAAGTAGCTCAATATCAGCAAAATGGAGTCCTGTTGTTGGCTCATCTAAAACAAACAAAGTTTTTCCAGTACTTCTCTTTGAAAGTTCCTTTGATAATTTTATTCTTTGAGCCTCCCCTCCAGAAAGAGTTATAGCTGATTGACCTAATGTTATATAACCAAGTCCAACATCATTCAATGTGACTAATTTCTTTTTTATTGGTGGAATAGCATCAAAGAAATCTAAAGCTTCTTCAACAGTCATATTTAAGATGTCACTTATGTTTTTGTCTTTATATCTAACTTCTAATGTTTGCTCATTGTATCTGTGACCATTACAAACATCACACATTACATAAACATCAGCAAGAAAATGCATTTCGACTTTAGTCATCCCATCACCCTGGCATGCTTCACACCTTCCACCTTTTACATTAAAGCTAAACCTGCCAGGCTTATAACCTCTTGATTTTGCCTCGATTGTTTGTGAAAGCATATCTCTAATATATGAAAATAATCCAGTGTATGTAGCTGGGTTAGATCTTGGAGTTCTTCCAATAGGAGATTGGTCTATGCTAATAACTTTATCTAAATGCTCTAAACCATCAATTCTTTCGCATTTAACTTCTCTTGTTAATTTTGATTTATTGAGCATAAAAGAACTAAGTGGGAGGAGGGTTTGATTAATTAATGAAGATTTTCCAGAACCGGAGACTCCAGTAATACAAGTAAAAATTCCTACTGGTATTTCTGCTGTTATATTTTGTAAATTATTCTCTGAAGAATTGATGATTTTTATCATTTCTTCTTTTGGAGGAATTCTTTTTGATGGAATTTGTATAGACTTTTCCCCAGACAAATATTTTGCTGTTATTGAATTCTTATTGTTTAGTATTGCTTCAATATCTCCTTCAGCACATATTTCTCCGCCGTGTTTTCCGGCGCCTGGACCAATATCAATTATGTGATCGGCACATCTAATAGCCTCTTCATCATGCTCAACCACTATAACGGTATTTCCTAAATTCTTTAAATTATTAAGAGTCTTTATTAGTTTCTCATTATCTCTTTGGTGAAGTCCTATTGATGGCTCATCTAAGACATAAGTTACGCCAACTAAACCAGAGCCTATTTGGCTTGCTAATCTTATTCTTTGAGCTTCTCCACCTGACAATGTCTCAGCACTTCTTTCAAGAGTTAAATAATTTAAACCAACATCCTCTAGAAAAGTAAGCCTTTCTTTAATTTCTTTTAATATTTTTTCAGCAATCTTTTCTTTTGCCCCTGTTAATTTCATACCCTTAACAAAATCTAATGCATCATTAATTCGCATTCCTGTAATAGAGTGAATTGGAGTTTTATTTATAAAAACATTTCTTGATTGCTTATTCAATCTTGACCCCATACATTCATCACAAGAGCTCTTTGACATAAGCTTGGCAAGCTCATCTCTTATGAAGTCTGAATCCGTCTCTTTAAAGCGCCTTTCTGTACTTGGAAGAATGCCTTCAAATTTATGTTTTCTAACTATCCTACTCCCGCTCCTAAACCTATGTGAAAAATCAATTTTTTCATTAGAACCCCTTAAAATAATGTCTTTGATTTCTTGAGGGTAATCTTTCCATTTAGTAGTTAGAGAAAAATCATAATGCGCACTAAGGCATTTTAATTGATAAAAATAGAATCTATTTCTTCTTGTCCAGCCTTTTATGGCGCCATTTGAAATTGAAACTTCATCATCTTGAATTAGCCTATTTTCATTAAAGTATTGAATAACGCCAAGACCATCACACCTTGTACATGCTCCAAAAGGATTATTAAATGAAAACATTCTTGGTTCTAATTCTGCGATGGCATATCCACATTGAGAACATGAGAAATTAGATGAGAATAGTTCAGATGATTTTTTGTCTAGATTTTCTATTTCTACCAGCCCGTTTGATAGAATCAAAGAGGTTTCAATTGACTCTGCTAATCTAGATCTATCCTCATCATTATCCTTAATAACCAATCTATCTATTACAGCTGAAATATCATGCTTTTTATTCTTTTCAAGTTCTGGAAATTCTTCAATTGGGTAGACAACCCCATTAACTTTAACTCTTACATAACCACTTTTTCTTAAGTCTTCATAAACTGCAATATGTTCTCCCTTTTTTCCTCTAACTAGCGGCGAAAGAATCATTATCTTTGTATTTTCTTTTATCTTTAATATCTCATCACAAATCTCTGTAACTGTTTTAGCCTTTAATTCTTCATGGTGATCTGGACAGATAGGGGAGCCTATTCTTGCATAAAGAAGTCTTAAATAATCATATATTTCAGTCACTGTTCCAACAGTTGATCTTGGATTATGAGAAGTGGATTTCTGCTCTATTGATATTGCAGGTGAAAGTCCTTCAATTGAATCTACGTCAGGCTTCTCCATCATAGATAAAAACTGTCTAGCATAAGTAGATAAAGACTCTACATATCTCCTTTGGCCCTCTGCATATAAGGTATCAAAAGCAAGTGATGACTTGCCTGAACCAGATAACCCTGTGATAACAATAATTTTATTTCTAGGTATCTCAAGACTAATATTTTTAAGATTATGTGTACGAGCCCCTTTGATGAAAATACTATCCATAAGAAATAAAAAATATCCGTGATGAAAAAATTAATTTAGGTTAAACTTCTATGAATATTATAAGAGGTAATTATGAGCAGAGGCGTAAATAAAGTGATTTTAGTTGGTAATTTAGGTCAAAAACCTGAAATGAGATATACAGCAACACAATCAGCAGTAGCAAATATTTCAATTGCAACAACAGAATCATGGAAAGACAAAGAAAGTGGCGAGATGAGAGATAAAACAGAATGGCATAAAGTTGTCTATTTTGGAAAACTAGCTGAGATTGTTGAGAAATATCTAGACAAAGGTTCGAGTGTTTATATCGAAGGAAAATTGCAAACTAGAAAATGGCAAGACAAATCAGGTGCTGATAGATGGACCACTGAAATAGTTGGAAATGAATTAACTATGCTGGGTTCAAGAGCGAGTAATTCTAATAATGCTCCTATGCAGTCCAATGAATCAGAATCTCCTTTTCCTCAAGATGATTCAGGACCAGGACTAACGGATGATGATATTCCATTTTGACTCTTTAGTGCCGCGGTTTGAAGTATAAAACTATATTATTTAAAGAAGAAAATTCTATAGCTTTTATTACTTTAAATAGACCAGAAAAACTCAATGCATTTACGCAAACCATGCTTTATGAAATGGTTGATGCCCTCGATCATATCGATAAAAGTGATTCCATTAGAGCAGTAATTTTATCTGGTTCTGGAAGAGCATTCTGTGCAGGGGCAGATCTTTCCGCTGGAGAAAAAACATTTAATACAGAATTTGATAATTCAAATAATTATGATGCAGATTTTAGTAGAGACTCTGGAGGAATTCTTACATTAAGAATGTATAGGTGTCTAAAGCCAATTATAGTTGCATGTAATGGAGCGTCAGTAGGAATTGGAGCCACTATGCAATTGGCTGCTGATATAAGAATTGGTTCTTCATTGAGTAAGTTTTGCTTTCCATTTTCTAAAAGAGGTATTGCCCCAGATGCATGTTCAAGTTGGTTCCTCCCAAAAATTGTTGGCATTTCAAAAGCTTTAGAATGGTGCTACTCTGGCGAGTTATTTGATGCCTCGGATGCACATGATGCAGGACTTATTTCATATTTAGTTCAACCTGACGAGTTAAATGATAAAGCCATTGAGGTAGCAAATAAATTTATAAAACAAACTTCTCCAGTTTCAATAGCATTAACTAGGCAGATGATGTGGAGTTTGTCATCTGAATCTTCTCCCGAAGAGGCTCATGAAATAGATAGCAAAGTTATTGAATCAAGGGGATCATCTGGTGATGCTGTTGAGGGCGTAATGTCTTTTTTAGAAAAAAGGGATGCCAAATATCCGAACAAGATATCTAGTGATATGCCATCAATCTTTCCTTGGAATAAAAGTAAATTTAAAGATCCGGAGTAGTTTCAAAAATGTTATTCGATTCATATAAATTAAAAGATACTATCTTAAGAAATAGAATTGTTATGGCACCCATGACAAGAAATATGTCTCCTGGAGGAGTTCCTCCTAAAGAAGTCATTGATTACTATGAAAGAAGAGCTAAAGGTGAGGTTGGCCTCATTATTACAGAAGGCATAGAAGTTAGTCATAAAGCATCAAGCGCTTATCCTGATGTGCCTAGATTAGATACTAAAGATGCAAGAGATGCTTGGAAGAAGGTAGTGGGAGCAATTAAAAAACAAGATGGTTCAGTTGTAGCTCAATTATGGCATTGTGGGGGGTTTAGAAAGCTGGGTATGGCACCAGAGCCAGAGGTTCCAGGGCATACTGCTTCAGGACTTGTTAGGCCTGGCAAAAGAGTTGCACATGCAATGTCTCTAGAGGATATTAATGAGACTATTGAGGCATTTGCCTCTGATGCTAAGTTTTGTGAAGAGATTGGTTTTGATGGAGTTGAGATTCATGGAGCTCATGGATACTTGATCGATAATTTTTTTTGGAACGGCACTAATGAAAGACAAGATATGTATGGAGGTTCAACAGAAGGAAGATCTCAATTAGCTACTGAAATTGTTAAAGCAATAAGATCAGAAGTAAGTAATAAATTCATTGTTGGACTTAGATTCTCACAATGGAAACAGCAAGACTTCGAGGCAAAATTAGCTTCATCTCCAGAAGAGCTAAAAAATATGCTTGCTCCTCCTACAAAAGCTGGACTTGATTATCTTCATTCAAGCATGAGAAGGTTTTGGGAAAGTGAATTTAGTGGTTCAGAAGAAAATCTGGCTTACTGGACAAAAAAGCTTTTAGGGCTTCCAACAATTAGTGTTGGCAGTGTAGGTCTTGATTCTGAATTTATTGATATGAGTGCACCGGCATCACCTACAAATATAAATAGAGCAATTGAGGATATTAATAATAGTAAATACGATATGGTTGCTGTTGGCAGAGCTCTTATATCAGATCCTGAATGGGTAATAAAAATGAAGGAAGGAAGATTGCAAGATGTTATCCCCTATACCAAAGAAGCTTTATTTAAACTTTACTAATTCTTACTTAGTATCAAGCTGGCATTAGTTCCGCCAAACCCAAAAGAGTTGCTCATCACAGAAGTTACATTTTTTGATATCGTTTCAGTATTAATATGAATACCTTTAGCTTCATCACATAACTCTTCTGAATTAATATTGGGTGCTATAAAGCCTTCATTCATCATCATTATAGAATATATTGCTTCTTGAGCTCCGGTTGCACCGAGCGAATGCCCTGTCATTGATTTTGTAGAACTAATAATTGGACATTCATCTGCAAACAACTCTCTAATTGCATTAAGTTCTGCAATATCACCTACAGGCGTACTCGTTCCATGAGTATTTATATAATCTATAGAGGACCCAAAGTTATCTAAAGCACCTTGCATACATCTCAGAGCACCTTCACCAGATGGAGCTACCATATCGTATCCATCAGAATTAGCAAAATATCCAGAAAGCTTTGCTAGGATATTTGCATTTCTTTTTTTAGCATGTTCTTCCTCTTCTAAAATTAAAATTCCTGACCCGCCAGCTATAACAAATCCATCTCTATTTTTGTCATATGGTCGAGAAGCTTTTGTTGGAGTTTCATTGAATTTTGAAGAAAGTGCTCCCATTGCATCAAATAGATTCGAAGAGCTCCAATGCTCATCTTCTCCTCCGCCAGCAATAATAATATCTTGCTGCCCAGATCTTATTAAGTCTGCTCCATGACCAATGCAGTGTGCGCTTGTGGCACATGCTGAAGAAATAGAATAGTTGATCCCTTTTAATTTAAAAGCAGTTCCTAAAATTGCAGAGATAGAACTTGCCATTGATTTGGTGACTGCATAGGGCCCAATCCTTTTAGGTCCTTTTTCTCTAGTAATATCTGAAGTAGACAGCATAACTCTTGTTGAAGATCCTCCAGAGCCTGCAACTATCCCAACTCTTGGTGAATTTAGATATTCTTCTTCAAGACCAGACATTTTAATAGCATCTCTTGCTGCAAGATAAGAATACGCAGAAGCTTCACCCATAAATCTTAATAATTTTCTATCAATCAAATCTGAGTAATCTAGATTAATGGAGCCTGATACCTGGCTTCTAAAACCCATATCAGTATAAGATTGATTAGCACTTATACCTGATTTGCCATTTTGAAGGCTATGGAGAACTTCGTCATAGGTATTGCCTATACAAGACTTAATTCCAACACCTGTTACGACTACATTTTTCATTAGAAATTACTCGGATCTTTAAATAAGCCTACTTTTAATTTTTCTGCATTATAAATCTCTTTATCATCAACGTACATTCTTCCATTAGCGAGTCCTAGAACTGCACCTCTGTTAATTATTCTTTTGATATCAAGCTCATACCTGACCAATTTTGCAGAAGGAAGAACTTGTCCTGAAAATTTAATATTTTCTGCACCTAAAGCTCTACCAATACCTGGAAGTCCAGACCATAAAAGATAAAAACCAAGAAGTTGCCACATTGCATCAAGACCAAGACAACCTGGCATGACCGGATCTTTTTTAAAGTGACACTGAAAAAACCACAAATCTGGATTTATATTGAGAAACGCTGTGATACTCCCTTTAGAAAATTCACCACTAAAATTATCAATATTCGAAATTTCATCAAACATTAGCATTTGATCTGATGGAAGTCTCCCATCACCTTCATTTGTGAAAAGGTTTCCATTCCCACAATCCTACAAGCTCTTGCTTGGTATATTTATTTTGGGGTTTGAAGCTCATTTTGTTCTATAGAGTGATGCATTCAATAAGTTTAACATCTCTTTTCTTATATTTTTATTATCTATATTCATAGCTGAACTTGTTGCTATATCAATATATTTAAGTGCCAATTTTTGTGTTTCCTCTATCCCTTTTAAGCGACTTATAAGCTGAAAGACCTTTTTCTGATTTAGCTTTTTTTTACCTAATAATAATTCAAGTTCTTTTTTTTCATTTCGATTTGCATTTTTATATGCAAAAAAGAAAGGGTAAGTTACTTTTCCTTCTCGCAAATCCTGCAAAATTGGTTTTCCAAGGGTTGACTCATCTTGCGAGTAATCTAATAAATCATCTTTTATTTGAAAAACAATTCCAAGATTTTTTGAGCAGCTACTTACATTTTTTATATATTTACTATCGCCCTTTGAAAGAATAGCTCCACATCTTGCTGATGCCTCAAACAGCCTCCCAGTTTTGAAGTAACTTATAGCCTCTAACTTCTTAAGAGTTATTTCTTTATTATTAATAGCATCAAGCTGTATTAACTCGCCTTTAGAAATGTCATTAGTTGCTTTAGACAATTCATTTAAAATTTCTGAATTACCTAGTTCAACCATAAGCATAAAAGCTTTGCTATAAATGTAATCACCAATTAAAACACCATGAGCATTTGACCAAATATTATTGACAGATTTTATTCCTCTTCGCACAGGAGAATCATCTACAACATCGTCATGAACTAAAGTTGCTGTATGAAGTAACTCAATTACGGCTGCTAACTTTAATCTTCTTTTACCAATCCTCTTATCTATAGAAGAAGATATTAGACATAGTTGCGCTCTTAATTGTTTGCCATTAGTTTTAAAAATATATTCGTATAGATTGGAAATAGTTTCCTCTTCAATAATATTATTTCTTATAAGGCTGTTAACTTTGGAGAGATCTTTTTCTATTAAATTATTTTTAAGCATGATTAGATAATAATTAAAGCAAAATTATACATAAGTATTGATAAATTCTTCATTAAAGCGTATATTTTGCCACCTTTAGGGATATAAATATGTACGCAGTAATAGAATCAGGTGGAAAACAACATAAAATTGAAAAAGGCATGACTTTGCCTGTAGATTTATTAAAGGATGAGCCTGGAACAAAAATAACTTTTGATAATGTATTGCTGTATGTTGACGACAAAAATGTCGAAATTGGTCAGCCATATTTATCTAATGTTAAAGTAACAGCAGAAGTTGTTGATGTGGTTAAATCTGATAAAATTTCCATTCTTCGTTTTAGAAGAAGAAAGCACAGCATGACTAAAACAGGTCATAGAGCTAGGCATTCACAAGTTGAAATTAAAGATATTAAATTAGAGAGTAAATAATGGCACATAAGAAAGCAGGTGGTTCCAGTAAGAACGGTAGAGATTCCAACGCCAAAAGGCTTGGAGTAAAAAGATACGGTGGACAAATCGTTAAAGCCGGCGAGATTCTTATACGTCAAAGAGGAACTAATACTCATCCGGGAATTAATGTAGGTATTGGAAAAGACGACACGTTGTTTGCTAAAGCAGCTGGAGTTGTTCAATTTACTTATAAAGGTCCTAAAAGTAGAAAAACTGCGAACGTTATTACCCAATAACGTTTCTTAAATCATGAACTTTATTGACGAGGCCTTTCTCGAAGTTAGGGCCGGGAATGGTGGTGCCGGAGCTTCCAGTTTTCGAAGAGAAAAATATATACCCTTTGGTGGTCCTGATGGAGGTGATGGTGGAAAAGGTGGGGACATTATATTTAGGGTAAATCAAAACAAAAATACATTAATTGATTTTCAAAATAAAAGAGTTTTTCTTGCAAAAAATGGTCGACCAGGATCAGGTAAAAACAAGACAGGATCTGCCGCCGAAGATTTAATAATAGATATACCCAAAGGAACCGTAATTTACGATGACATATCTGGTGACGAATTATTAGACTGTTGTGACGACAGTGCATCTTATCTTTTAGCAAAAGGTGGAGATGGTGGTCAGGGAAATGCAAGATTTAAATCAAGCACTAACCAGTCTCCTCGTAAATTTACCTTGGGCTTTGAAGGCGATATTAGGTTTATAAGGCTTGAATTAAAATCTTTAGCAGATGTTGGCTTGGTAGGATTCCCAAATGCTGGAAAATCAACTTTTCTTAATAAAGTTTCTTCAGCCAAACCAAAAATAGGAAGTTACCCTTTTACAACTTTAAGACCTCATTTAGGAACTATTGAAGGTTCTGATTCTAGCTTATGTAATTGCAGATATTCCTGGATTAATTGAAGGTGCATCGGAAGGTGCTGGCTTGGGAATAAAGTTCTTGCAACATATATCTAGGACAGGACTTTTACTAATCTTTGTAGATTTATACTCTTCGGATGATATAAATCCTATTAGACAAATTGAGTTACTTAAAAATGAGTTGAGTGCTTATAAAGAGGATTTAACGCAAAAAGTTTCTTGGGTTGTATGTAATAAAATTGATTTGATTGATGAAGATACTCGAAATCAACACTCAGAAACTATACAAAAGGAACTTAAAATACCTGAAGATGATATTTTCTTTATTTCTGCTGCAACAGGAGAGGGCACACAAAAGCTTCTTCAATCCCTTGAAGAAGTTATATCACAAAGTAAATTAGACTTAACCTAGGGCTTTTACGGCTTTAGAAAGCCTACTTTTCGTTCTAGCAGCTGCATTCTTATGAATTACTTTCTTTGATGCTGATGAGTCAAGGACTTTTTCAGCTTTAGTTAGCAATTCTTTTGCTTTAACAGAATCATTTTCATCAATACTTGCACGAACAGCTTTGATTGCAGTTCTTACCATTGATCTTTGAGCATGCCTTAGCTTATATGTTTCAGCGTTCTGTTTAGCTCTTTTAAGTGATTGTTTTGAGTTAGCCATATTATTTTAAATTTTAAGTGGGCGTAGTTTAATGACCTATTGAGCTGTTGTCTACATTAATAAGCATAAAAAAAGGCAGCTAATAAGCTGCCTTTAGAATTCTTGTAAATGAAATCTACTTAGATACTTTTATACCTAGATAAACCATTCTTCCTCTTGGATCATGATGCTTAGGATCATAACTAAAGTTAGCTGCGTCATAAACAAGCGGAGCCATTTCATCAGCTACATTGTTTATTCCAGCAGATATCTTAATGTCGTTTCCACCCATATCTAAATCATAACTATACTTAACATCTACAGTTGTAAAACTATCTATATCTGAAGTAAAGCCTGCAGCTGTTGCAGCAGGCAGTAAGTGCTCTAGTAGTTTCATATTCTGAAACCATTCTAATGAAAGCAGCAAAGGTATGATCACCATTATTAAGTTTTGCTGTAATAACAGACTTAGTTTCAGGCAAAGATCTTGCAAAGTTATCATGATTAAATAATCCAACAACATCTTTCATGCCGCCAGCACCATTTGGTATTTCATAATTCAACATATGAGCAGTATTTATTCCAATACTTGCTTGTCCTAATTCAGTATCAAATGAATAAGTAGCTTCAATATCTACTCCACTAGCATCAACATTAGCAGCATTGAATGTAACTTGTTGTTACCCCAACCAAAGTTCCATTAATTCTTATAATAGCTGGATCAGCTGGATTTGCAATAATCTTGCCTTGAGCACTTTCTTTAGTAACGATATTTTTATAAGCAATATCCCAATAATCTACAGTAATTGATGTTTGTTCATTAGGAGTCCAAATAGCTCCAAAGTTCATTTATCTGATTTTTCAGGAACTAAAGTTGCATTACTAGCAACAGCTACTCTTACAAAAGCTGTAGAACCACGTCTTGTACCGTCAACATTAAAGTCTTGTAAGCCTTCTAATGCTACAAGATCAGAATGTAACTGAACTAGAGAAGCTTCTCTGAAAGAAGTACTGTAAGAACCTCTTAAAATAAGTTCATCTGACATAGCATATCTCATTGAAACTTTTGGATTCCAAGTTTGATCGGATGTTAGATCTTCATATCTTAAAGCAGCTTTTAATTGGAGCTTTTCGTTCATATCTTTTGCAGCTTCAACAAAACAGCTCTAGAGCTTCTAGTATCATTATTTTCTAAACCACCACCTAAAAATATTAAATCAGATTGTTGAGTGATGCTTCCGTCTGCACCAAAAACAGCTTTTGAAGCATCATTTCTTGTAATTTTAAAACCTTCACCTTTTCTTTGAAAACCTGCTGCAATATCAACATCATTTTTTGTTGTTCCAGTTATAACAAAGTCTAATACTGATAAGTCAGCAACTGTGTTTCTTTCCTCTCCTGATGATATATAAGCAATTAATGCAGCTGAGTTAGCTGAAGGATCAAATAGGTTCCATGACTCTGTTCCAGTTGCTCCACCAGCTCCATTTACAGCAGCATCAAATCTTGATGTACTTGTATCTGGTTGAAAATAATAAGAATCTTGTTCACTGACTGTGTAATGAAGATCCCATTCGAAACCAGTTGGTCCTCCCATTCGGCCACTAAATGTTCCATTTAAACCTAATGAGATTCTGCTGTTTGCATAATCTCTTGGTGCAAGTGGAGATGGAAATGCTGAGCCAAGTGCTCTACCAATCCACAATACTGGAGCTGTAAAAGGACTTCCAGCTTTTCCTGGCATTACCGGTTTACCTAAATAAGATAAAGCAGGGTAAGAAGGAGACTGAGGATTATCGTTAACTGATATATCAGTTTGCATAACATCTAATTCAAAATTAATTCCACTAGCAAGAGTTGTTTTTACTGATGCATACATACTTTTGTGATCTTCATCATTAACGAGATTAAATCTGTCACCATAATAGAAACCACATCTTTGGCCATATTAAACCCACCTAGTCCAGGAACAGCTCCGTATATGTTTGCAGTAGGAACTAAAATACCAGCATTAGCTACACAATTAGCATCTGGAATATTCTGACCTAAGTTATATGTACCTGCATAGGGACCTGATGTAACATCTGTAGTAGGATTTGTTAATGCAGCGCCAATAGTCCACATTAATACCACCAAAAAATGGTGCATGTAAAACTGCAAAACTATTACCAAAACCACTAATAGCTAATTGTGAGTAATCTGTAAGATTCTCTCCACCAATTGGAGATCTGTCTAATTGACTATATGCAACTACTATATTTGTATCTCCTGACTCTTTACCCCAAATAACACCAACTCTATCGTCAGTTGAATCACCAAGATCTGTTTTTTGTTGAGATAAGTTAAACTCAAGACCCGTAAAGTCTCTTCTTAAGAATATAGTTAACTACACCAGCAACAGCATCAGAACCGTAAACAGCTGCAGCACCTTCTTTTAATACCTCAACTCTTTCTAAGAGCAATAACTGGGATAGCTGTTTGTATCTACAAAGACACTTCCATCATTAGCTGTACCAGCAGCAATAGTATTTCTTCTACCATCAACTAAGAACTAATGTAGATGAGAGACCCAAGCCTCTGAGGTTTATATTAGATGTACCTTGAGTAGACCCTGCGTAAATGAATCAGCATTATTTTCAGAACCTGAATTCACTGAGATATTTCTTGTTATATCTGCAACTGTAGTTGCGCCTAAGTCTTCAATAGTATCTCTACCAATTATTTCTACTGGTGAAGCTCCGTCTGTTGCACTGCCTTTAATATAAGATCCAGTAACAATAACTTCTTCAACAGAATCTGTACTTTCTTGAGCAACGACAGCAAAAGCTGAAAATAATAATGCTATTGAGCATAAAGATTTAAATGAGTTTTGTAGTTTATTCATTAAGATATCCCCCGATATTCAAATAATTTAAAAATGCGTAATTAAGTATTTAATTACATGCCTGAAATTAACATCATTAACTTATTTTGTACATATTTTTTTAATACATAAAAATATTTGAGAAGTGCATTTATGCACATTTAAAAATGGTGGAGGCGGCGGGAATTGAACCCGCGTCCGCTAATCCTTCAGCCTAACTTCTACATGCATAGCTCACCCAATTGGCTTTTTAACTTTCATGACCCGAGGAGCAGGGTATGAAAGCGAGCTTGATTAATTTTAAACAAACTGCGTCCAAGCGACACAGCTTGGCTAGACTATGATATTTGCCGATGCTTCAAACCATAGTCAATTCTGGCATCGGTTAGCATTAAGCTGCTAAAGCGTAGTTGTCGTTATTTGCAACTAAATTTTTTGTAGTATGTTTTACAAGAATTACCACAATCTTGGCATGCGCTTCGGAGTCCAGTAGAAACGTCGAACCCTGTTCGCCCCCATGGGGATGGAGATTATACAGTATTACTTGAAATCTTTAGTAGGATGGTGATTGTTTTTTGCATTTTTAAGAATTCTACCTTGATCTCGTTCCCAGTCTCTTTTTTTGATATCTTGCCTTTGGTCTCTTACCTTTTTACCTTTTCCAGTAGCAATATCACACTTTATATGATTTTCTTTCCAATACATCGAAGTCATAATAATTGTTAAACCTTTTTCATTTTTAAGTTTTTGAAGTTCAGCAATTTCCTTTTTCTTTAAAAGTAGCTTTCTTGTCCTTAGAGGATCTACATTAAAATCTTTTAAAGAAGGGGGTGGATCTATTTTAATTCCAAAAAGCCATGCTTCATCTTTCTTAAAAGTTACATAACTATTTTTTACATCAATCTTTCCATTTCTCAGAGATTTCACTTCCCATCCTTCTAAAACGAGTCCAGCTTGAAAGGTTTCACCAAGCACATAGTTCCTTGATGCTGTTTTATTCTTTACAATTAGTGCGGGCTTATCTTTGGACATACCTTTATTATGTCTTTAGATGTATCTTGTGCAAGAAAAATTAAAGAAAAAATGAATATTAATACTATTAAATCAACATATGGATATATCGGGTTTACCCCGTTTGCTTTTTTTTCTATTATTCCATGGATTTTTGGCGGTCCAATATCCCAAACAGCAATTATCTTTCAACTAGCTTATGGCTCGATTATTATTACCTTTCTTGGAGGTATGGCTTGGGGATGGAGAGATAACCAGGATAAGCAAATTTTTAACTTGTCTATGGGTATTTTTTATAGTCTCGTAGGATGCTCCATTCTTTTATTAACTTATTTTAATTATGTACTTTTGGCATTATTGATTTCAGTAGTTAGTTTCCAATCTTTTTACTATTTTGAAAGGTCTACTCAAGACTTTAAAACAAGAGATGAAGATTATAAGAAATTTAGAAAAATGCTTTCTCTACTCGTAGCAATAAGTTTTTTGATATCATCAGCCTATTGGATTAATCCTTACTCAAACCCTATAACCTAAATTAAATTATGGAAATACAAAAACAACTTAAATCTCACGGTGCGTGGGTTGGTAAATGGACTTTTATTCTTGCAGCAACTGGTTCGGCAGTTGGCCTAGGAAATATATGGGGCTTTCCCTACAAAGCAGGAACTAATGGTGGTGGAGCATTCGTTCTTATTTATCTGGGATGCATAGTTGTTATTGGGCTGCCAATAATGATAAGCGAAATAATCATTGGCAGAAGATCGGGCAATAGTCCAATCAACGCTATGAGAAAAGTTGCTATTGATTCTGGCCATTCTTCTGCTTGGCAATTTGTTGGCTGGAGTGGAATATTTGCTGGTGCTTTAATCCTCTCCTTTTATAGTGTGATTGCCGGTATATGTTTAAATTATGTTGTTATTGCCGCATCTTCATCAGGTGTCATTAGCGCATCGGAGGAATTCAGTAATGTAATTTCTTCACCAATTAATTTACTTTTTTGGCACACCATTTTTATGGTCCTAACTGCTTTAATTGTTGCAGCTGGTGTAAAAGATGGTATTGGAAGGATGGTAAAGATATTAATGCCAATGCTTGGTTTTTTAATGATATTTATGGTCATTTATTCAATGATTAACGGAGACTTTAATAAAGCAATGACATTTTTATTTGCTCCAGATTTTTCTAATGTAACTTCAGATACTGTATTGCAAGCTATGGGACAGGCATTTTTTAGTTTAAGTTTAGGCATGGGCTCTATAATGGCTTATGGCGCTTATATGCCTAAAGACCAAGATGTAACTAGTACATCCTTTACAGTAGCTTCCTTGGATACACTAATAGCAATTCTTGCTGGTTTAGCTATTTTTCCAATTATTTTTGCATTCAATCTAGAGCCTGGAAGTGGTCCTGGTCTTGTTTTTGTTTCTATGCTTTCTGCATTCAATCAAATGCAATTTGGTCAACTCATTGGGCCTTTATTTTTTATACTTCTATCTATAGCTGCTCTTAGTTCTTCAATATCTCTTTTAGAACCTGGCGTAGCTTATTTATCAGAAGAAGGTGTTTTATCTAGAAGACGTGCTGCAGAGATTATTTCTTTTTTCGTATGGTTACTAGGAGTTGGTTCAGCACTAAGTTTTAATATATGGTCGGACTTCCATTTAATATCAGAAAGAAACTTTCTAGACTCAATGGACTTTTTAGCAAATCAAATACTTCTTCCTTTAGGAGGAATGTTAATAGCAATATTTGTTGGATGGTTTATGAAGGAATCTTTAATTAAAGATGAGATTGGATCTATTAACCCAGTTATCTATTCATTATGGAGATTTTTTGTAAAATTTATAGCACCAACATGTGTTGCCTACATATTTTTAAGCCAGATTTTCTAATTGCTTAGTGGATAAAGAAATAAGTTTTGAAAAGGTCATAAACGTTAATCATAAAGAAGCATTCGAAGTAGTATCTAATTTTGATAGATATGCAGAATTTATTCCTGGTTGTTCAGGCTCACGCCTAATAGAAAGAAGACATCCTATTGAAATAGGTCGACTTGAATTTCAGATATTAGGTAAGGATTATTTTATTGAATCAGAAAATACACTTACCGAAAACTCAATAATTATTAATCAAATAAGTGGACCCTTTGATCATTTTAAAGGTATTTGGATAGTTGAAAAAAAAGATGACTTTTCTTGCAATGTTAATTTCCATGCTTCATTCCAATTACCTTTTTTATTAAATGCAATTACACCACAATCACTGATTGATAGTTTCTCTTCAAAAGTACTAGATTCTTTTATTTCAAGACTTTTATGAAGATATTTTTTTCTTATCAAGGCTTACAGAATAAATATTTTATTGAGTTAGATGTTTCATCAAGCATAACCGTATCTGAATTAATGGATTTTGAAGAAATAAGAAAAATAGTTTCTAGCATTGATCATGAGTTAGTTATTGCAGTTAATAGTGAATTATTAGATGGAAGTTTTAAACCCTTACCCCACAAATATAGGCTAAAAGAGGGCGAAAGAGTTGAAATCTTAAGGCCCTTGCTTCAAGACCCAAAAGAAAGAAGGATAAAAAATATCTAGTTTTCTTCTGCTAACTTTTCTACAACCCAACTTTCCAATAAACCTTCCTCATTAAAATTAATGATTAGTTTACTTTCAGTAACCACCTCTTCACCAATAGTAACCGAGTTATAGTAGTCCCATCTAGATTTGCGAAAAGGGTCTTTAATTAGTGCACTTCCAAGAATAAATTGAACCTGATCTTTAGTGAGTCCTTCAACAAGCTTATCTAAATCTTTTTCTTCAAAAATATTTCCTTGAAGGACAGGTACTTTATAGGGACTGAATGATGAGCAGGAGCTTACAAAAATCAATAAGCATAAAATTGATACAGAAGAAGTAATATGTTTCATAATTGTTTTGGATTATACTTTGTAAAATCTTGAAAGTCTTTTGACTTAATTAGATAACACTAAAAATATTTAAAGTTTACAAAAATGCACAATCAAAATGAAGAACTAAAAAAAGCTGGCTTAAAAGCTACTTTGCCAAGAATTAAAATTATGGAAGTTTTAGCATCAACAGCTCTGCAAGAAGAGGCTCATTTTAGTGCAGAAGATATTTATAGAGAATTAATTCTTAAGAACGAAGATATTGGTCTTGCAACTGTCTACAGAGTTCTTACTCAGTTTGAAGCTGCTGGTATGGTTAAAAAACATCATTTTGAAGATAGCCATGCAGTTTATGAGGTTATTGAAGAACATCATGAGCATATGGTTTGTGTTGATACTGGTAAAGTTCTTGAATTTCAGGACGATATTTTAATGGAACGCTTAAATAAAATTGCCAATGATGTTGGCTATGAAATGGTTGATCACAACCTAGTTTTGCACATAAAAAAAATAGATTCGTAAATACTGTTCAGCTCTTGAACTGTAAATTTAAATCCCAATATATATTTCAAACGGGATTTAAACATGGCAAAAGAAAAAAAATCTAAAGATAACAAATTAGAATCTGAAACTGATATTAAAAATTCTCCTATCGAAGAGTTAGAGGAAGATCATGATACTCAGGAGGATATGGGTTCTTTAACTTATGAAGAGTTAGTAGATAAAAACGAAGATCTTGAAAAATCAATTCTTAGAGCAAATGCTGATTTGGACAATACCTTAAAAAGAACTCGATCTGAGATTGAGAAAGCTCATAAATATGGAGTGGAAAAGTTGTTAGTAGAGTTACTTCCAGTAATTGATAATCTTGAACATGCATTAAATAATCTCTCTGCAGATGCAACTAAAGAAGATAGAGAAGGTATTGAGCTAACATTGAAGTCTTTTGAGTCTGCCCTTGATAAATTTGGAATGATACCCATCTATCCTGTTAATGAAGAATTTAATCCTGAAAAACACGAAGCTGTGACCATGGAGAAAGATGAAGCCAAAAAAGATGGCTCTATAGGAAATATCTTTCAAAGAGGTTGGGAACTTCATTCTAGGGTCGTAAGGCCAGCTAGAGTGACTGTAATTAAAAATTAGAGGAAATATATTATGTCAAAAATAATTGGAATAGATCTGGGAACAACTAATAGCTGTGTAGCTGTTATAGAAGGCCAGCAACAAAAAGTAATAGAGAACGCTGAAGGGGGTAGAACAACTCCATCAGTAATAGCTTATACAGATAATGATGAGGTATTGGTTGGGATGCCAGCTAAAAGACAGGCTGTAACAAACCCTGAAAATACCTTATACGCTATCAAAAGGCTCATTGGGAGGACTTTTGATGACAAGGTTGTAAGTAAAGATGCCGACATGGTGCCTTACAAAATTATTAAAGCAGATAATGGAGATGCCTGGGTAGAAGCGTCAAATAAAAAATTAGCACCTCCACAGGTTGCAGCTGAAATTTTAAAGAAAATGAAAAAAACTGCAGAAGACTATTTAGGTCATGAGGTTAAAGAAGCTGTTATAACAGTACCTGCTTACTTCAATGACTCTCAAAGACAGGCTACAAAAGACGCAGGAAAAATTGCTGGCCTAGATGTTAAAAGAATTATAAATGAACCAACTGCTGCCGCACTTGCTTATGGATTAGATAAACATAAAGGGGATTCTACTGTTGCAGTATATGACTTAGGCGGAGGAACTTTTGATATATCAATAATTGAAATCTCAGATGTTGATGGAGAGCACCAATTTGAAGTTTTATCTACAAATGGAGATACTTTCCTTGGTGGTGAAGATTTTGATTTAAGACTTATCGATTATTTTGTTGAGCAATTTAAAGAAGAATCTGGTTTTGATCTTAAAAGTGATCCACTTGCCCTTCAGAGATTAAAAGAATCTGCAGAGAAGGCCAAAATTGAGTTATCTTCATCAGAACAAACAGAAGTGAACCTTCCATATATAACAGCAGATAGCTCAGGACCAAAACATTTTGTTCATAAAATAACTAGAGCTAAATTAGAGTCTCTTGTTGAAGATTTAGTAGATAAGAGTTTAAAACCATTAGAAATTGCCTTAAAAGATGCAAAATTATCTAAAGGAGATATTTCTGAAATACTATTAGTAGGCGGTCAAACTAGAATGCCTCTTGTTCAAAAAAAGGTATCAGAATTTTTTGGTAAGGATGCCAGAAAAGACTTAAATCCTGATGAAGCTGTAGCTGTTGGAGCTGCTATTCAAGGCTCAGTGCTATCTGGTGATACTACAGATGTTTTATTACTTGATGTAACTCCATTAACCCTAGGCATTGAAACTCTTGGAGGTGTTGCAACACCTTTGATAGAAAAAAATACAACAATTCCTACTCAAAAATCACAAGTTTTCTCAACTGCTGAAGATAATCAAACAGCTGTTACTGTTCATGTTATTCAAGGTGAGAGAACTCAAGCATCTCAGAATAAGTCTCTTGGTCAGTTCAACCTCACAGATCTTCCGCCTGCAGGTAGAGGCATGCCGCAGATTGAAGTAGCATTCGACTTAGATGCAAATGGAATACTTAACGTATCTGCTAAAGATAAAAATACAGGTAAGGAACAATCAATTGTTATTAAAGCATCTAGTGGTCTTTCCGATGAAGATATTGAGAATATGGTTAAAGATGCCGAGGCAAATGCTGAAGATGATAAAAAATTCGAGGAGCTTGTAAAGACAAAAAATAATGCAGATATGTTAGTACACGCAACGCGGAAAACTATTGAAGAGTCTGGTGATAAATTAACTGATGAAGAAAAGTCACAGGTTGAAGCTACTGTAGTTTCTCTTGAAGAAGCTATTGCTTCCGAAGATTCAGATTCTATTGAGTCAGCAACAAAAAATCTAAATGATGTTCTTACTCCTTTGACTCAAAAACTTTATACTCAGGAATCTCCAGAAGAAGGTCAGAGTGAAGACGAAGTATCAAATGAGAACTCAGAAAATACAGTTGATGCTGAATATGAAGAAGTTAAAGACGAAGACGAAGTAGATAAATAATTTTTTTATAGATAAATGTCAAAGAGAGACTATTACGACACACTAGAAATCTCTCGAGACGCATCTGCTGCTGAGTTAAAAAAAGCCTTCAAAAAGAAGGCCATGAAATATCATCCGGACAGAAATCCAGATGACCCTAATGCATCAGATAAATTTAAAGAAGTTGCTGAAGCCTACGAAGTATTATCCGACCCTCAAAAAAAATCTGCTTATGATCAATATGGTCATGCTGGAGTAGAAGGAATGGGTGGCGGTGGCGGACCTAACTTTAATGATATGAATATCAATGACATCTTCGGTGATATCTTTGGTGATGTCTTTGGAACCAGGTCATCATCAAGAAGATCTAGAAGAGGTTCAGACCTTCAATATAACTTAGACTTATCCCTTAAAGAGGCTGTTCTTGGAGTTCAAAAAAAAATAAAGATCCCATCTCACAAATCATGCAATGACTGTGGTGGGAGTGGCGCTGCTAAAGGTTCAAGTCCAAGCACATGCACAAACTGTAATGGTGCAGGTCAAGTAAGACTTCAACAAGGATTTTTCTCAGTTCAACAAACATGTTCTTCGTGTTCAGGAAGTGGCGAAGTTATTAAAGATCGCTGTAAATCATGCAGGGGTGCTGGAGCCACAAAAGAGAACAAGACTTTATCTGTAAATATTCCTGCGGGAGTCGACAATGGAGATAAGGTTAGATTAACTGGAGAAGGTGAGTGGGAGAAAGGCGGACAATCAGGAGATCTATATGTAGCAATTAGAGTCAGTGAAAATCCACTTTTTGATAGAGAAGGCAAGGATTTATATATAGAAGCTCCAATACCTTTTGAAACTTCAATTATTGGTGGTTCAATTAAGGTCCCAACCTTAGAAGGAAGCATATCTTTAAAGATACCGTCCCAAACACAAACTGGTAAAATTTTTAGAATAAAAGGAAAAGGAGCTGCTGTTGTTAGGGATGCCAGAAGAGGTGATATTTTATGTAGAGTTATCGTAGAAACTCCATCAAATCTCGACAGAAGCCAAACAAAACTTCTAAATGAATTCACAAAGTCTTTATCTCAGGCTAAGAATTATCCTGGAACAGAATCTTTCATTAAAGCTTCAGAACGAATCAAAGAATAATATGCTAAATATATATGTTAATGGCCTATCGGGAAAAATGGGGTCATCAATTACTCATGTTGTTAAAGATATTGATGATATTCAAATTATTACAAATAAAAATATTCAAGAAGCAGATGTTGTAGTTGACTTTTCAAGGCCAGAAGCAAGTTTAGAAATAATAGATGAGTGCATAAAGTTAAAAAAACCTATTATTATTGGAACCTCAGGATTTGATAATAATCAGTTAGCCCAAATTAGAGAGTCATCAAAAGAAATTCCAACATTATTATCGTTCAATATGAGCAAAGGAATATATACACTTAAAAAGTCTATAGAAGAATTCCTTTTAAATAACAAATTAAAATTAACATGCCTTATAGAAGAAGTTCATCATGTTCACAAAGTAGATTCTCCTTCAGGAACAGCCATAGAGCTCAAAGATCACATTGAAAGCTTTGATACTAATAAAAATATTTCAAAACTAGTTATTAAAGCAGATAGAGTTGGTGATATTTTTGGTATTCATAAAGTTACATTTACAAGCGAGCATGGTGTTTCGGAATTTAAACATGAGGCACTTTCAAGAAATGTTTTTAGTCATGGAGTAATTGAAATTGCAAGATCTATTATTAAAAAAGAGCCTGGACTATATAGGCTAGAAGATTTTTTTAATAATAATAGCTTTTAATAAACTTAGTTTTTCTATAGAATACAAAAACTTTTAACACGAAGGTCCTATTACTTAAAGTTGGGGTGCTCTTTTTAGAGTCAATTTTATAAGGGCTGGAGAATCAACCCCATGGAGTATTAAATTGAGTATAGTATCTGTAAAAGACCTGCTTCACGCAGGCGTTCATTTCGGTCATCAGAAAAGATTTTGGAATCCAAAGATGGAACAATATATCTTTGATACAAGAAAGCAAATAAGCATAATAAATTTAGATTTAACACAAGAGCATTTAAGTGCAGCGGCTTCAAAAGTCGAAGATATATGTTCAAAAGGTAATAAAGTTCTTTTTGTCGGTACAAAAAGGTCTGCAAGCAAAACCATAAAGGAAGAGGCATCTGCATTAGGTCTCCCATATGTTAATAAAAGATGGTTAGGAGGAACCCTAACTAATTGGAAAACTATTAGGGGCTCTATAAGAAGACTTCAAGATATAGAGGAAATGATTTCTTCAGGAAGAATTGAAAAACTAATTAAAAAAGAAGCAGTAGATATTCAGAAAGAATATACAAAACTTGAAGCTAGCGTTGGCGGCATAAAAGATATGAAAGGTCTTCCAGATGCAATATTTGTTGTCGATGTTAAATATGAAAAAATTGCCGTTCTTGAAGCAAAAAAAATGGGGATACCAGTAATTGCCTTAGTGGATACAAATTCTGATCCAGATGGTATTGATATGGTTATCCCTGGCAATGATGATGCTATTAGATCGATTAGGCTAATAACAAAAATAATTGCAGATTCATGTGCAAGAGGCCTCGAATCTTCAAGCGGCTATTCACCAAAAATAGATAAAGAATCACCAGTAATTCAAACTATCAAAAAAGAAGAACCAGCAGTTGAAGAAGTTGCTAAAGAAGAAGTTGTAACTGAAGAACCAGCAGTTGAAGAAGTTGCTAAAGAAGAAGTTGTAACTGAAGAACCAGCAGTTGAAGAAGTTGCTAAAGAAGAAGTTGTAACTGAAGAGCCAGCAGTTGAAGAGCCATTAGTTGAAGAAGAGTCAGAAGTTGCAGAAGATTCTAGTAATGAGGAAGAAAAGTAAAAATGGAAATTAAAGCATCTCAAGTAAAAGAGTTAAGAGAAATGTCTGGTGTTGCTATGATGGAATGCAAACGGGCATTGGTTGATTGCGAAGGCGATATAGAAAAGGCTTTAGATCTCTTAAGATCAAATAGTGCGCTAAAGGCAGAAAAAAAAGCAACAAGAGTTGCTGCTGAAGGAATTCTTAAAACATTCTCTGGCAATACTCATGCTACCTTAATCGAAATTAATTCTGAAACTGATTTTGCAGCTAAAGACGCTAACTTTGTAACTTTTACTGAAGAAGTTGGTAGCTATATTTCAAACAATAAAGTAGATAATATTTCTGAGATTCAAGAATCTGAAATCGAAGAGAAGAGAAAAGCTTTGATTCAAACTATCGGTGAAAATATTCAATTAAGAAGACTGGAGACCCTTGAGTTTAGCTCTGATATGAACTCAGGTGTTTACCTTCATTCCGATTCCAAACTTGCAGCTGTTGTTGTTTTATCCGGTGGTGATGAGTCTTTAGCAAAAGATATAGCTATGCATGTAGCTGCTTTCAATCCATTGTGCTTATCTCAGGCAGATATTGATCCTGAAGTTTTAGAAAGAGAAAAAGCTATATACATGGTTCAAGCTGAAGAGTCTGGTAAGCCAAAAGAAATCATGGAAAAAATGATTGAAGGTAAGCTTAAAAGATTTTTATCTGAAGTGTCATTACTTTCTCAAGCTTTTGTTAAGGATTCTGAAGTATCAATAGAAAAACTTTTAGCAGATAACAATGCAACAATTGAATCATATTCTAGACTTAAAGTCGGCGAAGGAATTGAAGTCGAAACTAAGAATTTTGCTGACGAGGTCGCAGAACAGTTAAAATAAATTATGCCAAACCTTGCTCACAAAAGAATCCTCGTTAAATTTAGTGGAGAATCTGTTGCTGGCGATGATGAACACGGTATCGATCCTAAAATTTTAGATCAAATGGCTTCATCTGTTAGTTCTTGTAAAGAATTAGGAGTTGAAATTGGTATCGTAATAGGTGGCGGTAATCTTTTTAGAGGTGAAAAATTAAATCAAGCAGGAATGGATAGAGTTGCTGGCGATCATATGGGAATGCTCGCAACTGTAATGAATGGGATTGCCCTAAGAGATTCTCTTGAGAGAGCTGGAATTAAAACTAGAGTCATGTCTGCTATTTCAATGTCGGGCATAGTTGAGCATTACGATAGAAGACTAGCTATTCAACTCTTAAATGATGGTTATGTAGTTATTTTTACAGCTGGGACAGGAAATCCTTTCTTTACAACAGATACAGCAGGATGCTTAAGAGCTATTGAGACACAATCTGATCTCATGCTTAAAGCAACAAGAGTGGATGGTGTTTATGATTCAGATCCAGAAACCAATACAGATGCTAAATTCTATCCTGAATTATCATTCGACGAAGCGATATCTAAAAATCTTAAAGTAATGGATGCAACTGCATTAACTTTAGCTAGAGATCATAAACTCCCAATAAAAGTATTCAATGTAAATAAACCTGATGCACTAAAGGATATTATTTGCGGAGAAAAAATAGGTACGTTAATATCTTAATATGAATGAAATAATTAATAATGTTACTGACAGAATGGAGAAATCTATTTCTTCTTTAAACCAAGCATTCAATAAAATAAGAACTGGGAGAGCAAATCCTTCTATTTTGGATGATGTAAAAGTAGATTATTACGGAAATTTAACTGTCTTGAATCAAGCTGCAAGTATAAGCGTAGAGGAGGGGAGATCTTTAGTTATTTCACCATGGGACAAAAGCTTAATACCTGAAATCGAGAAAGCTATCATGAACTCTAATCTAGGTCTAAACCCAAGTACTTCAGGAGATATTATTAGAATAACTATGCCATCACTCACAGAAGAGACTAGACAGGATTATATTAAACAAGCTAGATCTGAAGCAGAAAATTCAAGAGTTTCCATAAGAAGTATAAGAAGAGATGCCAATCAAAGTGCAAAAGAAAGTCAATCAGCTGGAGAAATGTCTGAGGATGAGTTAAAAAGGATGGAAGACTTAATCCAAAAAGAAACTGATAAATTCATTGCTCTTGTAGAAACAGAGTTAAAAAATAAAGAAACTGATCTTTTAGAAATTTAGATAGCCATTATGGCTAAAATATTAAATAAATCCCTCTCAAAAAAAGCTAGAAACATTGCCATTATTATGGATGGAAATGGAAGATGGGCTATTTCTAATTCTTTTAATATAAGTAAGGGACATAGTAAAGGGGTTGAGGTTGTTAGAGAAATTGTTGAAGAATCAGTAAAGCAAAATATTTCGTCCTTAACTCTATATGCATTCAGCTCTGAGAATTGGTCTAGACCAAAAGCAGAAGTGGAAGCAATTAAAAAATTAGTTGTTAAAGCAATTAATGATCAAGTTCCTGATCTTATAGAGCAAAAAGTAAAATTAAAATTTTTTGGACGTATAGATGATTTTGGAAAAAAAATTGTTACCAAAATACAAGAAGCTGAAAAAGCTACATCTTGCAAAGATGTCTCTTTAAATTTAAATGTTGCTCTAGGTTATGGCGGTAGGCAAGATATTGTAGACTTAGCAAAAGAAATTTCATCTAAAGTTTTAGCTAAAGAAATTGAAGTGAAAGATATTGATGAAGAAATGATAAATGATTTCTCATGTGCTCCCGAAGACAATATTGATTTACTTATAAGGTCTGGAGGGGATAAGAGGATTAGTAACTTCCTTTTATACCAAATAGCATATTCAGAGATTGCTTTTATTGACAAATATTGGCCCGACTTTACAAGACAAGATTTTATAGAATGCATACAGAATTTTAATAAAGTGAGTAGAAGGTTTGGAAAAAGAATATAAAATAAATTTGCTAAGAAGACTCAGCACTTCTGTTCTTATTATTATGCCAATTGTCTTAATAATATATCTTCAAAATATTTTAGTTTTTTCATTAATGATCTCTTTAATTTCCTTTCTTGCTATGTATGAGTGGATTAAAAATGATTTCACAAGTCGTTACTTTTCTGGATTTGGCTTAATTTTTTTATTTTGGTTCTGCTCTATTTATTTTGTTATGAATTATTCAACACCATTAATACACCAAACACTTTTCGCATCACTTGGCTCATTATCTATTTATAATATTTTTTTAATAATTATCTTAAATACAGCTATCTTTGATACTTTCGCTTATGTTGTTGGTTCAAATTTTGGAAAAAACTTTATTACACCAAAGATTAGCCCAAACAAAACATTAGAAGGATTGCTTGGTGGGTTAATTGGTAATACATTTTTTAGTCTTATTATTTGCTATTTTTATAGCATAAGTTATTGGTTAATTTTAATTTTTATAATTGGAGGAATTCTTGCCTTTATAGGGGATCTCAAAATAAGTTTCCATAAAAGACAAAGTGGAATTAAAGATACAGGTTCGTTGTTACCAGGTCATGGTGGAATTTTAGACCGATTAGATTCCCATTTAATTGCAACCCCTGTAATACTTATATTAACTATAAAATTACTCCCTTTGCTATGAAAAATATACTCTTATTGGGAGCAACTGGTAGTATTGGTGATAGTGTTTTAAGTGTAATCAATCAAAATTCAGATAAATTAAATCTCTATGGGATTGCTCTAAATTCTAATTCAGCCAAAGCTATTAGAATAGCTAACGAACATAAACCTGATTTTATTTACATTGAAGATGTCGATGCAATATCTGCTATAAAAGATGAGCATATTACAAAATCAAAAATTCTAAATGGAAAAGATGATCTAAAAGAATTACTTAATAATATTAATGTAGACGTAATAATTTCTGCAATTTCAGGCTTTGCTGGCCTTGAGACTACATTAATGGCTGCAAAAACAGGCAAGACAATCTTACTTGGTAATAAAGAAAGCATTGTTGTTGCAGGAGAAATAATATTACCTATAGCTAAAGAGTTTCAAACAACAATCATTCCCATAGATAGTGAACATAATGCTATTTTTCAGTGCTTGCAAGGTAGTAAGAGTGAGGATGATATTTCAAAAATTATTATTACAGCCTCAGGCGGACCATTTCTAGATAAAAGATTAGATCAGCTAACACATGTTTCAAAGGAGCAAGCTCTTAAGCATCCAAATTGGGATATGGGAGCAAAAATATCAATAGATTCAGCAACCCTTGTAAATAAGTGTTTAGAGCTTATCGAAGCAAAATATTTATTTAATCTTGATGAAAATTTTTTCCAATTAGTTGTTCACCCTCAAAGCATCGTCCATTCAATTGTCACTTACATAGATGGTTCGAGTATATGTCAGATGAGTAATCCTGACATGAGAGTTCCTATATCTCATGCTTTATCTGATCAAAAAAGATTGCCACTTGATTTTTCAATGATTGATTTTTCATCTTTAACTCTTTCATTCCAGGACTTCCCTGAAGATAGGATGAATCTTGTAAAAATAGCCAGAGAGATATGCAATGTAGGAGGCTCCTCTGGAACTGTTTTTAATGCAGCTAATGAAGTAGCTGTAAAAAGCTTCCTTTCTGATCAAATCAAATTCGATAAAATTTATGATGTTATTTATAGAACTTTTGATGCAATACCAATGTCTAAAGACTTGGATATAGAATCAATTTATGAAATAGATAATGAATCACGCATGGAGGCAGAGAAGGTGGTAAAATCCATCACTTAAAAATATAAATTATGACTGCACTAATATACATAGCATCCTTTTTGGTACTTCTTGGAGTTCTTGTAACCATTCATGAATATGGCCATTTCATTGTTGCAAGAATGTGTAAAGTTCATGTTCAAAGATTCTCTTTAGGTATGGGTCCGGTAGTTTATAAAAGATTAGATAAACATGGAACAGAAATAGCTTTATCTTTGTTACCATTAGGTGGCTACGTCTCAATGATAACTAACAAGTTAGTTGAGCTGGAGCCTGAAATAAAGAATCAATTAACGGAAGAGCAAGCAAAAAATACTTTTGACTCTAAGCCTAAATGGCAAAGAGCATCTATTATGTTTGCAGGCCCTTTAGCAAATTTCTTACTATCGATATTTATTTTTTCTGTGATTTTCTTAAATACTCCTGACCCTCAAACGGTATCAGTAATTAAGAATGTTGATAGTTCAATTTCTTTAAAATCTTCCGACCAATTTATTCTTCCAGGCGATCAAATAACCTCTATCAATTCTTTAGTTATTCGTGACCCTAAAGATCTTAACTTAGAGTTGCTTTCATATGCCGGCTTTACTGGTTTTATTAATCTAACTTTAAAAAGAGTTGATATAGATAGTCCACAAGACATAAGTATATATGTTGAGAATTTTTTACCGACATCAGAATCTCAATCTAATCCATTAAAATATTTAGGTTTAGAAGTTGAATATAAGATGAGGCCAATTATAGGTCAGATTGAAAATGATGGGCCTGCAGATTTATCTTTCTTAAAGCCTGATGATGTTGTATTAAAAATAAATAATTCAAAGATTTACTATGCAAGTGATATTAGATCAGTAATATCGCCGATTCCTAATCAGGATGTGCAAATTGATGTCCTTAGGGGCTCTGATGTTATTTCATTTCCCGTTAAACTTGGTGTATTCAAGGATCAAAGTGGTCAAGATTTAGGCATGCTAGGCATTTCTTTTGGAACAAATAGAACCCTTATTCAAGCGGTATCAAAAGGAGTTTTTGAAACTTACAACTTAAGTATCAAAACTCTTCAATTTATTGGAAAAATGTTAACTGGAAATATGGGTACTGAAAATTTAAGTGGTCCCATAGGAATTGCTCAAATGGCTGGTAATACAGCGCAAGCTGGATTCTTGCCATTTATGTATTTGATGGCACTTTTAAGTATTAGCTTAGCCGTTCTTAACCTTTTACCTATTCCCGTCTTAGATGGTGGTCAATTGACTTTATTAGGCATAGAAGCAGTCAGAGGCAAACCATTGCCTGAAAAGGTTGAAAATTTTATTTATACAGGTGGTGGTGTAATGGTTTTAGCTTTGATGATTTTTGCAATATTTAATGATGTTTCAAGGTTTTTTTAGGCACCCAATTGAAAAATTTTAAAATATACATACTAGGCCTTTTGTTATCAACACAACTTTTTTCATTTGATGAATTTTTAGTTAGTGATATAAGAATTATTGGCCTTCAAAGAGTCTCTACTGGAAGTATCTTTAATGTAATACCTATAAGTGTTGGAGATAGTATTGATTTGCGTAAATCTTCAGATATAACAAGATCTCTTTTCGCAACAGAACAATTTGATGATATTCAAATTGCCAAAGATGGAAATACTTTAATAATTAGCGTTATTGAGAGACCATCAATTTCAGCTATTGATATTTCTGGAAACAAAGCACTAAAGACAGAACAATTAGTAGAAAGTTTAGATGGAGTTGGTATCAAAGAAGGCGAGGTTTATAAAAGGTCTACTATTGAAAAAGTTAAATCAGAATTAGTCAGATCATATGCGTCCAATGGAAGATATGGAGCCAATGTTGAAATAGAAGAAATTAAAAAACCAAGAAATAGGATTGAAATTAATATTGAGGTTGATGAAGGTAAAAGCGCAAAAATTGAAAAAATAAATATCATTGGTAATGAGATATTTTCTAATGAAGATTTGCTAGACAATTTTGAGTTATCAGAAGGTTCATTCTTTTCATTTTTAAATAATGATGATGCTTATTCAAGAGAAAAGCTTAAAGGAGATATAGAAACTCTTGAATCTTTCTATAAAGATAGAGGGTATTTAAAATTCTCAATAGAGTCCTCTCAAATAAGCTTATCAAGAAATAAAAAAGAAATATTTATAACTTTTAATGTTTTTGAGGGTGATAAGTATGATATTTCAGATGTTGAGGTAGTTGGTGAAACTCCTTTTGAAGAGTCTTTGTATGTTGAGATTACCAATTCTTTAAAAGGGTTAACGTATTCTCAAGCTCAAATTACTGGTATCGAAGAGTTTTTCAAGAATGCTCTTGGGAATCAAGGATATGCATTCGCAGAAGTAAGTGGAAATCCAGAAATAGATGAAGAATCTAAAGAGGTAAAAATAATTTTTTCTTTAGAGCCAGGAAATAGAACTTATACAAGAAAAATTTTATTTTCAGGTAACAATATTACTCAAGATTATGTTTTAAGAAGAGAAATGAGGCAATTCGAAGGTGCTTGGTCATCTGATAATAGTATTGAGGCTGGAAAAATAAGACTAGAACGGCTTGGATACTTTAAGGAAGTAAATGTTGAAACTGTTCCAGTTCCTGGAACGGATGACCAAATCGACATTATGTATAGCGTTGAAGAAGAGACAACTGGATCTATTGGTGGGAATATTGGATATAGTGACTTTGGTATTCAGTTAGGCTTTAACCTTCAAGAACAAAACTTTTTAGGCACAGGAAATACTGTTGGTATTGGAATAAATAAAAATGTTTACAGCGAGCAATATAATCTTTCATATTTAGATCCTTTTGCAACAGTAGATGGAGTAAGTCGTGGATATAACATGTACTTTAGAGAAACGGATTATGGTGAATTTAATATTGCAAACTACATAACTAATTCTAGTGGCATAGGCGTGCAATATGGCTATCCAATTTCTGATATTCAAAGGTTAAATTTTAATCTTACTTATGATAAAACAGATATAGATGTTGGTAAGCTCGCCTGCAAGAGAAATATATGATTTCGTTAGTGCAGAAGGTGCTATATTTGATACTCTTACTGCTCAGTTATCATGGCAAAGAATAACCTTAAACAGAGGAACTTTTCCAACTGATGGATCTTCAACGGGATTAAGTTTATCTACAACATTGCCTGGAAGTGACATCAATTACTACAGATTGAATATTAGACAAAAATATTATCAACCATTAGCAGCAAATCTAGTTTTTGGATTTTCTGGAGAAATTGGATATCTATCTGCTTTTGGAGATACAAATGAGACTCCATTCTTTCAAAATTTTTATGCTGGAGGTCCAAGATCTTTAAGAGGGTTCGAATCAAATACGCTTGGTCCAAGAAGCACAGATGCGCCATGTTATGAATTTAATTATGACGATGGAACATGTCCAAACCTTATAGATACTGACGGTGATGGTGTCTTAGATCAACCTTATTACAATCCTTATGCAAATTCTGACTATAACAAGAGAGTTTCAATTGGAGGAAATATAAAAGTTGAAGGAAGCATGCAATTAATCGTTAAACTTCCATTTATAGAAGACCAAAGATCTATGAGATCAGCATTCTTTTTTGACTTTGGAAATGTTTTTTCAGATAACTGTAAAGAATACCAATATAATTGTTCAAGCCATCTATAGAGGATTTAAGATATTCTTATGGATTTGGAATAACATGGATAACCGGTTTTGGGCCAATGAGTTTTGCAATCGCAAAGCCTACCAATGCAGGTCCTTTTGAAGAAACCAAGGAATTCCAATTCACTGTAGGCAATGTATTCTAATTGATATAAAATAACTCACACCATTAAGGGGTAATTATGAAAAACTTATTTAAATTTAATTTATTAGCAGTATTACTGTTTTCATTTCCAGCTTTAGCTGTTGATGGCATGGCTGTAATCGATATGAGGACTGCAGTCCTTGCAACACAAGCTGCAACAGATGCATTTGAAGCATTGGCAGAAGATGCTGATTATTCAGCAAATATGGAAGAAGCTCAAACGCTTCAAGCTGAAAGACAGGCTATTGCAGAAAAATTACAAAAGGATCTCGAGACCTTATCTCAATCTGAAATTGCACAAATGCAAAAAGATATTCAAGAAAAAGGCAAAGATCTTGAATTTTTAGCAGGGAAATTGCAACAGGCACAAGAAGACACAGCTCAGGAAATATTTGCTGCTAATGGTCCTACAATGCAAAAAATTATTGGTGAGTTAATTCAAGCTAAACAAATCAAGGTTTTATTGCAAAAGAATGAGGGCATATTGTTTAGTGATCCAGCTCTAGATTTAACTGATGACGTTACTTCTATGTTAGATGTGGCAGCTTCAGAGGCTAATACTCAGTCTGAGTAGTGACTGAAAAAAAAAGTTATACATTAGCTGAGCTAGCAAATCATATAGATTCTAAAGTTATTGGCAATAGCGACGCTATTGTCAATAATTTGGCAACTATAGAAAATGCATCCCCATCCTCTATAACCTTTCTAGCTAACAAAAAATATAAAAAATTTTTAAAAACAACAAAAGCAATTGCAGTCGTTGTTCATGATGATTTTGAGATTGATAATAATCTAAACTATCTTAAGTCTTCAGACCCTTATCTTGCCTATGCAAAACTAAGCAGCCTATTCAAAAAATCTTCTTTTGAAGAGAATACGCATTCAGTTCATCCATCAGCCGTAATTTCAAACAACTGCATAATTGGTGAAAATGTATCTATTGGTGCAAATGTTTTTATTGGTCCTGATTGCATTCTTCATGACAATGTAATTATTAAAGCAAATTGCTCTCTTGCACAGGATGTTTCTATTGGTAAAAATTCTATTATCCATCATGGAAGTGTTCTAGGTTCTGATGGATTTGGATATGCTCCATCAAAAGATGGATACATTAAAATAGAACAGATTGGAAAATTAATAATTGAAGAAAATGTCGAAATTGGCGCTAATTGCACTATAGATAGAGGAGCCTTAGGAGATACAGAAATTCAGGAGGGAGTCAAACTAGATAATCAAGTTCATATTGCTCACAATGTTATCCTTGGAAAAAATTCAGCTATTGCAGCATCTTGTGCAATTGCTGGCTCTACCGTAATAGGCAAGAATTTTCAAATGGGCGGTTTATCGGGTGTTTTAGGTCATTTAAGCATTGCTGATAATGTCTCTATTGGAGCACACACATTAATCACAAAAAGCATTAATGAATCTGGAAACTATGTGGGCATAATGCCTGCACAAAAACAACAAGATTGGGCAAAGTCATCAATCTTTATTAAAAAAAGAGTTTAAATAATGTCCAAAAATACTGAAGAAGTAACTAAATACCTGCCTCATAGAAATCCATTTTTATTTATTGATGAAATTGTAAGTGTTGAAGTCGGAAAAAAAATTCACTGTATAAAAAATAACTCTCCAGATGAGGATTACTTTAAGGGGCATTTTCCAAATAATCCTGTTATGCCTGGTGTTATTATTTTAGAAGCTCTTGCTCAAGCGTCAGGTATTCTTGGGTTCAAAACTATGAATAAAACTCCAGAAGAAGGTTCCATATATGTGTTTGCTGGAGTTGATAAAGTTAGATTTAGAAAGAGAGTTGGCCCAGAAGATGTAATTCATCTGTATAGTGAAGTAATCAATGAAAAGAAAGGTATTTGGAAATTTGAAACTCGTGCAGAGGTCGATGGAGATCTTGTTTGTACTGCAACCATTTTATGTGCAGATAGGAAAGCGTAGATGGCTATAGATAAAACATCAGTGATAAGCAACTCAGCAAAGATTGATTCCTCAGTTGAAATCGGACCTTTTTGCATAATAGGCGACGATGTTGAAATACAATCTGGAACATCAATATTAAGTCATGTAGTTTTAAAAGGACCTACTGTTATTGGTAAGAATAATACAATTTATCAATTTTCAACTATCGGAGAGGATACTCCTGATAAAAAATATAATGGAGAAAAGACAAAACTATTAATTGGAGATAATAATATTTTTAGAGAAGGAGTGACTGTTCATAGAGGAACTATTCAAGACAAAAGCTTAACTAAAATTGGAAGTAATAACTTATTTATGGCCTATGCTCACGTTGCTCATGACTGTATTGTTGGTGATGATAATGTATTTGCAAATAATGCAGGTATAGCAGGACATGTTGTTGTTGGAAATTCAGTTATTGTTGGCGCATTAACAACAGTTCATCAATTTTGTAGACTCGGTGACCACTCTTTTGCAGGCATGAATACTTCTATTAATATGGATGTTCCAGCATATGTAAAAGTAGCAGCTGATCCAGCAAGAGTGATTGGTTTAAATTCTGTTGGCATGGCAAGAAACGGAATACCTGATGAGTCGATTAGCCTTCTTAAGAAATCATATAAGGTAGTATATAAAAGAGGATTAAAGTTAGAAGATGCAGTCAAAAAGCTAGAAATTATGCATTCAGAAACCAATGATTTGTTTTTAGACACATTCATACAATCTATCAAAACCTCATCCAGAGGTATCTTGAGATAAGTGCAATCAAAGAAGACTCTTAAGTTAGGGATTGTTGCTGGAGAGCATTCAGGAGATAGGTTAGGTGCAGAAATTATTCAGGCACTAAAATCTACATACAATATAGAACTATTTGGAGTTGGCGGCCCTAGAATATCTCAGGAAGGCCTTAAATCAGAATTTGATTTCAATAAATTACATGTCATGGGTCTAATAGAGCCACTAATTAATATAAGGGAGCTCACTAGGCTTAGAAAAGAACTGATAAAACTTTTTTTAGATAAACAAGTAGATTATTTTGTTGGAGTTGATTCTCCTGACTTTAATATGAGCATTCATAAGGCACTAAAAAAAAGAAGTACCTCAAAAAATATTCAGCTAGTTAGTCCATCTGTCTGGGGTTGGAGAGAGAATAGAATCAAGTCGATCAAAAAGTATATAGATCTTACTGTTTGCTTATTTAACTTTGAGCATAATTATTACAAAAAAAAGGAAATGAATAGTATTCATCTTGGTCATCCCTTTTCAGAAATGTACTCTAGTGATAATGAATTGGTAATTAATAAATATAACTTGGATGGTAGAAAAAAATTCATGGCAGTTCTTCCTGGAAGCAGAAAATCTGAGATAAAAAACATGTTGCCAACTTATATAAGTTTCATGAAGCAACATCATACAAAGTATCCAGAATATACATATCTTATTCCAGTCGCCGACAAGAGCACCATGGAATATATTCAAACTAATTTTTCTTTTGAAGATCTCCCAATCATAATAGATATTAATTGCTCTAAAGATTTCTTATCAATTTCAAAACTTTCAGTAGTTACTTCTGGAACTGCTACCTTAGAAGCTGCGATTCTAGGAGCCGAGCCTATAATTTGCTATAAAACTGCTTCATTAAATTATTTTATTATTTCTAGAATGTTAAAAGTAAATGACGTCGGACTTCCCAATCTTCTTTTGGATTCAAGGCAATTTCCAGAACTCATTCAAAAAGCATGTACAGCTCAATCCATCTTACAAGAAGCCGAGATTATTCAAGCTAGAGATTCTAATGACATGATAGTAAATAAATTAAGAAATTTACTGCGTGGAAAGGGAAGAGAAGAAGTAGTAAAAAGAATTTCATTGCTTTGAAGATTTCAATTGCAGGTGTTGATGAAGTTGGCAGAGGATGTTTGGCTGGTCCTGTTATTGCTTCTGCAGTAATTCTTAAAAAGAATATCTCTGGATTAGATGATTCAAAAAAGTTAAGTTCAAAGAAAAGAGAGGAGCTTTCCAAAATTATTCTTGAAAATTCATATTTTGCATTCGGATCTGCATCAGAAGAAGAAATAGACGATATTAATATTCTCCAAGCCTCTTTATTAGCAATGAAAAGAGCTATACTAAAATTAGAAGTTATACCTGAAAAAGTTCTTGTTGACGGGAATCAAATACCAAACATGGACCTTCAAATTCAGGCAATTATAGGAGGCGATTCATTGATTGCAGAGATAAGTGCTGCGTCAATAATAGCTAAAGTTTATAGAGATAATTTAATGATAGGTTTTGACAAAGATTATCCTGAATACGGTTTCGGCAAACATAAAGGTTACGGTACTAAATATCATTTAGACAGTATTAAAAACTATGGTGCTTGTCCTATTCATAGAAAAACATTTAAAGGCGTATATTGATTAAATGAAGAATTCATTTTCACATCTAAGAGTTTCATCAGAATATAGTATTACTCAAGGATTATTAACAATTAACCAAATTGTAGATAGTGCAGTAAAACATTCAGTTCCTTCAGTAGCCTTAACAGATAGATCGAATATGTTTGGTCTAGTGAAGTTTTTTAATAAATGTGAATCATCAGGCATAAAACCAATTTCTGGTTCTTCTATAAGAGTTGCCTTTGAAGAAGATGAGCAATCTCATGAACTTCTTTGCCTTGCTAAGACTAATAAAGGCCATAAAAACCTCATGAAAATTATCTCGTCAGCTCATAATAATTATAATTATCAAACACCTATAATAGATTTTAAGGACTTAGAATATTTAAAAGATGAAATTATTGTTATATCTGGTGGAAAAGATAGTCATATTTTTGATTTACTAAAAAGGCATAAAATAGATGAGGCTGAAAAGAGGGTTGATAAATTTCTCACAGCTTTTAAAGATGATTTTGTATTAGAAGTTCAAAAAACTAACCGGGCTGATGAGTATGATTATTTTTCTAACATAGCACCCTTATCTTCAAAAAAAGGAGTCCCTTTAATAGCTACTAATGATGTTTTGTTTGCAAAGTCTTCTGATTTTGATACTCACGAAACTAAGGTATGTATAAATACTGGAAAGACTCTCAATGATCCAAATAGAGAGAAAATTTTTTCTCAAGAACAATATTTTAAGTCTCCAGAACAAATGACCGAGCTGTTTAAAGGCTTTGATGAGTTGATAGATAATACAAATGAGATTTCAAAAAAATGTAATGTATCAATCCATACCAAAGAATATTTTCTACCAGAATATCCAGTACCCAAGGAGCATGACTTTGACTCTTTTCTTGTAGAGTTATCAAAAAAACGATTGGCTCCTTTTATAGATGCTTTCGATAAGGCTAAAAAAGATACTTATATTGAAAGACTCGATTATGAATTAAATCAGATCAAAACAATGGGTTTCTCAAGTTACTTTTTAATTGTCTATGATTTTATTCTATGGTCAAAAGACAATGATGTGCCTGTTGGTCCAGGAAGGGGTTCTGGAGCAGGGTCATTAGTAGCTTTTGCTTTAGGAATAACTACTCTTGATCCAATTGATCACGGTCTTCTGTTTGAACGTTTTCTCAATCCAGAGAGAATATCAATGCCAGATTTTGATATTGATTTTTGCATGGAAAAAAGAGACAGCGTTATTGAATATGTTAGTAACAAATATGGGTCTGGAGCTGTTTCACAGATTGCAACTTTTGGAACAATGGCTGCTAGAGCAGTCGTAAGAGATGTTGCTAGGGCATTAGGCAAGCCTTATGCAGTTGGCGATAGAATTTCAAAGATGATTCCTTTTGCACCGGGGATGACATTAGATAGAGCAAAAGAAGAGCAACCAATTTTTGCTCAAGCTTCAAAAAATGATCCTGAAGTAAAAGAGGTTGTTGATTTGGCATACAAATTAGAGGGTATTGCAAGAAATGTTGGTAAACATGCTGGTGGTGTTGTTATAGCGCCAGGAAGTATTTCTGATTTTTGTCCTGTTTATAATGACAGACAATCTGCTTCAGTAATGACTCAATACGATAAAGACGATGTTGAGAAAATTGGATTAGTAAAGTTTGACTTTCTTGGTCTCAGGACACTCACAGTTATTGATAGAGCAGTGAAGTCAATAAATTCGTCCATGAAAAAAAATGAATCTTTAGATTTAGATAAAATTCCTCATAACGATTCTAAGGTATTTGAACTATTGTCATCTGGAAAAACTATGGCTATTTTTCAACTTGAATCTACCGGTATGAGAGCCCTTATAAAAAGTTTAAAACCAACAAAATTTGAGGAAATTACTGCTCTTTTAGCCTTGTACAGACCTGGACCCTTGAACTCTGGTATGCATACAACTTTTGTTGATCGCAAGCATGGAAAGAGCCCAGTTGTTTACCCACATGAATTACTAGAACCAGTATTATCTGAAACTTATGGGGTCATTGTTTATCAAGAACAAGTCATGGAAGCTGCAAGAGTTTTGGCAGGTTACTCTATGGGTGAGGCTGACATTTTAAGAAGAGTTATGGGTAAAAAGAAAATAGAAGAGATGGAAGAGCAAAGAGAAATATTTATTAAAGGTTGCGAACAAAAATCAATACCAGCCAAAAAAGCTGAAAAAATATTTGAACTGATAGAGCAATTTGCTGAATACGGTTTTAATAAGTCTCATTCTGCAGCTTATGCTGTAATTTCATATCAAACAGCTTATTTAAAAACTTATTATCCAGAACATTTTATGGCTGCAGTTCTATCAACAGAGCTAGGTAACACTGAAAAGATTTATGCTCTTATTCAAGAATGCAAAAGGATGGGTATCAAAGTGCTCAAGCCAAATATTTTAACAAGCAGTAAAAGATTTATAGTTAACGAAAATTTAGATATTGAATATGGTTTAGGTGCAATCAAGGGCGTTGCTGACACCTTTATCAAACATATAAGTGACATAAGAAATACTTTAGACTTTAAAGATCTGTGGGATTTCTCCAAAAAAGCTGATATTAAATTAGGCGGAAAAAAGTCACTTGAAGCATTATCTCAATCAGGAGCGTTTGATAGCATTGCACCATCAAGAAGTATCGCTATTTCTTGTGTAGAAGATATGCTCAAAGATAGCTCTAAAAATATACCTAATCAAGCTGGTACAAATGGAGACTTATTTTCTGTGATTGATCAGGATTTTGATCCTTACGAAAAATACAAGAATACTTTGGATATGCCTTTAAGCGAACTATTATCCCTCGAGAAAAAATCATTAGGTTATTACCTTTCAGGACATCCAGTTAGCGCAATTGGAAATAAGGTTGCTAAACTTCGATCAAAAAAGATTTCTCAATTAGATGGAGATACCAAGAAAGCTTCATTAGTTTGCTTAATAAATAGTGTCAGACAGATAAAAGATAGAAAAGGTAATCCTTTAACATTTATTAATTTTGATGATGGAACTGGAATCATGGATGGTGTTGTTGCTAGTGATACTCTTGAGACTTGTCATTCAATTCTTAAAGAAGGGCAGATACTTGTTCTAAAAGGCGTAATTGAAATAGATGATTACAAATCTAAAGAAGTGGGTGACTCGATGTTTAGAATGAGAGTAAAAGAAGTGCAATCTCTTGATACTGAGCTTCATAAAAAAGTTAAAGAGGTCGTTGTAGATATTGAGAATTCAGATTTAGTATCGTTAGATAATTTTTCTGAGAAATTAGAAAATATAAATGATGATTTTTGGAGAAGCGGAAGCTGTCAATTATATATTAAGGTTATAACCAATAATTCTGAGGCTATAATAGATGCTGGTGATAAATTTAAGTTTGAACCTACCTTATTAAATTTAAATTATCTTGATGAAATATTTGGAAATAAAGCTCTGGAGATTTAGATTACTTTTTGTAAAAAATAAATAATGTCAGATAAGAAAAAAACCTCAGAAGGTTATGAACCAGGTGAAACTCAAGATCAAAAGTTTTTAGATTTTGAAAAACCAATCGAAGAGATTTCTGAAAAAATTACAGCTCTTGAAAATAGCTCAATGGAAAGTTCTGAGCTTAATAAACAAATTCTATTATTAGAAAAAGATAGAGATGCTCTTACAAAAAAGATTTACTCTAAATTATCTACATGGCAAACAGTTCAAGTTGCAAGACATCCGCAAAGACCTCACACATTAGATTTTATAAAAAGGGTTTTCAAAGACTTTGATGAGCTTCATGGGGACAGACAATTTGGAGATGATGCCTCTATAGTTGGTGGTGTTGCCTATCTAGAAAAAATGCCAGTGATGATTATTGGGCATGAAAAAGGAAGAGATACTGAAGAGAAGGTTAGAAGAAATTTTGGAATGCCACAACCAGAAGGCTATAGAAAAGCAAAAAGATTAATGCAATTTGCTGAACAATTTTCTTTGCCAGTTATTACTTTTATAGATACTGCTGGTGCATATCCAGGTGTTGAGGGTGAAGAAAGAGGTCAAAGTGAGGCTATAGCAAGAAATTTAGCTGTAATGTCCGAACTAAAAACACCAATAATTGTTGTAGTTACAGGAGAAGGTGGCTCAGGAGGGGCTTTAGCAATTAGTGTTGGTGATCATTTATCAATGTTGCAATATGCAACTTATTCAGTTGCTTCTCCAGAAGCTTGCTCCTCAATTATTTGGAGAACGCCGGATAAAGCATCTGAAGCTGCCGATGCAATGAAAGTTTGTTCACATGAGCTACTTAAAATTAATATTATTGATGAGATTATTTCAGAGCCTTTAGGCGGCGCTCATAGAGATTATGATGAAGTATCACTTCAAATCAAACACTCTTTAATTCAGAACTTAGCTAAGCTTTCACAATTATCATCTGAAGATTTAGTAGATAGGCGTTATAAAAGGCTTCTGCAAATCGGCATCTGAACGTGATTAACAATCAAGTATTAACCGAACATATTAATAAATCTACCAAGATTTATGTTGCTTTTAGTGGAGGAGCTGACTCATCAGCTTTATTATATCTTTTTGCTGAAATTAGAAAGAAAGATCGCTTTGAACTAGAAGCCATCCACATAAATCATAATTTATCTAAAGATAGTAAAAAGTGGGAAGATCATTGCAAATCAATATGTAAAAGCATTGATGTAAATTTAATCACTAAATCAATTGATATTAATATTGATGGTGATGGCCTAGAGTCTGCTGCAAGAAAAGCTAGATATAGTATTTTTTCTGATCTCCTTAAAGAAGGAGAGCAAGTATTATTAGCACATCACTCGAACGATGTAGCTGAAACATTTTTTTTAAGACTATTTAGGGGAACCGGAATGGACGGATTGGAGGGCCCTCCGGTAAAAAGGGCTGTTGGCTTAGGTTTTCTTGTCAGACCTCTCTTAGGTTATTCAAAGAAAGATCTTTTAAGCTATTTAGATAAAAACAATATAAGTTTCATAGAAGATGCTTCGAACTTTGAAATAAATCAAGATAGAAACTTCATAAGAAACAGCTTAATTCCTATAATTGAAGAAAGATGGGTAAATGCTTCGGATAGAATTTCAAAAACTTCTAAATTAATTGAAGGCAGGAATATTTTATACAAAGAGCTTTTCAAAAAGGAATACGGCTATCTCATTGGGAAAGAAATTCCTGTCAAAGATTTAAAAAATTTAGATAATGCAGTTTGTGCAGATATTATTAGGTCTTCCATTGCCATCCAAAATATAGCTATGCCAAACAAAAAAATAACAGAAGAAATAATTAAAACATTTATCTTATCAAGACCTGGACCAAAATCAGAAGTTCTATGGTCAAGAGCTGACAACGATCAGCTTGGCGGAAAAGCCATCTACAAAAATGGCTGTATTGTAATAACAAATAGGTAGCCTATATAATTAGGAATCCATTTTCTAGGGAAAAAAACATGAATTTTGAAACTGTTGAATTAATTAAAAAAGATAAGGTTGCAACCATTAAGCTTAATAGACCAGATAAACTTAATGCTTTTAATGAAAAATTAATATGGGAGCTTCAGAAAGCAACCTTAGAAGTAAAAGAAGATGAAGACATCAAGGTTCTTATAATCACTGGGGCCGGAAGAGGATTTTCTGCTGGAGCTGATTTGACTGAAAGTGAATCTAGTTGGGAGGGTTCAAAAGATGCTCTCTTAAGAGGTTTCAAGCCATTTTTTGAAAATATTATTACAATGCCAAAACCAGTAATAGCTTCTATTGCAGGGCCTGCAGCGGGAATTGGAGCAGCATTGGCAATGTCCTGTGATTTAAGAGTTATGTCTGAGAAAAGTTATATCCTTTCAGTATTTAGTAATATTGCTTTAGTTCCTGACGGAGGCCTTTCTTGGTTCCTCCCAAAATTTATGGGTTATGCGAAGGCATATGAGTATGCCATTGAAGCTAAAAAAATTACTGCTGATGAGTGCTTACATTTTGGAATGGTTAATAAAGTTGTGGCAGAAGAAGAATTAGAAGATAAAACAATGGAGTGGGCTTTAAGGCTTGCCAAAAGATCATCACAGTCACTTATGCATACCAAAACTCTTATGAGAGAGTCTTTAAGTGTTGGTTATTGGGATACTTTTGCTAGTGAGGCAGAAATTCAAAACAGTCTAACAAGAAGTCCTCAAAACTATGAAGCTGTGACAGCTTTCTTTGAAAAAAGAGAGCCAAACTTCGATTAATACTTAAAGAATTTTACTCAGCCCAACAATAATAGCTTCAAAAGAAGCCCTTGTAGTATTTTGATTAATACCAACTCCCCAGCTATTTTTACCGTCTATCTCCAGTTCAATGTATGCTGCTGCCTGAGCATCTGACCCTGAAGAGATGGCTGATTGATGGTAGTCAGAAACTTTTATTTGTATATTCAGTTCCTCGCATAGCCCATTAACAAATGCATCAATAGGACCGTTACCAAGACCATTGATAATTAATTCCTTAGAATCCATCATCATTTTTAATTCTAATTGATTAACCTCGTTTTGAGTTGACGATAAATGACTTATATATGAAGCATTCTTTTTAGGAATTAAGAAATTATCTTCAAATATTTTCCATATATCAGAGCTACTAACTTCTTTTCCTGTTTCTTCAGCAATCTTTTGTATTTTTTGACTCATGCTAATTTGCAATCTTCTTGGAAGTGAAACTCCATGATCTTTTTCAAGTAAGAAAGCAACTCCGCCTTTGCCTGATTGTGAATTTATTCTTACAACAGCTTCATAACTTCTTCCTAAATCAGCAGGATCTATTGGAAGATAAGGAACTGCCCATACAGGATCATTAGATTCTTTCATGGATTGAAAACCTTTCTTAATAGCATCTTGATGAGAACCAGAGAAAGCTGTAAAAACAAGATCACCAGCGTAAGGATGTCTTGGGTGAACAGGAAGCTGATTGCAGTATTCAACCTCTCTCATAACAGAGTTTATATTAGAAAAATCTAGTTGTGGATCTATACCCTGAGTAAGCATATTTAAAGCAATAGTTACGATATCAACATTCCCCGTTCTCTCACCGTTACCAAATAATGTGCCTTCAACTCTATCAGCTCCAGCCATTAACCCAAACTCTGAGGCAGCAACAGCAGTACCTCTATCGTTATGAGGGTGCAAGCTCAGAGAAATATTATCTCTATTTTTAAGATTATTATTCATCCATTCAATTTGGTCGCCATAAATATTAGGAGTCGACATCTCAACAGTTGCTGGCAGATTGATAATAATTTTATGATCTGAAACTGTTTTAAGGATTTCAACTACCTCATCACATACTTCGGCAGCATAATCCAATTCTGTTCCAGTAAAGCTTTCAGGTGAGTATTCAAAACTCCAATCTGTATCTGGATTTTGCTCTGCTAATGCTTTAATTTTAAGAGCTCCATCAACTGCAATTTTTTTAATACCTTCTTTATCTTGTTTAAAAACAACCTTTCTTTGAAGAGTTGATGTTGAATTATAAAAATGAACTATGGCTTTAGGAATACCTTTCAAGGATTCAAAAGTTCTTTCAATTAACTCATTCCTAGCTTGTGTTAATACTTGAATATTTACGTCACTTGGAATTTTCTTCGCTTCGATCAAATCTCTAACAAAATCAAAGTCTGTCTGAGATGCGGAGGGGAAGCCAACTTCTATTTCTTTGAAACCAATACTACAAAGAAGTGAAAACATTCTATCTTTTCTTTCAACGCCCATAGGCTCTATTAAAGCTTGATTCCCATCCCTAAGATCAACAGAACACCATGTAGGTGCTTTATCTATGACTTTTGTTGGCCACTGTCTATTTTTAAGTTTAATTGGCTCAAAAGACTTATATTTGTTTACTGGATTATCCATTTTGCATTAAGTAAATGTTAATATTTTATCTCTATGATAACTTCATCTATAAAAACTAACCTTATCTTAAAAGAGATTGGCGTTACAAGGTATTCTTTACGTTCTAACAAAGAAAAAACCAATGATAAAGAAATTCATATTTATCAAAAAGGAAACATTCTAACATTACTTGAAATTTGTTTTAATGATTTACCACAAGACCAGGCAGACCTTCTTAAAGCTATTGTTAGCGCTATTAAGCCTAATGAGCCAAATGAGTTAATTGAAAGTATAAGTTTTGAATCAAGCAATGATATTCACAAGATGGTCTCATCAAAGAAAGAATTGGCTGGCATCATTGTCTTTACTAAAGATAATCTAGAAATAGAAACGTCTTTACCAATAATAAGATCGAATTCATTGGAAGAAATAATTAAAAATCCTAGCCTAAAGAAGCCTCTTTGGGAAAATATTAAAAAAGACCTTATTAAATAATGCATAAAATCTCATTACTAGATATAAACGATCTAGAAGAAGCATATGAGATTGAGGTTTTAACCAATCCATCACCATGGTCTTTTGATATCTTTAAGTCTTCTTTTGAGGTTGGCCACCGCGGCCTGGTGTGCAAAGAAGAGGGCAAGATGCTGGGCTTTCTCATTTTTTCTCCGATTAAGCCTGAGGCACATCTTTTAAGTATTGCAGTTACAAAGACTCAGCAGTCAAAAGGAATGGGTTCATTATTAATTAAATCTATGATTAGTCAGTGCAAAGCAATGGGTATCAATCAAGTTTTTCTTGAGGTTCGTGTAAGTAATGAAAAGGCAATAGCATTTTATCAAAAGTATGGATTTGAAAAGGATGCAATAAGAGATAAATATTATTCTGGGGACATTCCTGAAGATGCCTTGCTCATGTCTTTAAACCTTTAGCTCAATAGAGCAATAATATCTGATTCAATATCTTCTGGTTTTGTTGTTGGTCCGTAACGATTAACAACTTCACCATTTTTATTAACAAGAAATTTAGAAAAATTCCATTTAATATTTTTTGTTCCAAGTATTCCAGGACGTTCTTTCTTAAGAAAATCATAAAAAGGCTCAGCCTTATCTCCATTGACGTTAATTTTATTAAAGATGTTAAATGAGACATCATATTTTTCAGAACAAAAAAACTGTATTTCTTCGTTTGTTCCAGATTCCTGACCTCTAAACTGATTACATGGAAATCCTAATACTTCTAAGCCATTTTCCTTATGCTTTTCATATAAATCTTGAAGTCCTTTATATTGATATGTAAACCCGCATTCACTTGCGACATTTACAACTAAAAGAACCTTTTGTTTAAATGAGCTGATGGGCACATCCTGCATTTCAGAATCCTTTACTACAAAATCATAAATACTATCTTTATCCATTTATAAGAGCCTGTATGTCATTTTTAATTTCGCTAGGCTCTGACTTAGGACCAAACCTTTTAACTATCTCTCCATTCTTGCCGACTAAAAATTTTGTAAAATTCCATTCAATCTCATTGGATCCTGACTCTGCTGGATGATTCTTTTTAAGCATTTCGTAAATTGGAGCAGTATTATCACCGTTGACTTCAATCTTATCGAATAGAGTAAATTCAACTTCATACTTATCTGTACAAAAGAATTGTATTTCTTCGTTTGTTCCTGGTTCTTGAGCACCAAATTGATTGCAAGGAAAGCCAAGGACCTCAAGACCATCTTTTTGATAGGTCTTATGAAGCTCTTGAAGGCCTTCATATTGATACGTAAGACCGCATGCACTTGCAACATTTACAATTAGTAAAACTTTGCCTTTATATTCATCCAAGGAAAGGTCAGACATGTCATTTTTTTTAACTGTTAAATTATGAATATTTTGCAATTTTAATCCTCCTAGATTCGAATGCATTATATATATTTTTCATACATATATCCCCAAACATTTAAATATTTCCTTGATAATTTGATCTTATTTGTACATGGATATTATTTATAAGAAATATATAATCATGAGAGACTAATAAATTACCTTAAGCCTTATCAAAACATTAAATATACATTACGTTTGGAAGAATTTCTCTCAGCTATCTAGTGATGAGCTTTATGCCATTATCAATTTAAGACAAAAGGTTTTTGTTGTTGAACAAGACTGTCCTTACATAGATGCTGATTATAATGACCAAGATGCATCTCATCTATTAGGCTATAAGGATAATGAGCTTGTAGCCTACCTAAGAGCGTTTCCTCCAGGAACTATGTATGAAGGATCGTCTTTAGGAAGAATTCTTGTTGAGATAAATTCAAGAGGGCAGTCACTTGGAAAGAATGTTACCCAAGAAGGTGTCAATTTTCTTCAAAAAAAACATCCTAATGACGAAATTATTATTTCAGCCCAACATAGGCTGGAACATTTTTATAATGAGCTAGGTTTTACTTCAAGAGGAAATGTTTATCTAGAGGATGATATCGACCATATTCAGATGTTTATAAAACCTTGAGATATTAATCAATAATTTGGCTTTCAAATAATAGTGTATGTATTTCTTCTGTGATGAAAGGAGCAAAAGGATGCATCATCACTAAGATTTCCTTTAGCATAGGTCTTAAATTAGCAGTCTCACCAGATTTTTTACATTCTTCAATATAAACATCACAAAATTTATTCCAAAAGAATTCATATACTTCATTTATAGCAAAATCCAATCTGTAATCTTCTATATTTTTTTGTATTTGATCTCTTGTTTTATCAAACTCATCTTTAATCCATTTATCTGTATCAGTTTTTGGTTCAAAAGAGTCATTACCAACAGGATAGCCGTTAATAAATCTTGCTGCATTCCAAATCTTGGTACAAAAATTTCTGTAACCCTTTCAATCTACCAAGTTCAAAGCTAATGTCTTTGGTGTGTGTTGCTAATGAAAAGAAAGTCATCCTAAGAGCATCCGTTCCATAGGATTCGATACCCTTTGGAAATTGATTTCTAGTTTTACGTTCTATTTTTTGAGCTGTGCTTTCTTGCATTAAATTAGCTGTTCTTTTTTCTACTAAATCGTCTTGTGAAATTCCGTATATAAGATCAAGGGGATCAATAACATTTCCTTTTGACTTAGACATCTTTTGTCCGTTCTCATCTCTAATCAAACCAGTGACATAAACATCTTTAAAAGGTATTTGATCGGTAAACTCAAGACTCATCATCATCATTCTTGCTACCCAGAAAAAAATAATATCAAATCCAGTTACTAGTAATGAAGTTGGAAAGTGCTTCTTATAATCTTCTGTTTCATTCGGCCATCCCATTGCACCAAAAGGCCATAAGCTTGAAGAAAACCAGGTATCTAATACGTCTTCGTCTTGAAGTAATTCTCTATCATCTAAATTGTAATGAGATCGAACTTCCTCTTCACTGTAGCCAACGTAAACATTTTCTTCGCTATCAAACCAAGCAGGTATTCTATGACCCCACCATATTTGTCTACTAATACACCAATCTTCAATGTTATCCATCCAATTAAAATAGGTTTTAACCCAGTTTTCTGGATGAAATTTAATCTCACCTTTATTTACAGCATCATTAGCTCTAACTGCCATCTCAGCTGTTTTTACATACCACTGATGACTCAGTTTAGGTTCGATAACAACGTTAGACCTTTCGCCTCTAGGAACGCTGATGTGGTGTTTTTCTTCTTTCTCGAGTAAAGATAGTTCAGTTAATTTTTCTATAACTAGTTTTCTGACTTTAAAGCGATCAAGGTTATCAAAAGGAGCGGGCACATTCTCATTTGACCAGGCTTCATCATTGAATATATTTATAGGAACAAAGTCACTAGCCACTTTTGAAGTTTTTACATGTCCGTCTATTTCATGAAGAGAATACTTTTTACCAATTTCATAATCATTAAAATCATGCCCTGGTGTTATTTTTAAGCACCCAGTTCCAAACTCCATATCAACATAATCATCACCAAGGATTGGAATCTTTCTTCCAACAAAGGGCAAGACAACATTTTTTCCAATCAAGTCTTTATATCGATCATCGTTTGGATTTACAGCAATTGCCATATCTCCAAACATAGTTTCTGGTCTTGTTGTAGCAACAGTTACAAAGTCATTCGAATCTTCAATAGGGTATTTGATATGCCATAAGAGCCCATCCTTTTCCTGTCTGACAACCTCAAGGTCTGAGACGGCAGTTTTTAATGCGGGATCCCAATTAACAAGCCTATAGCCTCTGTAGATTTTTTCTTTTCTATGAAGTTCAACAAAAGCTTTAATAACTGCTTCGTTAAAACCATCATCTAGCGTAAATCTATACTTTTCCCAATCAATAGTATTTCCTAGTCTTTTGATTTGGGATGTTATTTTTTCTTCTGAGTATCCTTTCCAGGACCAAACCTCTTCAAGAAATTTCTCTCTACCTAGATCGGTTCTTGTTATGCCATCTTTTGCTAAATTATTTTCAACAACCATTTGAGTTGCGATACCAGCATGGTCGGCACCTACTTGCCAATGAGCATCTTTGCCAGACATATGATGATATCTGGTATAAAAATCCATGATGGCATATTGAAAACTATGACCCATATGGAGCGTTCCAGTAACATTTGGAGGAGGGATGACTTGTGAGAAAGATTCACTAGAATCTTTATTACTAACTTTTCTCTCAGACCAAATTTTTACCCATTTTTCTTCTATTTCTGTGGGGTAATACTGTTTATCCATATTTACCGAGTATTTTTATTTTAGCTTTTTACTTAAAAGTAGCTCACTTAATAATGGCACAGGTCTTCCCGTTCCAGCTTTTACTGGAGAACTATGAGATGCAGTTGCAGCTATATCGATATGAGCCCATTTATAATCATTAGTAAATTTAGACAGGAAAGCAGCAGCATGAATAGTTCCAGCTTCTCTTCCTCCACCAATATTTGCTAAATCAGCATACCTAGTTTTTGTACATGATTGATGCTCATCCCAAAGAGGTAGTTGCCATGCTCTGTCACCACATTCTTCACCAGCACCAACGATCATATTGGCAAGATGCTGGTCATTAGCCATAACACCACTAGCATGCCTTCCAAGAGCTATTACAACAGCTCCTGTAAGCGTAGCCATATCAATAACATACGAAGGCTTATATTTTCCTACATAGGTTAATGCGTCAGCTAAAATTAATCGTCCCTCTGCATCAGTATTTAGAATCTCAATAGTTTGTCCTGACATTGAAGTAACCACATCGCCAGGTTTAGTTGCTGTTGAAGAACACATATTCTCAGCACATGCCATTACACCAACGACATTTACATTAGCATTGAGTCTAGCAAGAGTAGACATAACACCGAAGACAGTTGCAGCGCCACACATATCCCATTTCATCTCGTCCATACCAGGACTTGGCTTTATTGAAACTCCACCAGTATCAAAAGTAACTCCTTTTCCAACGAGAGCAATAGGTTTTTCTGAAGGCTTACCACCTTTATATTCTATAACCATCATTCTTGCCGGCTCAATACTTCCTCTAGAAACACTCAAGAATGAACCCATTCCAAGTTTTTCCATATCTTTTTCATTGAACGACTTAACTTTTAATTTAGGAAAATCTTTGCTCATAGCTTTAACTTTTCTTTCTATAATTTTTGGTGTGCAATGATTGGCTGGCAGGTCGCCAAGATACTTAGCAGTATTTACACCTTCACCAATCGCATATCCTTTTTTAGCAGCTTGTTTTGCTTTAGTTAAATTTGCACCTGAAAGGCCACTAGTTAAAATAGTTAAATTTTTAAGAGATGGTTTTTTTGCTGTTTTATTTTTAGTTTCTGAAAATATATACGCATTTGATTCTATTGTTTTCGCAACCATTTCTATCAACCAAAGTTCATCTTTACCAGACGGACATGTTGTTCCGCACATTACTGACATATCTTTTGCATTTAACTGGTTTCCTTTTTGAGAAATAGATCCATACATGCTTAACCATTTATGCATTGGCGCATCTTTATCTAATCCTTTTACTAAAAGAATATTTTCTGCATTGATACCATCTATCTTAGGAAGAAGCATAGAGCTTCCAGATTCTTTTAGATGAGAGGTAATTGTTTTAGATAAATAGTTTTTAGAAACCTTATCTAGCTCTTTAAAAGATGCGTTATTTTTTGTATCTTTATTTATTGTTAGCACTAGCATAGCTGTCTTCAATGAAACTAGACTTGCAGATGATGTATCTTTTAATGCGATATTATTTAAAACTTTATATGCCATTTAAGGTCTCCTATTTATAGTGTTTACTGATAAGATAAATATTGTAATGCATCATAGTTCTCAAGGCATGTATAAAAAAAATATTCTTTCAAAAAGTTTGAATATGGAGGTTTTCAAATCTTCTTGTAGCATCCTATTAATTTTCTTTCTTTTGGTTGTTGGTTCAAGAGTAGTTGGATATTTTGAGCAAGCTGCAGAGGGTTATATTGATCCTACAATAATCATGAATGTAGTTGCCTTGAGGTTTCCTGACTTTATAACTCTTTTAATACCATTATCTTTTTTTTTGGGCATTTTAATAACTGTAAGCAGGTTATATGCAGAAAGAGAGATATATGGTTTTTTTTCTGTTGGATTATCTCCTATAGATTTAGTTAAATTCTTAGCTCCCCAAGCTTTTATTTATTTCATATTAACCTTAACTTTAAGTCTTTATGTTGCACCTTATACTAAAGCCTTGTCCGAAGAGCTACTTTCCATAGATTCCTTTGAAGAACAAATACAATCTATTCAATCTAAAAAAATACTTCCATTTAAATACGGAAAGGGATTTATTTATGTTGAAGATGCAAATGACGATATTTTGAATGGAATTCAATTACTTCAACTAAATGATAAAGATTCTTTTTTTATTATTGCTGATGAATTGGTTGCCTTAGAAAATGATACGAGTTTAGATTTAGAATTTTTAAATGGATCTTTTTATAGGGGTATATTTTCTGATTCTACAAAGTTCGAATCAAATTTTGGCGAATTTAAACTATCTCTTGATAGAGATATTAATAAAGTTTCAGGCATGAATATGACTAAAATATTTGATTATTCCTCCAATTCAGATAATGCAAGCTTCCAATGGAATATATCTATACCTATAACTATCTTAGTTTTACTTTTTATGGGTGTGTTTATGGGAGCAGTCAAACCAAGACAGGGAAGATTTTCAGTAATACTTCCGGGGATGCTCTTTTATGTAATGTATTTGAGTTTATTGATACTTGGAAGAGAATCAATATCCAATGATACCGGCTCAGGCATTGGCCTATGGTGGGTGCATGCATTATTTATCTGTTTCTTAGTTATATATATTTTGAAAGAAAGGATTAATTTTAATAATACTTATCTGATAATTGCTAGAGATAATCCATACACAAAATATTTAACTGGATTCATATTATTTATTTTATTGTTATGGCTGGTGGCCTAATGAAGATTTTTAATAAATATCTTATTAAGAGATCTTTTTTGATTTCATTGTTTATATTTGTGATTTTTGCTCTACTTGATTTGGTATTTAATTTTATTTCTGAGCTAGAAAATATATCGACTGACTACACATTTTTTTCTGCATTGAAGTTTGTTTTCATCTCAATGCCACATAACGCATCAGGCTTTCTTGAAGGAGCTTGCTTATTGGGAGTGATGATATCTCTTGGAATTTCACATGAAGAGGGTAACTTAAATGTTTTAAGATCTAGTGGACAATCACCAATCAAAATAATCCTTACATCATCGCTTGGCACAATGCTTTTAGTCTTGTCTTTTATAGCAATAGATGAAACATATTTCAGAAACGTTCACCTTAACGCCGAGGTAGAAAGAAGCCTCAAACTTAACAAACAAAAGCAAGTGACCTCTGATAATCAATGGGTAAAGGGAGATGAGTCGATTTTAAGCTACAGTAATATTATTAATGACACAATTTTTAATATTAAGTTTATAAAACTAGAATCTAATAAAGCTTTATATTTCAAAACAGCAGATTCTGCCAAAATATATCTAGAAGAAATTATATTTGATGATACTTTAAAGTCGCATAGCTTTAATTCTAAACAGAATAATGAACTGAAAGAAAAATTTATATTTCCATTGGTTGCTCGAATCCCATTTAAAAATATTGAAAGCCTCAGTATTTATGAAATAAGAAAATATCAAGAAATACTATTAGAAAGTTCTCTTAGCGAAGACATATTATTTAGAAGTCATCTTAATAAATCGTACTTTAAAAGAGTTTTTTATCCATTTTCAATTCTAGCAGTGATAATTTTCTTTGGGTCTTTTATCTTCGGTTCATTGCGAGATTCGTCACCTGCATCAAGAGTTGTTATAGCAGTTGTTGGTGGTTTTTCTTATAAAGTAATTCAAGATTTTTCGATAAGTTTCTTTATCTCTTTTGGTTATCCAGTTTTTATTGGAGTCGTAATGCCTGCGATTGTATTATTAATATCTAGTTTATTTCTTTATAAAAGAATCTAGATATACCTTAATTCAGTTCCAGAAAGAACATCGTTTATGGAATGACCATTTGAGGAAAAGTATATTTGTAGAAGAGGAATTCCAGCGAACGCAACTATAACGAGATTCAATAAAAATCTTATTGACGTTTGACGTAAGTTTATTTTTTTGTCATCCATGCTATGTATTTCTATTTTCCATACAGCCATGCCAAGTGTTTTATTGCCATGAGTCCAAAAATAACTGTAAAAAGCCCATGTGCTTATAAAAACTAATGTTAGACCTAGCCATGGATTAAGTATTTCACCTCCATTTGCCCATAATGCAATAGAGCCAACAGCAAACCAAACCCCTAATAATAAAAGGAGATCATAGATAGTCGCAGCTAATCTTTTTATTGGAGATACTTTATGTGATTTTGATTTCATTTTGCTATAGTACTTAAAACAATTAAAAGAATAAATCATTATGAACACTTCATCAGAATTTCTTGGACATCCTAAAGGCCTTTTCGTATGTTTTGCTACGGAAATGTGGGAGCGTTTTTCATATTATGGAATGCGAGCTCTTCTAATTCTTTACCTTACAAAGCATTGGGAATTTTCTGATGCTCAAAGTTATATAATATATGGTGCATACACATCATTGGTATACATAATGCCCGTTTTTGGTGGAATGCTGGCAGATAGAATTCTTGGTTCTAGAAAGGCAGTAACCTTTGGAGCGATATTGCTGGTGTTAGGGCATACAGGAATGGCATTTGAGAGCAATATACAAGTTTTTTATATGTCTTTAGCTCTAATAATTTCTGGTGTTGGATTCTTAAAACCTAATATTTCAACAATGGTGGGTGCTCTTTATGAAGAGGGTGATCCCAGAAGAGATCCAGGCTTTACCATTTTTTATATGGGTATAAATATAGGTGCTTTTTCTGCATCACTTTTATGTGGATACCTTGGTGAAACATATGGATGGTCGTACGGTTTTGGAGCAGCTGGAATCGGGATGTTAATAGGTTTGGTTATATTTCTTTGGGGTCAAGATTACTTAGAAGGACATGCAGAACCAACATCAGATTTTTATAAAGAAAAGAAATTTAATATCACATATGAAAACTGGGCATATTTAAGTGGAATTATAATGGTTTTTTCATCTTGGTTTCTTATACAGAATCAACAGATTGTTGGTAATTTACTTGGAGGCTTCGGCGCAATTTGTATAGCACTTTGGTTGGCTTATGCCTTATTAAAATGCTCACCTGAAGAAAGAGATAGATTAGTTATTGTAGGAATATTAATTTTATTTTCTTTAATATTTTGGGCTTTATTTGAGCAAGCAGGGTCTTCATTAAATATACTTACCGACAGAGGCGTAGATAGAACAATATTAGGTTGGGAAGTTCCAGCATCAATGTTTCAATCCTTAAATGCATTCTTTATCTTTACGCTCGCACCCTTCTTTGCATTTATGTGGCTTGCTTTGGCAAGAAGAGGCATTGAACCCTCAACTCCTTTAAAATTTGCTATCGGTATTATGTTTGTTGGAATAGGTTTTCTTGTCTTAGTTTTTGGAATGAAAAGTTCAACAGGACTCCAGACGGGCGTCTTTCTGGATAATGCTAATTTACCTTCTTCATACTATTGGTGAGCTTTGCCTCTCTCCAGTTGGACTTTCATCAGTCACCAAGTTATCGCCAAAAAGGATTGTTGGTATGATGATGGGAATGTGGTTTTTTGCATCAGCAGCAGGAAACTTTGTTGCCGGTCTGATAGCCAGAGCTACTGCTAGCGAAGGAATATCAGGAGGAGAAAATATATTTACTCTTGCTCAGAAATCTGCTTTTATTGATGTCTATACAAACGTTGGATTAATTGCTGTATTTTTTGGACTATTGTTAGCTATTTGTTCGCCCTTTATGAAAAAAGGAATGCACGGTATAAACTAACTAAAGTTTTTTATTCAGATTGATTAAAATATCTGTGTAAATATCTCTTAAAATTTTTATATCTGATATTTTTACATGCTCATCTATTTGATGCATTGTTTCATTAAGTGGCCCTAACTCAACAATTTCTGTGCCCATTTTTGCAATAAAACGACCGTCCGATGTCCCACCTTTTGCATTTAAATCAGGAGAATATCCTGTTATATCTTCAATAGACTTGATAACGGTATCCTTTAGGTTATTTTCAATAGTTAAATAGGGAAGGCCGCTCAACTTCCAATCTATTTCATACTCAACTTTAAGATTTTTAAGAATAGATTCCAATTTTTCAATCAATGATTCTTGCGAAGATTCTGTTGAATATCTAAAATTAAAAAGCATATCTAGCTCTCCCGGAACTATATTTTTTGCGCCGGTACCAGAATGTATATTTGAAATTTGAAAGCTTGTAGGTTGAAAAGCATCATTTCCATTATCCCAAACAGTATTTTTTAACTCAACAATAACTTCCCCTGCAGAGAAGATAGGATTTTTAACATTTTCAGGATAAGCGATATGACCCTGCTTACCAATAATTTTAAGAGACCCTCCTAAAGAACCTCGTCTACCTATTCTTATACTATCACCAACCTTGTTATATGAAGTTGGTTCTCCAACAAGACATAAATCAATTTTTTCATCTTTCTCGATCATGTCATCAACTATTTTGTCTATAAAGCCATCAGTAGCGTCTCCTTCCTCATTAGAAGTAAGAAGAACAGCTATTCTAAAATTAAGATCAGGATTGGAAGAAAAGAACTGATCAAGGGAATCTAGAAAAGCAGCGATTGAAGCTTTCATGTCAGCAGTGCCTCTACCATATAATAAATCACCATCAATGTGACCTGAAAAGGGAGGATGACTCCATTTATCCCTTGGTCCAGTTGGAACTACATCAGTATGTCCAAGGAAGCAAAAAAGTTTTCCCTTAGTACCATAAGTCGCATAAAGATTTTCTACGTTTAGATAATTAATTCTTTCACAATTAAAATTTAACTTATTAAGCCTATCTTCAATCAAGTCAAAACACCCTTCATCTTTAGGGGACAAGGACTCTATCCTTAATAATTTTTGAAGAAACTCAATCATTAGAATGAAGCTCAGAATTTAACTCAACTGATAGTTGATTCGGTTTAGCAATTACTTTTCCATTTAATGAGTTTCTAATAAAAACTAGGTTGGAATAGTTAGATAGTTCAGAGCCTTTCATTACTCCTTTAGAACCTTCATCATCAAAAAGTTCTATCTTTGTTCCCGCAGTAATATACAAGCCTGCTTCAACAATACAATTATCTCCCAAAGGTATACCCAGTCCGGAATTAGCTCCCAATAGACAGTTCTCGCCAACTGAAATTTTGATATCATTGCCTCCAGAGAGAGTACCCATAGTACTGCATCCACCACCTAGATCAGAATTGTTTCCAATTATGACGCCAGCGGATATTCTCCCTTCAATCATTGCTTTACCGAGAGTGCCAGCATTAAAGTTAACAAAACCCTCATGCATAATTGTTGTTCCTGAACTCAAATAAGCTCCAAGCCTTACTCTTGATGCATCAGCAATACGAACATTCTTTGGGATAATATAGTCAGTTAGACAAGGAAATTTATCTAAGGACCTAATAAATAACTTCCCATCCTCTAACTTAGATTTTGAGAGTCTTTCATCTATCTCGTTAATTGCAATTGGACCTTGATTTGTCCATGCAACATTTGGCAAAACACCAAATAAACCATCTAGATTAATTGAATTAGGAGTAACAAATTTATATGAAATAAGATGAAGTTTTAAATAAGCAGAGGAAATATCTTTAATTGACGAATCAAGATCTTTTTCACTCCAGACTAACTCTACAATTTCTTTATTAGTGTCTAAATTTTTAAAATTATAACTATCAGTTTTTTTTCCATCAAAATCTATACTAGGATAAAAGACATCAAGAATATCTCCAGATTTAGATTTGTTTAGAATTCCTGTAGCCTCTATTTTCATCGCTTAATTTAAGTTCAATTTTTTTTAGTTCAATTTAAATGGTTTCTTTTAGTACTCTTGAAATCTTATTTATTTTCTTTGAAGACACTAAAGATGAGGTAGTATCCTCGATTTCAAATGTATCTTCAACACTATCACCCAATGTATTGATTCTTGCTGAGTATATAGAAACATCATTGTCTTTAAATACTTGGGCTATTCTGCCAAGTAATCCAGGACTATCAGATGTTTCAATTGTTAAAAGGTTTTTACCTTTCTGTGGTTCTTCAATGCTTGTTATAGAGGTACTCTTTTTGAAGCTTTTTGAGATTTCTTTTCTTGCTAAAGGCTTTGTTTTAAGTACCGAATAATTATTAAAGTTTTCTTTAATTCTAATAGCTACTTCTTTGCATTCGTTAATATTCAGAGACCTATTATGATGAGAAAATTTAGTTATAAATGTATTAGCAGCTATTTCCTTATTAGAACTTGTAAATATACTAGCATCAATTATTTCCAATCCAGAAGACTCTAAGACTTTAACCAACTTAAGGAAAAGCCCCTCAGAATTTTCAACTTTGACAAAGACCTCAACCAAATTATTAAAACATTTACGACAACCTACGGTAAGATTTGACTTTTCTTTAAGCACTAACGAGCTTTGCCATTTCAATTTATCAGAAGTATTTTTATTGAAATAGCTATCATCAAATAGTTGCAAATACTCATTAATATCTTCTTTTAATGAGATATCAAAAAATTCTAAAACACTTTTCTTTCTGTCTTTAGTTATTTCTTCAGATGTTTTAATGGGCTCTTTATTTAATCTCGATCTAGTTAATAAAAAAAGATCTTTTAAAAGTCCGTGCTTCCATCCATTCCAAAGTGCAGGGTTGGTAGCTCTTATATCGTTTACTGTCAATAAATATAAATAATCCAACCTCTCAGAATTAAGAACTATTTCTGCAAAAGATTTAATGGTCTCGGGATCTGAAATATCTTTTTTTTGTGAAATAGATGACATTTGCAAATGATTTAAGACTAACCATGAAATAAGATTTGCATCAGCAATAGATAAACCAATTTTTCTAGCAAAAATCTTACTAGTTTGAGCACCAATTTCTGAATGATCTCCACCTTTACCTTTCCCTAAGTCATGGAAAAGTCCAGCTAGATATAAAATTTCTATTTTTGGTAACTTATTTATTAATTCATGTTCGAGTTTAAATTCATCTTGTTGAAGAATTTTTAATTGCCTCATATTTCTGACAACTTTAAAGGTATGCTCATCAACAGTGTATACGTGAAATAAATCAAATTGCATCTGTCCAACCACTTCACTGAATTCATGAATATAGGCTTGAAGTATCCCGAGATTTTTCATGGTTTTTAAAATCGAAGATAAATTGTGTTTAGAACGTAAAATTTTTAAAAACTGTGACGCAAAAAAACTATTGTTTTTAAAATCCTTATCAATAAGATGAACATTTTTTTTGAGCAATGCCATGCTAGGAGTATCTATTGCTTTAATTTTTTTACTTTTTCCAATAACTATAAATACTTCAAAAATAAGATTTTTTCTTTCCGAAAGAGGACCTTTTTTTATTCCAACTTTATTGCCTTTTGTATAAAGCTCACCTAAATCTTTAGTTAATGAAAAAGTATTTTTTTCTATAAAACTTTCAAATACTAAGTTATTAAAATCAGATATAACAGATGCATTGCTATAGAATTCTTGCATCATTTTTTCTACAATTTTTTTGTTTGTAGATTCTTTTATGTTCGCTTTTTGAGAGATGTCTATTTGAGTTTCAAAATTTAATCTATTTCGCTTATTTAATATATTAGTTGCAAACCTTAATGTTTTAATAAAATTATAAGAGGAAGTTGCAGAGTCAATTTCATTCTTAAATTCTTTTGATTTTTTTATTTCTGAATAATTTTCTAAATCAAAACAATGCTGAAGAATCCATAGTGCTGTTTGAAAGTCCCTTAAAGTACCAGGAGACTCTTTAAGATCCGGCTCTAAATTAAACTCAGTAGAAAAAAATGATTCATGTCGATTTTTTTGTTCATCAGATTTGGCATTAAAAAATTTTTTCTTTCTCCATGCTTGATTTAGTATTTTTTTGATTTCATTATCGATATCTTTTTTGGCTATTAAAGGTCTTCTTGTTAAATATGAAGTAAATTCTTTTGGGTCCTTAGAGGAAATAATTTTTATATCTTTTAATGTTCTGACTGAATGCCCAATTTTTAGCCCTTCATCCCATAAATTTGCTATGAACTTCTCAAGACTATCTGATTTTTTAACTTTGTTTGAATGTTTAATTATTGATAAATCAACATCTGATGATGGGAACATTTCCTTTCTTCCAAATCCACCATTTGCATAAATAGAATAATCAGAGCCAAGTCCAAGATCATTAAAGTTAGTAATAACAATATTTTCTATAAAATTTGATCGATCTTGAAGGTACTTATCAATTAATGAAGAGTTTTTATATATCTTAGGAAAGTCGTGCCAAAAATTTTCATTAATGGTCAGCCCTTTATTTGTCATATAGATTCATTACTTCTTTTTGTAAGAATTTCTACTCCATCACTTCTCACAGCAAGAGTATGCTCCCATTGTGCAGAATTTCTTCCATCTTTAGTTTCTACAGTCCATCCATCTTTTAAGGTCTTACAGTACTTAGTACCTTGATTAATCATAGGCTCAATTGTAAAACACATACCTTCCTGAATCTGGATACCTTTACCAGGTTTGCCATAGTGAAGTATTTGAGGGTCTTCATGATAAACATCACCTATGCCATGTCCGCAGTAATCCTCGACAACACTGTAGTAATTAGACTCTGCATGCTTTTGTATTGCATTACCGATATCCCCTAAATAAGCTCCTGGTTTAACCACTTCAATGCCCTTATAAAGACATTCTTGTGTCACTTTTACCAATCTCTCATTATGGGGCTGACATTTACCAACTAGATACATTTTTGAAGTATCTCCATGCCAACCATCTTTTATGACTGTTACATCAATATTAAGGATATCTCCTTCTTTTAAAATTCTATTTTGATTTGGGATTCCATGACATATAACTTGGTTAACACTAGAGCAAATAGTTTTTTCAAATCCTCTATAACCAATATTCGCAGGAATGGCATCTTGTATATTAACTATATGCTCATAGCACTTTTTGTCTAATTCTTCGGTTGAAACTCCAGGTATAACAAAAGGCTCTATCATTTCAAGAACCTCAGCTGCTAATTTGCCAGCAATCCTCATTTTTTCAATTTGTTTTTCAGATTTTATAGATATTTTCATATTTTTTATCATTTAGTATAGACAGTTGACCACTAAGTCTATAAAGTACAATTTTAATGCCAGCACGATATTTTAGCTCATTAAAATTCAGAATTTCTTTCAATAGTCCACTTTCCTTTTTCTTCAAATCATCCTCTGTGAGAGACTTCTAATTATGTCTTTTCCCTCAATTTTAGCACTCGAGGATGGCAGTATATTCTATGGTGAGGGTTTTGGTGAAGAAAAAGTTAATGTTGGGGAAATCGTTTTTAATACATCTATGACTGGCTATCAAGAGATAATTACCGATCCTTCATACAAAAAACAAATAATTACCTTCACCCACCCTCATATTGGTAATACAGGTATCAACGATGAGGATGGCGAATCTCCACTAATTCATGCATCTGGAATTGTAGTAAATAATTTCTGTGAAAAGCCAAGTAATTGGAGGTCGACTAAAAGTTTAGACAGTTTTTTAATCGAACAAGGGGTAATGGCAATATCTGGAATTAATACTAGAAAACTCACAGCCCTGTTAAGAGAAAAAGGCTCAATGAATAGCTGTATAGCACCCTTATCCTTATTAACAAAAGAAGAGGCATTATCGAAAGCTGAAGGGTTCTCTGGTTTAAAAGGTTTAGATTTGGCCAAAGAAGTCTCAACAAAGTCGCAATATAAATGGAAAGAGGGTATCTGGCCTGAATATAAAAATTCATCTAAAAGCTTTCCAATAGTAGCTTATGATTTTGGAGTAAAAGAAAATATTTTGAGACTCTTATCAGACCATGTTGGTGAAGTCGTTGTCGTAAATGCGCAAACCTCATTCGAAGATATTATGAAACTTGAACCCAAAGGAATATTTCTATCAAATGGACCGGGTGATCCAGAGCCATGCGACTATGCAATCAAAAACATTAAAAAATTTTTAGATATTAAGATACCTATTTTTGGTATTTGTTTGGGTCATCAGCTATTAGGACTTGCTGGGGGAGCAAAGACTTTTAAAATGAAGTTTGGTCATCATGGCGCAAATCATCCTGTTCAAAATTTAGAGACGAAGGAAGTTATGATTACTAGTCAAAATCATGGTTTTGCAGTTGATGAGAAGTCACTACCAGATAATATAGATATTTCTTATATCTCATTGTTTGATCAATCACTCCAGGGTATTGAATTTAATGATAGGCCAGCATTTAGTTTTCAAGGGCATCCTGAAGCCAGCCCAGGACCTCAAGAGATACAAACCTTATTTAAAAAATTTAGCTCTATGGTGGAGAAATATGCCAAAACGTAAAGATATTAAATCTATCTTAATAATTGGAGCTGGCCCAATTATTATTGGCCAAGCATGTGAATTTGATTACTCGGGTGCGCAAGCATGTAAAGCTCTTAAAGAAGAGGGGTTTAGAGTAATACTCGTCAATTCTAACCCTGCAACAATAATGACAGACCCTTTGTTAGCAGATGCAACATACATAGAACCCATTCATTGGGAATCAGTCGAAAAAATTATTGAAAAAGAAAAACCAGATGCAATTTTACCTACGATGGGCGGTCAGACAGCATTGAATACTGCATTATCCTTAGATAAAAAAGGAATTCTTAAAAAACATGGAGTTATATTAATAGGAGCTAATAGAGAGGCAATAGATAAAGCCGAAGATAGACAATTATTTGATGAGACTATGCAAGGCATCAATATAGAGACTCCAAATTCAGGTATTGCACACTCTATGGAGGATGCATTGCAAGTGCAAGAGAATATTGGATTCCCTTGCATTATAAGACCATCATTTACTATGGGAGGAACCGGCGGAGGTATCGCGTATAACATTGATGAATTTAAAAACATATGTGAGAAAGGTTTAGAACTTTCTCCTACCAGTGAGCTTCTCATAGATGAGTCCTTAATCGGCTGGAAAGAATTTGAAATGGAAGTAGTTAGAGATTGTGAAGATAATTGCATCATTATTTGTTCAATTGAAAATCTCGATCCAATGGGTGTCCATACTGGAGATTCAATCACCATTGCTCCAGCACAGACACTTACAGATAAAGAATATCAATTGATGAGAAATGCATCTTTTAAAATCTTGAGAGAGATAGGTGTTGATACGGGAGGCTCAAATGTTCAGTTTGCTATAAATCCTGAAGATGGAAAAATGGTAGTTATTGAAATGAATCCTAGAGTTAGCCGTTCATCAGCTTTAGCTTCCAAAGCAACAGGCTTTCCAATTGCCAAGGTTGCAGCACTGCTTTCTGTTGGATATACGCTCGACGAGCTTAAAAATGATATAACTGGTGGATTAACCCCTGCTTCATTCGAACCAAGTATTGATTACATAGTTACAAAAATACCTAAATTTGCATTTGAAAAGTTTCCTCAAGCCAGTCCAAGGTTAACAACTCAAATGAAATCAGTCGGTGAAGTAATGGCCATTGGCTCTAACTTTCAAGAGTCTCTTCAAAAAGCACTATGCAGTATGGAAGAAGATTTAGATGGTTTAAATTCTGTTGTTGATAAAAATTTGCCAAACTACGAAGATGAAATACAGTATGAGTTAACTTTTCCCGGACCTAAAAGATTATTTTATGTTGCAGACGCCATCAGAGAAGGCTGGAGCCTTGAAAAAATTTATAATTTAACAAAAATTGATTATTGGTTCTTAGATCAAATAGAAGAAATTATAAATTTAGAAAAGAAACTCACTAAAAAATCATTAAACGAATTAAATAAAGATAATATTTTTTCTTTAAAAGAGAAGGGTTTTTCAGATTCAAGAATATCAAAAATTATAGATTCATCTGAAAATGACTTTAGGCAACATAGAATTAAATTAGGGATAAAACCTGTTTATCGAAGAGTTGATACTTGTGCCGCAGAATTCGAGACTTCGACTTGTTACATGTACTCAACCTATGGAAGTGATTGTGAAAGCAATCCTTCAACAAATAAGAAAATTTTAGTTCTTGGAAGTGGGCCTAATAGGATTGGTCAAGGAATAGAGTTTGATTACTGCTGCGTTCATGCATCACTTGCAATGCAAGAAGAGGGTATAGAATCAATAATGGTTAACTGTAATCCTGAAACAGTCTCTACCGATTATGATGTTTCTAATCGATTATATTTTGAACCAATAACATCAGAAAAGATTTTAGATATTATTGATAACGAAAATCCTGAGGGAGTTATTATCCAGTTTGGAGGTCAAACTCCTTTAAAGCTTGCTGATATTCTTTCTGAAAAGGGTGTAAATATTCTTGGAACTAATGTTGATGCAATAGATAGGTCAGAAGACAGAGAACGTTTTCAGGAACTTATTGTTAAATTGAATTTAAGACAACCAAATAATGCAACTGTAAAAAATATCGAAGAAGCTTTAGTTAAAGCAGATGAAATAGGATTCCCAATCGTAGTTAGACCATCTTATGTTTTAGGGGGAAGAGCTATGCAACTTGTCCACAATCTTAAAGAGTTAGAACTTTACTTAACTGAAGCAGTTGAAGTTTCAAATAGCAAACCAATTCTTCTTGATAGTTATCTTACTGACGCAGTTGAAATAGATGTTGACGTAGTTTCAGACGGAGTAAATATTGAAATTGGAGGAATTCTCCAACATATAGAACAAGCTGGAATCCATTCTGGAGATTCAGCATGCTCATTACCCCCATACAGCCTGTCAGATTCTATTCAGGATGAATTATCTGAACAGTCTATCAAAATTGCTAAAGAGCTCAATGTTATAGGGCTGATGAATATTCAATTTGCGGTGAAAGATGATGAGATTTTTATAATTGAAGTTAATCCAAGAGCCTCTAGGACAGTACCTTTCATTTCAAAAGCAATAGGAACTTCCTTAGTAAAAATTGCTTCCAAGGCTATGATTGGTAAATCATTGGATGATCAAAATTTTTCTAGCAAACTACCTGAGGGTTTATTTTTTGTAAAAGAGGCTGTGATGCCATTTGATAAATTCCCCTTAGTTGATCCTATTTTAGGTCCCGAAATGAAGTCCACTGGTGAAGTTATGGGAATAGGTCCAAGTTTTGGAGAGGCTTATGCTAAAGCTCAAAAAGGTGCCAATAAAGTTTTACCAAGATCAGGTTCGGTATTTATAAGCGTTAAAGATTCGGACAAAAAATACTTGGATGATTTAATACCTTTGATTATTCAAAATGGCTTTGATTTAGTTGCTACGGGCGGAACGGCACAATACATAACTAATCTAAATCATAAAGTGAAAAGAATTAATAAAGTCATGGAAGGCAGGCCGCATACTGTAGACAGTCTTCTCAACAAAGAAATAAACTTAGTAATAAACACAACAGAAGGTAAACAATCAATTGATGATTCAGCTTCAATAAGGAAAACAGCTTTACGAAATAAAATATTTTGTACCACTACTATGTTTGGAGCATTTGCTGTTATGGAAGCATTGAAGGGTAAAGAATCAGACTGGACATACAGCACTCTTCAAGAAATAAATACTTAATTAACTTTATTGTTATAAAATAAATTCATGACCAGAGTTCCACTTACAAAAGATGGTGAAGTAGCTATCAAGAAAAAGCTTTCAAATTTAAAGTTTGTTGAAAGGCCTAAAATTTCTGAAGCAATTGCTGAAGCAAGAGCACACGGAGACCTTAAAGAAAATGCAGAATATCATGCTGCAAAAGAACTCCAAGGACTTATGGAAGCAAAGATTAATGAGATGGAGGGAGCCATAGCTAATGCTCAAGTCATTGATGTAAAAGAAATTCCAGAAACAGGAAGAGTTGTATTTGGATCTACAATAAAACTTTACGATATAGATAAAGATAAAGAGATAACTTATAAGATTGTTGGTAACCTTGAATCAAAACCTGAAGAGGGTCAAATATCAATTGACACACCGATTGCCAGAGGATTAGTTGGAAAGTTCGAAGAAGATGAGGTTGTCATAGAAACACCAGCTGGCAAGCTGAATTATGAGATTATTCAAGTCAAGCATATCTAATGCATGCAGATAAATGGGCTCACAAGGCAAAACAGGCTGGCTATAGAACAAGAGCAGTATTTAAATTAGATGAAATAATTCAAAAAACCAGAGTTCTAAAAAAGTCTAAAAACGTTCTTGATTTAGGTTCAGCTCCTGGGGGTTGGTCACAATATATAAAACAAAAATCAAACAAAACTAACGTTTATGCAATTGATATATTAGATATGGACTCGGTGGATGGTGTCCATTTTTTTAAAGAGAGTATTGAAGATATTGATAACATAGAATCTATCTTTTCTTTAATGGGCTATTTTGACCTTGTAATTTCAGATATAGCCCCAAACTTGACTGGTATAAACGCAATAGATAATGAGAATATTTATGAACTTAATATTCTTACTTTAGAAACTGCTGTAAAGTATCTAAATAGTTCTAATGGTTCGTTTATTATGAAGACTTTTCAAAATAGTATGTTTAAAAATCTTCGAAAAAAAATGGAGCTATCTTTTAAGATAGTTCAAACTTTTAAGCCGGCTGCTTCAAAAAAGCAATCAGGCGAAATTTATTTGTATGGAGCACATAAATAATGGATAGTATTTTAAGAAATCTTGTAGTTTGGGTCGTCCTTGGTTCTTTGTTAATTTATGTTTTTAATAATATTGAGAACACAGGTGCTAGGGAGCAAATTAGTTACAGTCAATTCAAAGAAGAAGTTATGTCTGATAGGATTGCAAAAGTTACTTATAAAGGCGATCAAATGACAATAACTGGTGATCGTCTAGATGGGTCTAAGTTTGAAACAATTCATCCAATTTATAAAAAAGACGAAGCTGTTGATAATGCAATAGAAGAGAATGGAATCATTGCTGTTTATGAAAAGGTTGAACAACCATCTATATGGTCTCAACTTTTAGTTGGAGCATTTCCAATAATACTTTTACTTGGAATATTTTTCTTTTTCATGAGACAAATGCAGGGCGGAATGTCTGGTAAAGGCGGTCCTATGTCATTTGGAAAGAGCAAAGCAAAACTTATGGAAGGTGGAAAGGTTAAAACTACATTTAAAGATGTTGCTGGATGCGAAGAAGCAAAACAAGATGTTCAGGAGCTGGTTGATTTTCTTAGAGACCCAACAAAATTTCAAAAGCTAGGTGGAAAGATACCAAGAGGAGTCCTAATGGTTGGCCCTCCAGGTACAGGTAAGACACTTCTTGCTAGAGCTGTTGCAGGTGAAGCCAAGGTACCATTCTTCACAATCTCAGGTTCTGATTTTGTTGAAATGTTTGTCGGTGTTGGTGCTTCAAGAGTCAGAGATATGTTTGAGCAAGCAAAAAAACAATCCCCATGTATTGTCTTTATTGATGAAATCGATGCAGTTGGAAGACATAGAGGAGCTGGAATGGGTGGAGGCAATGACGAAAGAGAGCAAACTTTAAATCAACTTCTTGTTGAAATGGATGGATTTGAAGGTAACGATGGAGTTATTGTTATCGCTGCTACTAATAGGCCAGATGTTTTAGATCCTGCATTATTAAGACCGGGAAGGTTTGATAGACAAGTTGTTGTTGATCTTCCAGATATTAGAGGAAGAGAAGCAATCTTAAAAGTCCACATGAGAAAAGTTCCACTAGACTCTGATGTTGATCCTCTTGTTTTAGCTAGAGGTACTCCAGGATTCTCCGGAGCTGACCTAGCAAACTTAATTAATGAAGCAGCTTTATTTGCTGCAAGGTACGCTGACAAAAAAATAGATCAGTCACATCTAGATTTGGCAAAAGATAAAATTATGATGGGTGCTGAAAGAAAATCTATGATTCTAAGTGAAGAGCAGAAAAGAATTACTGCATTTCATGAGGCAGGTCATGCAATAGTAGGAAGACTTTGTCCAACTCATGATCCTGTATACAAGGTAACAATAATTCCAAGAGGAAGAGCCTTAGGAGTAACTATGTTTCTTCCAGAAGAAGATACATATATGCAAAGTAAAGAATATTTATTAGGCAGAATTGCTACTTTATTTGGTGGAAGAATAGCAGAAAGTATTATTAATGGCAGTCAAGGTATTACAACGGGAGCTTCTAATGATATTGAAGTTGCCACAAGTATTGCATCTAATATGGTCACTAAGTGGGGTTTCTCAGAAGCTCTAGGAACAATCAAGTATGGTGAAGATGAGGGTAGTCCATTTCTTGGAAGATCTGCTGCATCACCAGCTCAAATTAGAAGTGAAGCAACATCTAAATTAATTGATTCAGAAGTAAAGTTAATTATAGACACATGCTATAAAAGAGCAGACAAGCTTCTTAATGATAATTTAGATAAGTTAAATGTTATGGCGGATGCATTATTAAAATACGAAACAATAGATGCACCTCAGATAGATGACATTATGGCTGGAGCAGAGCCTAGAGAGCCCAAAGGCTGGTCTGATGATGAGCCAAAACCTAAGACCAGTAAAAAAACTTCAATAAAAGGACCTGCTGAAGAGTTATAATCTTTTGTTATGAATTTAAAATTCGGAACAGATGGTATAAGAGGTCCTGTAGAAACCCACATTACACCTGAGGCATGCCTAAGAATAGGACATGCAACAGGTATAGTCATGAAAGAACAAGGCTGGAATACTGTCATGATTGGTAAAGATACTCGTGTTTCTGGCTATATGCTTGAGTCCGCTCTTCAAGCAGGGTTCATTGCTGCCGGAGTTGATGTAGATCTTTGCGGACCCTTGCCAACACCTGGCGTTGCATATTTAACAAAATCCTTAAGGCAAAAATTTGGTGTAGTTATTAGCGCGTCTCATAATGATTTTTTAGATAATGGAATTAAGATATTTAATTCCGACGGAGAAAAGCTTTCCAAAGAATTAGAAAGAAAAATTGAAAAACTTTTAGAAGGTGACCTTAAACCAGTTAAAACTGAACAACTTGGAAAAGCTAAAAGGTTTGATGAGTCAGGAGCAAGGTATGTCGAATTTTGTAAATCAACAGTTCCTTCAAATATATCCTTTTCTTCATTAAGAATAGTATTAGATTGTGCAAATGGAGCTTGTTACAAAGTTAGTCCAGAGGTTTTTGAAGAGCTTGGAGCTGAAGTCATTGCGATTGGAGTAAATCCTGATGGATACAATATCAATGCAAAATGTGGTTCTACACATCCAGAATTAGTTCAAAAAGAAGTCATTAAACAAAGAGCAGATTTTGGAATATCACTTGATGGTGATGGCGACAGAGTAATAATAGTTGATAAAGAAGGTTCTATTTTAGACGGTGATGATTTGTTATATATCTTAGCCTTTTCTAATCCAAATAGAGTAGGCCCTTGGTCAGGGGTTGTTGGAACTCATATGAGTAATTTAGGTCTTGAAGATGGCATTAAAAAACTTGGATATGAATTTAAGAGAGCAGATGTAGGTGATAAGTACGTTAGCAAAATGTTAACAAAGAAAGGTTGGCTTCTTGGAGGTGAGACTTCTGGACATATAATATGTAAAGATTTAATTAGCACTGGTGATGGAACAGTTGCAGCATTAAAAGTGATCTCATCTTTATTAATTCTTGAAAAAAATCCATCAGAAGTTTTAGCTAATTATAAAAAGATGCCTCAAATTAATATGGCTGTGACAGTAACAAATAAAGACATCGTAAATGACAAAGACATTATTAATTTAATAAAAGAAATAGAATCTGACATAACTGTAGGAAGAGTTTTAGTTAGACCTTCTGGAACAGAGAGTAAAATAAGGGTAATGATTGAAGCTCCAGAAGAAAAAGTAGCCAAGAAGTTTACAAACGATATAGTAAATTTAATCAAATCTAAAATATAAGAATGATTATAGCTAATTGGAAAGCTAACGGTGGTAGTAAGAGTAATAAAGATTGGTCTACTATTTTCTTAAATTCATTATCAAAAGAAGTCACCTCATCAATTGGAATAGCTCCATCTCATATTCATTTCATGCAACTGTTAGATATTTTTAAGAACTCATCTTTGAAAATAGGACTTCAAGATGTTGATTTTGAAAACGGCGCAAGAACTGGATCAATTTCAGCCTCAATGGCATCTGAAATGAACTGTTCTTTTTCAATCCTAGGTCATTCAGAGAGGAGAACATTATTTAATGAAGACAATAAATTAATAAAGAAAAAAATTGAAGCATGTTTACTAAATAATATTGATCCTATTTTATGTATTGGAGAATCTGATGAGGAAAATACACAAGGACAAACAAGAGATGTTTTAAAAAGACAAATTACTGAATCTATAGCTGGAACTGAGCTAAATCAAGATTTTACAATAGCTTATGAACCAATATGGGCAATTGGAACAGGCAATACACCCATTCCAAAAGATATCAATGCAATTCACGAATTCATAAAAGATGTTGTACAATCCGCATCTGCAAATAATAAAATTCCAAAAGTTTTATATGGTGGGAGTGTTAACGATATCAATGCTAATGATTTTTTAGTAGAAAGTAATATCGATGGTGCATTAGTAGGCGGAGCCTCCTTGGATGCTAGTGTATTTGCAAATATAGTAAATATTTATGAAGGGTTAAATAAAAAATGATAATTTTTATAAAAGTGATATGTATAGTTCTTGCAATAGCAATCATTGCACTTGTGCTTCTGCAACAAGGCAAGGGTTCTGATTTAGGTTCAGCTTTTGGTGGAGGTTCTTCCAACTCAATGTTTGGAGCTCTTGGACCATCAGACTTTCTTGGAAAACTAACATACGTCCTTGTGGCTTCCTGGTTAATCCTATCTTTAGTACTTGCCTATTTATATAAAACCGAAAATACAAAAGAAATTTTTGAAACACCTCTTTTAGAGGAAGTTATATTAGAAACAACTTCTGATGAAGTTCCTGTCGAATAACGTATAAAAGTACTGGTGCCGAAAGCGGGACTTGAACCCGCACGAGCTTTCGCTCACTAACCCCTCAAGCTAGCGTGTCTACCAATTCCACCACTTCGGCTAAAAGTTTGAGGATTATACAAGATATTAATTTAAATATTAAAAAATAATATACTTGACCAAACACACCTAACTTCATTAAACTTCACACTCGCTGCGTTGCGGGGTGGAGCAGTCTGGTAGCTCGTCGGGCTCATAACCCGAAGGTCGTTGGTTCAAATCCAGCCCCCGCTACCACAGTTACATATATATTTTGTGGGGCAATAGCCCTTTTTTTGTGTAAAAAAATGGTAAAAGATGAAATTGAGAAAATAGTTGAGCCTGTAATTAAAAGACATAACTGTTTTTTATGGGGTGTTGAAATCTTAAGAGGAAGAAAAAGACCTACCTTAAGAGTTTATATAGATACACAAAGTGGAGCTAATATTGATGACTGTGAGAACATCTCTAAAGATTTAAATTATGAGATTGATTTTGATTCATCATTGGGTGAAGACTACGTTTTAGAAGTCTCAACTCCTGGAATAGAAAGAAGATTCTTTAAGCAAGATCAGCTTTTAGAATACATAGGTGAAGATATGAAAATAAAACTTAGAGAGCCATTGGAAGGTATAAAAAATATTGAAGGAACGCTTACTGATTGTAATGAAGAATTTTTTCTTTTAGAGTCAAAAAAGCTAGAATATAAGTTAGATTTTGGTGACATTGATATATGTCGACTCAATCCAAATTTTGAAAAATTAATGAAGGAAAATAATTATGCAAAGTAATGAAATATTAGCAGTTGTTGATTCGGTATCTACCGAAAAAGGACTAGATAAAAATATAATTTTTTCTGCCATTGAGCTTGCCATAGCATCTGCTTCTCAAAGACATTTTCATGAAGATGCAGAATTATTTGTAAAGATTGATAGAGATACAGGGGAATACTCCACACATAGAAATTGGCATGTTTTTGATGAGTCGGATGAGGAATTTCATTTGGAAACTCATATCACAAAAGATAATGCTGAACTTGAGATAGGTGAGATATATACAAAAAAACAAGAGAATGTTCCCTTTGGAAGGATAGAAACTCAGGCAGCTAGGCAGGTTATGCTTCAGAAAGTTAGAGAAGCAGAAAGAGAAAAAGTTGTTTCACAATTCAAGAATCAAAATAATCAATTAGTTAATGGAACTGTAAAAAGAGTTACCAGAGATAATATTATTGTGGATATTGCATATGATGCAGAAGCCATACTTCCTAGGGATAGGTTAATGCCTGGAGAGATATATAAAATTAATGATCGTATTAGAGCCGTTCTTCAAATTCAAGAAATTGAAGGTAGAGGCCCACAGCTTATGCTTAACAGAATATGTCCTGAGATGGTTACTGAATTATTTAGCATAGAAGTCCCTGAAATCAATGAAGATATAATTGAAATTAGAGGTGTTGCTAGAGATGCCGGTTCAAGATCCAAAATAGCCGTAAAAACTAATGATGGAAGAATAGATCCTGTTGGAGCTTGCGTTGGCATGAGAGGCTCAAGAGTTCAAGCTGTATCAGCTGAATTAGGAAATGAAAGAATTGATATTATTATTTATGATGATAATCCTGCACAACTTGTTATTAACGCGCTTGTTCCAGCTAAAGTGGAATCCATAGTAATGGACGAAGATTCTAGGTCTATGGATATAGCAGTAAATCAAGACAATTTAGCTTTAGCAATTGGCTCAAGAGGTCAAAACATAAGACTTGCTTCAAAATTGGTTGGCTGGGAATTAAATATTGTTAGCAGTGAAGAGGCAGAAGCTAAAGTTAAAGTTGATGAAACAGAATTTTTAGCTAGCTTAGTCAGCAGTCTTGACATTTCTGATGAGGTTGCAGAAAAAATAATGGCTATTGGAATGTCAACATTTGATGATATCGCTTATGCCGAAGACAGTTTATTTAAGCCATTCATTGAAGATGAAGATGAAATTACAAGAATTAAATCTGCTTCTGAAGATGCTGCCTTAATGGAAGCAATGGGAGCTGTTACTGAAGAAGAAGATAATGTTGAATCTTTAACAGATCTTAACTTAGAAGATGAAGACATTCAAAAGCTTGCTAACAAAGGAATAAAAAATAAAGATGACTTAGCTGAGCTATCTATAGATGAACTTCAAGAAATTATAGAAATTTCATCTGACGATGCATCTAAGATGATTATGAAAGCTCGTGAGCATTGGTTTAATTAATTTATTAAGGAATATATATTTTGGCTTTAACTGTTAAAGATTTTGCAAAGACACTAAAAATATCTGATGCTGCATTAATTGAGCGAATGAAGAATGCTGGATTAAGTCATTCTAAAAGCTCGGATGAGATAACGGCTTCTGATAAACAAGCCTTATTAAAATCCTTAAAAGGTGCCAAAGCCTCTCCTGCATCAAAATCAGTAACATCTGGTTCAGGGGTAACGGTTACATCTAAAGGTAAGTCTGTTAAAGATGGTGAAGCTGTTAAAAGTTATTCAGATAACATTGAAGCAAAAAGAGCTGCAGCATCTGAGCAACTAAAAGAGCAGCAGAAAAGGCGAGAAGACCAACTAAAAGAATCCGCAAGGTTAAAACAAGAAGAAATTAAGAAAAGGGATAAATTTAAGAAAACCGAACCTGAAAAACCAGCAATTAAAGTTAATGTCAAAGATCAGCTTTCGAGTGCTGTAAATGCTTATAAGAGACGAGAAGGGTCATTCTCACAAGATTCAAAACATAAATTCGAAGCACCTACTGAAGTTATTAAAAGAGATATAGAGGTTCCTTCAACTATCCAAGTTGGTGAATTAGCTAAATTGATGGCTGTAAAAGGAAATATTGTTGTTAAAAATTTAATGGGGTTAGGTGTTGTTGCAACTATAAATGACGTTATTGACCAAGAAACCGCTATATTAGTGGTCGAAGAAATCGGTCATAGTGGAATAGCTTTAAAAGAAGAAAATTTTGAAGAAGATCTTGCAAATCTAATTACTTACGAGGGTGAACAAAAATCTAGGTCTCCTGTTATTACTGTTATGGGACATGTCGATCACGGTAAAACAACGTTATTAGATTTTATTAGAGAAACAAAAGTTGTTGATGGTGAAGCTGGTGGAATTACTCAACATATTGGAGCTTACGAGGTTGAAACCTCTAAAGGAAAAATTACATTTATAGATACTCCTGGTCATGCTGCTTTTTCATCAATGAGAGCAAGAGGAGCCAATACTACTGACATTGTTATATTAGTGGTAGCAGCAAATGATGGAATCAAACCTCAGACTGAAGAAGCTATAAATCATGCAAAAGCTGCTGGTGTTTCAATTGTAGTAGCGATAAATAAAATTGATCTTGATGGAGCTGATGTTGATAAAGTTAAGGGCGATTTAGCAGCAAAAGACTTGGCTCCTGAAGATTGGGGTGGAACAACACAAATGATTCCAGTTTCAGCGTTAAAGGGAACTGGAGTAGATAAATTACTTGAAAGTGTCTCATTAGAAGCTGAATTACTTGAGCTCAAGGCTCATTATGATGGTCCTGCCCAAGGTGTAGTCATAGAATCAGAATTAGATAAATTTAGAGGTTCTGTAGCAACATTCTTAATACAAAATGGAACCTTAAAAGTTGGAGATTTAGTAGCTTCTGGTAATTCTGTTGGAAAAATAAAAAGTATTATAAATAGTGATGGTACAAAGATTAAATCTGCTGGACCTTCAGCTGCTATTGAAGTTTTAGGCCTAAATAATGTTCCAAATGCAGGAGATCAATTCCAAGTAGTCAGTAATGATAAACAAGCTCGGGAGATTGCTGAATATAGGATTTCTAAAGAAAAGGAGAAAAAACTGCTTAAACAAAAAGATGAAAGTGCTGGTGATTTATTCGAAACATTAGGTCAAGAGTCTACTAAGAAAACATTGAATATTATTGTAAAAACAGATGTTGGTGGAACGTGTGAAGCAATCACAGCCTCCCTTCATGATTTGAGCAATGATTTGGCTAAAGTTAAAATAGTATCAAGCGGAGTTGGAGGTATTTCTGAATCAGATGCCAATTTAGCACTTGCAGTTGATTCAATAATACTTGGGTTTAATGTTAGAGCTGATAATGCTGCTAAAAAAATTATTGAGGATGAATCTATTCCTTTAAGCTATCACAGTATTATTTATGAGTTACTAGATGATGTTAAATCAAGAATGACTGGACTTCTTGATCCTATTATTAAAGAAGAAATAGTAGGTACTGCTGAAGTATTAGAGGTATTTAACTCTCCTAAATTTGGTCAAATAGCCGGTTGCAATGTGATAGAAGGAACAGTATTGAGAAATAAACCTGTTAGAGTTCTTAGGGATGAAATTGTTATCTTTGAGGGCGAATTAGACTCTTTAAGAAGGTTCAAAGAAGACGTCAATGAAGTTAAAAATGGTAGTGAATGTGGAATGGGTATCAAGAATTATAAAGATATAAAACAAGGCGATAAGATTGAGGTTTATGACAGAAAAGAAGAATCTCAATCAATGTAAAAAAATTTAATGTCCTCATTAAGATCTGAAAAAGTTGCAGACGTTTTAAGGAAGGAAATTTCCTTAATCATAAATAAAGAAACAAAAGACCCAAGACTTCAAAATATAAATATAACTGCAGTGAAAGTATCAGATGATATAGGCATTGCAACAGTTTTCTATACTTTAATCGGAGAGTCAGTAAATAAAAATGAAAGTAGTATAGATAATAAAATCCTAAAAAAATTCTCAGGTATGATTCGATCTAAACTTTCAAAGACTATGCAGATAAGAAGAGTACCAGTTATACATTTCAGGTTTGATGAAAGTATTGAATATTCAGATAATATTGAGAATCTACTAAAAAATATCTAGTTATGGATGGGTTCCTACTTTTAAACAAAGAAAAGGGCATCAGTTCCAATCAACTCGTTCAGAAAGTAAAAAAGTTACTGTCTTTAAAAAAAGTTGGCCATCTTGGAACTTTGGATCCAATGGCAGAGGGTTTAATGATTCTAGCCATAGATAGAGCAACAAGATTTTCGTCATTTTTCTTAGAGTCAGATAAGTCATATCAGGCTAAAGTTATATTTGGTGAAAAGACAGATACCGATGATGCACTTGGAAATATAATAGAAACATCTAATGAAGTGCCATTAAAAAATGAGATAAATGAAATTTTAAATTCTTTTCTTGGGTGTTCTATGCAAAATGCACCTTTCTATTCTGCATTAAAACATAAAGGAAAGCCTCTATATAAATATGCAAGAGAGGGCGAGTTTATTTCAAAACCACCAAGAGAAATAAATATTTTCTCTATTAAAAATATAGAGCATAGTCATAAACAGTGCTCATTTTTAATTCATTGTTCTAAAGGAACATACATAAGATCAATTGCAAGAGACCTGGGAGATAGGCTTGGATGTGGTGCTCATTTATCTGGACTTAAAAGAGTTTCTCAGGGGGTATTTAATATTAAAGATTCGAATATGACTGAGGATATATGCTTAGAACAATTGATTTCAATCGAAGACGCTTTTATATCCCTCAAAAATATTGAGTTAGACGTCAATAAAACAAAAATATTTCTTAATGGAGGGAAGGTCCCATTGGAAATTATTGAAGATGATTATTATAAGATCTATGACAATACATCAAGATTTTTAGGATTAGGGCATACAAGAGAATCGCTTTTAGCTCTCACACGACTTGTTTAAAAGCCTAATAAGATATAAGATTCGCACGCTTACTTTAGATACACGAGGTTTGCGTCATTTATTAAATGTGTATCAAGGAATAATAATATGGCACTCTTAGCTCAAGAAAAAGAAAAAATCGTAGGTAAATTTCAAAGAACTGACAATGACACTGGATCTCCTGAGGTTCAAATAGCATTGCTCACCGAAAATATCAATAAATTACAAAGTCATTTTAAAGAACACAAAAAAGATCATCATTCTAGAACAGGTTTAATAAGAATGGTTAACTTAAGAAGAAAACTACTAGCCTATCTAAAAAGAAAGAATTCAGAAAGCTATGCTGAAGTTGTAAAACAATTAAAGCTTAGAGGCTAACATCAAACATAAAGAGGAAAATCGTGGAAAATAATAAATTAGAATCTACATCAGTAGAATTTCAATATGGAAATCAAACAGTAAAATTAGAGACAAATAAAGTTGCTAGACAGACTACAGCTGCTGTTGTTGTAACAATAGGTGACTTGGTAGTATTAACTACTTGTGTTGCCAGAAAAGAGGCAGATCCTAAAAAAGATTTTTTCCCTCTAGCAGTGTTTTATCAAGAAAAGTTTTATGCAACAGGTACCATTCCAGGTGGATTCTTTAAAAGAGAGGCCAGACCTACGGAAAGAGAAACATTAACATCAAGACTAATAGACAGACCAATTAGGCCTCTGTTTCCAGAAGGTTTTAAAAATGAGGTTCAGATTTTTTGTACAGTAATGTCATCTGGTAAGGATCAAAATCCAGATATAGCATCAATGATTGGTGCGTCAGCTGCTTTATGTGTTGCCGGAGTTCCATTTGATGGTCCAATGGGCGCTGCAAGAGTAGGATTTATAGATGGAAATTATGTTCTTAACCCATCCTATGAAGAACTAGAGAATTCGTACTTAGATATGGTCGTTGCAGGAACTGAAAAAGCAGTTTTAATGGTTGAATCAGAAGCTAAAGAGCTGAATGAAGATCTAATGCTTGGTGCTGTTCTTTTCGGACATCAAGAAATGCAGGCAGTAATAAAAGCATGTACAGAGTTAAAACAAAAAGCTGGTAAAGAGGATTGGGTGTTAAGTACTGATGAAGAAACTCCAGTTTACTCTGCTGAATTAACTGAAAAATATTCAGAGCAAATAACTAATGCATTCACCATTAAAGATAAAACAGAAAGAACTGCTGCAATTGGAGTCATTAAAGATGACATAGTCAGCTCATATCCCGACGCAGATGAAATTCAGTTAGGTAAAGTTTTAGGCGCATTCAAGAATCTTGAAAAAGATATAGTAAGGAAAAATATTCTTAGTAATCAACCAAGAATTGATGGAAGAGATACCGATACTGTTAGACCTATATTCATTGAAACAGATGTGCTTCCAAGCGCTCATGGCTCATCTTTATTTACAAGAGGCGAAACACAAGCAATTGTTGTTGCAACTTTAGGATCATCTAGAGATGCTCAAAGGATTGAATCAATAGAAGGTCAGAGCACTGATAATTTCATGCTTCATTACAATTTCCCTGCATATAGTGTTGGTGAAATTGGCATGCCATTGGGACCAAAAAGAAGAGAGATTGGACATGGTAATTTAGCTAAGCGAGCAATAAAAGCAGTCCTTCCAGATGTAGAAGATTTTGGTTACACAATGAGAGTAGTTTCTGAAATAACAGAATCGAATGGCTCAAGTTCAATGGCTTCTGTTTGTGGTACATCATTATCACTAATGGATGCAGGTGTTCCTTTGTCTAGTCCAGTTGCCGGTATAGCAATGGGTTTAATAAAAGAGGGAGATGAGTTCGCAGTTCTTACTGATATTCTTGGAGATGAAGATCATCTTGGAGATATGGACTTTAAAGTTGCTGGAACAGCGGCAGGAATTACAGCACTTCAAATGGATATAAAAATTCAAGGAATAACCGCAGATATTATGGAATCAGCTTTAACAAAAGCTAAAACAGCTATAAATCATATTTTAGGAATAATGAACGAAGCAATTTCAGCACCTAAAGAATTATCTGAAAATGCTCCAGCAATGAAAACTTTTATGGTTAATAAAGATAAGATTAAAGAGATTATTGGTAAGGGTGGGGCTGTTATTAAAGGCATGCAAGAAAAAACAGGTGCAACCGTTGATGTTAGTGATGACGGAACAGTTTCTGTTTTTGGTCAAAATCAATCCTCAATGCAAGAATGTCTTGAGATCATAGAAGGCATTCTAGAAGAGCCAGAGTTAAATAAAGTATATAAAGGTAAAGTGGTCAAAATTGTAGATTTCGGTGCCTTTGTAAATATACTTCCAGGAAAAGATGGTCTTTTACATATATCTGAAATAGCTGCAGAAAGAACCGAAGATGTTAATGCTGTTTTATCTGAAGGCCAAGAAATAGACGTTAAACTAATTGGCTTTGACAGAGGTAAGATGAAATTATCTGTTAAAGCATTGGCAGCTGCTGAAGAAGTTAAAGAAGAAAAAGTTGAAGAAGTTTCTGAAGAAGAGACAGGTTCAGACAAAACGGAAGAATAAAAGAAATTTCTCCTTAATAATTTAAAAAGCCTAAAAAGTCAATTTTTAGGCTTTTTTTTTGTACACACAATTTGCTCCTTTCAATTATTTATGGTTTTATAGTCTTTGTAAAAACATAAAATACCTATAGGGGGGAATATTATGGATAATATGTGGAAAATGATAAATGACCTAGTTAGTAATTTAACTAGTGTTGTAATTGGGTTGTTAGGACTTGGAATTGTTGCAGGTGTAGCCTACGGTGGACCAGTTCTTGGCTTGGATGTAATTACAGGTATCACTGATTTAGTTAGTTTATTAGCTAATGAAGGGTTAGTTGGATTACTTGTGCTAGCAGTCATAATGAGCCTTTTAAGTAAGTAACTTAAGGATCACATTGGGAAGGGGCTTAACCCTTCCCAACTTTTTTAAAAAATGAACTTTAAATTTACATTTCAATCGATAACAACTTTTCTTAATAAGATAACTAAATTATTAATACCTTTAGTACTGGTCTCACTTTTACTTGGCATTATATTGGGAACAGAAACTCCATACGTTGGTGATGTATATAGGAATGTGGCAGATATTTTAAATATGCTTGGAGAGGATGCTCTTCTTGCTTTAATATCTATTGTTATTATTCTTGCTTATTTAAAAAAAGACTAAGTTATATCTAACTTCACTTGATAAAGATTACTTCTTTTTATTTTATAACTAATTAAATTAGTTAATGTAAACATCTTTGAAATGGTGGTTATGGGTGGACTTGAACCACCGACCCCGGCATTATGAATGCCGTGCTCTAACCAGCTGAGCTACATAACCATTCGTTGAATGATAAGACCTATAATATAAGAGTCAATATCTTTATTACATTAACTTTAAACATTAAATTTGAAGTGAATTACATCACCGTCTTTTACAATATATTCTTTACCTTCTAACCTAAGTTTTCCTTTTTCTTTTGCTCCAGACTCTCCACCGCATTGAACATAGTCTTCATAACCAATAATCTCTGCTTTAATAAAGCCTCTTTCGAAGTCTGTATGAATAATGCCAGCAGCATTAGGTGCAGATGATCCAGATCTTATTGTCCATGCTCTAATTTCTTCAGGACCTGCAGTAAAATATGTTTGAAGTCCGAGAAGCTCATACCCTTTAAAGATAATTTTATTAAGCACAGGTTCATCCATATCTAAGAGTTCCAAATATTCATTTTTTTCAGATTCATCAAGTAAAGCAATTTCTTGTTCTATTTTTATACAAGTAGGAACAACAATGCAGCCAGACTTTTTAGCAAAGTCCTCTAATTGATTGAGCATTTCATTAGATGAGCCATTATCAGATATGTTAGCTATATAAAAAGTTGGCTTTGAGCTCAGGAGCTGGAAGCCTTTAACGATAATTTTTTCTTCATCAGTAAACTTGTTAATGTTTATTAAATTACCTGCATCCAAATCATCTTTTAATTATCAATAATAAGTCATGTTCTAATTTATTATTTTTGTCATTACTTTTTATAAGTTTTTCACATTTCGCTAATCTTTTCATGACTGTTTCTAAATCTGCAAGTATTAACTCCAGATTTATTATTTCAGCATCTCTCACAGGATTAATCGATCCATCTACATGAGTAATATTTTCATCTTCAAAACACCTGACAACATGAGCAAGCGCATTCATTTCTCTTATATTAGATAAAAAGGCATTTCCTAAACCCTCTCCTTGAGAAGCTCCTTTCACTAATCCTGCTATATCTACTAAATCTAGACTTGCAGGGATAATTTTTTTTGTATTAACAATTTTATTTAATTCAACTAACCTTGAGTCTGGTAGGGGAACTTTTCCAATATTTGGTTCAATAGTACAAAAAGGAAAATTTTCAGCAGGTATAGAAGATTTAGTTAGAGCATTAAATAAGGTTGACTTACCTACATTTGGAAGTCCAACTATGCCACATTTAAAACCCATTATTATTTAGTATGAAGTGCTTTTTGAGCTTCAGAAAAATCTTGGTTACATATAAGATCAAAAACACTAACAAAATGATCAAAAGCTTTGTTTATGTATTTTTTATCAGTTGGATGAAATTTGTTTAGTACCCAATCAGATACCATATTTTTATTGCCTGGATGACCAACCCCAATCCTAATTCTTAAAAACTTTTTAGATCCAGTTTTTTCAAAAATATCTCTTAAGCCGTTATGTCCACCATGACCACCATCTTCCTTCAACCTTACTTCTCCAGGACTTAAATCTAAATCATCGTGAAAAATAATTATTTTATTTTCTGATATATTCATATTTTTAATTAATTTTGAGGCAGTTCTTCCACTGTTATTTACGTAATTATCTGGAATAGCCCAAAGGATTTCTTCAGAGTGTGAAAAGCATATATCTGCTTCTAACTTCTTTTTATTAGTAAAGCCATCACAATGCCTTTCACTAATTTTTAAGAGCCAATCTTTACCAATATTATGTCTAGTATTGTCATATTTTGATCCTGGATTTCCAAGGCCAATGAAACAAAGTTTAGGCACTCTTTTAGCTCTCTTCTGACCCTTCGCTTTCAGCATCATCAGAAGTAGTATCATCACTTGAACCTTCTGCTGCATCTTCAGTACCATCTTCACCTTCAGCACCTTCTTCAACAATAGGCTCTTCTTCTTCAACTGCTTTAGGAGCATTAACTGAAACAACCATCTGATCTGTTTCTTCAGTTAAGCCTGGAATTTCTGAACCTTCTGGTAAAAGCATTTCTGTAAGCCTAATCGACTGGCCAAGTTCAACATTGGTTACATCAACATCGATTGATTCAGGAATATTTCCAGCAAGACACATAATTTCTATTTCTCTGATTGCTTTTGTAATTAGTCCGCCATCATTCTTGACCCCTAAACACTCTTCCTCATTAAGGAAGTTAATAGGAATTATTACTTTAAGTTTAGTTTTACTAGAGACCCTTTGAAAATCAGCATGAAGAAACTTACCTTTAGCAGGGTCTTTTTGCAATTCTTTAAGAACTACCTTTTCTTCACTATCACCATTTTTAATTATTAAAACCTGAGTATAAAAAAGTTCATTTTGGGAAGCTTTTGTAAGTTCATTAAGATAAAGTTTGATATTAAGTGATTCTTTTTCATCGCCATAAACTATTGCTGGAATCATTCCATCAATCTTTCTAATCACCCTAGCTTTATTAGAACCAGTTCTCTCTCTATTATCAGCATTTAAAATTATTTGTTCACTCATAGTATCCTCTTATATAAATATCTCACTCAGAGACTCTTCATTGCTTAATCTTTTAATACATTCAGCAATTGTCGAAGCCAAAGAAATGACGCGTATTTTACTGCATTTTTCTCCCTCATGTGACAAAGGAATTGAATTAGTTACAACTAGTTCGTCTATTTCAGAATTATTTAATCTTTCAATCGCTGGTCCAGAAAGAACTGGATGAGTAATATATGCTTTAACAGCTAAAGCACCATGATCCTTGAGAGCTTTTGCAGCGTTACATAGTGTCCCTGCAGTATCTATAATGTCATCTGGAACTATACAAACTTTACCTTCTATATCCCCAATTATATTCATAACTTCAGATTGATTAGCAGCAGCTCGTCTTTTATCAATAATAGCTAAATCTGCATCATTTAATTGTTTAGCTAGAGCTCTTGACCTTACAACACCGCCAACATCAGGTGAAACAACAACAATATTATTATCAGGATTTGTTTCCTTGATGTCATCGACCATAAGCTTTGTTGCATAAACATTATCTGCAGGCATATCAAAAAAACCTTGAATCGTTTCTGAATGAAGGTCTATAGTAAGAACTCTGTCTATCCCAACCGTATAAAACATATCTGCTACCACTTTCGCACTTATTGGAACTCTTGCTGATCTGACTCTCCTGTCCTGTCTAGCATAACCATAATAAGGAACAATCGCAGTTATTCTTGATGCTGAAGATCTTTTCAACGCATCTGCAAGAAGCATTAACTCCATTAAGTTTTTATTTGTTGGCGAGCATGTTGATTGAATTATAAAAGTATCATGTCCTCGAACATTATCTTCGATTTGAACTTTAATTTCACCATCTGAAAAATAGCCTACATCAGCTTCTGATATAGATATTCCAAGTATTTTTGATACTTCCAGGGCAAGAGCAGGGTTGGCCGTTCCTGTAAAAATATCCATTGGTTTTTTATTCATTATTTAAGTTTACTCTCTAAAATGGCTGGGGTGGGAGGATTCGAACCTCCGCATGACTGGATCAAAACCAGTTGCCTTACCGCTTGGCTACACCCCAATGTTATCCAAACTCCCTTAAAGGCGAATATTGTAATGGTTTAGCTAAAAAGAATCTCCAATTAGTTGGAATTATTTTTAGAATTTTTTCCATTTCATTATCATTATTGTATTTGATAAACATACTAGACCCACTTCCAGAAAGACAAATATCAAAATCATTAATATTCTTTTTATAAAAATTTAAGATATCTGGGTTTTCATCCATAAATATCTGCCAAAATGAATTTTGTAGAAATCCATTATCAATATAATTATCTATTTTACGAGAATCATATTTTTCAAACATTTTTCCTGATGAATTAAAAATTTTAGGATCAATAATTACTAGTTTTTCTGAAATGGCATCTTTATTTATAAATATATCTCCTATTCCTTTCGCATAGGCATTTTGACCTTCAATAAAAAAAGGAACATCTGCACCAATAGACCTACCTATGCTTAATAATTCTGTATTGCTCAACTTCAAACCCCAAAGTTTATTTAAAGCCAGTATTGTTGTTGCAGCATTAGAACTGCCACCACCCAAACCAGAACCTACAGGAATATTTTTAATAATGTTTATAGATATTCCATTATTTTTTTTGTCCCGTTCCTTCATGGCCATCACAACCTTATAAACAATATTTTCATGTTCTTTTATTGAGTTATCGTTACAGGAAATTGATACGTTAGTTGCAGATGAATCAAATTCTAAAACATCACATAAATCAATCAATTGAAAAGCTGTATCTAATTCATGAAAACCATTAGGATACTTTTTAGTAATCTTGAGATAAAGATTTAATTTAGCTGGAGATTTAAGTATTAAGTTACTCAATTCCCTTGCCTTTTATCAATATTTTAATTTCATTTCGCTCAAAGGACATCATCATTATCGTATTTGATTTATCTTTTCTACATACTATATTTAAATTAACTTCTTTTAAAATTTTCTTATCTATTGATCCTTTTTTAATACAGTCAAACAAAATATCATGAGTATACTGACCATTTGTAGAAATAATTTCAGCAAATTCTGAATTATTGATCTGAGGGTCTGCGATAGGCAAGCTCCCTGAGTAAATATTAATATTCATTACATTTCCAATAAATGGCTTCTTAATCTGTATAATAGAGCGATTCTCATAAATAATTATATTAGCGTTATATGAGGTTGATTCATTATTAATAGTTTTAATAAGGATTTTTCCATTATAGGTATTAAATAAGTTATTTTCAGGACTTACACTTGCACATGAATATAAAAAACTACATAAAATTAGCACAAATAGTTTATTAAAAATGGAACTACAGTTATTCGGCATAAATCATAAAACTTCAAATGTTTCTGAAAGAGAGAAGTTTATTATAAATGAGTCTAATCAAAAATTATTAGATAGTTTTTTAAAAGAAAGATTTGGAGATAAGTTCGATTCTTTTTTTGGGATATCGACTTGTAACAGAACAGAAGTTTATATGATTGCCGAAAAAGGAATTGCTAAAGAGGTTTTGCATAAAACTAAAGAATTTTTATGCATTGATAGCATTCCTGACAACAGTTTTTATTTTCTATTTAATCAGGATGCTTTAATTCATATGTGCAAAGTTGCATCTGGAATAGATTCACAAGTTTTAGGAGAGCAAGAAATATTTGGCCAGTTTAAAAATGCTATTAAATTTGCCAAAGACAATAATATTGCTAAACCCAAGCTATTAGCCTACTCAAAAAAAGTAATAGAAATTGTTAAAAAGGTTAGAACAGAAACTGATATTGGTTTAAACCCTCTCTCTGTCAGTGGATTATCTTTAAATCTTATTAAAAACATATTTGAGAATCCAAAAGATCAAAATATTCTTATTATTGGAGCAGGATCTCTAGCTCATGCAATCATTGATAATCTATTTAAAAAAGGAATTAAAAATATCAAAGCAGTTAACAGAAATATTAGGCAGATAGTTATTTCTGGTAAGTTTGAAGTTTCATCTCTTCCTTTAGAGAGACTTCATGATGAGTTAGAAACAGCAGATGTGGTTATAGCATCAGCAACAACAGATATACCTTTGATTGGAAAGGGAGCTGTAGAGAATGCTTTAAAAGTTCGAAAAAACAAGCCTATGCTTTTAATCGATTTATCTGTGCCTAGAAATATTGAGGAAGAGATCAAAAATATAGAACAAGCATATCTATTTTCAATTGATGATATTGAAAAAATAACACAAGAAAATTTTGGTCAAAGAGTTATAGAGGCTGAAAAAGCATTAAATATGATAGTTATAGACTCTCAACAAGCAATAACTGAAATGAGTAACAAATCTTTAAAAGACGGTGTTAAAGATAAATTAGAAAAATTCTTAAATTCACTTTCAAACGAAGAAATAGAAAGATTTAAGTCTGCTGAGGATTTAAAGCAAATGATGACTAATTTAGCAATTATAAAATCAGAAGATAATTCTCTTGAAGTGATTCCTGAAATCGAAAATATAGATGCTCACATTATTGAGTCGATGTTTAAGAGGTATATTGAAAATGCATGATTCAATGTTAGTAAAACTTGAGAAGCTAAAAATCAGGCTAGCAGAAATAGAAGCTCTTTTAATAGATTCCGAAACTATAAAGGATATGGATAACTATACTTTACTCAATAAAGAGTTTGCAGATTTAAAGCCAATCGTAGAAAAGTTTGAAGAATATAATTCAATAATCGAATCCATAAAAGATGCAAATGAAATTATTGAATCTGGTGATGAAGAGCTAAAGTCTTTAGCAGAGGATGAGCTTAAAGATTCACTTCATAAACCAGATATTTTAGAGCAAGAATTAAAATTAATGCTGCTCCCTAAAGATTCTGCTGACGATGGCTCTGCTTTTTTAGAAATTAGAGCAGGTGCTGGTGGAGATGAGGCAGGAATTTTTGCTGGAGATTTATTTAGAATGTATTCTAGGCTCGCAGAGAGAGAAGGTTGGAATTTGGATGTTATAGATATTAAACAAGCCGAGCAGGGTGGTCTTAAAGAGGTTGTAGCTCAGTTAAATGGTAAAAGTGTATTCAAGGTACTAAAGTTTGAATCAGGAGTTCATAGGGTTCAAAGAGTACCAGAGACAGAATCTCAAGGAAGGATTCATACATCTACTTGTACAGTTGCAGTATTGCCTGAGGTTGAGGAAGTTCAAGATATTGCTATAGATAAAAATGATTTACGAATAGATACTTATAGGGCCTCGGGTGCAGGCGGACAGCATGTAAATAAGACTGATTCTGCAGTGAGATTGACTCATATTCCTACTGGTCTTGTTGTTGAATGCCAAGATGGAAGATCGCAACATAAAAATAAAGAAAAAGCTTTATCTCTTCTTGCCTCAAAGTTAAAACAGCAAGAGATTGAAAGTCAGCAAGAGAGTATTGCTAGTGAAAGAAAGATCTTAGTAGGAACTGGTGATAGAAGTGAAAAAATTAGAACTTATAATTTTCCACAGGGTCGAATGACTGATCATAGAATTAAACTAACTCAGCATAATCTAGATCAAATAATGGACGGTGATATAAAGACTATATGCGATGCTCTTTTGGCAGAAAATCAGTTAGCAATGTTATCTCAACTAGAATCAGAATAATTGAATACTAGCCTTAGCCTCTATAAAAAAAAGATTAAAGATTTATGGCCTGATAGCCAAGAAATGCTAACAGAATTTATTTTTTATATAAAAGAAACATTAAATATAAAAGATACCTCTATTTATTTAGATGATGATTACTATTTGTCTAAAAAAGAGCAGGAAGCAATAGAAATTTTTATAAAGCATAAAAAAGATGGAGTTCCTTTTGATTATATTTTGAATAAATCCTCTTTTTACGGAAATGATTTTTATGTTGATTCAAGAGTCTTGATACCCAGACCTGAAACAGAACTTCTTGTTGATTATATTAATAAATTAAACCTTCAAAAAGGAAAAATAGTTCTTGATGCTGGAACTGGATCGGGCTGCATTGGAATAACATTGGCTATACATAACCCTGATATTCAAGTTTTTGGCATAGATTTTTCAAAAGAGTCATTAGAGGTGGCTCAAAAAAATAAAAATAATTTAAAGGTTAATAATTTTTCAACAATTCATTCGGATTGGCTTTCTTCCTTAGAAAATATGTCTTTTGATGTAATCGTTAGCAACCCACCTTACATAAGCCCTAATGACCCGCATCTAAAAGACTTAGAGCATGAACCATTTGAAGCTTTGGTAGCTTTAGATGAGGGCTTGCAAGATTTTAAGACTATTTCCAAACAAGCATACTCAAAATTAAGAAAGGGAGGTATGTTAATTTTTGAACATGGCTTTAATCAAGCGAAAAACGTATCAGAGATTCTAAAAGAAAATGGCTTTGATAATATAGAGTCTTTCAAAGATCATCAATCTCACCTAAGGATAACGAAGGGCATAATCTAAAAATACTAAATTGAAATATTATTAAGTTCCACAAAAAGTTTTGAAAGGTATGTCGCTTTCTTTTGCTGGCTCTGAATAAGCTTCATTTCCGTTTAACTCTTGATAAGGACTTATTAGTAAAGATAATAAACTTGAGAAAGGTTCCATATCATTTTCTTGAACTGCAGCAGTTAGAGCTTCTTCAACTTTATGATTTCGAGGTATATAAATGGGATTGACTTTATTCATTGATCTTGCAATATCTTCATCTGGGATTCCTTCTTGAGATATTCTCTCTTGCCAGTGCATCAACCAAACATCAATCTTATTAGAATCTTTAAAAAGGTCTCTAACTATTTTTGTTTCTCCAAGGAGAGCCTTAGATAAATTTCTAAAAGTAAGAGTGAAATCAGCCTCTTGTTCTTCCATTATTTCTAATAAATTATTGATTAATTCATGATCTTTTGGATCTTCTTTCGATAAACCAATTTTAGACCTCATATTTATAAGCCAGTAATTTCCGTATACAGGCTTTATAAGTTGAAGTACTTCAGTCAATAGCTCGATAGCTTTTTCTTGATCATTATCAACAAGGGGAATCAGAGATTCAGCTAATCTTGTTAAATTCCAAGTCAATATAGCAGGCTGATTTCCATACGCGTACCGCCCTTGAGCATCTATAGAACTAAAAACCGTTGCTGGGCTATAAGAATCCATAAATGCGCATGGACCATAGTCGATTGTTTCTCCTGAAATAGTCATATTATCTGTATTCATGACCCCATGTATAAAGCCAACACTCATCCAATTAGCAATTAAAGAAGCTTGTTCGTTACAAACAGCAGCAAAAAAAGCTAAATAAGGATTTTCAACATCTGCAGTTTCAGGGTAATGTCTATTGATAGAATAATCGGCTAACTGTTTTAACATATTTTTATTTTCTAATTGGCTGGCATATTCAAAGGTCCCAATTCTTATATGACTTGAGGAAACTCTAGTAAGGATTCCACCGTGCAATCTATCTTCTCTTTCAACGTATTCGCCAGTGCTAACTGCTGCAAGTGATCTGGTAGATGGTATTCCTAAGGCATGCATACTCTCACTTATTAGATACTCTCTTAAGACAGGTCCAAGAGCCGACTTTCCATCTCCTCTTCTTGAAAAAGGAGTAGGGCCTGATCCTTTTAACTGAATATCTCTTAAACAATTATTAATATCAAGAATTTCACCAAGAAGAAGGGCTCTGCCATCTCCTAATTCTGGGTTGAAATGTCCAAACTGATGTCCTGCATATGCTTGGGCAATTGGAGTTGATTCAGGAGGAATCTTATTGCCTGAAAAGATAGATAAACCATCATCAGAACTAAAAGTGAAAGGATCAAGGTTTAACTCCTCTGCTAATTCATAGTTAAATAAAAGCATTTTTGGTGACGGCACAGAATCTGATTTAGATTCTTTATACAAACCAATTAAATTATCAGCATAAGAATTGAGAAAATTAAACTGAGATACTTTTTCAGTCATTTTTAATCAATAAAACTTGCAAATGTATCTATATTATCTCTGGACGTTCTATAGTTATTAATTGGATCCTCAATATTTGGATAACCCATAGCAACTCCACACCAAACCATTTCATTATCAGGATGATTGATAACTTTCTTAACTGTTTTTGGGTAAATAGACCAAGACTCTTGAAGACATACACCCAAGTCTTCGTTAATAGCAGCTAGCCATAGATTCTGCAAAAACATACCAACATGACCCCAGCCATTTTGGGCAAATGATTTATCAACAGTTACAATCATCCCAATTGGAGCGCCAAAGAATTTAAAGTTTTCTCTTACTTGCTTAAGTCTTGTATCTATATCATCTCTCTCAATTGATAATGCATCATACATATCAGCAGCACATTGAGATCTTCTTTTCTTGTATTCCTCTCCCAGAGGCCTGGGATATATTTCATATTCAACCTCTTCCTGCACTCCAGTGTCATAGTTATTTAAAGCTTGAGACACTAGTTCATTTTTAGAATTAATACCAAGAACATAAACTTTCCAAGGCTGGATATTACCTCCAGATGGCGCAGAATTTGCTATGTCTAAAATAGACCTAACTTTTTGTATATCAATATCTTTTTCTAAAAAACTCCTAACCGAGTATCTCGATTTTATTAATTCTTCTATATTCATATTTTTTCTATTAATTTATTAACAATTCATTGTTGCTTCTTATATAATTTATATCAATCAATTTTAGGGATAATCGTATGAACGGAGATATGCAAAAGTGGACGCCAAACATAGCTAGCATCATTGAGCATGCTAAGGAATTTCATCCAACCAAAGAAGTAATAAGCAGAATGGTCTCGGGCGAGGTCCATAGAACTAACTATGAAGAAGTATGCATTAGATCAAGAAAACTTGCTTCAGCATTAGAAAAAGATGGCTATAAAAAAGGTGATGTAGTTGCCACCCTAGCTTTAAACACATATAGGCATCTTGAAATGTATTATGGTATTTCTGGTATGGGTGCAATTTGTCATACTTTAAATTTTAGACTGCATCCCGAGCAAGCGGTATATATTATTAATCATGCTGAAGATAAAATAATTTTTTGTGAGGTTCCTTTTATACCCATTATGGAAGCCCTCAAAGATCAACTCCATTGTGTTGAAAAATATATTATTCTTTGTGATGAATCAGATATGCCAGAGACAGCTCTTAAAAATGCAATTTCTTATGAAGAATATATAAAAGATGGGGATGAAGATTATGAATGGCCAGCCATGGATGATGATGCTGCTTGTGGACTTTGTTACACATCTGGAACTACAGGAAATCCAAAAGGAGTCTTATATTCCCATAAATCAAATATTCTTCATGCTCAAGCATCTTTAACAGCTATGAGCATTAGTCCAAATGAAACAATACTCATGGTTGTTCCTTTATTCCATGTCTTAGCTTGGGGTATTCCATACTATGGTCCAATGTATGGATCTAAGCTTGTAATGCCTGGCATGCAAATGGAAGGAGAGCCATTATATGATCTTATTGATAAAGAAAAGGTCACATTAGCTTTCGGAGTTCCAACTATTTGGATGGGATTACTAGCTTATTGCAGAGATAATAACAAAATTTTAAGCTCAGTAAAAAATACAATTATAGGCGGAGCAGCACTTTCATTATCTACTCTTCAAGAATTTGATGAAGTACATGATGTCAATGTTATACATGCTTGGGGCATGACTGAAATGAGCCCATTAGGTACAACAAATGTTCCTACTCCCGCTATGGATAATATGAGCAAAGAAGAAAAGTATGCAGTTCAATTGAAACAAGGAAAGCCAATCTATGGGGTTGAACTCAAAGTCGTTGATGATATGGGAATTGAGCTTCCTAAGGATGGTGAATCACAAGGTCATTTAATGGTAAGAGGACCATGGATTCTTAAAAAGTACTTCAAAGCAGAAAAAGACGCTGTTGATAAGGATGGTTGGTTTGATACTGGTGATATTTCAGTTCTAGATCAAGACGGTTATATGACTATTAAGGATAGAGCTAAAGATGTTATAAAATCTGGAGGAGAGTGGATAAGCTCTATTGATTTAGAGAATGCAGCTTTTGGACATCCTGAAATTGCAGAAGCATGTGTTGTAGGGATTCCTCATCCTAAATGGGACGAGAGACCAATGCTATTTGTAGTTACTAATGATGGCGAGCCTATTGAAAAGGAAAGTATTCTAGAATTTCTTGGATCAAAAGTAGCTAAATGGTGGCTGCCAGATGAAATAATTTTCTTGAAAGAGCTTCCTCATGGCGCAACTGGAAAGCTTCAAAAATTTGAATTAAGAGATGAATATAATAATTACTATATGGAGAAATAAATGCTTAAAATCGTCAAACCATCAGAAATAGAATCTGCTATAGGTTCAGAAATTGGAACTTCAGAGTGGGTAACAATTGATCAAGATATGATAGATAAATTTGCAGAAGCAACAATGGATAATCAATTTATTCATGTTGATCCTGAGCAAGCAGCACCTATATTTGGATCGACTATTGCTCATGGCTTCCTTTCTCTTTCATTGGTAGCTGGAATACCGTTTAAGCAAGGAATGGGTTTAGTTATAGAAGGAACAAAGATGGGACTAAATTATGGACTTGATAAAGTAAGATTTTTAAGTCCAGTCCCTGTTAATTCTGAAGTAAGAATAATAATGAAGTGCTTAGATATAACTGAAAAAAATGCTAATCAATACTTAATGAAAACTGAAGTGACTATGGAGATAAAGGGTGTTGAGAAGCCAGCTTATGTAGCAGTTACTTTAAGTATGTTTGTAATCTAGTTAGTTCTTTAGCCTAGAAGTTTTTTAAGTAACTCGTTTACACTCTGAGGGTTTGCTTTACCTTGAGTTTCCTTCATTACTTGCCCAACAAAGAAGCCAAATAGCTTATCTTTGCCTCCTTTATATGCCTCAACTTGCCCTGGATTATCTTCTATGATTTTGATGGCTATAGTTTCTAGGATTGATTCATCTTGAATCTGAACTAAGCCCTTCTCAGTAATAATTTTATCAACATCATCTCCAGACTCCCAAACCTCTTCTAGAACCGATTTAGCAATCTTTCCAGATATAGTTTTATCTGAAATTCTTTCAATAAGTTTTGCAAAATTAACTGAGGTTAATTTAGAATCTTCAATATCAATATTGTCTTTGTTAAGAAGGGCGCTAACGTCTCCAACAAGCCAATTAGCTACTAATCTTGAATCACTTGTTTTGGAGCAAGCTTCTTCAAACATATTTGCCATAGTCTTGGATGATGAAATTATTTTTGCTTCAGATTCCTCTAATTTTGATTCAGAAATGTATCTTTTTTCCTTTTGATCAGGAAGCTCTGGAAGATTTTGTTTAATATCATTTAATTCTTCATCAGTTATGACTACTGGCAATAGATCAGGACAAGGAAAATATCTATAGTCATTAGCTTCTTCTTTAGACCTCATAGACCTAGTCTCATTTTTTATACTGTCATATAGACGAGTTTCCTGAACTACAGATTTTCCAGATTCAATAACCCTAATCTGTCTTTCTATCTCAAAATTAATAGCTTTTTCAATAAATTTAAAAGAATTTAAATTTTTTATTTCGGCTCTTGTTCCTAATTCTTTCTCTTCAGTTTTTTTCATTGATACATTAACATCGCATCTCATAGACCCTTGAGCCATAATGCCATCACAGATATCTAAAAAAGTTACAAGCTGTTTGACTGCTTTAAAATAAGCAACTGCTTCTTTGGCATTAGATATTTCTGGCTCAGAAACTATTTCTAATAAAGGGGTTCCAGCCCTATTTAAATCAACTCCTGTTTCTCCTTCAAAAAGATCATGAATAGACTTACCAGCATCTTCTTCCAAATGAGCCCTGGTAATATTAATAATTTTCTCTTCACCCTCAACCAATATTTTTATTGAGCCCTTGCCAACAATCGGCATAGCCATTTGTGTAATTTGATAACCTTTAGGTAGATCTGGATAGAAATAATTTTTCCTATCAAATGAAGATGTTTGATTAATTTCTGCATTAGTTGCTAATCCGAACCGAATAGCTTTATAGAAAGCATCTTTATTAGCAACAGGCAATACCCCTGGAAGACCCATATCAATAAGATCTACATGAGTATTTGGTTCTGCACCAAATCCTGTTGAACCCCCAGAAAAAAGTTTAGATTCAGTTGATAGTTGAACATGAATTTCTAATCCTATAACAGTTTCCCAACTCATTAGTTGATCTCCCCATCAGGTCTTTTTAGATGCCAGTCTGTTGAAATCTGAAAATTATGAGCAACCTGAAGCAATTTACTTTCTTGTAAAAAGTTACCTATCAATTGAAGTCCTATAGGTTTGTTATCTTCCATTCCATTGGGAATAGATAATGCAGGCAAACCAGCTAAATTTGCTGGGATAGTAAATAAATCCTCTAGATACATTTGTATTGGGTCATCACCTTTGGATCCAGCACTAAACGCCGCACCTCTTGTAGTTGGCGACATAATGACATCTACTTTCTCAAAAGCACTATCGAAATCATTTTTAATTAGTCTTCTTACTTGTTGAGCTTTTTTATAATATGCATCATAAAATCCTGCAGAAAGAACATAAGAGCCTATTAAAATTCTTCTTTTTACTTCATCTCCAAATCCCTCAGACCTTGTTCTTATATAGAGATCTTCCAAATTTTTTGGATCTTCACATCTTCTGCCAAATTTAACCCCATCAAACCTTGATAGATTCGATGAGCACTCAGCAGGTGCAACCACATAATAAGTAGGTACAGACAATGAAATATTTGGCAATGATATTTCAATAAATTCTGCTCCAAGAGATTCATAATGCTTCTTAGATTCTTCAAAAACTTTAACAACATTGGCATCAAGCATAGACAAGTCAAACTCTTTAACAATTCCTATTTTTAAACCTTTTATCGAAGTTGAAAGATCAGAAGTAAAATCAGGAATTTCTTCATCAAGAGAAGTGGTATCTTTTGTGTCATGTGAACACATCTCATTTAGCATGATGGCACAATCTTCCGCCGTTCTTGCCATAGGTCCGGCTTGGTCAAGACTTGAAGCAAAAGCTATCATTCCCCATCTTGATATTCTTCCATATGTTGGTTTAAGGCCAGTTATTCCGCAAAGTGATGCTGGCTGTCTAATAGATCCACCTGTGTCTGTTCCTGTTGCTGCAGGGACTATGCCAGCGGCTACTGCAGCAGCAGAGCCACCCGAACTGCCTCCTGGTACTAAATCATTTCCCCAAGGATTTACGACATTTCCAAAGAAGCTAGTCTCGTTAGACGAACCCATTGCAAATTCATCCATATTTGTTTTACCTATTGATATACATCCTGCATTTTCTAAATTCTCTATAACTGTTGCAGAATAGGGAGGTATAAAATTAGAAAGCATATTTGAGCCACAAGTAGTTCTTAAGTCTTTAGTGCAAAAAAGATCTTTTTGAGCTATTGGAATACCAGCTAGTGATGCAGAAGATATATTTTTATCAAGGTCTTCAGCTTTTTTTATAGCATCATCCTCATTTAATGTAATAAATGCATTTAAATGACTGTTTGATTTAATTAATGAATACGTTTCAGAAATTAATTCTTTATTTGAAATATCATTATTTTTGAGCATGATTGAAAGCTCTTTAATGGTTTTATATTGAATGCTCATTCAACAACTCTGGGAACTAAAAAGTAATCTTCATTTGATTTTGGCGATCTTTCTAAAAAAATATCTTTTCTATTTGCAGCAGTAGCTTTATCAGTTCTAGTTTTAGCAGTTTTTTCAAGCGGACTAGTTAAAGGATCAATGCCATCTACATCAGCATTTTCAAGCTGATCAACGAATTTGATAATATTTTCAAGATCTTTGGTTATTTTATCCTCATTCTTCTCATTTAAAGCAAGTCTTGATAGGTAAGCTATAGTTGTAACTGTTTTCTTGTCCATATATAGGATATTATTATAAATTAGTTGAGGGATATTAACTCAACTTAATAATTATTTACATATATTTTAGGGAATCGCGTGGAATTCAACATTTTTAAGACGATCAGAGGCTATTTTTCAAACGATCTTTCAATAGATTTAGGAACAGCAAATACACTCATTTATACAAAAGATGTAGGTATTGTGCTGGATGAGCCTTCAGTTGTTGCTATTAGAGAAGCTAGAGGTCAAAAAACAGTAGTAGCTGTAGGAACTGAAGCTAAAAAAATGCTTGGAAGAACACCAGGCAATATAAAAGCAATTCGACCATTATCTGAAGGTGTTATAGCTGATTTCCAAGTAACAGAAAAAATGCTGCAGCATTTTATAGCACAAGTTCATGAACAGAGATTTATTAAACCAAGCCCAAGAGTTTTAGTTTGTGTTCCATGCAGGTCCACTCAAGTAGAAAGAAGAGCAATAAGAGAATCGGTTTTAGGAGCTGGAGCTAGAGATGTTAAATTGATTGAAGAACCAATGGCAGCTGCAATTGGAGCTGGATTGCCTGTTGAAGAAGCTAGTGGAAATATGGTTGTAGATATTGGTGGTGGAACATCTGAAATAGCAATACTTTCATTGAATGGTGTGGTTTATTCTGAATCAGTAAAAATTGGTGGCGATAAGATGGATCAGTCTATCACTTCTTGGATAAGAAGAAATTATGGCTGTGTAATAGGAGAATCAACAGCTGAAAAGATAAAATATACTATTGGTTGCGCGACAGCAGAATCAGAAAAATTAGAAATGTCCATCACGGGTAGAAATCTTGCTGAAGGTATCCCTGAAACTTTTACAATTAACAGTGAGCAAATATTTGATGCAATGAAAGATCCCTTATATGGAATAGTAAGGGCAATTAGAAATGCACTTGAATTATCACCGCCCGAATTAGCTGCAGATATCGCAGAACGAGGAATTGTCTTAACTGGTGGTGGTGCATTAATGAGAGACTTAGATAAGCTCATATCAAGCTCAACAGGTATTCCAGTAATTGTTGCTGAAGATCCTTTAACATGTGTTGCTAGGGGTGGAGGGCAAGCTCTTGAGATAATGGATAAGTATAATATTGACCTTCTTTCTTCAGAGTAATAATTATGGCGAGGGCAGCGCCTACTTCTGGATCAAAACTTCTATTTATCTTATGCCTACTTTTAGGATCACTCTTCCTTTATCTTGATATTAACTATAAGAGTTTTGATAGCGTTAAAAATTATTATCAATCCTTTAAAATCTCATCATCATATCTATTAAGAAAAGTAACAGTTGATCCTTTTATATACATTCACAATGTAACTTCTAAAAAATCTGACTTATTAACACAAAACAAAAAACTTCAACAAGAATTAGATGAAAGCTATCTATCAAATTTTTTAATTTCAAGAGAAACCAAAATTTTTCTGAATGATGAATCCATAAAAGCATTCACCTCAAAATTCAATATTAATAAAATTTTCTATCCTGCAAAGATCAAGTCCTTTGATACAGATAAGTACTTTTGTTGTGATCAGCACAGGATGTTTATCGAAGTAATAGATATTAAGGAAAAAAGTCTTATTGGTAGTTCGGTAATTAATGGTTCTGGAATAGTAGGTCAAATAATTTATGATCAAAAATATCAAGAAGTTTTATTACTAACTGATACTTCTCATTCATTACCTATTGAATCTAATGATTTTTTTTGTAATGCAAAAGGAAGTGGTAGGCCAGGAATTATTTATTGTAAGTATAGTAATTTAATATGGCCAACAAAAATAAAAAAAGGACAGAGATTTTATTCCTCTGGAATGGGCGGGATCTATCCAAAAGGTATCCTGGTTGGTAATGTAAGAGAGATTCGAAGCATAGATGGAACCAATATCGAATTTGATATTCAACTTACTGCTAATCCAATTGCTGAAAACACTTTAGGAGTTTTAGAGAATCAATGAATCAAATTAACCCAATAAAATTTTTAGCAATTTTATTTTTATCAAATTTTTTTGAATCTTATACTGCACCAGTATTAATTGGAATATTGGTAAGTCTGCCAATAACTTTTTTAGTTTTTAGTTTTATTATTTATAGATCAAAAAATAATACGAATGCTTTATATGCTTTTGGTATTGGGTTGTATATTGATTTAATTTCTAATACTTTTTTTGGACTCAATGGAATTTTATTTTGTTTAATTACTTATGTAATTAACAGCTACTCAAATACCTTTAAATTATTCTCATATCTCCAAGTCTGTATCTTTTTTGGTGTTGCTTCTTTGTTTTATATTGGATTTTCAAACTTATTTATATCAATCGAAAATTACTCCTATCTTGTCCTATTCGTTAGCCTTTTTTTCAACACCATTTTGTTTTTAATCTTAACCGCAAGTCAGTTTTATTTCCCCAATAATAGGCTTTAAATTTTTTAATGAGTAGCTTAAAAAAAATATTAAAGTATTTTCTAATATTATCTGCTCTCTTGTTTGTCTTAATAGTAGGAATTTATAATCTTGTTGTTTTAAAGCCTTCGTTTGCAATTAAATTTATTGATAAGGTATTTCTACCAGAATATTCAATACAAATAGAATCAATTGACTCAAACAATAATTTGCTAAGCCCTAATTTTATTTTTGAAAAGATTAATATTGTAGATAATAAAAAAAATAACATTATCTCTCTTCCAAGTTTGAGAATAGGCATAAATCTATTTCATTCACTCGCAAGCAATCGTTTAGTTCTATCTATCTTAGAAGTAGATTCTTTTGAATTAAAAGGCAGTCAATCCGATACTGAATTTAAGCCTTTTTTTCTTTTAGGAAAAAAATTAAAAATAAATAATGAAGCCCTTAAAGTATCTGCAGAATCCTATGAGATTCTTTTTTCAAAAACAGATACTAAAATTATTCTTGTTAATGGAAAAGTAAATTTAGTACCTTATAAAAAAATTGAAGTTTTTGTAAATCATTTGTCTAAAAAAATATACTATTCGAGCAAACACAAACTTAATAGCAAAAATTTAAGAGAAGCTAAACTGTTCGACTTTAGTTCATTCTCTGAATATAAAATTAATTTAAGCTTGAGCTCAAAGGGCGTATTTGACTATCAAAACTCAAAATTAATAAGATTCAATAAGCTTCATTTTGATAAATCAAAACTTGTAAATAAATCAGGATTCATTATAGAAAATATTGAATCAAAAGTATTTTCTGATATAAATAGTTCTCTTCATGGTGTTTTTTCATCGAGTATTCCAGATCAAAAAATAAAAGGTTCACTCTCATTCAATCAAGATAAAGATTTATACGTCAGATCCAGTTTGTTTATTGATTTAACAGATATTATTTCATCAAATCAATATTTCAATGCTCAAGGTAAAGAATTATTTGAGTTTATTTATAAAGTATCAAATGGAAAATCATCAATGCAGCTGAATACGGATTTATTAAGAACTGAGATATCTTCACCAATTGAGTATTTTAAAAAAGATAAAAAATCATCTTTGCAAACATCCATATATATAGCTGATATGAGTAAACCATCATATGATTTAAAAAATAATCTTTTTAAAGCATTTATAGACCATAAAAATTTTGGATACTTCTCTTATGGTAAATTTTTTGATTCTGAGATTATTTTAAATTCTCATAATGATGGTTTTTATATATATTTAGATTTAGATAGAATAAATTTTGAAGATTTTATTTCTATTCCATCCTCATCAAACGGTTCTTCCAATCTAAAACTAATTAAGGCAAGAGTAACTGAGTTTAGTTTGTTCAATAATAAGTATGAAAATCAAATTTTTAATATCTTTTTTGATAAAGAATTTATTAAGACTGAGATTTTAGGAAAAAATTTGAACGGGACTATTGATATGGATGCTACTAATTTTATAAAAATTAAATTAGAGAATACTAAGTTTAAAAATATAAGTTTAAAAAATAACTCAATTAGCTCTAATCTTAATAATTATAATATGAGATTTATCGGAGAAAATATTCGAATTGATGAAGATTATTTTAATAGTATAGATTTTTATTTACTTAAAAATGAGAGTTTAACTACTTTTGACAATATAAAAGTTGTAAGTAATGGTCTGAATATTGGGCCAAACAGCTCTGATGAAAAAGCTTATATAAGTTATAACAGTGAGATTGACTTATATAAAATTAAAGGCTTATTTGAAATAGATAACTCTAAAGATAATTTTGACAATATTACTTCATATGACTTTAACTTCCTAAAAACTGATCTCAATATCCAATGGAATAATTTAACTAAAATCTTAAACTTAGAAGGGCGTTTAAATTTCCTTGTGAAAGATCTAAGTCTTGATAGAGATTTGCCAAATTCGACATTTCTTAGGACTCTCAGCATATTAAATCTCAACGCAATAATTGAAAGTGTTAACAAAACTTCAATTTCTAATAATGCGAATGTTCTCAGAATTAACAGGGCTGAAGGAGAAATTTATGCAAGCAAGAATAGAGGCCTCATTACTTCTCCGATTATTCTAGAAACAGATGAGGCAAGTATGAATTGGACCGGCGAAGTTCTAAAAAACCTTAATGGTGAAATGCAAGACCTCAATTTAGATTTAGCTATGAGATTAAAAATTTCTGAAAATATTCCTTGGTATGCTGCAATTCTTGGTGGCATACCAGCATTAGCAAGTGGCATAGTTTTAGAAAATATCTTTGAAGATACTTTGGATAATGTTTCTACTTTAAATTTTGATGTATATGGGACAGTTGAAGAGCCAAAGTTAAAAAGACTAAATTAAGAAAATTGTCGCAAGTCCAAGAAACGAAAGAAAACCAACAACATCTGTCACTGTAGTAACTACAACACTCCCTGCTATAGCTGGATCCTGTTTTAAGCGCCTAAGAATAAGAGGCACAAATACTCCGGCAATGACAGAACTTATTAGATTTATAATCAATGCACATGATATGAGAACAGCTAAAACAATCTCCCCAAACCAAAAATAAGTAGCACATCCTACAAGAATCGAAAGAACAATCCCATTTAGAATAGATACCGCAAGTTCTCTTTTAAGTAACCACCTTAGATTTGATGAGTTAATTTGCTCAAGTGTCAGTCCCCTTAGAACTATAGTTAAAGTTTGAGTTGCTGCAACACCTCCCATGCTTGCAACTATAGGCATTAGAATTGCTAAATAAACTATTTGCTCAAGGACGTCTTGAAAGAGATTTATTGTCATAGATGCAATAAAAGCAGTCAAAAGATTCATACTCAGCCAAAAAACTCTACTTTTAGCAGCTCTACCTGGGGGAGCAAATGTATCCTCAGCAACACCAGCCATACCAAGGAAATTTTGATCAGCATCCTCTCTAATTACATCAACTACGTCATCGATAGTAATCCTTCCAAGGAGTTTTCCTGATTGATCAATAACTGCTGATGAAATTAGATCATTTCTTTCAAATATTATTGCCACTTCCTTATCATCTTGTTCTACTAAAAGGGGTATAACATCAGTTTCCATTATCTCTCTGACAGTCATTGTTGATTCACTTGTAATAATCTTACTAATAGATAATTCCCCAACATATTGATCATCTTTATTTACTACAAATATCTTATCTGTGTTTTCTGGAAGCTCTTCTTGACCTCTCAAGTAACTTATAACAACCTCAATTGAATGACTAGGCCTTACACTTATTACATCAGTATTTAAGAGCCCGCCTGCAGTATTATCAGGATATGTGAGTCCCAACTCTATCCTTTGTCGATCCCTTAATGACATTTTAGAAAGAATATAATTCATTCTCTCTTTTGGTAGATTTTGAAGAATATCTACAATTTCATCAAGTTCTAACTCTTTAACCGCTTCAGTTAATTCCTCATTCGATATATTTGATAATAAATCTTGTTGAATTTCTTCACCTAGATCAGCTAATACATCTCCTTCCTCATTAGTTTCAAGAAGTGAAAAAAGTAATTCTCTTTGCTTAGGAGGTGAAGATTCTAGTGCGTGGGCAATTTCAGGAGAAGACATTTTATTGAGCAATCTTTTAATCTGATTTAAAGAAAGATTAGATGAGTCATCTAATATAATTTTTAGATTATCTTTGTTATCTTCGACGTCCATTCATTAATTCTACATTAAAGCTAAAAGAAGTTATCTATTTCTCGATGAGGGAATGCTAAGTCTTTTTCTATATTTTGTTATTGTTCTTCTGGCAAGATTAAATCCTCTTTTATTAAGCTCGGTAGCTATTTTATTATCACTTTTTGGAACCTTTTCTTTTTTAATAATACTATCAATTAATTGCATTAATTGAAGAGGTGTAATGTTTCTAGTTTTTGAAACTGATGATACAAGAAGACTCTTTAAGGAGATTATCCCTTTGGGAGTATCTATATATTTTGATCTTAGTATTCTTGAAACAGTAGAGGGATGAATGCCAAGCTCTTCAGCCAGATCCTTGCTAGTAAGTGGATTAAGTTTTAATGGGTTTTCTTCAAAAAAAGATATTTGTTTCTTACAAATTAATTCACCAACACTTTCAACTGTTTCATTCCTCTTTCTTACTGATGAAAGAAGCCATTTAGCATCTTGAATTTTTTCAGATAATTTTTTATTTGGATTTTTTTTGAGCTCGAGAGCTGTCTGACTTATTAACTTCTCATCAATTTTTATTTTAGGAAAATCTTTTTCCACAAAGTCAACTTGCAATGAGTCATATTCAAAATGTATTTTTAAATCTGGAACTACATAGCTTATTTCTTTGAAGTTAAGACCAGGACTTAAATCACATGACTTAATCTCATAAATAGCAGTATTAATATCTAGCTCATTCTCACCTAGTTTTAATAAATCTTGTTTTATTCCTTCAATATTATCTGAAAGATTATCAAATAGTATTTTATGGCAAAGAAGCTTAGTTTGAATGGGTAAATCCCTCTTATCAATCTGTATTCTTATACATTCCTTGAAATTTCTATATCCAATACCACTAGGCTCTAAATTTTGAATAATATTTTTTAAAACTAACTCTATACTCTCAAAATTTGAACCAAAGTTAGCAAGAGGTATAAGATCTTCTATTTCATCTACTAGTTGGCCAGATTCGTCTAAAGAATCAATTAATATTAAGGCTATATTTTTAACTTTTGATTCAAGTTTTAAATCATTCACCTGATTAATTAATGATTCTCTTAGAGTTTCGGTAACAGCAATATTAAAATCAAATTCGTTACTATTAAATGAGAAATCTTCATCTATAATATTTTCTGAATCTTCCATCTCAATAAATGGATTAATTTCTATCTCTTTTTCTATTTTTTGAACCAGCTCATATCTAGATAATTGCAAAAGATCAATTGATTTTTTGAGAAGTGGAGTAATAGATACTTTTTGTTTTTGCTTGAACTCTTTTAAAAGTGATATAGCCATAAATACTTAACTATACATATTTCCTAAATACACTTTTTTTACAATATCATTATTTATTAGCTCATTTTTAGGACCTTGAGCTATTATTGCGCCATTGTTTATAACAATAGCTTTATCGCATATTTCAAGAGCTTCTCTTACGTTATGGTCTGTAATTAAAATACCAATTTTCTTTTCTTTAAGTGAGGTTAGAACACTTTTTATCTCTTCAATTGCCATTGGGTCTATCCCAGCAAATGGTTCATCTAGTAATATTACTTTAGGCTCAGCGGCTAGTGTTCTTGCAATTTCAACTTTCCTTCTTTGACCTCCAGATAGTTGTCTTCCTTTCAAATTTAGAATATTCGATAAATTAAACTCTTCTATTGATCTTTCAACAAAATTATCAATTTGTACCTTATCAATAAAAGAAATCTCAGCAAGCCCTAGTAAATTTTGGTAAACAGTCAAATTTTGAAATATAGATGGCTCTTGAGGTAGATACTTAATTCCCATTTTTGATCTTCTGTGCATTGGTAATCTTGAAATATCTTGCTTGTCAAAATGAATATGACCTTGATCAAGTTTAATCAAACCTGCAATTAAATAAAATGTTGTTGTTTTTCCAGCACCATTAGGACCTAAGAGACCATTTATAGTTCCCTCTTGGATATCAAAACTAATATCATCTACAATTTTTTTCCCTTTTATAGATTTTTTTAAGTTGTGAAGTGAAAGCATTTTAGTTCTTACTCATCGGATGAAATTTTTCCATTTTGCGGATTAAATATTATTACATTTGATGAAATACTTAAATTGTCATAATTCATAGTGGCATTACCAGATAGTTGAATCTTATTATTATCAAAGAAGATAATTTTTGAAGCTTGGCCAGAAAATTTTTTATCTTTTGATTTGGAGTTAATTAAAGATGGATTCCCACTTAAAGTAATTATTTTTTTTATATTACTGTAAATAGCGCTATCCGCCTTTATTACTAATTCACCAGTATCGATATTCACCTTTTCTTTAAAAAAAACCTCATCTGCATCTTTCATTATTTCGATTGATATAGAGTTAATAACCAGATTTTTATTTATCGTTAACTCATTAGTAAATGCCTTTATAGAAAAAATACAAATAAAGAAAACAAGTACTTTAAATTTTAACAATTATAAAATCCTTGCCTGAATCAAGTCATGCATAGATAGTATTCCAACATTTTTACCATTTTCCATAACTACAAGGGTAAATATTTTATTTTTTTCCATTATTTCAGCAGCATCAATAGCTAAAGTCTCAGATTTAATTGTCTTGAATTTTTTTGTCATCACTTCTTTAATCATAGTTTTATTGATATCAAGCCTTTCATTTAGACACCTTCTCAAATCACCATCAGTAAAAATACCAATAACCTCCGATTTATTTTTTACAAGTGTAATTCCAAGTCCCTTATCAGTAATTTCAATCAATGCTTTAGATAAAAGGGTATTAGGACTGACAATTGGAATATTCTTACCTTTGTGCATTATGTGCTGTGCTTGAGTTATTAATTTCTTACCCAATTTTCCTGCGGGATGAGAGCTAGCAAAATCATTTTTAGTAAAGCCCTTTGATTCTAATAATGCTATTGCAAGAGCGTCACCAAATGCTAAAGCGCATGTAGTAGATGACGTTGGCGCAAGATCAAGAGGGCAAGCCTCTTCATGAGACTTAATTATAATTGGAAGATCCGATGCTTTTGAAATCGTTGATTTTTTATTACTTGTGAGAGATGCAATCTTGAAAGAAAGTCTTTTTAGAGATGGCAGTATATTAATAATTTCATCTGTTTCACCGGAATTTGATATCAATAAAACAATATCATTTTTTTCGATCAACCCCATATCTCCATGAGCAGCTTCTGTAGGATGAATAAAGATAGATCCTGTTCCAGTGCTAGAGAGCGTTGCTGAGATTTTTTGAGCTATATGTCCAGATTTACCAACACCCATAATAATGAATTTCCCTTCATTAAATCTAATGTCATCACATAATAAATTAAAGTTCTTATCAAGTTGAGTCGACAGCCCTTTAATTGAATCAGATTCGATTTTAAAAGTTCTCTTCGCAGAGGCTATATAATTAAATTTTTTCATATATTTACTGAATTTTTATTATCTTCTAAATGCTATAATAGAACAATGTTAGCCACACACAAATATTATTTCTTCATTGTTCTTTTGTTGCTAGGTTCTCCTAAAATATTTTCTGAAGAAAATCCTCATATCTTTATAGATCAGAATGCTCAACTTATGGTTCAGGTACTTATTGAGAATAAGAACCTATTTCTAGAAGATAGAGAAGAGTATGAAAATAAGATTAAAGAAATATTTGAACCGATGATTGATTTTAAAAGAGTTGCTGCAAGTGTAATGGGAAGAAAATACTATACAGCTTCATCAAAAAAACAAAGAGAAGATTTTATTGGAATTTTCAGAGATTCTCTTCTGGATACTTATGCAGAAACACTTGCTCAATGGGAAAATCAAGCAATAGTTACAATATTTCCTGATAATAACGAGTATAGAAGTTTAAGGAGTATCGAAGTAAAACAAATACTTAATACCGGTAACAGTAAATATCCAATTTCTTATAAACTAAGAAAAAATACTAATAATAATGAATGGATGATCGTTAATATTATTGTCAATGGAGTTAATCTTGGACTAACATTTAGAAATCAGTTTCAAGCTTTAGCAAATAATAATAATGGAGACATTAAAAAAACTTTAAACGGCTGGGTTTCAGATGCCGGAGATGCAGGTATAAGTGGATAAGGAAATCATAAAAGATATAATTTTAAAAGAAATACCAGGTGCATCTTGTCAATTTGAAGGCGATTCTTGTAACTTCAAATTGATAGTTTCTTCTCCAAAGTTTGAAGGCATGACTTTAATAAATCAACATAAAGCAGTCCTAGGGCCTCTTAAAGAGAAATTTGAATCTGGTGCACTGCACGCTTTAAGCCTAGAAACTAAAATAGGCTAAAAAGTGGAAAAATTATTAATAAAAGGTGGAAATACCCTAAACGGTTCTGTAAATTGTTCTGGTGCAAAAAATGCAGCATTACCAATGATTGCTGCAACAATATTGTGTTCAGATAGCGTAATCTTAAAAAACCTTCCATACCTTCAAGATATTACTACTATGTTTGAACTATTAGGATCAATGGGTTCTAAAATTCTTCTTAATGAAAATATGGATTTCACAATCTCTTCAAATGAATTAGAAGATACAGAAGCTAGATATGAACTCGTAAAGACCATGCGTGCATCGATTTTAGTTCTTGGGCCTCTGGTTGCAAGGTATGGTAAAGCTAGAATTGCATTACCTGGTGGCTGTGCAATAGGCTCTAGACCAGTAAATTTTCATTTAGACGCCTTGCAGCAATTGGGAGCAAAAATAGAACTTAAGAATGGTTATATTGAAGCAACTGCTGAAAAACTAATAGGCACAAAAATAAAGTTTGATGGAGTAACTGTAACAGGGACTGAAAATATAATGATGGCAGCATGTTTGGCTAAAGGCACTAGTTATCTTACTAATGTTGCCAAAGAGCCAGAAATAGAAGATCTGGCTGAATTACTTAATAAGATGGGAGCCAAAATCAAAGGTGCTGGAAGTGATGAAATTATTATTGAGGGAGTATCTGAGCTTCATGGAACAATTTTTAATATTCCTGCTGATAGAATTGAAGCGGGAACATATTTAGTTGCAGCTGCAGTCACAGGAGGTAAGGTATGTGTTAATGGTATTAATCCTAGTCGCCTTAAAAAAGTTTTAGAAAAACTTGAAGAAACAGGTGCAGAAATTACCACTGAAGAAAATTCCATAACGCTTTCTATGAATGTTAAAAAACCTAAACCTGTAGATATCACAACGGCTCCCTTTCCTGAATTTCCAACAGATATGCAAGCACAGTTTTCAGTAATAAATGCAATAGCAGATGGAACCTCAAATATATATGAGACAGTCTTTGAGAACCGATTCATGCATATTCAAGAATTAAATAGAATGGGTTGCGATATTGAAATTAATGGAAATCAAGCAATTGTTAAAGGGGTGAATACCATATATGGCGCAGAAGTTATGGCAACTGATTTGCGAGCATCAGCAAGTTTAATTCTTGCTGGTTTATGTGCTGAAGGTCAAACTATAGTTGATAGGATTTATCATATAGATAGGGGATATGAAAGAATTGAGGAAAAGCTTAATTATTTGGGTGCCAACATTATAAGATTACCTAGTTAGGATCTTTTATTTGAGCAGGAATTTCAACTAACTTATATTCGTTATTTTTTGTAAGAAGTTTTAACTTAATATCATCACCTAATGTCGCAAATCTTAATGATTTAGTTAAATTATTCCATGAACCTGAATCTTTATTAATTTCAACAATAATATCATTAGCCCTGACTCCCTTTTCATAAAGAGGACCTAATTGATCTATTTCGATAATTTGGAGACCATTTAAAATAACGTTATTTATATTTATTCTTACACTCGTTACCCTAAAATTACCAATCCACATTGTTCTTACTTTTCCATATTCAATAAGTTCAGATGCAATCTGCACTACTTTATTTGACGGTATTGCAAATCCTAAACCTTGATAAGCTCCAGTCCGTGAAAATATTTTTGTATTGATACCCACCAAATTACCATTTTCATTTATCAAAGCACCGCCTGAATTACCTGGATTAATAGCAGCATCTGTCTGAATTAACTCTAAATATGGATTACCATAATCTCTTCCAGTTGCGCTAATAATTCCTGTAGAGACTGAAATTCCAATTCCATAGGGATTTCCAATTGCCAGGACTTTATCACCTACTTTTAAATTTTGACTATCAGCTATATTTATAGGCTTTAAATCCATTTCTGTTGATATCTTTAGAACAGCGATGTCAGCATCTCTATCGACACCAACAACTTTAACATCGAAGGCTTCGCCATCTTTAAGACGAATTTTTACAAATTTACTTCCAGAAATAATATGAAAGTTAGTAACGATATAGCCATCTTTAGAAAATATGACTCCAGAACCAATCTGCGAAGGGTTGCTATTAGAAATACTTCTTTGATATGAGAGAACAGTAACAACAGAAGAGATAGATTTTTCAGATGCTGATACAAATTTATTGTTATCATAAGACAAATATAACCAAGTAGAAAATACAGTTATTGAAATTACTATTAAATAGTTGATTTTGGTTGCTTTTATAAATTTCATAAAATTAATGATTCAAAATATCATCGATGATCTAAAAAACCAAGGAATTCAACCTGATTTGGTTCAATTCGAACTTATTAAGAGCTTGGTTGAAAATTATCTCCCAAAAAAAAATTGTTTAGTATTTTTGGCAAGACTACTAAATCAAATTCTTTTAATAATGGCTTCTACGTTTGGGGTGATGTTGGAAGGGGTAAAACAATGCTACTAAAAACTTTTATTCAAAATATCGAAAAAAGAAAAGGAGTATTTCACTACATAGATTTAATGCAAGATATACATGATCAACTTTCTGCATTATCAGGAAAAAAGAATCCCCTCAACATTATTACAAAATCATATGTTAAAAAATATGATGTTATTTTTATTGATGAGTTTCAGGTTGAAGATGTTGCTGATGCGATGATTATCGGCAATTTAGTGAATCATTTGATTCAAGAGGGCATCCAAATGTTCATAACATCAAATGCACACCCAAATGATTTATATAAAAATGGTCTTCAGCGCCAAAAGTTTATTGAGTCCATGAGTATTATTGAAAAAAGTTTAAAAGTTTATGAATTAAAAGGATTGATAGATTATAGAACTAGAAATATATATAAATTTGATCATTCTAATGCCAAGATAATCTATAAAGATAAAGATATTTTGGGCCTAATCAAAGTTAATTTTGATAATGATAGTATTGATAAATCATTTAAAGTTAACTCAAGAAAATTTAATTGCAAGGGTGCATCCAAAGAGTTTTTATGGATATCTCATAAAGAATTTTTTAAACAACCTACAGGCTCAAAAGATTTTATAGAAATTTGCAAAAATTATGATTGGATATTCTTAAATGAATTTATAGAATGTGATGATAACCAAGCTGATATTATAAGGAGATTTATTTCTTTCATTGATATATGTTACAGAGAGAAAATGAAAATTAAATTTTTCTTTAATGAAACCCAAATAGACAGCTTATATCAAGGAAATAGATTGCAGATCTTATGGGATAGATGCTTAAGCAGGTTGAATGAAATGCAAACAATAGAGTATTTAGAGAGTAATTAATTTTAATATTTATGCAGTTAAATATTGCTAATTCTTGTTCTAAACATTAATATTCGCATCTTACAAAAATATGACTATGAAAACGTTCTCACTAAAAAAAGAAAATGTCGAAAGACAATGGTATGTAATTGATGCTTCAGATAAAATTTTGGGCAGAGTTGCAACTAAAATTGCTGATAGAATTAGAGGAAAAGATAAGCCAACCTTCACTCCTCATACAGACGGTGGTGATTATGTTGTAGTTATAAATGCTGACAAGATAAAAGTTACTGGCGCAAAATTTACTGACAAAAAATATTATACTCACTCTCTATATCCTGGTGGACTTAAAACGAAAACTTTCAAAGAAATGAATGAAAGGTTCCCCGAAAGAATTATTGAAGAAGCTGTTAAAGGTATGCTACCTAAGAATAAATTGGGTAAGTCCATGATAAAAAAGCTCAAAGTATTTAGTGGACCTAATCATGAACATGAATCACAACAACCAATTGAATGGAATCCAACAATATGACATCAGAAATTCATTACGCGACAGGTAGAAGAAAAACTTCATCTGCCAGAGTTTATTTATCCTCCGGTAAGGGAGAGATATCTGTTAATGATAAAAAACTAGATGTTTATTTTGGAAGAAAAGTTGCACAGATGTTAGTAATGCAGCCAATTGAAATGACAGAACTAACAGGCAAGCTTGATATAAATGTAAAAGTTAAAGGTGGTGGTAGTTTTGGTCAAGCAGGAGCCATTAGACATGGGATTTCTAGAGCGCTTATTTCTTTTGATGAAGAGTTAAGACCACAACTAAAAAAAGCTGGATTACTTACTAGAGACTCTAGAAAAGTAGAAAGAAAGAAACCTGGTTTAGTAAAGGCTAGGAAAAGCAAACAGTTTTCAAAACGTTAATTTTTTTCAGATTTTTTCTCCAAAATTAGTGGTATAATCTGCTAGTTTTTTATTAGTACAATCACAAGCACACAAAGGGCTAATGCAAGAAAAAGACAATACAAGAAGGAAAGTCCTTATAGGTTTAACTAGCGCAGTAACATTGTCTGGTATTCCGTTTGCTGCAACTCCATTTATAGCTGCCTGGAACCCAAGTGCGAGAGCAAAAGCTGCAGGAGCATCTGTGAAGCTTGACGTTTCAAAAATGCAATATGGTCAGCAAATTCAAGTTGCGTGGAGAAAACAGCCAGTCTTTATTATCAGACACACAGAAGAGAGTCTTAAAAGTTTGGAAGTAACGGTACCAAAATTAGCTGACCCAAATTCAGAGGAAATAGAAGAATTGTATAGAGGCCAAAATGCAACAAGATCTAAAAGTGAGGAATATACTGTCATAGCTGGTGTATGTACCCATCTTGGATGTTCGCCTAAATACCATCCAGAAGTAGAACCAAAGCCTTGGGATGCTACTTGGGCTGGTGGTTTTTTCTGTCCTTGTCATGGTTCCATGTTTGATATGGTTGGAAGAGTTTTCAAGGGAGTTCCTGCTCCAACAAACCTTCCTGTACCACCACATTTTTTTAATGGAAGTATATTAACAATAGGCGAAGATGGAGGATCTGCTTAAATGAGTGAAATAGTTGTAAAAATGTTTGGATGGTTTAATGATAGATTGCCGATAGTTAACACCTTTGAAAGACACTTATCAAAGCATCCTGTTCCCTCAAAAGTCAATTTTTGGTATTTATTTGGAGCCTTGGCTTCGGTAGTTTTAATAATTCAAATAGTTTCAGGTATATGGTTAATAATGCCATATTCAAACACCGAAGAAGAGGCATTCTCATCTGTAGAATATATTATGAGAGATGTCGATTACGGTTGGGTTATTAGATATATGCATACAACAGGGGCTTCAATGTTTTTTGCTGTAGTTTATCTTCATATGTTTAGAGGTTTGCTTTATGGTTCCTACCAAAAGCCAAAGGAACTAGTTTGGATTTTTGGTTGTGCAATATATCTTGCAATGATGGCTGAAGGCTTTCTGGGTTATGTATTGCCATATGGTCAAATGTCTTATTGGGGAGCTCAAGTAATTATTTCTTTATTTGGAGCTATCCCATATATTGGAGAGTCTTTAGAGTTGTGGGTTAGGGGAGATTATTATATTTCAGGTATCACTGTATCTAGATTTTTTGCATTACATGTAGTCGCATTGCCCTTGGTATTAATTGCCTTAGTTTTCCTTCACTTAGTGGCATTACATGAGGTTGGTGCTGGAAATCCTGAAGGAGTAGATATTGAAAAGTATTTAGATGATGATGGTGTACCTTTAGATAGTGTTCCATTTTTCCCATACAAAGTGCTAAATGCCTTAGTTGGAATAGGAGTCTTTATGACAGTTTTTGCCATAATCATGTTCTTCTTTCCAGAAGGCGGTGGTTATTTCATCGAAATGGCAAACTTTGAAGAAGCTAATCCGCTTGTAACTCCCGAGCACATTGCTCCTGTTTGGTACTATTCGCCTTATTATGCAATGCTAAGAGCAGTTCCGGATAAATTGGGCGGCTTGATAGTTATGGGTTCAGCTGTAGCTATCTTATTTGTTGTTCCTTGGCTTGATAATAGTAAAGCTGCATCTATTAGATATAAAGGTATCTATAGCAAACTTGCTATAACATTATTTGGTATAAGCTTTCTAACATTAGGATACCTTGGCACAGTTGGAGTAACAGAAGTTAGAAAAACAATGAGTGTTATTTGTACCTTTATTTATTTTGGTTTCTTTTTACTAATGCCAATTTATACAAAATTTGAAAAGACCTTAGAGGTTCCTGAAAGGCTATGATAAAAATCAATAATTTATCTTTTTCTTTTCACTTACTTCTATTTTTGTTACCTGCACTATACATAACACAGATAAATGCTGCCGAAGGTGGTCCTTGTAAAGATTATGGAGAATGCGATAAATTTAAATATTCTCTTAATGATATGGAATCTCTTCAAAGAGGAGCATCAACTTTTCTGAATTATTGTTATGGATGTCACTCTCTTCAGTATTCTAGATGGGGAAGAGTGGCTAAAGATCTCCAAATTCCCGAAGACATATTCTTTGAGAATTTAGTTTTTGATAAATCTGTAAAGCCAGGAGACTTAATGACTGGTTCAATGCCTAAAGAAGAATCAGCAAAATGGTTCGGTGTTGCTCCTCCAGATTTAACTTTAGTAAGCAGAGTAAGAGGTGATGATTGGATATATTCTTACTTGAGAACTTATTATGAGGATTCATCAAAGCAATATGGGGTAAATAACCTGGTATATCCTAATACTGCAATGCCAAATGTCCTTATGGCTCTTCAGGGCAATCAAAAATTGATATGTAAGGATATTCCTGTTTTCGCATCCAACGGTGGAGAAAAAAGAGATCTCAATGGAAATACAGTCACTAAAGAAAAATGCGGTTTTCTTGAAGTTGAACAGGAAACCGGGCAGCTTACTAAAGAGGAATTTGATAACTTGATATATGATCTTACAAATTTCTTGGTATATGTGGGAGAGCCTGCAAAAGCGGAGAGAGAACGAATAGGTTGGTATGTGATATTCTATTTTTTAATATTCACTGCTTTATCATCCTTGTTGTATAGAGAATATCACAAGGACTATCACTAAAATAAGGAAAAAATTATGATTTTATATTCAGATAGAGACGATCACTATAGTCAAAGAGTAAGAATTGTCTTAGCAGAGAAAGATATTACAGCAGAAATAAAAGAATCAAAACCAGAAGAGACACCAGAAGATATTTTATCTATTAGTCCTTATCATAAGTTGCCAATACTTGTTGATAGAGACCTTGCCATACATGACCCTTCTGTGATGATGGAATATCTTGATGAAAGATTCCCACATCCACCTTTACTCCCCGTTTATCCAGTTGCCAGGGCTAATAGCAGAACATTAATGCTAAGGATCGATAGAGAGTGGTGCCCAATGGTTGATACATTAATAGAAGGAAACCTTCCTGAAAAAGAGTTAATTAAACTCAGGGAAGAACTTCTTCATGAAATATCATCAATAGCTCCAACATTTAAAGAATTTAAATATTTTATGAGTGATGAATTTACGCTTGTTGATTGTTGCTTTGCACCAATATTATGGCGATTACCTTCAGTTGGAATAAGATTACCAGTGAATAGGCACTTAAAACCTTTGTTAGATTATCAGAAAGATGTTTTTAAGCGTCCTGGGTTTTTAGATAGCTTATCTTCTCTTGAGAGAGATCTCAAAGATGATCAGTAAAATTATCTAAAGAAATTTTCCATAATCTTAAATCTCTATCAATACAGCTGTTCTGGTTAAAACGAACCTGCCCAGTCTTTAAAAGTAAATCAGTTTTATTTATATTAGATTCTCGAAGTAGTTCAATCAATAATAAATCATCAATTAAAGCTTTATTATATTCGTCAGCAAAATTTTTAATTTTATCTTTGTCAGATAATGTTTTATAAAAGTAACCAGGTGATGGAATCAGAACGCTTTCAAAATCATTAAGTTCCTTGAAGCTGGCCATATCCAATAAAATCTCACTAGTTGCATAAAAATTTGTATTAATGAGATGACTTCTAAAAATGGGAATTATTGACTTGCCAATGCTATGGTCAAGAAGGAAGTAAATACTATCAAAATCTTTTTTCTCTCTAAGAACAGTTTGTATATCAATGTTTTTATCCAAGAGCTCAATTGCTTCAAATCTTTCATTACTTAAGTCTAAATTTAAGGTTTTTTTTGCAAATGCCTCATAATCAGAATTATCTATTATAGAAAAAATAGCTTGAGGATATTTTTCTCTTAATTCTTCAGCAATTTTAGTAAATTCTTTTGAATAAACAATAATAGTATTATTTTGACTACTCTCATTCAGAAATAAATAAAGCTCAATAAAATTTCTTTGCTCATCAATAAAATTTTTACAAAAATATAAAAGATTAGAATATAAAAGATCATCTTTTAATTTATCCCCATTCAGATTGTCAAAATCTGCATTAAAAACTACATTCAATCTAAGAAGAGATTCGATAATATATTCTTTATTTTTCTCACTAGTTAAATAATTCAGATCTATAGAATTAATATTCTTAATTTTTTTGTTAACTTCAATATTAGATCGCACCTTATTATTAGACGTTTTTCTTATATATCCTTTATCCAAATATGATTCAGCTAAAGATATCTTTTCATTAGTTACTTGAGAAAATGAAAAAAGTTCTTCAAGAGTAGAGATAATTTCTAGTCTTTGATCACTTGTTATCGATTGGCGATCTTCAATCATAGAGGATATATAAGTTTGATATTCACTCTCTGTCTGACTTTGGTTTACTTTATAAGGCGTTGATACACATCCGGATATAACAAGGACTAGAAGGAATGAAATAAATGTTAAACTTGTTTTTACCACTTTAATTTTAATTATGTTAAATCTCATATCTACACCAATTGGTAATCTGAATGATATATCACTAAGGGCAATCGATGTCTTAAAAGATGCAGATTATATCTTCGCAGAAGATACTAGAAATACCAACAAGCTTTTGAAAGCTATAAATATAGATAAAAAATGTAGAACTCTTCACGAGCATAATGAGGTTGAAGTAAGCAAAGAGATAATTAGTCTATTAAAAAATAAAAAGACCGAGATTGCATTAGTTTCTGATGCAGGGACTCCAGCGATATCGGATCCAGGATATATTTTAATTCAAGATTGTATAAAAAATGATATTAAATTTACTTTGATACCAGGACCATCTTCAGTTATTAGTGCATTGGTTCTCTCAGGTCTTCCTACTTCTAGTTTTAGTTTTCTTGGTTTTGTTCCAAGAAAATTAAATCAGAAGAAATTTTTTTTTAACGAATTAAAATATGAAAAAAATACTATTATCCTTTTTGAATCAGCAAAAAGAATTCAAAATACTTTAGAACTTCTTAAAGATGAATACTCAGAAATAAAGAAAATTGCTCTATGCAGAGAGATGACCAAATTATATGAAAACATTGAAAGAGGATCGGTATCATCAATGTTAGAAAAAATAAAAAATGGTGAAGTAATCTTAAAAGGTGAATTTGTTATTGTTCTTGAAGCATATTCATCTGATAAACCAAAATTTATTTTAGATAAAAAAGTTCATGAAGCATTTTTAAAATATTTACCAGCCAAAGATGCTGCAAAATTAATTTCTCTAGTTACTAAAGAAAACAAAAGAGAAATTTATAAACAGCTATTAGATAAAAACCCTTTATAATGAAACTGAGTTGGTTGGATGATCGCTGGCATTTATGTCAGAGGAAAGTCCGGACTTCATAGAGCAGGGCGCCAGGTAACGCCTGGGAGGTGCAAACCTACGGAGAGTGCAACAGAAAGTATACCGCCAATTTTATTGGTAAGGGTGAAAAGGTGGGGTAAGAGCCTACCGCTTGACTGGAGACAGTTGAGGCATTGTAAACCCCAGCCTGAAGCAAAACCAAATAGAAATCCTTTAAAGCTGCTCGCTTAGGATTTGGGTAGGTTGCTAGAGTATTATGGCAACATAATATCGAGATAGATGATCATCTTTTACAGAATCCGGCTTATAGACCAACTCATTTTTTTTATACCCTTATTCTTATTACTCAAATAGTGAGAAAAAGTGTGTAAATGTGTTGCAAAGTGTGTAAAAAGTCTTTATATTTTAAGTCATGTATGGATTTAACACAGTTTCGCTTGATAAAAAGGGTAGATTAGCTATCCCAGCAAAGTATCGTTCATATTTAATAAGTAATAATGAAACTAAAATCATTGTTACCAAAGATCCCCAGTATCCATCTCTAAAAATATATCCTGGATCGCAATGGGAGCTCATTTCATCAAAATTAGAATCTCTTCAAGGGCTAGACCCAATAGTAAGAAATCTCCAATGGACAATTCTTGGAAATGCCAATGTCATAGAATTTGATGTTCTTGGAAGAATGTTATTGCTTATCCCTTTGGAATTAAGGAAATATGCAGAGATAAAAGATGAAAAACAGATTTCATTAATTGGAATGGGTAACAAATTTGAGATTTGGAATATTAATAATTGGGAAATGAGACAAATGGGCGGATCTTTATCAACAGAAATTTTAGATGTTGTTCTACCTGAAAGCATTAAATCGATGTCATTTTAAAAGGGGATAGGTAATGAACTTTGAAGTAATAGGGCAAGCAGTTGAAAGTGCAAAAATTAAAGTCGTAGGAGTTGGTGGTGCAGGTGGAAATGCTGTCATTCACATGATAAATCACACAATAGAAGGAGTTGATTTCATTTGTGCTAATACTGATACACAAGCGTTATCAGAAGCAGATGGTGCAATAACTCTTAAACTTGGGAATGGCCTCACAAAAGGACTTGGTGCTGGAGCAAATCCAGATATAGGAAGAAAGGCTGCTGAAAGTGATAGAGCAGCAATCGAAGAGTTATTGGTTGGTGCTGATATGATATTCATAACAGCTGGAATGGGTGGTGGTACTGGAACAGGGGCGGCTCCAGTTATTGCATCTATCGCAAAAGAAATGGGCGCATTGACAGTAGCTGTTGTAACCAAACCTTTTAAATTTGAAGGAAAGAAAAGAATGTCCGCAGCTGAAAAAGGTCTAGCGGCTCTTGTTGAGGAAGTTGATAGCCTTGTAACAATCCCTAATCAAAAATTATATGAAATTCTAGGAGAGGATACTGCCATGCAGGATGCTTTTGCTAAAGCTGATGATGTTTTAAAGGGAGCTGTGCAAGGTATTTCAGATATTATTATGAAAAAAGGTCATATCAATGTTGATTTTGCTGATGTAAAAACAGTAATGTCAGAAAAAGGTATAGCTATGATGGGAACTGGAAGAGCTAGCGGTAAAAATAGAGCTGAAGCAGCTGCTACTCAAGCAGTTAAAAGCGAATTATTAGAAGATATAAATCTAAAAAATGCACGTGGTGTTCTTGTAAATATCACAGCAGCAAAGCCGACACTTGGCGACCAAACAGAAGTTGCAGATATAGTTGAAGAAATTGTGCATGAAGATGCAAACATTATTTATGGTCTAGTTTACGACAATACCGTAGATGATGATTTATTAGTTACTATTGTAGCTACTGGAGTAGATCAAAGAGCTCCAGCATTGGTTATTGATAATCAACCAACAATTCAACTAAATCCAGTTGGATTGAACCGAGAACAAACCGATCAAAGAGTTGGTACATCGTCTGCAGAGGCAATTGATTTCCTTGATGTACCAACTTTTATGAGAAAACAAGTAGACTAATATGCTTCATTTTCCAGTACTACTGGAAGAGTCTATAGATTTCCTCGTCCATAAAAATAATGGTAAATATATTGACTGCACCTTTGGCAGGGGTGGTCATACTCAAGCTATTCTTTCTAAGTTAACATCTAGCTCTCACTTAACATCTTTTGATAAAGATCTAGATGCAATTAAACATGCTTCTTTAATAGAAAAAGATAATTTCAAATTCATCCATGATTCATTTAATCAGCTAGAAAAATATTTTGAAGATACATCTATCGATGGAATTCTTTTTGATCTTGGAACTTGCTCAACTCATTTTGATGATGAAAAAAGAGGCTTCAGCTTTAGAAATAATGGCCCATTAGATATGAGATTTGATACCACCAAAGGTTATCCTTTATCTGATTGGATAAATAATGCAAATCAAGATGAGATAATGAATATTCTTTATAAATATGGTGATGAGAAGCATGCTAAATTAATTTCTAAATCGATCATTGATTCATGCAAAAAAAATAAAATAACAACAACAATCGAGCTAGCTAATATTATTGAAAATATATATCCTGAGAAAAAAAGAAGGATTCATCCAGCTACAAAGTCATTTCAAGCTTTTAGAATATTTATTAATGACGAATTAAACCAACTTAAAGATGCTTTAGAACAAGCAAGCCGCATTGTTAAAAAAAATGGCATTATTGTTGTTATTTCTTTTCATTCCTTAGAAGACAATATTGTTAAGAATTTTTTCAGGCCAAACATCAGAAATTATCCAAAAGATATACCTTTAAATAGTATTGAAAAGAAAGAATTCAAATGTATAGCTAAAAAAATAAGACCCTCAGATAACGAAATAAATATCAACAAAAGATCAAGAAGTGCAATTATGAGAGTTTTCAGAAAAATATAATGAATATTATCCAATATACTTTGTTAAGTCTCATGTTGTTTTTGCTTTGTTTTTTAGCACTAGAGCAAATAAAACTCTCCTTTGAGATAAGTAGACTTCATACAAATCAACAAAATCTCTTGACTGAGTATGAAAATTTTAAAGATACTAATCTTAAATTAGTGACCCAATTCCATACAAATAATTCACCTGCGAGTATTGAGAAGGAAGCAAAAGAAGACTTGGGAATGATTAAGATAGAGACAAAAAAAATTATTGTTGAGAAATCAAGCAATGAAGAATAGTCACTTAAATTGGCGATTGTTGATTGTTTGTATATGCTTAACTTTTTCAGTTATCACAGTTGCATATAAAATAATTTCTGTTCAAGTTGAGGATAGCATTTTTCTAAAAAATGAAGGAAAGAAGCGTTACGTTAAATATAGAACAATTAATCCTGTTAGAGGAACTATATTTGATAGAAACAATTTTCCACTTGCAGTATCTATTATAAATTATGATTTATATGCCCTTAATGGATTAAATATAGATAAGTATTTAAAGCTGAAGGATAGAATAGATATAGAAAACAATTCGTCAGTTATGAATTCTTTCTCTAAGAAAACTTTGCTAAAAAAAAGCATAACAACTGAAGAGCGAAAGATTATTGAAAAACTTAACTTTAATGAGTTAGAGATCGAAGTAAGACATAGCAGACATTACCCTTTAGGCAATCAGATAGCACCATTAATAGGATTCTATGGTAAAGATAAAGCACAAGAGGGTATAGAGAAAAGTTATGATTCAGTACTTTCAGGAGATACTGGAAAGCAAAAATATTATACAAATGCTAAACAAAAAATAATTTCTAAGCCAATAGAGGTTGATAAAACCATTCAAGGAAAGGATATTCAATTGACAATAGACTCTACTATACAATTCTATGCTTTCAAATATTTAGTAGAAACAATAATTAACAATAAAGCTAAAGCAGGAACAGTTTTAGTTTTTGATAATATGAGCGGTGAAGTTTTAGCTATAGCAAGTTACCCATCCTATAATCCAAATGACCCCAAGAGATCTATTCAAAAGAATAGAGCGCTTATTGATGCTTATGAATTAGGATCAGTTTTAAAGCCAATAGTTTTTGCAAGGGCTGTTGATAATGAAACCTTAGAACCAGATGAATACATGGAAATACCAAGAAGATTGGAATTAGGTAATAAAGTTATAACCGATACCAAAGCATATGGAAAACTAACTCCAAAAGAAATTATTGCTTTCTCAAGTCAAGTTGGCGCATCAAAAATCGCTTTAAAATTAGGATATGATAATTTAAAAAATAATTACTATGATTTTGGTTTTAGTAAGCCTATTTCTATTAATTTCCCCTCTGCCGCCTTTGGACTTATGAATGTAAAAGAAAGTGTTTCTGATAGAGAGCTAGCGAGTCTTGGTTACGGGTATGGCTTTACAGTAAGTCCTTTTCAAATAACAGCAGCTTATTCAACTTTTGCAAATAGTGGTATAAGAAAAGATTTTAAATTATTAATGAATGATGAAGTAACTTCACAAAGAATAATATCTAAGCTTTCTGCCAAGCATACTCTTGAGGCACTACAAAAAGTTGTAAAAATAGGTACAGGGAAGAAAGCAGATATTAGTGGGTTTACTGAAGGTGGAAAAACAGGAACCGTTCACAGAACTATTTTTGGAGAAGGCTATGCAGATGATCTATACAGGGCATCATTTGTTGGAATAGCACCCTTGAAAGAAGAATCTTTAACTATATTTGTCTCTATTGAAGACCCCGGTTTAAATGCATATTCTGGAGGAATGATTGCAGCACCTCTATTTGCAAAAATTGCTGAAAGTTCACTTAATTATTTAGGCTATCAAAAAGATGATTAATAATAAAAAAGAGAACTTAGAAAAGATTTTAGGAGTAACCTTTCCTCACGGAATAAAAATTTCAAACACCACCAACTCTACCAAAAAAGTTAAAAAAGACTCAATTTATTTTGGTCTTCAAGGCAGTAATACTCATGGTAGCAAGTATATTAAAAAAGCATTTGAACTTGGCGCCTCAATAGCTATACATAATGATGAGTCTTATAAACCTGAAAGTAAAAATATCTTTTTTGTATCAGATTTAGAAGATATGGATAGGCAGTTAAAAAATAAGATATATTATTTTTTAGAAGAATTTTATAAAGTATTTGATATACAGAATAATAATAATTTTTTTACCTTTACAGGAACTAATGGAAAAACTACCTCTGCATATCTTTGCCATCAACTCTTGGTTAATGAAGGCTATGAATCCATTTATATTGGAACATTAGGAACTCAGTACAATAATACCGAATTCAACAACTCCATATCTTCAAAGACCACTCCTGACATATTTGAATTATTTGAAATTTTTAAATTCTATAATTTCAGTGATTCTGTATCCGTCTGCATTGAAATGTCATCTCATGCACTTGACCAGAAAAGACTTAAACATATATCTTCATTTAATTCATGTTCAGTTTTAAATATTGGAACAGATCACCTTGATTATCATGGAAATATACAAAATTATACGAATGCTAAGTTTAAAATATTTGATAATACATGCGCAGTTAATTTAATTGATTTTGATTTGATATCACTCTCTAATAATTATAGTTTTGTAAAAAATACTTCTAATGGATTAACTTCCATAAGTAATGATAATAAGTCTGCAGATATTTATTATGAAATAACTGAATCATCTTTTAAAAGATCATTGTTTGAAGTAACTATAAATAATCCACCTGTTGGTTATTTTCCATATTCTAAAAAGAAATATATTTTTAGCTGTAATTTATTTCCAGACTTTAATATTGATAATCTTGTTTATGCAATTAGCTCAATAGGCTTTTCTGATTTCATAGAAAATGAAATAAATGACTTATCATACTTAACAACCCCTAAAGGCAGAGCAGAGTTAATTAAAAATCTTCCTATCAACGTAATTATAGATTTTGCTCACAACGCTGAAGGAGTTGAATTATTTTTATCATCTATAAAAAAATATTTTGAAGACTTGGTAATTGTTTTTGGTTGCGGAGGAGACAGAGATAAGTTTAAGAGACCAAAAATGTTAGCAGCGGCTATAAAGTTCGGATCAAAAGTTATTTTTACTTCAGATAATTCTAGAAGTGAAGAGTTTAAAGATATTTTTTCTGATGCTTCAAATGGGAATAATATAAAAAATGTTATAAATATAGAAGATAGAAGAGAAGCAATCATCGAAGGCACTAAATTAATAAGACATAATGATTGTCTAGTTATTCTTGGTAAAGGGCATGAAGAGACACAAGAAATCAATGGTAAGAGTTTTTACTTTAGTGATCACGAGGTAGTAAATGAAATTTATAAGTAACTCCAATGATCTTTCTAAATTTTTAAAAAAGCCTATTTTAAAGAATATTAAAATAAAAACTATTTCTACCGACACTCGCTCATTAAAAAAAGATTCCCTATTTATTGCGATCAAAGGAGATACATTTAATGGAAATGACTATATTGCAGAAGCTATTAAAAAGGGGGCTTGCTTAGTAATCACAGATAGCAAAAAATTTAAATATTCAAAGAATAAGAAAGTAATTTACGTAAATGATTCAATCTTAGCTTTAAAAAAAATAACAAAAAACATTATTAAGCATTATCAAGGCAATGTTATTGGAATTACCGGAAGCAATGGAAAAACCACTACTACAAGAATAATTGCTAACTCAATCAAGAATAGCTCGAGTACTTTAAAGAACTTTAATAATGAAATTGGAATGCCCTTAAGCATTATGAATGCCGATCCAAAAAAGAAAAACCTTATCATTGAAATGGGAGCAGCAAAACCAAAAGACATTCACTATTTAAGTTCTTTTTTAAAGCCAAATGTTGGAGTTATAACTAATATAGGCAATTCACATCTAGAAAACCTAAAAAATATTAATGGAGTCTTGAAAGTTAAATCAGAATTAGTTTTAAATATAAAAACAGGAGGATGCCTTATTGTTCCATCTGGGAACAAAAAACATTTAAAGTTCTGGAGGAGTATCAGAGAGGATATACAAATTATTACTTTTGGTTTAGATTGCTCTGCAGATTTTTACGCTGAAGACATAGAGCATGGTTTAAGCAAATTACAATTTATAATCCGTTCTGATAAATATAAAATTAAAGAAAAAGTTAATTCTTCTTTAGCGGGTGAGCATAATGTTTTAAATATTTTAGCCAGTTATGCTGTTTCAAATTGCTTAAATTATTCTTCAGCATTATTCATTAAAAGTCTTGAAAAGGATCAAAACTCAATAATTAGACAAAAACAATTAAAGTGGATCAAGGGATCCATTCTTATAGATGACACTTATAATGCGAATCCAGATTCAGTAAAAAGGGCTATAGATTTACTAACTTCATCTTCAAAAAGAAAAATTTTAGTATTGGGGGATATGCTTGAACTTGGAAGCTCAAGAAAAAGAATGCATGAAGATATTGGAAAATACGCGGCATTAAATAAAATAGATATATTTCTTGGTTTTGGTGATTTAACGAAATATGCTGTAGATAAGTTTGGCAATAATGGATTTTTCTTTAAAGATGAAGAAATTCTTAAAGTATTTCTAAAGAAAAATGTTAATTCTAAAGATATAGTACTTTTAAAAGGTTCCAGAGGGATGAAAATGGAGAGATTTATAAATGTTTGAATATTTAGGTACTGTTCTTGTAAGTGTTGATCCTGGATTCGATGTTCTTAGGTATTTAACTGTTAGAACACTGGGTGGAACAGTTACAGCCTTACTGATTACTATTTTAATGGGACCAGCTTTTATAAATTTCCTTAAATCTATGCAATTCGAACAACATGTTCGAACAGAAGGCCCAGAGTCTCATTATAAGAAATCAGGCACTCCCACCATGGGCGGTCTCTTAATTCTAGCTTCTTTGATAATATCCACATTACTTTGGGCTGATCTGAGTAATAGATATATTTGGGTAGTTCTTTTTGTAACTATTTCTTTTGCCTCAGTTGGGTTTCTAGATGACTATCTTAAAATTAAAAAAAAGAGCTCTGATGGATTAACATCGATGCAAAAAATAGTGCTACAACTATTTTTTTCATCATTAATATTAATCTATTTATTTTTTTCTGCAGAAACTTCAACAGAAACTTCTTTTATCGTTCCTTTTTTCAAGGACTTATTGATACCCATGAGTCCATTTATTTTTGTTTTTACAGGCATGTTTGTATTAGTAGGTTCATCTAATGCAGTTAATCTAACTGATGGTCTAGATGGATTGGCGATACTTCCCTCTGTGCTTATAGCAGGCGCATTAGGATTGATAGCCTATAGCATGGGTAATCAGATAATTGCTGACTACTTATATTTACCTCACCTTGAACTTTCCGGAGAACTAATAGTTTTTTGTGGAGCATTAATTGGTTCTGGGATAGGCTTTCTCTGGTACAACACATATCCTGCTCAAATATTTATGGGAGATGTTGGATCCTTAACATTAGGAGCTATTTTAGGAATTATTGCAGTTATTTTGAGGCATGAGCTCGTATTTGCAATTATGGCAGGAGTTTTTGTTATAGAAACATTAAGTGTTGCTATTCAAGTAATTTCTTTTAAAACAAGAGGTAAAAGAGTATTTTTAATGGCACCCATCCATCACCATTATGAATTAAAGGGTTGGCCAGAGCCAAAAATAATTGTGCGATTTTGGATTGTTACTCTTGTTTTAATTCTGATTGCATTAGCTACACTTAAATTAAGATAAATTTTAGATGAAGTCTTTGATTTATGGTTATGGAATTACAGGACAGTCGTTTGAAAGATACCTAAAAAATTTAGATACAGATTATGATATTTTCGATAATAATATTCCTCAATACAATAGACTCGATAATCTAGAAAACTACGACACAATATACTGTAGCCCAGGGATCCCAAAAAAAATATTTCAAAAATTAAGATCTTCAAATAATGTCCTGACAGATTTGGATATTTTTCTAGAGAGGGATGAGTCGATAAAAATTTGCATCACTGGAACTAATAGAAAAAGTACTACCTGTTTTCACTTGTCTCAAATACTTAGCAAGATAGATTCAGTTAATTTAATTGGGAATATTGGTGAGCCTATGTTGGACCATATGAATAATGGAAGTACTTATTCTATTATTGAAGTATCTAGCTATCAATTAGATAAGATGTCTGAGAATTATATCAATTATGGTGTTCTCCTTAATATAGCTGAAGATCATCTAGATTATCATGGCAATTTTGAAGATTATAAATTAGCAAAACAAAAAATTTTAACCGCTGAGAATGTTTCTTATGAAACAGACCCTTACAAATTATGCAAATGGATAACTGGAATTGAGCCTCAATTACAAAATTTAATGGACTTACCGTTTAGGTTTCAAAAAATAACAGACTCATTAATCAATGACTCAAAGTCTACAAATTCTAATTCTCTTATTTATGCTGTTAACAAAGCTAATATTTTTTTTAATGAAAATAACTATTCTCTTATTTTGTGCGGAGATCCAAAAAAAGAAGCATTCAGAAAACTTGAAATTAAAGGACCGAAAGAAATTTTAATATTTGGGATGCATAGAGATGAAATTTATAAATGTATTACTCATTCAGATAAATTAACTTTTAAAGACTTAAAAGACACATTAGTTTACTTAAAAAATAAAAAAAACATTCTATTTTCACCAGGATACCCAAGTGGTAATGACTTCAAAAATTTTGAGGAAAGGGGGAGTCACTTTAATCTCTTAACAAAAGAAATTTTTAATGAATAATCAAGTTAACAATCTTTTAATTCTTATACCTTTTATTTGCTTAATGTCATTGGGTTTAATTATGGTCTCTTCTGCAAGTATATATTTAGCAGATGATATGACAGGGAATCCTTTTTACTTTGCTTCAAGGCAAGTGCTATTTATCTCTCTTGGTGTAATTTCTATGATTTGCTTTTTATCTGTCCCTTCAGATTTTCTATTAAAATCTGATTGGATATTTATGCTAATAAGTATTGGATTGTTAATTGCATTGTTCATTCCAGATGTAGGTACAAGTGTTAATGGAAGCATAAGGTGGATAAGCTTAGGTCCCATAAATATCCAACCATCTGAAATATGTAAATTTAGCTTAATAATTTATATTTCTGGATATTCTGTTAGAAGAATGTCAGAAATTAATACATTTAGAAGCTTTTTAAAGCCACTATTACTTCTGTCAATAATTGCATTTTTAATAATGGGGCAACCAGATTTGGGATCAACTGCAATAGTATGCTTATTAGTAGTTGCAATTTTATTTTATGCAGGTATTTCATTTTTTCAATTTACGCTTTTGTCATTACTTATAACTTTCTTGGGAGTTGTTGCAATATCAACATCTCCTATGAGAATTGCAAGAATGATGGCATACATGGATCCTTTTGATAAAGATGTTGTCTTAAGTAGTGGGTATCAACTTTCAAACTCTCTTATTAGTATTGGTCAAGGAGGTTGGTTTGGCTTGGGTATCGGTAATAGTTTCCAAAAGAATTTCTTTCTTCCTGAAGCACATACGGATTTTATATTTGCAATCATAGTTGAGGAACTTGGCGTACTTGGAGGTCTTTTTTTATTATTTCTTTATGTAGTTTTGTTTATAGGCATCTTAAGAATTGCATTAGATTCTCTAAAAAAAGGAAAACTATTTCAGGGATATGCCTCATTTGGAATACTTGTATTAATTGCAATCCAATCTTTATTTAACATTGCTGTTAATGTTGGACTTCTTCCAACCAAGGGATTAACTTTGCCTTTTATTAGTTACGGAGGAACTAGCATTATCATAATGATGTCTTTAATTGCTATTGTTTTGAGAATTAATAATGAAAACAAATTAATATAAGTATATGAAAATTTTATTATCCGCAGCAAAAACTGGTGGTCATATATACCCAGCCATTTCAGTTGGTAGTGAGCTTAAAAAAGACGGGCATGAAGTAGTATTTCTTGGATCAGGAGCTGAAATTGAACTCAACGCTCTTAAAGATAAAAATTTTTCATATTATAAAATTCCTATGGAAGGCTTTAGGGGTAAAAATTTATTTCAAAAACTAAAATCAATGATTTTGATCCCCACTAGTATATTTAAAACAATCCTACTTATAAAAAAAGAAGGAATTGACGCAATGATTGGCTTTGGTGGTTTCATAACAGTACCTTCAGCCTTATCTTTCTTTTTAGCTAGAAAGCCTATTTTCATACATGAGCAAAATGCAATTCTAGGTACAGCAAATAAATTAATATCTAAAATATCTAAAATAAACTTTCTTGCATTTCCTATGGAGATGGATGTGCATAATGGATTTGTATCTGGAAATCCAATTAGAGAAGGATTTAAAAAGAAATTAGAAACTCAAAAATTCGATGAAGATACCATCAACATATATGTCACTGGCGGCAGTCAGGGAGCAAAGTATATCAATGAGCAGGTTCCTAAATGTTTCAGCAACATAAATAAAAAAATTATAATAAAACATCAATGTGGAAAAAATAATTTCTCCTATGTTCATGACCTTTATAAAAACGTTGCTATTGATGTTGAAGTAAAAGATTTTTATGAAGACCCTGAGTCTCAAATAGAGTGGGCTGATTTTGTTGTAACAAGAGCAGGCGCATTAAGCATTTCTGAGATATCCTCAATGGGAAAAGGAATGATTATGATTCCATTACCTTCCTCGATAGACAATCATCAATTCTTTAATGCAAAGCATATAGAAGATATTAAGATGGGTGTAATTCATCTTGAAAAAGATGGCTTAAATGATTTAATTGAAAAGATGTCAGAAATCATTAATCAAAAAATATACAATGATTGGAAGAATGGAAGTAGTTTTGATAATTCAAACGCTGCCTCATTAATATCCTCAAAAGTAGTAGAGCATTTAACTTAATATAATGAATTTTTTTAAAAAGATTAAACATATTCACTTTGTTGGTATTGGCGGTGCTGGAATGATAGGTATAGCTAGAGTATTGCTAAAAAAAGGGTATAAAATTTCTGGATCTGATATCAACGACTCAAATGAGCTAAAAAAAATAAGAAAAGATGGGGCAAAGGTTTCAATTGGTCATTCAGAAAAAAATATTAAAGGCGCTAATTTAATTGTGGTTTCATCTGCCATAGATAATAAAAATCCTGAAATATATAAAGCAAAAAAAGAATCTATAACAATTATTCCAAGAGCTGAAATGCTAGGAAGTATCATGAGAGGTTATGAGAGTATTGCAGTTGCTGGGAGCCATGGAAAAACTACTACAACTAGCATGATTGCAAAAATATTTAGTGTTGCAAATCTCAGCCCAACATATGTTATCGGAGGCAAGGTTTTAAGTACAAATGAAAACTCAGACCTTGGAGATGGAAACTATTTAATAGCAGAGGCAGATGAAAGTGATGGATCTTTTACCCATCTTCAACCGGATGTAGCTGTACTAACAAATATTGATGACGATCACTTAGTTCATTACGAGAATAATTTTGAAAACCTTTTGGACTCGTTTGTTAGTTTTTCTAATAATGTTCCATTTTATGGATATATGGTGATAAATGAAGACGACAGAAATATAAAGAAAATAGCAAAAAGAATCTCAAGAAAACAAATTTCATTTGGAAAATCTATCGATGCTGACTTTCAAATTCTTGATGCAATATTCGTAAATGGTAAACAATGTTTTACGTTAAAAGATAACAAAAGAGATAAAATCCATTCCTTCAAATTAAATCTTCCTGGGATTCATAACGTATATAATGCTTCCGCATCTATTGCCGTATCGTTGGAAGAAGGAATACCTATAAAAGATATTAAAAAGGGTATAAATGATTTTTCGGGAGTTGGCAGGAGATATGAAAAACATAATTTATTAATCCATTCTAAAAAAAAGATTCTTATTGACGATTATGGCCATCATCCAATCGAAATTCTCTCAACTATAAAAGCATTTAGAGAGGAATATCCTGATAAAAAATTATGCATGATTTTTCAACCTCACAGATTCTCCAGAACAGCTCAGTTATTTGAAGACTTTATTAAAGTCCTTAAAAAAGTAGACACATTAGTGCTATTAGATATATATGCAGCTAGTGAAAAGCCTATAAAAGGTATCGATTCAAGGACAATTGTTGAAACACTTAAGCAGGCAGGACATAAGGATATTTTTTATATTAAAAACCATGATGAAATTATAAATTTTATAAACTCAAGGTATTTAGATTTTGATATTCTTATTACTCAGGGTGCAGGAAGTGTGTCTGCAGTATGTGAAAAAATAAAAAATAAATGGTAAAAATAAATAAAGTAATCGTCTTATACGGTGGCTTATCCTCTGAAAAAGAGATCTCTATTCAGAGTGGTGCAGGGATTCATAAAGCATTAATTGAACTTGGTTATAAAGCTGATTTAAAAGATATTAAAGATATCAATGATTTTGAAAAGTTAAAAAATTATGATTTAGTATTTATAGCTCTTCATGGTGTTGAAGGAGAAGGTGGAGACCTGCAAAAAACTCTTGATGATTTTAGTATTAAATATACTGGTTCAAAATCTTCAGCATGCTCAAATACATGGAATAAATGGATATTCAAAGAAATCTTAAATATAAATAGCATTTCTAATCCTCGAGGTTACAAAGTTGATGGGCTGGATATGAAAATGCAATCTCCTTTTTTAAAATTTAAAGATATTTTTGGTGAGGTTCCATCAAGCTTATTCATGAAACCTGCTGAAGACGGCTCTAGTATAGATATTTTTGAATTAAGTAATAATGATGATTTCCAACAAGCATTAAAAATTTGTCAAAATATCAATAGACCCTTTATCTTTGAAGAGGCAATTAAGCATAAAGAGTTTACTGTAACTATTATTAATCATGAATGCCTTCCAGTTATTGAGATTCAAACTAAAAATGAATTCTATGACTACGATGCTAAATATTTATCTAATGAAACATCATGGTCTCAAGCCAAATTGAGTTCAGCTGATTTAAATTCAATTAATGAAATTTCTTTAAGTGCATACAAAGCTCTTAATTGTTTTGGATGGGCAAGGGTAGATATTCTCCAAGACAAAAATGGGAAATTTTATGTAATTGAAATAAATACTGTTCCAGGAATGACATCTCATAGTTGTGTGCCAAAATCAGCAAGTTATAAAAATCTATCATATAAAGAAGTAGTTCAAGAGATTATTCATGCATCGCTTAAATAGTTCATTTTTATTTATTGCTTTAATATTTGCCAGCACAAATTTAAATGCAAAATTTTTTAATATTGATATTACATTTGAATCTGGCTTATTTCTTGAATCACAAAAAAACTTTGTAAGTGAAATAAAAGCAATAGAATCTAAGAATGAACTTGAAGAGCTTTTACTTTCACAAGATTGGATTGATTCTTATTCATTGAAATTTAAACCTTTTTCAGATGAAGCCACTCTTAGCATCTCGAATAGAAAACCAATTTTTATTTTAAATAGTGAATTCTATGTCGATGAAAAATTAAAATTATTTAAATTTGATGGAACTATAACAAATTTGATACATGTGAAAGGACCTTTAAATGATATGAGTATTATTTTGTCAATAATAAACGCTATTGAAAAAGAAAATAAGAAAGATGAATTTTTTACAGTCAAGACTATTAGTTATAACCATACAATTGGATGGAAAATTAAAACTAATAAATTTGAAATTAAACTTGGTAAAAATGTTTCAAGCTCTAAATTTAAATCTCTAAAAGATACCTTAAATTACTTGTACGATAAAAGAAAAATACCTACTATGATAGACCTAAGATATAAAGACGGAGTTGCATTAAGTTATGGCTAGTAATACAAAAAATTCTAATATGGTTGTCGGATTGGACATAGGAACTTCTAAAGTTGTGTGCATTGTTGGTAAGTACAATGAATCTAAAAAATTAGAAATTGTTGCTTTAGGTTCTTATCCATCAAGTGGTCTTAAAAAAGGAGTTGTTGTTAATATTGATGCCACTACAGATGCTATAAAAAAAGCTGTAGAGCAAGCACAATCTATGATTCCTGAAGACAAAATTAAGTCAGTCTATGTTGGTATTGCTGGAAGTCATATTAAAAGTTTGAACTCTTCAGGTGCAGTTGGAATTAAAGATAAAGAAGTTACACCTTATGATATTGATAGGGTAATAGATTCAGCTCAAGCAGTTTCCATACCCTCAGATCAAAATGTTTTACATGTTCTACCTCAAGAATATGTTATTGATAATCAAGAAGTTAGTTTAGATCCTCTTGGAATGGCTGGTGTTAGATTAGAGGCCAAAGTTCACCTTGTTACGTGCGCCAATAGCGCTATTAAAAATATTGAAAAATGTATTAAGAATTGTGGATTATCTGTAGATGACTTTGTTCTAGAACAACTGGCTAGTTCTCATTCAATTTTATCTGAGGATGAAAAAGATCTTGGAGTTTGCCTGGTTGATATAGGTGGTGGAACTACAGATATAGCTATTTTTAATTCAGGATCAATTGTTTTTACTGGAGTAATTCCAATAGCTGGAGACCAAGTTACTAGTGATATTGCTCAAGCACTTAGAACACCAACTCCTCAAGCTGAAGAAATTAAACAAAAGCATGGTTGTTCAGTTGCTGAATTTACAACTGAAGAAGAAAGCATAGAAGTTCCTGGTGTTGGTGGAAGGCCAACAAGAGAGCTTTCAAGAAGTTCCTTAGCAGATATCATTCAACCAAGATATACAGAATTATTTGAATTAGTTAGAGCAGAAATTAATAGAAATGGTTTTGAAGATAAGATATCAGCTGGAATCGTTTTTACTGGAGGGACTTCAAAGATGGAAGGTGTAGTTGAACTTGCTGAATCTATATTTCAAACCTCAGTAAGATTAGGAATTCCTAATAAATTCTCAGGAATGGAAAGCATTTTACAAAACCCAATATATGCAACCTCTATTGGACTAGTTGATCATGGCTTTAAGCAGATGAATGAAGGATTAATAGCGGAAAAAAATCAAAGCTGGCTTTCTAAACTACTAAATATAGTTAAAAGCGAGTATTGATTCTATATATCAATTCCATTAGAATGCGTTTTCCTTGGTTTTTACTAATAACAGTAAAAATCTATAACCATAAGGTAACAAATGAAAAAATACGAAGCAGTCATAATTTTAAATCCTAATCTTTCCACAAAGGTTGATGTATTTAAGAAAGATTTTGAAAAATTATTATCAGATAATTCTTTCAAAATTATTAAAACAGAAGATGTTGGTAGAAGGCAACTAGCCTATTCAATTACCAACCATAATAAAGGTCACTATATTCTATTTAATCTTGAGGGAGATCCTTCTAAGCTTCTTGAATTAGAAACTAAAATCAAATATAACGAATCTATTATTAGGCACTTATTCCTAGTGGTTAAGGAACATAATGGCGAGGACTCTAGTTTATTTATAGAATCAAAAAATAAAAAACCTGAACCAGTTGAAGAGGTAGCTAAAAAAGAAGAAAAAGCTGCAGTTCAAGAAGAAGTAGTTGAAACAAAAAAAGAAGAACCATCTCTAGAAACTGAAGAAGGAGAAAAATAGCATGAGCAAATATGAATTACCAAGTAAGTTCGATCATAAAGACACAGATGTGTTAAAGCAATTTATAACTGAAACAGGAAAAATTATTCCAGCTAGAGTTACAGGTATATCAGCTTCAAATCAAAGGAAGGTTACTAAATCAATTAAAATTGCTAGATTTTTAGCACTTTTACCATATACGGACATGCATCAGTAATATTATGAAAATTATACTTTTAGATAAAATACAAAGACTTGGAGAAATTGGTGATGTAGTTGAAGTTAATTCTGGATATGCTAGAAACTTTTTAATACCGCAAAAAAAAGCAGCCTTTGCAAGTGAAAAAAATGTTGCAGAGGTTGAAGCTAAGAAAGACGAACTTGCTGCAGCTTCGGCTGATCAGCTAACAAGAGCACAGGCTAGGTCTGAAGAAATCGAAGGTTCTGTATGTGAAATAACAGTTCCTGTTACTGAAGAAGGAGCATTGTACGGCTCGGTGGGAACTAGAGAAATATCTGAAGCTTTTACATCTATCAATGTTGATATAGATAAAAGTGAAGTCCAACTACCTGAAGGACCAATTAAAGAAACAGGAGATCACTCTATTACTATTAGTGTTCATCCTGAGGTTTCAGCATCGGTTATTGTAAAAGTATTAGCTGAGTAGTTGAATATTTTAAAATATGATGTAAGAATCATATTCCAATGTCTGAAGTATCAATAAATCAAAACGAACAAGCTAGAGAGGCTGAAAGAGCAGTTTTAGGTGGACTAATGCTTGAAACTCATAGATTTGATACCGTAATTCAAGTTATTAAAGATAATGATTTTGATGGCAAAGACCATCAAATTATATTCCAGTCTATGTCTGAGCTTGTGGAAGAAAATAAACCACTCGATCCTCTTACAGTTTCTGAAAAACTTGATAATAAAAACTCTCTTAATAAAGTTGGCGGCAAAGATTATTTAATTGAACTTGCCACATCAACTCCTTCAGCTGCAAACCTTGAGGCATATGCAGAAATAATTAGACAAAGATCTATTACAAGAAGATTGATGAAAACTAATTCAGAAATATCAGAATTGATAACTAATCCTCAGGGTCAGGATGGTGTTGCTCTTTTAGATCAAGCTGAAAGTATGATATTCGCACTTAATGATGAAGCAAGTAAAGATAATGAAAGTCTCAAATCAATGAAATCATTAATACCATCTACTATGGATAGACTTCATGAATTATCAAATAAAAAAGGAGGCTTAATTGGTTCTTCCACTGGCTTTACAGATCTTGATAAAAAACTTTTAGGGATACAGGATGGTGATTTAATAGTTGTAGCTGGTAGACCGAGTATGGGTAAAACATCTTTAGCAATGAATTTAGCTGAAAATGTTCTATTAGATAATGATAGCAAAGGTGCTGTTTTAATATTTAGTTTAGAAATGCCTGGAGAATCATTAACTACAAGAATGCTTTCTGGCATGAGTAAACTTAACCAGCAAAATGTTAGATCTGGAATGTTAAAAGACAATGAATTAAAACTGCTGCTTCAAGAAGGAGAAAGACTTAAAAATCTTCCGCTATGGATTGATGATAGTTCTTTGTTGACTCCGATGGAGTTGAGAGCAAAAGCCAGAAGACTTGCAAGACAAGAGGAGCATGGATTGTCACTTATAGTAGTCGACTATCTTCAACTCATGCAATTACCAACTTCTTCTGAAAACAGAGTTAATCAGATTTCTGAAATATCAAGATCGTTAAAATCTTTAGCTAAGGAATTGAATGTTCCTGTGATTGCCTTATCACAGTTAAATAGGGCAGTTGAACAGAGGCCAAATAAAAGGCCTATTATGGCTGATTTAAGAGATTCAGGAGCAATTGAGCAAGATGCTGATGTTATTTTATTCATATATAGAGATGAGGTTTACAACGAAGATTCAGATCAAGGTAACAAAGCAGAAATTATTATTGGCAAACAAAGAAACGGTCCTATAGGAACTGTTAATCTTACTTTCTTGAAAGAATATACACGTTTTGAAAATTATGCCAATGACGGTTATTCAGATGGATACTCATCAAATTTTGAATGACAAGTATTACATCAGAACTTTTGATTCATCCTTCAATAGTTAGAAAAAATATAGTTAATCTAAAGAATAGACTAAAAGGTTCTTCTAATTTTATGGCTATTATTAAATCAGATGCCTATGGGCATATATTATCTAATATTGTAAACGATATAGATGATATCGTTCAGGGGTATGGTGTTGTAAGACTTGAAGAGGCAATAGAACTCAGGAAGATATCGCAAAAAAAGATTTTATTAATGCAGGGTGTTTATTCTCAAAAAGATTTTTTAGAGGCTCGCAATAATTCTTTAGATATTGTCATTCACAATAAGTATCAATTTGAGATTGTTAAAGACAATGACTCATTCGATAATCTCTGGTTTAAAATAAATACTGGAATGAATAGACTTGGCTTTGAAGAAGATGAGTTTTTAGATATTTATAATAATTTTTTACTTGATAAAGAATTTACCTTGATGTCACACCTATCAGCCTCCAATGTTCCTGATGATCCCGCCAATAAGAATCAATTTGCAAGATTTGACAATCTAAGCAATAAATTACATTCAAATGTTCTTAAAAGTATTGCAAATACAGGATGTATTATGAATTTTCCAGAAAAATCATATGACTGGGTTAGGGCAGGTATTGGTATTTTTGGAGGATATATTGGCAGCGAAGAATTAAAGACAACTATGACATTAAGATCTCAAATAATAAATATTAGGGATATTAAAAAAGGTGAAAGAGTTGGCTATGATGGAAGAGGTGAAGCAAAAGCAAGAATGAAGATAGCCACTGTTTATATAGGATATGCAGATGGGCTTCCAAATCACATAAAAGATGGAACACTAATAAAAATTAATAATCATGATGCCAAAGTATTTGGAAAAGTGAATATGGATGTTACTACCGTCGATGTAACAAATATTCCTGATTGTAATGTTGGAGACTGGTGCGAATTTTTTTCACCGAAAGATTCGATCACAAATCTAGCAACTTCAAATAGCTTACTTTCTTATGATTTAATGATAAGAATTAAATCAAGAGTAAAAAGAATTTACCAAGACATATAAATCTTATAGTTATATTTCATAAATATTATTTCCCTATTACATATATTCTGTTAATCTGTTATCCCATCATGATTCAATTAAATGATGGCAAATACTAAGTACATTTTCATAACTGGAGGAGTGGTTTCATCACTCGGGAAAGGTATCGCAGCAGCATCTATAGGAGCATTGCTAGAATCAAGAGGTCTTTCAGTGTCACTAATTAAAGTTGATCCATATATTAATGTTGATCCGGGAACAATGAGCCCATTTCAGCATGGAGAAGTTTTTGTTACTAATGATGGAACAGAAACTGATTTAGATCTTGGGCATTACGAGAGATTCGTAAGATTTCAAGCTTCAAAAAAGAATAATTTTACTGCTGGAAAAGTCTACGAAACAGTTATAAGAAATGAACGAAAGGGTAAGTATCTTGGAGGCACTGTTCAGGTAATTCCTCATATAACAAATGAGATTAAAAAAAGAATTAAAGAAGGGGGACAAGGCAAAGATATAGCAATAGTTGAAATTGGTGGAACTGTTGGCGATATTGAAAGTCAGCCTTTCGTAGAGGCTATAAGACAAATGGCCCTTGAACTTCCTTCATCCTCGTGGGCATTCGTTCATCTCACCCTAGTACCTTTTATTAAAGCCTCAGGCGAGTTAAAAACAAAACCAACACAACACTCAGTAAAAGAGCTTAGATCCTTAGGGATAAGCCCTGACTGTCTTATATGCAGATCTGAACAAGAGCTTCCAAAAGATGAAAAAAAGAAAATAGCATTATTTTGCTCTGTACAACAGAACAATGTTATTTCTATGCATGATGTCGAAACAGTTTATTCAATTCCTTTACTACTTAATAGACAAAAGGTTGATGAAATTATTTTAAATAAATTGAAGATTAAATCTAAGAATCCAAAACTATCTGATTGGAAAAGAGTTGTAAGCGCTAGCTTGAATCCTAAGAAAGAAGTAAATGTTGCTTTTGTAGGAAAATATACAGAACTTCAAGATTCTTACAAATCTATCAATGAAGCTCTAGAGCATGCTGGAATAAAGCATAAAACTAAAGTGAATATTAATTTTGTATTAGCTGAAACTATTTCATCAAAAAATGCAAAAAAAGTTCTTTCTAAAACAGATGCTATTTTAGTTCCTGGTGGTTTCGGGGATAGAGGCATAGAAGGTATGATTCATGCTTGTAAGTTTGCAAGAGAAAATAATATACCGTATTTGGGAATATGTCTGGGGATGCAGGTTGCATTAATTGAGTTTGCAAGAAATGTTTTAAAATTAAAAGGCGCAAATAGTACAGAGTTTGATCAAAATACTAAGCATCCTGTTATTGCTTTAATTACTGAATGGAATGATATTTCTGGAAAGAAGCAAAAAAGAAATAAAAATTCAGATTTAGGAGGAACAATGAGATTAGGTGGGCAAGTATGCAAATTAAAAAAATCTTCCAAAGCATTTAAAATGTATAAAAATGAAGAAATTGTTGAAAGACATAGACATAGATATGAAGTTAATCCAAATTATATTGAGCAGCTAACCAGTTCTGGATTAAACCTTGTCGGGACTTCTTTAGACGGAAATCTTGTTGAAATGATTGAAATAGACAATCATAAATGGTTCTTAGCATGTCAATTCCACCCAGAATTTACTTCAAATCCTAGAGATGGCCATCCTATTTTCAATAGTTTTATAAAGAGTACAATTAGTTAGTAAATATGAATGATTTAGAATTAAGAAATTTTGTAATAGGTAACTCTCAGCCATTAACATTAATGGGTGGAGTAAATGTTCTCGAATCAAGAGATCTTGCTATGCAGGTTGCAGAAGAATTTAAAGTAATTTCAGAAAAATTAAATATTAATTATATTTTTAAAGGTTCTTTTGATAAAGCTAACAGAAGCTCTGTTAATTCATTTAGGGGCCCAGGAATTGAAGAGGGATTAAAAATTCTTCAAGAAGTCTCTAATGAATTTAATATCGCTACTGTTACAGACATTCATGAACCTAATCAAGCAAAGTCAGTTAGTGAAGTTTGTGAAGTAGTTCAAATTCCAGCTTTTCTTGCTCGCCAAACAGATCTTGTAGTTGCTGCAGCTGCTACAGAATCAATTCTTCAATTCAAAAAACCTCAGTTCTTATCTGCACCAGAAATGAAAAACATCATTGAGAAATGTGAATCAGCAGGGAATAATAAGATCACTTTATGTGAAAGAGGCAACTCTTTTGGTTACAACAATTTGATTGTGGATACATTAAATTTTCAAATACTTAAAAGTTTAGAAAAACCAACTATTTTTGATGTCACACATTCGTTGCAGTTACCAGGTGGATTAGGAAATGCAGCAGGTGGCAGAAGAGAATATTTACTTAGCTTAGCGAAAGCAGGTATTTCTCAAGGTATAGCTGGCTTATTTTTGGAAACACACCCTGATCCGGATAATGCAAAATGTGATGGACCATGTGCTCTAAGATTAGACATGTTGGAACCATTTTTAACACAAATAAAAGATTTAGACGATTTCATAAAAAATCAAGAAGTTCTAGATATTTCATAAAAATTCATGTCAAAAATTAAATCTATTAAAGCTATCCAAGTTTTAGACTCAAGAGGAGTTCCTACCGTTGCATGCAGAGTTGTATTAGAAAATCTTCTTACAGCTGGAGTTATGGTCCCAAGTGGAGCATCAACAGGTGCTAAAGAAGCCATTGAATTAAGAGATGGCAAAGATGCATACATGGGAAAAGGAGTCTTAAAAGCTGTTAAAAATATTAATGAAATTATTGGCCCAATACTTATTGGGCAAGACCCATCAAATCAAGAAAAAATAGATAAGCAACTTATTGAATTAGATGGAACTGAAGATAAATCTAATCTTGGTGCAAATGCAATTCTTGCTGTTTCATTAGCTATTTGCAGAGTGGCTGCTAAAGATATTGATAAAAGCTTGCATAACTATTTTGGAGATATTTATAAAGATATTACAGGTAAATCTGTTGAACCAAATCTCCCTATGCCAATGCTCAATATTCTTAATGGCGGCGAGCATGCAGACAATAATATTGATATTCAAGAATTTATGGTAATGCCTGTGGGTGCAAAAGACTTCAAGGAAGCAATGAGATGGGCCTCTGAAATTTATTGGAATCTTAAAGTTATTTTGAAAGATAGAGGCTTGTCTTCATCAGTAGGAGATGAAGGTGGCTTTGCGCCTAATCTTAAATCAAATGAGGAAGCAATTCAGCTAATTCTAGAGTCCATCGAACAATCTAATCTCATTCCTGGAAAAGATGTTTGCTTGTCCTTGGATTGTGCTGCTAGTGAATTCTATAAAGATGATAAATATCACTTAGCTGGAGAAGGGAGAACTCTCGATTCTCAAAAATTTGCAGAATATTTGGATAACTTAGTCGATAAGTATCCAATCATCTCAATAGAAGACGGAATGGATGAAAATGATTTCGACGGCTGGAAAATATTAACTGAAAAAGTTAGTCATAAGTGCCAATTAGTTGGCGATGATCTATTCGTTACAAATAAGAAAATATTTAAGGAAGGCATAACCAAAGGATTGGCAAATGCCATTTTAATAAAATTTAATCAAATAGGCTCAATAACAGAGACAATAGAGACAATTGCATTAGCAAATGAAAATAATTATAAATCTATAATATCTCATAGATCTGGAGAAACTGAAGATACTACAATTTCAGATCTTGCAGTGGGTCTTGGTGCAGGTCAAATAAAGACAGGAGCTCCATGTCGGTCAGACAGAGTGGCCAAATATAATAGATTATTATGGATAGAAGAGGAGAGTTCTAATCTAATCCTTTCAAAATGAATAAACTATTTTATTTATTAGTCTCAATTTTACTATTTTTAACACTTATATTATTAATTAGTATTTTTTCTGGAGACAATAGCTATTCAAAAAAAGCATCACTGATACAAGAAAATAAGATACAAGAAATTGAGAATAATACTCTAAAAAATACAAATGATATTTTAGAGTTTGAAATAGAGAATGCTCAAAAATCAAAAGAGCATGTTGAAAATTTTGCAAGAGAAAGATTGAATTTGATATACCCAAATGAAGAGTTTATTTCCTTTCAAGAGGAACTAAAAGATGATGAATAAAATATTAGCAATAATACCGTCAGCTGGCACTGGGGAAAGATTTGCTGAAAATATGCCCAAACAATATCTCGATCTAGATGGTAAATCAGTTATTGAGCATTCAGTTCAGCCTTTTTTAGATTCAAATATAATATCTAAAATAATTATTCCTATAGCTCCAAATGATGAGTATATAAAAAAGCAAAGCTTTTATGGAAGTTCAAAGATTGTATTGATTAATGGAGGAAGAACTAGATCAGAATCAGTTTTAAACGGTTTAAATCATCCTGAAGCCAAAGACTTCAATCTTGTTATAACTCATGATGCCGCAAGGCCAAATGTTAATGAGGATGATTTATCTAATTTAATTAATGAAATAACCTCATCTAAGGCCGATTGCTCTATTTTTTATCTTCCAGTCGTTGATTCAATAAAAAAAATATCTAAAACAATAGATCAAACAGAAAAAAAATCTGATTACTATTTAGTTCAAACTCCTCAAATATCAGATTTAGTAAAGTTAAAATCTGCAATAGAGCTATTGAATGAAAAAGATATTTCTATACCTGATGAGTCTTTTGCTATGGAGTCATTAGATTTATGTGTTTCAAAAATTAAAGGTAGATCATCTAACATTAAAATAACGTACCAAGAAGATCTTGATCTTTTAAGACAATTTTCTACAAGAGCTGGAACGGGCTTTGACCTTCATACATATAAAGATGGAAATGGAATTTTGATTGGCGGATATAATCTCGAGTGTAATTATGAGATAGAGGCTCATTCAGACGGTGATGTGCTTCTACATTCCATAGCTGATTCTATTCTAGGAGCAGCAGCATTAGGCGATATAGGTATGTTCTTTGCTGATACTGATATGGCAAATAAAGGACTCGATAGTAAACAAATTATTAAATTTTGTCTTGAAAAGATAAAAGCTATGAACCTCGAAATATATAATATTGATGCAACTATTATTTGTGAGTCACCTAAAATTAACCCTCATAGAGAATCTATTCTTGAAAGCCTTGCTTCGATATTAAAAATACATAAATCAAAAATTGGTTTAAAGGCTACAACAGCTGAAAAGATTGGTATTATAGGCCAAAACAAAGCTATTGCTGTTCAATCTTTGGCTAACTTAAGAAAAATAATATGAAAATACTTTTAACAAATGATGATGGTTATGATGCTCCAAACATAAAAGCTCTTTATAAAAAATTATCAGAAGAACATGAGGTTTGGATGATTGCACCAGAAGGTAATTGTAGTGGTATGAGTGCAGCAATTAGTTTTTTGAAAGAAATTGAAGTAAGAAAAGTTGATGAAAAGATTTATGCAGTTGATGGGACTCCTGCTGATTGCTCCTATTTAGGATTGCTTAGTATTGTTGATTTTGAATTCGATATGGTTGTTGCTGGAATCAATCATGGCGCAAATATCGGAAATGATGTTATTTATTCTGGGACTGTTGGTGCTGCCGTTGGTGGTAGGAAATTAAAATATCCTCCAGTAGCTATTTCTGTGGCGTCTTACGTAACAGAAAATACTGATTTTATAGTCAATAAATCTCTTGAGCTTGTGAACGCCATCACAAAACTTCCATCAGATTTTGTTGGTAAAGTTATTAATATTAACTTTCCAGATTTATCAGAGGAAGATTGTAAAGGAATAAAGATCACAGGACTTGCTCAAAGAGACATTCCTTCAAAACCAATAGAAGTAGATTCTAATAGCAATAATAAAAAATATAGATATAACCTATCCGGGGCGCCGATGAAAGCAGAATATATTACTGATGCTGAAGCTTTAAGTGATGGCTTTATATCGATTTCTGTTCTTGATTATGGACTAGACAGAATAAAAGATAGAGAATCTTTAAAAAAATATATTAATGAATAATTCTGGATTTACCTTTAGAAGGGTAAAAGAAGAAATGATTGAAAATCTTCTTGAAATGGGCATAAAAGACTTTAGAGTTCTTGATGCTATGTCACAAATTCCAAGACATATTTTTTTAGATGAAGCTTTAAGATCAAGAGCTTATGAAAATAGATCTTTAACAATCGGGTACAAGCAAACTATATCTCAGCCATATATAGTTGCTAAAATGACTGAATTACTTATTTCACATACCAAATCAAGAGGTAAAATTTTAGATAAAGTACTAGAACTTGGTTCTGGTTGTGGTTATCAATCTGCAGTTCTGTCATTCTTTAGCGAAGAAGTTCATGCAATTGAAAGAATTAAGCCACTAGTGGCTAAGTCAAGAGAAAATTTAAGCGCATTAAAAATCAATAATGTTTTATTTAAACATGGGGATGGTTTTTTAGATTGGGATCAAAGTGTTATATATGACGGAGTTATATGTGCTGCAGCGCCTCGACAGTATCCTCAAGAATTAGTTAATAGTTTGAATATTAATTCAAAAATAGTAATTCCAGTAGGAGACTCTAAGTTTCAGCAACTTAATGTTATTACTAAGATATCTGAGGAAGAGGTATCTGAAGATTTATATGATGAAGTTGCATTTGTTCCAATGCTTCCAGGAGTTTCGTTAGATGGTAATGATTCATGAATGAAAAATTAAGATACTTTATAGCAGGAATATTTATAGGCTTATCAGAACTGCTTCCAGGTATTTCTGGAGCAACCGTTGCTCTTATGTTTGGAGTTTATAAGCAACTTATATCGTTTCTTACAAACCTAAAAGGCTTTGAACTTATTATTCCTTTAATTATTGGTATGGGGATTAGCGTTGTTTCTTTTTCTAGCCTAATACACTTTTTATATGAAAACTATGAATCTATTTTTATGATGGCCATTGCAATGATTATGATAAGTTATGGACTTTTTCTAATAACGACAACATCCAAAAAGATATTTAATACAATAAATAATAAATTCTTGTTCATTATAAAGATATCCTTAGCCTTACTCTTTGGATTGCTTATTACTGGTATTTCTTGGAATTTTGTTAATACACCAGGAAGTTTGTCTCTGTTTATTTTTGGATTTATAGCTTGTGGGTTCCTAATTTTTCCTGGAGTTTCAGGAAGTGCTTTTTTGTTGGCTATAGGCATTTATCCTTTAATTATATCTAGCGTTTCAACATTTAATTTTCAAATTTTATTACCTTTTGCGATAGGTATGCTGTTATCCATAGCAACCATGCCAAGACTGATTAGTAATCTTTATTCTAAATATGGTGAATCCATTTTAATATTTTTTGGTGCAATAATTTTGGCCGCAGGCCTTAATGAAATGACAATACAATGGCTCACAATGCAACCTTGGATTAATCTATAATTTTTAAATTTATAATTAAGAATAAAACTTTATTCTTTAAGCGTTCTCATTTTAATAACATTAAATTTATTTTCTTGAAGAAATTCCATTATTTTCATTGTCCATTCATGGTGAGCCTGTGGCTCAATACTTAAAATAACCGTTTCTTCAATCGCTAGATTTTTGAGCAGTTGATCTTTGTTAGAAGAAAGTTCTTTGATATTGAATGCCTGATTATTCGTTTCAATATCACCGCTATCAAATAAATATATTTTATTAGATTCAATTGACTGATTAGCTGATTTTGAATCGTCTGAACCTAGATCGATATTCAAAAATTGTACTTTATTTTTAATATCTTTATATGTAGGTTCCTCTACATGAGGAGGGGAGGCTTCGGTTATATTGTCATATACATCAGCAAGTTTTGCATTGATCTCAATAAATGCAATTTGATCATTGGGAAGTTCATCTTCAGAAAATATAGCATCTATAGGGCATTCTGGTTCACATAATGCACAGTCTATACATTCATCTGGATGTATTACTAAGAAATCTGGACCTTCATAAAAGCAGTCCACTGGGCAAACTTCTACACAGTCGGTATATTTGCATTTAATGCATGATTCTGTAACTACAAATGTCATAATAATAATCTCTAGAAAGATGATTTTAACTTACAAGAAAACAAATATATAGAAAAGTGTTTGAATTCTATGGATTTTATATTATACTGTATAAATATACAGTAAGGAGACTAAGATGGCAAAATCAAAAGATACAAGTAATAAATCATTAAAAGACACACTTGCAGACATAGATAGTCATTTCGGTAAAGGTACCGTAATGAGAATGGGCGACAAAGAAATTGTTGATATCCCTTCAATATCTACAGGATCAGTAGGACTAGATATAGCTCTTGGAATAGGTGGAATTCCAAAAGGAAGAGTTACAGAAATATACGGTCCAGAATCATCAGGTAAAACAACCTTAACATTACAAATTATAGCTCAATGTCAAAAAGATGGAGGCACTTGTGCATTCATTGATGCAGAGCATGCATTAGACCCACAATATGCTGAAAAGCTTGGTGTTAATGTCGATGAGTTATTATTATCTCAGCCAGATACGGGTGAGCAAGCATTGGAAGTAGCTGATATGTTGGTTAAATCTAATAGTGTAGATTTAGTTATTATTGATTCTGTAGCAGCATTAGTTCCAAGAGCAGAAATAGAAGGTGAGATGGGAGACCATCACGTTGGATTACAGGCGCGTTTAATGTCACAGGCTTTAAGAAAGATAACTGGAAACATTCAAAGATCAGGAGCAACTGTAGTTTTTATTAATCAGATCAGAATGAAGATAGGTGTTATGTTTGGAAGCCCTGAAACAACAACAGGTGGTAACGCTTTAAAATTTTATTCTTCAGTTAGATTGGATATTAGAAGAATTGGAGCTGTAAAAGAAGGTGATGAAATTATGGGTAACGAAACTAGAGTTAAAGTTGTAAAAAATAAAGTATCACCTCCGTTTAAACAAGCTGAATTCCAAATAATGTATGGGCAAGGAATAAATTCTGAAGGTGAAATTTTAGATTACGGAAACAAATTAGGGTTGATTGAAAAATCAGGAGCCTTCTATAAATTAAATGGTGAAACGATTGGACAAGGTAAAGTAAAAGCGAGCATGTTCCTTAAAGAAAATGCAAAAATCCGTGAAGATTTACTAAAGGAAATAAAAGAAGCTTATATAGCTAGTAAAGCAAATACTACAAAATAACTTTTTTGTTGATACACTAATCCCTATTAATTAATTTTTTAATAGGGATTTTTTTATGGCTCAAAATGCATACATAGTATCAGCGGTTCGAACTCCAGGTGGTAAAAAAAATGGGTCACTTAGTAAGTGGCATCCTGCAGATATGGGAGCAAAAGTTTTAGATGAACTTGTTCGATTGTCTGGTGTAGATCCAAAAGATATTGATGACGTAATATTTGGTTGTGTCGATCAGGTAGGAGCTCAGGCTGGTAATGTTGCAAGAAATTCTGTTCTCGCTTCTAGTCTTCCTGAATCAGTTCCTGGAACTACTATTGATAGACAGTGCGGATCATCTCAACAAGCCATTCATTTTGCTGCTCAAGCAGTCATGTCAGGAACTCAAGACATTGTTATCGCTGGCGGTGTTGAAGTGATGTCTATGGTACCAATCGGCGCAAGCATAGTTGATGGAATGAATGCAGATCATGGATTCCCATTTAATGCTGAAGGTATAGAGCAAAGATATCCTGGTGTTTTCTTTTCACAATTTACAGGAGCTGAGCTTGTTGCAGAAAAATGGAAACTAACTAGAGAAGATCTTGATCAATTTGCTTTACAAAGTCATATAAAAGCATCTGCTGCATCTAAAGCAAATTATTTTAATAATGAGATTCTTCCTCTTCAAGGTAAGAATGACAATGGAAATGATTCAATGATAATTCTCGATGAAGGTATTCGTTATGATTCTTCTATTGAAGCTCTTTCTGGTTTAAAACCAGTTACAGAGGGTGGCGTTGTAACAGCTGGTAATGCAAGTCAAATCACTGATGGCGCTTCAGCACTTTTAATATGTAACGATGACGGCTTAAAGAAATTGAAAGCTGACCCACGAGCTCTAATTAAAACTATCACTGTGGTAGGAGACGACCCAGTATTTATGTTAACTGGTCCTATTCCAGCATCAAAACTTGCTCTTCAAAAGGCAAATCTAACAATTAATGATATGGATTTATATGAGGTTAATGAGGCTTTTGCTCCAGTTCCGCTTGCATGGGCTATAGAGCTTGAGGCTGACAAGAGTAAACTTAATGTGAATGGAGGAGCAATTGCATTAGGTCATCCCTTAGGAGCTACAGGAACAAAATTAATGACAACCATGCTGAATGAGCTTGAGAGAAGAAAGGGAAAATATGCTCTTCAGGCAATATGTGAGGGCGGTGGTACGGCTAATGCCACAATTATAGAAAGATTATAAGTAAGGAAAATGTAAAGTAAACTTTACATTTTTATTGAGTAGTAATATAATAAATGTCTAAATAATTTTTTTTATATCATGATTTTTAATATTTTCCTCTCTTTTGCTGCGTTACTTTTAATACTTGTTCTTTATCTTGCTATAAAAGTTGTACCTCAATCAAAAGTGTATGTTATTGAACGGTTTGGTAAATACACTAGAACTCTTGAGTCTGGCCTCTCTATAATAATTCCATTCGTTGATAGAGTTGCACACAAAACAGATATCTTAGAAAGGCAACTTCCTAAATTTCAAATTTCTGTAATAACAAAAGATAATGTAGAGGTTGGTCTAGTATCAACTGTATTTTTTAGAGTATTAGATGCATCTAAATCGGTATATAGAATAAAGAATATCGATTTAGCAGTTGAAAATACTGCTATCTCAGTAATTAGATCAGCAGCTGGTAAGCTAGAGCTTGATGATCTTCAAAGCTCCAGGGAGTCAATGAATAATGAAATTAGAGATAGATTAAGTAAAGCTGCTGAAATATGGGGTGTAGAGGTTACAAGAACGGAGATATTAGATGTTTTAGTTGATGAACAAACAAAAGACTCTCAAAGACAGCAATTAAATGCTGAAAGAGAAAGAAGAGCTACCATAGCAACTGCTGAAGGTCTAAAAAGAAGCACGGAATTAAATGCAGATGCACAATTATATGAAGCAGAAAAAATTGCTGATGCTGTAAAGATAACTGCTGATGCCGATGCATATGCCATCAAAATTAAAGCTGAGGCCGATGCTGAGCAAACAAGAGTTGTAGGAAAGGCAATAAAAGATGATGGCCAGCCTGCTGTAAATTTCGAAATTATGAAGAGACAAGTAGAAGGTTTAACTACTCTAGCCTCATCTGGGCAATCTAAAACTTTAGTTATTCCATCAGATGTAACCAAAGCTTTAGGAAGCTTAGAATTACTTCTTGGTACTATTACAGATAACTCAAAAGATTAATGGATATTGTTTTTTTAGAAAATCCAGATATTTGGTTGATTGGTGGGGTCGTTTTAATTATCTTTGAGATATTTATTGGGTCACTAGTTTGGTTTCTCCCTCTAGGTATAGCCAGTTGTTTTGTTGGATTAATATTTAAGCTACAAATTTATTTAAATATAATTATTATATCTAACTGGGCTTACGCTCTTTTAGTATGGGGTTTAATTTCCATATCCTTGTCATACTTAATGCAGAAATTTTTTAAGAAAAAAGAAACAAAAGACATAAATTCTTATTAATAAATAGTTATCTGTTTTTAAAAAAATCTAAAATTGTTTCTATATCTGAGATTGGGTTTATAGAGCTTTCACCACTTCTAGACTTTAATTCAACTTCTTTATTTTCAATAAATTGTTTACCGATAATAATATTTAAAGGTATACCTATGAGTTCAGAATCTTTCATTTTAGTTCCATAGCCATCTTTTCTATCATCTAAAAGTACTTCATATCCCATTTCTCTAAGCTGCTCATAGAGACCATCAGCAGCTGCAGCTATTTCTTCATTTTTATCATACCCAATACCAATTATATTTATATCAAATGGCGCAATACTATGAGGCCAAATAATTCCTTTTTCATCATTATTTTGTTCTATTGCGGCTGCAACCAATCTTGAAATTCCAATTCCATAACATCCCATATACAGTGTTGATGCTCTTCCTTCTTTATTAAGAACATTTGCTTTCATATCCTTTGCATATACTTTGCCCAGTTTAAATATGTGACCTACTTCAATACCTTTTTTTATTTGAATGATTCCATTGCCATCAGGTGATGGTTTTCCTTCTAGAGATTTTATGTCCTCACCTTCTTTTAATAATAGCTCTGTATTAATTGCAAATTCAGATGCAGTACTAATGGCAATAGTATCTTCACCGGTTTCAGCCAATACATGAAACTCTTCTGAAGCATCTCCACCAATAGCTCCGGAATCAGCTGCTACTATTTTGTATTCAAGCTCCATTCTTTCAAGAATATTTTTATATGTGTCTCTCATTGTTAAATAAGTTTCTTGAAGACAAGCTTCATCAGCATTAAAACTGTATGAATCTTTCATTAAAAACTCTCTGCCTCTCATAACCCCATATCTAGGTCTGATTTCATCTCTAAATTTTGTTTGTATTTGATATATATTTAAAGGAAGTTCTTTATAGCTTTTTACAGTATTTCTAATAAGGTCAGTAATAACTTCTTCATGAGTAGGACCTAAACAAAAATCTCTGTCATGCCTATCTTTGATTCTTAATAGCTCTGGACCCATTTTCTCCCAGCGATTAGTTTCATTCCAAAGCTCTTTTGGTTGTACCATTGGCATGAGAACTTCTTGAGCACCGGATGCATTCATCTCATCCCTAACAATATTTTCAATCTTTCTTAGTACTTTTAAACCAAGAGGTAGCCAAGTATAAATACCAGACGCAACTTTTCTGATCATACCAGCTCTTAACATAAGCTTGTGACTTACGACCTCAGCTTCTTGAGGAGCATCTTTTAATGTGGGTAGTAATATTTTTGAAAACAACATTTTTTAATTTAGTTATATGTATAAATCCTTATAGTTTATAATTTTATCTTTTTTTAGGGACTTATGCCGATTTATGATTATAAATGTTCAGATTGCGAGCATCAGATTGAAGTAATACAAAAGCTTAGCGATGAGCCAAAGACCCTATGTCCAAATTGCAATAAAGAAAGTCTCAATAAAATGGTTTCTGCTCCATCATTTAGATTAAAGGGTGGAGGGTGGTATGAAACCGACTTCAAAACAGGTAATAAAAAGAATCTTTCATCAAATGACAACAAATCTAATGAAAAATCTAAACAAAATACAACTTCTGTCTCCAAGAAAGAGCCTAAACAAGATAAGATTAGTAAATAAATAAGGAAAAATTATGAGATCTCATTATTGCGGAGAAATAACATCGAAGAATCTTGATCAAGAAGTAACTATATGTGGCTGGATTCATAAAAGACGTGATCATGGAGGCGTCATTTTTTTGGATGTCAGAGATATTAAAGGTATTTGCCAAGCAGTCATCAATCCCGATAATGCAGAATCCTTTTCTATTGCTGAAACTCTAAGAAATGAGTTTGTTGTTGAGATTTCTGGATTAGTGAAGGCTAGACTTGAGGGGACAACAAATAAAAATATGTTAACTGGGGAGGTAGAGTTAGTTGCAAAAAATATTAATATCTTAAGTAAAGCAGTGACTCCAGTTTTTCCTTTAGATGATTATCAAGATGTTAACGAGGATGTTCGCCTAAAAAATAGGGTTCTAGATTTAAGAAGACCTGAAATGAATCAAAGAATAGTTACCAGATCAAAAATAACTTCAATGATTAGAAATTATCTTGATGATAATGATTTTCATGAAATAGAAACTCCTATTCTTACAAGGGCAACTCCTGAAGGAGCGCGTGATTTTATTCTTCCAAGCAGGGTTCAATCTGGTAAGTTTTTTGCACTACCTCAATCCCCACAATTATTTAAACAGTTGTTAATGATGGGAGGTCTTGATAAGTATTATCAAATTGCTAGATGTTTTAGGGATGAAGATTTAAGAGCTGACCGTCAACCCGAATTCACACAAATAGATATCGAAGCATCATTCATTGATCAAGACTACATCATGCAAATTGGTGAGGATATGATCAAAGGTTTGGTTAAAAAGTTTTGTGGCGATTCTTTAGAAACTTTTCCTATCTTAGATTGGCATGACTCAATGAGAGATTATGGTTGTGATAAACCTGATTTAAGAATACCCCTAAAATTAGTTGAAATTTCTGATTTGGTTAAGGATGAAGAATTTAAAGTATTTGCTGATCCTGCAAAAGATAATAGTTCAAGAGTTGTCGCATTGAAAATACCTGGTGGTAATTCTTTATCTAGAGGACAAATAGATGAATATACTAACTTTGTTTCAAAATTGGGAGCAAAAGGCTTGGCTTATATAAAAGTTAATGACAAAAGTGATATTGAGAATGGTTTGCAATCGCCAATCTTAAAATTTCTTAAAAATGAGACTGTTGCCGCATTAATATCTGAATTAGATCTTGAAGATAATGACTTACTATTTTTTGGGGCTGGTAAAGAAGGGGTCGTCAATCTAAGTATGAGTAGTTTGATTAAAAAATTAGGGGACGATCTCAATTTATATACCACTAAATGGGCACCATGTTGGGTTATTGATTTTCCAATGTTTGAAAAAAATGGTGAGGGTAATTTAACTTCTCTTCATCACCCTTTCACATTGCCAAATTGCTCTGCACAAGATCTTAAGGATTCACCTGAAACTTCTATAGCCCATGCGTATGACATTGTCTTAAATGGCTATGAGCTTGGCGGTGGTTCTTTAAGAGTATTTGATGCAGATATGCAAAAGACTATTTTTGATATTTTGAATATTTCTAAAGAAGAAGCAGATAATAAATTTGGATTTCTTTTAAAAGCTCTTTCGTCAGGCTGCCCACCTCATGGTGGTATAGCATTTGGGCTAGATAGAATTGTTATGCTTATTACAGACACTACCAATATTAGAGATGTAATAGCATTTCCCAAAACACAAAGCGCTACATGTCTTTTAACAGATGCACCGAGTTCTGTTGATGATTCCCAGCTTGAAGAACTAAAAATAATTAGTACTTATAAGGAAGATTAAGTAATGGCAGGACATTCAAAATGGGCAAATATCAAGCATCGAAAGGCCAGACAGGATGCTTCTAGAGGCAAAGTTTGGACAAAAGTGATCAGAGAAATTACCGTTGCTGCCAAAGGCGGCCCTGACCCAGATGATAATCCAAGATTAAGATTAGCTTTAGATAAAGCTAATGCTGCAAACATGCCTAAAGATAATATTAAAAGAGCTATAGAAAAAGGTTCAGGTACCGGAGAAACTGGTGCTTTAGAAGAAATTGTTTTTGAGGGCTACGGTCCGGGAGGAGTAGCTATTCTTGTTGAAACGATGTCGGATAATAGAAATAGAACAGTTTCTGACGTAAGACATGCTTTTTCAAAGTTTGGTGGAAACCTTGGAACTGATGGATCAGTTTCATATCTTTTTAATAAAATAGGAATTATTCATATTGCAAAAAATTATTCTGAGGATGACTTAATGGAAATTGTTCTTGAATCAGGAGCAGATGATTTAGTTGATGAGGGTGAATACTTTGAGATTGTTACTGGTAGCGCTGAATTGAGTAGTGTCCTTGAGGCATTGAAGAATAATAATATTGAAAATACAAATGCTGAGCTTACTTTAAGGGCTGAAACTTCAATAGCAATCGATCAAGAAATGTCTGAAAAAGTTCTTAAGATAATGGATTTTATGGATGAGCTTGATGATGTACAAGAAGTTCATACTAATGCTGAATTTCCAGATAACTTTGAGGTTCAAGAGTAACAATTGTCTATTAATTCTAGAAATAAAGGAGCGACTTTTGAAAGGCAGATAGCCAATGCTTTAATTCAAGATTTAAATTTAACAAACCCTGTAAAAAGAATACTTGAACAAACAAGAACCAAAGAATTACCAGACTTAACTCTAGGTAATTGGTGTATCGAATGTAAAGCTTATGGAACAGGTGCTGAGCCTCGTCCTGATTGGTGGGAACAAGTACTTGCCTCATCTAAAGGACCTAATTTAAAACCAGCTTTGGTTTATAAATTCAACAATAGGCCTATTAAAGTTAGAGTTCTAGCATCTTCACTTAATGATAATATTAAAAATAATTTGGTTACTGTTGATTTACTTTGGCCTGATTTCATACAAATTATTTTAGAACTATTTCAGAAAGATATTGAGCTTCATGAACAAAACTATCAAGCATAAGGATTTCTTTTTAAAAATTTATATAGAAGATACAGACTTTCAAGGTTTTGTTTACCATGCAAACTACATAAAATTCTTTGAGAGAGCACGCTCTGACTTCCTTTCGAATAATAATATATCCCAAGAACAACATAGAAATGATGGATTTGTCTTTGTAGTAAAGAAAATAGAGATTGATTATTTAACAACCTCTAAGCTAGGAGATACCTTAATAGTCCAATCTTCAGTTTATAAAAAATCAAATGCTCGAATGATTTTCAATCAAAAAATCATTAATCAAATCGATAATAAAATTATATGCGAAGGAGATGTTGAAATTTGTTTTATAAATATTTATACAAAAAAACCAAAACCTTTTCCTGATGATTTATTATTAATTTTTGATAAAGGAGAAATAGATGAATGATATATCTGTAATTAACCTTTTCCTTGAAGCAGGGATGGTTGTAAAAATAGTAATGCTAATACTATTATTAGCATCTGTACTTACGTGGATAGTAATTGTAGAAAGATATAATTTTTATAAAAAAATTAAAGACATTAACTCTAGTTTTCATCAAAGATTTTGGAGTGGCGAAGATTTAAATACTCTATATAACGAACTTATTGATCAAGATATTCCTTTATACGGCTCACTGGGAGTTTTCAAGAGCTCTTTTAAAGAATTCAAGCAAATTAGTTCACACGAAACAATATCTGAACTTGATTTAGAAGGTATTAATAGATGTATGAGGGTAGCAATAGCTTCAGATGAAGAGGAAATGAATAAACACTTACCTTTTTTGGCCAATGTTGGCTCAGTTAGTCCTTATATAGGGCTATTAGGGACAGTGTGGGGCATTATGACATCATTTCAAGGTCTATCTGATGCAACACAAGCAACTATCAATGCAGTGGCACCAGGAATCTCTGAGGCATTAGTTGCAACTGCAATGGGTCTTTTTGCTGCAATACCTGCAGTCATTGCTTTTAATAAATACACTTCAGAACTTGAGACTATGAGTCAATCAACCTTAATTTTTTCTGAAGAGCTAGCAAGTATTTTTTATAAGCAGTCTATTAAAAAATAAATGATTTATAGGTTAGCAAAAAAGAAACAATTAAAAGCAGAGATCAATGTTGTTCCCTATATAGATGTGATGCTAGTTTTATTAATAATATTTATGGTCCTATCCCCATTACTGATTCAGGGTATCGAAGTAGATCTTCCTAAAACAGACACAACTAAAATGACGGTTCAAAATGAACCATTGGTAATTTCTATAGATGTCTCAGGTAAATACTACTTAAATATTGGAGACGAAACATTGCCTATAAATTTAGAGGAGCTTAAAAGAAAGTCTAGTGTTATTTATTCTGCCAATCCAGATATTGAAGTTGTATTTCAGAGTGATAAAGGGGTTATTTTTGATTCTGTTGCTAAAGCAATGGCAGCAGTTCAAAGTGTTGGAATTTCAAAAATTGGAATTGTGACAACTGGTTATGCAGATTAAATCCGATTACTTTATTGCCTCTTTCATGTCTTTTTTAATACATGCTTTTCTTATTCTTTATTTAATGGGTTTTTTTTATTCAGAGAAATCATTCAGACCAATACTAAGCACCCCTATAAATGTAAATCTAGTTTTTAAAGAAGAGGTAGAAAAAAATTCTTTCAAAAATGCATCATCAATAACTAAAGAAGTTGAAGTCGAAAAAATAGCCCAGTCTCAAATCGAAGAAAAAATTCAATTTACTCCTCAAATTAACGCAACAAAAATTTCAAGCCTAATAAAAGAAGATCAAATAATTACCGAGAATGCCGAGCAAAATCAGATTAATGAATTTAGCAATCTAATGATTAAATTTATTCAGTCTGCATGGATAAAACCACAAAATATTCAAGATGGCTTAATTTGTGATTTAAGAATGACTATAAATAAGAATGGTCGAATCATAAATATTGATCTAATAAAAAGTAGTGGGAACATTCGTTTTGATAATTCCGCAATAAATGCTGTTAAAAGAGTAGAAACATTTAATTTTTTTAATAAAATCCCATACACTCTTTATCAAAATAACTTTAAAAATATAGTTATTACTTTTAACCCAATATGAAAAAATTAATATTACTTTTATTAATTCCTGAATTCGTTTTCTCTGAACTTATTCTTGAAATAACTGAAGGTTCTGAAAATCCTTATGCAATAGCTTTAGTTGGTTTTGATGGACCTAATAAAATTGCTGATCAAATAAATTATATAGTTAATAGTGATTTAAAAAGAACTGGTGAATTTAAGATTTTTCAAAATTCTCAAATACTTACTGTACCCAAAAGCTCAGAAGACATTATTTATAAAGATTTTAAATTACTAAATATTGATTTTATAATCATGGGTTCAATAACTTCTGAAGACAAATATAATTTGTCGACTTCTTACGAAATTTATGATGTCCAAAAAGAAAAAAAGGTAAGAACATCTAAAGTATTTGGTATCCCAAATAAGATACGACAATTATCACATTATATTAGTGATGGAATATATGAAGAGATCACTGGATTGAAAGGAGTTTCATCAACTAAGTTGTTATATGTGACAGAGAAGAAAGTTAATAATGATTCAATTTTTAGATTAATTGTTGCAGATGCCGATGGAGCAAATGAACAAGTATTATTAAAAAGTCTTGAACCAATAATATCTCCTGTTTGGTCTCCGGACTCAAAACAAGTGGCTTATGTCTCTTTTGAAACAGGAATGGCAAAAGTTTTTATTCAGGATATAGCTTCTGGAAAGCGTAATATAGTTATTCAGAATTCATCTCAGATTAGTTCACCATCATGGTCTCCAAATGGAAAGTTTTTATCACTTACTATGTATCAAGACGGTAATGCAGAAATATATATTCTAAATTTAAAAAATAAAAATCTGACCAGGCTTACCAATCATTATTCAATTGATACCGAGTCATCATGGTCTCCTAATGGTTCTAAAATTATGTTTACCTCAGGACGATCTGGCTCTCCTCAGTTATATGAAATTAATTTACGTAAATCTAATTCAAAGCCAAACAGAATAACCTTTGAAGGAAATTACAATGCAAAAGGTTCTTACTTAAATAATGGTGACGGAATAATTTTTGTGCACAGAGAAAGTAGAAATTTCCAAATAGCATTAAAATATTTTGATGAAAGCTTTGTAAGGCCCTTAACAGACTCACAATTGGATGAATCACCTAGTATTTCTCCTAATGGGAATGTGATAATCTATGCAGTAACAGAGAATGGCTTAGGTTTGCTCGCAGGTGTTACTTTAAGTGGAGCCAAATTTAAACTTCCAGCTAGCAATGGCGAAGTTAGAGAACCTTCTTGGTCAGGATTTTTAAGATAATTTATAGGAGTCGCAAACATGTTCAATATTAAAAACCAATTCATAAAAAATTCATTATGTATTTTTGCATTTACATTATTTCTTTCATCATGCTCTAGCATGAATGTAACTGAAGAAACTGTCTATGATGGAGGAGTGCAAACGGTTGAAGCCTCAATAAGTAAAGAGGACGAACAACTCAACTATCAAACAAAAGCAATTTTGACTAATGCTACTGTTTATTTTGAATTTGATCGATTTAATTTAAGTAGTAAATCCTTACAGACGTTAAAAAGTGCTGTGAATGCAATGAAAGAAAATTCTGCAATAAAAATAACAATATCTGGTCATGCAGATGAAAGAGGAACAAGAGAATATAATTTAGCATTAGGGCAAAGAAGGGCAGAATCAGTAAGAGATTATCTATCACTAAGTGGCATAGATAAATCAAGAGTATCTGTTAAAAGCTTTGGAGAGGAGAGGCCAATTGCTTTGGGATCAGATGAAATGAGCCATTCAAAAAATAGAAGGGCAGAAATTAATTAATGTAAATGAAAAATTCTTTATTAATATTTCTTCTTTTAACGGCTCCTTCGCATCATTTATTAACGAATGAAAATGATACAGTTCAGTCAGACCTTCTTTTTTTAAAAATCCAAGAACTCGAATTAGAGTTAGCTGATTTAAGAAACAAATTAGAATCTCAAAATTACTTAATTAATAAGTTGATTAAAGAATCTATGCCAGAAGAGGACACCACTGTTGCGGAAAATGAACTAACAATGAATTCCAATTTAAGGTTTAGAGGAATTGAGGATACAAAAAGCAAAGAAGATGTCTACAGGGCTGCAGTTGAATCTTTGGAGAAACAAGATTTTGTTAGGGCATTTTCGCTATTTAAGTATTTTGTAGAAAGTTTTACAGATGATGAAAAGACCCCATTATCCTATTTCTGGTTAGGAGAAATCTCGCTTATTAACGATAACAATGAAACTTCAATGACTTATTTTATGGAGTTAATTTCATTGTTTCCATCACATTACAGGGCGCCACTGGCTCATAAGAAAATTGGTGACATATATTTGAAGAATAATGATACAAAGATGGCAAAAGAAAAATATAATTATGTCATTAGAGAGTATCCAGATAACACTGCTTCATCTTTAGCCTTGCAGTTATTGAAAAATATGGAATAATCACCTTTTTTTATTATGCATAACCGGGGGTCGCTAGCTCAGCTGGTAGAGCAGTTGGCTTTTAACCAATTGGTCACAGGTTCGAATCCTGTGCGACCCACCACTCATCAGGCATAATATTTCCATGAGATTAAAAAACACAGTCCTAACTAGTTTATTATTTTTTCTTGTTCTTTCATCTTGGTATGTTTTAAGAGCAGTCAGAAATGAAATGGCTGTTGAAAACTATGGCCAAGATTTTTTATTAATTTTATTGTCTATTACAGCGTTAACGATGTTAATAATTAATCCAATTTATTCTTGGATTGCATCTAGAGCAAATTTTAAAAAAATAATAACCTATTGCTACTCCTTTTTAATATTTAACCTGTTCGTTTTTATTTTTTACTCTCGATCACTTGATGAAACTGATACTGCTCAAGCTATATGGCTTGGCAGAGTTTTTTATGTTTGGTGTAACATATATTCTTTTTTTGTTGTCTCAATTTTTTGGGTTTTAGTAATCAATATTTTTAGAGATGAAAAATCAAGAAAGCTCTATGGTTTTATTATGGCTGGAGGATCAATAGGAGCAATTTTTGGCTCAGAGATTTCGGTTAGGCTTTCAGAATCGTTTACAAATTTTGGTTTAGAACTATTCGCATTTTCTTCATCTATTTTATTATTTACAGCAATACTGTTAGCAAGATATATAGTTAATTTAAATAATTCTATTGTGCTTGTAAAAGAAGTTGGTGGGAGATGGTCAGATGCACTTTCTAATATTATGTCAGTAAAAGAAGTGAAATCTATTGCCATTTACTCATGGCTTTTCACCTCACTTATGACTATTCAGTGGATTAGTGCAATTCCTATTATTGAAGCATATTCTGATCTTGCACCTGATAGGATTGAACTATTTGCTCGCATAGAACAATTAGTCTCTCCTTTAACTCTGATAACACAGCTTTTTCTTACATATATCGTTATATCTTTTTTCGGTATTACATCAGTATTAATAGTTTATGGATTTTTATTTATTATAGTTTTTCTGCTTTACGGATTAATGCCTTCTGTTGGTATAGTCGTATTTGCACAAGCTCTATTAAGAGTTTTTGAATATGGGTTTAATAAACCAAGCAGAGAGATTATATATAGTCAACTTGAAAAAGAAGATCGATATAAATCTACGGTATTTATTGATACTTTTGTGACTAGATTTGGTGATTTAACAGGAAGCCTTTTTATGGGATTAGGCAAAATAGTAGGTATCAGCGTAAGCCTAATGCCAATGCTGGCAATACCATTTGCTGGATTATTTTCCATTACAGGCTATAAAATCTCAAAAAACTTTAAAAATAATTCTAAAGACCTCTAGATCTTCCAATATTTTTCTTTATGGCAATAATCTTTGTCATAACTCTTTCAGAAACTTGGAAGTTGTTCTTTGTGAGCTTTAATGCAAATTCTAACTGATTTAGAGCTTCCTCATCTTGACCTAATAGTAAAAAGTATTCAGCTCGACTTTGATGATATCCAATTATATTTCTGCTATTCCTCTGGATTTCAGAGAGCAACAACCATAATTGAGGATTATCATTTCTTCTAATTATTTGATCTCTGATAATTTCTTCTGATTCAAAGTATTTTTTTGTTTCTAGTAATATTTTTGATTTTGCGATTGATAAAGGATAATTTTTTGGTGATATATCCAAAAATTTATTAGATAAGTTTAAAGCATCTTCATATCTTTGCGCTTTAGTGAGTATCTCAATCTTTGTGGTATTTAAAAATAAATTTTTGGGATAGCTTAAAATTAAATTATCTAATAACTTCAGACTTTCATCGTAAGAGTTGCTAACGCTATAAGCTAATGCGAGACCATAAATATTAGCATCTGTTTTGTTCTCTTTACTTTGTGCAATAAAGAATCTTAGTGAATTTGATGGAATTTTTTCATAGTGTATTTTTAATCTAGATTTAATTAGTGAGTATTCCAAGCTATCTGATTTTGTTCCTTCGTTAGAGATACCTTCTGCTGCATTAAATGCATCATTTACCCTTGATGATGAGAGGGGGTGGGTAAGTAAAAATTCTGGAGGAGCATCACCCGAGAGCCTTCTCAAGTTATTCATATTCTCAAACATTTCTCCCATAGATCTGGGGTTGTAACCTGCATTAATTAAATTAGCAAAACCAACTCTGTCTGCTTCTCTTTCAAATAATCTGCTATATCTTAAATTCTCTGTTTGAAGTATTGCAGGCCCAGCCATGATGGCATTAGGATTATTGCTAATTAAAGCAATCGCGATTGTAGAAGCCATAACTAATGCTGAAGCTAAGTTTGTATCTTTTGATCGCAAAATCTTTCTTGCAAAGTGCCTTTGACTTAGATGAGCAAGCTCATGCGCAAGAACTGATGAAAATTGACCTTCATTATCAGCATTTAAGAAAAGTCCACCATTTACACCAATTACACCCCCAGGTGCAGCAAAAGCATTAAGGGAATCATCATCAATTAATAGAATAGTAAAGTATCTATCTTTTACTTGGCTATATTCTGAGAGTCTATAAATTAGTAATTCTGTATATTCTTGAATTAAAGGATCTGATATTAGATCTGCTTGAAAATAAATCTGCTTTAAAAACTGCTTTCCAATAGCATTTTCTTGAGCAGAAGAAACAGCACCTGAAACCCTGTCTCCTAGCTCAGGAAGAAGCAGCTCTTTTTTTTCATCTCCGATTGATAATGAAGAAAAGACTATAACAAGAATGTAAAAGATATTTTTCATTTGTATTTAAAGTTTAGCTCGGCTTTCTATTTCTTCCAAAACTAACATAAAAAGCCTTTTTCGATTAATATGGACCTACAAATTGTATAGATTATTATATATAAGTTCTTTGACAGTGTTTATATATAGATAGTTCGGATAAAAAAGGGGTTTAGAAATAAAAAAATGTTAGAGCAGTTAAATAATTTTTTTACAAAAATATTTAGTAATGAAGAAACAATAGTCTTTTCCTTAGTTATATTGTTTGTTTTAGTACTGGTGAGCTTCTTTGGTTCAGTTTTAACACCATTCTTTATTAGTATAGTGGTTGCATATTTACTGGTAGGGCTTCAAAAAAAGATAGAATCTTTTAATATTTCATCAAATTTCGCTCTACTAATAACTTTTTCAATATTTATAGTTACCGGAGCAGCGATGTTAATTTGGCTATTACCAATTCTATATATTCAACTTCAAGCTTTTGTTTTAGATGTACCTGGACTATTCAATGATTTTTTAGATTTCATTTCAGAATTACCAGCAAAATTTCCTGACTTAGTGTCCTCAGATCAAATTTCTATTTTTTTTCAAGCAGTGTCAACTGAGCTCTCGTCTGTTACACAAAATCTTGTAAAAACATCAATAGCTGGAATACAAAGTACTATCACCATACTTTTATACATAATACTTTTTCCAATTCTAGTTTTCTTTTTTCTTTTTGATAGGAAAAATATTATTAATGGAATGCTAAGTTTTATTCCTGGAAAAAGAGAGATGTTTACAAATGTATGGACTGAAATGGATATTCAACTAAGCAATTACGTTAGAGGTAAAACAATTGAAATTTTTATAGTTGGTATTTTTGCTGCAATAATATTTGTTTCACTAGGCCTTAAATATTCAGCATTATTGTCTGTATTGGTAGGTATTTCAGTCCTCATACCCTACGTTGGTGCATTTTTAGTAACAATTCCTGTTGTTGTAGTTGGATTACTCCAGTTTGGTTTAGAAACTCAATTCTTTTTGCTTTTAGGGCTTTATCTTCTGCTTCAGGCATTAGATGGTAATTTATTAGCTCCAATTATATTTTCAGATGCTGTAAAGCTGCACCCAGTAATAATAATATTAGCAGTATTTATTTTTGGGAGTATGTTTGGTTTTTGGGGCGTATTCTTTGCAATACCAATTTCTACTTTTATAAAAGCTGTTTGGAATGCATGGCCATCCTCAATCCCATCAAGTTAAATCTTTTACTGCCTGTAGAACCTCTTCAACATGGCCAGTAACTTTAACGCTTCTCCATTCTTTAATAATTTTCCCTTTAATATCTATTAAAAACGTACTTCTATCTATTCCAATATATTGTCTCCCATACATTGACTTCAATTTCATAACATCAAAAGCTTTGCATACTTTTTCATCTGGATCAGATAATAATTCAAAAGGGAATGATTGCTTTGATTTAAAATTCTCATGAGATTTAATACTTTCTCTGGATACTCCTAATATCTCAGTATTTAATTTTTTAAATACCTTAAAGTTGTCCCTAAAATCTTGACCTTCAGTTGTGCATCCTGGAGTACTATCTTTAGGATAAAAATAGATTACGAGATTTTTACCAATAAAATCTTTATTTGAAAGATTTAAATTACTCGTAACCTCTGCTTTAAAATTTGGGCATTTCTTGCCTTCAAGTTTTTTTGTCATTTTTTCCCTTAATCTTACTTATAAAAATAGTGTATAGTCCTATTTTTTACTAGATAATTATTTGATGCAAGTATTACAAGGAAGTTTAGTTGCTTTAGTAACGCCAATGTTTCCAAATGGTGACGTAGATTATGTGTCTCTTGAAAGATTGATAGACTGGCATATTGAAGAAGGAACGGATGGAATTGTATCTGTAGGTACTACCGGAGAGTCAGCAACACTCAACCTCAACGAACATATAGAAGTAATTAGTCATACATGTAAATATATAAATAAAAGAGTTCCAGTTATCGCAGGAACTGGAGCAAATTCTACAAAAGAAGCTGTAGAATTGACGCAGGAGTCAAAATTAATAGGGGCTGACTATGCTCTTATAGTTACCCCTTATTACAACAAACCAAACCAAAAAGGCTTAATATCTCATTATGAAACTATAGCCGATGCTGCAGATATAAATCAGATTTTATATAATGTTCCATCAAGAACTGCTTGTGATATGCATCCCAAAACCGTAGACATCCTTTCTAGCCATAAAAACATAGTAGGAATAAAAGAGGCTGTAGATGATATGGCTAGAATTAAAGAATTAGTAGATATCTCTAAGAATTCAGAAGGTAATTTCTTTATATATTCGGGTGATGATCCAACCTTTCATGGAATCTATGAATATAGGAACTCATGGAGTTATTTCTGTTGCAGCAAATGTCATACCTAAATCTATTTCAAATATATGTAAATTGATGAAAAATGATTCCTTTGATGAGGCTAGATTATTGAACATTAACAATTCAAATCTATATAAATTACTATTTACAGAGTCTAATCCGATTCCTGTTAAATGGATGCTTTACAGAATGGGATTAATTCAAAATGCAATTAGACTACCTTTAATAGAATTAGATAAAAATTTTCATGATGAAATTACATCTGAGATGCTAAAATTGGAACTACTATGATTAAAAAATTATTAACCATTAATTTAGTATTAATCCTATCTTCTTGTTCTTATATATCTGGACCGGAAGGATTTTTCCCAAGCTACCAAATATGATTTTCTTATCAGAATCCGTTGAAAAAGAAATAATTCTCCCTGAAAACCTTAGTCTTGAGTCTGTCGAAAATCATTATCCTGTTGTTGCTCTTCAAGAAGGAATTTCTGATCAAGATGTTCCCAGACCAAGGCAGATATTTGCTTCATCGGGTGATAGTTCAGTTCAACTTAGAAGGCTGGGTCAGTTGTTATGGATTTATATAGAAACTCTTCCATCAACCTCTTGGCCAATATCTAAAAGTTACTGGGATACATCTTCCTACGAAGTACTCAACTCAAATCCAGATACAGGTGTTATTGAAATTGATTTTGATGAATCATCAATATTGCAAATGAAAATAGAACATGGAATAAAAGAAGCATCTACTGAAATATTTTTAAATAAAATAGATAAAAGTAATAGTGAAATGATTGCTGATTCAGTGTTTATTCAAGCTGAACTTGAAAAAATAGTTAATTATTTTGCAGAATCAATTAATACTTTCACTGGTACTTCCCTGGCCGCACAGAATCTCAATGAAATGAAAAAAGCTAAAATATTCACTGAAAATGGCCAAACTGTTATTGAATTAGACCTTAATTTTGATAGGGCATGGTCATCTGTAAGTAAGGCCATGGCAGCTGCAAATATTGTTGCTAACGATAAAGATAGAAGTAATGGAATTTTTTACGTCAGTTACAGCAAAGAAGAGGATGAAGGATTCTTTTCTTTTCTTGGCTTTGGTCAAGAAAAAGGAGGCTCTGAAAATTTATTTAATCAAGAAGCACAATTCGAAGTAAAAATAAGTGAAAAAAATAATAAAACCTATGTTCGAGCCAAATCAAATAATGATAAAATTGATGACTCAGAAGAACTATTATCAAAAATTAACGAGTCACTAAGCTAATGGAAAAAATTAAAGAACTAACAAAAGGTAAAGCTAAGTCTTTATATACAACAACAAACGACGATCATTTAATAATGCATTTTAGTGATGACACTTCTGCATTTGATGGTAAAAAGAAAGAAGCTCTTTTAGGAAAAGGTTCTGTTAACAATCAATTCAATGCCTTCATAATGGACCATCTTGATAAGAATGGTGTTGAAACACATCATATAGAAGTTCTTAATAACAATGATTCCTTAGTACATAAGCTTTCCATGTTTCCAATTGAGTGCGTAATAAGAAATAGAGCATCAGGCTCCATATGTAGAAGACTTGGGACAGAAGATGGTTTAATTCTTGAAGAACCATTATTTGAATTTTTCTTAAAAGATGATGATCTTGGCGACCCTTTAATAAATGACGAACACATTCTTTCATTTGGATGGGCATCTAGAGATCAAATAGATGCTATGAAGAAGCTTACATACAAAGTGAATTCGATACTTTCAGAATTATTCATTAATTCAGGATTAATACTAGTAGACTTCAAAGTTGAATACGGAGTTTCTGGAGAAAAAATTCTTCTTGCAGATGAGTTTACTCCAGATGGATGTAGATTATGGGATTCAGAAACCTTAAAAAAAATGGATAAAGATAGATTCAGACAAGGTCTTGGAGATGTTGTTGAGTCTTATCATCAAGTAGCTGATAGATTAGGCATGAATATCAATACTTGACTAAAATAGTCAAGTATTTATAATTCACGCGTGAGATTAACCACTAAGAGTAGGTACGCGGTAAATGCACTAACTGAGCTTCGCATTCTTGAATCTAATGGTCCCGTTTCACTGTCCGATATTTCAAATAATCAAAATATAGAATTATCTTATTTAGAACAAATTTTTAGAAAATTAAGAATTGCAGGAATTGTAAAAAGTATTAGAGGAAGAAAAGGGGGTTATTTATACGCAAAGGATCCATCTAATATATCAATAAAAGAGATTATGAATGCGGTTGAGGAGGATATGGATGCTACTAGTTGTAATGGATCTAGTACATGCCATCATGGAAAGAAATGTAACACACATAATTTATGGCATGAATTGAATCAAGTTGTTGATAATTATTTGAGTAAAATAACTATAAATAACCTTGTAGAATCGAATAACAGTCCATATATAAGTTTAAGAGAGATAAATTAAATGAGCACACAATCAACAATTTATTTAGATTACGCTTCGACAACTCCGGTTGATCCTAGAGTAGCATCTAAAATGATGAAATTTTTAACACCTGATGGTGAGTTTGGTAATCCTGCATCTAGGTCTCATCGTTTTGGATGGAAGGCTGATGAAGCAGTGGAAGAGGCAAGGTCTCATGTTGCAAATCTTGTTAACTGTGATCCTAGAGAAATTGTTTGGACTTCTGGAGCAACAGAAGCTGATAATTTAGCTGTAAAAGGAGTTGCTAGATTTTACAAATCAAAAGGCAATCATATTATTACATCAAAAATAGAGCATAAAGCTGTTCTTGATCCATGTCGACAACTTGAAAGAGAGGGCTTTGAAGTTACATATTTAGAACCCAATGAGGGCGGTGTAATAAATCCAAAAGATGTGAAAGCTGCAATGAAAGATACGACAATCCTAATATCTCTTATGCATATAAATAATGAATTAGGCTCATTGAACGATTTAACTGAAATAGGAAATATTGCTAGAGAGGCTGGGACATTTTTTCATGTAGATGCAGCTCAGAGCACTGGAAAAGTAGATATTGATTTATCAAAATTACCCGTAGACTTAATGTCTTTTTCGGCTCATAAAACATATGGACCAAAAGGAATAGGTGCTTTGTTCGTGAGAAGAAAGCCTAGGGTCAGAATAGAAGCCTTGATTCATGGAGGTGGACATGAAAGGGGAATGAGATCAGGGACTTTAGCAACTCATCAAATTGTGGGTATGGGCGAAGCATTTAGAATAGCTAAAGAAGAAATGAAACAAGATAATGATAAAATTAAAGCCTTCCATGAAAAGTTTTTAAGAGAGGCTATGAAGATAGAGCATGCATATCTTAATGGTGATATAGAGAATAAAGTACCAAATATTCTTAATATCAGTTTTAATTTTGTAGAAGGCGAATCTCTAATCATGGGATTAAAAGATATAGCAGTTTCTTCAGGCTCTGCCTGCACATCAGCAAGTTTAGAGCCATCATATGTATTGAGAGCACTTGGAAGAAAAGATGAACTAGCACACAGTTCTATTAGATTTTCTTTTGGAAGGTTCACAAAGGAAGAAGATATAGATAAAACATTATCTATATTACATAACGTTGTCGAAAGACTAAGAGAGTTGTCTCCATTATGGGAGATGCATTTAGATGGTATTGATCTCGATACCGTTCAGTGGAGTTCTCATTAAAAGTAGGAATAAATTATGGCATATAGTAAAAAAGTAGTAGATAAGTTTGAAAACACTTTAAATAATCCAAAAGCATTTAATGTTGGAAGGTTTGATCCGTCGGAGGAAAACATTGGAACAGGGATGGTTGGTGCACCAGCTTGCGGTGATGTAATGAAGTTACAAATAAAATGTGAACCAAAAGGTAATACCCATGTTATTAAAGATGTAAAATTTAAAACTTATGGTTGCGGTTCAGCAATCGCATCTTCCAGTGAGTTAGTCGAAATGCTTATTGGAAAAACATTAGAAGAGGCTAAAGATATCAAAAACAAAGAAATCGTTGATGCTCTAGAGCTACCTCCAATAAAAATTCATTGTTCCGTCTTAGCAGAAGACTCCATTAAACAAGCAATAGAAGATTACGAATCTAAACAATAGGTATCTTTTAATGGAAAGTTTTAGTTCAACTGATATAAATTTTTCTGATAAAGCAATATCTCATTTTCTTGCCAGTATCGATTCTAGAGGCAAAGGTATTGGAGTTAAAATTGGAGTACGAAAGGCTGGATGTTCTGGATATGAATATTTTTTTGATTTTATAGATGATCATCATGAGGGTTATGCCATTTTTGAAAAAAATGGTTGCAAAGTATTTGTAGATTATCAGAGCCTAGACTATCTTAAAGGTACTCTTGTTGATTACTCTGAAGATGGGCTCAATAAAGGCATCAAATTTGTAAATCCCAACGCTAAAGCTGTTTGTGGCTGTGGCGAAAGCTTTACTGTCTAAAAATGGCAAAAATCAAAATTTGGCCACATGAGGAGCTTTGTCCCAATGGTGTAGAAATCGAATCACTTCCAAATGAAACAATATGTGAGGCTGCTTTAAGAGAAGGAATTAAAATTGAACATGCTTGTGAGATGTCTTGCGCTTGTACAACATGTCACTGTATTGTTAGAAAAGGTTTCGAGAGTATGAATGAAGCAAGTGACATTGAGGAAGATATGTTAGATAAGGCATGGGGGCTAGAGCAAAAATCAAGACTAAGTTGCCAAGCAGTTCCTCCAATTGATGAAGATATTGAAATAGAATTACCTAAATATAATATAAACATGGTTTCAGAAGATCATTAATGAATAATTTAGAATGGCTTGACGTTGGAGATATAGCAATCGAGTTATATGAAAACTTTCCTGATATTGATCCACAATGGATTAGTTTTCCAGATTTGCATTCAAAAATATGTAATTTAAAGAATTTCATAGGAGATCCTTCTAAATCTAATGAGCAAATTTTAGAGGCTATTCAGATGTTATGGATAGAAGAATATCTATAAGTCCCATATAATAGCCTAAATTTTTTTTAGGAAACATAATCATGGCTATAGAACAAACATTATCAATTATTAAACCAGACGCAGTTGCTAAGAATCTTATTGGTAAGATTATTTCTAGATTTGAAGACAACGGTCTTCATCTAGTTGCTGGCAAGTTAGTCCATCTTTCTGATGAAATGGCTTCAGGGTTTTATGCTGAACACGAAGGAAGACCATTCTTTAATGATTTAAAAAAATTCATGACCTCAGGACCAGTTTTTGTTCAAGTGCTGGAAGGTGAAGGAGCTATTTTAAAAAATAGAGAACTTATGGGTAATACAAATCCTCAAGAAGCAGATCCTGGAACTATTAGAGCGGATTTTGCAAAAAGTATTGATGCTAATGCTGTTCATGGATCTGATTCCGAGACCAGTGCAATTAGGGAGATTAATTATTTTTTCAAAGATGAAGAAGTAATGTCTAAATAAGTTTTGGAAAAAAAAGAAAATCTTTTAGGTTACTCAATAAATTCATTAGAAGTTTTCTTTGCTAGCATTAATGAGCCAAAATTTAGAGCTAAACAGGTTTTAAAGTGGATTCATCAAAAAGGAATAATAGATTTTAGTCAGATGACTGATTTAAATAAATTACTCAGAGAAAAACTAGAATCTATTGCGTGCATAATTCCTCCTGAAGTAGAAGAAATTCATTCATCGCCAGAAGGCACAAAAAAATATCTAATAAAACTATCCTCTGGTTCAATGGTTGAGATGGTCAAAATTCCAGAAAAAAAGAGAATGACACTTTGCATATCTTCGCAAGCTGGATGTGCACTTCAATGTACTTTTTGCGCCACAGGCGCTCAAGGTTTTGAAAAAAATTTAACGGCAGATGAAATAATTGGGCAAGTATGGCTTGCAAACTTTCATGAGGATGATGTTACGCCTATAACTAATGTTGTTTTTATGGGTATGGGAGAGCCATTATTAAACTTTAACCCTGTAATAGAGTCAGCAAAAATAATGAAAGATCAAATGGCATATGGGCTCTCAAGGAAAAGAATTACTATTAGCACATCAGGAATCACGCCTCAAATAGATAAGCTTTCAGAGTCAATTGATGTTTCTTTAGCAATCTCTCTTCATGCACCAATAAATGAATTAAGAGATGAAATAGTTCCTATAAATAAAAAATATCCAATTAGTGAATTGATAAAGTCGTGTAAAAGCTACCTAGACAGTTATGACGGCAAGAGAAGTATAACTATTGAATATGTTTTAATTGATGGTGTGAATGATTCCCCCGAATTGGCAAGAAAATTAACAAAACTACTTTCAGATGTCGCATGTAAAATTAATTTAATCCCTTTTAATCCCTTTGATGGCTCAAATTATAAAAGATCAAGTAAAAAAAATATTTTAGAGTTTAAAAATATTTTAATGAAGAAGGGCTTTATCACAACATTAAGAATAACAAGAGGAGATGCAATAGATGGTGCTTGTGGACAGTTAGTTGGAAAGCTAACAAAATCAGTGAAAGGTAAAAAACTCATTAGTCATCAGTCTATATCGTGATAGAAGATCTAAAATCTGCAAACTCATCTAAAATTGGGAACATGTTTTTTGATGAAAGGACAAAAAGGTCCCTTTCTATTTCAGATGTTTCAGAAAAAACATTAATAAATATTAAATATTTAAATGCAATAGAGTCAGGTGATTATTCTGATTTTCCAAGTGAAGGTTTTGCTAGAGCTTATTTTATCAAGTATGCAAATTTCTTATCACTAAGATGTGACTTCCCAGCGATATACGCTACAAAAAATAGAAAAGAAGAAATTGTGAAAAAATCAGTACCAATGATTAATGATTATTTTTATAAAGCTGTCTCTGCAGTTGGGGTTCTAATTCTGATCTTAGTAGTTTTTATTTTACTAATTAGCTCTGATAAGAGCATTCAAATAAAATCAGACTTTTCTGAAAGCAGAGCATTTGGAATTGTTGAAATTGTTAAGAAAAATAACATTGAAACTATAAATCTCTCTAAAAAAGATATCAATTCAGAGCAGTTAATAATAATAAATGAAATTTCTTTAGTATTTAATAATGAATGTTGGATAGAAATTTATTCTGATGATAATTTGGTTGAATATCAGCTATTTAATGCTGGTGAGACTTTTCGAAAAATCATAAATAGGCCTTTTAAAATTGTTATAGGGAATGCTGACGCAGTATCTGGAACATATAATGGTAATATTATTGATTTTATTACCAATGCTAATAGACTTAGAGTAAATACAATTATATTTAATGATGAGTGATTGGATAAAAAGAAAAGACACAAAATCTGTAGATGTTGGAGGTGTCATAGTTGGAGCTGGCAATCCAATTGCTGTCCAGTCGATGACAAATACTAATACTTGTGATGTATTGGCTACTGTAAAGCAAATCAATGATTTACAAGCAGCTGGAGCAGACATAGTCAGAGTCTCTGTTCCTGGATTTGATGAAGCTGCAGCTTTTAAGGAAATAAGAAAGGCGGTTGATATTCCTCTGGTAGCGGATATACATTTTGATTATAAAATTGCTCTAGAAGTAGCAGACTCTGCTGATTGTTTGAGAATTAATCCTGGAAATATTGGAAAAGAAAATAAAGTTCGAGAAGTCATTCAAGCAGCTATTCATAACAATGTTCCTATTAGAGTTGGAGTGAATGCAGGCTCTATGGAAAAAGATCTCCAAAAAAAATATGGTGAACCTAATGCAGATGCTTTAGTTGAATCAGCATTAAGACATGTTGATATATTAGATAAATTTAATTTTGAAAACTATAAAATGAGCTTAAAGGCATCTAATATTGAAATGACAGTAGAAGCTTATAGAAAAATTTCTAAATTAATAAAACAACCTTTGCATCTTGGTATCACCGAAGCAGGGAGTTATAGAGCCGGAACTGTAAAATCTTCAATAGGTGTTGGCATGCTCTTATCAGAAGGGATAGGAGATACCATAAGAATATCCCTTGCATCAGATCCAGTAGATGAAATCAAGATAGGATGGGACATACTAAAAAGTTTAAATATTAGAAGTCGAGGAGTCAAAATTATTGCATGCCCAAGTTGTTCAAGACAAAATTTTAATGTTATTGAGGTAGTGAATGAGTTAGAGGAAAGATTTGAGGACATATCTGAAGATATAGAAATTGCCATCATAGGTTGTTACGTAAATGGACCAGGTGAAAGTAAAGCTGCTGAAATTGGATTAACTGGAGCAAGCCCTAAAAATCTTTTATATGTTGATGGATCACCTGATAAAAAAATAAGTAGTGAAAATCTTGTTGAGGAAATTGAAGAAAAAGTTAGAGAAAAATTGGCACTCAGAGATTCAGTAGAAATTATTGCAAGGAGCTAAATTGGATAAAATTCAATCATTAACAGGGATGCTCGATCTTTATGAAGATGGAGATAATACTAACTTATCAAGTAAGATTTTCGAAACGGAAAGAAGGATAAAAAAAATATTCTCTAGCTACCAGTTAAATGAGATAAGAACCCCAGCTTTAGAGGATACAAATCTATTTAAAAGATCTGTCGGCGATGTTTCAGATATTGTTAACAAAGAAATTTATTCTTTCAATGATAGAAATGATAAGAGTATTGCACTTAGACCAGAAGGAACAGCGAGCGTAATCAGGGCAATAATAGAAAAGAAACTTGACCAATCAACTCATAAGTTATGGTACATGGGTCCAATGTGGAGGTATGAAAGACCCCAAAAAGGAAGATACAGACAATTCTATCAAGCAGGAATTGAAATTCTTGGATATAAAGAAGGCTCACCTGAGTTTGAAATGATTTCTATTATTTGCTCAATTATTAAAGAATTTAACCTTCAGAATTGTCACATAAAGATAAATCATCTAGGAAGCCAAGAAAATAAAGAAGCATATTGCAAGGCGTTGACTGATTATCTAGCCCCATTTAAGGATAAGCTAGATTCAAAAGATCTGGAAAGATTGGCAAGGAATCCACTAAGAGTTCTTGATAGTAAAAATGAAGAAACTAAATTACTTTTGAAAGATGCTCCTTCAATCAAAATATTTTTTGGAGCCATCAGCACTTAAATTGTTAGATGATATAAAAAATCAATTTGGTGATATCTGTTCTATCGAAATAGACCATTCTTTAGTTAGAGGGTTAGATTATTATTCTGGTTTTGTTTTTGAAGCTATTTCATCAAATTTAGGAGCTCAGGATTCTTTTCTTGGGGGAGGACGATACGATCATCTTTGCTCTAAGCTTGGTGGTAAGAATTTACCCTCTATAGGAATGGCAATTGGCATAGAAAGATTTGCAAGCCTTATTCAAGATTTCACCATGCCAAATAAATTAGTTTCATTTATCACTCTTACTAGTAATTTAGAGCCAAAAACATATAAAATAGCCCACCAACTTAGGTCTATAAATAAAAATGTTATTTTAGATACCGAATTAGCTGAAGGCAGCTTGAAGGCTAAGCTAAGAAGAGCAAATAAAAATAATTCAGACTTTCGTTATTATTATTGGAGAAGAAGAATTAGCAGCACGGGACTGCAGTTATTAAGCCTTTAAAAGATGAACTAGAAGAACAGAAAATTGTCTCAATTGAAGAGCTATTTAGTTTTTATAAAACTATATAAATTAAGGAAATTATTATGAACGAAGTTTTTGAAAACAATATGAAATTTGCACCTTTACTAAAATTCTATTATCGATACAAAGTAATAATTCTTTCCTCCTTATTTGCTGTCATTACTATCACTGCTATTAGTTTATTTCTTTCAGCAGCATCTGAAAGAAATCATGAAAAGGCTGCTGTTATATATAACGATTGGGTTGAGGAAGTCTCCCAAGTTGAAAGTGATAAAAGTAAAGCTGATGAACTGCTTAATGAGCTAATAACCTCTTATAAAAAAACAGGTTATACAAAATTAGCTTTATTAAGTTCAGCGTCCATGAGCGCAAGAGATGGAGAAAATGAAGAAAGCTCTTGAAAGTTTTATTATCCTAGTAAATTTAACTGATGGCTTCAGATCTAATAAGCTTTACAACAAGCTAGCCAGAGTTAGTTCTGCAAGGTTATTGTCTTCTGATAAGCAATATGACGCAGCTTTGAATATGCTTGAAAAGTATTCATCTAAATCAACTGATGCCTACATACATGAGCTTACTGGAGATATATTACTGAAGAAAAATGAGGTATTGCTTGCTAAAAATCAATATTTATCAGCAAAAGATAAATACATTGATGAGGCTTCTCAATCGATCATTTCAATGAAGCTAGCAAATATAGAATCGTAAAAATGAATAATTATTTAACTATCTCATTTTATAAAAATACTATTTCTATATTTTTTATAGTAATTTTTATATCATCATGCTCATCAATGAGCTCCCTTAAATTCTGGGAAAGCAACGATGATGATGATCGATGCTCCTAAAGAATTAATCAAAATCTCGAACAATTTTTCGATTAATGAAGATTGGAAGATTTCTTTTAATGGAGAAAATATTTTAGGAAATTTTGTGCCAGCATTTGGCGGAAAAGATATATATTTTGCAGATACTTCTGGTCTATTGAATTCAATTGATACTTCATCAGGTAAAGTTAATTGGGAAACAGAGTCTAACTTTCTATCTTCTGGAGTCTCATCTGGTTTTGGTATCCTTATTGTCTCTGATATAGATGGAAATGTAATCGCCCAAGATCAACAAGATGGGTCTGTGCTATGGACAACTAATGTAAAAGGAGAGGTTTTAGCCCCGCCTGCTATAAGTGCAACACATATTATAGTTAAAACTGGTTCGGGAGAATTGCTAGGTCTTGATAAAAAATCAGGTGAATTAAAATGGTCTTATAGGTCAAAATTACCTGCATTAACAATAAGAGGAAGTAGCAGCCCAATAATTGTTGAAAATCAAATTTATGTATCGTTTGATAACGGAAGATTAGGAGTTTTTGAATTAGACTCTGGTTTTCCCTTGTGGGATGGGGCAATTTCATACCAATCAGGCTCATCAGAATTAGAGAGTCTTAATGATTCAGATTCTGAACCTTATGTTGAAGGTGGATTGGTTTATACAACTAATTATCAAGGCAATCTAAATATATTTGACATCGCACAAAAAAGATCTGTATGGTCTTCAGAAGTGTCGTCATTTTATTCACCAATACTAACAAAAGGTATGCTTGTTGTTGTAAAAGATAACTCAGTCCTTAAGTCATTCACCTTAAAGACTTTAGAAGATTCTTGGGAATCAGATGAATATAAAAATAGAGAGATATCTAATGCAGTTAGCTTTAACGGTAATCTAATATTTGGAGACTTAGAAGGTTATATTCATGCTGTTGATCCTCTTAATGGAAAAACTATTTCCAGAACAAGAATTTCAAAAAAACCAATTAAAAAAATTATAAGCAGGAGTAATAACTTTTATGCTGTTGATGAAGGATTTAATTTATTTTCGTTAAGCATATAAATGTTAATTAATCATGTTTACTTCAATAGCAATAATAGGTAGGCCAAACGTTGGCAAATCTACACTCTTTAATAAACTAACTAAATCTCGCAAAGCAATAGTTTCAGATTTTTCTGGTCTTACTAAAGATAGAAATCATGGCTATATTACATTTGGAGCAGAAAAAAGCTTAATAATTGATACAGGCGGCATTGCTCAAGATGAGTCATTACTTAAAGAAGACATTGCTGAACAAGCTTGGATAGCAGCTGAAGAATCAAGTTTAATAATTTTTTTATTAGATGGTTCCGAGAGTCTTAATAAAGAAGACTTAGATATCTTAACTAGATTAAGAAAACTTAATAAAAAATTTATAACGGTTCTTAATAAAATTGATAAAAAAACTAATTCTCTTGTAAAAGAAGATCTTATCAAAAAAGGGATTAGTGAATATTTTGAAATTAGTGCAGAACACTCAAGAAATATAACTGATCTAAGGACTTTTATAAAAGACTCTCTTCCAGAAAAGCAATATACAAGTCCCGAAGGAAAAAAAATTGCTGTATTGGGAAGACCTAACGCAGGTAAATCTACTTTTATAAATAAGTTCATAAACGAAGATAGGCTTATTGTTTCTGAAATTGCTGGAACAACTATTGATGCTATAAGCATTCCCTTTACGGTTGATGATCAAGATTTTATTTTTATAGACACTGCTGGAATTAGAAAAGGATATAAGAATAATCATAAAGTTGAGTATTTTTCTTATGTAAGAGCAATGCACTCTGTTGAAGAATGTGATGTTGTTATTTTTATATGCGATGCTCAAGAAGGTATCGTAGATCAGGACTTAAAAATAATTAATATGGTATGTGAGATGGGTAAACCCATTGTAATTGCCTTGAATAAAATAGATTTACTAACAAAAAAAGAAAAAGACGAAATTTATGAAACAAAAAGGGCTCAATCTAATTTTGTTGCTGACTTCATAAAGTTAGAGATATCAGGAATAAAGGGGCTTGGCTTTAAAAGATTATTCAGAATAACAAATAATATAATTGAAACATCCCAAAAGAAATACATAACTTCTTACTTAAATAAGTTGTTAAATAAATTTATAGAGCAGAGTGCCCCTCCATCAGTTGCTGGAAGACAACTAAAATTAAAGCAGGTTCATTTTGGTGGAATTAATCCTACTACTCTTATTATTCATTCTAATCAGGATAAAAAAATACCTCAAAATTATAAAAAATATCTAGAGAACTCATTTAGATCTGCATTAAAACTTGAGAGTATTCAACTAAAACTAATTTTTAGAAAATCTGATAACCCATTTGAGGGAAAAATTAACAAATTATCTGACAGGCAGATTAAGAAAAGACAAAGACTCATTAAGCATACAAAAAAAAATAAAAAGTAATTTTGATAAATGAATTATCACTTATCTATGTGCTGTATAATGAGCCTAACTGCACAAACAAAAAGACATTTGTCTCATTAAAAAGTAATGAATCAAAGACCTGTATATATTGACCTTAGAAAAATTAAATTGCCTATGTCGGCATTTTCTTCTATTACTCATAGACTATCTGGTATGTACATTTTCTTTGTCACGCTACCATTATTTTTAGGTATATTATATTTTTCTACTTTGAATAAATCTAGTTTTGATAATCTATCAACTCATCTTACTAGTATTTCTTTTTTTTCTTGTTTTGTTCTCTTTAGCTTTCTGGTTCTTTGGTATCACATATTAACTGGCGTTAGACATTTAATTATGGACTTTTTTCACATAGGCGAGACTTTGATGGGTTCATATTACTCATCAATCTTTGTTTTGATTTTTTGGTTCTTGACCTCGGTGGGGCTATTTAGCTTTCTATATTTATGAGAGGCTCATTAATATGGCATGCACAAAGATACAGTTCTTTAGTTATATTGTTTTATGTCATCTATCTTTGCTATTTTATTTTTACGTTCAACGGATCAATAAGCTATTTTGATTGGAACTTGTTTATTTTATCCTTTCCAATGAGGGCATTTACAAGCTTAGTTTCTTTTCTAATCATTCTGCACGCTTTTATTGGTTTGTGGACAGTAGGAACTGACTACCTTACAACAAGAACACTAGGCTTCTTGAACACTAATATTGCAAAGAGCGCAAACTTGCTTAGAAACTTATATTATTTACTATTCTTACTTATGGGATTGCTTTATTTAGTAGTCATCTTATATATAATATGGTTATAATAGATTATTATATTTATTTATAATGCACACTTTAATAAGGTATAAATGAACAATAGTATTTTTACTAACAATATTAAAACAATCGAGTTTGATGCTCTGATTGTTGGTGGAGGAGGCTCTGGCATGAGAGCTTCACTAGAATTAGCTAAGTCTGGTTTAAAGACTGCAGTAGTATCTAAAGTTTTTCCAACAAGATCTCATACTGTTTCCGCTCAAGGAGGAATTACTTGCGCAATTGCAAGTGAAGATCCAAATGATGATTGGAGATGGCATATGTATGACACTGTAAAAGGTGCAGACTTTATAGGCGATCAAGATGCAATTGAATATCTTTGTTCTGAAGGACCCAAAGCAGTTTTTGAGTTAGAACATATGGGGCTTCCGTTCTCAAGGTTTGAAAATGGAAGAATATACCAAAGACCATTTGGAGGCCAATCCAAAGATTTTGGTAAGGGTGGCCAAGCTGCTAGAACATGTGCGGCAGCAGATAGAACAGGACATGCTCTGCTTCATACTCTTTATCAAAATAACGTAAAAGAAGGAACAAACTTTTTAAATGAATGGTTTGCTGTCGATGTCGTAAAAAATAGTAAGAATGAAGTTACAGGTGTTATTGCTTTTTCTATTGAATATGGTGAAGTTGCATACTTAAAAGCTCAGGCAACCGTAATGGCTACCGGTGGCGCTGGAAGAATATACGCTTCAACTACTAATGCATTAATTAATACTGGTGATGGCTTGGCTATGACCTTGAGAGCAGGATTTCCAGCTCAGGATATGGAAATGTGGCAATTTCATCCAACAGGAATATATGGTGCTGGATCTCTAGTTACTGAAGGATGTCGAGGAGAAGGCGGATATCTTGTTAACAAAGATGGTGAAAGATTTATGGAAAGATACGCTCCTAATGTAAAAGATTTAGCAGGAAGAGATGTTGTTGCTAGATCAATGGTCCTCGAAATACTTGAAGGAAGAGGTTGTGGAGAAAATAAAGACCATATTTTCCTTAAATTAGATCATTTGGGAGCTGATGTTTTAAATACAAAACTTCCTGGTATATGTGAACTCTCTAAAACTTTTGCTCACATTGATCCTATATATGAGCCAATACCTGTTGTACCAACATGTCACTATATGATGGGTGGTACTCCAACTAATGTTAATGGCCAAGCCTATAACAGGATAAATAATCAAGATTCAATAGTGCCAGGATTATTTGCAGCTGGAGAAGCCGCTTGTGTGTCAGTTCATGGTGCTAATAGACTTGGTGGAAATTCACTTCTAGATCTTGTTGTTTTTGGAAGAGCGACTGGGATGTATATTCAAGAAGAGCTTAAATCTGGTGGAGGCGTAGAGTCCTCTTCAAAGGATGATATCAATGCATCTCTTGAAAGATTAAATTACCTAAATGAATCAACTGAAGGTTATGAAACTGCAACAGTCAAAAGACAACTGCAAGAATGTATGCAGAATTACTTTGGTGTTTTTAGAAGAGGAGATTTCATGGAAAAAGGATTATCAGAACTTAATGAAATTAGAGAAAAAGTTGAAAATCTTCACTTGAAAGATAAAAGTGATGCTTTCAATACCAGCAGGGTCGAGGCTATTGAGTTACAAAATCTTTTCGAAGTTGCTGAAGCAACTGCGATTTCAGCTTTTGAAAGAAATGAAAGCAGAGGAGCTCATGCTAGAGACGATTTTCCAGACAGAGATGACGAAAATTGGTTATGTCACTCCTTGTATGATCCAATCTCAAAGAAAGTTTCAAAAAGAGAAGTTAACTTTGCACCTAAGCAAGTTGAAGCTTTTCCACCCATAGTGAGAACTTATTAAATGTTTGATAATAAGATAGAAGTTAGCATGTATAGATACAATCCTGAGCAGGATAAATTTCCATATATGAAAAAATACAAAATTGATAAGCCTGCTAGGGACATTATGATATTGGACCTTCTTCACTTATTAAAAGAGGAAGATGAATCTATTTCATATAGGCGTTCATGTAGAGAAGGGGTTTGTGGCTCGGATGGAATGAATATTAATGGAAAAAATGGACTTGCTTGTATTACTCCAATATCTTCAGTCATCAAAAGAAATAAAATAGAGTTAAGACCATTACCAGGCCTACCTGTTATTAGAGATTTGGTGGTTGATATGACAGAGTTTTATGCTCAGTATGAAAAGATTAAACCTTTCCTTCAAAACGATACCACTGCACCAGAACAAGAAAGACTTCAATCCCCAGAAGACAGAGATAAACTTGATGGTCTCTATGAATGTATTTTATGTGCTTGTTGCTCAACTAGTTGTCCTTCTTTTTGGTGGAATCCAGATAAGTTTGTAGGCCCGGCAGCATTACTCCAGGCTTATAGATTCCTAGCTGACTCTAGAGATTTAGAAACAGTAGAAAGACTTGAAGCTTTATCAGATCCTTTTAGTGTTTATAGATGCCATGGAATTATGAACTGCGTTAGTGTTTGCCCTAAAGGTCTCAACCCAAATAAAGCAATTGGTGAAATAAAATCAATGCTTTTAAAGAGTAAGAAGAATATAATTACATCAGATGGAGTTCACCAATAAACAATTATATTCATGAATCAATCAATGGAAGAACTTTGGGGAAGTTCTCATATTTCAGCAGGCCATGCTGATTATCTTGAATCCCTATACGAAACGTATTTAGTAGATCCCGAAAGCTTACCTTCAGAATGGGTCGATTTTTTTAAAAACTTACCCTCTCAACCAAATTCAAATGGTGATGTTTCACATCAATCAATTATTGAGGAATTTAAAAATATACCTCGTGGTTCTGTAGTAGTTCAAGAAGGAGTAGATGAAAGACAAGGAAAAGTTATCAGACTAATTCAGGCTTATAGAAATAGGGGTCATCAAGAAGCAAGATTAGATCCGTTAAATATGATGGATAGAAAGCCTATCGAAGACCTAAATATAGAATTTCACGGCTTATCTCAAGCAGACTTAGATGAAAAGTTTTATACAGATACTTTCTTAACAGGATCTGAAAAAACTTCATTGAGAGTAATATTAGATAATCTTAAAAAAATATATTGCGGAACTATTGGTATCGAATATAACCATATTATGAACTCTGATGAAAGAAAATGGTTCCAGAAAAAATTTGAATCAAAATTAGAAAAATATACTTTTACAAAAGAAGAGAAGTTACATATTTATGAGAGATTAAATTCTGCAGAAGGATTGGCAAAATATCTAGCTGCTACTTATCCAGGAATGAAGCGTTTTGGAATCGATGGTTGTGAGGCTTTAGTGCCTCTAATCGATGCTGTAATTCAAGATTGCGGAAGTCTTGGCGCAAATCAAATATGCTTTGGTATGGCTCACAGGGGAAGGTTAAACCTCTTGGTAAATGTTCTTGGAAAGCTTCCGGAAGAATTATTTTCTGCATTTGATGAAAAAGGAACCATTGAGGGAGCAAATACAGGAGATGTTAAATATCATCTAGGTTTTTCATCAAATATAAATACTAAAGGGGGAGAGGTTCACGTATCTTTAAACAATAATCCATCCCATTTAGAAATAGTTGATCCAGTAGTTCTAGGTTCTGTGAGGGCCAGACAGGATAGACTTGGTGATAAAAAAAGAAAAAAAGTTGTCCCAGTTCTTCTTCATGGCGATGCTGCTTTTTCAGGCCAAGGTGTTGTTATGGAATCACTGCAAATGTCTCAAACTAGAGGATTTTATGTAGGCGGCACTATTCATATCGTAGTTAATAACCAGATTGGTTTTACAACAAGCAATAAAAACGATGCTAGGTCCACAGACTACTCAACTGACGTTGCAAAAATGATTCAAGCTCCAGTAATTCATGTGAATGGAGATGATCCTGAAATGGTAGTAAATGCAGTAAAAATTGCAACAAAGTATAGAAATAAATTTAACAAAGATATTGTTATAGATTTATTTTGTTATAGAAGAAGAGGTCATAATGAAGCAGATGATCCATCAGCAACACAGCCTGTTATGTATCAAAAGATATCTAAACATCCACCTGTTCTTAATCAATATCAGGATAAGCTTATCGCAGAGGGCTGCTTTACAAAGGCAGACGCTTCAAATATCAAGACAACTTATAGAAAATCTTTAGAGAGTGGAGTTAACGTTGCAAAACAATTATCAGATAATTCAAATGATTCGCTATGGTTCGACTGGACTAGTTATTTAGATGTTTTATGGTGGCCTAAAGTTGATACTACTTTTGATAAGAAAAAACTTGCTGAACTTGGCTCCCAAATATGCCAAGTACCTGACTCATTTCAATTAGGCGTTCAGGCAAAAAAGATTTTTGATGATAGAAGAAAGATGAATGGAGGAGGATTGGAGATAAATTGGGGTTTTGCAGAAAATATGGCGTATGCAACACTTTTGTCAGAAAAATATCCAATTAGAATTACAGGACAGGATGTGAGAAGAGGAACATTTTCTCATCGACATGCATGTGTTTTTGATAAAGAAAATGGAGAGGGTTATATCCCCCTTTCTAAAATTGCTAAATCAAATGATACCCGGTTTGATATTTATGATTCATTATTATCAGAGGAGGCAGTTTTAGCTTTCGAATATGGTTATTCTGCAACTTGGCCAACAGGCTTGGCAATTTGGGAGGCTCAGTTTGGTGATTTTGTTAATGGGGCACAAGTAGTAATTGATCAATTTATTGTTTCAGCTCAACACAAATGGGAAAGACTTTCAGGCTTAGTGATGCTTCTTCCTCATGGTTATGAAGGGCAAGGTCCAGAGCATAGCAGCGCAAGAATTGAAAGATTTTTACAACTTTGTGCATCTGAAAATATTCAAGTATGTGTTCCAAGCTCACCATCACAGATATTTCATTTACTTAGAAGACAGGCTATACGTAAGATGAGAACTCCTTTAATAGTTATTTCTCCAAAAAGCCTCCTTAGAAATCCGAAGGCAACTTCAACTATTGAAGATCTCGTAGATGGCTCCTTTGAATGTGTTATTGATGATAATTTAAAGAATAAATCTAAAGTCTCTAAAGTTGTCCTTTGTTCTGGTAAAGTTTTTTATGATTTAAAAGATCAAAGAGATAGTGAAGAAAAAGACAATATTGCGTTAGTTAGGATTGAACAATTGTATCCATTTCCATATGATGACCTTCAAGAGATATTAACAAATTATAAAAATGTTGATGAGGTGGTTTGGTGTCAAGAAGAACCAGCTAATCAAGGTGCTTGGTTTAGCCATAGGCACAGAATACAGAGGGTTTTGGATAGATTTGATGATAATAAAAAACATATTAAACTCATTAGCAGACCAGCGGCAGCTGCCCCTGCAGTGGGTATGATGAAATTACATCTTGAACAGCAAGCAAAAATAGTTAAAGAGGCTTTAGAATAAAAAATGACAATAGAAATTAAATCTCCCACTTTTCCTGAATCTGTTGCGGACGGAACAGTAGCAAACTGGCTAAAAAAAGAAGGTGAAAATGTTGAACAGGATGAAGTCATTGCAGAAATAGAAACTGATAAAGTTGTCTTAGAAGTTGTTGCTCCAACAAATGGGGTTTTAACAAAAATAGTTAAAAATGAGGGAGATATAGTAAATAGCTCAGAAGTTATTGGGGTATTTATAGAATCGTCTGAAGCAGATGACGTTGAAACTGAAGATGATGTTTCACCTCCAGATGAGGTTGCAAAAGAAGAGGCTAAAGTTGTCACTACTCAAAAAATTACTGCTAAATCTAATAAGTTAGGTCCAGCAGCAAAAAAAATGATTTCAGAAAATAATTTGGATGCATCCGATATTAAATCTTCTGGAAAAGATAACAGGGTAACAAAAGCAGATGTGATAAATCATTTAGATTCCTCCGGTGGAAAAAATGAAAGCGCCACTAGCGAGACAAAAGTAGCTCAAAATTTAGGAAATAGACCTGAAAAAAGAGTAGCTATGTCAAGGTTAAGAACCACTATTGCTAATAGATTGGTCTCTGTTCAACAAGAAACAGCAATGCTAACTACATTCAATGAAGTAGATATGCTTCCCATAAAGGAATTAAGATCAAAATATGGACAAGAATTTGAAAAACAGCATGGAGTAAAACTTGGCTTCATGGGATTCTTTGTGATTGCTGCAGTACAAGCGTTAAAAAAATCACCAATAGTTAATGCATCACTTGATGGAACTGATGTTGTCTATCATGGGTATCAAGACATTGGAGTGGCAGTTTCAACTGAGAGAGGTTTGGTTGTTCCTGTGATTAAGGATGCAGATACTATGTCATTACCAGAATTAGAAAAATCAATATTAGGTTACTCTGAAAAAGCTAGAGACGGAAAACTTTCAATAGATGAAATGCAAGGAGGCACTTTTACTATTTCAAATGGAGGGGTATTTGGTTCTTTGCTTTCAACGCCTATATTAAATGCTCCACAAACTGCAATTTTAGGAATGCATTCTATTCAAGATAGGCCTGTAGCTAGAGATGGGCAGGTTGTCATTAGACCAATGATGTACTTAGCTATGAGTTATGATCACAGATTATTAGATGGTAAAGAAGCTGTAAGATTTTTGGTTTCAATAAAAGAACAATTAGAATCACCCGAAAGGTTGCTATTAAATTTATAGGATAATAAAAGTTTATGTATGATGTTGTTGTTATAGGTGGAGGTCCAGCAGGATATGTAGCTGCTATTAGAGCTTCACAACTTGGCTTAAAAACTGCATGTATTGAAGAATTCTCTGATGAAGCAGGGTCTCCAATATTTGGTGGAACTTGTTTAAATGTTGGTTGCATACCTTCAAAAGCTTTATTAGATTCATCTCATAGGTATTTCGAAGCCAAAGGACATCTCCAGAATCACGGTATCAATATCGATAAAGTTGAATTAGATCTTCCCGCAATGATGAATAGAAAAGATGATATTGTTAAAAAACTAACTGGTGGTATTAGTGGTTTATTTGCTGCCAACAAAGTAACTCCTATCTCTGGCAGGGGTAAAGTATTAGCAGGAAATAAAGTAGAAGTAACTAAACAAGATACCTCTGTAGAATTAATAGATGCTAAAAATATCATAATTGCATCTGGTTCATCTCCTATCCAAATAAAAGCTGCAGAATTTGATGGTAAAAATATAGTAGATAGCACCGGGGCTCTTGATTTTAAAAAGGTACCTAAAACTGTCGGGGTTGTTGGAGCTGGTGTGATTGGGCTTGAATTAGGAAGTGTGTGGGCAAGACTTGGTTCTGAAGTTACTGTAATCGAAGCTATGGATGATTTTTTATTTATGGCAGATAAAGAAATTGCAAAGGAGACCTTAAAGGACTTTAAAAAGCAGGGTTTAGATATAAAGCTAGGCTGTAAATTAGTTTCCTCAAAAAATTTAAAGAACTCAGTAAAAATTTCGTATGAAAATAATGGCACAACAGTAGAAATGGATTTTGAAAAATTAGTTGTTGCCGTTGGAAGAAGGCCTAATACAAGTAACTTATTTTCAGAAGATTCTGGTGTGAATCTAGATGAAAGAGGTTTTATTTATGTTGATGACAATTGTCAAACAAATGCATCAAATATTTGGGCAATCGGAGATGTTGTTAGAGGTCCAATGTTAGCTCATAAAGGAAGCGAAGAAGGAATAATGGTAGCTGAGAGAATTGCTGGAAAACATGCGGAGATGAATTACGAACTCGTACCATCTGTTATTTACACTCATCCTGAAATTGCATGGGTTGGCAAAAATGAAGAAGAATTAAAAGCTGAAAAAGTTGACTATAAAGTTGGTAAATTTCCTTTTGCTGCAAGTGGAAGAGCTTTAGCTGTTGATCAATCAATAGGGTTTGTAAAACTATTAGCTGATGCTAAAACAGATACTATTCTTGGAGTTCATGTTTTTGGGCCATCGGCTGGCGAAATAGTTCAACAGGCATTAATTTCAATGGAATTTGGTGCTAGTTCTGAAGATTTAGGATTAACTATATTTAGTCATCCAACTGTTTCTGAAGCACTTCATGAAGCAGCTCTCGCTGTTAACAACCAAGCTATCCATATAGGAAACAAAAGAAAATGAATTTACACGAATTTCAGGGCAAAGCTCTGTTTGCAGACTATGGGCTTCCTGTTTCAAAAGGAAAAGTTATTTATCAAGCAGAAGATGCATTAAAAGCATGTAGGGACATCGGCGGCACCAAGTGGGTTGTTAAAGCTCAAGTGCATGCAGGAGGAAGAGGAAAGTCTGGAGGAGTAAAGCTTGTTGATTCTCCTGATGAAGCAATAGAATTTGCAAAGAGTTGGCTTGGAAAAAGACTGATAACTTATCAAACAGACTCAAATGGCCAATTAGTTAATTCTATTTTAGTAGAAGAGTGTACGGATATTGAAAAAGAGCTCTATTTAAGCGCTGTTATAGATAGAGATTCGCAAAGAGTGGTATTTATTGGATCAAGCGAAGGTGGCGTAAATATCGAAGAAGTTGCAAAAAATACTCCTGAGAAGATTATCTATGAGCCAATTGATCCCCTATGCGGTGCTCAAGGTTTCCAAGCTAGAAAAATAGCAAAAGTTCTTAAACTAGATGCTGCTCAAACAAAACAATTTACACCTATGCTTAAAAATTTAACAAAATTATTTATTGAAAAAGACTTAAGTCTTTTAGAAATAAACCCATTAGTAATTACTAGTGGTGGGAATCTTCATTGTTTAGATGCAAAAATAAATATTGATGCTAATGCAATTTTCAGACAACCAGAAATTGCTGAAATGCATGATCCGTCTCAAGAGGATCCAAGAGAAGCTGAGGCTGCAAAAAACGATTTAAGTTATGTCTCTTTGGATGGAAACATTGGTTGTATGGTTAATGGAGCTGGACTTGCAATGGGAACAATGGACACGATTAAATACTTTGGAGGCAATCCGGCAAATTTCTTAGATGTTGGTGGTACTGCTACTCAAGAAAGAGTTTCAAGAGCATTTAAGATTATTTTAGATGACCCTGAAGTGAAGGTTGTTTTAGTGAATATTTTTGGTGGCATTGTTAGATGTGACTTAATAGCTGAAGGAGTTATAGCTGCAATTGAGGAAGTAGGTGTTGAAATACCTGTGGTAGTTAGATTGGAAGGAAATAATGCGGATTTAGGATCTGAAATTTTATCAAAAGCAGGAATTAAAATCGAAAGCATTAATAACTTAGGTGATGCTGCTAAAAAAGCTGTGGAGCTTGCAAAATGAGTATATTAGTTAACAAAGAAACTAGAGTAATAGTTCAAGGTTTTACTGGATCTCAAGCTACACTTCATTCAGAACAAGCTATCGAATATGGCACTAATATAGTAGGCGGAATCACTCCAGGTAAAGGTGGCCAGATGCATCTAGGTAGGCCGGTTTTTGATACTATGGATGAAGCAAAAAAATCAGTGAATCCTAATGCTTCTCTAATTTTTGTACCGGCACCATTTTGCAAAGATTCAATATTAGAAGCCGCTGAATCTGGAATAGAATTAATTATATGCATCACAGAAGGAGTTCCAACTCTTGATATGCTTGATGTTAAAAAAAGAGTTGATGAGCTTGGCGTAACATTAATTGGCCCAAATTGTCCTGGCGTTATTACTCCAGGTGATGCAAAACTAGGCATTATGCCTGCAAGCATTCATATGCCAGGGTCTATAGGAATCATTTCAAGATCAGGAACATTAACTTATGAAGCTGTGAAACAAACTACTGATCTTGGCCTAGGTCAAAGTAGCTGTGTTGGAATTGGTGGTGATCCAATCCCAGGATCTTCATTTATTGATATCTTAAAACTTTTTCAGGATGATCCACAAACTGAAGCTATTGTTATGGTTGGAGAAATAGGCGGAACTGCTGAAGAAGATGCAGCAGAATATATTAGAGATAATGTTACTAAACCAGTCATTTCTTATATTGCAGGACAGACTGCTCCTGCTGGAAAAAGAATGGGCCATGCCGGAGCAATTATTGCAGGCGGTAAGGGTACTGCAGCGGATAAGATTAAAAAACTAAAAGAGTGCGGAGTACATGTAGCAGACAATCTTGTTGAAATCGGTTCTAAGGTTACAGAAGTGTTGTCTAAGTAAAAGACCTTAACATTCTTTTAATTACCCAATTAAGTCTTGATATAGCGAGCAATGAGAAAATAGAAAGACCTATTATCATCCCATACCACATTCCAGATGCGCCAAGAGGCTCATTAAACCCTGTGTTCGTTAAAAAATATCCTATTGGCATTGCAAATATCCAATAAGAAATAAATAACAGAATCATGGGAACGAAAGTATCCTTATATCCTCTTAAACTTCCAAGAGCACCCATTTGTATACCATCTGGTAATTGAAAAATTGCAGCAAAAATTAACAAGCTAGCAGCCAATTCAAGTACCAGCGTATCTGTTGTATAGATGCCCACAATGAAATCTCTAAAGAGTAAAATAATAATGCTATTTATTAGTGCAGCAAACATACACATATAAATTGTTGAGTAAGAAGATACTTTTGCTTGTCTTAAATTTTCTTCCCCAATAAGATTGCCAACCCTTGTTGCTGCTGCAAGACCAATAGATAAGGGCACCATAAAAAATACACTAGCTATATTTATGGCAATCGAATGGCTGGCCACAACAGTTTCTCCAAGAATTCCAAGAATTACTGCTGCCCCAGAAAACATACTTAGCTCAATAGAAATTCCAAGACCAATAGGGAAACCTAATTTAAAAACCTCTCTATTGGTTGAGTAAGATGGCCAAGAAAACCTTGAGAAGGGCTCAGTTTTCTTGTATTTCTTCGAATATGCTATGTAGAAAATTAAGGCAACCATCATTAAGAAATTTACTATTGAAGTTGCAATACCACAACCAACGCCACCTAGTTTGGGAGCTCCGAAATATCCATATACAAACATTAAATCTAATGGAATATTTATAAGCATTCCTATAAATGCTATAAAAAAAACTGGTTTTGCAAGAGTCATGCCTTCGCTATAGCATCTAAGACAGGTAAATATAGTTATAAAAAAAGCACCAGTAGCTACTGCTTTTAGATACTTTATAGAAATATCAGTAATATCGTTATCAATAGGAAAGAGTTTTAAAATCAGCCCCATATTCATAAATAAAAGGAATATTAGCACCCCTAAAAACAAAGCAATCCATAGAATTTCTCTAATTTTCTGACCTATTTCTATAAATTTTTTGGCTCCGTATAATTGAGCAACAATTGGAGTTACCGAAAAAATAACACCAGAAAAAAACATCCATATAGTTGTAGCAAAGGCAGTGCCAACTGCAAGACCGGCTAGATCAGCAGAACTTGCTCTACCAGCAACAATCGTGTCTGTTACCCCCATCAACATATAAGAAAGTTGTGATCCAAATATAGGAACTCCTATCTTAATAAGCTGCTTAAACTCTATAATGTATTTATCAAACAATTTATGTACTAAATATTTTTTTCGCTACTTTAGCATATTAAAATAACTTAACGAGGAGATTAGTATCAGAAAAGATAATAGACCATATTGGCTTAAGAAAATTGCTACAAGATTTATCAGAATCTATGTAAGGCATTTTCTTAAACCTCAATTTTTATATCTAGGAAAAGGCGGAGTTTACTTCAAGCCGAGATATATCAATGTCTTTGGCGGAAATATTTTTATCGATGATTATCCAACACTTATCGGCGCAAGTGATGCCAATATTCAGTTTACTTCATGGAATATTGGAGATTGGAACGGCAAAATAAAAATAGGTAAATATTGCTTGATAACTCCTGGAGTCAGGATAATGGCTGCAGAGAGTATAGTAATTGGAGATGCCTGCATGATAGCTCATGGAGTATATATTTCTGATGCAGATTGGCATGGTATATACGATAGAGCAGAGCCAGTTGGAAATACAAAACCAGTAGTATTGGAAGACAATGTTTGGATTGGAGATAGCGCCATAATTTGTAAAGGAGTTACTATAGGAGAAAATAGTATTATCGGAGCAGGAGCAGTAGTTACTAAAAATGTTCCCCCCAATTCTATCTTTGCTGGCAATCCAGCTAAGCTCGTTAAAACTCTTGAAAATAAAGAATTTAATACAAGAGCAAATTTTCTTGAAGACCCTTTAAAACTAGCTAAAGACTTTGATTCTCTGGACAGATACTCACTTGGCGATAACACTTTATTGAATTGGATTAAAAGTATTGTATTGCCTGACGAAAATCATTAATTTATGAAGGTTATTGTCGATAAGGGTATAAAGCAATTCGCAGAATTAATACCGTTACTTTATGGTTTAGATGAATTAAATATAAGGTATTTAGATTCTTTTGAAATAACTAAAGATTCATTAGATGATACAGAGGTTTTATTAATAAGATCCACTACAAAAATTGACTCAGATTTGCTTCATAACTCTGCAATAAAATTTATAGGGTCAGCAACTGCTGGTTTCGATCACATAGATACCAAATACTTAGATCAAAATGATATTAGCTGGTGCTACTCACCTGGATGTAATTCATCTTCAGTTGTGCATTATGTAATGTCATCAATAGGTTATCTGATCGAATCGAATTTTTTTAATACAAATGACAGTGTTGGAATTATTGGATATGGGATGGTTGGAAGTAAACTGAGCAACGCTTTAAATGAAATAGGCATTAAAAATATTAGCTATGATCCTTTCCTTGATTTAGAAAATCTTTGTTGTATTGAAGATATAAAAAAATGTAAATTAATTTCCCTTCATATTCCGCTTACACGAAATAATGCTTTCCCTACTATTAAAATGATTGATGATATCTTTTTAGAAAAACTAGAAGCTAATATCCTAATAAATACTTCAAGAGGTGAGGTTGTAGACGAGTCCTCACTATTAAAAAAAAATAGCTTGATATACATATCTGATGTTTGGAGAAATGAGCCGACACCTTCAAAGGATATAATTGATTACTCGTTAATTTCTACTCCTCATATTGCTGGCCATAGCCATGATGGAAAAATTAATGGAACTATTAATTTGTTACATGAGATTTTTGATTATCTAGGTCACGACAAAGATATAAAAATAGCTAATCTAAAAGTAATTAAAAGATTTTTTTCTCTAGAGCACATTTCAAATTATCCAAAAAAAATAAGCGATTATGTTAAGACTTTTGATATATACAAAGAATCAAATCATTTTAAGAACGTCTGTGAAAAAGAAAAAGATAATATTTCAGAAATAACTTTTATTAAAGCAAGATCTCAACATATTTACAGAAGAGATATTACTCCACAATAATTCTATATATCTTGTATATATATATTATATAGCTATAATTGACACATATTAATTAGTCGCATGACTAAAAATATTTCAGTTTACGCACACGGACTGTATTTAAATTAAATAAGAATCGACAACCACATAAACATGGATGAAAAATAATTATGAATACAATAAAAGTTAGTGAAGAATCAAAAACAAATGCACAGCAATATATTGATAGAGTTTTAAGCACTACTATTGATAATCCTAATAATCCTGATTCATTAAATTTTTTTCAATCCGATACTTATAGATTTTATTTTTTAATGAGTTTTATGTCTGAATTCTTTAATGAAAATGAAATATCACAAGAGTATGCAATTTCACTTGTACCGAAAAAATTTGCTTCACGCATTAAAAGATTACAAGTATTAAAACAAGCTGTTCAATTAGGTTATATTATTGAAAAGTCATCCCTCGCTGATAGAAGAAGAAGAATATACTTTCCTTCTGATATTCTTTTGGGTGATTTTATTACCTACGTAGATAATTCAAAAAATTATATAGATCAAAATACAAAAAAGTAATAAATACTTATCAAGATATCTCTACCTTAATACATGGTTGTTCTTTACAATTATGTTATGACTAATAATGAAAAAAGTAATGAACACTGGAAAGCTTTACTATCAAATGAAAGCTATCAAGTAACAAGAGAGTCTGCCACTGAAAGACCATTCACTGGTAAGTATTGGAATTTTGATGAAGAAGGAGTGTATAACTGTATATGTTGTAATTCCCCACTATTTAAATCAGATACGAAATTTGATGCAGGTTGTGGGTGGCCTAGCTTTTTTGTACCTATGCAAGATGATTCAATCTCAGAAATTAAAGATACATCTCATGGAATGATAAGAGTAGAGGTTAAATGCTCAGATTGTGATGCACATCTCGGTCATGTTTTTAATGACGGCCCTGAACCAACAGGATTAAGATATTGTATTAATTCAGCCTCAATAGATTTCGAAGAAAAAAAATGAGTCAAGGATTGTCCGTTCAAAATTCTAAGTTATTACTGTCCTTAAAAAAAGTCTCTGGATGGACAGGTGTTTCTAGATTATTTGGCCTTTTTAGGGATATCGCTACAACTAGCCTCTTAGGGGCATCAGTTTTCCATGACATTTTCGTTGTTACGTTAAAAATACCTAATTTATTTCGAAGATTTTTTGCAGAAGGTGCTTTTAATCAAGCATTTATACCCATTTATAGCGAATATCAAAGTGAAAAAAATGAGTATGTTACAAAAGATTTTATTAATGCTCTTGCTGGGAACTTTTTGATAGTACTTTTTGTATTCACCCTTCTTGTTTTATTAATAGCGCCAATATTTATTCTTATTTTTGCTCCTGGATTTTATGTAGACGATTTTAAGAGAGATATAGCAACAGATACTTTAAGGATCATGTTTCCTTACTTAGGCTTAATATCTCTTGTTGCTTTTGCTGGTGGAATTCAGAATACTCATGGAAGATTTTCTCTACCGGCATCAACTCCAATCATCTTTAATTCATGTTTAATTATTGCTGCAATCTTTATTGCTCCAAAATATGAACTGCCAATTTATATTTTAGCCTGGGGAGTAGTAGTGGCAGGGCTTATGCAATTATTTATTCAATTCTTTCCATTAAAACAAATAGATAGATTACCAGTGCCGAAGATTGATTTTCATCATCCTGGCACTATTAAAGTATTTAAACTGATGATTCCAGCTATTATTGCCGGCGGAATTCTCCAAATAAATTTATTAGTTGATACCATTTTCGCCTCATTATTAACAACTGGAAGTCCAACATGGCTATATGTATCTGATAGGCTAATTCAATTCCCAATGGGAATTTTTGCAATTGCAATTGGTACTGTCCTTTTGCCAGAGCTGTCTAAGTTAAGTTCAGATCAAGATAAAACTAAATTTATTGATCGAGTTAAAAAAGGGCAAAGGTTTGTTTTGTTTATAGGGATCCCATCATTTATAGGACTTGCTTTTTGTTCAGTAGATCTTATAAGTACAATCTTTTTAAGAGGTGAGTTTGGAGTAGGTGATGTGTATCAATCATCTTTTAGCTTAATAGCATTTTCTTTTGGACTACCTTTTTTTATGCTTATGAAAGTTTTAACACCAACTTTTTTTGCACGTAAAGATACTAAAACACCAATGTACATAGCTCTGATATCTCTAATGATGAATGCATGCTTGAATTATATTCTAGCTTTCACTTTTGGTTTTGGGCATATTGGAATAGCTATTGGAAGCTCAATATCTGCAATTATAAGTGTTTTAATTTTAGAAATAATTTTAATAAAACAAGGAATAGTTGTGCTTCACAATCCGGTGAACAGATTCAATCTTTCTGTTTTAGTGTCTTCAATTTTTATGATTGTTTTCCTACATTCCTCTTCCTCATATAGTTTTATTGATCTAAATTCTTTTGAAAGAGTATTATTTCTTTTATTCAAAGTGCTGATCTCTATTACAATTTATTTTAGTTTTGCAAGATTGATTTATGGAAAACCCTTAAAGGAAATTTTAGATTAAAATGTATTTAATAAGAGGTCAGCATAACCTTAAGCTATTTAAATCAAAATACCCTGAAGTAAAACTTCACGGAACCATTGGAAACTTTGATGGACTGCATCTGGGTCATCAGGCTATTTTATCCAAAATTAAAAAAAGTGCTGAAAGTACAAATACAAAAACCATAGTTTTTTTTACTGAACCTCATGCATCAGAATACTTTGCTGAAAAAAATGATGCTACATTTCAATCACCTCCGAGAATATGTCCGTGGAGAGAAAAGTTCAGATTGCTTGAGGAATTTGATATAGATTTTGCTTTCTTCTTAAAATTCAACAACTCTTTACGCTCAATGACACCTCAAGCTTTTATATCAGATATTTTAGATTCAGTTGGTCTTACCTCACTAACAGTTGGAGATGATTTTAGATTTGGCGCTAATAGGGCAGGAGATTTTGAATTACTTGAATCATGGGGCAATTTAAAAAATGTAGTTATTTCTAATACTGAGACATTTAAATTTGAAAATGAAAGAGTTAGCAGTACGAGAATTAGAAAAGCATTAGAAGAAAGTAACTTCGATTTAGCAAATTCCTTATTAGGAAGACCTTATACGTTTTCAGGAAAAGTAGTTCATGGTCAACATCTTGGACGAACAATAAATGTTCCCACGGCAAACATATGGCTGCCAAAGCAAAAACTTCCTATTTCTGGAGTTTATGCGGTCAAATGTAATCTTGATGGAGTTGCTTTAAAAGGTATTGCAAATATGGGAACTCGACCTACAGTTGGCGGTAAAAAGCCAGTTTTGGAAGTTCACTTATTTAATTTTAATAATGATATTTATTCTAAAAGACTTGAAGTTGAGTTTAAGCATAAAATTCGTGAAGAAAAGAAATTTAAAAATTTAGACATGTTAAAATTACAGATCAAAGATGATATTGCAATAGCAGAAAATATTTTAAAAAACTAACATGACAACTAATTACAGAGATACCTTAAATCTCCCAGAAACAGAACTTTCTATGAAAGCAGGCCTTCCTAGAAAAGAGCCTGAAATTTTAGAATTCTGGAATGAACTAGATATATATAAAAAAATTAGAAAGAATAACAAAGGCAATAAAAGCTTTATTCTTCATGATGGACCTCCTTATGCGAATGGATCAATCCATTTAGGACATTCTGTTAACAAAATACTTAAAGATATAACCATAAAGTCTAAAACTCTATTAGGTATGGATGCCCCATATGTCCCTGGTTGGGATTGTCATGGATTACCAATTGAATTAAATGTTGAAAAGAAACATGGAAAAAGAAGCGAAATAGTTCAAGACAAAAAAAAGTTTCAAGCGGCATGTAAGGAATATGCTCTTAAGCAAATAGAAGATCAGAAGAAAGACTTTATTAGACTGGGTGTTTTTGGGGAATGGGATAATCCTTATAAAAGTTTAGACTCTTCTTTTGAAGCTGATGCAGTGAGAGCTTTAGGTAAAATTTTTGAAGCAGGTCATGTCCAAAAAGGAGAAAAACCAGTCCATTGGTGTCAGGACTGCAGCTCTGCTTTGGCAGAGGCTGAAGTGGAGTATCAAGATAAAACTTCAAAGTCTATTGATGTTTCTTTTGAAGTAGATAAAGAAAGCCTTCAATCTGTTGCAAAAGCCTTTAGCTTAGATAAAGATTTTCCAATTTCTTTTGTCATATGGACAACAACACCATGGACTATTCCTTCAAATGTAGCCGTTTGCATTAACCCAGAGCTTTGTTATGTGTTAATAAAAGTCAACGATTCATATTTGATTATTGCTGAGGCTATGCTTGAAGCATGTGCTGAAAAATGGAATGTTTCTTATGAGGTTGTATCTAAAACTTTAGGATCGAATCTAAATGATATTAATTTAATACACCCCTTTTTAAATAGAAAATCTATTCTCCTTCATGCAGATCATGTCACAACAGAAGCAGGAACTGGATGCGTTCATACTGCTCCAGCTCATGGAATGGATGACTACTTTATTTGTAAAAAAAATAATATTGAAACTTTTAAAGCTCTTAACAGTAAAGGGTTTTTTAAAGAAGAAATAGAATTTATTGCAGGATTGCCTCCCATTAAAGCAGACCCTCTAGTAATTGAGGAATTAACAAATGTAAAAGCGCTAATCCATTGCGAGAATTATGAGCACTCATATCCTCATTGCTGGAGGCATAAAACACCTCTTATATTTACCTCTACCGCTCAGTGGTTTATATCTATGGAAAAAGAAGGTCTTCTTCAAAGTGCCCTAAATAGTGTCTCAGATGTTAAATGGGAGCCGTCATGGGGGCTTCAAAGAATTGAAGGTATGCTTTCCGATAGACCTGATTGGTGTATTTCAAGACAAAGAAATTGGGGAGTACCGATAACCTTGGTTATTCATAAAGAATCAGGAGAAATTCATCCTAATCAGGCTGAGCTCTTCAAAAAATTTGCTGATTTAATTGAAAAAAATGGAATATCTTCATGGGAATCTTTAATGCTTTCAGATTACATAGATGATTCAGAGTCATATGTAAAAACTTCAGACTCATTAGATGTTTGGTTTGATTCTGGAATTACTCATTTTGCTGTTTCAGAAAAAAGGTTCTCAGAAGATGTTATTGCAGACCTCTATCTTGAAGGTTCTGATCAACATAGAGGTTGGTTTCAATCATCTCTTTTAACTAGCATAGCTATGAATGGAAGGGCGCCTTACAAATCTGTATTAACCCATGGCTTTGTTGTTGATGAAAATGGAAGAAAGCAATCTAAATCTCTTGGAAATGTTGTGTCTCCTCAAAAAGTATGGGATAGCTTAGGTGCAGATATATTAAGACTCTGGGTTGCATCAACTGACTTTAGAAGTGAAATGGTAGCTTCAGATGAAATACTTAAAAGAGTTTCAGACCAATACAGAAGGATAAGAAATACTTTTAGATTTATTTTGGGAAATCTAAATGATTTTAATCCAAAAGATAAAATAGAATTTAAAGATCAAATAGAACTTGATAAATGGATAATCAATGAAACAAATAAACTTCAAGATGAGGTAATTGGTTTTTATGAAAGCTACTCTTATCATAATGCTATTCAACGTATTCATAATTTTTGCGTACACGAATTAGGTGGCATTTACTTAGATATTGTTAAAGATAGGCTTTATACATGTAAGAATGATTCAGTTGCAAGAAGATCATGCCAGACTAGCTTAGATCATGTTATGAATACTTTAGTAAGATTAATATCACCAGTCTTATCCTTCACTGCTGAAGAATTGTGGCAAACTCATGAATCATTAAAGGATCAAGAAAAATCAGTGTTTTTAACTAGATACCTTGAAAGAGATAGCGAATCTGAATCATTTATCACGCAATCAGATTGGAATAGGATATTTGAAATAAAAGACTTAGTTAATCAAGCCATAGAAAAACTTCGTAATGAAAATAAATTAAAAGGATCACTTGATTGTAATGTAATTATTTCTGCAAATGATCATGACAAAACTATTTTAGATAAACTTGGAAATGAGCTTCATTTTGTTTTTATATCTTCTAAGGCTTCTGTTAAGCATAGTAACGAGCTATCTATTTCAATAGAGCAATCAGATGACGATAAATGTACAAGATGCTGGCATAGGGATGAAAGTATTGGAAAAAGCAAAGATCACCCTGAAATATGCTCCAGATGCGAACAAAACATTGAATCCAATGGAGAGGCAAGATACTTTGTTTAAGTATAGGTTTTACTTATATATTCTCATTTTATTATTTTTAGATATTGTATCTAAACAGTTAGCATTAATTCTTTAGATCGAGGAATGTCTGTAAGTTTTATTCCTTTTATAGATTTATTTCTTACTTTCAATTCAGGAGTTGCTTTTGGATTTCTAGATTTTGGAGAAAGAATATATTCCAATATTCTTATGCTTATTGGAATCTTTATAGTTATTTATCTTTTATATCTCCTAAATGAAGAAACTAATCTTTCTAAAAAATTAGCACTTTCTTTTATCTCAGGTGGAGCTTTAGGAAACATTATTGATAGAGCACCAGATGGCTATGTTACAGATTTCTTACATTTAAATATCAATAATTATTCCTTCTTTATTTTTAATTTTGCAGATGCTTCTATAAGTTTGGGTGCAATTTTAATTATATACTTAGAAATATTTAAGAAAGATCATGGTAATTAAAACTAAAGAAATAAAACTAGCAAACCCTAGAGGTTTCTGTGCTGGTGTAGATAGAGCTATTGATATTGTTAACAAAGCTTTAGAAATTTATGGCAGTCCTGTATATGTCAAACATGAAGTTGTTCATAATAAATTTGTTGTTGAAGATTTAAAAAGAAGAGGAGCAATCTTTGTAGAAGAAATAGAAGAAATCCCTGATGACTCTTTAGTCATTTTTAGCGCACATGGTGTATCTGAGGAAGTAGAAAAAGATACAAACACCAGAAATTTACAATACTTTGACGCCACTTGTCCGCTTGTGACTAAGGTTCATATGGAAGTCATGAGACATGCTAGGGCCGAAAAAGATATTATTTTAATCGGACATGAAGGCCACCCTGAAGTTGAGGGAACTATGGGTCGGCACATTAATAAAGATTTCAGTAATATATATCTAGTTCAGGACGAGGAAGAGGCTGAAGTTATCCAAGTAGAAAAACCAGAAAATCTTGCTCTTGTTACTCAAACCACATTAAGTGTTGATGACACTAAAGCGATAATAGAAACTTTAAAGACTAGATTTCCAAATATAAATATTCCAAAAAAAGATGATATTTGTTATGCAACGCAAAATAGACAAGATGCTGTAAAGCAATTAGCTTTAGAATCTGATTTTATGATTGTAGTAGGTTCAACTAACAGCTCTAACTCAAATAGATTAAAAGAATTGAGTGAGAAGTGTGGTTGTAAATCTGTTCTTATAGATGGTTTTGAAGATTTAGATCTTACTGAATTAGATGGGAGAGCAAGAATTTCAATTACTGCTGGAGCATCTGCACCAGAAGAGCGTGTCCAAGAAATAGCTTCTGCCGTTAAAAACTATACCGGCGCAAAAATTGTTGAACATGGAGTCGATGAAGAAAATATATACTTCAAACTGCCTCCGCAATTAAGATAAATGCAAATTAAGAATCATCTAATTCAAGATATTAAATTCCTAAAATCTCCAAACCATAATTTAAGACCTGATAATAGTGAAATAAGTTTAATTGTTATTCATTCTATAAGCCTCCCTCCAAATAAATACGGGAATGATCATATCGAACAATTCTTTTTAAATGAGTTAGATCACTCCTTAGATAAATTTTACAAAGAGATAGAAGGTCTAAAAGTTTCTTCGCATATTCTAATAAAAAGGACTGGTGAAATAATTCAGTTTGTCCCTTTTAATATGAGAGCCTGGCATGCTGGAGTTTCTTCATTTAAAGGGAAGGATGATTGCAACAATTACTCAATAGGCATTGAACTTGAGGGCTCTGATGAGGATATTTTTGAAGAAGCACAATACAAAAGCCTTTGTAAAGTAACTTCAATAATACTCAAAGAGTATAATTCTATTGATAAAAAAAATATTAAAGCACATTCTGATGTAGCACCTGGTCGTAAGACTGATCCAGGAAATTTATTTGATTGGGATAAATATTTAAATAATGTTTAAAATGAAAAAAATGTTTGTAATGCTGTCATTAGGATTTGCATCGGGACTTCCTTATATCTTAATAATTAGTACATCTACGGCTTGGCTTAGAGATGTTGGGATTGATCTGAGCTATATTGGCTTCTTTGCATGGCTAACATTTGCATATACTTTTAAGTTTGTATGGGCGCCATTGGTTGATAGATTTTCAATTCCAATTTTAAGTGTATACGGCCACAGAAAAAGCTGGATTGCTTTAATGCAAATTATTATATTTATAAATCTTCTAATCATTTCAGATATAGACCCCCAATCTAGCTTCACATTATTTTGTATTGCAGCTTTTTTAATTGCCTTAGCCGGATCGATTCAAGATATTGCAATTGATGCCTTTAGAATTGAGTATGCTGACATAAGAGATCAAGGTAATTTAGCAGCTGCTTACCAACTTGGTTATAGATTGGCAATAATTGCAGCAACCTCTCTTGCTCTAATTTATGCCGACATTAATGGTTGGTCATTAACATTTAAATTAATGGCAGCTTTAATGTGTTTAGGACTTCTTGGTGTTATTTTTTCTAAAGAGGAAGAAAATCAAAACTTAGGAAAATTAAATTTTATTAATTCAATAATAGAACCTTTAAAAGACTTTTTCTCAAGATTTGGTTTATTTATGGCATCTATGCTTCTTCTGATCATAGCTACATACAGATTAACAGATATTGTAATGGGTCCAATGGCATCTCCGTTTTATATCGATATGGGATTTACTCTGACTGAGATAGGTGCTGTAGTTAAGGTTGTTGCTTTAGTGGCTTCTGTAATAGGAATATTTACTGGCGGGATTCTTATCAAAAGAATTGGTATTTATAAAGGATTAATAATAGGTGCTTTTTTAGTTATGTTAACCAACCTTTGCTTTTCATATGTCGCTGTAACTGAAAAAAATATTATTTCCTTAGCAATTATTGTTGGAATGGATAGCCTTGCAGCTGGTATTGTGGGCACTGTTAATATTGCATTTTTAACAAGTCTTGTTTCAAAAAAATATACTGGGTTTCAATATGCATTATTGACTGGATTTATGGCTGGACCTGGATTTGCTCTCAAGGGGTTGTCAGGTATTTGGGTGGTTCATCTTCAAAATATTTATGGATTTAGCTATGGCTGGATGACTTTTTATATAACAACATCACTCCTTACAATCCCAGCTATAATGTTTTTGTACTTCAACAGGCATTTTTTAATAAATCATGAAAAAAACTTATAGACTAATATTTTTCTTTTCGTTGGCTCTTGTAATGTACTTAAGTATTGTTCCTGCATCATCAATTCCAAATATTGCAGCACTTAGTTTTTTAACTGATAAAGGAATTCATTTTTTAATTTTTTTATACCTCTCCTATCTAGGATTGCTATGCAGCTTTCCATTTTCAAGAAATTTATTATTAATCTCTATTTTTTGTTTCGGTCTTTTAATTGAAATAATTCATTTTTATCATCCGTATAGATATTTTGAAATATTTGATTTAATAGCCAACTCTTTTGGCATCATCTTAGCTTTGATGATTTATTCCAAAAAAGATCAATTAAGCCATTGATTTATCTCTTTTAGTCCATAACTAGTGTTTAAGTTACTAAAGTAACTTAAAATTCGATAAATAATTTTATTGGGAGATAAAAATGAAATTAAGACCTTTACATGACAAAGTTCTTGTTAAAAGAACTGAAGAAGAAGAAACTTCATCCGGAGGCATTATTCTTTCAGGATCTGCTAAGGAGAAACCTTCTCAGGGAGAAGTTATATCAGTTGGACCAGGTAGAAAATCAGAATCAGGCGATATTATGCCTGTTAATGTTAAAGCTGGTGATATTGTAATCTTCGGCCAATATGGTGGAAACGAAATTAAATTAGATGGCGAAGATTTTCTCATTCTAGGTGAGAGTGATATTTTCGGCGTTATTGAATAAATTAAATTATTAAAAGGGAGTATATAAATGTCAGCGAAAGATGTGAAATTTGGAGATAGTGCTAGAAGTCAGATGCTTGATGGTGTCAACATTCTTGCAGATGCAGTTAGAGTAACGTTAGGACCTAAGGGAAGAAATGTTGTTTTAGATAAATCTTTTGGAGCACCTACAGTAACTAAAGATGGTGTCTCAGTTGCAAAAGAAATTGAATTAGAAAACAAATTTGAAAATATGGGAGCTCAGATGATTAAGCAAGTGGCCTCTCAAACAAACGACGAAGCAGGAGACGGAACTACAACAGCTACTGTTCTAGCTCAGTCTATTGTTAATGAAGGCAATAAAGCAGTTGCTGCTGGTATGAATCCAATGGATCTTAAGCGTGGAATCGATAAAGCAGTTGCCGCTGCAGTAGATCACGTTAGAGATTTAAGCGTTCCTTGTACTGACAATAAAGCAATCGCTCAAGTTGGCACGATTTCAGCAAACGGCGATTTGGCTGTGGGTGAGATTATTGCTGAAGCAATGGAAAAAGTTGGTAAGGAAGGTGTTATTACTGTGGAAGAAGGAAGCGGTATTGAAAATGAACTAGATGTTGTAGAAGGTATGCAGTTTGATAGGGGTTATTTATCTCCATATTTTATTACAAACCAAGACAACATGACTGTTGAACTTGAAACACCTCTCATTCTTTTATTTGATAAAAAGATTTCAAATATAAGAGATTTATTACCTCTTCTAGAATCAGTAGCAAAAGCAGGGAGACCGCTTTTAATAATTGCTGAAGATATAGAAGGTGAGGCGCTTGCAACTTTAGTTGTAAATAACCTAAGAGGAATTGTTAAAGCTGCAGCTTGTAAAGCTCCAGGATTTGGAGATAGAAGAAAAGCTATGCTAGAAGATATTGCTATCTTAACTGGCGGTACTGTTATCTCTGATGAAGTTGGACTTTCACTTGAAGGAGCAACTGTAGAAGATTTAGGAACTGCAAAAAGAGTTGTTTTAAATAAAGATAATGCAACAGTTATTGACGGAGCAGGAAACGAGCAAGCTATAGCTGCTCGAGTAAATCAAATTAGGGCTCAAATAGAAGAAACTTCATCAGATTATGATAAAGAGAAACTTCAAGAAAGAGTTGCTAAGTTAGCCGGAGGTGTTGCTGTAATTAAAGTTGGAGCAGGATCTGAGGTTGAAATGAAAGAAAAGAAAGCAAGAGTTGAAGATGCCCTGCATTCAACAAGAGCAGCCGTTGAAGAAGGCGTTGTTCCTGGAGGTGGCTCTGCATTAATTAGATGTCTAGAAGCAGTTGAAAAAGTTTCTGGAGATAATGATGATCAGAGTGTTGGAATCAATATTGCTAAAAAAGCTTTTGAAGCACCTTTAAGACAAATAGTCTCTAATGCAGGAGAAGAATCATCTGTAATTGTTGCTAATGTAAAAGAAGGTAAAGGATCATATGGTTTCAATGCAGCCACTGGAGAATTTGGTGACATGATTGAAATGGGTATTCTAGATCCAGCTAAAGTTACTAGAACAGCTATTCAAGCAGCAGGTTCTGTTGCTGGAATGATGATAACAACTGAAGCAATGGTTACAGATATACCAAAAGATGATGCACCAATGCCAGCTATGCCAGATATGGGCGGTATGGGCGGTATGGGCGGTATGATGTAATCACGCATGTGATTAAAGAAGATAAGGGGGCGTATATGCCCCTTTTATATATAAAAAAGAATACTAATACTTGATTTAAATTTGTATAAATTCATATAAACTAGTACGGAATTCCATTAAGGAGAAATTTATGTCCAACAAACCTAACGAAGCAGAAGTTTTAGAAGCAGTAAAAACACTTATCTTGTGGGCTGGAGATAATCCAGACAGAGAAGGTCTTATAGAAACACCTAAAAGGGTTGCAAAAGCTTATAAAGAGTTCTTTTCTGGATATGATGAAGATCCTTTTGAAATTCTTAATAAAACTTTTGAAGAAGTTGAAGGTTATGACGATGCCGTTATTGTTCGAGATATAAGAGTTGAATCTCACTGTGAACATCATATGGTTCCTATTGTCGGAATTGCACATGTTGGGTATATCCCAAATAATCGAGTTGTTGGAATTAGTAAGCTTGCTAGACTTGTAGATGTTTTTGGAAAAAGACTTCAAACTCAAGAAACAATGACAGCTCTTATTGCAGATACTATGCAAGAAGTTCTAAAACCAAAAGGTGTGGCTGTTGTAATTGATGCTAGTCATGGTTGCATGAGCACAAGAGGCGTTCATAAAACTGAATCAAGTACAATCACTTCTAGAATGTTAGGTATTTTCAGGGAAGACAACAAAGCAAGAGAAGAGTTTATTAATTTAATTAATATGCCTAAAAAGTTTTAGATGAACGAGGAATCGATACTTTCTAGTATCAATCCAAACGTACCCATAATTTTAGCCTCAGGCTCCGAAAGTAGAAAAATAATGCTTGAAGACGCTGGCATAAATTTTGAAGTGCTGACTTCTGAAGTAGATGAAGACATTATAAAGAATAAGTTTTCAGCATTACCATTTAGCGAACAAGTTATAAAACTTGCATCAGCAAAAGCATCTGCTGTTAGTATAAATAATCCTGAATCGATAGTTATTGGTGGAGATCAAATGTGTGTATTGGATAATATATTATTTGATAAACCAGGAACTCCTGAAAAAGCAATTGATAATCTCAAATATTTATCTGGAAAGACTCATCATCAGCATAGCGGAGTTTGCTTATTCAAAGATAATAAGAGTATTTGGGAATATTCTGAAGTAGTTGAATTAAATATGCACAAATTGTCTGATCAAGAAATTATTAATTATGTAAAAACTGAAAATCCTATTCATGCTGCAGGTGCATATAAATTTGAATCACTTGGCTGCAATTTATTCTCTTCTGTAAATGGCTCGTCATATACAATTAGAGGAATGCCTTTACTAGCTTTATTAAAAACCTTAAGAGAGATGAATATAATTAACCTAGAAAATATTATATGAAAACATACCAAGTTATAAAAACCTTTGGTTCTGAGAGAGGTTTTTCATGTGCTTTCAGACAATGGAGAGCAGAATCTGACTGTAAATATATTCATGGTTACAGTTTAGGTTTTAGATTTACTTTAGAATCAACCACTCTTGATGATAAATCTTGGGTTTATGATTTTGGAGGCTTCTCAACAATTCAAACATGGATTAAAGAACACTTTGATCATACTTTAGTTATCGCCAATGATGATCCAGAGATAGATATATTGCGAGATCTTGGAAAAAAATCTAATGTTGCCAAGATTATTGAAATGAATGAAGTTGGATGTGAAAAGTTTGCCGAACTTACATATGAATTTGCAAGTAACTTTATTTCAGAACAAACTAAAGATAGAGTTAAGTTAATTTCAGTTGAAGTTTTTGAGCATGGGGCAAATAGTGCAGTCTTTAAAAATATTTAATACTCTTTCCGGAAATAAAGAGGATTTTCATCCTTTGGATCCATCCCATATAAAAATATATGCATGTGGACCAACCGTTTATAACTATGCCCACATTGGTAATGCAAGGATGGCTGTTGTATTTGACACTCTTGTAAGAGTTATAAGACATTCATACCCAAAAGTTACTTATGTTTCTAATATAACTGATATAGACGATAAGATTATCGATGCAGCAAGTGACTTGAATGTCCCAATTAAAGAAATAACTGAAAAATATACTAATATTTATAATGAAGATATGTCTAAACTTTTAGTCATGATCCCAGATATTCAACCTAAGGCTACCGAATATATACCTGAAATGATTAATCTGATTACAGATTTAATCTCAAAGGAACATGCTTATGAAAAAGAGGGTCATGTCCTTTTTCATGTGCCTTCGTATTCTAATTATGGAATGCTTTCAAAAAGAAATAGAGAAGAGCAAATTGCAGGAAGCAGAGTTGACATCGCGCCTTTTAAAAAAGATCCAGCAGATTTTGTACTTTGGAAACCAAGTAATGAAAGTCAACCTGGTTGGGACTCTCCGTGGGGATTTGGAAGACCTGGATGGCATACAGAATGTTCAGCAATGTCTGAGAAAACACTGGGACTACCTTTTGATATCCATGGTGGAGGAAGAGACTTAACATTCCCTCATCATGAAAATGAAATTGCACAAAGTTGCTGTTCTAGTGCTGATATAGATAATCCAAAATCTTATGCGAGTTATTGGATGCATAACGGTTTCGTTACAGTCAATGGTGAAAAAATGTCTAAGTCCATTGGTAATATTATTCTAGTAAGAGATTTATCTGAAGATTATCACGGTGAAGTTATAAGGCTTGCTCTCTTATCATCTCATTACAGACAAGGTCTGGATTGGAATGAAAAAGTTATTCATCAATCTAAGAAATTACTTGATAAGCTTTATAAAATTTTAGATGACTTAAAAAGTGTTAATGCAGAAGACAATAATCAAGAAGCTAATGAAATCATAGCTCCCCTTTTTGATGATTTAAATTCTCCAGGCCTAATTGCTAATTTAAATAAACTTATCAAAGATTTCTCTTTGATAAAAGACCAAGATAAGCCTTTATTTAAGTCTAAATTAATACTTATTGGAAAGGTGCTTGGGATATTGGAATATGATACTTCTAAATGGTTTACATCAGAATTATCAGAAAGTTTAGATGTAAAAAAGATCGAAGATTTAATTTCATCACGCCTTAAAGCAAAGTCTGAAAAAGACTACAAAGTGGCTGATGCTATTCGACAAGAACTATTAGACATGGGTATTGAGATAAAGGATACAGACATTGGAACTGATTGGAATCCCAAGGCATGACAAGAAAAAATCCTTCGATAGAGATACCTGATTCTTACAAGAATATATCTGATACTTTAGTAACAGCTGATGAAATTTTATCTGATGCAGTTGATAATGCTAAAACACTTTTTCATACACTAACTTTATCCTCAATCGACGGTCATAAGATTGCTTCTAGAGTGGTTGTATTAAGAGAGTTCAATTTAGAGAAAAGATTTCTTCGTTTTCATACTGACTATAGAGCTGCAAAAATAAATCAATATAAAGATAATAATAATGCTTCTGTGTTGGGCTACGATCCAGAATTAAAAGTACAAATTAAATTACAGGGAACTTTAGAAGTTCATTATGATGATGAAATAACTCAATCTGCTTGGCATGGATCAACTACAAGATCACAAAAATGTTACTCAGTAAAAGGCGGATCCACTAAAGAAATAGATAATCCTGTTGCCTATGACATTGATGAAGAAAACATGGAAGATGGATATGTTAATTTTTCTGTTCTCATTTTCAAATTCACTTCTTTAGAATTTTTATATTTAAAAAGCTCTGGTCATAGAAGGGCTATTCACTCATGGGATGAAGATTATTCTTGCACATGGCTTGTTCCTTAAATGCATTAACAACATAGACCTTAAAATTAATGTATTATTAATAGGCATAATTTTAGGGACATTAAAAAGGAGAATTAAATGAAAAATTATTTATTAAGCGGTTTATTGATTTTATCAACGGGTTTTGTTGTTGCTGATGGACATATGTCTGCTGAGAAAGAAGTGTTGAAATCACTTGCAGTTTATTTTGAAGCAAGAAATGCAGAGGATTGGAACACTGTAGTTTCTTATGAAAGTAAGTCTGGAACATATGGTACTAATTCAGATGGAAGTTTTCATAAATCAGTTGTTATGCAATCTGCAGAAGATTGGGCAAATTCTGGTCAGGGAGGATCTTTAAATATCCATTATCCTGAAGCCATTCAATTATCTGACGATGTTGTTTATGTAAGGTTTTACTATGAAGGCATGACAGAGGTAGCAGGAAATTCTAAACCTTATAGAACAAGAGTTACTATGAATTGGGTAAAAGAAAATAATAAATGGGTAGCAAAAACTCAGCACTATTCACCAGCTTCTTATGGCGGTGTTCATGTTTCTCAAGCTGCAGATTTTGAAGACTAATTTATTCTAATAAATTAAAAATGAGCTGGTTTATACCGGCTCTTTTTTTATCTGGCGCCCTCTGCAGGAATCGAACCTGCAACTAATCCTTAGGAGGGATCTGTTATATCCATTTAACTAAGAAGGCATTATCAGTTGATGAATGTAAGGATTATAATATTCAAATGAAATTTTTACTAAAGTGCATTTTTATTATTATTTTTTGTAGCTTTACTGCATCTTTAATTCAGTCTAATTTTGGAAATGTTGAAGTAACGTCTATAAAGCTTCCAACAGAAAATGGACAACATTTAGTCTTCGATTTATACAAACCCAATACTGCGACTAGTAAAAATAAAGCTCCATTTATAGTTGTTGTGCCTGGATTTCAAAGGTCAAAAGAAGCTTTATCAAATATCGCTATTGAACTATCAAGAAGGGGAATGGTTGTAGCCTTAATTGACCCATATGCTCAAGGTCTTTCAAGTTCATCTACAAGTAAAAGAGCTGCAACAACTCAAGGATATGGAATGTTTGCCTTAGTTGAACTTGCTCATGGAGGAGAATTTTTAAATTATATCGATACAGATAAGATCGCAAGCACAGGTCACTCGATGGGTGGAAATGCTGCCATTAGAGGAGCTAACTATTTTGGAAAAAAAGCAATTAAGAATAATGAACCCAGCATGCTCCATTCAGTATTTGTATCTGGTTATGTTTTAACTCTTTTAGATAATGTCCTTAAAGATATTAGGTCTAATATTGGAGTTAGTTATGCTCTCTATGATGAAGGGGCATTTAGGAATGAACTAAAGGGTTGGGATGCATCAAACATGAAGATTGCTCCTGAATCTATTAGAGTAGTTAATTCAGGTTTTAATAATAGTAAAAATGCCTTAGATGAAGTTGAGTTAGGTAAATACTATGGCTCTCTAGATAAAAGGTCTTTAAGAGTAATTCATAACGAAGAGTTAATTCATCCTTTTCAGCCCTACAACAACCAAGCTACATCGAATCAAATAGAATACTTTGAGAAAGTTTTTAATATTAAATCAAGCATAGATTCTTCTAATCAGATATGGCAATGGAAAGAGCTGATGACATTAATATCTATGATAACTGCTATGGTAATGCTCTTGCCTTTATCGAAAGTTTTATTATCTTTAAGAACTTTTAATTCTCTGATTAAAGAAATTCCAAATCCTCTTCCAGTTCAAAATAGAAAATCAAAAATAATTTTTTGGTCGATCTTTTTTCTAGGAGCTTTAATAGCCTGTCTTTCATATATACCAATGGTTGATGCAGCTAAGAATATATTTGTTGCTGCTTCAAGCAGAGAATTAACTTGGTTCTTTCCTCAAAGAATGAATAACTCTGTAATGTTGTGGGCTTCATTCAACGGAATTATAGGATTAATTCTATTTACTCTTTCTTATCAATTATTTGGTAAAAAACATGGCGTATCATCAAATTCATGGGGTCTTGAAGCTAATATTAATTATCTAGCAAAGACTTTTGCATTAGCACTTTTAATTTTTTCCATTTATTACTCTTTCTTATTCTTAATTTATTTTATTTTCCATGTTGACTATAGATTTTGGTTCATGGGAGTAAGAATATTTCAGCCAGAACTACTAATTGTTCTAGCAATGTATGCTCCATTTTTCTTTATATTCTTTTTTTCTAATTCATTAAGAGTCAATGGAGCAATGAGGATAGAGGGACAACCCGAATGGTTGTCTATGTTAATAGCAGGCTTTGCTAACTCACTAGGACTTTTATTAATAATAGTTATTCAGTACGTAACTTTTGCTAAAACAGGCACAGTTTTTTGGACAACCAACTGGTTAAGTGTAAATTTATTATTTGCTATCGTACCTATGATGTTTGTTTTACCTTATTTTAATAGGTATTTCTTTTATATGACTGGAAGAATATATCTTGGACCCATGGTTACAACTTTAATATTTATAATGATACTTTCAACTAATACAGTTTTGTATTTACCTATATAATAGGAACAATATGAACATAACATTACCAGATGGAAGCATTCGCGAATTAGATTTAGGATCAACTGGATTAGACCTGGCTAGTAGTATTGGGCCTGGTCTTGCTAAAGCAGCAATTGCAGTAACTGTTAATGGTGTTCAAAGGGACTTAAGTGATCCTATAAACGAAGACTCTTCAGTATCTATAATTACTATCGACTCAGACGAAGGTTTAGAGATAATGAGGCATACTCTTACAGCTCAAGTTCTTGCCAGAGCGGTAAAAAATCTATACCCAGGAACTAAATTAGCTATTGGACCAACTATTACTGATGGTTTTTATTATGACTTTGAATTTAAGAAACCAATATCACCTGAAGACTTAGAAAGTATTGAAAAAGAAATGAAAAAAATCATTGCAGGTAATTCATCAATAACAAAATCATTTCATACAAAAGAAGAAGCAATCAATGTATTTAGAAATGAAGGTGAGTCATATAAAGAATCTATAGTATCTGATTCGCAACAAGAAGATAATTTCCAACTTTATACTCAAGATGACTCTGAATTTGTTGATTTATGCAGAGGACCGCATTTACCAAATTTGAAACATATTGGAGCTTTTAAGTTAACAAAATTAGCTGGAGCATATTGGAAAGGTGATTCTAAAAACAAAATGCTAACAAGAATTTATGGAACTGCATGGAAAAACGAAAAAGATTTAAATGCCCATCTTCATACAATAGAAGAAGCAGAAAAAAGAGATCATAGAAAGCTTGGCAAAGAAATGAATTTATTTCATTTTCAGGAAGAAGCTCCTGGAATGGTATTTTGGCATCCGGATGGCTGGACTATATATAGATTACTTCAAAATTTTATAAGAAGTAAATTAGAAAAAAGCTCTTATAAAGAAATAAATACTCCTCAAGTTGTTGATAGAAAACTTTGGGAAGCATCTGGTCATTGGGATAAATATAGAGAAAATATGTTTATTACAGAGATTGATGAAGAGCATGCTAATGAAAAGAGAACAAATGCATTAAAACCTATGAATTGTCCATGTCATGTCCAAATATATAATCAAGGACTTAAGTCTTACAGAGACCTTCCATTAAGATACGCAGAGTTTGGTTCATGTCATAGATATGAAGCCTCTGGAACTATGCATGGGTTAATGCGAGTAAGAGGCTTTACTCAAGATGATGGTCATATTTTTTGTACCGAAGAACAAATTGAATCAGAGACAGGATTATTTATTGAATTACTCTCCGAAATCTACAGCGATCTAGGCTTTGATAAATTTGAAATTAAACTATCAACTCGTCCAGAAACAAGAGTAGGTAGTGATGAGGTATGGGATAAAGCAGAAAGTGCTCTTGAGTCTGCTATAAATAAATTAGAACTTCCATATGAACTGGCAGAGGGTGATGGAGCTTTCTACGGACCAAAACTTGATTTTGTTTTAACCGATGCTATTGGAAGAGAGTGGCAGTGTGGAACTTTCCAGGCAGATTTCAATTTACCTGAAAGGCTTGATGCAGAATACGTTGGAGAAGATGGTTCAAAACACAGACCTGTGATGATTCACAGAGCAGTTTTGGGTTCTTTTGAGAGATTTATTGGTGTTTTAATTGAGAACTACTCTGGAAAACTTCCTTTTTGGCTTGCTCCAAGACAGGTTGCAGTAGCAACAATTATCTCAGACGTAGATGATTATGCTTCGGAAGTTATCGACTTATTGAAGAGCGCTGGCATTAGATGTCATGCTGATACTCGGAAATGAAAAGATTAGTTATAAAGTTAGAGAACACAGTGCAGCAAAAGTTCCAGTAATTATGGCCCTAGGAAAAAGGGAAAAATCAGATAGAACTGTATCCATTCGCAGAATTGGCAGTGATAAAACTGAGAGCATGAGTTTGGATGAAGCTGTGAAGATCTTAACTAAAGAAAATATAAATCCTAGCTAGAATTAGTCTGAAATGTTTTTTAGAAAATTGTTTATTCTTCCAATAAGATTCTATAGATACTTCATATCACCCTTGTTTCCTCCCTCATGCAGATTTACTCCAACTTGCTCACAATATGCAATAGAGTCAATTGAGCAATTTGGAATATTTAAAGGCTCATATCTTGCGGTCAAAAGATTATCTAAGTGTCATCCTTGGTATAAAGAAAACAGTTAATTTTTTTCATGATTTAGTAGCAAATAAGTCAAGGACTATTATTTATTTAATATATACATTTTCTATATATATATGGCATTTAATGCTATAGTTTTTGTACATTGAAGTTCAAATATGCCAATAGGGGGGTTTAATATGAACAAATTATCTAGATTTACATTAGCTAGTGTGGGTTTTCTTTTCTTTATTTCTTCAAATCTTATTGCACAAGAAGTTGAAGAAGTTGTTGTAACTTCGACTAAAAAAGCTGAGTCTATTCAAGACCTTGCTTTATCTATCGAAGCTTTAACTTCAGAAGACTTAGCAGCTAATATGGTAGAAAATATTGATGACTTAGCAGAAGTTATTCCTGGCTTAACAGTTGCCAAAGGTATAGGTTCTGGTGCTGCTTACTCAATTAGAGGAACTGGTTCATACGGTGTTGGTGCTGCTGTTGTGGAGCTGTAGTAACAGCTTCTAACGGTCATAGCTACAATTCATCCACTATTGCTGATATCGGCTTTTTCGATGTAGAGCGTATTGAAGTTTTAAAAGGACCTCAGGGTACTTTATCTGGAAGAAATGCTGTTGCCGGTTTAATCAATATGATTACTGCTAGACCTACATCTGAACTTGAAGGTTCTGTGAGCGTTCAAATGGGTAACTACAATTCAAATACTACCAATATGGTTGTTAATGTACCTTTAAGTGATAGTCTTAGATCAAGACTTGCTATCACTTCAAAAACAAGAGACGGTACGTCAAGAAATATTCATACTGGAACTGATTTTAATGATATTGATTCATACGGTGTTAGATTTTCTCTAGATGCAGATATCGGTGATGATTCTACTCTTCAATTTACATACGAAATGTATGAGGGTGACGATAACAGATCAAATGTAGGAACATCTCTTTGTGAACCTCATGTAGTATTGGGTTGTAATCCATTAACAAGAGGCTCACTGAATACACCACCAGACTCAAGAGGAAGTACAGCTGCTCTATTTAATCTTATTGGTGCCCTAAATAATACGGCTGATAAGAACACTATGACGGTGCTATTGTTCCTGTCGGGTTCAGAACAGCAAACGTGAATAGAATCCCTATACATAAACAGGTTGCTGAAATGAGTACGTTACAATTTGATACTCAACTTAACGATTATTTAAGCTTAACTGCTAAATACTCTTATGCAACGAGAGATTATCAGCATATGAATGATAATGATTACTCTGTTTCTGTTAGCCATTCCCAGGACTTATTCCTTCACTACCAATTCCAATGTCTTGGACTGGTTGTTTTGGTAATACAGGCGGTATTAATTTTTGTGAAACAATTGATACAGATAGAACTTATGAATTTGCTACTGTTGTAACTGATACACAACAAGCTGAAATTTCAATAATTTCTGACTATGATGGCCCTGTAAACTTTACAGCAGGAGTTTATACATTCGATCAAGAAATAACAACCAATACCAAGTGCAAACAGCTTCATGGAATATGATAGCTGCTGCTGTTAAACATCCTTATAATGTCCCAGTATTTAATGGTGCTTTAACCGGTTACGGTGGTACTGACTTCTTCTTAGCAATGGTTTTAGGTGCTCCAGCATCTTTAGCTCCTCCAGGAATATTTGCTCTATTAGGCCAACCTAAATACGAAGTACCTACTAATATTCAAGGTTTTATAAACGAAGACCATGTTAGAAGTAAGTCTTTTGCTGCATTTGGTGAAATGTATATCGATCTTTCAGACGTTACTAAGTTGACTCTTGGACTAAGATATAACGACGATACTGTTAAAGACAGTGTTGCTTCATGTCTAACGTTCTTTAGTTGCCCTAAATATCCGCTGTCTCAAAAATTAACGGGTGAATATGGATTTTATCCAACACAAGTTACTGAAACAGACGATGCTTTAGCCTATAAGGTTGCTCTTCAACATGATTTAGCTGACAACCAAATGATTTATGCAAGTTATACAACAGCTACAAAAGCTGGTGGTAATAACCCAAATTCAACCGGTACTCCTGATCCTTATGCTCCAGAAGAAACTGGTGTTTTTGAAATGGGAACAAAAAGCATCCTCTTAGATGGTGCTATGTTATTTAATGCTTCATTATTTTTAAACGATACAAAAGGAATGTTAATTTCATCCATTGTTGATGCTGGATCAAAAAATAATAACGTTGATGTTGAAGTTAAAGGTTTTGAAGGAAACATGATTGTGTTTCTAAGTGAAACTGTAAGATTTGATTTCAACTGGCTTGCTGTACAAAGTGAGATTGGCACTTTTAGTCTAGTCAATCCATTAAATCCTTTTAATGCTTCAGTCAATTGAGTCGTGTTGGAGTCAATGCAGATCCTCAAGGAATTGTTAGATATGTATTAACTGATAAAGGACCCTTATTTAAGTCTGCTGGTAGTCTATGTGGAGCACCGTTTAATCCAGCTGGTGGAGTTCCTTGTCCTGCAGCTGCTTTAGGAGTCCCAACGGATGTTTCAGGCAATGAGTTACCTAACTCACCTGAGCTTTCATATAGTATGGCTCTTAATAAAGATATGATTTCAGATAACGGCAATAACATCTTTCAGACTGACTCATAGATTCCAAGCTAAGAGATTTGGCGATGTATACAACTCAATAAGATCCTCTGCAGGTGAGCAGAAGTTCTGGGATATGAGAGTAACATATCAACCAAATGATGCTGATTGGTACATAGCCTTAGAAGGAAAAAACCTTGCTGATGATCAATTTATAGGAGGCATGGCTGCTTCTAGTGCACTTCAAGGTGGAGGTCAGTTCTTAACATATACTGATCCTAGAACTTATGGTTTAACTTTTGGAACAACTTTCTAAAAAAGAAACTTAAATAAAAAGGCTGGTTTATCCAGCCTTTTTTTATTTAAAATATCATTACTCAAAAACTTACATTTTTTATATATAAAATTTGTACTCAATATATAGGAAATTTATGCCTTAATTGGCATAATGTACTCATATTAATCTGACATTAAAGGGGAATTCTATGTCGACATTTAAATTGTCTCTAAAAAATTTATTTCTATTACCAATAGTTTTTTTATCGTTTGCCGTTACTTCTCAAGAAGTTGAAGAAGTTGTAGTTACAGCAACAAAGAAAGCTGAATCTACTCAGGACTTAGCGCTTTCAATTGAAGCACTAACTTCAGAATCGCTAGATATTAATCAAGTTTATGATGTCTCTGATCTTGCTGAGGTTATGCCAGGTCTTGAAACAGCTAAAGGTATTGGTTCTGGCTCTGCTTGGACAATAAGAGGTATGGGTTCATTTGGTATTGGTGCTGGTGTTATTGCTTCGGTTGTAACTTCAGTTAACGGTCATAGTGTTAATGATAGTGTTTTAGCTGATACTGGATTTTTTGATTTAGAAAGAGTTGAGGTTCTAAAAGGTCCTCAGGGAACTCTTTTTGGAAGAAACGCAGCAAATGGTGTCATAAACCTAGTTACAGCAAGACCAACATCTGAACTTGAAGGTAAAGTAAGTCTTCAAAGAGGTAATTTTGACAGAAATACGACCAAGATAGTTGTAAACATGCCTGTGTCTGATTCTGTAAGAACTAGACTTGCTGTAATGTCTAATACAAGAGGCGGCATGGTCAATAACACAGTAACTGGAAATGATTTTGATGATAGAGATGATATGGCAGTTAGATTATCGGTAGACTGGGATATTTCAGATCGTTACTCAGGTCCAATTTACATACTCAGATCAAAAAAGTGAAGATAATAGATTTCAGGAGGAAGTTTCATTTTGTTCTCAAAGCTTATTCTTTGGTTGTAGTCCATTCGAAAGAGGTGGTATGAACGTAGCTGCAGATTCTCGTGGTCATTTTTCTGGAGTATTTGCTTTTCTTGCTCATTTGCACCCAGATCGTGTTGTCAATGATTTCGCTGGATCAATCCCATCAGGTGATTTTAGTCTAGTTGGTCTAAATAGAGAACCAACTCATTATCAAAAACAAACTGTAGCAAATCTTCAGATTAATCATGAATTAAGTGATGATTTACTTTTGACTGCTAAAGTTTCTTATGAAACTAGAGATTTTCATCAGAGTGGAGATCAAGATTTATCCTATTCTTCAAATCCATTTCTTGGATCAGGGTATAGTCTTCCTTTGCCCCCAGTTTCAGGCAACCTTTGCTTCGGTGGTGAAAGACAATTTTGTGAAAATGTCAATTCAGAGAGAATCTATGACTTTTCTGATGTGGCTTTTAACGGAACACAAATGGAAATTAATTTAGTCTCAGACTTTGATGGCCCATTTAACTATACGCTTGGAGCTTACACAATAAAAAATAGAAATGACAATGTATACATTGTTCAAACAGCCGGTTCTCAATTTATGACTAGTTTTGGAAACCATCCATATAGTAATGTAGTTAGAGGGTTAACTGAAAATGACTGGAGTGGCAAGGCTGGTGTAGCCTTTTATCAAGATATGTTAACTTGGTTAGCTCTTGTTCCTAATGCTCTTGCATGTCAAGGTGGATCACCTACATGTAATCTTGCTGGACTAGTAGATTATGGAACTCAAACAGCTAAACAGGCTGCATATCCAGATTTTGTAATACCATGGGAATTAGGCGGTATTATTAATGATCAGAATGTAACAAGTGAATCTAGCGCTCTATATGGAGAAACATATTTTGATTTATCAGAGGATACTAAATTAACTATAGGCGCACGTTATCAGGATGATGAAACTACATCATGGCTATATAGTGATACTGGTGCTCAAGCTTGGATGATGGCAGGTGGTTGGCTTGTTGATAACAGAGATACTCTTCCATTTGTAGATGTTACTACTGTTACTGATGATTCATTCTCTTACAAATTAGCACTTCAACATAACCTGTCTGATGATGTAATGGTATATGGTAGTTATACAACAGCTACAAAAGCTGGTGGTGTTAATGCTGGTGATAACCCTTCAACATATGATCCAGAAGAAGCTGCTGTCTTAGACTTTGGTTTAAAAAGCATTTTATTAGATGGTGCTATGCTCCTTAACATGAACATATTTAATGCTCAAAATGATGGCTTTCTTATTGCTGCAGTTGTCAACACTTCAACAGAAAATAGAAATGTAGATGCAGAATTTAAAGGTTTTGAAGGCAATATGTTGGTTTTCTTATCTGAAACTACAAAACTTGAAATGAATTGGTTATTCCTTGAGCAAGAAGTCGTATCAGATACTATGATTATAGATTATCTTAATCCTACAGGAGCTACTGGAATACTTGGAGCGGGTCAAGTTCCTCCTTTCAGGGGTTTAATTACAGCTGGTACTATGAACGACGGTACAGTTTGGTATAAATCTGCTGGTTATAATTGCTCTGTACCAGCTATATACACTGCAGGTTGTGGAGGCATCCCGGGCATAGCACAGAACGTAAAAGGGAATAGTCTTCCTGCATCTCCTGAGGAAACTTATGGAATGTCTTTAACTCAAGATTTCAATTCAAACAACGGAATGACATCTGCCAGGCTTTCATATAGATATGTAGGTGAAATGGATATGAATATATTTAATATGGAAAGAATGAAATTAGATGAACGCGACACATGGGACCTATTAGTAAGATATACACCTAATAGCGATAATTGGTATGCAGGTCTTTATATGAAGAATATTAGAGATAAACAGCATTTACAGGGATTGCGTGAATCTAGTAATGTTGGCGGTGGCTCATTACTTGGATCATTTACTGACCCAAGAACTTATGGTGTCCAGTTCGGAGCAAAATTCTAAGAAATTAGATATATTTAAAAAAGCTCAGTTTACTGGGCTTTTTTTTTACTTCATACTACGCTTTATGTTTCATCTCCCTTATAAAACTGATCCAATAATTGTTACTCAAGATATGTGTGACCATAATTTACACATGAATGTTAATTACTATTACAGAATGTTCGATAGCGTATATACAGACATGTATGTAGAAGATTTAGACTTTACTCCAGAGTATATGCAAAGTGGCTTTTCAACCTTTACTCTTGAAGATAGTATTAGATACTTAAAAGAATTTAGACTCGGAGATAATATTTATCCCTCATTTCATCTGCATAATGTTAATAGAAAGCTTTTACATTTTGTAGGCATTTTATTGAATGAAAAGGATGAATTAGCTGCAGTCTTTGAGACAGTCTTAGGACATATAGATATGAATGCTAGAAAAGTAGTTCCTTTTGATGATCAAAGGCAAAACAATCTTTTAAACTATAAAGCTAATAATAAAATTGATGGTGAGCTACCTTTTGAAATACGTTTAAAAATAAATGACATATAAGTTTATAGTTCCTTTAACCTTTTTCCTTTTAATACCCAATCTTTACTCTGACTCATTTAGCATTATGAATTTTAATGCTCAAAATCTTTTTGATACGCTTGATGATGTTGATAAAGACGATAAAGCATATTTACCAATCGAACAAAAACAATCTTTTGAGCACAGAGATTCTTGTAATAACATTAATGTGAAAGCCTGGAGAATGGAGTGTTTATATTTAGATTGGAATATAAAAACTAAGGAAATAAAACTTAAAAATTTAGCACAAAGTATTATTTCTTATGAAGGCAAAGGTGCTGATATTGTTGCGCTTCAAGAAATTGAAAATATGAATATATTGGGACAGTTATTTGAGCTTCTCAGGCCATACGGATATATCGATTACAGCTTATTAGAATCAACTGATGATAGGGGAATTGATACTGCATTTATTTCAAAGTTCAAAATAAATAAGCCTAAGTTACATTATGTAAAGTTTTCACCAAAGTATGAGACTAAAGACACAAGGCCAATATTTGAGATAACTATCATGTTCGAAGAAAAGTTGGTTAAAATTTACAACGTTCATTTTCCTTCAAATTTTAATGATCTTGAGATGAGATTAGAATCTTTTGATTTATTAAAAAAACTTAGCAAGTCCCATTCTTATCCATCTATTGCGTTAGGAGACTTTAATGTAAGTTCTAAGGATGACGATGAGAAGGGTGTCTATAAAAGCCAAGAGGATCACTGGTATGTTGCCCATAGAGAGGCCTGTAAGGGCTGTAAGGGCACTTTTTTCTACAATTATCGTAAGTCATGGGATTATTTAGATTCTATTCTTATATCAAGAGACAGAGAGATATCCTTTGATAAACAAAGCATCAATGTACATAAGACTAAGTTTAATACTTATAAAGATACTGGAAAACCTTACAGATTTGATGGAAAGACTGGAAAGGGAGTATCCGACCATTTTCCAATGGTAGCAAGAATAAATTTAGATTAGTTTTGTAATCTGTGATTCCAAAGATGGGCTGCTATCAAAAGAGTACCAAAAAATAAAGTTAGTATTATTTCAAAAAAAGTACTTAAAAATAAGGCTGTAAACAAGCCTATCATTCCAGTAATTCCCATAATCAATGGTAGTGGCTTTCTATGATTTCTATATGCAGTAGGGAAGCTTATAAGACCAATTAATATGACAAGTACTAAAAGAATTGGATGAATAAATTGTTCTGAAGTTTTATAGAAGTTAATTGTGCCGACACCGCCCCAAATGATGAAAGTAAATATAAGGCAATGCACAACACAAAGTCCTGAGAAGAAAACCCCTAGCTTATCTTTCATGAATTGTTTTAGGTCGACTAAGTTCTCCAGCCACCTCTATCGAAGACTCTTAAATAGGTCAATTGATCATGCTCAGATGCATTTATCACTTTTGCATAATCACCTGATTCAACTAATATCACGTCGCCAGAAGTCAGTTCATATGAATCTTTATGCTCAACCCCATAAGATGGATCAGAGCCATGTCCTTCATCAGAATTCATATACTCAATTACTTCCATAATTCCACGACCGTTAGTAATAACATATACAACATCTGAATCTATAAGTTTATGACCATGAGTTGATTTGCCAGGCTGAATAACAGTCTTACTAGCAATGATTCTTTTAAGTAAATCATTGGTCCATACCGCATAGTCTTCATTAACGTTGCTTGGCGAACCGCCAACTCTAAAATTATTGTATTTTTTTGCCATTATTTTTCCTCAATAAACAAACATAATTATAGTTATTTACAACAAACATGCTAGTAAATAGTTCCTTAAGAGTTGTTATTTAAATCTATTAAAATATAATAAATCTACGCCATTTTGACATCAGCTTGCCGGCGTTCTAAATAGGCTAAAGAGAATTTAGTACTTCTCTCGTTGATTTTTTTAATCTTTAAATAGGAATACTATGAGTAAAACATACACAAACCCCGAAACAATAGGTCTTCATGCGGGATGGAGAAAAGACGACAATACAAATTCTGTAGCTGTCCCAATTCATCAAACATCAAGTTTCCAGTTTGATGATTGCGATCATGCTGCAAATCTATTTTCTTTATCTGAATTAGGAAATATTTATTCAAGAATCATGAATCCAACATGCGCAGTTCTAGAAGATAGAATTGCAGCTTTAGAAGGTGGTGTTGGAGCATTAGCAGTAGCTTCTGGTCAAGCAGCATCAGCCTATGCCATTCAAAATTTAGCAAAAAATGGAGATAATATTGTTGCATCCTCCCATCTTTATGGCGGTACTTATAATCAGTTTAAAAATGTTATGTCTGATATGGGTATTGATGTGCGTTTCGTTGATCCATCTGATCCTCAAAATTTTGCAAATGCTACTGATGATAAAACAAGAGCTTACTACGGCGAGGTTTTACCTAACCCTAGTTTTGAAGTTTTTCCAATTTCAGAAGTTGCTGAAATAGGAAGACCTTTAGGTATTCCACTTATCGTTGATAACACTGCTGCTCCTGTTATTTGTAAGCCGTTTGATCATGGTGCTGCTGTGTTAATTCATTCAACTACTAAATTTATTGGTGGTCATGGAACATCTATCGGTGGAATTATTGTTGATAGTGGAAATTTTGATTGGGAAGCATTTCCAGAAAGACAACCTGCACTAAATACACCAGACCCATCATACGGAGGAGCAATATGGACAGAGGCCGTAAAGCCACTTGGACCAATTGCATATATTCTTAAAGCCAGAACTACAATCTTAAGAGATATGGGTGCGGCTATGAGTCCGTTTAATGCATTTATGTTTATTCAAGGACTAGAGACATTAGCCCTAAGAATGAGAGAGCATACAAGCAATGCTGAAAAGATAGCTCAATATCTTGCTGATCATGATTCAGTTGAGAGAGTTATATATCCATCACATATGGATGGCTATTTAAAAGAAAGAGCAGAAAAGTACCTAACTAAGGGAAATGGCGGTCTAATGGGATTTGAAATAAAAGGTGGAATAGAAGCCGGTAAAAATTTCATTAATGCCTTAGAAATGGTCTATCACGTTGCCAATATAGGTGATTCAAGAAGTTTAGCTATTCATCCTGGAAGTACAACTCATAGTCAGTTAAATGAAGAAGAGCTTCTAGCTGCAGGAATTACTCCTGGTTTTGTTAGATTATCAATAGGCCTAGAACATGTTGATGACATTATTGCAGACTACGAGCAAGCTTTAGCTAAGATTTAAGTTAATTTTGAGCCAAGAATTAGTTACTTTTATAGTTCTTGGCTCAAAGTCTCGACTCAAGGGTATTAAATTACCAGTCAATAATAAATTTGAAGAGTTTGTTGCTTCAAATTTTAATCCTGATACTTCCTATAAAGATCAATTAGATGAATTGATAACAAGCTCGAAGGGTGAATTAATTGTTCTCTTGCCACCTTCGTCGTTTCCAAATCAAGAAGCTAAAGAGTCGCTAAAGAAAATTTCTTTAATAGGCTTATCAACATGGGGATGGTTTGAATATAGTTTGACTAGAAAAAATATTATTCAAAATCTTAAAAAAGTAAGCACCTTAGTAAGAAGTATTCCAGATTTAGAACAAGGTATTTATTTTACTAAACGATTATATTTCTCTGTTGGTGGGGTAGGTATGTTTGATTCTTTTCAATTTACAGAAATTTCAAAAAGACTTTATTCTAGAATAGATCCACAAAAAACTTTACCTGCTCTTATAATAAGAACAAAGAATCTTAAATTAGATTAAAAATGAAACAAATAGTTAGTGCCTTAAATCTGAGTTATAAAATAAATGAGAAAAAGCTTTTTCAGAATATTTCTTTTGATGTAAGCACAGGTTCTGCAATTCATATTCAAGGAGCTAACGGTTCTGGTAAGACAACTTTATTAAAAATAATTATAGGAATATCAAAACCAACAAGGGGATCAATTGAAGTATTCTCTGAAAAAAGTATTTGTTTTTTAGGTCATAAAAACGCCTTAAAACAGTATCTTACGGTAGAAGATAACTTAGTATTACATGGCATAGATTCTGACCCTAGATTGGATAAGCACTTAAATGATCTTGACCTCAAAAGTAGCTTAGATGTAATGGTTGCAAGCTTATCTTTTGGGCAACAAAAGAAATTGGCTCTCTTAAGAGTTTTTTTAAATGATGCAGAATTGATTGTTTTAGATGAACCTTGTGTTGGACTTGATAAAAAATCACAAGATATATTGTGTTCATTTGTAGCAGACGAAATTATAAATGGAAAATCTATTATTTATTCTTCTCACATATCCCTAGATATTAATGCAGAAGTGCTTAACTTAAATTAAGAATAGTTTATGAAAATACTATATTTCGAACTTCTAAAACTTAGAAAAAAATCCAGAGGCTGGGTTGGCCCAATATTAGTATTTGTTTTGATCATGACGGCTTTTCCTTTAACAGTTGAATTTTTAAACAAAGATCTTGATCAAGCTTTTTTTTCTGTTTTATGGATTGCGGTTATGTTGGTCATGATGTTAGCAACTGAAGATATTTTTTTAGAAGATTATAATGATGGCACTCTAGAGCAACTCGCAATAAATGACGAGACCCTATCCTTTGTTATTAGTTTAAAAATATTTATTTATTGGATTCTTATTGGAGTGCCAGTCTCACTTATTGGTTCTTTTTATGGATTTGGAATTACAGGATCTTTAGATTTAGCTTTATATGTTTTGCCTGTACTTATGATCACTTCATATATCTTTTTGAATGTATTTAGTTTTGGTAATGCATTAAGTCTTACTAAGGGGTCAGTCCTTGGAACACTTATAACCATGCCTCTAGTGCTTCCATTACTTGTAGTGCTTGGGAAGGTGGTAATAGCTATAAATCTTGGGTTAAATTATTTTGGTTTTCTTGGTCTACTTTTAGGCATCTTATCGCTTATAATATTCATAATTCCACTAATTATTTCTTTTATTATTAGAGCTCATTTAGAATAATTTTTGGCTTAACTGCACCATACATTGTGATAAAAAAGTTTATACATCAATTCGCTTCGCCTAAGACCTATCTTTATCAAGTCTCAAGGGCATATCCTTACATCTTATTTATCTCTTTATTTATATATATTTCTTCAATTTTTTGGGGTTTATTTCTAACACCAGAAGATTTTGTTCAAGGTAACTCCTATAGAATTATTTATTTACATGTTCCTGCTTCGTTCATTTCCCAGTCCCTTTATGCAGGTATGGCATTCGCAAGTGTAATTTTTTTAGTTTGGAAAGTTAAACTTTCTGCATATTTAATTAAGTCGATTGCACCTATTGGAGCTATCACAACTTTTATAGCCTTAGTTTCTGGCTCTATTTGGGGTATTCCTACATGGGGAACTTGGTGGGCCTGGGATGCAAGAATAGTATCAACCTTAATACTATTTATTATGTATCTTGGTTTAATATCCCTTCATGATTCATTCACTAATTATGATAAAGCTGATAAATTCTTAGCTGTCTTGGTATTGGTAGGATCAGTTAATATACCCATAATTAAAATGTCGGTAGAGTGGTGGAGTACTCTTCATCAGTCTGCATCAATTACTATTACTGAAAAACCAGCAATAGATCCTTCTATGCTATACCCACTTTTTGGATCAATAATAGGATTTACTGGAATAGTTATTTGTCTCGTTATTCTTTCATCAAAACTTCAAATTTTAATTAGAGAAAAGAATAAATCATGGTTGAAAGATTATGTTTGATTTCGCCTTTGATACGTTTTCTGAAGCCATAGTAATGCAAAGCCAAAATGGTCAGAGCCATGGACTTTATGTCTGGCTTGTTGTTGCAATAGTTTCGGTAACTATAGCGGCAACATTTATTGTTTATAAATACAAAATTAAAAAAATAAGTCAAAAAATAAAATGAATCCAATTAGAAAAAGAAGGCTTTCAATTGTTTTTTTAATTCTATTATCTTCAGCTATGGGCTCTTTTTTGATAATAAAAGCACTTGATTCAAATTTAGACTTCTTTTTCACTCCTTCAGAAATTAATGAAAATAGCATACCTGAAAATAAAAGAATTAAGGTTGGAGGAATGGTTCTTGAGGGCTCTGTGGTAAGAGAAAAAACTAATATTCTATTTGAAATTACTGACTATAAAGAATCAATTTTAGTTGAGTTTAACGGCATTGTTCCTGATTTATTTAAAGAGGGAAGTGGTGTTGTTGTTCTTGGTTACTTAGAGGGTGATATGCTTTTAGCAGAAGAAGTTTTAGCCAAGCATGATGAGAATTATATGCCACCAAATATTGAGCTTACAGATTAAATGTTAATTGAAATAGCTCATTTTCTATCCATTCTTTCAACAGGTTTATTTTTACTATGTTTCCTATTCTCTTTTATCTTAAATGCAAAAGATATTTTTGCAGTTAATCTAATTTCTAGAATTTACTCGCATGGATTTTTTCTTTTAATCTCGTCATTTGTGATATATGTGTGGCTTGCAGCTAATGATAATTTTAACGTTTTGTATATTGCTCAGCATTCAAATACTAATCTACCCCTATTTTATAAAATATCATCTATATGGAGTGCGCATGAAGGCTCCATGTTTCTTTGGATTGTATTCTTGGGTTTATGGGGAGCTGTATACAATTCCTTTGTCAGTAACTCACAGCCACTTAAAGCAAAAAGTATAGGAATTATCTCAATCATTGCTGTTGGTTTTTTATTATTTTTGTTATTAACTTCTAACCCGTTTGAGACAATTTTACCTATAGCACCTTTTAATGGGGCAGATATAAACCCTGTTCTTCAAGATCCTGCTTTGGCGATTCATCCTCCAATCCTATATCTGGGCTATGTAGGCTTTGTTATAGCTTTTTCACATGCTATTGCTTTTTTAATCACAGGTGACTCCTCAATTAAATGGGAAAATCTTGTAAGATCTTGGTCAGTTGTATCATGGGTATTTCTTACAATTGGGATTTCTCTTGGAAGTTGGTGGGCTTATTATGAACTTGGTTGGGGAGGGTATTGGTTTTGGGATCCTGTAGAAAATGTTGCCTTAATGCCTTGGTTGGCTGCTACAGCTTTTATTCATTCTCTTAGAGTTTCTTCTAAATCATCTCTATTAAGGATATGGACAATCTTATTATCTATTATAGTTTTTTCATTAAGCCTCTTTGGAGCATTTATTGTTAGATCCGGGATCATAGATAGTGTTCACTCTTTTGCAAATGATCCTGAAAGAGGTCTGTATTTACTTGGCTTCACTGGCTTTTTGATAGTTACTTCAATGATATTATTTTCTTTTAGACTTCCAATACTGTCATCTAATAAAACGATAGCTGCTTTATCAAAAGAATCATTCATATCTATAAATAATATTATTTTCGGAACATTAATATTTTCAACAATGCTTGGAATTTTATATCCTTTAATCTATGAATTTCTTTATGAGCAAAAGATTAGTGTTGGAGCTCCTTTTTATAATGCAATTTATATCCCAACTACAATTCTTGCATGTTTATTCTTATTCTTTTCTATTGATTCGAAATGGCAAAGGGGATTCAAAAAATCATTCTTTGTCACCCCAATGTTTATTTCTGTAATTTTGTCGATAGCATCTACTTTTGCAACATATTATTTATTACTAATTACAGATCTATGGATATTAATTTCAATATTTACTGGCTCTTTAATTATATTTAGGTATTTAATAGTCGTTAAAGATTATTTTCTAAATAATAAATATTCTAATCCTTTTAGCATTATTGCTCATTTAGGGCTTGGTATTCTTGTGATATCAATTGCGTTAAATAGTGAATTAAGTACCGAAAGAGCCTTAAACATAAAAATGAATGAAAGTGATATGTATAGAGATTATAAGATTACCTTCGATGACCTTAGACTAATAAAAAGATCTAATTATGATTCTGTTAGAGCATCTTTCTTGCTTACTGGGCCAGATGGAAAAAATATAGAATTAAGTCCAGAAAAAAGAAAATACTTTGCTAGAGGTCAAGTCACAACTGAAACAGCAATCCATTTAACCCCATTGAAAGATATATATATGACCATTGGAGATCAGCTTGATGATGGAAGTTGGATAGTAAATATTCAATTTAATTACTTCATAAGATGGATATGGTTTTCTGCAATCATGATGGCGTTAGGTGGTTCTATGCTCGCATTATCCTTGGTAAGGAGTAAAGAATGAATATCTTTCTAAGACTTATATTAATTTTAATGCCGATAATGTTCTTCTCATTTTTCTATTTATATATCAACGATGATGATTACTATCCTGGAGCTGATTTTCGAGTAATTGATATGCCTAAGTTTGAAATAAATGACTTATATGAAGACCAACGTTTCACTCATTTAGATCTTGAGGGCAGCTATTTAATAAACGTTTGGGCAAGTTGGTGCATTACTTGTAGAGTTGAGCATGGGTTTCTTCAAAAGCTTTCAGACCAAAATATACCAATTGTTGGCCTTAATTATAAAGACGATAAGGAGGATGCATTAAATTGGATTAATAAGTTTGGTGATCCATATAGATTTATAATTCATGACTTAAAAGGAAGACTTGCTTTGGATATGGGTGTAACTGGAGCACCTGAAACTTTTCTTCTTCATAATGGAAAAATAATTGTTCACTATCGAGGTGAAGTTAATAAGATGATCTGGAATGATGTTTTCATTCCAATAATAAATAAAGAGGATATTTTTAATAATGATTAAGAACTCTTTTTATTTACTGTTAATAGTTTCATCTATGATACATGCAAATTCACTTTACGAATTCGAATCATTAGAGGATGAAAAGAGGTTCTATAGCCTAATAAAAGAAGTTAGGTGTCCTAAATGTACAAGTGGCTCTCTTGCAAGCTCTAATGCTCCGGTTTCAGAGGACATCAAACAAAAAATTATTGAATTAATTAAAGAAGGTAAAACAGATAGAGAGATTAAGGATTTCTTATCATTTAGGTTCGGTAATGATGTTCTATATAACCCTGGTTTTAATGAAAGCACATATTTTTTATGGATAACACCTGTTGTATTCTTAACACTTTGCTTATTAGTTTTTCTATTTAGAAGAAAAAGTTAGATGATATATATCTATTTGTTATCAGTATTTGCTTTATTACCAGTCATTGCTTACATACTCTCACAAAAAACATCTAACAAAGGATATGTATTTGGATTTTCCTTAATAGTTGTCTTAATTTGCCTATTCGTGTTTGTAGGCAAATTCTCTTTTTTAGGAACACTTCAAGAGCAAGCCTTTAATGATGAAATTCTTTCATACATTGATGAGGATCAACTCATTTCATCAGAAGTCATTAATTCATTTGAAGAAACCATTGAAGATAATAAAAAGATTAATTGGATGCAGGCATATATCACTCAAGCTATATCCTCAAAAAAATTTCAGGCTGCTGAAAGTTTGATATCTTATTCGGAACAATACTTTAATTCTCCAGAAGAAAAATTTATTTTCTATAGCCTATATACAGATTTAAGGGACAGCAAGTTTCCAGCATTTGCGAATTCAAAATTAATAGTAGAATTTGAACAACCAAGCGAATGCAAAAATGTTAATGGAATGATTGAGTTATTCATTATGAATGGACCAAATATACCTATTGCCAAACTAGACTTTATTAATTTCTTACCAGTAACTTTAAGTAATAATAATTCATCAATACCCGGGTTTGATCTCGCATCAGCGTATTTAAATCAGGAAACTGTTGATATGAAAGTTTTACTAAAATGTAATGATTTTTCCAAAAGTTATAGTGCAGAAACCTCAATATTATTTGACCAAAATAGCCCTATAAATAGGTATAAAATTGGCTTAAATGAATGGTTAAAAAAGTAACAATAGTTTAATATATTAACAAGAAAATAACTCTTAAAAATGCAGCTTAAACACATAAAACTAGCGGGTTTTAAAAGTTTCGTTGATCCAACGAAAATATCCTTTCCTACCAATTTAGTTGGTGTTGTTGGACCTAATGGTTGCGGTAAGTCTAATGTTATTGATGCAGTTAGATGGGTATTAGGTGAGCTCTCTGCAAAAAATCTTAGAGGGGAGTCTATGGTAGACGTCATCTTCAATGGTTCAGAAAATAGAAAGGCTTCTGGCCAATGTAGTATTGAGCTTCTATTTGATAACTCTAGTGGAAAGATTGGTGGTGAATACGTTTCTTATAATGAAATATCTATTAAAAGAGTTATGACAAGAGATGCTCAATCAGACTACTTTATAAATAATACAAAATGCAGAAGAAAGGATGTTCAGGACATTTTCCTTGGAACAGGACTCGGACCAAGTTCTTATGCAATTATTGAACAAGGCATGGTTAGTAAGCTTGTAAGTGCTAAGCCAGAAGAGCTAAGAACTCATATCGAAGAAGCTGCTGGTGTATCGAAATATAGAGAAAGAAGAAGGGAAACAGAAAGAAGAATTAAAAAAACAAAAGATAACCTTTCTAGGGTCAAGGATATAAAAGATGAAATAGAAAGATTAATTAGAAGGCTTGAAAATCAAGCAAACGCAGCAGAAAAATACAATACTCTTAAAAAAGAAGAGTCTCAAAATCAAATAGATACAGCTGTGCTATTTTCAATAGAAGCTAAAAAAAATAGGGATCAACTTCAAAAAAATCTTGATGGTTTAAATAGAGATTTAAAAATAAAACAAGCCGAAGCTGATACCAAGCAATCCCAAATAGATGAATATAGAACCCAAAATGAATCTGTTGTAGATGCCTATGAGAATGCGCAAAAGAATTTTTATAGTGTTGGAGCTGAAATTGCAAAACATGAGGCAGATCTCCAAAACGTATCTAAAACAGAAATATCAAACTTAGAGTCACTTGAGAGAGCTAAAGATAGTTATAAAAAAGCACTAGAAAAAGAATCAACTTTTAAAGACTTAACTCCAAAAGAACAAGAGCTAAAGTTGAATATTTCAATAATTAAAGCTATGGAAGCTCTTGAAAGAAAGGATCAAATTAACAAACACATCAATCCATTAGAAGAAAAAATTAATTCTAAACAACTAGAACTTGATTCTAAGCAAGATGCAATTGATGGCGTTAAAGATAAGCAAACCTCAATTAATGAAAAAGTTAAAGAATTGCAAAATAATAGTTACGCAATAGGGGCTAATATAGCCAGATTAGAAGGCAGTTTACAAAATCTAACTAAAGTAGAGAATCAAAATTTATTAGATCTTGATAAGGCCAAGAGCAATTATTCTAATGCTTTAGAGAAAGAGTCTAATAATGATCACCTAAGCCCAAAAGAAAAAGCTATTCATCTTTTGGATACTATTACTGAGTTATTAAAAAGCTTTGGCTCTAATGCAGAAAACATTAATCAAAAAATAAAAGAACTTAAAGATCTTTTAATAAGTATTCTCAAGATAGCATCTGATCAGTCTAAATCATTTACTGAAGATTACCTGCTTAGACAGAATGAAGTTCTCGAATTAATCAAGAAAACAGAAGAGGATAGGGTTAAATCCGAAAAAAGCTTAACAGAGTATATTGAAAAGCAAGAATCAGTTAATGCAGAGCTAGAGACTCTCAAAAAAACACTTTCAGAAGTAGATGATTCAGTTCGTGAGCTTGATGGTAATAAATCATTTGTATCAAATGAATTAAGGGCTTTAGAAAAAGAAGCTAATAATTTAAGACTTGACTTACGAACCTATGAAATCAATCTTCAGAACGCATCTGAAGTTCTAAAAAAAGCCGAAATAAATATCTCAGAACTTAATCCATCTGATTATCAAGGAATGGACTTAAGTGGACTAGAGTCATCGTTGGATGAAATTCAAAAAAATATTGCTAGTCTAGGCTCAATTAATTTAGCCTCTCCGGATGAATATCTAGAAAGACAAAATGATTTATCAAAGAGTATTGAGGAAAGTTCCTCTAAGAAACTTGAGCTTCAAAATATAATGTCTGATCTTGTAGAAAAAAGTTCAAATGCAGAATCTATTCTTACAGAAATTCGTCAGAAACAATCGAAGTTCAATGATAGCTTGAGAGATTTGGAAAGTAAAAAGTCTATTGCTGAGCTTGATCTAAAGTCTATTAATGAAAAAGTTATCAATGTGAGATTAGATTTAAAAACTTATGAAATTAATTTAGATAATGCAAACGCTAAAATTAAAGAGTCTGGAATAGATATCAATGATATTGATTTTTCAAAATATGAATCCATGGCAATTAATTCACTTCAAGACAGGCTTGCAGATATCCAGTCAAAAATTATTAGACTAGGTGCTATAAATCTTGCAGCTCCTGAAGAAATTGCTGAAGAGTCAAAAAGGAAAGAAGAGTTAGATATTCAATATAATGATCTTACAGAAGCAATGGATAAGCTTTCAGGTGCAATTAAAACCATTGATTCAGAAACCAAAACAAGGTTTGAAGACAGTTTTAATTCAATCAATCTTCGGATGAAAGAGGTATTTAGTAAATTATTTGGAGGAGGATTTGCAGAACTTGCTTTAACTGAAGATGATTCATTAAATGCGGGAGTTGTTATTATGGCAAGACCTCCTGGTAAGAAAAATTCATCTATCTCTCAACTTTCTGGGGGAGAGAAAGCCTTAACAGCCTTAGCTTTGGTATTTGCAATCTTTGAACTTAATCCAGCTCCCTTTTGCATTTTAGACGAGGTTGATGCTCCATTAGATGATTTAAACACATTAAGATTTATTAATATGGTTGAAGAAATGTCAAAGACAGTCCAATTCATATTTATTACTCACAATAAAGTTTCTATGGAAAAAAGTGATCATCTCATGGGTGTAACAATGCAAGAAGCTGGAGTTTCTAGAATGGTATCTGTTGATGTTAAACAGGCCTTAGAATTTGCAGAGGTATAGATGCAGAGTAATACTGACATATATTTGATAGGCCTCTCTGTATTAATCTTTTTAGTAATTGCCTTTTTATTTATAAGAAAAATATCTAATGCTGGAGAATTAAAAGTAAAAATTGAACCTGTATCTGATTCTTTTGAAATCAAAGATATGGATGATCCTGAGCTTCGATCCCAGCAAGCATTTAACTTTGAGGAACATAAGGATATCGTTGATCAGGAACTGGCAATATTAAATTTAATTTCTGTAGATAAATCATCTTTCGATATAGATCAGATATATGGATTTATGGCTAATTCTAAAGCGAAGTTAGCTCATGGTTTTTTCTCCTTTAGAGGAGAGAATGAAAAAGAAGTTTTTAGAATTGCTAATGCCTTAAATCCGGGAACCTTTGAGGAAGATACAAAAACTTTTGCAATAATTATTGCTGCTGACCTTAATACTGTTGAAGACCCTCTAGGAACTGTTAAACATATGGTAAATTTTGCTTATGATTTTTCTGAAAAATTTCATGCCAATATTTGTGATGGTGAAAGAATGCCAATTACTAAACAAATGATCTCTCATATGGAATCAAAAGCACAAGAAATAATGCGCTTGAAACAACTTGCAGATTTTGACTAGGTGAGTCTTAATATTTAGTTATGTTGCCCTGGAAAATAATACAAAAACTTGAAAGTAATAACAGTCGTTTATTTAAAGAAGACGTCATCGAAAGTCAGCTTAAAGATATTGATTTTCAAGAAGGCCTATCTATGTGTTTAGATTCTTTAGTAACATTTGGAGTTAAGCAAGTACCTGAGTCTCAAGAGGATGGCAAAGGACTTAAGTGGAGCTATTTCAAAGATAAAGCATCTTTACTCATTGAAAGAGAAAGAACTGGTCATGCCGCAAGAGATGAAATTCTTGAACTAATGTCTCTAGCAACATCAGAACAATGGAATAGTTGGTATAGAAGAATTCTTATTAAAGATTTACGATGCGGCGTAAGTGAAAAAACTGTAAACAATGTTGCCAAACGCATGGATCTCAAATTTAGAGTTCCGGTTTTTTCTTGCATGCTTGCTCATGATGGAGCAAAACACCCTAAGAAAATACATGGACCTTGCTTGGTTGAATATAAATATGATGGAGTGCGAGTTATTGCAATCACCTCAAAGGGCAGTGCAACTCTCTATAGTAGAAATGGAAAAATTCTGAGTAATTTTCCACACATCGAAGAGGCACTGAGTAAGCCAGAATTCAATGGTTTTGTTTTAGACGGTGAAGTAATGAGTGATGATTTTCAGTCACTAATGAAACAAGTTCATAGAAAGACAAATGCCAAAACAGATGATGCCTATCTTGCACTATTTGATATTTTGCCTTTATCCGAGTTCAATAATGGCAAAAGTAATTTAAATAGTGTTCAAAGAAAAGATTTTCTTGATGATATGTCAAAGAGTTTTGAAAGTTGTATTAAACCAGTTGAATACACTGTTCTTGATTTTGATACCAAGGAGGGAGAAAAAACATTTTCTGAGATGAACAAGAATGCATTGGCTCAAGGTTATGAAGGCTTAATGATTAAACCTGTAAACGATATATACGAATGTAAACGAAGTCATGCTTGGCTAAAAATAAAGCCTTTTATTGAGGTAACATTAACTGTAACTGATATTCAAGAAGGCTCAGGGAAGCATGAGGGTAAATTGGGTGCTTTTAGTGTTGAAGGCAATGATGATGGGAAGTTTTTTTCATTAAGTGTTGGAAGTGGTTTGACAGATGATGACAGAGAAAAGTTTTGGAAAGCAAAGGATTCTCTAATTGGGCAGCTAATCGAAATTCGTGCTGATGCTGTAACCCAAAGTGAAGAGGGTGAACATTTCAGCTTAAGATTTCCACGCTTCAAAACCTTCAGGGGTTTTAATGTAGGAGAAAAAATATGATAAGTAGTAAATTTAGAACGATAGCCAGTCTATTTTTAACTATTATAGTGATCCAATCCTGTGCAACAAAGCCTCCTCAAAACCCAGATAATATATGTTTAATTTTTAAAGAAAAAAGAAGTTGGTATAAGGCTGTAGTGAGATCAGAAAAACGATGGAAAATACCACCGTATGTATTAATGTCATTTGTTTACCAAGAATCAAGTTTCATATCAGATGCTAGGCCAGAGCGAGAAAAGCTACTTGGGTTTATCCCATGGTTTCGTCCTTCTTCAGCTGTTGGCTACTCTCAAGCCTTAAATATGACATGGGAAGATTATAAGGAAGAGACTGGAAATAGTAGGGCCAATAGGAAAGATTTTAAGGATTCTGCTGACTTTATTGGATGGTACGCCAGCAAAGGTTACTATCAAGGCTTTGAAAGAACTGATGCACGTTCTTTATATCTTGCTTATCATGATGGCTATGGCGGCTATAAAAAGAAAACATATAGAAAGAAACCATGGCTAATTAAAGTTTCTGATAGAGTTCAAGCTAGATCCACTAAGTATCAACAACAATACTGGGGATGTGCAAAAGAACTTAAGAAAAAGAGATTTTTCTTTTTTGGGTAATTATATATTTTTTAATGTAAATCCAAGATTCTCTATTTCGTTTTCAAAAGCTTCACCAGCAATCACTGAAGATTTTGATGAGTTAAATAAATATTTTTCTGAAACATATACCAAATCTTCAATTGTGCAGTCTTTAACTTTCGATCTAAAAAGTAGTCGATCCTCATGTTTTTTGTAATCTAGTTCACCCATAAAGTCATTCATAGCTTCACCAAAGGGTGATAAAGGCTTATCAATACTGGATATTACTCCTAGCACTCCTTCGTCAAGTTGATCAGAAGTTATTTGATTTTTAGACCACTCTCTTGATTGTTGAAATTCATTAAATGTCTCAGAGCATTTTGGATCTCTATATGAAAAGAATTTAAAAACTTTATTATAAGAGTCTTGCGATGCTCCAGAGCCGTATGCTCCCCCTTTTTCTCTAATAGCTGAATGAAGATAACCGTTTCTCAAGACAGCCCCAAGAACGGTCAAAGCAGGGGCATCCTCGTGTTTTGAATCAACCGATGGAAAAGCCTCAGCACAGAAACATACCTGAGAACCTGTTAACCAACCAATAGAGTTTTGCTGAACATCAGAAAGATCTTGATTTTTAAAATTATATGGCTCAGAGCTAAATTCGTCTTTCAATTTTAATTTATCTTGTTCTAATGATGAAGCAGTAAACGAATGACTTGGTGACAAACCAATTTTTGACTTAATGGATTTAAGCGTTTCTATATATTTCTCTAGATTCCTATTCTCTAAGATACCTTTTGATAGCTCACTTGTATTATTAATAAATTGAATACCAGAAGTTAAGTCATTGGTAGAAGCAATCCCATTTAATTGAGATGCAGCATTGCTCATAGCTAATATATGACCATTTTGAATGACTGATTTTTCATTGCCTGATGAAATAAAGTCTAAAAGCTCTTTAATTCTTTGAGATTCTGTAAAATTGGATTCACTCATGGTTCTAAGCATGAGTTCTTGCATTAATAGATGGTTCTTTTCTAGACTTTTACCACTTATCTTAAGTGCAAGCTTTAGATCATCATTAGAGTCATTGGGAAGCATTACAAAAGATGTAGAAATTCCTCCAGTAACAGAAGATTGATATTTTTGAATTTCTTCATAGCTATCTTTCCCAAGACCAATATCAGTCATTGAGCTAGAAAACAAACTAGCAATTTTTAATTCATCATCTGTTAAAGCATCACAGGGAAATAACATAGAATGATAAACAATGCCATTAGTACCAGATTTATAAAAATAATTAGAAGTACTACCAAGGGTCTTTATAACCGGCGAAGCATACTTTCTCTCGCTAGGAATATCTTCTTTAGTTACTTTAGGTAATATCTCCGGATCATCATGACTTTCCTGTCTTTTCTCAAGAGCCACAGCAAGTTTTACTATTTCTTCTTTTTCATCTAATGTTAAATTTTTGGCCTTCTCTGAAACTTTTTTTTGAATTCTTTCCTCGGCCTCTTTAGTAAAATTAACATCAGGCACTAACGAATAATTTAATCTATGACTGTTATTTAATAAATGTTTTTCTATAAGGGATTCGATATATTTTTCTGATTTAAGATTTTTCTTAATTACATCAAAAGCATTATCTAAATCTAAAATACTTAATGGATCATCATTATGAATACATGCTGGCAGACAACTGAGCATTATTTGAAGCCCAAAGGGCATGCCAGATCCAGTTATCTCTCTTTGCCTAATCTCAAGTTGGTGAAGGGATGAGGCTACTATTTCTTCATCAACCCCAGTTAGAATTAAATTATTCAAACAGTCTAATATAAGCTTTTCTACTTCTATGTGCTTATCTCCATCTATGCCTTCTAACCCAGCAGCAAAGACTAATTCTTTTTGATCAGTTTCTAAACCAGTTAAAGGAGACGGTGATTTACCAAGATCAGAATTCTCAAGAGCCTTTCTTAAAGGAGAAGCTGAATTATCTAATAAAATACTAGACATTAAGTATGTTTCTAAAAGCTCAATTGGATTATGACTCTCAGTTAGCAACCAGCTTAAAACAACGTGATGATTTTTTTCGTCACCTGGCTGTGGATTGTAAAATTCAGAAATCGTTTTAGGTATTGAAATTCGAAGCTCATTTTTAACAGAAATATCTTCAAGGGAAGGAGTAAAGTTATTTAAAACATTAGATTTAATAAATTCTTGAATTTCGATTGGATCAACCTTGCCAAAGGTAAAGAAAGTAGCATTAGATGGATGATAATGCTTCTTATGAAAATTAACTAAGTCATCATGTGTTAAGTCAAGGATATCCTCTGGGTTACCACCACTATTATGTTGATAGGTTGAAGAGGAATATAAATGTTTAGACATTCCATGCCAAAGCTGACTAGATATAGAACTCATCGCACCTTTCATTTCGTTGTAAACAACACCTTTTATTTCGAGTGCACTCTCAGGGTTTTCTTTTTCTTTAAATTCAAGCCTGTGACCCTCTTGGGCAAAATCAAGACTATCTAAATTTGGAAAGAATGAAGAGTCGAGATAAACCCCAAGTAAATTATTGAAGTCTTTGTCATTAAGCGTTGCAAATGGATAGGCAGTCCAGTCACTAGAGGTAAAAGCATTCATGAATGTATTTAAAGACCTTCTAATCATCATAAAAAACGGATCTCGAACAGGGTATTTTTTTGATCCGCAAAGTGCAGTATGTTCTAGAATATGGGCAACACCAGAAGAATCTTCTGGAATAGTTCTAAATGCAACCATGAAGACTTTCTCATCACTATCAGAATCTAAATGAACATGCTTGCAATTAAATTCAGATTCGTTATATATTTGTGCATTGAGATCCAATAAAGGAATATATTTTTGGTCTTGAAGATTAAACATAATAAAATTTATAAAAACATGTACACTAATTCTATGAAAAAAATAACAACATTACTAAGCATTTTGATTCTAATAGGATGCACTAGCATCCAGTCAAATATCGAAGTTGATTCTATTGAGACATTCAACTTAAACAATTATAGCGATTTTTATATAAAGATAAATGAATCAAATGTAAGTGCTGAAATTAATCCTATCGAATTAGAGAGATTTAAGACCAATCTTAAATCAGCCCTTGAAGAAAGAGGTTTAAATCACTCCTCTGATTCCAATTTAGTATTTAGTATCAATTTAGCATCTAAAGATAAAGTTGAATCAACTGGTATCAATCATCATTATTCTAGGTACTATTGGAATAGTTATATGTATCAAGATGACTTAAGAACAGTTACTGAAAATATCTTGAGAATCAATCTTAAAGATAAATCTAAAGACTCTACATTATGGACTGTTGTAACAGTTTGGAGATCTGGTTCTTCTAGAGCCATTTCATCTGATGATGGCTCAGACATTCTTGTAGATGAAATTATGATCAGTTTTTTATAATTGATACTATCAGTAGAGATATCTTATGAAACTTAAGTATTTTCTATCATCTCTATGTTTTTTAATCTTACTTTCTTGCTCTGTTGAAGAGGAAGAAATAAGAGAAATACCAAAAATATCTAAAGTAGAAAAACTTATAGAGCATTCGAAAGAGTTTGATAAAAAAGTTTACTCCTACGAAACCCCTGGTGGAAAAATACACATAGCAGTTGGCTTTGGAATTGCTAATTCAATAATGGTAGAAGGCGATGATGGAAATATAATTATAGATTCAGCTGATAGCACTTTTGAAGCTTCTGAAATATACAAACTTTTTAAAGAAAAAAATGCTAATCCAATTAAAGCTGTTATTTATACCCATAATCATGGCGATCACACATTCGGAACAGCCCACTATCTAACAACTCAAGAAGAGAGACCTAAGATTATTGCTCACGAATCAACTGATTATTATATGCAACGTATTTTAGGAATTATAAACCCTATTATTACAACAAGAAGTGCAAGAATGTTTGGAACTCAATTGCCACCTGATGAGCTTATAAATGTTGGGATTGGAGCAAGTTTGAATGTTTCTAAATCACCTCTAGGCTACGTTAAGGCTGATACAGTATTTGAAAAGGAACTTAAATTAAATATATCAGGAATTAATATCGAGCTTTACCATGCTCCTGGTGAAACAAATGACCAGTTATTTGTTTGGCTCCCTGATCATGTTTCATTAATGCCTGGAGATAATATTTATAAAACCTTTCCAAATTTATATACCATAAGAGGAACAACTCACAGAGATGTTATGGGTTGGATTGATAGTCTAGATCATATGAGGACATTTGAGCCTGAATACTTATTCCCCAGCCATACAAAACCTCTTCAAGGAGAGGATGTTATGAATGCTTTAACTATATACCGTGATGCAATCCAGTACATCCACGACCAAACAATTAGATTAATGAATCAAGGATATTATCCTGATCAAATTGTTGAAATGGTTGAATTGCCCAAAGAGATTAAAGATTCCCCATTTCTTTATGAGTTCTATGGAACTGCTAGATGGTCAATAAAGAGTATTTTTAATGGTTATTTAGGATGGTTTAATGGTAATCCTTCGGATTTAGATCCTTTATCGAGAAATGATGAGGCACAAAGATTTTCCAATCTTATTGGAGGCAATGAAAATCTTCTTAAAGCACTGGAAGAAGCTATAGATGCAAAGGATATGCAGTGGGCATTGCAGTTAAGCGATCATTTAATTGCATTAAATTTCTCTAATAAAAAAGTTAATAAATTAAGAAAAGAAGCACTTCTTTATATTGGGGAGCGATCCTCAAATCCTAATAAAAGAAATTATTTTTTAACCTCGGCTATTGAACTAGATGATAGTTTTGAAGGTTTCCCTAGATCAGAAATAACTCAAGAAGTGGTTGATGAAATATCTATAGATACTTTATTTAATTTACTATCAGTTTCACTAAATCCTGAGAATATTTTTAAAGATAACTATACAGCATGTTTTAAATTTTCATCCGGTCTTAATAAGTCGATAACTATTAGAAATGATGTAGCTGCTGTTTCCAACGAAGTTAACTTAATATGCGACATATTGATAAAGAGTGATGAATTAACATTAAAAATGGCACTATCTGGTCTTACTAGTCCAGTAATGGCATTAGCAAAAGGCGATATTGAGGTTGAAGGAGGAAAAACAGATTTTCTTCAATTTTTAGCAAGCTTTAGACAATAAAAACTACCATCTAAACTTATCGAAATTTTCTGGGTTTGCCCAGCCTTCAGCATTGTTCCAGGATCTTTTATTATTGTAAGTTTTTAAGTTATATGAAAAACACTTAAGTTCATTTTTTGAATCTCTTAATTCAGTCTGAAATCCAAGCCTATGCATTACATCATCTATATCTTCATCATTCTTAAAATCAGTGAAGATTACAATTTTTTGACTTAAAAGATTTTTGATTGTCCCAATATCAGTCTCAGATAAAACAACATCATCGAGGACAATAAAAATATCATCATTACATTCGATAATTTCATCTATGCATGGATCGATATTAATATTTTTGAGATTTGTTTTTTCTATTCGCTTAAGTAACTTAGAAGTGTCACTTGATGTTACTAACTGAGCACTTAAACAATTTTCATCAGTTATTATATTTAATAAGAAGCTATGTAAAATCTTATCTTTTGGGATCATTTCATTAAATGTTTAACAGCTTCTCTTTCAGAGGATAGTTCATCAATGGATATTTGAAATTTTTCTTTTGCATAATCGGATAAAACTAAATCTCTTTTTATCTCAACACTGCCATCGGATAATGTCATAAGTGGGTAACCACATATAAGTCCCTCTGGAACATCATAGGCACCATCACTTGCTACAGCAGCACTAAAGCAATTTCCATCTTCTGTCTCGCTTTCACAAGCAATAATAGTATCTAAGGCAGCTTTTGCTGCAGATGTTGCAGAAGAGGCTCCTCTAGCATCAATGACGGCTTTACCTCTTTGCTGAACAGCTGGTAAGAATTCATCTTCTACCCATTGCATATCATTTATGGAAGATATTCCTAAGACTCCATCAATCATGGCATTCTCAACGTCAGGATACATAGTAGGACTATGATTTCCCCATATAATCATATTCTTAACATCATCCACATTAGTATTTGTTTTCTTGGCAATAACAGATTTAGCTCTGCTTGAATCAAGCATAGTCATAGCCATCCATAACTGAGAATCTTTTCCAGAAGCATTTTTACCAATTAGGGCATTTGTATTGGCTGGGTTGCCTACAACTAATATTTTTGCATCATCTTTACCATTTTCACCAATAGCTTTACCTTGATTGACAAATATTCCACCATTAATTTTTAATAAATCAGATCTTTCTTCAATCTTTTTACCTTCATAAACAATTCCTCTTGGAATACTACCTACAAGTAAAAACCAATCACCATCTTTTGAGGCCTCTTCAAAATTATCTGTAAAAGTAACTTCTCCCATATTAGGAAAATATGAATCTTCAAGCTCCATGACCAAGCCTTTAAGCTTACTTACTACTTGAGGAATTTCTACAAGACACAAATCAACTGTCTTATCTCCAAATGTTCTTCCGTCTACAAGTCTAGGAATTAGTGAATATGCAATTTGACCAGCTGCACCAGTTACAACTACTTTTACTCTTGAGCTCATGTTCGTCCTTTATAAATATTAGAAATTAAGTGGTAATTATATTCCTAAAAGTAAGATTAATTCTTGGCTTTTTTAATTTTTTTGTCTTTTTTACTTCATGTTTCCAGTGTTCTTGAGTCAACCCACTCATAACTATAAGTTTTCCATTTTCTTGTGGTATCGAAAATTTGATGTCTTTACTTTTATGTTTAAAAAAAATATCTCTTTGCTCTCCAAGAGAAAAGGATGCAATAACAGGCTTATGGCCTAACTCTTTTTCATTATCAGAATGAAGCCCCATAGAATCAGAACCATTTCTATAGAGGTTTCCTAGTACTGAATTAAATGTATTAGAAGTAATCAGTTCAATGTCTGTTTTAATTTCTGATAATACAGAGTTCCAATCATTTCTTATTAATTGTTTTCCTGAATAAGTGTAGTTAATATTTTTATCTGCATACCATGCCTGTAATCTAGGAATTTTATGCTCTTTGCCAAAAATCTTTATATAGCCTTCGTGCCATTTAATATTATTTAAGCAATCATTAAACCATTTATCTAGTTTAGTAAGATCTTTACTTATTTCATAAATATCTATTTTAAGATCTGGGTATCCTTCGACTCTCCTCTTTTTTTATCATAGTAATAATTATAAATTTTGATTAAAATACTTCCACTATTTTAATTCAAAGAATTAGTTCCAACAAAGGAGAAACTAAATGAATATTAGATTTGATAATCAAGTTGCTATTGTTACAGGTGCTGGTGGGGGTATTGGTAAAGAACATGCATTAGAACTTGCGAGAAGAGGTGCAAAGGTAGTTGTTAATGATCTTGGTGGAACTGTTGATGGAAGCGGTACAAGCGATGCTGCCGAATTAGTAGTTGAACAAATTAAATCTGAAGGTGGGGAAGCCATCTCAAACGGCGCAAGTGTTACTGATCTTGTTGCTATTCAAAAAATGGTCAAAGAGGTAATGGATAAGTGGGGAAGAATAGATATCTTAGTAAACAATGCAGGCATTCTAAGAGATAAAAGTTTTCATAACGTTACTTTAGATGATTTTAATTTAGTTATGGATGTCCATTTCCAAGGGTACTCTGAACTGTACTCATACGATTTATCCAATAATGAGAGAGCAAGGTTACGGAAGAATTGTATTTACAAGTTCATCAAGTGGAGTATTTGGTAACTTTGGTCAAAGTAATTATGGTGCTGCTAAAATGGCAATGGTCGGTTTAATGAATACACTCAAGATAGAAGGGCAAAAGTATAATGTTTTTTCTAACTCAATCACTCCAGTTGCTTACACAAGAATGACTGAAGGTTTGATACCTGAAGATTTTGGAAAGAACATGCAACCTGAGTACGTTACTCCGGCTGTTATTTATCTTTCAAGCGACCAAGCCCCAAATGGTGCAATTATGTCAGCTGGTGCTGGTGTTTTCTCAAGAATTTTTATTCATGAAACTATGGGCGTATCTCTTGGTACTGGAGAAGATATGACTGCAGAAAATATTGCTGCTAACTGGGATACCATATCGGACATGGACGATGCAAGAGCGTTACAAAATGGTGGCGAGCAAACCTTGAAAATATTTGAACTAATTAGTAAAGAATAATTTATTGAGAAAAGCTTGGACGGCTTGAAACCATATTGACGTATTCATTAAGGTTTTTATAGTCTTGTATATTTAGCTTGTTTAGTCCTACTAAAAATTGCAAAGAGGTAGTCATTTGTAAGTCAGCATAAGTAAATCTATCACCAGCTATATATTGCTTGGAACTCATTATCTCTTCATATTTTGCCAATGCTTTCGTCCCAAGCTCTCTTTGAGCTAACCCATATTCTTGATTTTGATTTTCCATTTGACTCATATGTGGATGGGTATGCCTAAAGCCATGAACAAGTGGAAGCATTAGCTCAAAAGAAACTCTTGAATACCACATTTCTATTGAAGCAATTTCCATAGGGCTCTCACCAAACATATTAGGTTCTGGATATAAACATTCAAGATATCTGCATATTGCAGTAGTTTCTAATATCACTGTTTGGTCATCAAGTTGAAGAGCTGGAACTCTAGAATTAGGGGCTATAGCTTTATATTCTGGAGTTTTGTGCTCCATACTCGCAAGATCAATATCAATAACTTCAATATCTTTAATGCCTTTTTCAGCTATGTAGATTAGAACTTTTCTTGGACTGGGTGCAAATTTGCTTGAATATAATTTCATTCTTATAGATTTTAGCCAACTATAGAATAGATTACTATAAAGTGGAGTACTGCAGCTATCGAAACTAAAATATGAAAAAATTCATGATAGCCAAAATACTTAGGACTGAAATCTGGAAACTTTAATCCATAACCAATTGCTCCAACCGAATAAATCGTGCCACCAGTAATAGTTAAAATAAAATTTGTGAATCCCATTAATGACGCCATTACTGATAAATAGGGAATAGCAACATATCCAGCAACTAGATAAATACTGGCTCGAATAATTCGTGGTGTATTTGTGAATAAAAATACTTGAAGTATTCCAATTCCTGCAACTATCCATATTATTAAAAGAAGTTGTAAGCCAATATTTTCTGGAAGAACTAGAAGACATATTGGAGTAAAAGTTCCAGCAATCATTACAAAGATTGCAGAATGATCAAGCCTTCTCATGATTTTTAAAACTTTTGGTCTCCAATCAACCCTATGATACAGAGCGCTAAATCCAAACATCATAAATATGCCAGTTGAGTAAACAATAGTAGCTATTATTTCAGTTGAATTCGAACTCTTGATAATTAAAGGGATGCAGGCACCGATTGATACAAAAAACATCCATTCATGAAAATAGCCTCTTAAAAGAGGCTTTTTCTTAAATTGATTTCCTATTCCCAGTTAAGTGCTCCACCTACTTGATATTCAGTAACTCTTGTTTCAAAGAAATTCTTTTCTTTTCTTAAATCAATAATTTCTGACATCCAAGGGAAAGGATTCGATACACCTTTAAATTCTTCTTCTAGACCTATTTGAGTCAACCTTCTGTTAGCAATAAACTTAAGATACTCTTCCATCATGGCAGCATTCATTCCCAGAACACCTCTTGGCATAGTATCTCTTGCATACATGATCTCTAACTCGGTTCCTTCTAGAATCATTTGAGCTGCTTCAGCTTTCATTTCTTCATCCCAAAGATGAGGATTCTCAATTTTGATTTGGTTTATAACATCAATACCGAAGTTAACATGCATAGATTCGTCTCTTAAAATATACTGGAACTGTTCTGCTGTTCCTGTCATTTTGTTTCTTCTGCCCATTGATAGAATCTGAGTAAACCCACAATAGAAGAAGATTCCTTCTAAGACGCAGTAAAAAGCTATGAGATTTTTAAGTAATTGCTTGTCTGTTTCTTCTGTTCCAGTTTTGAAATCTGGATTTGATATTTCTTTTGTATACTTTAAGCCCCATGACGCTTTTCTTGCTACACATGGTATTTCTCTATACATATTAAAAATCTCTCCTTCATCCATCCCTAAGGATTCAATACAATATTGATATGCATGCGTATGGATAGCTTCTTCAAGACTTTGTCTTAAAATATACTGCCTGCACTCTGGATTAGTAATTAATCTATATAGAGCAAGAACAAGGTTATTAGCAACAAGAGAATCTGCTGTTGAAAAGAATCCTAAGTTTCTTTTAACAATAGTTCTTTCATCCTCAGTCAAACCATCTTCTGATTTCCATAAGACAATATCATTAGTCATATTGATTTCTTGAGGCATCCAATGATTAGCACTGCCATCAAGATATTTTTGCCAAGCCCAGTCATATTTAAATGGAACCAATTGATTTAAATCGGCATTACAATTAATCATCATTTTGTCGTCTACTTGAACTCGTGAGCCCATCATTTCATCTAATTCTTCTATCCCAGCTGTTTCATCAATATTTTTAATAGCTTCTTTAGCCATTTCAGCTCTTGATCCACCAGCAGTTGCTCTTGTAGTGTTATCTACCTCTTCTGAAGGAGTTACTGTCTCCACAACAGGTGCAACCTCTTGAGAGACTGGAGTTGGCACAGCTTCTTTCTGAGCAGTAACAGCCTCTATAGGTGTATTATTTTCTTCTTTTCCGTATTCATCCCAATTTAACATTTTATTTCTCCTTTAATTATTGACACGCTTCGCAATCTGGATCGTCCAGAGAACAAGCATCCGGAACTGGGGCTGGCGCTCCAAGTTCTTGTGGCGCAGTTTGCGTTTCTTGTGAGCTAACTGCATTAAGTTTTCCTTGCTGGACTGTAGACTTTTCAGTTGATGTCGCAGCAATAGATCTAAGATAGTAAGTAGTTTTTAAGCCAGAATACCATGCCATTCTATATGTAATATCAAGCTTCTTACCATCAGCATTACCTATGTAAAGATTTAGTGACTGTCCTTGATCAATCCATTTTTGTCTTCTACTTGCTGATTCAACGATATACCTCGGCTCTACTTCAAAAGCTGTTGAGTAGATCGTTTTGATTTCATCGGGTATTCTAGAAATTTGAGATAAACTGCCTTCAAAATACTTTAGATCATTAATCATTACATCATCCCACAAGCTCAATTCTTTTAATTTATTGACTAAATGAGGGTTAACAATTGTAAATTCACCAGACAAATTAGATTTAACATACAAGTTTTGATAAGTAGGTTCAACAGATTGTGTGACTCCAGTTATGTTTGAAATAGTGGCTGTTGGCGCAATAGCCATAACATTTGAATTCCTCATTCCATCAGACATTACTTTTTTTCTTAATGTATCCCAATCCAATGTCTCAGATCTGTCAACATTTAAGTATTCGCTTCCTCTATTTTCAGCTAAAATTTCTATAGAATCTTTTGGAAGTATGCCTTTGCTCCAAAGCGAGCCCTCATATGTCTCATAACTTCCTCTTTCTTTTGCAAGTTCTGTTGACGCATGGATAGCATAGTAACTTATTAGTTCCATACTTTTATCTGCAAAATCTACGGCATCATCACTGCAATAGGCGATATCTTGGACATATAAAGCATCCTGGAAGCCCATCATTCCCAAACCTATTGGCCTATGCTTCATATTAGAGTTTCTTGCTGTCTCTACTGAGTAGTAGTTAATGTTTATAACATTATCTAGCATTCTAATAGCTGTTGAGACCGTCTGTTTTACTTTTTCTTCATCAAGCTTCCCATCTTTCATATGCCTTGCTAAGTTAACTGAACCAAGATTACAAACTGCAATTTCATCTGCACTTGTATTTAATGTGATTTCTGTACATAGATTAGAAGAGTGAATTACTCCAGCATGTTGTTGAGGAGATCTCAAATTACATGCGTCTTTGAATGTTATCCAAGGATGGCCTGTTTCAAATAGCATGGTAAGCATTTTTCTCCATAATTCTTTTGCAGGAATAGATTTGAATTGATCCATTTCTCCAGCTGCTGCCTTCTTTTCATATTCTTCATATTTCTCTTCAAATGCTTTTCCTATAAGGTCATGAAGCTCAGGAGTTTCTCCTGGAGAGAAAAGAGTCCAGTTTTCATCTTTTTCAACTCTTTTCATAAATAAATCTGGAACCCAGTTAGCAGTATTCATATCATGAGTTCTTCTTCTTTCATCACCAGTATTTTTTCTTAATTCAAGAAACTCTTCCACATCAAGATGCCACGTTTCTAAATATGCACACATAGCTCCTTTTCTTTTGCCGCCTTGATTTACCGCAACAGCAGTATCGTTAGCAACTTTCAAAAATGGTACTACTCCCTGACTTTTTCCATTCGTTCCTTTTATGTAGGAATTCATTGCACGAACTGATGTCCAATCGTTTCCTAGACCACCAGCCCACTTTGAAAGTAGGGCATTGTCCTTCATGGCACCAAAAATTCCATCTAGATCATCAGGTATAGTTGTTAGATAGCATGATGATAATTGCGGTCTCTTTGTTCCAGAATTAAATAATGTTGGAGTAGAGCTCATATAGTCAAAACTTGATAATAATCTATAGAACTCTATCGCTCTCTCTTCTCTATTTTCTTCTTCGACAGCTAAGCCCATGGCTACTCTCATAAAGAATACTTGCGGAAGTTCGTATCGAACATCATTGCTATGAATAAAATATCTGTCGTATAAAGTCTGAAGGCCTAAATATGTAAATTGATTATCTCTCGTGTAATCAATAGCCTTTCCTAATCTGTCTAAATCAAAGGTTTTTAGAATTGGATCTAAAATATCAAGTTCTATACCCTTATCTATGTATGCAACAAGTGCTTTTGGATAATGTTTTTCCATCTCTTCATATGTTGCCTCTTCTGCCACACCTAAAAAGCCAAGTGCTTCATTCCTTATTTGATCCATCAAAATTCTTGCAGTTACAAAAGAGTAATTAGGTTCTTTCTCTACTTTTGTTCTTGCTGACATAACAAGACTTGTTCTCATATCAGAAATTGAAACTCCGTCATAAAGATTTTTCAGAGCTTCTTCTAAGACTTCATTCATAGAAACCTCTTCCAATCCTTCGCAAGCATCATTAATCAAGGAAGCAACTTTATCTATATCTAATGGAACAACAGAGCCGTCTGTTTTTGTAATATTTATATTTGGTCTATTTGATATATTAATTTCTGGTGCTTCTTTTTTTCTTTCTTGTGTTCTACCCGCTCTATATAAAATATAACTTCTTGCGACTTCTAGTTCTTCTGTTCTCATAAGCTGAAGTTCAACTTGATCTTGTATCTCTTCTATATGAAGTGTTCCGCCAGACGGCATTCTTCTTTCAAAAACCTCAACAACTCCTATTGCTACTTGGTTAACTTTTTTATGAATTCTTTCGCTTGCGGCAGCATTTCCAGATTCTGTTGCTAGAAAAGCTTTAGTTATGGCAACTTTAATTTTATCTTCTTCAAAAGCAACCACTTTTCCGTTTCTTTTTATAACTCTTAGTTTTCCTGGAGCTGTAGTTTCTATTTCGTTAGTTACTGCTTGTTTTTGAACTTCAATTGTTTTGCTTGTTTCTTGTGGTGTTTCCATTTTTTCCTTTTTTCCCTATTTGTTCCCGAATAAACCCTAACTCAAATGAGCGTTTTAAATTGTTTTGGAAGAAGTTATGAGCGTTTACATTTACACTTGTTTTTTTATCTTCAACACCTAATATTACTTGTTGTGGATAAAGAATCAAGTAAAAAACACTATATATTGTGATAATTTCATTTTTTTTCACTACATAGTGTATATAAAGCTGTTTTTTTGCTGTTGGTAATCAGTTGATAAATTGTGGATAATTATATTCAGGAGAATAAATATGGATAAATTTTTGGCTATCGATCAAGGAACTACAAGCTCTAGGGCAATAATTTTTAACTCTGATCTTGAGAACGTAAAACAATCACAAAAAGAGTACAACCTTAGCTACCCAAATGATGGGTGGGTTGAAGCAGATGCTGATGAAATTTTAAGAACTGTAAAAGAAACAGTGGAGATGTCCTTAGCGAAACTTCAGACAATATAACTGCTTGTGGACTTAACTAATCAAAGAGAAACAACAATTGTTTGGTCGAAGGAAACTGGTGCACCTATATATCCTGCAATTATTTGGCAAGACAGAAGAACTAGTGATCTTTGCAATGCTCTCAAAAGAGATGGGCATGAGGCAATGGTGCAAGAAAAAACAGGCTTGGTTATAGATTCTTATTTTTCAGCAACTAAATTAAAATGGATTCTTGATAATGTTCCTAATGCTAGAGAGCAAGCTGTTTCAGGTAAATTATTATTTGGAACTGTTGATTCCTTCTTGATTTATAACTTAACGAGTGAGCGAAATCATTTAACGGATGTAACGAATGCATCAAGAACAATGCTTTTTAATATACATGAAATGTCTTGGGATAAAGAGTTGCTGAAGTTATTTGATATTCCCTTATCAATGATGCCTGAAGTGAAGTCTTGTGATGGAGATTTTGGTAGTTTAAGCATTAATGGAAAGACTATTAAAATTAATGGTGTTATTGGCGATCAGCAAGCAGCTCTTGTTGGACAGAATTGTTTTAATTCTGGTGATATGAAGTCAACATATGGAACGGGCTGTTTCTTAATGGTAAACACAAAAGATAAACCTTTAAAAGTGGAAGAGGGCCTTCTTACAACAGTTGCTTATAAATTAAATAATGAAGTTAATTACGCTCTTGAGGGCAGTATCTACTCATGTGGAAATATCATTCAGTGGCTAAGAGATAAGATGCAATTCTTCGAAAATGCCAAGGATAGTGAGTTGCTTTTAGATTCAAAAGGTATTTCAAATAATGTTCATTTCTTACCAGCATTTAATGGCCTGGGTGCGCCTTATTGGAATTCTGATGTGAGAGCTGGATTCCATGGGATGACACAAAATACTTCAAAAAAAGATTTAGTTACTGCAGCGTTTAAATCTATCTGCTATCAAACAAAAGATATCGTTAGCATACTTAAAATGAATGAACTTGAAATCAATAGCCTTTTAGTTGATGGTGGCATGACATCAAATTCAACTTTTTGTCAGATCCTCTCAGACTCAATCGATGTTAATGTGCTGAAACCCTCAAATATTGAATCAACAGCTTTAGGAGCTTGCATCGCAGCACAGATTGGCAATGGCATTTCCATGGATAGTCTTCAATACAAAACTCCATAAAGAATTCATGCCAAATAATGAAATAGTAAATCTTGCTAATGACGACTACTTAAAGTGGAAAGAATATGTTGAGCTATCTATAACCAATACAATGTAATTTAGGAATATTTTCTATAAAGAAATACTTTGTGAATAGTTTAAGTGAGTGTTTTGTTTTTTATTATGGCTAACAATTAGGCACGGAATATTTTGATTTTTTACAATCGTAGAAATCAACTTTTGTGTTTTAACAGAAATAGCTTCGTCGAGATTTGAAAAGGGCTCATCCATTATCAAAAATTGAGATTTCATCATAATTGCTCTTGCTATAGCGACCCTTTGTTTTTGGCCACCAGAAAGTTCATGTGGTAATTTTTTTAAATGCTCTTTCAGCTCAAGCTCACTTACAACCAATTCGTATAATTCATCTTTACTATTATTTGATGCAAATAAAATATTTTTCTCTAGCATTTATATGTGGAAATAATGCAAAATCTTGAAAAACATAACCTATGTTTCTTTTTTCAGGAGGTAGTTGAATAACTTCATTATTAAAAATCATACCGTTACATTCAATCGACCCTGACTCAGGAATCAACAAACCGCTTAAAATATTAAGTAGAGATGATTTTCCTGCACCGCTATTTCCATCAACCATGCATATTTCTTTTTTCTGAATAATAAAATTGATACCCTTAAAAAGAAGAGAATTGTTTCTCGAAACACTAAGATTTTCTACTTTAATACTCATGAATATAACTAATATAGGATATTTTTCTATATAATGCCTGTGTTTTATTAAACAACCAATCAAAAATGTACACTTATAAGATTTTCAATAACATCGCTGATGATGGTATTTCTATTCTAAAGAATAATGAATTTAGGACTGATGAAATTGATCCAGACTCTCTTTTATTAAGAAGTCAGGTTCTTACTGAAGATGACTTTAATAGACTCACTTAAAGTGCATAGGAAGGGCAGGTGCTGGAACAAACAATATACCTGTTCACGAGGCTACAGAAAAGGGAGTGGTTGTCTTCAATACCCCTGGAGCAAATGCAAATGCTGTTAAGGAGTTAGTTGTATGTGGCATGCTCCTTGCTTCTAGAGGAATTATTCAAGGTAGCGCTTATGCAAAGACACTTTCAGGACAAGACACATCAGAGCTTAACAAGTCCATGGAAGCGCAAAAGAAAAACTTTAAAGGTAGTGAACTTAAAGGCAAAACACTCGGAATTGTTGGTTTGGGAGCTATAGGCTCTCTTCTTGCTCAAACTGCAGAAATAATGGGAATGAAAATTATTGGTTATGATCCTCATATTTCCATTGATGCAGCATGGAGATTACCTAAAGAAGTTGAAAAAGCTGAGACATTAGAATACCTTCTTAGCAATTCAGACTATATTTCTTTGCATGTTCCTCTAATCGATGCAACTAAAGATATGATTTCAAAAGAAACTCTTAAGCATTTTAAGCAAGGCTCAAAACTTATTAATCTATCAAGAGGAGGGATTGTTAATAATAAAGATATTATTGAAGCTTTAGACAGCAATAAGATAAGCACATTTGTTACAGACTTTCCAACACCAGAACTTGTTGAAAGATCTTCAAAATTACAAGATGTTATTCTTCTTCCTCATTTGGGAGCAAGTACTAAAGAGGCTGAGATTAATTGTGCTGTAATGGCTGCAGATCAAGTCTCTAATTTTCTTAACAATGGTGTCATTATTAACTCTGTGAACTTCCCATCAATAAGGCTTGGAAGAACAGCTGAATATAGACTAGTAATTGTTAATAAAAATGAGCCTGGAATGATAGGTAAGATAACTGATGAGATAGGTTTTAAAAATATTAATATCGCAGACATGACTCATAAGAGTAGAGACTCAATTGGTATAAATTTAATAGACCTAGAAAATCAGCCATCTGAAGAATTAATTAACAATATCAAAAATATTGATCATGTTTTAAGTGTTAGGCTTTGCTCATAATACTCAAGAAAAAATACTAAAATAAGCTTCTTCTATAAGGACTTATGTCCTTTTTTTATTATGTCCAAAAATAAGTATAATTAATACTTGTCAACAGACAAAAATAATGATATTCGGGTTGCGCGATTTTCGATAGTTCATGTAAGATAAATGCAATAAATTTAGTGTAAAATACTGATATGCGGTTTTTTATACTATATCTGTACAATTTTTAGCCAACTTTAATAAAACCTTTATATATATAGCTTTGTTATGGTATAAATAAAGTTATCCATAACTTTATCCACAGTTTCTGTGGATAAGATTTATCATAAAATATGCATAAAATTGAATCATTATTAAATCTTCCAAAGGACTGGAATAAAGAGCTAAATAAATCAAATCTTAGCTCAGATATCGACAGACCAGTCAATCACTTAAAAGCATTAGGTGACAACATAATCTTAGTCTATCCTCCAGTAGATTCAATTTATAATGCCTTTCAATTATGCACTTATTCCGATACTAAAGTTGTCATTTTGGGTCAAGATCCTTACCATCAAAAAGATGTTGCAAATGGACTAGCATTTGCTGTAAGTAGAGGTAAAAAAATTCCACCTTCATTAAGAAGTATCTATAAAGAAATAAGTGATGATATTGGATCTATAATTTATAGTTCTGGAGATTTAGAAGGCTTGGGCTAAGCAGGGTGTATTACTTCTGAATTCTTGTTTAACTGTTGAAGATTCAAAACCTCGTTCTCATCAATCAATCGGTTGGGGTCAACTCACAGATAACATTGTTAAATTATTAAATTTAAAGGGTGGTATTGTTTTTATTTTGTGGGGAGCAGATTCAATTTCTAAAAGGTCATTAATTGATGAAAATATAAATTTAGTTTTGACCGCACCTCACCCATCTCCTCTTTCTTCATACAGAGGATTTTTTGGATGCAAACATTTCTCTATGGCAAATAAGTATTTAATTTCAAAAAAACAAAAACCTATTCAATGGTGACTTTATATAATTAGTTTAATTGATTCATCAGTATTCATAGTTTCTAAATCATCTCTTTTAATCATGCAATTAAAAATATCAAAACCCTTCTGATTTATGATATTTCCAAATATTTTGAATGTTTCTGTAATATTAGAATTTTGATCTATAACTATTGTGCTGAATTTTCTTCTATTGACACCAAGATACCTCATGCGAGCAACTATTTCCTGGCCCCTGTAGCAGCCTTTCTCGAATGAAACCCTTAAATGATCGTAATTTAGCTCCATTGGTCTATATTTCTCTACATCATCTATCGACAAGCAATAGTTTCCCAATATTTTATTAGCTATTAACCATTCATCTGTTGAGATCAAACAATCTATTTTATCTTCATGTTGATTAATATTAATAGACAAAGAAAAGAAGTCATTAGATAAAAAGGGGGATGGGTTGGTATCTTTCTTTTCAACTGAACCTTTTATAATTTCTTCACTTTTAACAAAAGTTACAGAAAAGAATTTTGCAAATGGACTAATGTCGCCAATAAAAATATTTATAAGATCTTTACTTATTACAATTTTATATTTTGAATCTTTTTTGATTATCAGGAAAGATGCCATAACCAAACCTTTTTGATTACATATTGATGATAGTTGAGAACCACCCTCAGGTAATAAGGTTATGTCAGAGGTGACCTGACCTTGAAGAAATTCCTCTATTCGATTTAGTTCCCCGACTATATCTAAGACTTTTAAATTACTTAAATATAATGAACCAAATGAGATTATTTTATTTTGTATGTCTATTTTCTTGTAAAATTGTTTATCAATTAAATTATTCTAACTAATGAATCAAGAAATAAACAGAATACATTGGAAATGTAGAAGAGGAATGCGTGAAATAGATTTGCTCTTAAGAGAGTTTGCTCAAGGTCCACTCAAGTCTCTTGAGCCAGAAAATATAAATATTTTTGATAGTATCCTAGATTATGATGATCAAAAACTATATGACTTTATATTTAAGAATGTGTCTATAGGGAACGATTCTCATGAAAAATTCATTAATAAGTACTTAAAGAAATTTACTAAACAAGGCAACTTTTGATGTTTTTTTCTGTCAGATAACATAAGGATTAAGTTTAAATGACAAAAAATAATCACAATGACGATTCCTTACTTATAACCAAGGCACAAAATGGCAATGAAGGAGCTTTTAATTTTTTAATGACTAAATATTATCCAAGAGTTTATGCGTCTTTATTTTCTTTTACTAAATCAAAAGAAGATTCTGAAGATATAGCTCAGCAAACATTTGTTAAAGTTTGGCAGCAGATTAAAACCTTTAGAGGTGAAAGTGCATTTTTTACGTGGGTTTATAGAATAGCTATTAATTTAGCAAAAAATCATGTGACTAGTTCTGGGTATAAAAAGCAAAAAGTTAATATTTCTTCTGATGACATAGAAATGGACTTTCCAACGTATGAGAATCCTGAAAATAACCTTATGCATAACCAGTCCCTTGCGAAGATTAAATCTTTTATTGATGAATTACCTGAGTCACTCAAAACTGCCTTTACTTTAAGAGAATTGAATGGCAAAAGCTACGAAGAGATCTCAGAGATAACAAGTACACCAATAGGTACTGTTCGATCAAGAATATTTAGAGCAAGAGAGAGTATTCTTGAATTTATTTCACAGGAGTTAGTTTAAATGAATGACATAAATGAAAAATTATCAGCATTATTTGATGGAGAGCTTGAGTCTTCTCAGGTTGATGAAGTTTTAGAATCATTGGCAGCAAGCAAGGATCTTCAAAAGAAACTCTCTTCGTATGCTCTTATAGGATCTGCAATGAATTATGAAGATGCAAACCTTATATCTATAAATTCTAATGTAGAAAAAGTTAGTTATAAATTTTGGTTTTCAAATGGGATAACTGCAGCAGCTTCTATTCTATTAACCCTCTTTTTCATCAATCAAAATGACTTTACAAGAATGGGGCAAGATTTTGCAGCAAAAAATAAAATAGATCTTGCCATTAATAGTGATGGTGCTAAAAGTATAATTGAGATGGCAGAAGATAATTTAGTAGATCATGTAATGAATGTTGTTAATAATCCAAATTTCATGAACTCAACAAATACTAACAATGTTGATTTAAAAAATGTAGGCTTTAAAAAAGAAAACAATGGACAAAAGATTTACAGCAGGGGTAGAGAAAATTTCACTTTGCGTATTGAAAAAAAGAATTTAGGCATTAATAAGGTAAGGTATTGGAAGCACGGAAATAAAATGATTTATTTGGTGCCCCTAGCAGATGGAAGAATGGTTACAATATATGGCAATTTAGATGCCAATGCAGCTTTAGAAGTTGCTAGCCAACTAAACTTAAACTAAAAATTAATATGAAATTAAGACAAAAAACAAACTATTTTATCTTCGCAAATATATTACTAGCATTAAATATATCTGCATCAGGATTGCCAGAAAATATATCAGAACTTGTCGATGATTCTGCGCCAGCTGTTGTTAATATAACTTCTAAAAAAGAAGCTTCCTCAAAGGCAGATGCAAGGATATGGTGGAATCCCAGATGAAATGCTAGAGCGTTTTGGTATACCAAGGCAATACAGACAAGCTCCTCAGCAAAAAAGGGAATCAATATCTTATGGTTCGGGTTTTATTCTTAAAGATAATCTTATTCTCACAAATTATCATGTCGTTGAAGATGCTACTGAAGTTTTGGTATCACTCTCTGATAGAAGAGAATATGTTGCAGAAATAATTGGAGTTGATCCTTTATCAGATCTAGCTGTCTTAAAAGTTGATGGAACAAATCTACCTAATGTAAAAGTTGGCAATAGTGATGAATTAAAAGTTGGAGATTGGGTTGTTGCTATAGGTTCTCCTTTTAGTTTTGATTTTTCAGTTACTGCAGGAATAGTTAGCGCAAAGGGCAGAAGTATTCAGAATAACAATATAGGTAATTACGTGCCTTTTCTTCAAACTGACGTAGCTATAAATCCAGGGAATTCTGGTGGCCCATTGTTTGATTTAGATGGGAACGTTGTAGGAATAAATTCTCAAATCTATTCTAGAAGTGGTGGTTATCAAGGACTAGCATTCGCTATACCTATTAATGTGGCAATAGATGTTGCAAACCAAATTGTAGAAAAGGGAGAGGTTTCAAGAGGATACCTTGGCGTAAGAATGAGTGAAGTAGATAACGACTTAGCAGATGCTCTTGGAATGAAAAAACCTTATGGTGCATTGATAAATGATGTAGAAGAAGGAGAATCAGCAGATGGTGCCGGTTTACTTCCTGGAGATGTCATCATTGAGTTTAATAATAAAGAAATAAAATTTAGTTCTGATTTGCCGCATGTCGTTGGTCAGCTGCAGCCTGATACAAGAGCCTATGCAAAAGTTATTAGAGATGGTGATGAAATAGAACTAGAGTTTCTTCTTGGAGAACTCCCAGTCAATAATGAATCTTTTGTCCCAGCTAAACTTCAAAATTCCTCAGATCCTTTAGGACTTAAAGTGGCTGATATAGATAGAGATAATCCATCAATGATTAACTTCCTGACGGGGTAATAGTCTCTAGAATCAATCCAGGATCTCCAGCATCTGGAAAAGTGGCTCGTGGAGATTTAATAACTAAAATTCAATATAAGGGTAAAAAATTTGAAGTTATCGATATAGAATCTTTCGATGATGCCTTAGATAATTTTTCTTCAGGTAATAAAGTTGCATTTCATATCATTAGAAATGGTTCGAGACTAATTACGTCAATAACAATTAATTAGTATTTAAAAGACTTTAATTGCACCAATATTGGCTCCATTGCCTGTAAAATAGCCGTATCTTATGAAAAATATTAGAAACTTTTCTGTCATAGCTCACATCGATCATGGTAAATCTACTTTATCAGATAGATTGATTGAATACTGTGGTGGACTTACTGCTAGAGAGATGTCTGAACAGATACTCGATTCTATGGATATAGAAAGAGAGAGGGGAATCACAATAAAGGCTCAAGCTGTAACTTTAGAATATGAAAAAGATGATACTAAATATTTATTAAATTTTATTGATACTCCAGGCCATGTCGACTTTTCATATGAAGTATCAAGATCTCTATCAGCATGCGAAGGAGCTTTATTAGTAGTTGATGGATCTCAGGGTGTAGAAGCTCAGACTTGGCAAACTGTTATACAGCTGTAGACCAAGGTCTTGAAGTTGTACCAGTAATTAATAAAATTGATTTACCCCAATCAGAGCCTGAAAGAGTTAAAAAAGAAATTGAAGACATGATAGGAATTAATGCAGATTCTGCTCCCTTGGTTAGTGCTAAGACAGGAGCTCGGCATTGAAGACCTTTTGGATATGTTGGTATCTGATATTCCTCCCCCAGAAGGAGATGCAGCAGCCCCTCTGCAGGCTTTAATAGTGGATTCTTGGTTTGATTCATACCTAGGTGTTGTTTCTTTAATTAGAATAAAAAATGGATCAATAAAAACAGGACAAAAGTTTAAGATTCATTCAACAGGTCAGAGCCACAATGCTGATGAGATTGGAATTTTTTCTCCCAAGAAGCTTAAAAAAGATATTCTTTCTGCAGGAGAAGTGGGTTATTTAGTTGCAGGTATTAAAAATATTAAAGGCGCTCCGGTTGGGGATACTATTGTTCAATCTAACGATGAAGTTACTGAATCTCTTCCTGGCTTTAAAAAAGTTAATCCAAAAGTTTTTGCATCTATGTTCACTGTTAGTTCTGATGACTACGAAAGGTTCAGAGATGCTTTATCAAAATTAATTCTTAATGATTCGTCGCTTGTATATGAACCAGAGGTATCTGATGCATTAGGTTTTGGTTTTAGATGTGGGTTTCTTGGAACCCTTCATATGGAAGTTATTAGAGAGCGATTGGAAAGAGAATATGATTTAGATTTAATTTCCACAGCACCCTCAGTGGAATATGAAGTGCTAAGAACTGATGGAGTTGTTTTAAAATGTGACAACCCATCACAGCTACCCGCACCAAATGACATAGAGGAGATTAGGGAACCTATTGTTAATACAACCATTCTTACCCCTAATGAATATGTAGGAAGTGTGATCACTCTTTGTAGTGGAAAGAGAGGAACTCAAAAAGATATGACATACTTTGGTAATCAAGTTTCAATTGTTTTTGAAATGCCATTATCTGCTGTGATAGTAGATTTTTTTGATCAAATTAAATCTTCTACAAAAGGTTTTGCTTCAATAGAGTATTCATTAATTGGCTTCGTTAAATCAGATTTAACAAAAATAGATATCCTTATTAATAATCAAAAGATTGATGCTTTATCAATGATTGTTCACAAGTCCTTTTCTAATCAAAAAGCCAGAGAAATTGCAGCTAATTTACAAAAACTTATTCCAAGACAAATGTTTGATGTACCTATCCAAGTGGCATTGGGTTCAAAGATTATATCCAGAGAAACAGTTAAGGCTTTAAGAAAAAATGTTACTGCAAAATGTTATGGTGGTGATATCTCAAGAAAGAAAAAATTGCTTGAAAAACAAAAAGATGGAAAAAAGAAAATGAAACAATTTGGAAAAGTCTCAATACCACAAGATGCATTTTTAAATTACTTTAAATCAGGAGAGTAGTCTTGTTTCTTGATCCTTTTTTTATTCTCTCCGTAATTGGAATGTCCTTTTGTCTATTTGTTTGGATAAAAAGTACTATCAATGATGATCGTGAGCCTAATTTTATAGTCGAAAATATTTCTACAATATCAACTTTGTTTGGCTTGCTAATGCTTTACAGTATTTTTATAAATGCTGGTGATTTAGGTGTAATACTTTTAATAGGTTCTGTAATTGCATTAATAGTTTTAATAATTGGAATAATTCTTAAAAATTCTGAAATTATTTCCTCATCAAGAGGTTATTTCATTCCTATCTTTATTATTTTTGTTCTTAGAACATTTATGTATGAGCCTTATCAAATTCCTTCAGGTTCAATGATGCCTGGCCTAAAAGTTGGCGATTTTTTAGTAGTTAATAAAAATTCTTATGGTATTAAGGTGAATAGGATTGGCACTCCTAATATTTTGGCTAGCGATCCAGTTTATGGTGATGTGGTAGTTTTTATACCTCCTCATAATCCAGTTCCATACGTCAAAAGACTTATCGGAAAGCCTGGAGATACTATTAGAATTATAAATAAACAAATATTTGTAAATGATGTCGCTATTACAAAAGAATTCCATAAAACTCAAGAAGAAACTATTACAAAAAGATATAGAGACTCTAGAGGCAATATATCTTCTAAATCAAAAGATGTTGTTGTAGATTTTTACTATGAAGAGCATGGAGGTTCGAAATATCTCACAAGAAATATTAGAGGAGAAAACATTCAGTATCCCTCTGAGTGGACAGTGCCTGAAAAACATTATTTTGTAATGGGTGATAATAGAGATAATTCAAATGACAGCACTAAGGATGTAGGCTTTGTTCCAAGAGAAAACTTCTTTGCTAAAGCTGATTATTTATTTATGACATGGGAATGTTGGACTTGCATGCCATACTTTTCTAGAGTTGGTAAGATAAATTAATGTCATATAAAGATCTAGAAAAAAATCTCAATTATAAGTTCAAGAATATCAAACATCTTGAACTAGCTCTAACCCATAAGAGCTTCAGCAATGCTAATAATAATGAAAGGTTAGAATTTCTTGGTGATTCAATTCTTAACTCTATAATTTCTCAGCATTTATTTCAAAGGTTTGTAGATGTTAAAGAGGGCTTATTAACAAGAATGAGAGCCTATCTAGTAAAGGCCGAAACATTGACCATAAAGGCTGAAGAGCTTTCTTTAGGAGACTATATCCAACTTTCTAAAGGAACAGCTAACCTCTCCAAAGATAGAAAAAACTCTATACTTGAAGATTCATTTGAAGCCATAATCGGTGCTATCTATTTGGATAGTAATTGGGATCAAGTAAACACTATTGTCTTGGATACTTTCGATAAAGAACTTAAAAGCTCTATCAGCGGATATGAATTTTAAGGATTCTAAAACTGAACTTCAGGAAATTTTGCAGTCCATGAGACTTGATTTGCCAAAATATGTGCTTGAAAGTATTGGCAGCGAAGGCTTTAATTGTAGTGTTGATTTTAAGGATCAGACGTTTCAATCTGTTGGCATATCCAAGCAACGAGCAGAAACCAGAGCGGCATTGAAAGTTCTTGAATATATAAAGAGCAACAATGAGTAAAAATTATTGTGGTTATATTTCAATTATTGGAAAACCCAATGTTGGTAAATCTACAATTCTCAATCATATTCTTGGCAAGAAAATTTCTATAACTTCTAGGAAATCTCAAACAACAAGAAATAATATTCTTGGAATAAAAACAGTAAAAAATAAACAAATGATATTTGCTGATACTCCAGGGATGCATATAAAGTCACCCAAGGTGATGAACAAAGTATTAAATCGTTCTGCACAAAGTCTTATAGATGACTCTGATATTATTCTTTTTGTTGTTCAAAGGTTAACACTCGATGAACAAGACATGTCTGTTCTTCAGAAACTTAAGGAAGCAGGTTCGCAAGTAATATGTGTTGTGAATAAAGTAGATCAGGTAAGTGATAAAAATAAACTATTGCCAATGATGGCAAGACTTGCTGAAGAATATAGCTTTCTGGACATAATCCCAATCTCAGCTCTAAATAATGATGGAATCGATGAGCTTGAAGCTTTAATTCAGAAATATTTACCTGAAAATGAACATGCTTATGGTGAAGAGGGTATACAAAGTGCTCATAAAGACTTATTTATGATTTCTGAGCTTATAAGAGAAAAGATAATTCGCATGCTTGGAGATGAATTGCCTCATGATACTTTTGTTCAGGTCGAATTATTAGATGATGAAGAAAAAATTATAAAGATTCATGCTGTTATATATGTTGTAAGAGATAGTCAAAAACAAATTGTTATTGGGCGGGGCGGTGCTACTCTTAAAAAAATAGGACAGCAAGCCAGAATTGAACTAGAGGAATATTTTGATAAAAAAGTTTTCTTAAAAACTTGGGTTAAAGTCAAAAAAAATTGGAATACAGACTCTGATTACATCCAAAGCCTTGGTGTTGGCGGCAGTTATGAAACCTAATGAATGGGATGATTGCTTTCTTCTTCATCAAAGATCTTATGGAGAGACAAGCGTTATCGCTGAAGTTTTTACTTTAAAAAATGGAAAAATGTCTATTATTGCAAGAGGTGCAAAAAAACCTAAGTCTAAGTTTTTTGGGTATTTAGCACCATTTACTAAGTTAAAAATTACCTATTCAGGAAGGTCAGAGCTTAAAACACTAACTAATATAGATAGAGATTTCTCAACTAGCAGTAATAGCTTTTCAAAAACAAGTTATAGCCTCCTTTATATTAATGAGCTATTGATTAGATTGTTACCTAAGGATGCTGAGCAAGAGGATTTATTTCTTTTATACGAAGCTTTTTTAAAAAAAGTTACAAGCGGCTCTGATCTTGAGCTTACATTAAGACACTTTGAATTAGATTTATTAGATATGCTTGGATATGGTCTTGATTTTGAAAATGATATTGATAAACATGAAGAAATAGAACCTACTAAGAAATATTCTTTTATACCAGAAAGGGGTTTTAGAGAATCAAATAATTCAGATTTTTCTGGAGAGGATATTATTAATATAAGAACAAGAGAGCTATCAAAAGTTTCAAAAAAATATTTGAAGCATTTAACACAAACAGCTATTCATTTTTGCTTAGATGGAAGAGATCTAGCAAGCAGAGATATCTTTAAGAGAATTCAATCGTGATTTTTGGCATTGGAACTGATATTGTAAAAATTTCCAGAATAGAAAAAATGAAATCACAAGATAATTTCGCTAGCAAGATTTTATCTGAAGCAGAACTCAATATATTTAATGATTTAAACGAATCAAAAAAAAATACCTTTCTTGCCAAGCAATTTGCTGCAAAAGAAGCAATTTCCAAGGCATTTGGAACAGGTTTATCTAATCCTATTTTAGCCAAAGACATTGAGGTATTAAGGGATGATAAAGGTAAGCCAGTTTTCAATGCTTTGAATGGGGTTAATAAAGCTATTCTTGATTTGGGAATTACAAAAAGCCATGTTAGTCTTTCCGATGAAAAACACTATGCATTAGCTTTTGCTATATTAGAAATATGAAAAATATTATTTTATTAGGTCCTCCAGGGGCTGGAAAAGGAACTCAGGCAGATTTAATCTGTGATTTATGCAGCATCCCAAAGATTAGTACTGGCGATATGCTTCGTGAAGCAGTTGCTTCAGGAAGTGACTTCGGTAAAAAAGTATCACATATTTTAGATACCGGTGGATTGGTATCAGATGAAATCATTGGTTCTTTAATTCAAGACAGGCTTACGAAACCAGATTGTGTTAACGGATCCCTTTTTGATGGTGTTCCTAGAACTTTAGGTCAAGCAACCGAATTAGCATCTATGGGCATTGAATTTACGCATGTTATTGAAATAAATGTTGATGATCAAATGATTGTAAATAGAATGTCTGGTAGAAGAGTCCATCCTGGATCTGGTAAGAATTATCATATTGATTTTAACCCACCCCTTAAAGAAGGTATTGATGATGAAACTGGTGATCCATTAATTCAAAGAGAAGATGATAAGCCAGAGACCGTTTTGAAAAGATTAACCGTTTATCACGATCAAACAAAACCATTATCTGAATTTTATATTAATGAATCATCAAACAGTGACTTAAAATATTTTACTGTTGATGGATCTCAATCTGTTGAAAAAGTTTTTCAAGATATATCTAGTCAGATATAAAAACAATGAATGTTTTAGCAATTCAAAGCTCTGGTGATGAGACTTCTGTTTGTGTTATCCATAATGAAAATGTAATTAGTTATAGATTAAGCCATGAAAGAAAAGACAGACCAAACTGGAATGAAATGCTTAGTAAAATTGGACTAGATTCGTCGTTTAAACTTGATGATATTGATCTGTTTTCATATGCGAATAGTTCTGGCTCTTATACAGCAACAAGAACTGTTGCTAGTTTTATGAAGGGTATAGCAGTAGTTCTTAAAAAACCTTTAATAGCTGTAAAAACAAAAACAATTGACACTTTAAATGCTGATGCAGTTGCAAAAATTGCCATGAAGCAGTTTGAAGATTCAGGAAGAGATGTACTAGCGTTTAGTGCTGAAAGCGCCAATCCAATCTATGCAACTGATCCCCAATATAAAAAGATAAATGAGTGATTTAGTATTAAGTTTTGTTTTGGGACTTATTCAAGGGTTAACAGAGTTTTTACCCGTATCTAGTTCAGCCCATCTTTTATTTCCATCTTTAATTTTTGGATCTAATGATCTTGGACTTGCTTTTGATGTAGCAGCACATGCTGGAACATTATGTGCAGTTATTTACTTTTTTAAATTAGAGCTAGTTAATATGACAAAATCTTTTTTTACTAGCAGTTCTCTTTTAAAAGAAGAGCGTAAATTAGCACTCTTATTAATTTTGGCAACATTGCCTATAGTAATATTCGGTTTTCTTGCATCAGACTTAGTGCAATTAAATAGAGCTAATATCTCGAGCATTGCATGGATGAATCTCATATTTGCAGGACTTTTATTACTTGCTTATAAACTAAACCCAAACAACAAAGATCTTATACAACTAACTGTTCTAGGAGCTCTATTTATAGGACTATTTCAGGTTTTTGCTTTATTGCCTGGTGCCTCAAGATCTGGAACGGCTATAACAGCAGCACTATTTATTGGTCTGAATTTAAGAGATGCTTCAAAATTTTCTTTCATGCTTGCAATACCAACAATATTAGGAGCATTAGTTTTTTTAGTTTTAGATTTGATGTCTTCAGAACAAATTATTAATGTTGGATCATTACTTGTTGGTTTTATAACGTCTATGATTTTTGCTTTCTTAACAATTAAGTACTTCCTAGCTTTTGTTGAAAGGTTGGGATGTATCCCTTTGTTTTCTATAGAATTGGATTAGGGGTAATATTATTAATGATTATATGAGTTGTTACATATATTCAGAGCTTAATACAAATACAAATTCTCTTGAAGAAATTTCAGATTATCTTAATTTACAAATAGTTAATAAAATTCCAGTAAGCGGTTCTTTTTTAGAGATTAAAGAAGAGGGCTTATGTTTTATAAATGATGCCAAAGACCCTCTTAAATATCTTCATATCGACTTTTTATCAGGTTCAATGGGTTGGAGATTAAAAAGATCTGATCATGAAAACCTATTAAAAAAAACATTGGGAAAAAATAAGGATAAATTAATTATTTTTGACGCAACTGCAGGATTTTTATCTGATGCAATGATTTTTCTTGCTCAAGGGCATAAAGTTATAGCCTGTGAGCAAAGTAAAATAGTTTATCTGCTTGTAAAGGATGCTATTGAGAGAGCTGTTGATGAACTCCCTTATCTAGCTAATTTAGAATTTATTAATGGAGATTCCATAGAAATTTACAATAAAGTAAATAATGTTGATCTAATTTATTTAGATCCTATGTACCCTGAGCCAAAAAAAAATCTCCTTAGATCTGGAAGTATTGATTCAATAAAAGATATTTTGCAAATAGAAAATATTGAAAATAAAGGCGACTTACTATTCCACGATTTTAAGAAACTTAAGTATAAAAAGATTGTGTTAAAAAGGCCTATCAAGGCTGATGAAATTGATTTAAATATTAATTATCAAATTAAAGGAAAGTCCACTAGGTATGATATCTATATATAATAACTAATAATTTTTTGGAGAATTAAATGAACCCATTTGCAATGATGAAAGATGCTAAGAACATGGAAAAAATGATGAAACCAGCACTCGATAAATTTATGAAAGAATCAGGCTTTATAAAGCATGATGAGCTTGAGCCATTAAAAAGAAGAATCGCTGAACTAGAAGCGGAGGTAAATAAGTTAAAGCGTTAACTTATTTAAATATTATTACCCTTAAAGAATCAGATATATCAAGAATTATTGAGATGGCTTGGGAAGACAGGACTCCTTTTGATGCTATAGAGTCTACCTATGGCCTCAATCAGAATCAGGTAGAGGATCTTATGCGCGATAATCTAAAAAAAAATAGCTACACATTGTGGAGAAAAAGAGCTCGAGGCAGAAAAACAAAACATGTAGGCCTTAGAGAGTTTGGCGCATTTGGAAGACATCACTCATATGATCAACACAAATATAAAAAGTAACCATATCCAAATAGAGAATTTATATAAATCTATTTTTACAGATATTGCATTAACATCCATCACCCTTGAAGATACCTTCTGTAATCATTAAATATAATGATCCGACCAATGCTGATGCTGCTTCGCTAGAGAGAGTGGCCGAGAAAGAATGGGCTATAAAGTTAGCTACTGGGATGGATATTCGTTAGCTGAAATTGTAGAAGACAAGGATCTAAAAAAATCATTAAAAGCATTCAAGAGACTAGCAAAAAAACTGGCTAAAAATTTAAGAAGATTTAGCCAGTAAGTATTATTCAGTAACTGTAATAGTTCCGCCCATTCCTGAATGAATCGAACAGTAGTAGTAGAGTGTTGATGAGGTAGTAGAAGTAACTTCGATTACAGTTGATCCTGAAGAGGTTGTTACTCCATTCATATATTCTGCTCCACCGCCATGGGTTCCATTTGAAGTATTAGAAAATCTTAGAGGATGACTGGTTGAATGGTCAAATTCGTAGGTAGTTCCAATTTTTAATGTTAATGATTTATTTTGAACCCCATCAATAACATATACATTTCCTGACCCAGAATTATTGGCTTCAATAGAAACTTGAACTGTCTCACGTATTGGCAATATAATTTTTGAAAATGTTAATCCATCTAAGTATTCTTTAGTTGGATTTACTAAAACTCCATTAACTTCATTGATAAATAATTCGTAGGCCAGAGGAAGCTTAGTTTGAAGTTCTTCTGAATTTTCTACGTACCATTCAGGAGCTGTATTTGGTTTGTATGGAGTTTTTAAATCCCATCCTGTTAGAATCACCCAATATATAAATTCCTGAGCAGTGATGTTCTTATATCCCTCTAGATCTCCCTTGTCTCTTATTTCCTCATAGCTCTGTACATCATAGTAATTTCCATCGATAGCCTCTGCCATTGCTAGGTTTAATGCTGATGATTGATTTTGATAATCCCAAGAATTAAAGGTTTTATTGAAGCCATTGGTAACTGTATGCAGAAGATGCTCTACTATTTCATTGATTTGCTGAGCATTTGCTCTGGACTTGAGTTTTTCCTCTTATTTCGTCGTTAAGCTCTATCTCCCAGATAAAATCTACAGCCTCATTCTCCTCATTAACTGAATTAAGCAAATCATCTAAAGAAGGGTTAGTATAATTTTCTGGACCAATCGAACCAATGCGCTGGAGAAATTTATCTCTTGAAAAATTACTCAATAGCAAATCACGTCTAGTGTCATCGGTTACAGCATCCTTTTGAAGCATTCTATCAAGTATGTTTGTAGCATGAGTCAGAAATTCATCACTAACATCTGGAAAGGCGGCTACAACAATATTATGAACAATTGCATGTTTATCAAAAGCTGGAGAATACGTACCGTCTTTAATAATAGTTCCATCCCAAGCTGAGTCAACTCGATCATCAGAAGTATCGTTGGTTACAGTGACCTGAAATGTTTTCGAGTCACTAAGTGAGCCGTCTGATACAGCTGCAACAATCATATAAACATTATCAGCATTAGCATCTGATGGAACTTCAAAGTCGGGGGCTGTCTTAAAAGTAACAACACCAGCACTACTAATACTCATAAGTGAAGAGTCATCACCACTGATAGAATAGGTTAGTGAATCTCCATTTGCGTCTGTAGCTGTTACTGTAAAGGCTGAAGTTTGGTTTTCTTGAACGGATATATTTAGAGTTGTATTGTTAATAGTAGGGGCAGTATTAGTATTACCATAGCCACCACCACTAGATTCTCCAGCCACCTCCGCCGCCGCCTCCGCCTCCACAAGCTGAGATTAGGATTAACGAAAAAGAAATAGATAATGTTTTAATGTAAGAATTCATATTAAGTCCAATATAGACATCCTGAACTTATTAAAGATATCTGGTTTATAGGATTGCTGCCTTGATCTAATTAGATAGCGCCTTATTGATAATGGGGAGAAGTTTAAAAGGTGAGTGCAAAATAACTTCTTCTACCTGCCAATAGGCTCCTATTAATAGGATTAAAGAGCCGAGCGTCTTAAGTTTGTAAATATTATTAAATTCTTAAAATTTCAGTTTTAAGCAAAGCAGCAATTCTGTAGTTAGATAATGTCTAAATGTAAATAATAAGTCAAATATATTATTTTTGTTATATTAGTAGTACCTACAGAGATATATTATTGTAGTTTTACTACAAAATTTCCAACTACAAACTTTGTAAGTAATAAAAAAAGAGTCCATATCATTGTTATTAAAAATATTTTTTTGAATAAATTATTTTATATTATTAGTTATGCTTTTTTATTAAGCGCATATAAGGTAACTTACGTTATATAAATACCTTTATTTTTCTGCAATGAATAAGTTTTACTCTTCCATTATCTTAATATTTATTTACTCCTGTGGCGGTGGCGGTGGCGGTCGGCGGTACAACAGCTCCAGTTACTCCAGCACCAATAGTTGCTATTGCAGCAGATCCATTAACAGTTCTTCTAACTAATACTTCAACTATTACTTGGTCTTCAACTAATGCTACTTCTTGTACTGCATCCGGTTCTTGGTCTGGATCTAAGGCTATTTCAGGTTCAGAAGCGGTAACAATCTCAACGACTGGAAACAATACGTATACACTTTCTTGTTCTGGAGCCGGTGGCTCAGGAAACGCTTCAGTTACTGTTGAGGGCTATAGAAATACAGATGGCATAGTTGTTGATGGGTATATAAGAGGTGCAGAGGTATTCATTGATGAAGATGAAGATTGGATTGCAGATTCCAATGAAAGCTCAACTACTTCAGACAATGACGGTAAATTCACCATTAAATATGCTAATGGCTTCTTGGTTAGCATCGGTGGAACAGACTTAGATTCTAATACTCTTCTTGATAATTTGCTTATTACTCAAAAGCTTACAGGCTATTCTGATTTTAAAGCAGTCACACCTGTAACTTCAGTTGCAGCGTTTATGACCGAAGCATCAAATATCAACGCAGCTCTTGGGATAGACACGTCAATAGATATAAATTCTTTTGATCCGGTTGCTAATAAGGGCGACGGAGGTATTAATGATTATTTATATGAAAAAGGTAACCAGTTAACGGTTCTTGCATACTCAATACAAAACATAACCAATGATCTAAACACTTCTACCGAAACTACTCAAGACTATTTTAAGGCCATTACAGAAGAAATAGAAAAAGAATATACAGAAACAGAAACTAAAGTTGATATTGAAACAGAAGCATTTATTACCAAGACTATCGATAATGTTATTTTGTCCAAAAGTTTAGTTATATCAGATCAAGCAAAAGAAAACACGATAAAGGTACTTTCTGGAGTGATGCCAATTATTGAAGTAAAGTCCAACAACGATCTGACCACTTCTGTAATTCGTTTTTCAGTTTCCACCCTTCAAAATGATATTAAAGCTATAGCCAATGGAACTGCTTCAGATGCAAAGGTTACTAGCTACACTCAAGATATATTAAATTTTATTGCCAGTGATCAATCAGTTAATGCCGACGAAATAGCGCCCAATATTATTGCCGCAAACGATTCTGTTTCAACAAATGAGGATACCGTTATTGCAATTAATATATTAGCTAATGACTCCTTGGTAACATCAGCGCCTTTCACAATCAGCGTAAGCAGTCCCTCAAATGGTACAGTTGTGTTGGATAATAATATAGTTACTTACACACCTTCAGAAAATTTCAATGGATCGGATTCATTTAATTATATAATTACTCAAGGAGAAAAGAGTTCTAGTGCAGATGTAGATATAACTATTGAGTCAGTAGAAGATGAGCCTTCAATAGACTTAGCTTCAACTATTCAAGTTGCTGAAAATCAAACAGCAATTGCAACAATTTCAATTTCAGACGGAGATGCTGGCGATATTTTAACTCTAACCCTTGGCGGAACTGATGCTAGTAGCTTAATTTTATCAAGTGATAATGTTCTTTCATTTGCTACCGCACCCGATTATGAGACTAAGACATCATATTCAATAACTTTATCTCTTACCGATGGCAAGTCCACTTCCAATAAAGATATAACTATTAATATCACAAATGTGAACGATAACTCACCGGTCTTTACCTCATCAGCTACCCTTAGTGCAGCTGAAAACCAAACAGCCATTGACACAGTAACTGCTACTGATGCCGATGGTGGTTCAGTAACCTTCACAGTCTCAGGTTCTGAATTAGCAATTACATCAGCAGGAGTTTTAACTTTTGCCTCAGCTCCAGATTATGAAACTAAATCTACTTATACAGCAACAGTGACAGCAAGCGATGGCACTAACTCAACGACTCAAGCTATTACAGTAAATGTAACTGATGTGAACGATAACTCACCGGTCTTTACCTCATCAACGACTTTTAGTGGAGACGAGAATCAAACCTCCATTGGGTCTGTAACTGCTTCAGATGCAGACAATGATCAACTTACCTTTGCAATTTCAGGATCTGATCTAGCAATTACAAGTGCTGGAGTCCTAACCTTTATTTCAGCTCCAGATTATGAAACTAAAACTTCATATACAGCAACAGTAACTGTCACTGATGGCATAAACGCATCAACTCAGGACATAACTGTTAGTGTTAACAACGTGAACGATAACTCACCTGTATTTACCTCATCAACGACTTTTAGTGCTGCAGAAAATCAAACAGCTATCGGAACAGTAACAGCAACAGATGCTGATGGTACTTTGCCTACTTATACGGTATCTGGCTCAGAATTATCAATTTCATCTTCAGGTGTCTTAACTTTTATTTCAGCGCCTGATTATGAAACAAAAACGACTTACACTGCCACTCTTACAGCAGCTGATGGCGCTAACTCAACAACTCAAGATGTCCAAATAAATATAACAAATGTTGTAGACAGTGCTCCTGTAATTACTTCAGGTGCTTCTTTTAATGTCGATGAAAATAAAACAGGCTTCATCGCAGATGTTGTAGCAACAGATGCATCAACATTTAGCATAACTGGTTCTGATATAGAGATATCTCCTGCAGGAGGACTTATTTTTAAAATAATTCCAAATTATGAAACTAAAAGTTCCTACAGTGAAACTGTAACAGCTAGCAATGCATTCGGTTCGGTAACTCAAGTAATTACAGTTACCATAAACGATCTTCAAGAATCACCTGTCTTTACTTCGGTCACAAATTTTTATGTAACTGAAGCAGGAGATGAAGAAACAATCTCGGTATCTGTAGCTGCGAATGAAAATGGTTCAGGCAATGTTTATGTAATAAACGGAGAGCAAAAGAAATCTTTAACTCTTGTAGCTGGAACAAAATATACATTTACACATCCAACCAATCATCCTCTAAAATTCTCATCTACAGATGACGGAACGCATGGCGGAGGAACTGAATACACAACAGGTATAAATACTTCCTCAGATGGCTTAACCATTATTACTGCAACATCTGAAACGCCTTCAACTCTATATTATTACTGTTCAATTCATAGCGGTATGGGTTCAGATGCATCAATTCAAGTCAATCAAACAGATATTGGAACCCTTTCAGCTGATGATGATGATGGAGAAACGTTAACATTTTCAATTAGTGGTCCTGATGCAGCTTCTATAAATTTAAATGAATCATCAGGAGTGATGAAATTTAATATTGTTCCAAAATATTCAACCAAGAATCTATATACCGCTATAGCATCAGTAACAGATGGTAATACAACAGTGAATAAAGATATTTTTATAAACATCAATGCTATTACGCAGGTTACTGCTTCATGTGAAGAGCCTTACTACTCAGTCAAACCATCACCAGTATCTGCTGATTCAGTTTATAGATACTATAATTATTCTTGGCAAGGTAAACCAAAATTTTGCATTAACTTCAGACAGCCTGAATTACTTGAGGACGTTTGGGAGACCAAGATTACTGATGGATTAACTTTTATAAAAAATACATTAGGGATGATTGCTCCTCTAAATGCATTTATTGTTGACCAAAAAAATGCATCTTCAGCAACCCTAACTCAAATAGATAGAGACCTATGTAAAATCAGAAATCAAGGTGGAAGTGAATTAGAGAATTGTGTAAATAACTCAGATCCATGGGGTAACAGATCTGCAGCTGCAGGAGTTGGATATAATTATCTACAAAATGGTAGTGAATTAAATTTCTTTAGAGACAATTGGACTGATGGTGGCGCTCCAGTAAGAATACTCATGCACGAGTACTTTCATACGTATCAGAACTCTATGAAGTTTTATTTTGAAGAAGAGGACCGCTTTGGAATTAAAATAGATTGGGAAGATAATCCAAGCGGACGAAACGATAGAGTCCGAGTAGAAGTTTTCCCTGGATGGCTTGAAGAGGGCGGTGCAGATTTTGCTGGCTGGGCCATGAGTTCTAAGTTCGACAGAACTATAGACGTCCGATCACAAATGATTGAACATTTAGATGAAGCAAGAGAAGTAGTCGCAGATGCTGCTGCTAATGGAGATACCGTGTCTTTAAAAGATTACGAATATCAAGGTTATTTATATGAATCTGCTGATAATCCTAATAGCGGTCAAACGAGAAAATTTGCTTACGCATATACAGGTGGTTTTATGGCCTTTGTTTATCTTTGGTCTCTAGATGATAGTAACTATCAAAAAGCAATTGTAGATTACTATAAAAATTATGCAGAAAAGGATCTTGCAAACCCAGGACAGGGTTGGAAAGACTCTTTTGAATCAGTATTTGGTATGACTATGCAAAAATTCTATACAGACTTCGATGCTTTCATGAGGGGAAGTAGAGAATCACAATTAGCAGCAATAAAAACTAACGAACAATGGAGAAATGCTACTTTAGTTAAAGCCGGTATTAATATAGCTCCTGTATTTACTTCAGCAGCCACATTTACTGCTGCCGAGAACCAAACAGCTATTGGAACCGTTACTGCTTCAGATGCTGAAAGTTCTTCTATTACTTTCTCTATTTCAGGTTCTGAAATTGCAATAAGCTCTGAAGGAGTTCTAACATTTACTTCAGCACCCGATTACGAGACTAAGTCTTCTTATACATCCACAGTATCAATATCTGATGGGGTTAACACTGTAACTCAAGACATTACTGTAACTGTGACAGATGTTACCGAAACATCTAGCGAGACAATTCAAGTTAGCACTCAATCAAACGGTGGGCTTGCTTATGTAATCAATGGCGTAGCAAGAAGCTCTTTAACATTAAATAAAGGAACAACATATACATTTAATCATTCTAGCGCTCATCCATTTAGATTTTCAGAAACCTCAAACGGTACTCATGCAGGTGGAAGTGAGTATACGACCGGCGTTACTAAATCCTCAGGTTCAACAGTGATAGTTGTAGATGCTTCGACTCCAACTACTTTATATTATTATTGCGATATTCATTCTGGAATGGGTGGAACAATAACAATAAACTAGACTTGGTGCCCCATGCCTGAATCGAACAGGCACTCCCGAAGGAACGCGATTTTGAATCGCGCGCGTCTACCAGTTCCGCCAATGGGGCTTGATGGGCATTGTAGCTAAGTATTATCTAATTTAAAATCAGCTTCTCATGAAAACTTCTGACTTTAACTACGAATTACCTGAAGAGCTTATTGCTAATTATCCATTAGATCAAAGAAGCTCAAGTAGGTTATTAGTTTATTCAGATCAAATAGAACATAAATCTTTCAAAGATGTTTTAAATTATTTTGAAGAGGGTGACCTTTTGGTAGTTAATAACACCTCAGTCATTCCAGCAAGAGTATACGGGCATAAAGAATCAGGAGGCTCAGTTGAAGTAATGCTTGAGAGAGTTATGGAAGATAACAAAGCATTGGTTCAAATGCGCTCAGGGAGAACTCCCAAAATTGGAGCAATAATTATTTTAGATTCTTTTAAAGTTGAATGTATTGATAGGCAGGATAATTTCTTTATTCTGCAGTTCGACAGACCCCCTTTAGAAGTATTTAATGCAATAGGGCATGTCCCACTTCCTCCATACATAAAACGCCCCGATGAGGATCTTGATAAAGAAAGGTATGCAACCGTTTATGAAGATAAGGAATTACAAGATTCTGTTGCAGCTCCCACAGCAGGTCTTCACTTTGATGATGAGCTATTAAAAGATATAAAAAAACTTGGCGTAAATATGGCTACAGTTAATTTAAGCGTTGGTGCTGGGACTTTTCAGCCAGTTAAAGTAGAGAATATTGAAGAGCATGATATTCATAGCGAATACCTAGAAGTTTCTGCTGATGTGGTTGATATGGTCAATGCAACCAAAGCAGCAGGTAAAAAAGTCTTTGCTGTTGGCACAACTGCCACAAGAGCCCTTGAAACAGCATTTATTGATGAAAGTGAGAAAGGATATAGTGGTTATACGAAACTCTTTATTTATCCAGGATATCAGTTTAAGGCTGTTGATCGACTCATCACTAATTTTCACTTACCTCAATCGTCTTTATTAATGCTTGTGTCTGCTTTCATTGGCTATGACAATATGAAGCATATATATAAAACAGCAGTTGATGAGAAGTACAGATTCTTATCATATGGTGATGCCATGCTTTTGGAAAAACATGAAATTTAATCTTAACAATCAATCTGAATTCGCAAGAAGAGGTGAATTAGAATTTCCTAGAGGAAATATTCAAACTCCAGCTTTTATGCCAGTGGGAACAAATGGAACGGTAAAAGGCTTAACGGTTGAGGATCTTAAATCTACTGGTGCTGAAATTATTTTAGGCAATACTTATCATTTAATGCTTAGACCAGGAGATGAAGCTGTAAGAGATTTAGGCGGACTTCATAAGTTCTCAAATTGGGACAGACCAATCCTTACCGACTCAGGAGGCTTTCAAGTATGGAGCCTTGGTGATTTAGTGAAAATAAGTGAGGAGGGAGTAAAGTTTAGCTCGCCTTATGACGGTAAGAAGATTTTTATGACACCAGAGGATTCGATACAAATTCAAGAGAATCTTGGTTCTGATATTGTTATGGCATTTGATGAATGTACTGATTATCCATCTACTCATGAGCAAGCTAAAAGTTCAATGGAGCTTTCAATGAGATGGGCTAAGCGCTGTAAAGAAGCTCATAAATCAGATTCAGCACTATTTGGTATTGTTCAAGGCGGCATGTATGAGGATTTAAGAGAAGAATCATTAAATGCTTTAATAGATATTGATTTTGATGGAATTGCATTAGGCGGATTAAGTGTAGGTGAATCTAAAGAGGAAAAGACCAAGATATTATCCTTTATGGCCGATAAGATGCCCAAAGATAAGCCTAGATACTTGATGGGTGTTGGCAAGCCAGAGGATATAGTTGAGGCCGTAAGATACGGTATTGATATGTTTGATTGTGTTTTACCAACTAGAAATGCTAGAAACGGCCAGTTAATAACATCTACTGGCGTCGTAAATATAAGAAATGCTCCTTATAAAATGAGCGAAGAGCCTGTTGATGAGAATTGTGATTGCAAAGTTTGCAGAGATTACAGCAGGGCATATCTAAATCACTTAGACAGAACCAATGAAATGCTTGGCAGTATTTTATCCAGTTATCATAATATTTATTACTACCAATCCCTTATGAAGGGAATAAGAACTTCGATTGAAGAGAATATATTCGCGAACTTTGTAAAAGACTTCTATAATAAGCGAAATTTAGAAATGCCCGACGGGCCAATTTAGGATATAACTATGGACGCAGCTCAACCATCAATGTTTCAACCATTAATCTTTTTTGGTTTTTTCATGGTCTTAATTTACTTTATGATGATAAGACCACAGAACAAAAGAAATGCAGAGATATTAGATATGATCTCCAAAGTAGAAAAAGGATCTGAAGTAATCGCAGCAAGTGGAATTCTTGGAAAAGTAACTGATGTTAAAGACTTATATGTTTCAATTGAAATCAGTGAAAATAATGTTATAAAACTTCAAAAAACAGCAATAGCAAATATATTGCCTAAAGGTACGATCGACTCAATTTAATAAAAGACTGTGAATAAATTTTCTATATATCAATACTTAACAATACTTTTTGTATTGGTAGTGGGCTTTACATATGCTCTTCCAAATCTTTACCCAACGCAACCGTCTATTCAAGTTGCTTACACAGATTCTGGCAAATCGGCTGACCAATCTTTGCTCAATGAATTAGAGAATATTTTAGAAGAAAGCACATCAGGTTATGAAGAGATCTTTTTAAGAGATAATAAAATAGTTATAAAATTTTCTACCCTAGATCAACAACTTAATTCAAAAACAGTATTACAAAATAAGTTATTAGACAAAGTAATAATTGCTTTAAATTTAGAACCAACTACACCAGACTGGTTAAAGAATTTAGGTGGCAAACCTGTAAAACTAGGCCTTGATTTATCAGGTGGAGTTCACTTCCTTTTAGAAGTTGATATAGATACTGCGCAGCAAGGAAGGCTTGAGCTATTATTAGATACTTATAGAAAAACCTTTAAAGAAGGCAGACTTAAAGTAGCTAATTCATCAATCAAAGATTTAGCATTATCTTTTGAATTTAAAGATAGAGACAGTTATAACAAAGCTCTAAAGCAATACAGAACAGACAGTATTGGTATTGCTGGTCTTCAATATATTATTACTGAAAGACCAAGTTCAAATGTTTTACTTTTACAATATTCAGATATAGCTCTCAAAGACATTAGAGATTATGCAGTTGGACAAAACTTAACTACTCTAAGAAATCGTGTAAACGAGTTAGGCATTTCTGAGCCGATTGTTCAAAGGCAAGGAGCTAATAGAATAGTTGTTGAACTTCCTGGAGTTCAAGATCCAACGGCTGCTAAAAAAATTATTGGTAAAACTGCTAATTTAGAATTTAGATTAGAGGCTAATTCAAGAACATCACCTTTAAGAAAAGAAGAGTTCAAATTTAAAGATAATGAATATTCAACTGCTTTTTTAGAAACAGGTGTTGTAGTATCCGGTGATCGCGTTACCAATGCTAACACTGGATTTGATGAGAGTGGTTTTTCTCAAGTTAATATTACTCTTGATATGCAAGGCGGAAGAGCTATGCAAAAAGCTACCTCAGGAAATATTGGAAGAAAGCTTGCTGTTTTATTCGTAGAGCAAAAAAATAAATCTGAACTTGTTATTGATGAAAACGGTAAAAGTGTTATTGAGCAAACTTCATATATCGAAAAAAATATAATTAGTCTTGCAACAATTCAAGCCGTCCTTGGGACGAGTTTTAGAATTACTGGAGTAGGCAACCCTCAAGAAGCTAGTGAGCTGGCTCTCTTCTTAAGAGCTGGAGCATTGGCAGCTCCTATGAAATTTGTTGAAGAAAGAACGGTTGGACCTAGCCTGGGTAAAGAAAACATAGAACTAGGCATGAGATCAATTATGATTGGATTTGCCTTGGTTATTCTTTTCATGACTCTTTATTACAGAGTATTTGGAATTGCAGCTAACGTTTCCTTATTCCTAAATTTAGTTTTAATCACTGGAATCATGTCTATTCTTGGAGCAACATTAACATTACCTGGTATTGCAGGAATTGTGTTAACTGTTGGTATGGCGGTAGATGCAAACGTTCTCATATTTGCTCGTATTAGAGAAGAGCTAAAAGAAAAGGATCCTCAAAGTGCTATAAGAGATGGTTTCTCTAGAGCTTTTGTAACTATCTTTGATGCCAATGTAACCACGTTAATTGCAGCGTTAATTTTATATGTTATTGGAACAGGTCCTGTTAAAGGATTTGCTGTTACTCTTTCTATTGGAATAGTAACTTCAATGTTCACAGCCATCATGTGCACAAGAGCAATGGTTAACTTAATTTATGGCAATAAAAATATTAAGGAATTAAAAATATAATGGATATTAGATTCCAATTCATGAAGTACAGAAAAATTGCAGGCATAGCCTCTATAACTATTTTTGTGATATCAATATTTTCTTTGGGCTTTAGAGGGCTTAGCTTAGGTCTAGACTTTAGTGGGGGAACTCTAGTCGAAGTGTCATATGAAACTCCTGTTGAATTAGAAGCAATTAGAAATACCTTAATTGATAACGGCTATGAAGATTCTCAAGTTGTGAACTTTGGAAGTAACTTGGACGTATTAATAAAAGTTGCCGATCAAAATGGTAATAGTTCGCTTGGAGAAAATATTTCTCAAGTTTTAGAAAAAGAAGGCTTTAAAGGCGAGATAAAGAGAGTAGAGTTTGTTGGTCCTCAAGTTGGAGCAGAACTAAGAGACCAAGGTGGTTTAGGGATGCTTGTAGCCTTGTTTATGATATTGCTTTACGTTGCTTTTAGATTCCAATATAAGTTTGCCTTAGGAGCTGTGACTGCTTTGGGTCATGACGTAGTAATTATCCTAGGCTTATTTTCTATCTTTGCCTGGGATTTTGATTTAACTGTTTTAGCTGCACTTTTAGCGGTTATAGGCTATTCACTTAACGATACAATTGTCGTATCAGACAGAATACGAGAAAACTTCAGAACTAAAAGAGAATTAGATCCTCAAGAAATGATTGATTTATCACTTAATCAAACTCTTGGAAGAACTGTTGTTACATCTTTCACGACTTTACTAGTTTTATTTGCTTTGTTTATCTTTGGTGGAGAAATGATAAAAGGTTTCAGTTTAGCTTTAATCTTAGGTGTTTTAGTTGGAACCTATTCTTCAATTTATGTTGTAGCAAATATGCTAATGTCATTAACTCTTACTCAAGAGGATCTAGCTGTTCCTGAACCTGAAGGCGCAGATTTTGATGAACTTCCTTAAGTCTTAAAGTAGGGCTTTACGGATTTTAAAATAGATTTATAAACCTTTGGTGTAGAACACACAAAATGGTCACCGTCTAAATATTTTGGATCCCCATTAAAATTACTTATCAATGCTCCAGATTCTTGAGCAATAAGAAGTCCAGCAGCTACATCCCATAATTTAACACCATGTGCCCACATCCCATCCAATCTTCCAGTTGCTATGTAGCAAAGATCAAGAGCTATAGATCCTGAATTCCTTATTGCTAGATCTCTGATTAGCTAATTCTTTATAGGTTTTCTCAAAGTCATATACATAATCTTTCACAACTTCTTTCGAAGTTGAATAAGCCAATATAGAGTCGCTTAAACCATTTTGCTTGCTTACTCTAATCTTTCCATTATTGAGATCGCCACCAGATCCTTTAGATGCTGAAAACTCTTCTCTTCTAATTGGATCAATAATAACTGCTGTTGTTGGAACTTCATCAATAAGTGAGCAAAGTGAAAGAGCAAAATGAGGATAACCATTTATAAAATTAGTATCTCCATCAATAGCTTTTAGGACCCAAGTGATATTTGAGTTATTTACTTCTGAACCAGTGGTGGAGCTAAGAAAATTATCTTCTGGATAAAATCTTCTTATTTCTTCAATTACCATTTCTTCAACTCTACGAACAATAGCTTCAAGATATCCTTCAGGACCTCCCTTAGAAGTATCTAAGCTATGAACCTTTTTGACAGCAAACTCAAGCTCATGAGCGCCTTTTCTGGCTGCAAGCTGATTTACATTTAATAAAGCTGGTATTGACATGTCGCTATTGTAATGGAAATGGAGATAATAGGGATATGAATTTAAAAAGCGACTTAATAAACATAGTTTTAGTGGAAACATCACATCCAGGAAATATAGGATCTGTTGCAAGAGCTATGAAAACTATGGGTTTATCAAGACTGTCTTTAGTTAATCCTAAAAATTTTCCGTCTGGAGATGCTACTGCATTATCTGGAAATGCTACAGATGTTTTGGAAAATGCTGAAGTTTTTAAATCCATAGAAGATGCTATTAAAGGTAGTACTTTTGTTTATGCGACATCCTCAAGAAATAGAACGATTCAATGGCCAACAATAAACGTTGAAGAGGCTGCTGATGTAATTTCAAATCAAACAAATAGTGAAAAAGAGGTTTCTATATTATTTGGTAGAGAGGATAGGGGCCTTACTAATGATGAACTTCAATTAGCTAATACACATATTGAAATTCCCGCCAACCCTGAGTACCCAGTTTTAAATTTGGCAATGTCCGCCCAAATCCTTTCTTATGAAATTTTTAAAGCTTCCAACAATACTGAGTCTAGAGATTGGCATGACTATCCAGAAGTAGATTCAGCTAACCTTCAAATGCTTATTGATCATTTTATAGAAACCGCAGTAAACATAGATGTTATTCATCCAGAGAATCCTAAAAAGATCATTTCTAGAATTAAAAGAATGTTTAGCAGGCTTCATCCCGATGAGATGGAAGCAAGTTTTTTAAGAGGGTTTTTGTCAGCAATAAATAAGAAGCTAAAATAGTGTTTTATTGCTTTGCTAATTGTCTTTGATTCCATATAATACGTTTCGCATCTAGTCCCGTTCGTCTAGAGGCCTAGGACACCGGGTTTTCATCTCGGCAACAGGGGTTCGACTCCCCTACGGGATGCCAATTTCTTAAGAAGCCTACAGCAGTAGGCTTTTTTATGTTATTAGCTTAGGAATAATTCCAACTTGTGCAAGTATCCCCAAAAGAATCATTAGTAAGAAAGCAAATAAAATATTTAGATTCTTCTTTTGAATCCATTCAAATAATTTCTCTACTACTTTTCTTACCCATTTATCAGCTACATCCATAAATGAAACAGCTTTTCTTATCCACTTATCATTTACTTCAATCAGTGGAATTAAACATGCTACGATGATAAGCCAAACAATCCCATTAAAGATCATATCGAGAATCCAGCCAACCACTATCCAATTAATATCCATTAACCATATAGTATTCAATGTGTTTTATTTTAACAAATTGTTATGGCATTATTGAAGTAAATATTTAGCGAGGAAAAATGCATGAATACTTATTCAAACGTTGTGAGATTTATTGTAAAGGAAGGTAATGAAGAAAAATTCCTAGAAGTTTTTGATACTTTTGTTACGCAAGAAGGTGAAAATTATTCCATGCTTGTTCATACAGGCGAAAGAGAATATGTAGCTGTAGGAGTTTGGGAGTCTGAAGATGCAATGGTTAATGCAAGACCTGCAATGATAGGTAATCTTGACCAAATGAGAGAATTTCTAGAGGAAATATCTCCTGAGTTAGGCGTGACAGACCCGAGGTCAGGAAAAATAGTTGCAGAGTGGGATTAATTATTATTTTAATTAATAATATTGGGAGAGAAAAGGAAAAATAATGCACTTCAAATCTTTGGACGATGTAACTGATGGTAACCAATACTTATGTATTACTTCAATCAATTTAATTGATGACTCTCTTGAAATGAAATTCTACTCAGTAAAATAATATTTATATGTCTTTAATTAAAGCCCACACTGATGGGCTTTTTTTATGCATAATAATTTTTATCAGTTTTCAAAATATACGGTATAAAATTTAATGAAAGAAAATGTAATGGAAGGAAAAGCCTTTTGGTGCAAATTATATGAGCCTGATATTGAATTCAACCCAAGATGGTCTTTGCGCTTAGTTCCCTCTCAAATAGAGCAGCAAAGATTTAAAAAGTCTGGATACAAAATGCAAATGGAGCAAATAAATAATCAAGATTTTGGTTTATCCGTTTATATGTATCGCAAAGTGAAACATATGGACGATGTTCTTGAGCGTCCTCAACTTTTTGATAAGAATAAAAATACTCTAGAGCTATTTGAAGAACTTCAAAATGGTTTTAACGTTATGGTTAAATATAATGAATGGGAAACTATTTCTGCAGATAATAAAATCTATAAAGGAATAGATTTAATAGCCGTAATACTCTTAGAGGATGAACCAAAACTTTTTTAGATAATTATATTTTTTTAGTTATTACTTTTATATATATTATTTTAGATTTGACTTATTTATCTAAAATGATGGAAACTTATTAGAATAAACATAACAAAGAAAACTATGAAAAATTTATTATTATTAACATTACTAATTCCATCATTTTTGATGGCTATGCACCATAAATCAGAGCCAATTATATTTTATCTTGATATGGATGTAACAGAAGACAAGGCAGAGAGTTTAGATGAATTTGTTAAATACTTAGTTGGAGCTGTTAAAAAGACAGAACCAAATACCATGTACTATAAATATTGGATATCAAAAGATAAATCAAAAGCTTCATTAATTGAAATGTATCCAAATAATGAAGCGGCACTATTTCATATGAATGCTTTTGCTGTCGCTGATCATAGAGACAAGTTTCTAGAAACATTTACAGTTACAAATTTCCAAGTGCTTGGTGATACTAATGACGCTTTGAAGAAAGCTATGATTGACTACACAACCGATCATAGGCAAATGATGGATGGGTTTAAAAGATAAAAAGGAGATTTATATAATGGAATATTTAGTATTAGCAGATTTTAAAACCAATGTTGGCATGTCAGATGATATGGCAGCTATCTTCAAAGAAGCATTAGTCCAAACAAGAGCATTTGATGGGTGTAATGCTATCGATGTCTATTTTGAAGAGAAAACAACTACTTTTACCTTGGTTGAAGATTGGGCATCTCTTGAACAATATGAGACTTACCTTCAATGGAGAATTGATACAGGAATTGCAGATCTTTTAGATCCTATTCTTGATGGCGGATGGCAAGGCGTTGTAGATAGTGTTAAAAGACTTGGAAAAGTTCAAGCAATCTAATTTATTTAGGAGAGCAAATAGTTTGCGCCCTTGATATATATCTATCGATTAAATGGCTTTCAACTGATTCTATAGAATAGTTTCTATTCATTAAATCTAATAATTTGTAAATAAATTCCATTCCATTAGCTCGGTCCCATTCCCAGGCTTTATCTAGTTGTTGGAGAGTATATGATTCTCCTGTTGAATTATTTGGAAATAATTCCTTTAAAAGAACCTTGATTGCTTCATCATCTTTTGATTCATTAAATGAAACAAATCTTTCATTCTTTGATTCTTCTAAACTTAAAATATTCATGATTTGTGATTTCATGCATTCTGATATATTTGTATTCGTAGTCACGTCACTCATCAAAAAAGAAGAGTAAAAGAAAGTATATAAAATTAAATTTTTCATCTAAATATTTTAATAATTTTAGTTTTGCTTTTATATCTTATATAAAAAATAAATATGCAAGTATTTTTTTATTAATATTTATAATAATATTAAATCATAATTAATTATGGGTTATTTAGAATGGAAAAAGTATTAGTAACAGGCGCCACTGGTTTTATTGGCCTTCATTGTATTCAGCAGCTCCTTAATCAAGGGTATCAAGTTAATGGATCATTAAGGTCTATGGATAGAAAAAGTGAAGTTATAGAGTCTCTTGAAAATAATAGTACTTCTGTGGAGCATTTATCCTTATTTGAATTAGATCTTATGAGTGACGATGGATGGGATACTGCAATGGAAGGTTGTGATTATGTTTTGCATGTTGCTTCTCCATTTGTTCTTAGTAACGAGTCATTAGATTTTTTTGTAAAACCTGCTGTTGAAGGTGCAACTCGAGCTCTAAAATTCGCTCAAAAAAATAATGTAAAAAAAGTTGTCTTAACATCATCTTTTGCTGCTGTAGGAGATACATTTGATGGAACTGTGAGCTTTGATGAATCTCATTGGTCAGATACTACTAATGACAGGATGTCACATTATTCTATAAGTAAAACTCTTGCAGAAAAAGCAGCATGGGATTATGTAAAGGATAATGATGTTGATTTTAAACTTTCTGTTATTAACCCTACAGCCGTTATAGGACCATCATTGTCAAAAGACATTGGTGTATCCAACTCTCTCATTTTAAGGTTACTAAACGGCTCAATGCCTGCTTTAGCAAAAATTCATATCGGATATGTTGATGTTAGGGATGTTGCAAAGGCTCATATACTTGCAATGACTAATAGTGCTTCAGATGGAGAGAGGTTTATAGTTTCTGAGAAAGAGATGTGGCTGCATGAATCTGCTCAAGTTCTAATTAATGCTGGGTATCAAGGCACCATCAAGAGTTATGCCGAATTGGTTTCTAAAGATTATGGCGATGTTTAATGGTGACATGGTTACTATATCTAAGATGGCTGGTAAAAGTAGAGACTGTCATAGCACAAAGGCTAAAGACGTTTTGGGTTGGAATCCAATACCAGCAGAAGATTCAATTTTAGAAACAGCTAAGCAATTAATAGAATACAAGTTAATTTAATTTTTTAAAGAATCCCTGGAATAATGGCTTTTCTGTTTTTGGGATAGTCTTCAAATTTCTCTTGATACCATTTATGATGAGCTAGAGCTCTTGGAAAAAGATTTGCAATAGTCCAGGCTAAAAATACTGCTCCAGAAACGCTCCATGTTAAGACTGCCCAACCGGTCCACTCTAATATTTCCCCAAAATAATTTGGTGCTGAAATATACTTATGCAGAAATCTATTTGGAAGATGATACCCAGGACCTTTTTGTTTTCTTAGGGCTACAATCAAATAATCTGACCTAATATTAATAAACATTCCAATTATAAAAAGACTTAAGCCTAGCAAGAAAGTATTGCTTGCTAACCAATCTGAAGAGTAGGTGGTGAAATAAAAAATTCCGATAGCTTGAACACTTACATTGACTAAATTAAAACAGAATGCAGATATAGCTATACTGATTGGCATTTTTGGGTGAGTCATATCTATAACAAATGGATAAATAAAACTTCTATGTACGTAATGAGCTAACCAAATAATTAAAAATATCATATGAACAAGAAGCAGCTGGTCGAAAACTAAAAAAGCAAAAATTAACATGAGAATTACACAGGGTGATTCCATGACAACCCATCCAGCCCTTGCAGAAATATTTTTACCCCAGCCACTTTGAATATGTCGACCATAAGGAGCATTAACAAAAAATAAGTATATAAAAGTGATGATGGCCACTAAAACCCAAAAGCTTAAAAATAAATTAAATGAACTCATAATAAAAAATATCTAAATTGTTTTTATGTATTTAAGTTTACAGTCACCAAAGTTAATCTTAAACTAATTAGTATGTTATTTAATGAGGTTCTGTAAATGAAATCCTATGATTTTGTAATTCTGGGAGCAGGTTCTGCTGGATGTGTATTAGCCAATAGACTGAGTTCTAATCCAAATTTTAATGTTTGTCTTATAGAGGCTGGACCAAAGGATAAAGATATAAGATTGCATGTTCCTCTTGGATTTGCATTTTTTGGTAAAGGTAAAAAATATAATTGGGGCTTTGATACAGTTCCTCAAAAAGAATTTGAAAAAGTTTCGGTCTTAGAACCAAAAACATCAATGGTTGATTCTGCTGGCGGGGTTCATGAAGTTCAAAATGAAGTAGAGGACCACAGAAAAGGCTATCAACCTAGAGGTAAAACTCTTGGGGGCTCAAGCTCAATTAATGCAATGCTATACGTCAGAGGGCATAGCTGGGATTACGACCATTGGTCTGAGCTTGGAAATGAAGGCTGGTCTTACAAGGATGTCTTACCTTATTTTAAAAAAGCTGAACATAACGAAGTTCACAATAATGATTACCACGGTCAAAATGGCCCATTAAATGTTTCAAGGATAAGACATACCAATAAACCGACTGAAGATTTTGTAAAAGCTGGCTCATCTATATTTGGTTTTAACGAAGACTTTAATGGAGAAAACCAAGAGGGGATAGGTTTCTATCAAACCACTCAGAAAGATGGAAAAAGATGCAGTGCTGCCGGAGCTTACTTAGTTCCTATATTAGATAGAGATAATTTAACTATCATGACCGATACGCATGTTAGTAAAATAGTCTTAGAAGGAAATAGGGCAACTGGAGTTGAATGTATAGATTCTGAAGGAAGCTTATTTACAATCAATGCTGATAAAGAGGTTCTTTTATCCTCAGGAGCATTTGGTTCACCACAGATTTTATTAAGATCAGGAATTGGTCCTGCCAATGAAATAACCAAACATGGCATAGAGCATAAAATTGATCTCCCTGGTGTGGGTAAAAATTTACAAGATCATATAGATTATCTATCCGTGCACAAATATGACTCGTGGAGTCTTATTGGTTTTTCACTAAGATCTATTTTTATTAAATATCCTTTTGAAGCTTTAAAATATATTTTCACTAAAACTGGTTTATTCACATCTACTGTTGCCGAAGCAGGTGGTTTCATAAGATCAAGAGGAGATATAGAGGTTCCAGATATTCAACTTCACTTCGCACCTGGAATGATTGTTGATCACGGAAGGGCGCCACAATGGGGTCACGGTTTAAGTTGTCATACTTGTCTTCTGAGACCCAAATCTAGAGGGGAAGTCACCCTTAATTCAGCTGATCCAATGGACGATCCAAAAATTGATCCAAAATTCCTTTCTGATCCAGAAGACATGAAAGTCATGGTTGATGGGTATAAAAAAATGATGAAAATTTTAAATGAAGATTCTTTTGCAAACTATACAAGTAAGCATGTTCACAGGCCTGTAGATCTAGGCGATGACGAAGATATCGAACAAGCAATTAGAGAAGAGGCAGATACGGTTTATCATCCGGTGGGAACTTGCATGATGGGGCATGATGAAATGGCCGTAGTAAATGATAAATTGAAGGTTCATAAAATGGATGGTCTAAGAGTAATTGACGCATCAATAATGCCGACTTTGGTTGGTGGGAATACCAATGCTCCTACAATCATGATTGGAGAAAAAGCTTCAGACATCATTCTTGATCACTGGGCCTAGCATGCATCTTAAATTAGCTTGTTTTTTGTTCTTAGCATTTCCATTAATCGCACAAGGTGTTTTGGTAATAGATGTTAGAACAACTCAAGAATGGCAAAGTGGTCATTTAGAAGAAGCTATACACATAGAATGGCAAGATATATTAAGCATTTCAGAATCAGTCTCTAAAGACAAAGAGATATATTTATATTGCAGAAGTGGAAATAGATCAGGTAAGGCAACAAAAATACTTATTGATGCTGGATACATTAACGCTATTAATGCTGGAAGTATTCAAGAGGCCAGCGACCTCTTAAAATCAAAAATTATCAAGTAATTCATTCATTTATATTTACAGCATATTCAGTAATGTGTATTATAGTGCACTTAAAAATGTATGCAGTGCTTACATTATAAAAAAATACAGGAAAAAAAATGAACAAATTAACAAAACTTTTTAGTTTAACAGCAATCATATTTGCTTTACCTTCAGCTGCAGCTGATATGAATTTCACACCAATGGCTGATATCTCTCTTTCAGGAAAAATAGGTACTGTAAAAACTTCTAAAAAATATAGAAGTGTTTCAAGTTGCCAAGCACTATGTGCATCCAAAACTTCATGTGCAGCATTTACGTCTAAATGAATCAAAAGGAACATGTACTATTTTAAAAAGTGTCAAAAAAGAAGTGGCTAATTCAAATGCTACATCTGGCAAGAAAAGCTAGTTTTCATTTTTAATTGAAAAAAGGTCTTTAAAAGGCCTTTTTTTTTACCTAAATTTTTTATATATAGTTACAATAATTCTATGAAGATTTTTTCAAATATCTTTAAAAAAAGACCTCTAAAAAAAACGAAAAAGATTTTATCTTTTGATGGGGGTGGCGTAAGAGCTATAGCAGGTGTTATTTTTTTAAAAAAACTTGAAGTAGAAAGCGGTAGAAAAATCTTTGATACATTTGATATGTTTGTTGGCACAAGTGCAGGAGCATTTAATGCAGCTTGCATAGCATATCAAGGCATGACTGCTGATACATTAAAAAGGTACTGGTCTCAAGAGTACTTAGATAGAATTATGAAAACTTCTTTTTTTTGGGACAAGGCTTCCTTGATACAGGCTAGGCCTAGATATGAGACAGAGGGAAGAATAGGGGTTTTAAAAGAAATTTTTGCAGACAGCAAGCTTTCTGATTCTTATAAGCCCTTAGTAACACTTTGCTATGATGTTGAAAAAAGGAGTCATGTGATTCATAGTAATTTTGAATCACCAAACGTAACTTTTATTGATGCTATTTCTGCATCAAGCGCTGCTCCTATGTACTTTCCTACTTATCAAATACAAGATGGATCTTGGATGATTGATGGGGGCGTTGTTACAAATAATCCTAGTTTGATTGGATATTCACAAGCTAAAGAGTATTTTAAAACAGATAAAATCAAAGTTCTAAGTTTAGGTGCTGGATTAAATAAACAAAAGATAAATGGTGAAACTTCATCTAAATGGGGTGGAGTTGGCTGGCTTCGAAATGACATTATGGGAATGATGCTAGATTCTGAAGTTCATCATGATATAGCTCAAGATATTTTGGGAGATTCTTATTTAAGAATTAATTCACCTCTAGGAAAAATTAATAGGATCCTAGATGATGACTCTGACATTAATCTAGAAAAAATTCATTTGATGGGAATGGACTGGTGGAAAGAGTTTGGCGACGAAACTTTGGAGTTTCTTGAAGATTAAAGTTTTTTACATTTAATCAATAAATTAATGTAAGATGAGTTTTTTTATTAATTGGATATTATGAATATATACGTTGGAAATCTTTCTTGGGGCATGAGCGACCAAGACCTTGAAAATCTTTTTGCAGAACATGGTTCTGTAACTTCAGCTAAAATTATCACTGATAGAATGACAAATCGTTCTAGAGGTTTTGGTTTTGTTGAAATGAGTGACGGTGCTGAAAAGGCTATCGAAGCACTAAATGATATGGAAGTTGAGGGCAGAAAGTTAGTTGTAAACGAATCTAGACCTCGCGAAACAAGATAAAAATCCTTTTTATCTAAATAAACAACTTTTAACTAGTCTTTGAGATCCTCAAGGACTAGTTTTGTATGTCATAAAATAAATTTTAGTCAATTGACTAAGATTTGACATAAGCATTTCAAAAATGTCTAATACCCCCAATATTTGTTTGTATCTATAGGTTTTATATACAAACATAAACTTTTATGTACATTAAAAAGGGGAAAACCGTGAATAAATATTTATTATCACTTATGGTGCTTTTACCATTATCTACGTTTATATACGCACAAGATGCAGTAGATGAAGAAATGGAAGAGGTCGTTACTACTGGTATCAAGTCTAGTCTTAAAGATGCTATTGATATTAAGACGTAAGAACGTTGGTATCGTAGATGCTATAACTGCAGAAGATCTTGGTAAATTCCCTGATGGGAACCTTGCTGAAGCTTTATCTAGAATGGTTGGTGTTACTACTGATAGAAGTAATGATGAAGGAACAACTGTTAACGTTCGTGGTTTAGGACCTGAATTTAACTTAGTTACTCTTAATGGAAGAACTATGCCAACAATACCTCCTCAATATGGTGGTGGAAGATCTTTCAACTTTGGTGATATTTCATCACACGGAGTTTCTGCTGTTGAAGTATACAAATCAGCTAATGCTGTTTTACCTTCTGGTGGCTTAGGATCAACTATTAATATGGTTACTGCTAAACCATTAATGGCTAATAAAGGCGGTGCTGTTTCAGTAAGAGGTGTTCATAACACTAAAAACGTAAACGGTGATCATATTACTCCTGAATTAGAATTTATATACAGTACTAAAGGTGCTTGGGATAATGGCGGATGGGGATTTGCATTATCAGGCTCTCATCAAAAAAGAGATAACAGAGAAGAAGGAACGAATGAAATTACGTGGTTACCTAGCTCTGTTGTATCTTCAAGAGTTTCTAGTGCAGCAATAACATCTAATAACAAGAGATCAGATGGTGCATATTGGTACCCTGAATCACTTGCTTATAAATACAAAGATAATAGTAGTGTTAGAGACAACCTTCAAACTACTTTCCAAATGCAACTTGGAAGACTAACAACGACTATTGATTACACAGTGTCTAGTACAAGTTTTGAATTTACAGGAATGACAACTGGTTCATATTTTGGTGGTTGGAATACAACTGCTGCGACTATAAATGAAAGAGGCGTAGTAATTTCTGGTACTTCAAATGCTGGAGCTGATGGTGACAGTTGGCAAAATGATTTCGAATACGGTGAAAGCGACAATAATAATAAATCTTTAGGTATTAATTTTGATTTTCAAGTGAATGACAATTTAAATCTATCATTAGATCATCATGATTCAAGTGCAGCTTTTAAAGGAACTCCTGGCGGAACTCAGAATAACATCCTTCAATTCTCTAACGGAGCATGGCAAGGTTGGGGATGGTGGCCTGTTCAAGAAGCAGCCGGTTACTTAAGAGCAAGATCATTTGATTTTAACAATCAAGTTGGTTCATTAAGTTGGGCTATGGATAAAAGTTTCCAGGGTGCAAACACTGGAGCTACTGAATTTGACGGCAGTGATATGGGTCCAAGACAAGCCTTCTTAAACTACCAAGACAGAAAAAGTAATTTACAACAAACTCAATTTATTGGTACTTGGGATAATAATGATGGCTCTATAATGGAAGCATTATCATCTGTAGACTTTGGAATGTCGCAAATGGAAACAGAATTTGTAAATCAAAAATGGTTCAATCAACTTGTTAATGGAAAAATTGCTGACGGTAATCCAATAATGATGACTTATGCATTTATGCCTGATGATGTTTGGACTAAAGTTTCAACTCCAGGATATCTGGGTTCTGATGCACCTTTTTACTACTTAGATATCTCTAAAGAAGATGCATTATTTTGGTTCGGCGCAGCTGGAATGGTTGGTGATTTCTCAGGTTCTGATGGAAGCTGGTGGAACAACAGTAACTCCCCATACCAATGGCCTGCAGAATGTCTTGCAAACGACGCTGTAGATGCTGATGGAAATAATATCGGTTTAGGAACAAACGTTGGTTATGATGGAAATAGATCGTCAACAAGAGGTGTTGTTGATGGATGTTATGGAAGTAGAGATTCAAACGGTCTTATCAGAGAAGAGCTTAGCTCAGCGTTTGTTAATTTTAACTTTGATTGGGAAACTGCAACTGGTCAACCAGTCAGAGCTCAGCTTGGATTAAGGTATGAAGAAGAAGAAAGGACTTCAACAGCTTCTACAACAGTTCCAACCAATACAGCATGGAGCTTAGGTGCATTTATGTACGGTGATAAAGTTGGTGTTGTTACGGCCCCTCAAGTTTATACAGGTGCAGGTGATTCAGACTATTTGTTACCTAACTTCAACTTAACATTTGAATTTAAAGAAAATCAAGTTATTAAACTTGCATTAAGTAAAACTATAGCGAGACCTAGCCTAGAGCAAATGGATCAAACAGTTAGTGTTGGTGCTTTTGATGCTCGTTATCCTTTAACTTTATCTACAGGTAACCCTGACTTAGAGCCATATGCATCTACTAACTTTGATTTAGCGTATGAGCATTACTATGCTGAAGGTAGTTATCTTGCAGTTAACTATTTTAGTAAAGAGATTTCTGATTATCACGGTGCAGGCTTAGTAAGTGGCTCATTTAACGGTGTTAGAGATATAACAGCTGGCCCAAGAGGAGCTTTAATAGTTCCTGAAAATGATGATGCTTTATGTCAATGGACTGCTTCTCAAGGATATTGGGCTTGTGGCTGGTCAAATGCATATGATTGGGCATGGTTAAACAATACTGGCTTTACATTTGGCTGTAACGGAGCACCTTCTACTGACTGTATTGCTGATGCTAACAATGGCAACGCTGTTTTCCTAGGAAATGCGGCAGATCCACTTTACATGTTCAACTTAGCTAAACCAGTAAATAAATATTCAGGTGATTTACGTGGAGTTGAACTCGCTATTCAGCATTTATTTGAGAACAATTTTGGTTTCGTAGCAAACATGACTCTAATAAATGGAGATACAAATGTTCAAAGAGATCAACTTGGCGAGCAATTTGCTTTACCAGGATTTGGTGATGCATCTAATTTCTCAGTATTTTATGAAGATGATAAATTATCAGCAAGACTTTCATATAATCTAAAAGCTGAAACTTATGCTGGAATGGACCAATATAATCCTTTGTTCATCAAAGAAAGAGCACAGGTAGATTTCAATGCTAACTATAATGTTACTGAGGATGTAGTTGTTTTCTTTGAAGCAATTAACATCACTGATAGTGAAGTTGAATTATTTGCTAGATATGAAGAAATGACTTTCTTATATCAAGATCATGGTCCTGTTTATAAGGCTGGGTTTAGATACAAATTCTAAGATAAAGAATTGATAATAAAAAGAGGGCTATTAGTCCTCTTTTTTTTTTGAAGTTGGTATACTCACAACATGAAATATAGAAATTTTTTAGCCATACTATTGTTAGTCTCTTCATGTGGTGGCGGTGGCGGTGGAGCTCCAGCAATTCCTTTTGCTTTATCAATAGGACTAACTATATTTTCAATTAATGAAGATACTACATACACTGGATCTTTATCCGCAACAGCAAATGAAGTTGTAACTTTATCTTATGCCATAACAACTGATCCAGTTCACGGAGTTCTTACTCTCAATTCGGCTTCTGGTGATATTTCATATAGGCCTCAAGAAGATTTTAATGGAACAGATGAATTTAAATATTCAGTAACTGCTGCTGGAAAATCAGTAACTCAAAATGCAACAGTTGCAATAACAGTCAATGCTGTTGACGATGCACCTACTTTTAATTTTGAAACACCAACAGCATTATCAAAAGCTGATATGCTTTTTGAAAGCAACCAAACTTTTAGAGTTCAAGTTAGTGATAAAGATAGCTCACTTGATGAACTCACTTATGACTTATTAGTTGAAGGTCAATCTCTTCCTGGAGTATTTACTCTTGATAGTGGAGAAAACCCAAATGGAATTGGGACTCTTGCTGTAGATATTTCTTCGATTTCAAAAGCGGGTCTTTATACTGCATCAATAAGAGCTTATGACGGAACTTCAAGAGGAATAAGCACATTCGAAACATGGTTTGTTTCTAATAAAACAACTGTAACTATTGATCAGGATGATGATCCAGAAGATGGTTTTAATGGTGGTGCCAAAACTCCAAAAGATTATTATGTATATTATTTATCAGGCAATCCCACGTCACTTGGAAAATCTAAATATCTTTTTATAGCAGACTCACTCGTTGATGAAAATGATATAAGTTTATATAGAAGGGCTCTTATTGCATCAATTAACAAGCTCAATGACTCTGATGCCTCTGAATATTTTAGTAGTGACTACTTTACGATAGTTTCAGCAGAACCTGTCACTCCTGATGGAACGTCTCCAGTTGGGGTAAGAACCGGTTGTTATGATTTTGATGAAGATGTTTATTGTATCGGTAACATGGATACATCTATCTTTGACGTTTTACTTCCCGACAATGTTTTAATATCTACTTTAACTAGAGTTGAGGGTAGAGGTGTCAATATAGGAAATAGAAATATTCAAAGAATCAGGGAAGATGATCCTGAAAGGACAAGACATACTTTAATGCATGAACTTGGTCATGCGCATGGATACATGGGAGATGAATATCGTTCTGATGAAAGAGATTTAACTGACGATGGTTACAACGTAAACACTACCACTGAAGCAGATGTAACAATTCTTAAATGGAATCATCACATAGCTGATGCTACTAATGTACTTGGTAAAGATATTCTTGTTTGCTATAACTATGCAGATGGAACTATTGGTGATTGGGATGATTTAGGTATTACAGTAGACCAATGCGGCTGTCTCGCAAATGAGTGGGATGCCAATGGAGGTTTTGTTCGTAAAAATCCTGATTGTGCAGGTGTTGGGCTTTTCGAGGGTAATTACTATGGCTTATATGATAATTATAGGCCTACTTTTTGCTCTGTTATGGATAGTTGTTCTAGCGGTGGCTATGGAAAAGTTAATGTCGAAGGTTTTGCAGTTGGATCTATTCAAAATCAAGGCTTTTATGAAGAAGAAGATATTGGCTTTAAAGCAAACGATGCTGGACAAAATTCAGAGTTTGAAATAGTTCTTGATGTAAGTTACGACACTTCAAAGATTACTTTGAAATGGTATATTGATGGTGTTGAGGATACTTCTAAACAAAACCAAACAACTGTTAGTTTTAGCAGACCAGCTGGTAATGATGTAGAGATATATACTGCTAAAGCAATCGATTTAACTGGAACAATTCAAGCTGTAGATGATGTTATTGATAATACAGACTTTTATGAAGGAGCCTTTCAATCCTATTTTTATTGGTGTGCTGGGTATGTAGCTAATGACAGTTGTAATTGGTCATATGATCCTGATCCATCAACTTATAGCGATTTTGATTATGGTTATATGCGAGGACCGCTGGGAGTAACATGGGGAATAAATTGGGCACAATGGTAAAATTATTTAATTCACTGGTAATATTTTTTTTAGTTTTTAATATCTATGCAGATCCGTATGGAGAAATTGAAAAGAATATAAATTTACAACAAATAAAACCTTTGGCTGATATTCCTGCTCAAATCTATTCTATTCGTGCCTCAAAAGATGAATTATCTTTAATTAGGACAGAAGTTGCTAAGCCTACTTCAAGTGCATTAGAAAGACATAGGTTAATTTCACCAAGAGATCGATTTGCTCTTAGGGTTTTAGATAAAGATAAAAAAGAAGTCTTATTATTAGGTCTAGGAAATCCTTTCTATATTCATGCTCAGCACATAGGCTACGAAAATAGTAATGTTTTTGGAGGCTATATTGAACAAGACTTCGATGTGGCTATCCCTATAAATATTGATGCATCATATTTGGTTCTATTATCTCAGGATTCAGAAGGCCTTAAAATAATAAAAGAAATCAAGACTAAATAATCTAACTTATTCCGCAAAAAAAATAATTAAAGCTATAAAATTCTTTAAGTTTATATATGCTTTTTGTGGCTTGAAAGGATACTGCTTAAAGGGTATATTACTTCTCCAGTGCGGTACTAGCTCAGTTGGTAGAGCGTCTGCTTGCCAAGCAGAAGGCCGCCGGTTCGAGACCGGCGTACCGCACCATTTAACTTTTTATATCTATTTTTTTTATACTCTTACTCTTGTTTATTAACTTATTAGTGATAGGTTTAAATTAGAATTAAAATTTAATTAGGAGATAATTACACATGAAAAAATATTTTTTAAGTCTTGTTGCTTTATTACTTATTTCATCTCAATCCTTAAGTGCAGCTGGCTATCTTGCTTCATATTCAATGAAAGTTTCAGATCCAGCTAGTTATATGGAAGCAATGGATGAGTTGATGAGTTCTGAATGGGGAAAATCTTTTCCTGCAGTTGTAGCAGTTCATGCCTATGACTTTAACGGTTATGATGATGCAACTCATACAGTCGTCTTAAACTATTCAGATACAGCAAGCCTAGGCAAAGGAACAGAGTCTTTTACCCATCCAACATTCTTATCATTTTTAGGAAAAACAACTTCAATTGTTGAGAATATTGAGCAGTCACTAAATATGAAACTTATTAGTGGTGGTGATGAAGACCCAGCAAAGAATAATGTTTATATGATTTATAGAATGCAAGTCGATGAACCAACTAAATATGCTAATGCATATTCAAAGCTTATCAAAGCACAAGAAGAAGCTGGAAACATTGAAGGGACTTATGGGCTTAGACAGCATGTAAGCGGAAGTGTTAACTACTATACACATTATGCATATACAAGTGCTGGAAGTGTTGCTGATGCTATGGAATCAAGTGAAGTATTATATTCAAGTGACTCATATAAAAAGTTCTCAAAAGAGACAAATGGAAACAGAAAACTAATGAATGTTTCTATGTTAACTAACGTTAAAACTTACAACTCTAACTAATTATGTAATTAGGCAAAAAAGGGAGTTTTAAGCTCCCTTTTTTATTAATAGAGTTAAAATGTATAGATGAGAGTAGTTAATAAATTTTTCTTCATATCTATCTTTTTTATAGTGTCTTGTGGCGGTGGGGGTGGATCTTCTGTTGTTCCTGACACCTCTAGTCCCGATCCCATCTCAACAGAAATAACTGAATCCTGTGTTGATTATGGTACAAATGCTAAAAAGTGTACTCTTACTCATAAAACTCTAGAAAGATACTATATTGTTTATGTGCCTGAATCAGGTGCAAGCGAAGAAAATCTTCCTTTACTGTTTGCCCTTCATGGATATGGAAGTACTGCAGAAAATCATAAAAACTATACAAACTATGAACCAATTGCAGAGGCTAATAAATTTATAGTCATATACCCTCAAGGTTCTTTTTTGAATGGAGCTTTAACATCTGGAAATCATTGGAATGTTGGTAGCTGGACTATTGGAAGTACAGCAGATGATGTCGATTTTATAAATGAAGTAATAGACCTTGTCGATAAAAAGGAATCTATAAATCAAAATAGAATATATTCTTCCGGAATGTCTAATGGAGGGTTTATGAGCTATCACTTGGCTTGCAACCTCAGCTCAAAGATTGCAGCAATTGTTTCAGTAACAGGCTCTATGAGCAAGGAAACCCTAGAAAACTGTAATCCATCTCATCCTACTCCAATGCTCCAAATTCATGGAACATTAGATGCAACTGTTAACTTTGATGGGAATTCATCTTTAAATATGGAATCAATAGATAGTGTTCTTAATTATTGGTCTACTTATAACTCATGCGATCCTAACCCAACCCTAATAGTCACTGATTATGTTGATTTTTCGATTGATCATATGAAATATAATAATTGCCTTAATAGTGTAAAAGTTGAACTGTATAAAGTTAGTAATATGGGTCATACATGGCCTGGTAAGCAAAGATATGGAATTAGTGCATCAGAAGAAGTGTGGAATTTTGTTTCTCAGTTTGATATTAACGGAAAAATCAACTAAACGATTCAACTCCTTATAACTTTTTATATTTTATTCATTAATGTATTATTAATGATCATATTAATTTACTGGAGTGTAAAAATGAAATTATTATTAACTTTAAGTTTAGTCTTCTCTTTTGGCATAGTTGCTGATGGACATGAAGAAGATAAACCAATGTATGAGCCTAATAAAGGCGAATACTATATGAATGTCTTTAAAGACGGCAAGGATATGGATGACTTGATGAAGTGGTCTAAAGAATTTGCTGAATGGTCATCAAAGGGGGAGGCAGCAGAAGCTTTCAAGAACTATCGCGCTGCAATATTAGTTCCTTACTATGGAAATAATCTAGATACTTTTGATGTTATTTGGCTTGGAACTAGCCCAAATCCTTCTGAGCATTATGCTGGAAATGATTATTGGATAAAAAATGGTGGAAAATTGCAAGCCAAGCTTCCAGTTACATTTCCTCAAGTAATTGATACATGGCAAAGAACAGTCTCAGAAACACCTGACGGAAATGCAGAATATGTTACTTATTCTGATTGTACATATGGAGAGGGTGTTACTGGTGAGCAAATGTATGATGCTTATTTTGCCTATGCACAAGCAGCCAAGAAACTTGGTGACGTTGCCGGCAGAAAAATGATCTGGCCTACAATGGGTGTAGATCAAGAATGGAGCCAGAATTATGATTTTGTTCAAGCTGTTTATACTTCTTCAATAAAAGCTTATGGAGAGAATTGGACTAATTTTTGGAGCTCTGCTGAAGAGATGCCAGAAGCTGTAGCCATGTCTGATTTAGGTGGCTCTTGTTCTAATGAGAGGTCATTTACTATAGTACCTGTTAAATAAATATTTAACTAAATAAAAAGGAGGCTAGTTAGTCTCCTTTTTTTTTGCCATAGTGCATAATAATTTAATGGAAGATTACTCCAAACATATTGCAATAATCGGAGCTGGAATTTCTGGACTAGCACTTGCTTCTACATTAAAAAGAGCTGATATCCCTGTTGTAATTTTTGAAAAATCCTCAAATGTTAGTGAGCATGGTGCAGGAATCTCATTATCCAGAAATGGAAGGACTGTTCTTAAGCATTTAGGCTTAGATCAAAAAATAGCTGAAAAATCAGGCAAGCCTGAAAAAGCTTCTTTTTTTTCTAATGGAAAAGAAATAACTTCAATCCCAGTTGATGTTATTACAACCTCAAGACAGACAATTTATAAAGCACTATTAGATGACTATACGAGTCTTGATGGTGAAATTATATTTAATTATGAGCTATCAAATATTGATTTAGAAGAATCAAGTATTTCATTTACCAACAACTCATCTCATAAGGTGCTTCATATCGTCGCATGCGATGGTATTAAGTCTTACTGTAGAAAAAAATGTTTTCCTTCATCTGGAGAGCCAAATTATAGTGGTTACTCTGTATGGAGAGGGATAATAGATAAGAAACAGAAAAATATCGAGACTCACTTGGGGCCAAACTTCCATGTTGTTACATATCCAATTAATAGTACTCGAACAAGTTTTGTGGCTGCAATAAAGACAAATGCACAATATAAAGAATCTTGGAAAGTAAAAGGATCTTATAGAGATCTAAAATCTGATTTACCAGTTGATATGGAATCAGTATTTCCATTTTTAAAAGAAGATGAAGATCTTTATAAATGGGGAGTCTTTACAAGACCCAAAGCAAATAAGTTATTTTCAAAAAATATAACCTTTCTAGGGGATGCTGCACATCCAATAGTTCCATTTATTGGCCAAGGAGGATGTTTGGCTCTTGAAGATGCTTATGTATTTGGAATGCTTGTATCGAAATTTAAAAATGATTTTAATAAAATACAAATTGCATATCAAAAGATAAGATTAAAAAGGATTCATCAAATACAATTGCTATCAGAGAGACAAGGATTGTTAAACCATCTTAAAAATCCTTTTCTGATTCTCTGTAGGAATTTAATAATGAAATATTCCCCTGTCATAAGCAAAAGAGTAAAGCTTGTGTGGAATTATGATCCTATGAATGAGATTAATAGTATTAAATAATTTATATATATTCCTTATTGGTTATTTGATTGAAGTTGCTATAATTTCGCAATGAATATATTTAACAAACTAGTCTCAATTTTTAAATCACCAAGCCTTGATGAGGATTCAAATCAAGACACCTCTTCATCGTTATCGATTAAAGTATCTCATCAATTGAAAGATTTTCTTGATAATGAAGTTCTTGATGGTCTAGATATCTCATCAGATGCTTTTTGGTCTTCTTTTGAAGAAATACTAGATGAATTCACTCCAAGAAATAAAGCTCTTTTAGAGAGAAGAGAGGATATGCAATCCCAAATAGATACTTGGCATATTGAAAGAAAAGGGGATGAACATAATCATGATGAGTATAAGTCCTTTCTTGAAGATATTGGTTATCTAGCTCCTAGGAGTGGAGATTTTTCAATAACTACCTCAAATGTTGATCCTGAGATAAAAACCATTGCAGGCCCTCAATTAGTCGTTCCGGTAATGAATGCGAGATTTGCTTTGAATGCAGCCAATGCTAGATGGGGAAGTTTATATGATGCCCTTTATGGAACTGATGTTATAAGTGAAGATGATGGAGCTCAAAGAGAAGGTGGCTACAACTCTGTAAGAGGAGATAAAGTAATTGCATTTGCTAAGAATTTTCTTGATGAAACAGTTCCCTTAGAGGAAGGAAGTTTTACTAACGTAATAGAATTTAATTTTGTTGATGGAAATTTACTAATGACTCTTTCTGATGGAGTTAAAGTTGGGTTAAGAGATGCTAATCAGTATATTGGCTATGCCGATAATGGAGATGATGCATTCGGTTTATTATTTAAAAACAATAATCTTCATTTTGAAATTCAAGTTGATAAAACGCATTCAATTGGTAGTACTGATCCTGCGGGAATCAAAGATGTTCTTATGGAGTCAGCTATAACAACAATTCAAGATTGCGAAGACTCTGTTGCAGCAGTTGATGGTGAAGATAAGACTATTGTTTATAGAAATTGGTTAGGTCTTATGAAAGGAGATCTTAAGGAATCTTTTGCTAAAAATGGGACTCAAATGACTAGAGAGCTTAGTCCAGATAGACACTATAAAACAAAAAATGGTTCTGATATGTCCTTGTCAGGTAGAAGTTTAATGTTGGTAAGAAATGTAGGACATCTTATGACTAATCCAGGGATATTAGATTCATCTGGTAATGAAGTTTTTGAAGGAATTATGGATGCTATGTTTACTATTTGTATTGCCAAACATGATCTGAATAGCAAAAGTCAAAAGAAAAATTCAAATACAGGAAGTGTTTATATCGTTAAGCCAAAAATGCATGGACCAGAAGAGGTCCAATTCACTTGTGACTTATTTGCAGCTGTTGAAAAGGCACTTAATATTCCTGCTTTAACTATAAAAATTGGAATTATGGATGAAGAAAGAAGAACAACAGTTAATTTAAAGGAATGTATTGAAGTTGCTAAGGATAGGGTCATTTTTATAAATACTGGTTTCTTAGATAGAACAGGTGATGAGATTCATACTAGTATGGAAGCAGGACCAATGATTTCAAAAGTTGATATGAAACTTCACAATTGGATTTCATCCTATGAGGACTGGAATGTGGATATTGGTCTCGAGACTGGTTTTAAAGGTAATGCACAGATAGGTAAAGGAATGTGGCCGATGCCTGATGAAATGCTTTCTATGTATAAGGTAAAAACAATGCATCCTAAAGCAGGAGCTAACTGTGCATGGGTTCCTTCCCCAACAGCTGCTTCTCTTCATGCAATTCATTATCATCAGATACTTGTTAGTGATGAGCAAGAAAAAATATCTAATAGAAACAAAGCAAGTCTTGATTCTATTCTTGATATACCAGTTCATAAAAATCCTAACGAAATTTCAGCTGAAGAAGTTCAAGCTGAGTTAGATAATAATTGTCAGGGTATTTTAGGGTATGTAGTTAGATGGGTAGATCAGGGAGTCGGTTGTTCGAAAGTTCCAGATATAAATAATGTTGGTCTTATGGAAGATAGAGCAACTTGCAGAATATCAAGTCAACATATAGCCAATTGGCTTCATCACGGGCTTTGCAATAAAGAGCAAGTTATTGAATCAATGAAAAAAATGGCTTTAATAGTGGATGATCAAAATAGTTCAGATCGCAACCTATATCAACATGGCTCCGTCATATGATGGACTAGCTTTTGAGGCAGCCTGTAATTTAGCTATTGAAGGAAGAGTTCAACCAAGTGGTTACACAGAACCTATTCTTCATAAAACAAGATTGAAGTTTAAAGCTTAAATGAAAGCTTATTGGGTAGTAAGGTGTCATGTGACTGATCCTATTGAATTTAGTAAATATGCTGAAATGGCTGGTCCTATAATTAAAAAATATAATGGTACTTTTCTTTCAAGGGGAGGAGAGCAGATAGAGCTAGAAGGTAATGGCTATGAGAGAACCGTGCTTATTGAATTCGCAGGTCTTGAAGAAGCTAAGAGTTGTTATAACTCTCCTGAATATAAAGAAGCACTTCTATATATAGAAAAATCAGCAGAAAGACTTGTAGTTATGGTTGAGGGCGTAAGTTAATTATTTATTTTTTGCTTCTGGGTTTCGTCTCTGTGTTTTTTTAAATACTTCATGAAAGGAGTTCCGCCCGTTCCTGTTATTGTTGAGCCACCTCTTCCAAAAGGGTTTTCTATTTGTGATTGTTTGTGAATATAGGTAGCGGCAAATTCAAGATGCAATGCTCTAAATTTTCTTATTTCCTCCAAACATTTATTGTATTCATTAATAAGTTTCTTTGATTGATGAATAAAATGCTTTGCATTTGATCTTTGCTCAACTTTTTCAATCATTAATCTATGTTCTGGAGGCATGTAATCTCTCATTTCATTCAGATAATGTCGTAAGTGATCTTTTGTATGATAAATGCCTAAAGCGCCATCTAAAAAAGGCATAATACTGCTTTGTGCGCCTGTCTCTCCTCTAAAAAATTGTGGTTTATTATCGAATTGACTTTCATATATCAGACCTTTCTTGAGATCTGGATTATCTTTTGTTCCAAAGATAAAAGGCCTTACTCTATGATAATAAATATATGGATCGCATTTCTCAGGCATCCTAGAAAATATAGAATTTACATCTCTTAATGACGCTATTATTTGTTTAAGATAAATAGAATATGTTGCAATATCATCACTCTCTTTTAAGAATGATAATTTACTTGCTGCTGTCACTGCTCTCCCAGCAGCGTTCTCAATACATACATGAATAGTAACAAACCAATCTTCATCGACTCCACCCAGAAAATTTGTAAGTAAAGCAACATTCTCTAGAGAAATGTCTTCTTTAACATTAGGCCTGTACCAATTATCTAGACAATAGCTTCCATAGCTAAGAATTGGAGGCCTACCTAAAATTTTAGCTACTTTAACCCAGGGCTTTGAAATAACTTCAGGCAAAACTTTCTCAGGTTTCCGTCCTCCCCAAATATAAGCATGCGCTATGAAACTTAGCTGAGCCATAGCTAACTTAATTTCACGAATATCATTTCCTTTTAATAACACTGTCCTACTGAAAGGGCATTTGGGCCAATTGAATTAATAGTTTTTTGTACTCTGCCTGTAAGAAGCAGTTTTGGCAATTGACTAGCAATCTCGCTGAGTAGGTCTAGTGACTTAGATGAACTTTTATATGACTTTAAAGGATCTTTTTGAGGCAAGAATGTTTTCATAATAGTTATATATTAAACATATATCTCTTATATATATAGTATGAATATTTAAAATGAAATAAATGCAACTTTTTTTATATTAAGTGTTGACATTGGATTTTAGAAGAGTATATTTATTAGACCAACTTGATTCCGACTAAAGAACAACTGCAGACGGGAAGTAGAGAGAAAAAAGCTGGTAGAGCCCATAGGGTGAAAGCGTTTATAAGAGTCGACAATAAAAAAGAGCTTATATAACCCACCAAGAATTCAAAAGAAAGGATTCAAGGAGCTAAAGAAAATCTTACTTTAGACCCCTAAGGAACTCGAACTAAAAGAACAGAGCTAGTCTCTGTTTTTTTTCGTCTTGAATAAACACATACATTCCTGTTTAATACGCTCTCTTTAATGCTTTAACATCAACAATATATGGAACATACAAGAACTAAAGTTATTTGTACTATAGGTCCGGCTACCAAAGACCTAGTCACATTAAAAAAACTATATAACAACGGCATGAATGTTGTGAGAATTAATATGTCTCATGCAACTCACAAATCTGCAAAGTCAGTTATTGAAAACATAAAGAAAATTAACAATGATCCAAAATCTAAATTTGGCCCAATTGGTATTTTATTAGATACTCAAGGCCCTGAAATTAGAACAGGTGATACTGAACATACCCTCGATCTTAAAGTAGGAGACGAAGTTACCTTAACTGTAAGGGATCAGATTGATGTTGAAACATCCTCAATTAAAATTAATTATAAGGGATTAATTAAAAGTGTTAACCCTGGATCAAAAATAACTGTAGACAATGGCTTAATTAACTTTGAAGTTCTATCAAAAGAAGAAGAGACACTTTTGTGTAGAGTTCTTGATGGAGGCAAGTTGGGTTCAAAACGTCACGTTAATCTTCCAGGTGTTAGGGTTAATATGCCATCAATAACCTCTCAAGATTTAGTTGATATTGATTTTGGTATTAAAAATAAAGTGGATTTTATTGCACTTTCTTTTGTAAGAGATAAAGAAGATTTAGATAAACTGCAAAAGATACTTAATAAAGCTAAATCTAAAGCAAAGATTATTGCAAAAATTGAAAACCAAGAAGGCTTAGATAACATTGATGAAATATGTCAATCATCATGGGGTGTCATGGTAGCAAGGGGCGATCTTGGAATAGAAACTAGTCTGACTGATCTTCCTAATATACAAAGAAGGATTATGCATGCTTGTGGCAAATGGGGAAAGAGATCAATAGTTGCAACTCACTTGCTTGAATCAATGATTGAAAATCCTACTCCTACGAGAGCAGAGGCTAGTGATGTTGCAAATGCAATATATGAGGGTGCTGATGCGGTGATGCTTTCTGGAGAAACCAGCGTAGGAAAATACCCAATTGAGTGCGTAAAGTTTTTAAAATCTATCGCAGCTAAAACTGAAAAATTTAATACATTAGATTATGAGAAAAATCTTATTTCTAGTTCAGATTGGCAGCATATTGGAATCACAGCGAAGCATTTAGCTGAGCAAACTAATGCAGATGGGATTATTGCAATAACAAGAACTGGAGAAACAGCTAATCTTGTTTCAAATGCTAAGCCTAAAGGCTTTCCGATATATACATTTACTAATAATAAAAGTACTTATACGCAATTATCATTAATAGGATCATCAAAGCCTTATTTAATAGGTAGATTGAATAATCATGACAAAGCATTAGAAAAAGTTATCTCCATACTAAAAAAAGAGCATGATACTTCTGAAAGCTTGAAGTTTATTTTAGTGTCTGGCATTTTTTCAGAAAGCCATGCAGAAGCTATTCAAATTATTAATACTTGATAATGTTTTCTTCTTTTATGCAAAGCACTCTGTTTGATACTTTTATACAGAGTTTTCTATTAATGTTTATTGCTACCAATCCGCTATCGCTTATTCCTATTTTTGCAGGACTTACCTCAGGCCTAAATAAGCAACAAATTAAATCAATATATATAAGAGCCTCTATTGTTTCATTATGTGTTCTTTCATCCTTTTGGTTGTTTGGAAATGCGATGCTTGATGCAATGAATATAAGCATGGATTCATTTAGAATTATCGGCGGATTATTTCTAGTTGTTATAGCTTTTCAGATGGTTTTTGAGCAGAGGCAATCTAGAAGACAGCAAACTGCTGATACAGCTATTAATGATGAAACAATTAAATCTATAGCAATCTTTCCATTATCTATCCCTTTAATTGCTGGCCCTGGAGCAATGGCAACCAGTCTTTTATTATCAAAAGAATCTTACGTTAATTTCTCTGATGCATTTGTCTCATATCTTCCAATTGCTCTTGTTATAGCTATAGCATCAATATCAATGTGGTTATCATCAATTCTATCTTCTAGATTAGGACCAACAATTCTGACAGTTATTGAAAAAATATTTGGTTTATTGCTAGGCGCTCTTGCTATAGAGTTTGTTATTGAGGGTATTCAGAACTCCTTTAATCTAGTTTAAATATAAGCATTCAATCTAGATTGTAATTTAGAAATCAATCCACTTCTTTATCTACTTTTTTTCTTGAACTATAAGCCTATAATTATAAAATATAAGATAATACACAATAATTTAAATTTTGAATAATCACGATATAGATCCAACCGAAACTACATGAATGGCTTGATGCTATAAATAGTGTTCTTGATGAAGAAGGTATTGAAAGAGCCTCTTTTTTATTGACGGCATTAGCAAAGAGACTTAATCAAGAAGGGGCTATTCCTTCATACAATTTAACTACACCATTTCAGAATTCAATTCATGCAAAAGATGAGGCACAAATGCCCGGTGATCTTTTCATGGAAAGAAAAATTAGATCTTTAATAAGATGGAATGCACTTGTTATGGTTCTTCGAGCTAATAAAAGTGATGATGATTTAGGTGGTCACATTTCAACATTTTCTTCTGCCGCTACTTTATATGAGGTTGGCTTTAATTATTTTTTTAGAGGTTCTGAAGGGCAACTAGAGGATCTTATTTATTATCAAGGTCACTGCTCGCCAGGTATATATGCTCGAAGTTACCTTGAAGGTTATTTGCAAGAAGAAGATCTTGATAATTTTAGAAGAGAGGTTGAAAAGCCAGGCCTTTCATCATATCCCCACCCTTGGCTTATGCCTGATTATTGGCAATTTCCTACAGTTTCAATGGGTCTTGGTCCTATCATGGGTATCTATCAAGCTCATATTATGAGGTACATGTCAGCAAGAAATTTAGTTCCAAGAAATGATAGAAAAGTTTGGGTTTTTTGTGGTGATGGCGAAATGGATGAGCCTGAGTCCAAGGGAGCAATTGGATTAGCCGGAAGAGAAAAATTAGAAAATTTAATATTTGTTGTTAATTGCAATCTTCAAAGATTAGATGGACCAGTTAGAGGTAATGGAAAAATAATTCAAGAACTTGAAGGTGAGTTTAGAGGTTCTGGATGGAACGTAATAAAAGTTGTTTGGGGTCGTAAATGGGACTCTATTATTTCTAAAGATAAGGAAGGGAAACTTCAAGAAATAATGGATGCAGTTGTGGATGGAGAATTACAAAACTTTAAAGCAAAAGGTGGCGCATACACTAGAGAAAAATTCTTTGCTCAAGACCCAGATGTTCTTGAAATGGTAGATGACCTGACAGATGAAGATATATACAAATTAAATAGAGGAGGGCATGACCCTTATAAAGTATATGCAGCCTATCATAAAGCTACGAACTCTAAAGGAGCCCCTACTGTCATTTTAGCTCTAACCACAAAAGGTTACGGCACAGGTTCAAGGGAAGCTGATAATACAACCCATCAAGTTAAAAAATTATCTCTAGAAAATATAAAATCTTTTAGAGATACCTTTGATATTCCAGTAAATGACTCTGAAATTGAGAAACTACCATATGTTCGACCTGCTGCTGATTCACCAGAGATTCAATATCTTAACAAAACACGTGAATCTTTAGGGGGCCCAATTCCAAGAAGAAGAAATAAATCGAAAGTTCTTAATAACCCTAACGATAAAGTCTTTTCGAAGCTTTATGAAAGTTCTAAGGATAGAAAAGTCTCAACAACCATGGCAGCTGTAAGAATAATTACTGAATTACTTAAAGATAAGGATATAGGTGAAAGAATAGTTCCAATAGTTCCTGATGAAGCAAGAACCTTTGGGATGGAATCTTTATTTAGACAAGTTGGGATATATTCATCTGCAGGACAAAAATATGAGCCTGAAGATGCTGATAAAGTTATGTGGTACAAAGAATCAAAAGATGGCGTCATGTTAGAGGAAGGTATTACAGAAGCAGGAGCCTTTTCTGCTTGGTCTGCACTTGCAACAACTTACTCTAGTTATGATTTCCCCATGGTTCCTTTCTATCTCTTTTATTCAATGTTTGGATTCCAAAGAATTCATGATCTTGCATGGGCTGCAGGTGATGCGCAGGCAAAAGGTTTCTTAATTGGAGCAACATCGGGAAGAACAACTCTCAATGGAGAGGGTTTACAGCATCAAGATGGACATAGCCATATTCTTTCTTCAACTATTCCAAATTGTCGATCTTATGATCCAGCTTATGCATACGAAGTTGCAGTAATAATTAAGGATGGCATTCAAAAAATGTATGTTGATCAAGAAAACTATTTCTATTACATCACAACTACTAATGAAAATTATCCTCAACCAGAAATGCCAAAAAACTCTGAAAAAGGAATCATAAAAGGAATGTATAAAGTGGTTGATTCAGAAAAACCCTCAATACGCTTAATTGGCTCCGGTGCAATCCTAAGAGAGTCAATTAAAGCAAATGAAATTCTTAGTAAATATAAAATTCATTCAGAAGTGTGGAGTGTTACTAGTTTCAATCTTCTTAGAAAAGATGGAATGGAAACTGAAAGATTTAACCAGCTTAATCCTGATAAAGAGAAGGATACTTATGTAGAAGAATGTTTTGATAATAAAGGTATTCCTGTAGTAGCATCTACAGACTATATGAGAGCCTATGCAGAGCAAATAAGACCTTATATAAAAGGTGAATACTCTGTATTAGGAACTGATGGCTATGGTAGGAGTGATTCGCGTGAAATGCTAAGAGATTTCTTTGAAATAAATTCAAATAATATTGTTAGAGTGAGCGCATATTCACTTTATAAAAGTAAGGTTATTGATAAGAAACTTTTAACTAAAATATACTCTGATATGGGTGTAGATCCCTCCAAACCTAATCCTTGGGAAATTTAATGCCAGGACTAACTACAGTTAATATTCCTGACTTAGGTGAAGTTGAAGAAGTTGAAGTTATTGAAATTTGCGCCGAGATTGGGCAACAAGTTGGTTCTGAAGATTCTATAATAATATTAGAGACAGATAAGGCTGCAATGGAAATTCCAGCATCTCTTAATGGAATCGTGAAGTCCATCCTTGTTAAGGAAGGAGATATAGTTAAAGAAGGAGTACCATTTCTTGAAATAGAAGTTGAATCTTCACCAAATGCTACAGAACAAAAAAATATTAAAGATGATGTTGTCGAAATTTCTCAACCAGAAGTCACTGAAACTAAGTTAAAGAGTGAAGAAAGGCATGTAACTAAAAATATAGAGCATTCCTCTAGTTCATCTGTCCATTCAGGTCCCGCTACTAGAAAATTAGCAAGAGAATTTGGAATTAACCTGTCAGAGGTTAACGGTTCAGGACCAAAAGGAAGAATTTTAAAAGAAGATTTGCACGCATATGTTTCGAACAAACTGAAAAGTTCTACGCAAGGAAGTATTCAGTCAACTCAACCAGATATAGATTTTTCAAAATGGGGTGAGATTCAAATTGAAAAATTATCAAAATTTCAGAAAACATCCTTAAAGAATTTACATAACTCATGGATTAGTATCCCCCATGTTACTCAGCATGATGATGCTGACATAACTGAGTTATTATCCTTACGAAATAAATTAAATAAAGAACATGAGCTCAAAATATCACCGTTAGCATTTATTATTAAGGCAACTGTAGAGACATTAAAACTTTATCCAGTCATGAATACTTCCTTGAATAAGGCTTTAGATGAACTAGTGCAAAAAAATTACTTTAATATAGGTATTGCTATTGATACTCCAGATGGATTGATAGTACCTAATATAAAAAATGTTGATTCAAAATCAATATTTCAAATCTCTAATGAAGTTAATGAGCTTGCATCTTTGGCTAAGACAAGAAAGCTTAAAGTAGAACAATTAAAAGGTGCTACATTTACAATATCGTCTCTAAGTGGAATTGGAGGAAAATATTTTACTCCTATAATAAATCCGCCTGAGGTTGGTATTCTTGGACTATCAAAAACGTATGATAGTTTATCTATGATAGATGAAAATATTATTACCTTAAAACAGTTACCTATATCATTGTCATACGATCATAGAGTTATAAATGGCGCATATGCTGCTAAATTTATTGTGGAGTTAGGGATTCAACTTAAACAAATAGATCTTTTTATAAGAACCTTTAAAGAATCTTAAAATTAAAGTTGATACAATAGATAAATTTTTAATTAGGGGATAAAAATGTTTAACACTTTAGACTGGGTAATAGTTGGGCTCTACTGTATTGGTATTATCGGATTAGCTACTTACGTTTCAAGAACAAAGGCTGGCGAAGAGCGAAGTGCTGAAGATTATTTTCTTGCTGGAAGATCACTGCCTTGGTGGGCTATAGGAGCATCTTTGATTGCAGCAAACATATCAGCTGAACAAATTATTGGTATGTCTGGTCAAGGATTTGTTGTTGGAATGGCAATAGCAGTTTGGGAACTTACTGCAGCTATTGCATTAATAGTGATGGCTAAATTTTTTCTACCTTTATTCTTAGAAAAAAGAATCTATACAATGCCTCAATTTCTTGAGCAGCGTTTTGATAAACGTGTAAGTTTGGTTTTATCCTTTTTTTGGTTAATAGTTTATATATTTGTTAATTTAACTGCCGTGTTGTGGCTTGGCTCTTTAGCAATAAATACATTAACAGGATTGTCATTAGTCAATGGATTAATTCTTCTGGCACTTTTATCCTTGGCTTATTCTCTATCTGGAGGATTAAAAGCCGTTGCGATGACAGATATTGTTCAGGTTGTGCTTTTAATATTTGGTGGGCTTGCAGTTTCATATATAGCTTTAAATAAAATATCAGATGGACAGGGTATTTTTGATGGACTTGGTATTGTTTTTGCAGCTATGCCTGAAAAATTTGATATGATTTTATCTCCTGATAACCCTTCCTATAACAACTTACCTGGCATATGGATCCTAATAGGTGCAGGTGTTTGGATTGGTCACTTTGCTTACTGGGGATTCAATCAGTACATAACTCAAAGAGCTTTAGGAGCCAAATCTATTCGTGAAGCTCAAAAAGGAGTAATGTTTGCAGCATACTTAAAGCTTTTAATGCCTTTGGTGATTGTTCTTCCAGGAATTTGTGCAGCAATGCTGTTTCCTGTCTTAGAAAAATCAGATCAGGCATATCCTACTATGATGTCTTTATTACCAAATGGACTTTTAGGGCTTACTTTTGCTGCACTTATTGCAGCTATTGTTTCTTCACTAGCTTCTATGACAAATAGCATTAGTACTATCTTTACAATGGATGTTTATAGAACATTTGTACATGATGCCTCTCAAGCTAAATTAATAATGATTGGAAGATCAGCAGTTGTTGCATCTTTGCTAATAGCCGTGATTCTTGCAAAACCATTATTGGGAAGTTCTGATGAAATTTTTCAATACATCCAAAACTTTACAGGTATGTTTACACCAGGAATCTTAGTTATTTTTCTTGTTGCATTGTTTTGGAAGAAAGCCACATCAATGTCAGTCCTAATCGCTGCAATACTATCAGTCTTGATGTCTTTCTCCATAGGTACATTGTTTCCAGAATTTCCTTACATTCATAGAATGGGAGTTGTATTTTTTGCATCAGGCCTTGGTTGTTATTTAACAACTTTATGTCAAGGTTATCTTGATCAAGAAAAGGCAATAGATATTAATGGAATTGATTTTAGTACATCGAAGGCCTTCAATATTAATACTGTAGTAGTAGTTTCTGTTCTAGTATTGATATATGGATTTTTTTATTAAAACTTAGTTTATTTGGAATTCATATATGAATAAATTTTTATTTATACTCTTAACATTGTTGATAGTAAGTTGTGATGTTGATAATTCTGAAGAAGATAAAAGGTATTCAGAAAAGTCAGATACAGACTGGAGTCACTCTAGTTCATGTAAAAGCCCTGAAGATCCAGAATTCTTCGATTTTATTATTAATAACATGACTTTAGAGCAAAAAGTAGGGCAAATAATAATGCCTGATATTGATGAAGTTACACCTCAAGAAGCTAAAGATTATTATCTCGGTTCTTTTTTAAACGGCGGCGGCAAATTTCCCAATAAGAATAAAAATAGTTCAATAAATGATTGGAAAGATTTAAGTGAAGATTTTTATAACGCCTCTCCAATTGTTGGTGATATTACAATTCCAATTCTTTGGGGTACTGATGCGGTTCACGGCCATAACAACGTAATAGGAGCTACTATTTTTCCTCACAATATAGGCTTAGGTTCTACGATGAATCCTTCTCTTATCCAAGAGATAGGAGGAGCTGTAGCTAAGGAACTTCTTTCAACTGGCATTGCCTGGACCTTTGCTCCAACTATAACTGTTCCTCAAAATGATTTATGGGGGAGAACTTATGAAGGATATTCTGAAAATCCTGAATTAGTAGCTCAACTTGGTCAGGCAATGATTATAGGACTTCAAGGGGAGGGAGATTCTTATCTAGATAATAACCATGTTCTCTCAACAGCTAAACATTTTATTGGAGATGGGGGAACTTTGAATGGAGAGGACCAAGGTAATACTGTTATAAGCGAGTCTGAATTGAAAAACATTCATGGGCTACCTTATTACTTCGCTATTGATTCATGTATTCAAACTATCATGGCAAGCTTTAACTCATGGAATGGCTCAAAGCTTCATGGCAGTAAGTATTTATTAACCGACGTTTTAAAAGATAAAATGCAATTTAATGGTTTAATTGTTGGAGACTGGAACGGTCATGGACAGTTACCAGGGTGCACTAATTCAGATTGTGCTGCTTCATTTAATGCTGGTGTTGATATTTTTATGGCACCAGACGAGTGGAAGGGTTTATATGTTAATACTTTAAATCAGGTAAAAAATGGGTCAATAAAAGAAGAAAGACTTGACGATGCAATAAGAAGAATACTTAGAGTTAAAAATATACTTGGCTTATTCGATGGAAGGAAACCACATATATTTAATGAGAATTATATTGGTTCTGATAAGCATAGAGAAATAGCAAGACGATCTGTAAGAGAGTCTATAGTACTTCTAAAAAATAATGATGATGTACTGCCTCTTAATCCAAAAAAACATTACTTAGTTGTTGGGCAGGCATCCAAAGATATTAAGAATCAAATGGGTGGATGGACTATATCCTGGCAGGGAAGAGATAACTTAAATTCAGAATTTCCTAATACAAGAAGTATATTCGAAACGATTAAATATACTTTAGAAAAATCAGGTGGCTCTGTAGAATTCTCATCTGATGGTTCTTATAAAATTAAACCAGATGCAGTAATAATGGTTTATGGAGAAGAGCCCTATGCAGAGGGAGATGGTGATAGAGACTCTATAATCTTTAACAATCCTAATAAAAACTTTTTTTCAGTTATGAAAGAGGTAGTTAGCAAAGAGTTGCCAATAATTTCTTTATTTATCTCAGGAAGACCATTGGTTGTTAATAGAGAATTAAATGCATCTAATGCTTTTGTCCAATTATGGCTTCCTGGAACTGCTGTAGAAGGCATTACTGACGTCATCTTTTCAAATAAAGATGGATCAATCAATCATGACTTTAAAGGAAAACTTTCTTACTCATGGCCTGAGAAATCTAGTCAACTAAATTTGAATTTAAATGACAAGAATTATTATCCATTATTTAAATACGGCTACGGCCTAACTTACAAGGATGATATTAACTTAGATAAATATAATGAGGAGAGGCCTCAAATAGAACTTGATGAAGTTGTATTTTTTATTGGCTCTGCATTTCCACCAAACAACGAATTTATTATTGAATCTGGTAATAAAAGTAAGGTAAATGCTGATTTTTATGAAAGCCCAAATAAATTAATATCGTTAAGAAAAATGGATTATCTTAAACAAGATGATGCTAAGAATATCTCTTTTCAATATGGAATTAATTCTTGGGGTATTGAGAATCAATATTCTGATAATTTTAGCTATATGGAAAATGGACTATTAGAAATTAAATATAGATTAAATTCTAAACTTAATATAATGAGTAATAGCTTTATATTATTAGAATCCAAATGCAAAAAGAATGATTATCAAATTCATATGAGTGGAAATAGCGAATGCGATGTAGTTTTTGATATTTCAAAAAATTTAACAACCAATGACCAGCAAGAATGGGATTCTCTTGATATTCCTTTGAAATGTTTTACAGAAAATGGTTTGGAGATATCATCAGTAACTTCCATGATTTCTCTTAAAGCGAACGTCTTTTTAGATATAGATATACATAGCATTAAGCTTATCAATAAATCAGATAAATCAGAGAAAATTGATTGCTCAAATTTTAGGTTAGCCTCATGATTGATGTCCTACTTCTAGATATAGGAGGAACTAATATAAGATATGCTTATGCAGAAAAGGACTCTCTAGAATTCACAAATTCTAATAAAAAAAGTCTCACATCTTTAGAGGGTTTCGATGAGCTTCTTGATGAACTGCTTCTTGATGGAGTCATAAAATCATTGGTAGTCTCTGTTGCAGGACCTTTGATGAATGGATCAATATCTATGACCAATAGAGATTTTAATATCAACGCTGAAGATCTTAAAGAAAAATATGACCTAGATAATTGCTATTTATTAAATGACTGGGAGTCTATTGGATACAGTCTCTCTTCTTCAGAAGAAGCTGATATTAAGTATATTAAAGAGGGCAAACCTTTTAATAATAAATCTTTATTCTTGGGTCCAGGAACAGGTTTAGGGGCAGCTCTAGTCGTTGGAAATGATTTAGTTCTACCTAGTGAAATAGGTAATACGACAATGCTCACCGAAAGACTTCTTAAAAATTTTGGTATTAACGATAGTGACTTATATATATCACTTGAGGATGTTGTTTCAGGTTCTGCTATTTCTAAAACTTATGAATCCATATCAGGCTCTTATCTCTCAGCTGAAGAGGTGGTAGCATTATTCATAAATAATGATGAAGATGCACAAAAAGTGATCGAAGGTTTTACAATTTCTTTGGCGGAAACTATCTCTGATCTTGCCCTCATTTTTATATCTGGAAATGGTATTTATCTTGCTGGAGGGCTCATAAGAACAGTCTATGAAATAATGAATAAAGAGCTTTTTATAAAAAGTTTCCTTTCAAATAAAAAACCAATACACAAAGATATGCTTAATCTTATGCCTATAGGCGTAGTAAATAGAGAGTACACATGTCTTTATGGAAACTTAAATTTTTATAACTTAAGAAATAATTAATTTCTTCGTAAATTTGGCTTATTTTTCAAAACTTTGTGTATAATTCCATCCCATAATGGCAGACAAAAAACAAACAAAAGTATATCTAATACCTGAAGGCGAAACACGTGATAGTCACACATATCACTATACCGCTATAAAGACTCGTAAATTCACTATTGAAAATAAGAAAATGAGACTTAAGAAGTTTAATCCTGCTAAACAAATTCATGAATGGTTTGTTGAAGCGAAGCTTCCCCCTCACAATTAAAAAATTACCCCTCTAATCTCAACTTCGTTGATGAGATATCGTCTCTAAAACTACCTTCCTCAAAACCAGTACATCTGTGTCTAATGCTCTCTGGTATTGCTATATCTTTAAGGGCAATGAATTTATTATTAACCATCCTTCCAAATACTAAAAAATTAATATTATGATCATTAAATCTATCTATATGATCAATCATATCCTTCTTATTTGCATAAAATTTTTCATCAAATACTCTAACAAGAGTATCTGCTCCAATAATAAATACACTATTAGGAAACATTTCAGCTTTTTCACTAAACCTTCCAGCTGAGGTCATCACCCAGCTATCATTTTCTGTGAATTGATCAAGAGTCCTCTTAATTTCATGAAACGTAAGAGGGGGCTTATCTGCGTTTCTGGCACATATTTCAAAGGTTGCTCTCATACCCGTCTTCTTCTCAGCAAGCTCCCGCATCTTTATATGACCTTCATGAAGAGGGTTAAAAGAGCCTGGAAATATAAGCTCAGGTATCGATCTGTCATTGGAAACAAAATTTACTTCATTATTAAGTAATTTCTTCCATGATTTTTCTGCTTTAGTTGTAATTATATTTATTTGCTCTTCATGTTGAGGATTTTCTTTCTCCAATCCGCAACATTCAGCTATTAAACATAGAACATATTCTGTAATAAGCTCCTCTTCTTGCTCTCTTGATCTAGCGCCTTTTACCAAAATGCATTCAATAGACTTTGTATAAGATTCAGTTTGAACAGCTATATAAAATTTATGATTTCCAATTTTTGTATATGTGGTTGCTAAACTTGCTGTTACAGATATCCCTATTAGATGTTTAGTTTTACATTCCTTATCAATTTGCATACTTTTTTTATATGCATTCGCAGCCATGCTTAAACAGGTGCCTAAAGAGCAGTAATGGTCTGGCTTCCTATTGAGAAACAGGTCCATAGATTTTTTAGAGTAAGGAATATACGACTCTAAAATAGTATTACTAGCTCCAGGTACTTTTAGCAGTGAAGATATAGCATTAGTTCCACCGCCACTTGATACAAAAGTGATCTTGTATTTTGACTCATGAATCTTCTGAATTAATTTTAAATGGTCTTCCAACTTTTTAAATTTTGATTGTAATTCTAGTATTTTAACCTATTAAACAAATATCGTTGATAGAATATGAGTATGAAAATCTTTAAGTTCATTTTTTTAATCTCTCTTGCCGCTTTCCCTAAAATAATTGAATCTTCAAGCATCAATGAAACAACTTTTGCTTTTTGGGATAAAGCTGATGTTCAATTATTTTATATCAAACCAGATAAAGTAGATAAAAATACACAATTTCTATTCGTGATTCATGGGAATTCAAGAAATGCTAAAGACTATTTAAAAGCTTGGATTCCTTATATAAAAAATAAAAATATAATTGTTGTAGCCCCTAGATTTGAAAAAAAATATTTTAGGTACTTTTTTTTATTACAAACAGCAAACTCTAGTGGCGAACTTAATGTAAATCAAAAAGATTATATTGATGATTCATTATCTCTTTTCTTCAATTACTTTAAAGATAGATACTCCTTAGATATTAACAAATATAAAATATTTGGCCACTCAGCTGGAGCTCAGTTTGCTCATAGATATATGTTATTAAGTAATGACTACAGAATATCGAACGTAGTTTTAGCTAATGCAGGATGGTATACGTTTTTAGATAATAATAAATTTCCATATGGAATTACCGAATCTCCAATTAAGATAACAAGTGAAAGAGTGCGGTGGTTCATGTCCAACAGGACTTCTTTGATGATCGGTAGTGAAGATATTGATCTTAAGAGTGTGAATGATTCACCAGGGGCTAATAATCAAGGAAGGACTAGAGTAGACAGAGCAAATAATTATTTTAATAATCTTGCGCTTATTGGAGAGAAGAATAATGTTCCATTTAGATGGAAATTTTATGAAATAAAAGGAGTAGACCATGATTATAAAAAAATGTCCCAAGCTGCACAAAATATCCTTTTAAATAATGTTGCTGTCAATGATTTTAATTAGTATTGTTTTTAATAAAATTTTCAGCTTTTTCGAATATCATCTGCTTTCTATCAATATCTAAACGTCCAAGAGCTTTTGTCATTAATGAAAGCCTTGGATTTTTTTCAAAGAAGGCTAAATTATTTTCTATAAAGCGCCAATAAAGTCCATCTACAACATCACACCATTCCCCTTTTTTATAATTTGACATTCTAAGCATATAACTAGATCCACAAATATAAGGTTTAGTTGAAAAAATACCTCCATCAGCATAACTTCCCATACCATATACATTTGGAACCATGACCCAGTCAGATGAATCTATGTACATCTCCATAAACCATTTATACATTTGATTAGGATCAACACCAGATAAATTCATGAGATTGGATATGACCATTAATCTATTTATATGATGGGTATAGCCATAATCTATAGACTCTTTTATAGCGTCGTCTAATGGAGGTATTCCTGTTGTGCCTTCATACCAGCTATCACTAAGATTTTTTTTATGAGACCAAAAATTTAAATCCTTATATTGAGGCATGTTTGCCCAATATACTCCCATAATAAATTCTCTCCATCCGAGTATTTGCCTTATAAAACCCTCAACAGCATTTAAAGGTATTTTGCTATTTGATAATGCATATCTTTTTTCTGCTTCTTGAACACATTCAAGGGGTTCTAAAAGCCCTGAATTAAGATATGGAGAGAGAAGTGAGTGAAACATAAATGTATTATCTTTATTTATAGCATCTTGAAAATCACCAAAGTTCATTAAGAACCTATCTAAAAAATCTATAAATATTTTTTTAGCATCATCATGAGTCACAGCCCAATTAAAATTTTCTAAATTACCGAAGGATGATGGAAAAACTTCTTCAACTTCAATCATTACCTCTATAGTTAATTCATCATTTTTAAATTTATTTCGTTTAGGAATATCTACATTTAGTTTTGATACTCCTTTTCTATTTTCTTTATCTAAATTCCACTTCCCGCCAATGGGCTTTGCATCATCGGTCATCAAGACATTAAATTTTTTTCTTAGCCATCTATAATAAAATTCTTGAACTGTAGTTTTTTTTCCTTCAGACCATATTTCAAAGTCTTTATTTGTTGTAATAAATTTTTTATCCTCTAGAACATGTAGATCAATGTCACGAGACTGACAAAAATACATCAAATCCTTCAGAGTTTTGAAGTCTGATGGTTTAGAAACGTAAATCTCTGAAAATGAATCTTGCTTATAAATGCCATCTAAATATGTTTCTAAATTTTGTGATATTTTCTTATCTATTTTCTTATGAATTACATTTTTGTGATTTATATTATTTTTAAAGTGTCTAAGCGCAGCTTATTAAAAAAACTAATTTTTGTTTATGATGAGCTATCTCATAAAAAGTATCTAAAGGTTCATAAAATAGAAGATTATCATCTTCTTTTATAGATTTCAGGACAGGATTACATACTGATAATTGATCTGGAAATATTATACCTAGTGCACTCATATATTTATTTGCTCATTTTAAAATGATTTTTTCTTCATTAATTGTTCTTCCATTTATGTCCTTTAGCCCAAATAGAATTGATCTTTCTTGAGCATTGACCTCAAGCACACCATAATTTTCTTTCTTAAAGACTTTCCCAATCATGAGTGGGTCTGTTTCTTCTTTCTGCAGCTTTAATTTAATTGGAGAAATTGGCTTATTCAAAGATGATGAAGTGATCTCAAAGATACCATCTTTTTCATATAAAGCCCCTATATGCCTGTCACCAGATACGATGAGAACTGGTTTAGAGGAATTATTAATAATATTCATTAATTTACTTCTTTCATTTGGAAATAGCTCCCATTTCTCATATCCGTGACTTGTAGCAAGTACTTGAATTGATGACACAAGGATAATAGCATCTGATTTCTTTGTAACAACTCTCTCTAACCATGACCATTGCTCACCACCAAGAATTGTTGCATCTTTATCTACATTCTTTTTAAACGAAGGATAGGGACCTTTAAACTTAATAAGATCTGATCTGAAATAACGAGTGTCTAATACTATTAGATGTATCGTTAAATCATCAACAGTTATTAGTTGATCAAAATATATACCGTTTTGAAAATGTCTAGGATCATTCGCTGGAATATTCCAAAAATCTAAATATATTTCTTGAGATTCTTTTTTATATTTATATGAACCACCGCCATCATTTGCGCCATAGTCATGATCGTCCCATGTTGGATATAAGTTAACCTCTCCAAGCCATTTAGGAAAAATACTTTCTTGTTGTTTATATGCATCTATTACAGTATTTAATTCTCCAGATGGCTGATCGCCGTATACGTTATCGCCTAAAAAAATAAAAGAATTGATATTTTCATTTTCAATAGGAAGCCAGATATCCTGAGAAAGCCTCTGATCAATACAAGATCCAAATCCCATTTTATAAGTTTCAGCTGAAAGTTGAGTGTTAAAAATGATAAATAAAAGAAATAGGGCGGTGTAGGTATATAATTTCATTATTAAATTATAACAACATCAATAAATAGAAAATGTATAAAAGTATTTATTTTTTATTAATAATTATTTTATTAAATGCTTGTGGATCGAATGATGATTCAAATTCATCAACGCTTAGCACGCTAATAAAACCAAACTTTACATATAAACAAGATTTTTTTAATTGCAATCTTAATAATAATAATTCTTTAATCAATTTAGAGTCTTTTTTTTCAAAAGTCGTAGAAGAATATAAAATCAATAAGTCACAAAAATTTAATCTTTCTATTTTATTTCCTAATGCGAGCGAGGAGGTGAGTAGCTTTATTATTTCTATTTCTTCAAACAGCAATCATCTTGAGGTATTAAAATTTATTGAAAAGCTTGAGGAATATAAATTCGATGATATCGCATCATGCACTTTTTCAATTTATCAAAGAAACGCATTAGATTTGATAAATATCAGTGATAATGTTGATAATGATTATACTTTCATTGAAATTTTGAGATGTGAATATAATAGTGATTCAAATTATGGAACTTTCAAAATAGCTATTGATAGATTTGTAAATAAAATAGGTACTTTGAATATCCCATACTCACTTTCTTACGTAGAAGATAAAACAACTTCTAGGGGATTTATATGGATAAATTACTTTTATTCAGAAGATTATAAAGATTTTCTTTCGACCAACTGGATTAATGAAATTGATTCCTCTGAAATCAAGGAAGAGTTTGTAACCAATGCAGTTTGTAGTGATTCAAGGGGCTATCGGGCTTTCAAACTTTTATAGATTATTAAACAAAAAAAAGGGAGCTATTAGCTCCCTTTTTTATTATAATTCTCAAATTAGCGGGTATCGTATAATGGCTATTATAAGAGGTTTCCAACCTTTTGATGAGAGTTCGATCCTCTCTACCCGCTCCAATATCTTATTTATCTTATAACAACTGCTGTATTACTAAACTCATCACAAGCAACCATCTCATCTGCTTTTAAAGGTAAATCTGTTGCTTCCCAAATAGAATTATCAGAAGCTTTATCCGCATCAGATCCCCATAAGTCTAACCAAACAAAATCTATTTCATTATCAAATTGTGGTTCTAAGAGAAGATACCAATGATTATCTGAGAATGTGTCAATTTTTGCTAAATCATCTCTATATTGAGCCAATGTACTTTCATCACTTCCATCATTAAATTCACAAAAATAAAACGTGTTAACAAAAGAGCCTGACGTATTTTCTTTTTTTGGAGATCTTCCTGGTTCCGTTTTGAACATAAAAGCATTTGTTGGATCGTATGACATTATTCCATCAATTGTTTTATCCCAGTCCGATGAATGATTGTCTGACCAATCATTCCAGCATTCATCTCTAGCCTCTACTGATGGCCATAAAAGAACCCATATAAAATCATAATTTTCTCTTTTTTCTGTTGGAGTTAAAATATTTGCACCTTCCATATCACAAGGAGAGCTGTCAATAATGCTATTCCATTTATTGATAAGCATTGCTAAGTTTTCGGCATTAAAGTTTTCTTCAGCTGAGTGCCATACATACTCAATAAATGCTGGAGCAGGGCTATTTGTTGAAGATTCAGTATCATTATTTTGAACTGATGAATCAGAGCAAGAGATTATAAATAATGAGGTTAAGAGGGTTGCTGATAATATTTTCATATAGATATTAGTAAATTAATTAATTTACATTTTATAACATATTTTTTTTATAAAAAAAAGCAGGCCTAAACCTGCTTTTTATTGACCCAGGGGATGCGAATTAAGAGGATATTCAATTCAAGGTCTATACTTATATGACCAGTATATTTTCAAATAGTTCAAAATATTTTAGAGATATAAATATAAATAAGCCAAGTATTAATCCGGAGCCTAAAGGTATCTCTCTTTTAAATTTGTTAGGTTGTGTTGAGATAATTAAAATAGCACTCAAAGAGCCTATAAATAAAACTGGTGCAAGGGCAAGTGGGCCTATAATAGTCCCAATACCACCAAATAATATAAAGTCACCTCCACCAATCCCATCTTTCTTATACATTGTTTTGTAAAAAAAATTTACAATCCATAAGGAAAGATAGCCTATACAAAAACCAATCAAAGAGTACATAAAAGAAGTTATTCCAAAAATTTCACTAATATTTTTTGTATAGAGGTTGAAAACTGAATTAGCAAAAAACCCAACTACAGCAACAGAAAATTCAAGTAAAGAGGCAAATAAAATAATTTGTAATCTAAAATAAAAAGAATATAGAAGATAAAAAATAATAAATAGGTAATAAAGAAGAAAATTGATATATCAAAGTAATAAAAAAGAGTTAAGCCTATAGATAGATGAATAATTTCATTTAAAAAATATAATTTAGATATTGGTTTTTTGCATTTTTTACATTTACCTCTCTGCACTAGAAAACCAATAAGTGGTATAAGAAAAAACAATGAAATATCTTTCTTGCACTCAGGGCAATGCGATCTTGGAAAAAATAGATTTATTCCATTAATTTCTCATTTCCATCATTGGAAGTCTGTATATCAGAACTGATGAAAGGCTTCCTATCGAAAGAAAAATTAGAGACAGTAGGAGTAAAAGAATGCCTTCAATCATCAATAAATCTATTTCTTTCTAGTTATCCAAAAACATATGAAAAGTAGAAGTAGGGCAGGAATAGCATAAGCGCCTATCACCATAAGTTTGTCCATCATTTTATTTCTCCTGAAGCATAAGCATCTGGTCTTCTATAATCACCATAGCCATAGTAAGTTTTATTTTCATACATTATTAATTGAAGACATGTAGCAGGATCTATAATTAAAATGTCATATCCTAATTCTAATAATTCATTTTTTATTTTATCATCTATAGATGATTCTACTTGAAGTATGTCTGGTAGCCATTGATGATGAATTCTTTTTGAACGATTGGCTTGATCTAAGTCCATTTTAAAATCAACTATATTAAGAATTGATTGAAGAACTGCTGAAATAATCCTTGACCCACCAGGACTACCAGTTGTAAAAAATAGTTCATTATCTCTCATTACAATTGTAGGAGTCATTGAGCTTAACGGTCTTTTGCCAGGAATTATTTCATTTGCTTCAGCGCCAAGAAGACCAAATTGATTAGGAATGCCCGGAGCAGCTGCAAAGTCATCCATCTCATTATTCATTAACACTCCAGTTCCTTCAATGACCACTCCCTGAACCAAATGTAGAATTGAGTGTATAAGTTGATGAAACAACGTTTCCTTTCTTATCAACAACAGAGAAATGAGTTGTTTCAAGACTTTCTTCAATAAGATTATTCCCAGGGAGTATTTTTGAAGATGGTGCTACAGAACCTAATGTGATGCGAGAATTAATTTCATTTGCATATTTTTTATCTGTAATTTTTGAAACAGGGACATCAAAAAAATCAGGATCGCCTAGATATTTTGACCTATCAGCATAAGCATACTTCATTACCTCGGTAAGCAAATTAATATATGCTGATGAATTATGTTCAAATTGCCCAATATTATAATTCTCAAGAATATTGAGCATTTGTATAATATGAACCCCGCCTGAGGAAGGGGGACCCATGGTGATAATTTGAGTATCACGATAATTAGATTTTATTGGTTCTCTCCATACTGCCTCGTAATTTAAAAGATCTTCTTTACTAATAAGACCTTGATTTTTAATCATATGATTATGTATTTGATCTGCAACATAGCCTTTATAAAAACCATCTCTTCCATTTTTAGCAATTAACTTTAATGTCTTTGCTAAATCTTTTTGAACTAATAGTTTTCCATTAAAATCAGGGTAAGCTGCTTGAAATATATTTTTAGAAGATTCGAATATAGAGAGTTTATCTTTATATTTGAGGAGCATGTCTTCTAAATAGGGAGTTATTTCAAAACCATTTTCAGCATAATAAATAGCATCTTCTATCAAGTCTTCCCATGGCAAAGACCCGAATTTCATATGAACTTCCCATAACCCAGCTACAGTTCCAGGAACTCCGCTTGAAAGATAACCAAAAGTTGAAAGTTGAGAATTGTTAAGCGTACCATCTTCATTTAAATACATATTTTTGGAAGCTGCTAATGGAGCTTTTTCACGATAGTCTATTGAATATTGTTTTTTGGTTTCAGCATCGTGAATAACCATAAAGCCTCCACCACCAATGTTTCCAGCTCTTGGAAGAACAACTGCTAATGTAAAACCAATTGCGATAGCTGCATCGTATGAATTACCACCTTTATTAAGTATTTTCTCTCCAACCCTTGTTGCTAAAAAGTGTTGCGTAGTCACCATTCCATTTAAACTTTCAGCTGTTTCTTTTTGAGCAGCAATATATTTATTTGGATCTACTGTTCCAATTGATTGAAATGATTGACCATAAAGATCATATGAATATAAGTTTGTTAGTAAGACTAACAAGACTAGTTTAATATTTTTATTCATTTGTAATTCCATTCGCAACTTTACTTGCCCATTTATAATCAGCTTTACCATTTGGTGCTCTTTTAACTGATTTAACAAATTTTATATCTTTTGGAAGTTTATAGCCTGATAAATGTTTTCTTGTCTCTTGAATCAATACCTCAGTTTCAATTTTTTTATTTGGTTCCAGAGAAACAACTGCAGTTACTTTTTGACCGAATCTATCATCTTGTATACCAACTACCAAACAGTCATAAACATTTTCATTTAACTTAATAGCTTCTTCAACTTCTTCTGGATATATTTTTTCTCCAGCTGAATTAATACAATTACTTCCCCTGCCAAGCAAGGTAATAGTTCCGTCGAGATCTACCAATGCATAATCCCCTGGAAAGCTATATCTAATTCCATCAAATTCTCTAAACGTAGCAGCTGACTTTTCAGGATCTTTATAGTAACCAATCGGAACCATTCCACTCGTACCAATCATTCCTCTTTGCCCAGAACCAGGTTCAACTAATTTTCCATTATCACCAAGAACAATAACATTACTATTCATTTTAAATTTAGCAGTTGTGGATGGATTTGTTCGATCAGAAATAGATGATCCCATTCCGCCCTCACTAGAACCCATTGAATCAAAAAGCTTCATATCATGATGGCTCAATAAACCTTTTTTCACTTCAGCACTCCAGATTACTCCGCTGGATATTACAATTTTGAGACTAGATATGTCATATAAGTTTCCTTCATTTCTAGCTTTATTTAATTCATCTAAAATTGGTTTTGCAAAGGCATCACCAACTATAACCATGCTTGTAGCTTTTGTTGATTTGACTTGTTTAAGAAGTAACTCTGGATCGAGGCCAAGTTTAGGCAAAGTAATAATACAACCTCCAAGAACATGTGTTGTAAATCCGCCTAGGAACATTCCAGTTCCATGCATCAAGGGACATGCAATTAAGCATTTAATCATACTATTGTTTTTATTCATGTCTTGAATCATTGATGAGAGCTGTATAATATTTTCTTTTTTTCTTACATCTGGAACTGTATATCCTTGTAATTTAAGAACTCCAAACATTGATATTGCAAAATCTTCATGAGTGTACATAACACCTTTTGGCATCCCAGTAGTTCCACCTGTATAAATCATGTAAATGTTATCTTCTTTTCTTTTGATTCTTGGCATGGGTTTGTAAGTACTTATTACACTGGAGTAATTAAATGCAAAACTTGCTAGACCTGATGAATCCTCTCCAACTTGTATCCATGTTTTAATTTTAGGTAAATCTTTTGCAATTTCATTTACCTGATCGGCATAACAACTTTGAAAAAAAACTGCTTCACAATCTGAGTTATCCAGTAAGTATTTAAGTTCCCCAGCCTGATATCTATAATTAACATTTACAGGAACGCCCATAACTTTAAATATACCAAACTGAGCTTCTAAATATTCATTACAATTATGAAGATACAAACCTACTTTAACGTTTTCTTTGATGCCTCTTTCATCTAAAAATGCAGCTAATTTTGAAGCTTCGATTTCGTATTCACGCCAAGTTTTTTCTTTGTTACCTGATATTACTGCAATATTATTAGGCACAGCATCGGAAACATTTTCCCAAATTGTTGCAAAATGAAGTTCATGAGAATTCGCCATTTTTATTAATCAAATTATTTTTAAAGATTGATTCGCTATAATAACTCGAGTGATAGTAAAATAACTACCACAAAATCATTAGACATATTATGCAAGATATTTTTGAAGAAATTTTAGAAACTCAAACAGCTCCAGGACAATTATTTGAAACAAAAGACGTCGTAAATGAAGCTGGTATAACTTTTAAGGAATATGTTCATTTTCCAGATAGCTTAAGAGGTTTTTTAGACTTTGGATTACTTCATGGAGAAAAAGATTGGTTAGTATTTGAAAATGAAAGATATTCATATAAAGAAGTTTTTGAAAAGAGTGCTCAGGTAGGAAACGCCTTAATAGATGCTGGAATTGAAAAAGGCGATAGGGTAGCAATATGTATGCAAAATAATCCAGAATATGTTTTTGCATATTTAGGAATTATTGGAATAGGTGCAGTTTGTGTTCCCTTGAACTCGTGGTGGGTCCCATCAGAAGTTATATATGGTTTAGAACATTCAGATGCAAAATTCCTCTTTGCAGACTCAAAAAGGCTTAAAGGACTTGAATCTTTGCCAAAAATTCAGAAGGTTGTTACTTCTTATACTCCTGAGGATTCATTTGAATGCTTTAAAGATTTTATAGATGGAAAAGATAAGGCATTTCCAGATATTGAAATAGGTAGAAATGATAATGCTACTATTTATTACACATCCGGTTCTACCGGAAGACCAAAAGGCGTTCTTTCTTCACAAAAAGGCGTAATTGCTACTATGTTTAGTTGGGCTTGTTATTCATCTGTTCTTGGAGAGGTGGCATCACGATCTGATCCTGACGCTACACCTTTAGTGAGTCCTGATTTAGCTATCCTTCATTGCGTTCCTTTATTTCACGTAACAGGAAGTCATGCTGGATTGTTGATGTCTATTTTAGCTGGTAGAAAAATCGTAATGATGAAAAAATGGGATGCAGGTGAAGCATTGAAGCTCATACAAGACGAACAAATATCTGACATTACAGGAGTTCCTACGCAAACCTGGGAATTGTTAAATCATCCTGCTAGAAATGATTACGATTTATCTTCTTTAAAAACTCTTGGGGGTGGCGGCGGACCAAGACCTTCAGAGCACGTAAAGCTACTTAATGAAGAATTTGAAGGACAGCCTGGTATTGGGTATGGTCTTTCAGAAACGAATGCTCTAGCAACTTTATGTAATGGTGATGAATATGTTAATCATCCAGCAACAGCAGGGAGAGTCGTTCCACCATTAACAGAAATAAGGATAATAGATGATAACTGGAATGATGTGAAAGATGGAGAGCTTGGAGAAATAGCAATTAAATCATTAGGAAATATGGTTTGTTACTGGAAAAATCCGGATGCTACTGCTGAATGCACTAATTCAGAAGGATGGTTTAAGAGTGGTGACTTAGGTAAATTCGAAGGCCCATACTTATATATAGTTGATAGAGTAAAAGACATGGTAATTAGAGGGGGAGAGAATATTGCATGTCCAGAAGTTGAAGCAGCAATATACGAGCACTCTCAAGTATTAGAAGCATGTGTTTTTGGTATTCCAGACGAGAGATTGGGAGAAGTTTTATGCGCAGCTATTTATTTAAGACAGGGTATTGAAATGACAGCAGAAGAAATCCAAGCCTTCTTATCGTCAAGATTAGCGGCATTTAAGATCCCTCTTGTCATAGAGTTCAGTAAAATTAATTTACCTTTGTTAGCATCTGGCAAATTCGATAAACCTCAATTAAGAAAACTATTTGAACAAGCTAGGTAAAATATAGTATAAATGTTTGGACTAATTAAAATTAATTATCATGCCAAGTAAAATTCTTGTAATCGAAGACGAACCAGATATTCGTAAAACACTTGAATATAATCTTTCGAGAGAGGGTTATGAAGTTGCTGTTTGCGGAACATTACAAGAAGCTAAAAAATTATTAGAACCTTCTTTATCCTTATTAGTTTTAGATCTAATGCTTCCAGATGGATCAGGACTAGATTTATGCAGAGAAATAAAGAAAAACTCTCTACTTAGTAGTATCCCTATAATAATTCTAACTGCTAAAGATGATGAGGTTGATAGAGTTGTTGGATTTGAATTGGGAGCTGATGATTATGTAACTAAACCTTTCAGTGTAAGAGAGCTTATTTTAAGGGTCAAAGCAGTTTTAAAACGAGGCGAGGTCAACAAACCAGAATTAGTTGAAGTTGAAAGACAATTTGGAGATTTATCCATTGATGTTGATTCACATGAAGTCCATGTTAATAGTGAGCTTGTTGTATTAACGGCACTCGAATTTAAACTACTTAAACAACTTGTTGATAGAAGAGGAAGAGTGCAATCAAGAGATCAGCTTCTTTCGGATGTGTGGGGTTACAGTTCAGAAGTTACTACAAGAACAGTCGACACTCATATTAAAAGACTCAGAGAAAAGCTTGGGCCGATGGGCAAATACGTCCAGACCATAAGAGGTATAGGCTATAAATTTTCAAGAACACCGGAATAGATAAATGGGAATTCGGTCCCGAATATTTTTTATAGTTTTTTCTTTACTAGCTATAAGCATTTCAGTTGCATATGTAGTTTCAGAAAGAGATTTATCTAGAAATTTTAAATTCCAACTAGTTAATGAACTTGAAAAACAAGCAAGCCTTTTGGTATCTACTGTAGATAATTTAAATAAATTTTCGAATATAAGCGATGCAGACAATGCTGCCAATACTTTAGGAAAAGCTGCTAATTCAAGAGTCACATTTATAAGAAATGATGGAGTTGTTTTAGGCGACTCAGATTTAGATATCAAGGAAATACAATTAATTGATAATCATATTTTAAGAGAAGAGGTGCTGGAAGCCTTAGAAAATGGAACCGGATGGTCTTCAAGGTACAGTAATACTCTTAAGAAAGACCTTTTGTATTTTGCGATTCAAGATAATCAGGATCAAACCCCAAATATCATAAGAATAGCTGTTCCTCTTTCATACTTAGAAAGTGCAACAGACAGTCTCGGTTTGTCTTTAATATTATTGTTTGTGGTTACATTTATTGTCTCCATAATAGCAAGTGGAGTGGCGGTCAATTTCTTATATTCCAATATTCAAGAACTTTCTGACGTTGCTGCAAACATAGCAGAAGGAGACTACAAAAAAGGAAATATTAAGGCACTGCCAACTCAAAGAGTTGATGAATTTGGTAATGTTGCTAGGTCAATATCTCAAATCACAGAAGATTTAAAGAGCCAAATAAAATTGATTGCCAAACAAAGAGATCAATTTGGACTTGTATTGGATGACCTAGGAGAGGGCATATTGGTAACTGATACCAAGGGTGAGGTAGTTTTTTCAAATGAACAATTAGCAATTATCTTAAATCTTAATGAGTTAACTAATAAAAATATAAAGGAACTAGATATTCCTGCTCTCAATTATCTTTTTAAAAGAGTTGAGAATAAGAAAAGAGCAGACATTGAATTTGAAATTGAATTGTCAGATAAATCTACAAAATGGGTTCTTGGATCTATGAATCAATCAAAAACTACTGGTGAATACATCCTTGTAGTTCATGACATTACTCAACTTAGACAACTTAATTCTATGAGAAGAGATTTTATTTCTAATCTTTCGCACGAACTGAGAACTCCTGTAAGCGTAATAAGAGCTAATTCTGAAACTTTATTAGATGGTGCTCTTGAGAGCAAAAAAGATGCAAAAGTATTTGCAAAAGCTATATTACATAATTCCGAAAGATTATCAGACATGGTTACTGATTTAATTGATTTATCAAGAATTGAATATGGAGACCTTAAGTTAAATATAAAAAAAGTAGATCTAAAAACTTTTATTGATGAATTTACTCTATCAATTGAAAGCTTGACTAAGAAAAAAGATATTGAAATTATTAATAAATCAAATCATGAAGAGTTTGTAAAGGCAGACCTTCAAGCATTAGAAAGAATAATGAACAACCTTGTTGATAATGCACTGAAATACTCTGAAAAAGGCTCTTCAATAGTAATATCTACAATAAAGGAAAATCAGCACATTAAGATAATGGTTTCTGATAATGGTATAGGTATATCTGATGAAGATAAGAATCATATTTTTGATAGATTTTATAGAACAGCTTCTGCAAGAGCCTCTGATAAGCAGGGCAGTGGATTAGGTCTTGCAATTGTTAAAAACCTTACAAATAGCTTAAATGGCGAAGTGGGCGTCGATTCTAAGGATCCTAATGGATCAATTTTTTGGTTTACATTGCCCATTAGTTAGATAATTCTCTTTACTTTTTGTAGTTTTACTCTTATTCTGTCACACAAATGACACATTTATGACACATGTGTCTTTATAACAAATAGGGAAAAGAAGATGATTAAATCAATGTGGAAAAATTTCCATTCCTTTATGAAAGCTGGAAGGCTCAATAAAGTAATAAAAATATCTGGCCTAAAGTAAATAGTTAAATCCTAACAATTTACATAAAAATGCCCGTTTAAATAACGGCTATGACATTAAAATGAGCTACACTGATAGGTCGCTTTAATATGTTAAATTTTAAAAAAATAAAAAAAATTCTATTGATGACTATTTATATCATAGCCATCTTATTATTTTTATTACTGCTAAATAATTTTTTTAAGAGCCCTGACATAAAATCTATAGAATTTAAAAGCTTAAATAATATTAAAACAGTCGAAGCTATAGTTGAAAATAATGACTCTGAGCAAGTTGTATCCTCTGAATTTGACTATGAATTAGTTGGTTATAGAGCTGGAAAAATAGATGCATCAGTTATTGTTAAAAAAGGAAATCAAGAGTTTGTAGTTGCAATTGGTAATATGCTTGAAGGCCAATATGAGCTTATTGAAGTTAACCAAGATGAAATAACGTTTCGCAATGGTAAAAATTTATATAAACTTGATAACCTTGTAGGTAAAAAGTATGAAAAATAAATTTAATAGCCTTATATCATTATTGATATTACTTTCGATAAGCAATCTTTCAGCTCAAGATTCTTTTATTTTAAATTATGAAAATGTTGATATAAAAAAAGTAACTCAAGATATTGCACAATTTTCTAAAAAGACAATCATTTTAGATCCTAGAGTAAAAGGAAAAATAACAATCTACTCAAATGCAAACCTGGATAGAGATCAGGTTTGGAATGTTTATCTTCGAACTATTCAGGTTAATGGCTTTAGCATAATATCTGAAAATGGCTTTGTTAGAGTTGTTCCAGAAAATGAAGCAACTAGGGATAATAGTGATAGATCAGGAGCTTCGGGTGATTTTGAGACTCTTATCATCCCATTAAAAAATAGAGCAACTGATGAAATATTGCCAATGATTAAACCAATAACTGGAAGGCAGTCCCATCTTTCAAATATAGCATCTATTAATTCCATTTTATTAGTTGATAGATCAAGCAATGTAAAAAGAATAAAAGATTTACTCAATGATCTTGATAAAAATAATACTGCAAAAATATCAATATTATCTCTTGAAAATTTATCTTCTATAGAAGCAGTTAGAATATTGGAAAAACTTAAAACTCAGAATAATCCTACTATCAATAAATTTGTTGCCATACCTTTCAGTCCAACAAACTCAGTAATAATTTCAGCCAATGATTTCATTACTCAGAATATTTCTAATACTTTAAAAGCTTTAGATGCTGGCGTTACTTCTGATGATTCTGTTGATGTAATATATTTAAAATATGCAAAAGCTTCGGATATAGATTCTATTCTTAATTCATTATCTGGAAGCTTTATCGCAGATGCTGATGGTAAAAAGACAGTAATAACTAGTCATGAAAAAACTAATTCTCTTATCGTCTCTTCTGCAGAAGCAAATATGGTAACTATAAGAAATGTTATTTCTAAATTAGATATTAGAAGAGCTCAGGTATTGGTTGAAGCTATAATTGTTGAATTATCTGAAACAGCAGCTAAAAATTTGGGTGTTGAAACCATTTATTCTGGTAGTGATAAAAATAGTGTTCCCATTGGTATAACGAAATTTAATGGAGCAGGGCCAGATCTTATTGCTATTGCTGGAAGTGCTGCTGATGGAACCAATGTTACTCTGTCGACTACCGCTCTATCATCCTTATTGAATACTCAAGGTTTAGTTGCAGCTTTTGGTGATATCACTCCAGGCAGCGACAACTTTGCTGGCTTAATAAACGCTATTGCTCAAGATACTAATTCTAATATTCTTTCTACCCCTTCCATTTTAGCTATGGATAATGAATCAGCCAGTTTAATTATTGGACAAGAAATTCCAATTACTACTGGTGAAAGCTTAGGATCAAGTAATGCGAATCCCTTCAGAACCACATCTAGGCAAGAAGTTGGTATTAAACTTGAGATAACTCCTCAAATAAACGAGGGTAGCTCGGTAATCCTTAACATTAAGCAAGAAGTGTCTGGAGTTGCTGGCGTAATAACAAGCGGCATTGATTTAATAACTAACAAGCGTGTGATTGAAACAACCGTTTTAGTAGATAATCAACAAATAATTGTTCTTGGCGGCCTAATTGATGAAGATACACAAGAGACAATATCAAAAGTACCGGTTCTTGGATCAATACCAATTATTGGTAAATTGTTTCAATCCTCATCATCTACAGTTGTTCAAAGAAATCTTATGGTTTTTTTGAAACCAACAATTTTAATTGACTCTGCAACCTCTCAAGAACTATCTAGTGAGAAGTACAACTATATTAAAGCTCGACAAATACTAACTGGTAAAAAAACAGAATTAATTGATTTAACCGAATCTAATAATTAAAAATTTATATGAATGAAGAAACAAATCTCATTAATGTTTCAGACATTCTCCCATATGATTTTGTTAGAGAAAATGAGGTAATAGCATCTCACTCAGAAGAAGGATATGAATTAATTTCATCAAAAAAACTCACTCCAGCTTTGTATCATGAAATAAAACGCTATATTAAGTCTGATTTTGTATTTAGTTTATGTGAGTCTTCTGAATTCAATGATCTATTAACAAATAGCTTCTCTATTAATAATACTAATTCTGATATCTCTGAAGAATTAACTGATGAGTTTGATTTGCAATCATTTGCTGGAAGTATCTCTGCTACAGAAGATCTCTTAAGCGGAACCAACGACACTCCAATAATAAAACTAATCAATGGGATAATTAGTCAGGCAGTTAAAAGTAGGGCATCGGACATTCACTTTGAACCGTATGAAGATCATTTAGTAGTTAGATTTAGAGTTGATGGAATATTGAATGAAATTCTTAGGCAGGATAGTAAGATTAGTTCTGTATTAATTTCGAGAATAAAAATTATTTCAGGCTTGGATATTTCTGAAAGAAGACTTCCACAAGATGGAAGAGTTTCATTATCGCTTGGAGATAAAAATATAGATGTTAGAGTTTCAACATTACCCTCATCATATGGTGAAAGAATAGTTTTACGTCTTTTAGATAAACAAGCTGCACAAATAAACATAACTGAATTAGGACTACCATCTAAAATCTTATCTAACTATAAATCTTCTTTAAAAAACTCTGAGGGAATAATTTTGTTTACCGGTCCAACTGGTTCAGGAAAAACAACAACTTTGTATTCTGGATTGAGATATCTAAGTGACTCTTCACAAAATATACTTACAGTTGAAGATCCTATTGAATACACTCTTCATGGAATAGGGCAAACACAAGTTAACACTAAGACGGGTTATACCTTTGCAAAGGGCTTAAGAGCAATCTTAAGACAAGATCCTGATGTAGTTATGATCGGAGAGATGAGAGATGTTGAAACAGCTCAAATAGGGATTCAGGCAAGTCTTACTGGTCACCTTGTTCTATCTACTGTTCATACAAATAGTGCAATAGCAGCAATAACTAGGCTCAGAGATATGGGTATAGAATCTTTTCTGCTAGCCTCTAGCTTAAGAACTATAATTTCACAAAGGCTTGTAAGAAGATTATGTCTGAAATGCAAGGTTGAAAAGGAAGCATCAAATAACGATATTGATTTATTTAAACTAGATTCAAAACAAAAGGTATTTGTTGCAAAGGGTTGTCCTGATTGTTCAAATACCGGATATCAAGGCAGGATAGCTATTGCAGAATGCATACAAGTTGATCAAAAATTAAAAGAAATGATACACACCAACTCATCAGAGAATACTATCTCTGAATATGTATTTAAAGACAACCAATCTATTGAGCAAGCCTCAACAGATCTTATTAAAAATGGCACTACATCATGTGATGAGCTAATTAGAATAAATAATTTACAAGAAGATGCCGGCTTATAGTTATTCAGCACTAGATCAAAATGGCTTAAAGAAAAAAGGTGTTTTAAGTGCTCAATCAGAACGAGAAGCAAGAAGGTTTGTTAAAGAACTAAATCTGACTCCAATAGCAGTTCAAGAAACAAAAGGTAGTCTATCCAAAATATCAAAAGTTAAAAATAAAGATATTGTGATCATGACAAGGCAGCTCGCAACTTTATTAGAAGCAAATACTCCAATAATAGAAGCATTAAAAATTACCGCAGATCAGAGTAGTAATAAAAATTTAGTGCATATTCTTTTTAATGTAAGAGAGGATATTATTCAAGGCAAAAGACTAGGCTCATCAATGAAAAAATATCCAGGTGTCTTTAGCGATACATATACTTCATTAGTTACAGCTGGAGATTCTTCAGGTAATTTAGATGTAATTTTTGATAGACTTGCAGACTATTTGGAAGAAAGTGCCTCCATAAAACAGAAAGTTATATCAGCTTTAACATACCCATTTATATTAATAGGGTTTTCTATTATTGTAATTATTTCACTTCTTGCTTTTGTTTTGCCTCAAGTTGTGGGGCAATTTATAAAAGCAGGAGCTGAACTTCCATTTATAACAAAAGCCTTGTTAGGAATATCAAATAATATAAGTATCATTCTTATCGTTATAACTCTTGTTATATTTCTTCTTTCATATGCATATAAGCAATATACGAAAATACCAAAAAATCTGATCAATGCTCATAAAAGAATTTTATATTTACCGATAATTGGAAACTTTATTTTAATTTCAGAAATAGAAAAATTTTCTAGTACTATGGCTCTTCTCCTGGAATCTGGATCAAATCTAGATATTGCACTCGATGAATCTTCAAAGATTTTTAATAATAAATATCTGTCTATGCTTATATTCACTGCAAAACAAGATGTGGTTGAGGGAAAGGATTTTGTTATGTCCTTGAAACATACAAATGTTTTTCCTGATATATTTATTCAGCTTATTTCAAGTGGCTATAAATCAGGAAATTTAATAAAAATGTTTAGTAAAGTATCCCATTTCATGAAAAGTGAAATAGAATCTAAACGCTCTATTTTTCTTTCATTGCTTGAGCCCTTAGTTATTATTTTAATGGGTGGTTTTATTATGCTTATCGTTCTAGCTATACTTATACCTATAATGCAAATGAATACATTATCTTTAGGATAGATTATGAAGAATAAAAAGAAAGGTTTTACTCTTATAGAGTTAATGGCAGTTTTAGTAATTTTAGGAATATTAGCTACGATCGTAGTTGTTAACGTTTCACCTGTTTTTCAAAGAGCAAATCTAGAGAAAATAAAAGCTGATATGGCTCAGACAGGTAAAGCCTTAGAAATATATAAGTTTAATGAATTAAGTTATCCTAAGACGTCTCAAGGACTTGATGCTCTCATAACTCCGCATTCAGAACTTAAAAATCCTTTTTTATTTCCAGAAGATGGCTATATATCTGCTTTACCTCTTGATCCTTGGGGAAGAGAATATATTTATGAAAATCCCCCTAGAAGATCAAAGAAGTATGATTTGTATACACTTGGAGCAGATGGTTTAGAAGGTGGCTCAGGCGAGGATTCTGATATTGGAAATTGGATGCAATAATTCCTCAAAAGGATTTACTTTAATTGAAATACTAGTTGTTCTTATTGTTATAAGTTTGGCTACCTCTTTGATGGTAATAAACTTCAGCTCAGTAGCATCAATTCAGAATCAAAACACCTCACTCAATCAGACATTTAATTATCTAAGTGAGGAAAGTATTGTGACAGGAAAAATAATTGGATGGGTTGCAAATAAAAATATAGATAATGCTTATACTTTAACGAATGATTATGAATTAAAAGATCCAATAGAAGGACACATATCTCATTGGAAGAAATTACAAGGAAATAGGAAAACTTTTAAATCATTTGATGGTTCTATTAATGAAATTGATGATGATTATAGTGAACCTCTTTTAATTTTTTATCCTTCAGGTGAAAACTCTGGAGGAATTTTATACATTTATTTTAATGACTATACGCAAGAACTTATTGTGGGTAAAAATGGAAAAATCCAATCAAATATTCTTAATGACTAATAAAAAGGGATTTAGTCTTATCGAGGTTGTTGTTGCCCTAGTTATCCTAAGCACCTCTGTACTGACTATTTACAATCTTATTTTATCTACGAGTGGCTCTATTTATAAACTTGAGGATCATTATTTAGCAAAGGAAGTTGCAAATAATAGAATTGCTTTAATTCATACAATAGAAAAGCCAAATATATCCTCTATTCGAAAAGGAACTTCGCTAATGGGCGGCAAAGAATGGTCCTGGGAAGAAATTTATACTAACGGGACAAGTGAAGAGTTTTTGCAATATGAGATTCGAGTAAAGCAATATAATGCTAACGAATATGCTTATAAAATAAACGGTTATATATTAAATGATTAATAAAGGATTCACTATAATCGAGGTTTTGGTTTCACTTGTAATACTTGCATTAATAGCTGTCATTTCTTCAAATATCTTACAATCTTCATTGGATACTAAAGAGATTTCATCTATTCAACTTAACAACATTAAAGAATTAAACTTATCTTCAAGCATATTGAGAAGAGATATTAGACAGATAGTAAATATTCCATCCAGAGATTTCTATGGCAATCAATCCAACGGTAGTTTTATAGCTAATCAAAATTCCAAGACCATACAATTTACCTCTACTATAAAGTCATTATCAAATGATGTTTCTCCAATAAAAAGAGTTATGTATATTTTTAAAGATAATAATTTAGTTAGAAGACAATATTTTTCATCCAACCCTTATGATCAAAATGAATATATAGAAACAATTGCAATAAAAAATATTACTGAACTAGATTTTTTCTTTATGTACAAGAATGCATGGAGAAATCAATGGCCTTTGGATGATCCAAACACAAAGAGCAAGATACCAGTTTTAATAAAAATGGAATTTACAATTAATGGCAAAAATTATACTTGGTTAATAGAGCCCAATATATCTTATGAATTCTAATATTAAAGGAGTTGTATTAATTTCAGTTTTGCTTGTTGTACTTCTTCTGTCATCAGTGGCTGTTTTGATGGGTAATAACTACTTAATATCCCTAAAAAGAGCGGCATATCTTGAATTTCAAACTACCTCTTTAAATATATTTAGGAATGTAGAGTCCTTGGCTTTAAAAAAAATCAATTTAGAGCTTAAATTCAACTCCACCTCTATAAATAAACAAAATCCTTTACTCACAAATCATCTTATTTTTGAAACAGAGAAGGGTCAGATAATTGGAAAAATATCGGATGCATCAGGTTGTTTTAATATAAATGCTCTAGTTTTAAAAACAAAAGATAATTATGTTGAAAACAAAAAAGCATCAGCTTCGTTTAGAAAGTTTATGTCATTAAAAGAAGTGGATAATAATTTAGTTGAAGAAATGATAGATCAGGTAATTGATTGGATTGACTTAGATTCTAACCCTAGGGCTTATGGACTTGAAGATTATTTTTATTCTGGACCATTAAACAATCCAAAGGAATATTCTGGTCAAAGATTATTTGTTTCAATAAACGAATTAAAAGGTCTTCCATCTTTTAGAAGAGTAAATTGGAAAATTTTTAGAAATAATTTTTGCGCACTTCAAGAAAACAGTGAGTTTTCAATCAACATCAATACTCTTGAAATTAAAGATGCATATTTATTAAGCTCACTTTTTCCAAACTTACCATTAAATGATGCAGAGTATATTATTACTTATTTACCTAAAGAGGGCGTAAATAACCTCTCAAGCCTGTCAAAATTATTTCCATCTATGGATTTTAAATCTCCAAACGGAATTTTAAATTTCTCTACAAAATACTTTAATTTATCTTCGAAAATAACATTTGAAGAATTTTCATCGGAATCTATTACCAGCATTTATTATGGAAATAATAACAATAGCTATATTATTTCAAGAATTTATAATGGAATTTAAATGAAAACATTTTTATTACATCCAGACAATGAGTCCTTAACGACTATGAATCTTTATTCTTCACTTGAAGATCAAGAAATTCAAAAGAGTATTACAGATTTAAATGAAATTGGAATGGTTGATGAGAGTGATATATTAATTTATTTAATTCCATCTTCATTAATAAGCTCATATGAGTTTATTCAGAATAAGGATCTTTCGAATCAAATTAATCTAGCAAATTTTACTTCTGATACAGAGACTTCGATGGCTAGTCAGGTCTCTGATAACAAATTTATCTTCCATAATGATAATGGTTATGTAATAGAAGAAAATCTATTAAATAAAATAAATAGATTTTTGAGTCCATTTATTGGGAAAGTTTATATTATTCCTGAACATTTTATCAATCATATAGAAAATGAAGACACAATCACAACTTTTGATAATACGCATATATTCTCATATAAAAATGGAACTGGTTTTAGCACCAATGAAGCATCATTAAGACAATATATCGATATTATATTGAATGACAGGCCAGACTTTAATCCTATAATATTCAGTTCAAACAGTATTTTAAAAAGTATTTTTCCAAAATCTGATGTGAAATCTTTTTCTTTAATAGATTTTTTTAATAAAGATTTTAATAAAATGCTTAATTTATTTAAATTTGAATTCTCTTTTAATTTAGTAAAAGAAAAACTAAATTTTACAAAGGTACAACTTGCCTTATCTCTTATTTCTATTTTAGTAATTTTATTAACCCCAAACATACTAATTTATAAAAATAATTTAAATGCAAATACCTATAAAGACGCTACTTTTGAATTATTTCAATCAATAAATAAAGATATTAAAAGAGTTGTAACTCCAAGAACTCAAATTGATCAAATCGTTAAACAAGTTCCAGTCAATTTAAGTGATTCAGTATCTATACCAAAAGTTGATTTCCTGGATAAATTAGGAAAACAATATGTTAAAAATATATCCATTAATATACTTGAGTCTAAATCTGAAATCTCATTAGAAAAGATGCCGGCGATCCAATTCAAAGCTATTAAGTTAATGTCAGAAAATTTTAATATAGTTTTCCTTAATGAAGATATTTCTGAGAATGATGGTTTTATTTCAGGAAATATAGAGGTTCGTCTTTCTAATGATTAACTTATTTAAAAACCTTCAAGCTAGAGAAATTAAATTAATTGTAATTGCTTTTGTCCTTTTATTAATTTTAGCAATTAGTTTTGGTATTTCTAATTTATATTCAACATACAACTTCTCACTAAAAAATGTATCTAAAGCAAAATCTGATTATGAATATGTTTATAAAAGAGCTCAATTACTAAATGAACCTATTCTTTCAAAAACCATTACTGAATCAAGGTTAGCATTTATTATTAAAGAGAATAGCCAGCTCAATGAGAGCATCACGAATGTGATTTTGTCCCAAAAAGGGACAGATACAAATCTATCTTTTACAGCTACCAATCTCAAATCATCAATAATTTTTATTGAGAAGGTTAACGATGCTTCATCCCTTAGCCCTAAGAATGTAAATTATAAATTAAATGAACAATCTATAAGGGCTTCAGTTAAGTTTAATTAATCTTTATAAATTGATATCTTTTTTGAATATAACTCGTGAAACGTTTTAACTGCTATTGAGTCGGAAACACCCCATTTTGTAGATTTAATTTTTGAAATTTTAAGTTCATTGATTATCTTCTCATAGATATCAAGTGCGAAATTAATAACATCAGCTCTATCTGGCCCTAAATTATAGTATGAGATTTTTTCTTCTACACTCATAGCTTTAAGGTTCGAGGCTCGCGTAATAAATTTTTGAGAGTTCATACTTTTTAAATTATTTAAATTTAAGAAAGATTTAATGCTTCCACCCAGTCCAATTAATGTTTCGACATTCGATTGTTTTTTTAACCACTTATTAAGCCTTTTCCACTCATCTGCATCATCTTTACCTAACATAGATCTAACAGCACCAAGTTGAAATGATTGGATTATATGATCGCCATCTTTATGAATATAAACTTCTGTGCTTCCTCCGCCAACATCTACAAATACTTTGTTGGAGCTTGACTGAGCCTTTGGATGAAAATGTATTAACTTAGCTTCTTCAAGACCAGAAATGATTCTTATAGGATGCTCAATTTTATTCTCAACGTACCTTCTAGCTTCTTCGGAATTAGTAGTTTCTCTAAACGCACTTGTCGCTACAATCTCATACATTTTTATATTATTTTTTTTGAAGTTTTTTTGATACTTTTTTAAAGTCTTAACAAGTTCCTTTAATTTATTGTCTGATAACTTTCCGCTATCAAAAACCTCAGCACCAAGTCTAATAGGGGATCTAATTCCTTCAATAAATTCTATAGTGGTTGGACTCGTATCAAATACTTTTGATTTAATAGCATTTGTTCCTATATCTATTGATGCTATTTTCATTATGTATCGTCACTATATTTGGTAATTATCATGAACTGTTCGTATGTCATATTTTCAAATTTAACACCTTCAATAGTTGCAGAATAGTTAGACAAACCCTTAGACCAGACAGCTGGCTTTAGAATTTTCTTATTTTCATAATCTGTCTTAATAAGTAAGTATCTTAGAGCCGTTAATCTGCCTATCATCTTATTGTTAGAATTTATTGATATCCAAGGAGATATATCAGTTGCAGTCTTGCTATACATTTGCTCTTTGTAAAGAGTGAAAGCATCCCATTTAGTAACAATTTTTTCATCATTTTTTGAAAGTTTCCAATACTTAAGCTGTGAATTTTTTCTAGCATTCATTCTTCTTTCTTGTTGATCTTTTGATAAAGAGAAATAAAACTTCGTTAATTCTATTCCATTATTTATATGGTCGTTTTCCCAATGATTGACTCTCTTCATAAATCTTCTATATTGATTTTCAGTGCAATATCCCATAATTGGTTCAGTTATGGCTCTTGTATACCAAGATCTATCTAAAAATGAAATTTCTCCAGAATTTGGAATGACTTTGTTCCATCTTTGGAACCAATGAGATGATTCCCATTTCGAAGGAATGCCTAGCTGAACATAATTAAAATTATTAGGACGTAAGTATTCAGAAAAGAATTTAATAGCTGAACTTTTTCCTGCAGTATCTCGTCCTTCAAATACAATGCATAATTTCCTATCATTTTTAATTACATCTTCTTGAAGCTTTAACAACTCAATTTGCAGACGTCTTTTCTCTAAAGCATAGGCTTTTGCATCGAGTCTTTTGTATTCGGTTTGGTCTAAAGCAATTAACATAGCATTTTTATTAAAATTTTATTAAATAGTTATTCACTAAAAAGTAACTAAAAAGTGTATATGTCTTCACCCAATTGTCACAACAAAAGGTTTTAATAGTTACATATTTTAATGAACTAACTAAACATAAAATGGAAAATTTATTTCTTGATCCAACTTTAATATTAATTATAGCTGCTTTTGCAGGCTTCTTCATGGCTTTTGGTATTGGAGCAAATGATGTTGCTAACGCTATGGGCACCTCTGTAGGTAGTAAAGCTATTACATTTAAACAAGCAATATTTATAGCAGCTATTTTTGAGTTCTTAGGTGCTTATCTTGCAGGTGGAGAGGTAACATCTACTATCAGAAAAGGAATTGTTGATCCTAATTTATATGTTGATAATACGAATATTTTTATAATAGGAATGCTATCAGCTTTGCTTGCAGCTGGAACTTGGTTGTTTATAGCAAGTAATAAAGGATGGCCAGTATCAACTACTCATTCAATAGTTGGAGCTATCGTTGGTTTTGTAATAATTTCAATGGGCTTTCAAGCAGTTTCGTGGGCAAAGGTGGGAACTATAGCTGCTAGTTGGGTAGTTTCTCCTGCACTTGCAGGTACGATGTCATTTTTTATATTTCTTAGTGCTAAAAAATTAATTCTTGATAGGAGTGATCCTGAACAGGCTGCTATAACTTTTATTCCCTTTTATAGCTTCTTCACAGGTTTTATTATTGCTCTTGTTACAGTTACAAAAGGCTTAAAGCATGTCATTAAAGATATTCAAAATCCTAAAGAAGAATTGAGTGATTTGATGTACTGGTTTCTTATAACTGATCAGGGAGCTTTTGTTAGTAGTGCAATTATTGGAATTATTGTTGCAGCAACAACGGCAGTTTTACTTCAAGTCAACAAAGAGAAAATTAGAACGTATGGAGTAGAATCTGCTTTTGCAGTTCTAATGTTAATTACTGCTTCAGCAATGGCATTCGCTCATGGCTCTAATGACGTAGCAAATGCAATAGGCCCTATGTCAGCTATTATCAGTGTAACTTCGGAAGGTGCAATTGGATCAAAGGCAGTAGTTAGTCCATGGGTTCTTCTTTTAGGTGGCATTGGTATTGTTTTTGGATTAGCAATGCTGGGAGGTAGAGTTATTAAAACAGTTGGTAGTAAAATTACTACGCTGACTCCAAGCTTGGGTTTTTCAGCTGAAATGGCTGCTGCATCGACTGTTGTTGCCGCTTCATATCTTTCATTGCCGATTTCTACAACTCATACACTTGTTGGAGCTGTGATAGGTGTTGGTTTGGCTAAAGGTATCTCTCATTTAGATTTAAACTCTATTGGAAGAATCATTTTATCCTGGATTGTTACCATTCCTGCCGGAGCAACCTTCACTGTACTATTTTATGTTTTATTAAGATTTATCTTTGGTGTGTAAACACAAGTTTACTTAGTAAAATGAAAATTCTACTTAAATATTTATCCATTACTATCTTCTCAATAAAGAATTTTTAATAGTGAATGAAATATTCACTTCTGTTGGTTTCGAATATAAATTTTAGATAGCTAATTAACATTTCTTAATTTACTTTTCTAAACATTTGTCCATAATTAGTTTATGGAACAAATCGGTAAACAAGAAAGAAGCAAAAAAAGAATTGAAATCATTCTAAATACTGCCGAAGAAATTCTATTAGAGAAAGGTCTTGATGCTATCACTATTGCAAATATTTCGAAGTACTCTGGTTTAAAGAGAACATCTACTTATAAATTCTTTCCAACATCTGATGCATTAAAATCAGTAATGATTACTCGTTATATTGAAAGTTGCTCAATGGAATTTAAAACTAAATCAGTTAATATAAAAACAGATCAGTCCTCGGTAATTATCCTAAGAACAGTTGAGATACTTTTTAATTTTTTTAAAAATTCAAAAGCAGCTCAAATTATTATTCTATCCAATACTTTGACACCATCTATGCCTTCAAAGTCAATACATGAACTATCAAGTCAAGTCCAAACTTTTATTGACATGAATATAGATCTTCCTGAAATGTTTAATAAAGATGGCGTCTTTAGAGTTCTTACTCAAATAATAATTTCAGTATTCTCTTTAAATACTAAAGAAAGTGGTGAACTAAATGAAGTGGGTAAAATTGAGGCCAATAGGGCTGCACATGCCTATTTACTCAATTGGATTAATCAAAGTTCATAAAATATGTTCTTAAAAAAATATTTTTTACTATTGACGATTGTTTGTTGTATTTATCCAGTGCTTGCCAATCAGTTGATAACCATTACCCCTATAAAAGAAACGCCTCAAGTACCAATTAATGGTAATGCAGATGATCCTGCAATTTGGATGAGTAAATTAAATCCAAATCTTTCACTAATCTTTGGAACTGATAAATATAATGGTATTTATACCTATAATCTTGCAGGAGAAACTATAGGCTTTTCTAAGGCGGGTAAGATTAATAATATTGATCTAAGAACTATTAAAAACACAAAAAATAATAATAATACAACTTATATTTTTGGCTCTAATAGTGGAAATAATAATATAAATTTATGGATACAGGATAATAAAAATCTAAACAAGGAATCCTTGAATGGTAATTTTTCTTTGCCAATAACTCCTGATCATAGTGAGCAAACCAATATGCTTGCCTACGGCATTTGTGCTGGCTTTGATGATCAGTTTGGCATAATAGCCTTTGTGACTGAAGCTAAAGGTTCTAGAGTTCAAATGTGGCAATATAAAGATAATAAGCTTGGTATTCTAAAGGTATTTAATAATCAAAATGCATCAGAATCTGAAGGGTGTGTTTATGACGATCAAAATAGAACATTATTTGTTTCAGAAGAAAACAAAAGAGGAGTATTAAGAGCTTATAAAATATCTCAAGAGCTTAATTTTTCAAACCCTATAATAATTGATGATAGAAATGGACATATAGTTGGTGATCCAGAAGGATTGGCTTTATATAAAACTTCAGAAATATCTGGTTATTTAATAGCATCCTCTCAAGGAAATAGCACTTTTAATGTCTATAACAGAGAGTTGCCATATGCTTTTGTGACTTCATTTAAAATAGTGAGTAACAAACTCATAGATGGTGTTAGTGATACAGATGGTATTGATATTTCTAACAACTACTTCAACGAAGATTTCCCAAAAGGCTTGATAGTTGTGCAAGATGGAAATAATTCAGGAATAGAAAAAATAAATAAAGAAAATTTTAAATTTATATCTCTTAAAGACTTAGCAGAGGAGTTAAATCTTTAATTTATTAATAAATTTTATTAAATCTTTTGCTAATGTCTCAGGTCTTTCTAATGCAGCGAAATGTCCTCCTTCGTATTCATTCCATTGAACTACATCGTAAATTTTTTCAGCCCATGCTCTTGGTGGCAGCATAATATCGCGTTTGAATATTGCTCCAGCCATTGGTTGATTAATGTTATTAAAAGAGAATCCAAAATCACCATTTTCTTTATAAAGTCTTGCTGAGGAGGTGATGGATTGGGTGAACCAATACAAAGATATAATACTCAATACTTCATCATTAGATATTACTAGATTATTACTTTTTTCTTCAAACCATCCATAATATTTTTCTGATATCCAGGCAGCCAATCCAATTGGAGAGTCATTTAATCCATAGCCTATTGTTTGAGGCTTCGTTTTTTGAATTTCATAATATCCATAACCTTGTGTTTTATATTTGTCATAGTTTTCTAGCATTTTTAATTCTGCAGATGTGACTCCCTCCATAGGGTCTTCACCTTCAGGAGGATATGCAATAACTAGATTCAAATGAATTCCAATACAATGCTCTGGATAAAGCTCTGCCATCCATTTACTAACAGTTGACCCCCAATCTCCACCCTGAACAACGTATTTCTTATATCCAAGATTCATCATCAATTCATGCTGTAATTTTGCAATTTGTTTAGAATTCATTCCTGTTTCTTTTGGCTTATCAGAAAAACCAAAACCAGGAAGGGAAGGGCATATTATATCAATAGGGATTTTCGACTCTTTATGAAGAATAGGAATAATTTTTAAGAACTCTTGAATGCTTCCAGGCCATCCATGAGTCATTACAATAGGAATGGCATTTTTTTTATTAGATTTACTATGAAGAAAATGGATTTTCAAGCCGGATTTAGTTTTAAATTTATAACTACCAATTTTATTTATTTGATCTTCATGAATTCGCCAATCAAAATCATCTAACCAATATTTAGATAATTTTTTTAAAAAAGATAAGCTTGTTCCATGGGACCACCTTTCATTATTAATTTCATCAGGCCATCGCGTTAATTTTATCTTTGTTCGTAATTCATCAATGTCTTTATCTGAAATATGAACATTAAATTTTTCTATCATTTTGTTGAAATAAATAAATATTAGTAGAACTATAGTACAGACAAATAAATAAAGTAAAATGTTTTACTCATTCACTACAAGCCAATTAAGCATGTTTGAAAAAATAGAATTATATTTAAATACTAACGCTGAGTATGCTTGGCTTGTAATTTTATTCTTTGCTTTTTTTGAATCCTTTATTTTGTCTGGAGTAGTTGTTTCCAGCGCTATATTATTTTCTATATGCATTCTTATCTATAATACAGAGCTACTCTCAATAACATATATAGTGCCTGTTGCTGTTCTTGGAGCTCATCTTGGCGATATGACAGGTTTTTTATTCGGTAAAACAATTGGTCCTCAATTATTATCAACTAAGGTAATGGTAAAAAGAAAAAAGTTAATAAGTCGAGCACAAAAGTTTCTTGATAAAACAGGCTCATTTACAGTAATACTTGGAAGATTTATTCCAGCTGTAAGACCAATAGTTCCATTTTTACTTGGAATTTCTGATCTAAAAATTGTAAGATTTTATATTGCAGACCTGATTGCATGCATCTGCTGGGGGATTGCATTGGGTTTTTTAGTTACTGGAGTAGGCTCCATGTTAGGATAATTTCTTATGTTAAGCATTTTTATATTAGTAGTAAGTTCAATAGCACTCATTTATCTTTTATTTCAACTTGTAAAAGCAAAGCAGCAAGGTCAACTTCTTCAAACTTTAAGAGATCTTTTGATAATCCTTTTAGCATTACTAATGACAGCTGCCATTTTTTATATTGGCTTTAGGTTTTTTAGGGCTTTTTAATTGCTATGGCAGAAACTTTATTTGAAAAAATTATCAATAGAGAGATATCAGCTGACATTATCTATGAGGACGACCTTTCTATAGTTATTAAAGATATACAGCCCCAAGCACCAACCCACTTATTAATCATTCCAAAAAAAGTTATTCCAAAACTATCAGATGCCTCAAATAACGATGAGTTAATTCTTGGACATTTAATGCTTGTTGCAGGTAAAGTTGCAAATCAATTAGATTTAAATGATACGTTTAGAATTGTAATTAATAATGGAGCAAAAGCAGGCCAAAGTGTATTTCATCTTCACCTGCATTTACTTTCTGGCAGATCTTTAAATTGGCCTCCAGGCTAATAAAAGATATAAGCAACCAAGCCTAGTAAAAATACTATTACTCCAATACCAACAACAAAGTATCCACCCTGTTTAATAGTTGTATTATCATCCATGATTTCTTCCCCCTTCTAAAAAATATATCAAAAATATATACATTTACAAGGCAATTTTTCATATAGAATGATTCTTAATCAATTGGTTTATATAATTTGAATATTTCAGATACTAAAACATTCACTACTAAAGTGAAGTCCTGGATAGCATACGATGTTGGAAATTCAGCTTTCGCAACAACAGTTGTTGCTGCATTTTTTCCAATATTTTATCTTGAATTTTGGGCGTCAGACATTGAAACAGTAACAGCTTCAATATATTACAACTGGACTATTGTTATCTGTAATGTATCTATCTTATGCTCAGGGCCTATTATTGGTGCAATAACTGATATAAATAGATCAACCAAAAGCACACTAGTTCTATTTACCTCTATTGGAGCTTTTTTTGTTGGAATGCTTTACACGGTTGAGGCTGGCTCATGGTTATATGCATTGATATTTTTTGGTATTGCTAACTATTGTTTTTCAATGAGTCAGATACCTTATGACAAAATATTAACCAAGATAACAACTCCAGAAAAATTCTCAATTATTTCAAATCAAGGCTATGCATGGGGATACTTAGGTGGCGGAAGTCTATTTGTAATTAATGCACTAATGAGTATCAATCCATCTTTATTTGGACTTTCTTCTCAATCGGAAGCAATTAGAATTTCTTTTTTAATGGTATCAGTATGGTGGCTAATGTTCTTAATCCCACTTGGCATTAATTTTAAAGAAAAGAAATTAGGTTTTAATAAATCTCATTTATTATCGAACTCAATCAGAAACATTTTTGATACTCTTAGGTCTATATATCAATATAAAAATGCATTTTTATTTCTAATTGCCTTTTTCTTATTTATAGATGGTGCCCATACTGTTATTTATTTAGCATCTGCTTTTGCATTGAATTTAGGATTAGAAACTAGTGCAATAATACAAGCTCTAATATTGGTTCAATTTATAGCTTTTCCTGCAACTTTATTTTGGGGTTATATAGCTAATCGATATGGAGATAAGCCAGTACTTTATATTTCAATTTTTTCATACATTTTTATTATCTTATACAGCACAACTCTATCTTCAGCATTTGAGTTTTATCTACTTGCCGCTTTTGTTGGATGTTTTCAGGGCGGTATTCAAGGCAGCTCAAGAGGCTTATTTGGTAAACTTATTCCTGCTGAAAAAGCGGGCGAATTTTTTGGTCTATTTAATGTTTTTGGAAAGGCAGGAGCTATACTAGGACCCTTGATGGTAGGTACTTTGCTTTCACTTTATGGAAATATAAGGATTGCTTTATTGCCTATAGCAATTTTATTTATTTTAGGTGGCTTACTCTTGATTAAAGTTAGGATTGACGATGAAACTATTTAGTAAAGAATCAATTATTTTTTATAGCATTCTTGGAGCAATAACTGGACTTGTTATAGCGCCATTTATTAGAAGTTTAATGGATTTCTCCACGCCGGTTGAGCTGTTAATTACTACCTGTTTTATTATTCCAATGTATATTGTTGCCAAAAGATTTTTATTGAAATTTATTATTAAAGATTAATCTTTTATAGTCTCAATCAATAGTTTTGGTTTATCAGTAATAATACCGTCAACATTTAAATTTATAAGATCTTTGAATGTTTTAGTATCATTAATCGTCCATACAGATATTTTTAGCCCTTTGCTATGAACAAAATCTACAAATCTTTTAGTAACAACCTTCAATCCATAATAGTACATAGGTACCTGTAAGCAATCACCTTGTATTTCCTTGTTATAAAGATTGAAACTAGATAACAGAAGTTTAAAAACTTCTAGAGGACCCATAGATAAACATATTTCTGGATATTTTTGATGAACTCTTTGCAACCTTTTACTATTAAAACTAGCAATACATACTCTGTCAGTGGCATTGTTTTGTTTAATCACTTCCAATGCTGGTATAGCAACCATGTCAGTTTTAACGTCTATTTGAAAAAATAAATCTGGAAATTCGTTTAGCGCAGTTTCAAGCTTAGGAATAATATAATGATCAAATAATCTAAGCTTATCTATCTCCTTTGAATGCAATGAGCTAAAAACAACGTCCATATTCAATAATCTTTTTAGAGTATCATCATGAAATATATAAGGTATTCCATCAGATGAAACTTGAACGTCGGTCTCTATATACTTACATCCTATAGAGTCAGAATAAGCAAAGGATTCCAAAGTATTTTCATATGATTCTAATGAGCCGCCTCTATGTGCTTGAACAGATAATCCTGAATAATTTAGAAAATTTTTCATGTCGGTATTGTATACATTATTAATGTAAAATATAGATACCTAAATTTAGAACTGAAATATTTAATGAATAAATTTGATTCTATAAGACCATACAAAGATAATGAAGTTAAGCCTGTTTTAACTAGTCTTTGTAACAATCCGGATATTATTAAAGTTGTTCTCGCATCAAAAAATTATCCATTACTTGCTCATTTACCTTTTAGAAATAGATTAATTTCATATCTTTTAAAAAATAGAATTAAGGATGTAAATTCTATTAAAGAGTATCAAGATATTTTTGAAGGGATAGTTTCTAAAGTCATTAAAAATTCAATAAAAGACTTTACAGTCTCAGGAATTGAAAATCTTGATAAGGATAAATCTTACTTATTTATTTCAAACCATAGAGATATAACCTTAGATTCTGCATTACTTAATTTAATCCTTCATCAGAACAATTTTAAAACTACAAATAATGCTGTTGGGAATAATTTAATGGAGGAAAAGTGGGCATCGGACTTAATGCGCCTGAATAAGAGTTTTATTATTGATAGAAGTGATAAATCTAAAAAAGATATATATAAAAGTCTACATTTAGCATCTGAGTTTATTTTTGATTCTATAGTTAATAAAAATGATTCAGTTTGGATTGCACAAAAGCAAGGTAGGTCCAAAGATGGCCTAGATTATACAGATTCATCGGTACTTAAGATGATTCACCTAAATGCTAGAAAATCTAAAAAAATTCATGATTATTTCAATGAACTATCCGTAGTTCCAATTTCAATTTCATATGAAAGAGACCCAAATGATTTGTTAAAAACCAAAGAATTGTATTTAACATCAATCAATAATAAATATGAAAAGGAACCTAAGGAAGATTTACAAAGTATTTCAGATGGAATTACTGGTTATAAAGGTAATGTTCACCTCTCTATAGGATCTCAAATGACTTTTGCTGATGATGACTATGATCAGGTAGCTAGTCAGATTACGAGTTCTATTAAATCTTTATATAAAATTCATGCAACAAACATCGCATCATGCATTATTCAGGGTATTCCTGTAGAGAATACAAATTTTAATGATGATCAGATAGAAGATGCAAAGGCATATCTTCAAGAGAGGATGCACAACATACAAGATGATATGCATCCTTTTTTTCTTTCTCAATATAGCAATTCAGTTTATAAGCTGTAACCTTGCTCATTATGTTCACTTATATCGAGGCCAACTTCTTCATCTTCTATAGAAACTCTAATCTCTGTAAATAAGCTAATTGCTTTTAATATAAAGTAGGTTGCTACTGCTGTCCAAGCACAGATAATAACAATGCCTTGAAGTTGTATTAGCAATTGAGCAATAGCTCCATCTTCGGAGATACCTGCAGCTCCAGATCCCAGAAACCCATCTGGATTGCCTACAAAACAAAGCATTATAATACCAAGTATTCCACCTACACCGTGAACTGGAAATACATCAAGAGAATCATCTATTTTGAAATACGATTTAACAGTTTGCGTTGCATAAAAACATATTATTCCTGCCATAAATCCTATCAAAAGTGCACCGGCAGGACCAACAGTTCCAGATGCGGGAGTTATGGTTGCCAGGCCTGCTACCATTCCAGTTGCTATTCCAATAATTGTTGCCTTTCCAGACTTTATCCACTCTATTCCTACCCATGTTAATGCGCCTACAGAAGCACTGATATGCGTAACTAACATAGCCATCCCAGCAGACCCATCTGCTGCAACAGCACTTCCTGCATTAAAGCCAAACCACCCAACCCATAACATCGCTGCACCAATCATAACCATAGTTCTATTATGAGGAGGCATAGGAGATTTCATAAACCCGTTTCTTTGACCAAGATATACTGCTGCTACTAAAGCACCTACACCACAAGTTGCATGAACAACCAAACCTCCAGCAAAATCAATGACTCCTAATTGAGCTAAGTATCCGCCACCCCATACCATGTGACAGGCAGGTAGATATACCAAAGTAAACCAAGCAACAGAAAACAGACACATGGAGCCAAACTTCATTCTCTCAGCAAAGGCACCAACAACAAGAGCAGGGGTAATGATTGCAAATGTCATTTGAAAGGTAATAAATAAAGTCTCGGGCAATGTGCCGCTCAATGAATCTCTTTCAACACCATTTAAAAATAGTGCACTAAGGTCTCCAATATAAAGTCCATCTCCCTTGAATGCTAGACTGTATCCATAAATTACCCAACAAACTGATATTAAACAAGCTATAGCAAAGCATTGCATGAGAACAGACAATACATTTTTAGATCGAACAAGACCGCCATAAAACAAAGCCAATCCTGGCAACGTCATAAATAGTACCAGTGCAGTAGCAGTAAGTATCCATGATGTATCCCCAGAGTTTAATTCACTTGCATGAACTGGTGACATGTAAAATACAGTTAATCCTAAAACAAGACTTTTAATTAACATAAGAATTCCAATTATTTATTAGTTAATTATATACATGCAATTTGTATGCCAATATTAATAGAATAATTTGATATCAAATGAGCATTTAAAGAATAATTAAAAAGAAGATGCACAAAAAAGTAACAAAATATAGAATTCTTCAACACAGTAAAAGAAAGAGCTGCCTACATTAGGGGGGTAGGCAGCTCTTCCGATCTTTATAAGTAAGTTATCGCACACTCAACCCATAAATTAAAATTCTGGATAAGCTTCAACCCCTATCTCAGAAACATCTAAACCAACATATTGTTCTTCATCACTTGCACGAATAGGCATAAAGCTATTAATAACCATGATAGTTATTAAACTTGTAATAAATGTAAATCCGGCAATCGATACAACACCTACTGCTTGATATAAAAATGATGCATCAGATGTTAATGGAACAACCATTACACCTAAAATACCAACAATGCCATGTGCAGATATTGCTCCAACTGGATCGTCTAATCTTAATTTTTTATCAAAAAATAATATTGAAAAATATACTAATGCGCCACCGGCAGCCCCTATAAGAACTGCAGCCCCTGCTGATGGAGCACTTGGACCTGCAGTAATTGCTACTAAACCAGCAATAGCACCATTCATTGCCATTGTCACATCCATTTTTCCTGTCATATATAAGCTCATTAATATAGCAGCAACAACACCACCACATGCAGCCATGTTTGTATTCATGAATACTTGACTAACAGCTATAGCAGCAGCTTCATTACTAACAATTAATTCAGATCCACCGTTAAAACCAAACCAACCTAGCCATAAGATCCAAACACCTAATGCAGCCATTGGAATATTTGATCCAGGCATTGGCATAGATGTTCCATCTGGAGCATACTTGCCTTTTCTTGGACCGAGAACTGTAACTACTGCTAAAGCAGCTGCAGCGCCACATAAGTGAACTGTTCCTGAGCCTGCATAATCTGAGTAGCCCATTGACATTAAAAAACCGCCGCCCCAATTCCAATAACCTTGTATAGGGTAAATAACTCCAGTAAGTACAACTGCAAACAAGAAAAATGGTAATAATTTCATTCTTCCTGCTACGGCTCCTGAGACAATGGACATTGCTGTTGCCACAAAGACAACTTGGAAAAAGAAGTCAGCTTGTTGAGAATAATCCATACTATATGGAATACCAATTTCTTCGATAGCCATTGATGTTGACAAACCGACAGAGGTCCCAATCGACGGAATGAATCCTTCTATTAAAGCGCTACCTGGATACATGAGCACAAACCCACATACTAAGTACATAATACAAGCTATAGAATATAGCCCGATGTTTTTTGTTACAATTTCTGATACATCCTTCTTTTGGACAAGTCCTGCTTCAAGCATGGTAAATCCAGCAGCCATAAACATAACTAAAGCTCCAGCCATAACTGCATAAAATGTATCTAAAGCAAATGCTATTTCTTCCATTTTTCTCTCCTTATATTGCTTCAGAACCAGTTTCACCGGTTCTGATTCTGACGATTTCATCGACAGAGGTTATAAATAATTTTCCATCACCAATTTGTCCTGTCTGAGCACTTGTCACAATAGTTTTTGTAACTAATTCGACTTTAGCCTCGTCTACAAGGATTTCTAATTTAATTTTTGGTAATGTATCTACAGAATATTCAGACCCTCTGTACATTTCTGTATGTCCTTTTTGCCTGCCATAACCTTTTACTTCAGTTATGGTTAGGCCTTCAATTCCAGCATTTACTAGTGCCTCTTTAACTTCTTGAAGTTTAAATGGCTTAATTATTGATGTTATTAATTTCATAATAAGTAATTGATATTAAAGACTAGCTGAGACTGAGAATACAAATGCATCTTCATCTGCACCATACCCGCCATCAGAAAAATCTGAGTAAGCTAGACCGCAATCGTATGAACCGCATGAGAAGCCATAAGAGATCCCAAAGTTATCACCATAATCATCATATTCGCCATATGAGAATCCAAAGTCACCGAAAGCATATGAGATTTCAGTATAATCAGGTGCTGAATCTTGACCTAAAGCAAATGTAAAACCTAAGTCACCCATTGATAATCCAATAACAACTTCTTCAAAATCTAAACCAGTGTTATTTTCAGGATAGTCAAAAGCTACGTAACCTAAATCAACTCCAACTCCGCCAACTTCAAAACCATAACCGAAGTAGTAATCTAATTCGCTTCCAGCGCCATCATTAAAGTTCACATTTGAACCCCAAATACCAGCATAGAATCCTCCCTCTGCTGCATAGTCAAAACCACCTGACATTGCAGGTCCATCGGTTTGTGTCATTCCTCTCCAGATGTAATCTGAAGCAAAGCTAACATTTGCACTAACAGATGCAAAAGATGGTAAAGATACCAATAACCCAGCCATTAATAATAATTTTTTCATTTCTTTCTCCTTTGTTATGAAAAATAATTTACGTTCACCTATACATAATGCAATTTTCATGCCAACAAATATTTTTTTATTATTATCTATATATAGATATATAATTTAAGAAATTAAATTTATGGAACTCTAATAATGGACTTAAATAATAACGTTGCTTTGGTTACTGGTGGTGCTTCGGGTTTAGGAAGGGGGGCTGTTGAGCACTTCGTTAAAAATGGAGCTAAGGTTGCTATATTAGATATCAATGATGATAAGGCTAAGGAAGTTGTTGAGCTTTTAGGCGAAGATAATGTTTCGTACTTTAATACCAATGTAATGGAAGAAGAATCTGTCCAGAATGCATTGGCAGGAATAAAAGAAACTTTCGGAAAACTTAATTTTGTTGTTAATTGTGCAGGTACAGGATACGGAGCTAGGATTCTTGGAAGAAAAGGGCCTCATCCTTTAGATATTTTTAAATTTATAATTGATCTCAATCTTGTTGGTACATTCAATGTAATGAGATTAGGTGCAGAGTTAATAGACAAGAATGAACCTGATGAAAAGGGAGAAAGGGGTGTGATTATAAATACTGCATCTATAGCAGGTTATGAAGGTCAGATTGGTCAATCAGCTTACAGTGCCTCAAAAGCAGGCGTTATTGGTTTAACATTAACAGCTGCCAGGGACCTGGCTCGTCATAACATCAGAGTCTGTACTATTGCACCTGGAATATTTGATACTCCTTTGATGCAGTTAGCAAAAGAGGAAAATAAAGAGGCCTTGCTTGAGGCTACTCAGTTTCCTCACAGGTTTGGAAATGTCCAAGAGTTTGCCGAGTTAGCTGAGCATATTATCAACAATACCTATCTAAATGGAGAAACTATTAGATTAGATTCAGCAATGAGGATGGGAGCTAAGTAAAAACTATATTATTGACCTGAGACCCAAAAGGTCATAGCTACAACGGCAATAGTTACTAATATTAGAACGACTATAGTGTCAGATTTACTGTTTTCGTTTGCTTCTGATGATTCATAATATTTTTCAAATTCATCTTTATCCATATTAAACTCCGTGTTTTATAACAACTCTTCCAACTTGTTGTCCCTTAAGAATTTTAGTTATTTCATCTTCAATTTGATCTAGAGAAATAACTTTTGAGTACTTATTTAATTCTAAAGCCCAATCAGTTGCAAATAAATTCCATATTTCATCTTTAAAATCGATTGGAGATTCAGCTGAATCTATTCCTATCAGTGAAACTCCTCTTAATATAAAAGGAAATACTGATGAGGTAAATTTCATTCCACCAACATTACCACAACAAGATACTGATCCTTCATTACTTATCATTGAAAGCATTTTTGCAAGGATATCTCCACCAACTGTATCTACTGCTCCCCCATAAATACCTTTATCTAAAGCTTTAATAGGTTCAGCCATAAACTCATCTCTTAAAAGTACTTGCTTAGCTCCCATATCTTTTAAGGTCTCAGATTCTTCTGACTTCCCAGTTAATGCATGAACTTCATATCCAAGTTTTGACAATAGATTTACAGCGACCGAACCCACGCCACCTGTAGCTCCAGAAACAAGAACAGGCAAATCTTTTGATATCCCCGAATCAATAATTTTTTTAACAGATGCTCCAGCAGTAAGTCCCGCAGTACCGATGTTCATTGCTTCTTGTAATGTCAAACCACTTGGTAATTTAACAAGCCAATCAGATGGAAGTTGAACCATTTCCCCAAATCCACCAAAAACTGCCATTCCTATTTTATATCCTGTAGCTACTACCAAATCCCCAACAGAGTATCTCTCATCTGATGATTCAGTAATTTCACCTGCAACATCAATACCAGGTACAAAAGGATAGGACCGAGCAACACCTTTAACACCAGTCGATGCTAGAGCATCTTTATAATTCAAGGATGAATAGTGTACTTTTATAGATACTTTTCCATCTTCCAATGGCGGTAATTCTATTTCTTGAATTGATCCATTGAATGAACCTTCAACTTCTTCAACTAAGTAGGCTTTAAATTTCATATTTTCCTTTGATTATTCTGATAAAAACTTTTCTGCATCCAAGGCTGCCATGCAACCAAAACCAGCAGAGGTTACTGCCTGTCTATAGATTTGATCTGATACATCTCCAGCTGCAAAAACCCCATCAATAGAAGTTTTAGTTGCTGATCCTGATGTGCCTGATTTAATTTGAATATAACCGTGGTCCATTTCTAATTGCCCTTCAAAAATATCAGTATTTGGTTTGTGGCCTATCGCTATAAAAACTCCCATAACTGGAATATTTAAATCCTCACCATTTTTCTCAAGTAGGACCCCATTAACACCCATTTTATCTCCAAGAACTTCTTTTAATTGTGTATTCCAAAGAACTTCAATTTTTCCATTCTCTTCTTCTTTAAAAACCCTATCTTGAAGTATTTTTTCAGCTCTAAGAGCATCTCTTCGATGAACTAAGTAAACTTTTGAACAAATTCTTGATAAATATAAAGCTTCTTCAACTGCAGTGTTACCACCACCAACAACAACAACATCTTGATCTTTATAAAAGAAGCCATCACAAGTTGCGCATGCAGAAACACCTTTACCTAAGAACTCTTTCTCGGAAGGGATGCCTAAATACATCGCACTTGCTCCTGTAGATATTATTAATGAATCACATGTATATGTATTTGTTCCTTTTAAACTAAAAGGTCTTGATGAAAGATCAACCTCGTTTATATGATCATTAACAATTTCTACATCAAATTGCTGAGAATGCTTTTTCATTCTATCCATTAACTCAGGCCCTTGAAGCCCATCACTGTCACCTGGCCAATTTTCAACATCCGTAGTCGTAGTAAGCTGCCCACCTTCTTGTGAGCCAGCGATAATGATTGGATCAAGTCCTGCCCTTGCAGCATATATACTCGCAGAATATCCTGCGGGACCGGAACCTAATATAATTAATTTGTTATGATTGTTAGACATGGAAAAGATTATAATTGAATATTAAACAAATTGTGATTGATTAAACCTATAATTTACTAATAAATTTTGATAAATACCAAAACATGATTTCAGCATACGTAAAAAATACCTTATTAAATTTTTTTAGCTTCTTTTTAATTGCTTTTTCTTTGTATATATTTATTGCTCTTATTTCTTACGATGCATCTGATCCAGCATATTTTAATAAATCGTCATCAACAACTATTGCCAATTTAGGGGGACCATTAGGGGCAAATATCTCAGATTTTTTGTTCACACTTTTAGGCCTTGGATCCTTTCTTGTATTATTAATAGGTTGCGTTTGGGCACTCCAAACTATCTTTTACAAGGATCCCTATAACTCAAAGATTAAAATCATAGTTAGATTTGTAAGTTCTTTTATTTTACTTATTAGCTTTTGTTCAATTTTAGAGTATTACTTTGAGGCAAATAGTGGGGGCTACTTAGGAAACTTAATTTTTATAAACCTATCAAACGGGCTGGGCTTTATTGGAAGTCTAATATTTCTCGTCATATTCATTATTCCAGCTTCATCTCTCTCTTTTAATTTCTCATGGTTAAAGACACTAGATGTAATTGGATTATTAATTATTTCAGCACTAAATTGGTTGATGTTATCTTCAGCTAATTTATATAGAACGACTTCAATTAATGTAAAAAAAATAATTGATAATTTTAAAGAATATAGATCAAGCTTGGTAATTAAAAAAGAAAAAATAGCAGTAGCCCCAAAAGATATTCCAAAAGCTAAGTTAGAAAATACTGAATCATTTTCAAATAAAGTTATTTCTTCTGAAGCCAAGCAACCTGACTTACCAAATACAACTGAACCTAAATTAACTGAAGTCGAAATACAAGATTCTGATAAGCAAGAAGATTCAACTAAAGCTGTAATGCCTAGTACACAATTACTTGATAAGGCTCTTGATGACGGATCTTCATTAACTGAAGAAGAATTAAATCAGATTGCTGCACTTCTTGAAACAAAACTAGAAGAGTTCGGCATCGAAGCGACTGTAGAATCAGTTTTACCAGGTCCTGTAGTTACAAGATTTGAGATACAACCTGCACCTGGGACTAAAGCTAGTAAGATAACTGGTATTGCACAAGATATTGCTAGATCGCTTTCAGTTAGCAGCGTTAGGGTCGTAGAAGTTATTGAAGGTAAATCATTTGTAGGTATAGAAATACCAAATACAAATAGAAAAATGGTTCGATTAACTGAAATTTTGTCTTCTCAGGCTTTCAAAAATTCACCATCTAATCTTACTTTAGCACTAGGGCATGATATTGCTGGAAATCCGGTTGTGGTTGATCTTGCAAAGATGCCTCATTTATTAGTTGCTGGTACAACTGGTTCTGGAAAATCAGTTGGTGTTAACGCAATGTTATTAAGTTTATTGTTCAAGTCTGATCCAAAAGATGTTCGCCTTATTTTGATTGACCCAAAAATGCTTGAATTATCTGTTTACGATGGAATTCCGCACTTATTAACTCCAGTAATTACAGATATGACAGATGCTTCTAATGGTCTTAGGTGGTGTGTTGTAGAAATGGATAGAAGATATAAGTTAATGTCGATGATGGGTGTAAGAAATTTAGCTGGCTTTAATAAAAAAATTGAAGAAGCTGCGGCCAATGGAAAACAGATCTTGAATCCTTTACATCCTGAGAATGAAGAATATCTCGAAACTCTTCCATCTGTTGTAGTAGTAGTAGATGAGTTTGCTGACATGATGATGTTGGTTGGTAAAAAAGTGGAACACCTCATAGCTAGAATTGCTCAAAAAGCAAGGGCTGCCGGAATCCACCTCATACTTGCTACACAAAGACCATCCGTAGATGTAATTACAGGTTTAATTAAAGCTAATATTCCAACAAGAATAGGCTTTCAGGTCTCAACAAAGATTGACTCAAGAACTATTCTTGATCAAGGAGGCGCTGAACAGCTTCTTGGTTATGGCGATATGTTATATCTTCCTCCAGGAGTTGGAGTGCCTATAAGGGTCCATGGAGCATTTGTTGGAGATGATGAAGTGCATAGGGTTGTAAATGACTGGAAATCTAGAGCAGAACCAAACTATCTTGAAGATATTGTTTCATCTGCCCAGGAAACTGGACCTATACCAGGCTGGTCTGGATCAGAAACCTCATCATCTGAAGATGCAGATGAGCTATATGATGAAGCTGTTAATTTTGTTATTGACTCGAGAAGGGCATCTATATCTGCTGTGCAGAGAAAATTAAGAATAGGTTACAACAGAGCAGCTAGACTTATAGAAACTATGGAAGAGGCCGGCCTTGTATCAGAAATGAGCTCAAATGGATCAAGAGAAGTATTAGTTCCAAAAAGAAATTAAATTGAAACCCTTATTAATAATATTGAGTCTGTTCTCTTTTAATTTAAGTTCAGAATCTTCTATAGATAAATTTAATAACTTAATTAATAAAGATTTATCTTTTGTTCAGAAATCTTTAGATGCAATTTCAAACCAATATATTGAATCCACTGGTACTTTAATTCATCAAGATGCCTTAATCATAGTCAACATAAAGACTCCTTATAAAGAAAAATATACTATTAATGATACATTCATCGACGTATACGATTATGACTTTGAACAATCTAGAGTTATTCAGTTAGATGATATTGATACCAATATGATTCATTATCTAAAAAATGGCATTACAGAGAGTCAAAATATAAAAGTCTTATCTACCAATGCTATTGAAATAAATGAGAATAATAATAAAACTTATATCGAAGTATTAGATGAAAAGAGATTCCTTATAAAATTTAAAGACAATATGAATGTAACTAATTTAATTAATTTTGTGGTCAAAACTTGATGGTAAATATTTTATACATCGGCCTCGGTGGTGGCTTGGGAGCTATTTTAAGATTTTTATTTAATGAGGTAATTATAAAAATACTTCCGTTCAATTATCCTATAGGAACTCTTCTAGTAAATATTATTGGTTGTTTTTTAATTGGTATATATATTGGCTTATCAATACCCGAAAAGGATTCTACTTATTATTTTTTTGTTATTGGTTTTGTAGGGTCATTTACAACAATGTCTGCATTTACCCATCAAGCAACGTTAATGATGAATACTAATATTATATTAGCTGGTTCATATATAATAGTTAGTGTTGTTTTGGCTTTAGCTGCAACTTATTTTGGAACTTTAATATCTAGATAAATGATTAATATAAAAAATTTAAGAGAAGACATAAATCAAGTTAGTGCATCGCTTTTAACTAGAGGTTATGAGTTAGATGTTGATAGCTTTGTATCACTTGATAAACAAAGGAAAGTACTTCAAGTAGAAGTTGAAGATTTACAATCTCAAAGAAAAATTTTATCTAATGATTTTGGAAAAATGAAATCAAATAATGAGGATACAACTAGTCTTAAAGTTGAAATTGATAAAATCAATGATGTTTTAGATAAGAAAGATGAAAATCTTCAATTGCTGTTAAATGAAATTAATGCGTTCCTTTTAAATATTCCCAATATCCCTAATGCAAACGTTCCTTTGGGAAAAAATGAAACTGAAAATGTTGTGATAAAGATTTCTGGTGAAATTACTTCTACGAACTTGTTAGATCATTTAGATATATCAAAAAATATTGATACAGACTTAGCTGCAAAGCTAGCCGGATCAAGATTTTCAGTTTTAAAGGGTGATATTGCAAAACTTCAAAGAGCGCTAATAAGTTTTATGATAGATATAGCTATTAAGAATGGTTACAAAGAGCATTACGTTCCATTCATGGCAAATATTGATTCACTAACTGGAACGGGTCAATTACCAAAATTCGAAGAAGATTTATTTAAAGCTTCAGACAATTTATATCTCATCCCAACAGCTGAAGTACCTCTAACAAATATTTATAGAAATGAATTAGTTAATGAGAAAGATACGCCTGTTAAATTAACTTCTCATACTCCTTGCTTCAGATCTGAGGCTGGAAGTTATGGAAAGGATACGAAAGGTCTTATCAGACAGCACCAATTTGAAAAAATAGAATTGGTTCAAGTTACTAAGGCAGAATCATCCTTAGAAGATTTAGATGGACTTCTTAAAAATGCTGAAGAAATTTTAGAATTATTAGAGCTTCCATATCAGGTTATAGAGTTGTGCACGGGTGATCTTGGTTTTTCATCATGTAAAACATATGACATTGAGGTTTGGATGCCAAGTCAATCTAAATATAGAGAGATATCTTCTTGCTCAAATTTTAGTGACTTTCAAGCCAGAAGGGCAAACATTAAAATAAAATATAATGATAGAAAAGAACTTGCTCATACTATAAATGGTTCAGCTTTAGCTGTAGGAAGAACTTTAATAGCTCTCATTGAGAATAGATACGATGGAAAAGATTCAATAACTTTACCGGAATCTTTAATACCTTATTTTGGAAAATCTGAAGTAAATCTTAATAGTTAGCTTTCCCTAAATATAATTCACGAAAATGTTACATATATTGTTAATAATTCCTTGTAGGTTTTTTTTAAAGGAATATAATTTAGACAGTCTTAAATTTCATTAAAAAAGAGGATATACAATGAAAAAAATTCTTTTAGCATTCTTACCGCTAGTAATATTTACATCAACTATTACTGCAAACGTTGATACAACAGCTAGAATTAAAGGTTCTGTTAATGTTCCTGGAGCTACTGTTGAAGCATTGCATACGCCAACAAATTTTAAAAAATCTGTTACTGCGTCTGACACTGGTAATTTCAACTTAAACTTTCTACCGATTGGTGGACCTTACAAAATAACAATTCGTAAACAAGGATATGATACTCAAAGTATTGAAGTTGGTTCTTTGAACGTTTCTGAGCCTCTTAAATTAACAATAAATATGGCTCAATCAGATCTTGAAAATGTTGAAGTTCTCGGATCAAGAGTTGCAAGATCTACTGTTAGTAGTGGAAGTGTTCTCTCAAGAGAAACTATTGATGAAATTCCTACAGTCACTAGAAATATAGCTGATTATTTAAAGTTCGATCCAAGAGTAACAATCAACAACGGAAATGCAAGATCAACAGAAGTTTCAGTAATGGGTAAAAATTCACGTCTAAATGACTTCACTATTGATGGTGTTAGTTTTAATGATGCCTTCGGTTTAAATGATAGTGGATTTGCTACTATGAAAAATCCTATTAGTGTTGATTTTGTTGATGAGATAACTGTTGACATTACTCCTTATGATGTCTCAAAAGGAAACGCTACTGGTGGAACCATCACAGCTGTTACTAAAAGTGGTACTAATGAATTTCATGGGTCAGCTTATTACACAGCAAGAGACAAAGACGATATTGGAAATACTCCTGCTGGAGAAGAGTATGCAGAGTTTAGTGAAGAGGCAATGGCTTTTACACTTGGGGGACCAATTATTAAAGATAGATTATTTTTCTTTGTTGGTTATGAAGAAAGTGAAGAGACTAGACCAAGCTTATGGGGCACATCTGATTCAAATGCAACAAACAAGTGGGATATTACTTCCGCACAAATGGACTCTATTGCTGCTCATATGAAAAATACATACGGGTATACAGCTGGTTCTTACAACAGCATTATGTTTCCAACAACCCAAGAGCAATACATTATCAAGTTAAACGGAAATATTAACGAATCTCATAGAGCTGAGTTCGTTTATCAGGTTACTGAAGATTCATTCTGGTCAAATTATGACTCATCCGCACAGCCAGTTTTTTCTAATAACTATTATGACGTTCCTCCAGAAACTGAAAGAACAACTTTTACACTTTATTCAGATTGGACAGACAGGTTCTCTACTAGAATTAGATTAAGTGATCGTTACTTTGAACAAGATGCTAATTCACCAGATGGTGGATATGGTGGTCTTTTCCCTGAATTTCATATATATGAAGGCAGTGAAATTATTTATGTTGGTCCTGATAGATATAGAGGACACAATTTAATTAAAGTTGATCAGCAGCTTTCTTCAATTAAAGGTTCTTATGATTTAGATGAACATTATCTAACTTTTGGATATGAAACTGATAACTCGAGTGTTTATAACTCTTTCATAAACAGATATAACGGTGAAATAAATTTTGGTAGCCTTGAAAAGTTCTATGCAAATGATCACAAAAGAGTAGAAACATTTGCTGTTGCTACAGATGCAGGTGGTCCATTCTCACTAGTTCGTGATGATCCTAAATTACCTGCAGCTCGATTTGATGTTGAAGAAACTATTATGTTTATTCAAGACGAATGGCAAGTTAACGATACATTATCTTTAACATTTGGTGTTCGTAGATATGAATTTGATATTCCTCAACAGACTCTTACAAACGGCTCATTCGTTTCTAAGTTAGGATTTGCAAATAATGCTACTGTTAGCTATGCAGTTACTCAGCCTAGATTCTCTTTTGATTTAGATGTCTCAGAGTCATGGTTTGGAGATAATGACAACATTGTTTCTGCAGCACTTACTGGTGGATATGGAGTATTTCATGGAAGACTTCCAAAGGTATTCTTTAGTAATGCTTTTGGTAGATCTAGTGTTGATTCCTTTTATAGTAGATTCTTAGGATGTGCAGGACCATTACCAAACCTTAATTCAGGAGCAACTACTGGAGTTACTGATCCAAGATTCTTCTGGTACAGAAGTTCAGCTTCAACTTGTGCTACGAAAGATAGTTCTTCAGCATACTGGAAATATACTCATAGTAGTGATCCAAACTTTGAAGGACCATCTTCATCAAGAAGTAATATTAAATTAGCACTTCAAACAGCAGATGGAACTGATGTTACTGTTGAATATAATAATGACAATGTTAAAAAAGATGTAGCTTTTAAAGATTACTCATTTGAAGTAGAAAGAACTCTTGCTGATGGAAGAGTAGTTTCAGATAGTGGAGAGAATACTTATCTTACTAATTCTACTGAAGGAGGAGGTTATGCTCTAACAATAACTGCTAGTAAAGATTTTGATAACGGTATCTCTATGTATACCGGTTATACAAATATGGAACAAAAAGATGTCTATGCAATGACTTCAGCTCAACACAGCTCTTCATATGGCTATCAACCAAGAGCTAATGGTGAAAATGTTCCAGAAGCTAGATCTTCATTCATGGCAGAAGATAAGTTTGTTTTAGCACTTTCTTATACAACTCAAATTATTGGCGACAATGACACTAAATTCTCTATGTTAGGTATTAGAAAATCTGGTGAGCCATACAGTATTACATTTGATGGTGATGCATTTAACGGTAAAGGAAGAGACGGTTATGACTTAGCTTATATTCCAACAGGTGTGAATGATCCTTATGTCTCATTTGCCAGCACAGAAGCTGCTGTTGCAATAATGGACTTTGTAAATTCATCTTGTGCTTCTGGTTATAAAGGCAGAACAATAGATAGAAATACTTGTACAGCTCCAACGCAGACAAGAATAGATATGAGAATCACGCAAGATATTGGCCTTGGTAATGATCATAAACTCGTTGTTTACTTCGATCTTCAAAATCTAGCTAATTTCCTTGATGATGAAAAAGGCTGGGCTCAAGAAGTTAGTAGAAATGTCAGCAGAGCAATTATGATTGATGGTGCTGACTCAGCTGGTCGTTATATTATGACTGGAGTAGATGCTGATGACAGTTTCTTCTATTCAACATCGAACGGTCAATCAATGTGGCAAATGAACTTAGGTATTTCTTATAAATTCTAAGAATATCAATTAATTTAAAAAGGCGGTTTATTCCGCCTTTTTTTTTGATAAAATAATTCATGAATTCAATTCCAGAGTTATCATTTAAAGATATTGAAAAAGGAGATCTTAAATCTATTGCCTTGCTTTCAAGTGCCTTAGAAGACCATGGATTTTTTTCAATTACTGATCACGGACTTTCAAAAGAATTATTAGATAAATGCTATTCATCCTCTATAGATTTTTTTAATTTAGATTCTGACCTCAAGGATGCTTACAACAGCAAATCATCAAAAGGCGCGAGAGGTTATACACCAAAGGGGATTGAAACAGCAGTTGGTGAAAAGATAGCTGATCAAAAAGAGTTTTGGCATCATGGTCCTATCATAGATGATTCATTTGATCATAGAATTCCTGAGAACATAGTGATGAAGGAAATTAAAGATTTTAATGATAACTTTGATAATTTATATTTAGAACTTCATTCGATTGGTATTAGAGTTATGTCAGTTATTGCACTTTCCATTGGGCTTGATAAAGACTATTTTTTTAATTGGATTGAAAAAGGTAATTCTTTGCTAAGATCAATTTATTACCCACCAATAGATGACGTATCTAATTTGCATAGAGCTCGCGCTCATGAGGATATAAATTTAATAACCTTACTAGTAGGAGCAGAAGAGGGCGGTTTAGAAGTTCTAAACAAGAATAATGAATGGATTAAAGTTCAACCAAGTTCAAATTCAATTGTTTGCAACATGGGAGACATGATGCAACTAGTTACAGATAAAAGACTGAAAAGTACAACTCACAGAGTTATTCAATATCAAGATCAAAGATCTAAGGCAAGGTACAGCATTCCTTTCTTTCTTCATCCTTCACCTGATGTAAATTTAAAATCAGTCTTTAATAAAGATGATGTCGGAGTTCTTGCCGATGATTTCTTAAATGAAAGGCTTAAGGCAATTAAGCTATACTAACCCATGACTATATTTAATATATTTCAAACACTAGTAGGTTTTTTAGGCCTTATCGCAATTGCTATTCCCTTTTCAGAAAACCGAAAAATTATTAATTACAAATACTTATTTTATGGAATCCTTGCGCAATTAATACTCGCATTAATTTTTATCAAACTACCCTTTATCACTATTTTTTTTGAATTCTTAGCACAAGCAGTTACAGTTCTTCAGGATGGGACTGAAAAAGGTGCAATGTTTCTTTTTGGATATCCTGGATTTGATTCTGGAGATTCGCCAACCTTATTATCAACTTTTGCTTTTGGAATTTTGCCGTACATCATTGTAATGTCTTGTGTATCGGCAATATTTTGGTATTGGGGAGTCCTGCCTTTTATAGTAAATATATTTTCTAAGGTTTGCCAACGACTTTTTAATATTGGAGGCCCAATAGGTCTTGGTGCTGCAGCAAATGTATTTGTTGGACAAGTAGAGGCTCCACTCTTAATAAGACCTTATTTGAGTAAGTTATCAAAGAAGGAATTATTAATTCTAATGACTGCTGGTATGGCTACGGTTGCGGGTTCTGTAATGATTGCCTTGATAACAGTTCTAGAGAATAAGTTTATTGGTATTAATTTAATTCAACATTTTATTACTGCTTCAATTTTATCTATACCTGCTGCAATCATGTATGCAAATATTTTGATACCTTCTAATGAAGTTACAGATTTTAGTGGTGAAGAAACCCCTAGGATTTATAAAAATACAATGGATGCTATTACGAGAGGAACATCAGATGGAACCAGTATTGCAATAAGTGTTGGTGCAATTCTAATTGCTTTTATTGCTTTAGTTTATTTTGCGAACTCTTTTTTAGGGATGGTTAGTGGATGGATAGGCTACCCAGTATCAATTGAAATGATCTTAGGCTACATATTTGCACCAATTGCATGGCTAATGGGTATTCCTTGGGGTGAGGCCATTATTGCTGGTGAGCTCCTTGGTATCAAGACTACACTAAATGAGTTTGTTGCTTACTACAGTCTCTCTTCACTTGAAGAGGGAGCCTTATCCGATAGATCTAGATTAATTACTTTATATGGACTTTGTGGCTTTGCTAACTTTTCTTCCGTTGGAATACTAGTTTCTGGAATTAGCGCAATGGCTCCAGAAAGAAAAACAGACTTGATTGAAGTTTCTTTCAAAGCTCTTATTGGCGCCACATTAGCATCTTGCATGACTGGTTTAGTTGTAGGATGTTTTATCTAATTATTTATCACAATAAATAAGTTTAAATACGAAGCAAAGAGTAACCATAAGACATAGGGTATAAAAATTAGCCCTGAAATCTTGTCGATTTTGAGCATCATTATATTCAGTTTTATATTTAAAAAAATTAACAGCCATATATTTAGTAAAGCTAATACAGGCATATGAAATGAAAAAAACATCCATGACCACATGGTGTTAAAAATCAATTGAATCAAAAAAATATTTCTTGAAACTGTGAAGGTTCTAAAGGCAGATATGCTCATTAGAAAATACAAAATTGGCCAAACAATTCCAAATACATAACCAGGTGGGTTTAAGTCTGATTTGACAAGCTCTTGATACCATACGTCGGTAGATGTATTTGAAGAAGCCAGTCCGCCGAGAATTAAGGCTAAGGGTACGAAAATGAATATGGAATATTTGTTATTTAACAACAGGATTATCTTTTTCTAAAAAACCTAGAGATTGTGCTAGATATGTCTTTTAGAAACGTGGAACCTTTAGGTCTTGCTTCAATAAATATATAGAATCCTACAAAAACTGTACTGATTAAAAAAACCCAAACTGCATCGTATTCACCCATTAGATAATTATAATTGTTTTATATTTTTATTGGTTAGTTAAATTAAGTTTTTTCTAAGATAATGGAGCAAACTGAATAACCTGCACCAAATGAGCATATAACTCCTATGTCGCCAGGGCTCAAATCATTATTCTCGTTAAAAGCCACTAGAGATCCAGCTGAAGCTAAATTACCATACTTGGTTATAGGCATTGGTATGATACTTGGATCAAAATCATCTGTTCCAAGAATTTTAGACGCTATAAGTCTAATCATTTTTCCATTAGCTTGATGAAGCCAGAATTTTGATACATCTGATGGTTGTATATCATTTTTTTTAAGTTGATCACTAATCAAGGAAGCCACAAGAGGACAAACATCCTTAAAAACACTTCTTCCATTTTGATAAAAAAGAAGATCTTCAATTTTTTTTTGATCTATGGCAGCTCTATTAAGATAACTAAAATCACTTCTTATATTATTTGAAAATTGAGTATGAAGTTTTCTATCAATTATCTTAAAGCTTCTAGCAGAACTACTATCCTTTTGAACTATAGTTGCAACACAGGCATCACCAAATATGAAATGAATGTCCTTTCTAGAAAAATCAACACACGGAGTAGATATCTCAGGATTAATCACCAAGATGGTATCAGCCAAGCCTGAAGCAATATCACTATAGGCATTATTAATTGCAAAGGTAGTAGATGAGCAACCGACTAACATATCGTAGGCGTAGCCATTAATGCCTAGTTCATTTTGAATTTCTATTGCTACTGATGGGTAGTTTCTAGCAGAATGAGATGTGCCAAGAATTACAGCATCAATCTCTTCAGCAGTTATTCCAGCTTGCTCCATAGCTCTTTTGGCTGCTATCACTCCTTTTTCCGCATGAATTGAAAGACTATCCTCATCCTCATTTCTTACCGAAGGCATCATTCTATTAGGATCAAGAATGCCTTTTTTATCAATTACACATCTTGTTTTTATACCGGAGGCCTTTTCAATAAAATCAACAGAGGAATAGGTCATTTCTTCAACATTCCCTTTATCAATGTCCTCTCTATGTTGAATGTTAAATGCATCAGCATAGGTATTAAAAGAAGCTACTATCTCATCATTAGTTATCTTATCTTCTGGAAGCCAAGTGCCTGTACCAGCAATATGAATGTTATGCATAAATATTTATTTAATCCTATATTAAGCTTATTATAAATTATGACTAATGAATTAACTAATCATAAAAATTCTTATTACGAGTTCTTATCAGCAAATCAGAATATAAAAGGTATTTTTATAATTAGCCACGGTATGGCTGAGCACATCCAAAGATATGATTGGCTTATATCTAAGCTAAACAATGATGGATATCATGTTATAGGAAAAGACCATCGCGGGCATGGTATTAATATTTTAAATGGTGATACTCGAGGTTTTTTTGCTGATAATGATGGTTGGTCTTTGGTGACTGAAGATCTAAGAGCAGTAATTGAGAAATCGAAAGCTTTATATCCAGATTTGAAGCACTTTTTATTTGCGCACAGCATGGGTTCATGGGTTGCATTATCTCTTTTCAACAAGAAACTTGATATTGATGGAATGATAATCTCTGGATCTTCAAAAGTGCCCAAATTTAATATTTATTTACAAAAATTAGTTTTAAAAATAGAAATTATTAGAAATGGCCCAAAAGCAGAAAGCTCACTTTTAGATAATTTAACAATACGGACATTTAATAAATCATTTGCTCCTAACAGAACTCCTAATGATTGGATTTCATCTGATAATGTAAATGTTGATAACTATACTGAAGATCCATTATGTGGCTATAAAGTAACTAATTCACTATGGCAGGATCTTTCGAATGGCTTATTAACAATTTTTAATAAAAAGTACTATTGCAAAGATAATCAAAATATTCCAATAACAATCCTTTCAGGTGAGTTTGATGCAGTAAGCTCTAATGGCTTAATGGCAATGAAACTTTATAAATTTCTTTCACATCTTTTTATTAATATTTCCTTTAGATTAATTGATAATGCAAGACATGAGATTTTCTCAGATTTAAATAAAGATTCATCTTATGATGTGCTTCAAGATTTTATTAAAAAAATTAAATGAAAATATTATTATTGCTAATATCCTTATCTCCATTTTTAAATTCTCAAGAAATGTATGAGATGGAAATGACTTTTGAAAATGATCAAAGATCATACTTAATATATGAACCAAAAAACTATCAGGATAGTTTGCCAATTGATTTATTTATTGGTATTCACGGTTATGGAGGAACAGCCTCTGGATTTGAAAGAGAGACCACTGGAAACTTTAATAAGTCGGCCGATAAATATAATTTTATTGCAATTTATCCACAAGGGGAAATCTTCTACGAAAAATGGCTTTTCATGAAGACTTTTGTTTCTTCGTGGAATGACTTAGCTGGATCTGTAACAAAAACTTCAACTGGAGAGACTTGTGCCGTTGATGCAGATATAGCTCCAAAATACCCAAAATGTAAAAGTGGTGGACGATGTTCTTGGACAAGCTGCTCAAATGACATAGGTTATATTAAGAAAGTTATAGATAATACAAAAGAAGCGTTTAATATTAAAAATATTTATGTTGTTGGGATGAGTAATGGAGGGATGATGGCTCAGGCGCTTGCTTGTGCATATCCAGAATTATTCTCTGGAATTGCAAATGTTGTTGGGATGCAACATAAAGATTTAAGTTGTACTCCTGAAAAACCAGTCAATTTTATAATTTATGGCGGTGCAAAAGATACAGTAGTACCTCCAATTTCAGTAAAATCATTCGACGGCTACTTTTATGAACCAATGGAAAATACCTTTAAGAGTTGGTCTAATAAATTTAATTGCAAATCCATAAAGCAAATTAAAAATGAAGATTTTGATCTTATAGAAGAAAAAATAGCCTATGGTTGTGACAACAATGTAACTATTACAAGTATTTTAAATAATGATCGAGGTCATCGATGGCCTGGTGTTAATAGAGATGTTGGTTATTGCAATACCTTAGTTCAAAGCATTAAACCTTATGCTACTTGTAATAATAATCTTATTAACGACTGGGGCAATGATTATCTTGTTGAGAAGCTCTTAAAGTTATCTAAATAGTTTATCTGACTAATCACTTGTTATAAATCATTCAATGAGTATTATAGTAGGATGACTAAATTTGTGAATATAATTTATAGGAGGACAAATAATGTCAGTAATTCATCTTAAACCACTTTTTATAAAAAAATCAGATCCTTTAACTTCAGTTCTTCGGGATATTTTTAAAGAAAATAATTATGCATTATCTTACTTGGGCGCACTAACACTTGGCTTAGGTGTTGCACAAGGATCTCACTTACAAGCTGACGAGAGTATTGAGGATATTGTAGTTACTGCTTCTAAACGTTCTGAAAATCTTCAAGACCTTGCTATGAGTGTTCAAGCTATAGGTGCTGCAGAACTTGATAAGAAAAATATTAAAGGGTTAGATGATATTGCCAATTTATCTCCAGCAATTACCTTAGATGCTGGCGGTCCTGGTAATTCTACTTTTTATATTAGAGGTGTTTCTGATGGTGGCTTTGGTAATCCATCTGGAGCTGCATCAACGACAGCACTATATTTAGATGATCAACCTCTTACAACAATTGGACAAACACCTGACTTGCATGTTTATGACATTGAAAGAGTTGAAATATTAAGTGGACCTCAAGGGACTTTGTATGGATCTAGTTCAACCTCAGGAAATATAAGAATAATAACTAAGAAACCTGATGTAAATGCAATCGATTATGGTTTTGATGTTGACTATGGATCAATCACAGATGGTTCACACGACAGGTCTCTTGAAGCTTATATGAACATTCCAATCGGTGATAAATCCGCTATTAGAATAAGCGCTTATGACTTAAAAGATGGTGGTTGGATAGATAATGAACTTGCTTCAAAAACTTTCACCAATAGTGGAGTAACTATAAATAATAGTGAACATGCAGAAGATGATTATAATTCTTTGACTAAAGATGGTTTCAGAATTCGCTTTGCATCTGAAATTGGTAATCAAAATCTTGACTTATCGATTCTTGAACAAAGTTCTTCATTTGGCGGCTCATGGGAGACTGATGAGGATGTTGGAGCCAGAGCTAATTCAAGATTTTCTGAAGAACATTTTGATGATGAATTTAGTCAAATATCACTATCACTAAGTGGGGATATAAGTGATAACTTAGAATATGTATTCACTTCATCTATGTTTGATAGAGACGTAGATTACACATATGATTATACCGAATACGTTGAGTATTATAATTTTGATGGTCCAACATATACTTGTGACTATTACGATTATTACTATTACGGCAATATATCAGGCTGCCAAGATCCAAGAATGTCTTATACGCAAACTGATGCTCATGAAAGAGAGTCATATGAGTTTAGAGTTCAATCAAAAGGTGACAGTGGGTTCCAGTGGGTATTAGGTGCTTTTTCTGAAACATCAAAAAGAGATTATGAAATTGCCTACTTATGGCCTGGCATGAATCCTGGAAATCTTTCTTTTCAACCAACTAACGGACAGTGGTGGAATTTAGATAATACTAGAGAAGAGGAGACAGAAGCTTTCTTTGGTGAAGGGTATTTTGATATTAATGACAAAACTAAATTAACAGTTGGTTTTAGATCATATGATCAAGACACAATGGTGAATGCAAAGGATGGGTATTTTGGAGTCTTTGACGGCGTAGATAAAATATTTAATTCAAATGATTCAGGAGTTGTGCCTAAAATTAATATAAAACATGATATCGATGAAGATACTATGGTTTACGGAACATATTCTGAAGGCTTCAGAGCTAGTGGAATTAATAGAGTGAGGCCAGCTCAAACAGCTTTCATACCTGAAACCTATAAAGCAGATTATCTCGAAAGTCTTGAATTTGGATTTAAATCAGTTATGTCTGATGGAAAACTAATTTTAAACGGTGCGTATTTCATGATGGACTGGAACGATTTTCAATCTACTACGTATAATCTAGATTATTCAACTGTATCTTTTGTTGATAATGTGGGTAATGCCGAAATTAATGGACTAGAGTTAGATGCTACATATAAAGCAAGCGATACTCTAACAGTTTCAGCATATATGGTTAAAAATGATCCATCATTATCACAGGATTATTATGATGTTTCTGGTTTGCTTCAAGCAAATGCTGGAAATAGATTGGCTTATGTTCCAGAACTATCTTATGTTCTTGGTTTGGATAAAGAGCTCATGATAGGAGGAAGTCCAGCCTATTTATCATTGGACTATTCATACACTGGTGATAGATATACAAGTCAAGCAAATGAACTAACTCTTCCATCTTATGCAATTGCTAATATGAGAATGGGCAGAGAAGTTGGGAATCGCTCTATTGAACTTTATATGACAAATATAACCGATGAAGACGGCTATCTAAGTAGATATAACGACTTTAATGCCATCAGAAAGACCCAAAACAAGCCAAGAGTTATTGGTCTTAGATTCAGATATAGGTATTAGTAATAAATTCTTCCATTATTTTTGAAAGGTCGTTGGGCCTTTCAAAATATGGAAAATGACCTGTCTCGTCCATTATTCTAATATCATTTTCATTGACATCTAAATGTATTTTATTCTCAGGATCAAATCTAGCTAGCTTGTCTTTTCCGCCATATATAAACTTAGTATTTTTTAATTCTGCCAATTTCTCTGTCTTATATGCAGAACAAGCTTTTAAGTCATGAGAAAGTATTTCTTTTTGTGTTTGATTGAATAATCTTTTAAGAGGGTAGACATCTATCTCTCTTTGAGGATCGCTTTCTATATTCTTTGTACCATAAGGTGATTTGATGGTTCCTTTACTTCTTCCATAAAAACCCGATCCCATTGCTCCAAAAGTTTTAGCTTTAACCTCTGTTTTAGGGACAGTTACAACTCCATATTTTGTAAAAAATTCACTAGCTTGATCTAGGTTTCCTTTGGCATGTTTTAATAAGATTTCGCCAACCATAAGAGGGTAACTTGTATTCATTAATATAAGAAGATCGCTATTTAGCCTTAAGGATGTTTCTATTCCAATTAACCCACCCATTGAGTGACCTACCAAAATGTGATTAGTAATTCCCATTTCATTAAATAATTCAATACAAAATTCTGACATTTCTTCAACTGAATGCAAAATATCTCCAGATGTAAAGCCATGACCTGGTAAATCAATAGAATAGATATTAAATCTTGAGTGCAAGGCATCTAACTTCATCATAGAACCAATTCTATGGTCCATACCAGCACCTGGTATTATAAAAATAGTAGATTCAGAATTTTCTATTTTATTATGCTCAAATATATGAGCTTTATAATTTTTTAATTGTACGAACATTTTTAATAATTGAAATCATTAATAATAAATTTATAAAGAGCAATGGTACAGAAAAAATAACCATAATCCACTTAAATGAATCAACCCCACCAATAAACATCAGTAAAGAGGGTTGAATGACTAATAAAAATGCAAAAATTAGACGCAAATTACCTGAACTTTCAACATCAGACTTTTTCATTGAAGCAGAAGCTAAAACGTATGAGGAAGAATCATAAGTAGTACATAAAAATATAATACAAATAATTCCAAATCCAATTAGTAAAATATTTCCGAAATTTAAGGTTCCTATAGTATCAACCACTAACTCCTCTCTGGTCATTGATCCATTTGACAATAGATAAGGTGAATTCAATAGCTCCATTTCAAATAAATATATAGATAGGTTAGATAAAATAGACATACTAAAAATACATCCCAAACTTCCTATCAATATAGTTCCTAAAATTATCTGCCTTAAATTTTTACCATTTGAAATATTGACAATAAATGCTCCTACCATGGGAGCTAAAGCCATCCACCAAGCCCAGTAAAAAACACTCCAGTCTTTACTAATCGTTGTGCCTGTTGAAAAACTAAACTCTGGATATTTTTTTATAAGAAACGCATATGATTCTAAAGAATTACTTAATATGTATTGAGTAGGGCCCAATATTAAAACAAATACTAGAAAGGCTATGACTAATATGATGTTTAAATTACTCAGCCTTCTTATGCCTTTTTGTATTCCTAAATAAGCACTTGTTGCAAATATAGATAAACACATAGCGATGGTAACTATATCTAAAATAGGGGTTCTATCTATTAAAAATATTTTAGAAATAATAGTTGAAATTAATGGGAAAGATAGCCCTAAACCAACTCCAGCTCCACAAAGTATTGCCCCAATAAATAGAGTATCAAATACTATTTCTAAGATCTTATTTTTTGTATTAAAAATACCTGAAAATGTAAGTTTAGATTTAGAATTAATTGTTAATGACAGAGCAAAGGCTATAGCTGGAAGACAATAAATAGCCCAGGCTGTAAATGACCAATGAAATAGTGGATAAGTTCTTGAGTACATTAAAATTTCTTCTATTGATTTGCCTGTTTCTGCATTTAAGACGTTGTAATAATCTATCCATTCAACAGTAGCCCAATATAGAAGAGCAGCACCAATACCAGCTGCAAACAGCATAGATCCCCATGAAAAAAATGAATAAATATCCTTGTTAACTAAATTAATTTCAATAGAGCCAAATCTTGAAAAAGAGATGAATAATAAGAAAAGTAGAACAGCAAAGCTTCCATACATATAAGTAGATTCAAATACTTCTGATAAGTAGTTATAAATATTATTCAGGGTAACTGCGCTACCAGCAGGATCAGATAATACATATATAGAAAGTACTAAAGATAGTACAATTGTTATCAAAATAACGGTTTTATTCCATTCAGAATTTATTTTTTTAAACATATGTCAGAAAATAGTAACCTAAAAGATGCATTTACAAATGCTCATGAACTTGTAAAACATAATAATCTAAATGAAGCTATCGAACAACTGACTGAAATTCTCAAGCATGATTCTAGAAATATTAATGCCTTATCTTTATTAATAGAAATTTATATTAAGCAAAATAATATTGATATGACCCTTGCAAGTATCGAAAACTTACTTGCAATAGATTCTACAAATAAAAGATGTTTAGAACAAAAAGTTAAGATTTATCAATTACTAAATAATCAGATAGCTTATCAAGATTCTTTAGAGATACTCCATAAAAATTACCCAACTATTGAAAGTTCAAGACTTTTATCAAATCTTTTATCAAGCAAGGGTGAAGATGAGAGATCCGATGATGTTATTCAAAGTTTTTTTGAATCTAATAAAAGCTATTCTGATTTATACAAAGGAATTAGACATGCTAAAGCTGGGAGAGTTAAGTTAGCAGAGGATGTTTATAAGAAGGTACTTAAAAAAGATAAAAATAATGTTGATGCGTTAAGACTTTTAGGATTGCTGGCATTCAAGACAAAGAATTATGATACAGCAGAAAAACTTTACATAAGAGCATTAACAATCAATCCAAACTTTGCTTTAGCATGGGATAATTTAGCAAAATTATATAGAATTCAAAATAAATTAGCTAAATCTATTCCTGCGTTTAAGAACCTTCTAAAATTAGACCCTAATAATTTTGAAGCACTCGTTTCTCTTGGAACTATCTTTACAAAACTAGCTAAATATCAAGAGGGTATCGATACGTATAAGGAGGCACTTTTAATAAACCCATCTAATGCTCGAGTTTATTTAAGTATGGGTCATGCTTTAAAAACTTTAGGCAATAGATCGGAATGCGAAAAATCATATAAAAATGCTATTAAGTATTTTCATTTGTCAGGTGAAGCTTTTTGGAGCTTAGCAAATCTTAAAACTTATAAATTCTCAGATTCAGAAATAAGCAACATGGAATCAAGTATTCAAGAAAATATGCAATCTGATGAATTAATTCAAATGCATTTTGCTCTTGGTAAAGCCTACGAAACAAATAAAGACTTCAATAAATCTTTTGAGAATTATAAAAAGGGTAACTGGCTTCAAAGAAAACAAGTTGATTACAATTCAGAAAATCATAAAAAATCAATCGACGAGTTAATATCATTTTTTTCTAGTAATAAAGAATTACTACAAACAAAAACTGGAAGCAGTTCGGCTGATCCAATCTTTATTCTTGGTCTACCAAGATCAGGTTCCACTTTGATAGAGCAAATTCTTTCATCTCATTCCTTGATTGAAGGCACTCAAGAGCTCCCAAATATAATGGCAACATCAAAAAAAATTAGGCTCATCGATGATGTGAAAGGTTATCCTAATAATCTAAATGACTTGAATGATAATGAGTTCCTCAGCTTCGGTGAAGATTATATTAATGATACAAAATGGACTAGATCTAATAAACCTTTTTTTATAGATAAAATGCCGAATAACTTTGTTCATATAGGTTTAATCAAGATGATTCTTCCTAATGCAAAAATAATTGATGCAAGAAGAAATCCAATGGATACATGTTTTAGTTGCTATAAACAATATTTTGCTAAAGGACAGCACTTTACATACGACCTTGATGATATTTCAAGATATTACAAAGATTACCTTAGACTAATGCAATTTTGGAATGATTTATTACCAGGTTCTATTTATACAATAAATTATGAAGATGTAATTACAAATCCAGAAATTGAGATACCTAAACTTTTAGATTATTGCGATGTTAAGTTTGAAAAATCTTGCCTTGAATTTTATAAATCAAAAAGACCAGTTAAAACTGCAAGTTCAGAACAAGTAAGGCAGCCCATGTATAAAACTGGGCTAGATTATTGGGATAACTATAGCGATAATCTTGAAATATTAATAAAACATTTCCCTGAATATGCAAAATAAATACGACTATCCTAAACTTGAAAGATTAGATACTGAAATAGGTCGTCATTATTTAGACTCAAATAATCATCCTGTTCCTAGTGTCACAACAATACTATCTGGAACTTCTAAAAGTTCAGCCGGCATTGATCAATGGAGGCAGAGAGTAGGCGATGAAGAGGCTGACAGAGTAATTAAACAAAGCACTGACATAGGTACGGCTGTTCATGAAGCTATAGAAGTTTATTTAAATGGAGATGATTGGGACAATTTTACTGATGAACCAGACCAAATAATGGCTAAAAATATTACATCAAAGTTCATATCAGACGGACTGCTTGGTATTGATGAGGTTTGGGGTCTTGAAGTAGGTCTAATTCTAGATAATTTATATGCAGGCACTGCAGATTGTATTGGAAACTATAATGGTGTTCCTTCACTTATTGACTTTAAAACGGCAAAGAAAATTAAAAGACGAGAGTGGATCGAAGATTATTTTCTACAAGGGTGCGCCTATGCAAATGCTCATAATGTAATGTTTGATACTAATATTCAGCAAATTGTAATTTTAATGATAGATAGGGATTTAATATTCCAAGAATTTTTGGTTAAGCCATCAGAATTTAATCATTTGACAATGAAATGGAAGCAAAGATTAATTGAATTCAATAGAAAATTTAAGGACAAGGTATGAGACAAATAATAGCAATTGGTGGCGGTGGTTTTGGACGAGTTATCAAAGATCTTAAAATTGAAAAATATATAACATCTCAGTCATCATCCAAAAATCCAAAAATATGTTTCATTCCAACTGCAACTGGGGATGATCAAGGTTATATAGATAACTTTTATAAAGCTTTTGATTCTTTAGGTTGTAAAACATCACATATAGATTTTTTTAAAAGAACAATAGACTTGAGGTCTCATGTTCTTGATCAAGATATTATTTATGTTGGTGGCGGTAATACAAAGAGTATGCTTGCAGTCTGGCGTGAATGGGGTCTGGATATAATTCTTGAAGAAGCATATAACAAAAATATTATTATGAGCGGTGTCAGCGCTGGTGCTATTTGTTGGTTTGATAAAGGAATAACTGATTCTTGGAAAGACCATCAGGCAACATTAGATTGTCTTGGTTTTGCAGATGGTATTTGTTGCCCTCATTATGATGAGGAACCAGAGAGAATACCTTATGTTAAAGATATTCTATTAAATAATAAAATAGATTCCTGTTTTGCTATTGAAGGATATGCTGCACTTCATTTAGTTGATGATAAGCCTAAATATAATGTTAGTTTTGGAAGTGATACAGGATGTCATAACGTTTCAAAAAATAAGGACTTGATTGAACATACTCAAATCAAGGATACTGTTAAGATAATACTATGAAATTAGCACAAATATTATCTGGAATTCTTGGAACAGTTTTAGCAGTTCTTGCTATACGTTGGTTGCTATCTCCAGAAGAATCAGCAAATGGATTGAATATGGTTCTTTTGCAAGGAGAGGGACTTAATACACAGATTAGAGACTTTACAGCTCTTTTTCTGGGCACTTCGATCATGTGTTTTGTATCTTTATTTACTAAAGAGTATCAATGGATTTTGTCCGTTGGATTAATATATCTTATAGCTGCTTTTACAAGTATTCTTGCAGATAATTTTTATGAGGCTCCAGTTGTATATTCATCTCTGATTGCAGAGATTATTTTTTCTTTAATGGCTCTCATCTCTGCTTTTATTTATAAATTTAAATAACTAGAGTTCAGTTACAAAATCATCAATATTCATATCTGGAACTTTTTTATTATTTCCACTTGAAGTACCCACATAAAGAAAACCTAAAATATCTTGATGTTCCTCAAGACCTAGCTCTTTATTAATTAGCTTGTTAAAAGCAAGCTTCCCTGTTCTCCATATGGATGAATAGTTCATTGCATTTAATGCGAGCATAATACTCTGCGCAGCTGCAGCTGTTGAAAGCTTTTGCTCAATAGCCGGAACTTTAGGATGTTCTTTATACGTATTGACTAAAATTATTAACATGGGAGCTCTAAAAGGAGCATTCTTATATTTATCAATTATTTCTTCGCTTACATTGGGTAAAGTTTTAGCAAATTCTTCAAATATTGAAGAAAGTTTATTCAATCCTTCCCCTTTAACTTCAATAAAGCTGCTTGGTCTTAGCCATGCATGATCAGGTGCTCTAAGAGCTGCTTGATAGACAATATCCATTTCTGAGGAATTTGGATGTGGTTCTGTTAGCTGTCTAGCAGAGACTCTGTTTAAAATGTTATCTAAAGCATCCATTTATTATTATGATAATTTAAGGTTAAGATAGGATAAATCACTTAAATAAAGAAGGGAATACACAATGACATATCAACTAGGTTTAATTTTAATATTAGTAGTCTTTGCTCTAATTATTGCAAAAAGATTTAATAAAAAAGAAAGTGAGATGGATACCTATTTATATGAAGACGAAATGGATGAAGAAGAGTTAAAGGATATAGACGAAGAGCTACATTAATTAATTATTTAGCTCTTCCTCTAGTGAATTATAGAACTCTCTGCAAGCAAAAGCCGTAATAATAGAAAAAGGCACTCCAAATATTACAACAGCAGTTTGAAGCGCACCAAGACCACCGGCCTTTAAAAGAACTGCAGCAACTACACCAAGCAAAATAGCCCATGTAATTCTTGATAACAGAGGGGAATCACTTGTTATATCAACATGCTTTTTTGAAGAGAGCATTGAAGCTACTAACGCACCAGAATCAGAAGAAGTAACAAAAAAAGTTACAATTAATATTAATGAAATAGTTGAAAGAGCTTTAGTAAATAAAAGATTATCAAATAATACAAACAAGGCCGTACTAGCATTATTACTAACAGCACCACTTATATCACCAACATTGTTTAGAACTTGATAGATTGCAGCATTACCAAAAACACCCATCCAAATAAATACTATCAATGATGGAACCAGAAGAACTCCTATTATAAATTCTTTAATAGTTCTTCCATAAGATATTCTTGCTATGAATAAAGATACAAAGGGTGCCCAAGCAAACCACCATGTAAAATAAAATAAGGTATATCCATTTTGATAAGTTGAGTCGTTGTAGGCTTCTGTCCATGTAGATAGCTGAATAATTTGATTTATATAAAGACCTGCATTTTGAACCATTGCATTTAATATAAATATTGTAGGACCTAAAATTAATACAAGTAACACTAGCACTATGGCTATGACCATATTTAATTGAGACAAGCCTCTTGATTCCAACATCAAGACCTAGACAAACACTTATTAAGCCAATAATTGTTATTACTACAATAATTGCAAACTCATTTATCTGAATATTATAGACATAATCTAATCCACCATTAATTTGAGAAGCACCCAAACCCAAGGATGTAGCTATACCTATAATTGTTGTTAATATTGCAATCACATCAATAGCGGCAGCCAATAAAGCATTATTTTCAACCTTTGTTCCTAATAAAGAGCTTACTCTAAAAGCTTTCTTTTTATTGTAGGATGCAAATGCAAAACAGAGTCCTAAAGCAGAATAAATTGCCCATCCATGAAGTCCCCAATGTAAATTAGTTAAGCTAAGGGCCTTACCTGCGTTATAAGAAAGATCTCCCGCTATCATTTCTGGATAATCATTCAAATTTCCAATTGGTTCTGCAACCCCATAAAATAAAAGACCAATTCCTAACCCAGCACTAAATAACATTGCTATCCAATTAGAGTAACTATATTTAGGTTTAGCATCATTACCGCCAAGCCTTATATTTTTATATTTTGTAAATATTAAATATATTGAAAAAACTAAAAAGCCATTTGCAATCAAAATAATAAACCATCCCAAATATTCAGATAAAAGACGCAACATTGTTTGAAATAGTGCAGCTGAAGCATCCAAGTTTGTATAAACGATGCTAGTTATTAAAGTTAACAAAAAGACAGAAGTTAGAAATCTCGCTTTATTTATGTTTTCCATTATTTAAATGTGATGATTTTAATGATATTTAGTGAAACATAATTATTTTCAATTATCTAGGTATATATAAATATTGAATGATATTTATTGCACAACCAAATTTGCATACTTTATTTGAATCTACTACACTCTAAGAAGTAGTTATTTCTATATGTACATATCTTATATTTATATATAGAAGTTATTTTAATATATATATTTATAGGGGATATCAAATGTTAGAACACTTCAAAAAAGTTCAAAACAAAATAATACCTTCCTTATCAACCTTTGCACTTATAAATGCATCGGTTTTTACAGGAATCGTAGGAGCACAAAGTCAAGCTACCGTCGAGGAAATCGTCGTTACAGCTCGAAAAAGATCTGAAAGTCTACAAGACGTACCTTTATCAGTTTCTGCTATTAAAGAAGAAGATCTTGAAGAAAGAGGAATTAATGTATTTGAAGATTATTTATTAGATCTTCCAGGAGTTACTGCCGGTGGATCTGGTCCAGGACAGAGCACGATATACATTAGAGGTCTTGCTTCCACAACACCAAACCTTACAACTGCTGGTGTTGCAGGTTTAGCACCTAACGTATCTTTTTACCTTGATGAACAACCCTTGGCTCAACCTGGTAGGAATTTAGATGTATACGCAGCAGATATTGCTCGTATTGAGGTTCTATCTGGACCACAAGGAACTCTTTTTGGTTCTAGTTCTCAATCTGGTGTTGTGAGAATGATTACAAATAAACCACAAATTGGTGAATCTGCAAGTAACTTTGAAGTTGAATCAAGATTTATGCCTGATGGATCTCAAGGTTCTAAATTTGAAGCTGTTACCAATATCCCATTAGGAGATAGTACTGCTCTCAGATTTGTTGCTTACAGAGATGAAAGAGGCGGATATATCGATCAAGTTGCAGGTACTGTAAATACTTCACAATCAGCTCGTTGGAGACCTGGTGGAACTATGAGAGATAACGGAGTGCCTGTTGGTTCTAGCAGAGCTGGCTTCAGAGTTGGTGCTGATCTTTCTGCGGTAAATTTTGTTAACGCTAATGCAATAGAAAAAGAAAACGTTAATTCATCAGAGTATGTTGGTTACAGATCAAGTCTAATGCATGAAATTAATGATAACTGGAGTGCTTTAGTTTCTTACTCTAGTCAAACTATTGATTCAGATGGAGTTTTCTATGCAGATCCAACTTTAGGTGACCTAGAGATTCAAACATATACTGACAACAGTATCAGTGATGAATATGACAACATGAGTATTACTCTAGAGGGAACTATAGGTGATCTAGAAGTTATTTATGCAGGTGCATACACTGATAGAGATACACAACAAGATGTGGATTACACTGATTACTTATTTGTTGGTCAATATCTTCCATACTATGTTTGTGACTACACTGTCTATCAAGCTTCAAGCTCAACAGCAGCTGGTGCAGGTAGCACATGTTACGCTCCAAACTTATTAGTTCGTTCAAGTACTAAAACTGAAGTAGAAACTCATGAGTTCAGAGTAAATACTGCTATTAATGATACAACTTCAGCTACATTTGGTGTATTCACTGGAAGTACAGAACTACAGGAACTAAATTTATTTACTTATCCTGGTTCATTAAATATTGCTGCATACAACTGGGCGGATAACTATCCATTAACCGATGTTTCTGTTTCAGGTAATCTTCGTAATGCAGGAGCCGGTTGGTTCTCAGGAGGAGGTCCATACACAGCTCCAGTAATATTCTTTAATGATATTTTAAGAACTGATGAGCAGTTTGGAGTCTTTGGTGAAGTTACCTTTGAAATGTCAGATACGATGGATATTACTTTAGGTGCACGATATTACGAAAGTGAAGTTGACTTTGAGGGAAGTGCCAACTCATCATTCTTTAATTCTGGTGGTACTGACGGTCAGGCTTATGGTGCTAATTTATCTACACAGTTTGCCCCTGGTAATCCAGCTGGCAACCCAGATAAAGCAGAAAGTGACGGAACTATTATTAAAGCAACTGCTAAATGGACTCCTGATGAAGATACTATGTACTATGTGACATATTCTGAAGGATTTAGACCTGGGTTACTTAATAGGCCTGTTGGCTCAACTAATTCAGATGGTTCATATACGGTTCCTGCCTCAATTGATTCAGATACAGTTGATAATTATGAATTTGGTTGGAAAACTGTAAAAATGGACGGAAGATTAAGATTCAACGGAAGTGTCTTCTTTGTTGAAGTTGCTGGTTTACAATCTACAATCTTTGACCCATCAATTGTTAACTTATTCTTCTCAGATAACGCTGCTGATGCAGAAATAACTGGTATAGAAGGGGATTTTGAATATTACCCATTAAGAGATGGTCTATCTATTCGAGGAGCCTTTTCCTCACTTAATAGTGAAGTTACTGCAAAATTAGTACCTACTAATGATGTAGTTGTTGGACAAGAACTTGCATTTGCTCCTGGCTTCCAAGCTAATATTAATATTAGACAAGAGTTCCCAATGGATGGCGGAATGATGGGGCATGTTGTAGCTCAAATGAATACGACTGATGACAGCTTTGGAGACATCATGCAGATGAATAGAGCTCAAATTGAAGGCTATACTGCCTTTGATATGAGAGCTGGATTCAGCAACGATGAGATGACAGCTGAAATGTATATTGAGAATATAACCGATGAGAGAGGGGAAATTAATAACAACTTTGTTTTTGACAGAGAGCGTGTTACTTATATTCGTCCACTAACTATAGGTATTCGATATAAGAAATCATTCTAAATATTAATATATATAACTTAAAGGGAGTTTAGACTCCCTTTTTTAATACCTATAAGTTAACATTTATATAACGCCTATTTTAAAAACCTATGGATTCAAAACAGCTTGATTTTAACAAAGTAAGTCTTTTACTGAGAGATCATAAATTTGAAGAAGCCTTAAGGTTTATTAAAATAAATTTAACTTCTAATCCAAAACATGTAGACAGTTTATATCTTGGAGCAGTATGCACCAGGTATTTAAAACAATTTGGTGAATCAGAAAAATATATCAAACGTCTGCTTACGTATGCTCCAGACATGGGAAGGGCCTATCAAGAATATGCACATATGCATAGAGATAAAGGCAATCAATCTCAAGCAATTAATTATTACAGACAAGCCTGTGAGCTAAATCCAGCGTTAGTGGCATCATGGAAATCTCTTCATACATATTTTATTGAATTAAATGATACTGCAGCCGCAGAATATGCTTTAGAGCAAATTAATAAATTTGAATCCTTACCAAGTATCTTATTGCATATTAATCAAATCCTTAATGAGGGAAATGTTAAAGATGCTGAAAAAAAATGTCGAGAATATCTTAAACTTCATCCTAAGGATACTAATGCAATGGCATTGTTATCAGATATAGCTGCTAAATTAGGCCATTTTGATGATGCAGAATTTTTGTTAAAGAGTGCAATATCATTTAACCCAGAAAATACTGAGCTAAGGGTTAAGTATCTTTTAATTCTTCGCAAGAGACAAAAGTTTATCCAAACAATGGAACAAGCTGAGTATTTATGTAAAAAGTATCCAGACAATATTTCATTTAAATCACAGAAAGCTATTGAATTAATGCAATCAGGTAATCACGAGTCAGCAATCACCTTAATGGATGAAATCTTAAATGTTGCACCAAGAGACACAAATACACTAACCTCAAAAGGACATGCTCTTAAGACATTAGGAAGGACAGATGAGGCCATAAAAATATATCAATCAGCATATAATTCAAAACAAGATCATGGCGAAGCATTTTTCTCTCTTGCTAATTTAAAGACTTATAAATTTGAGGATATTGAATTTGATAGAATGAGAGATCAAATTAAAAGAGTTGATTTGCCATTAAAAGAAAAGGCTTATTTTCATTTTGCCTTAGCTCAAGGTTGTGAATCAAAAGGTCAATACGAAGAGGCTTTTAATAATCTAGAGAACGGAAATAGAATTAAAAGAGAGCAAAGCAAATATACAATCAAAAGAATGAATAAAGAAATTCAAGCTCAAATTGATGTTTGTGATGATGAATTCTTTAAAAAAATTGGTGATGGAGGATATGAAAATAAAGATCCAATTTTTATCTTAGGATTACCTAGATCTGGTTCCACACTTATTGAGCAAATAATATCATCACACTCAATGGTAGATGGCACACTAGAGCTCCCAAATATTTTATCAATGGCTCAGAGTCTTAGGGGCGAAGATATTTTTGGTAGTTTAGGTAATTATCCTCAAACTATGGAATCTCTCACTCTTGAGCAGAGACTTGATATGGGTAAGAAATATGTTGATGAAACAAAAATTCATAGAAAAGATGCACCAAGATTCACAGATAAAATGCCTAATAATTTTAGGCATATTGCCTTAATACATTTAGTTCTTCCTAATGCAAAAATAATTGATGCTAGAAGATACCCGCTAGATTGCTGCTTCAGTATGTACAAGCAACTATTTGCACAAGGTCAGGAATTTACATACGGTCTTGCAGAGGCTTCAAATTATTATAATAGCTATATTAAATTGATGGATCATTGGAACAAGGTTTTACCAAATAAAATATTACAAGTAAATAATGAAGATGTTATTGATAATCTTGAGCATCAAGTAAGACGAATTCTTGATTTCCTTGATCTGCCTTTTGAGCAGAGTTGTGTTTCTTTCCATGAAACTGAAAGATCGGTAAGAACAGCAAGTTCGGAGCAAGTCAGACAACCAATTAATACAAAAGGTATGGGTAGATGGAAGCCTTATGCAACTCAGCTCAAACCTTTTCTTGAAAATATAGACAATAAATTGATAAAGTCTGAAGATATAGCTTTAATAAATAATTAACTTTAACTATCTATATATTGATTTTTTTATAATTTGTAATAGGATTATGAAACAATTCATTAATCGTTTTATAAATGTTAGATCTAATTTTAATCACTGCTCTTTTCTATTTAATTCAACTCATGACACCAATGCTATTGTCTATTGGCAAAGTACCTGTCATGAACTTCTTGAGTACGAAAGGAGGGTCCTGTAGACCTTTCAGATGCATCTAAAAGGGCTTTAGTTGCTGTTCATAATTTTAGAGAGTCATTGCCTATATTCCTAGTTTTAGCTGTTCTATCTATTCAGCTAGAAGTTGCAAATGAGCAATTAGCTGAATGTTGGTTAATTACAAGACTTATATACCTAGTTCTTGGGATTGCTAACGTATATTCATATCCATTTATAAGGACAGGAGTATTTTTTGTATCTATTATGTTTCTTGTTCGTATGGCTCGTAATTTGTTGGTCGCTTAAAAAAGAAAATTAGTTATTAAATTTTCTTTCGTTTCTTTTACTGCCTCTGTGAACGCAGCTTAGATTTGATGTCTTTTCATTCAACAATGTAATAATTTCGTGATCAAACATACAGTAGGTCTGTATTAAATCAGTTATATATACCTTGCTAATAGATTCTTCTAAAAAACTTGTAACTGACAAAATGTCATATTTATTACATTGACTAATTTTATTTAAAGCATCTTTATAAGCATCTTCACTGGATTGAAGTCTTTTAGTTATTAGTATTGAACATTTCGTATCGAACTCTGCAGATATATTTAATGTTAAAAAAGCGATGATCAAAAAGGAATATAATTTCATTTTATTAATTTAAGTTTTCTAGTGACTATATTAACTTAATCTCTTGATAAAAAGCTCGCATTTCTAATACATAAATTGATAATATTACAAAATGCAAAATGACATGAAAACAAATAACGAAAGCTTAAGTAATTTTGGTTTTGGAACTCAAATTCGTAAAAGTCCATTTTTTGATGCAACTGTTAGATGGGGAGCTCAAGGCTTTTCTGTATATAACCATATGTACATTCCTCGAGATTTTGGAAATCCAGAGCAGAATTTTTGGAACCTAGTTAATGATGCCATTCTTTGTGATGTCGCAGTAGAGAGACAGGTTATGGTAAAAGGACCAGATGCCTCAAAGTTTGTCCAAATGATGACGCCTAGAGATTTATCGCAAATGAAGGTTGGACAATGTAAGTATGTAATTCTAACCAATCAGTATGGCGGCATCTTAAATGATCCGATCTTACTTCGCGTTGAAGAAGATTGTTATTGGTTCTCATTAGCTGATAGTGACGTTCTCTTTTGGGCACAGGGTCTAAATGCTAAAAATGATTATGATGTCGAAATATCAGAGCCAGATGTCTCTCCTTTGCAGCTCCAAGGTCCAAAATCTAGAGATATCATGATTAAATTATTTGGAAAAGAAATAGAAGACCTTAAATATTACTGGTTTAAGAATCTTAAATTAGGAAAAATCAATCTATTAGTCTCAAGAACAGGCTGGTCAAGTGAATTAGGATACGAAATATTTTTATTAAATACAGATGACGGTGATGAGGTTTATGAAACTATCATGCAAACTGGAAAGGGCATGGGTCTTTTTCCTGGACATACATCGACTATTAGAAGAATAGAGGGTGGGATGCTCTCATATCAATCTGATATGAATATTGAAACGAATCCATTAGAACTTGGCATGGATCGACTAATCGACCTTGATAAAGATTTCAATTTTATTGGAAAAGATGCACTTTTAAGAATTTCAAAAGAAGGCATTACAAGAAAACAAGTTGGTTTAATAATAGAAGGGGAGCCAATGGCTGGACCTAATACTCGTTATTGGAATATCTCTTTTAAAGATAAGGTTGTTGGAAAAGTTACTTCTGCAGTTTATTCACCCCGTTTAAAGCAGAATATTGCCTTAGCTATGGTTCATATAGATTATGCTGACATTGGGAGCCAATTAACAATCAATATGGATGGTATCAGTGCTAATGCCACTGTTGTTGAAAAGCCTTTTTACGATCCAAAAAAACAAATCACCAAAGCTTAGTTAGTTTTATTTCTATTTAAGAAAATGTCTTCAGGTTCCCATAATTCTATTGAATCACCTTTAGAGTTAGTGTCTTCAGAATAACCTATAAAATAAATTAACCTTCCTTGTCTATCCTTTTTTGAATCTCCATACAACCAATCCTTTTTTACATCATTCATTTTGAAGTTAAATGTAGGAACCAAACATAAAATAAAAAACAAAAATCATCATAATTAATCTATATAAATTATTTCTAGTTCTTATCTTCATATTAATTATTTTTGATTATTACTCTATCACTCTGACAATAAAATAAGGTCCCAGCATCACTTCGTTTTGGATATCCAGATTTTGAATCCATCTTTGTAACATAGATCGAACATTCTTCAATATTATCAAATCTCATTACATTAACTTTATGAGAGTCAATTTGAATATTCTCTGAAGGTTCATAATTTGAAATATAGGTAAATAAGAAAATAGATATTAAAATAATAGTTAGAATTATTATCCATAGTTTTTTTATTTTTTGAGCTATATATTTCATTTTCTCAAAATGATTTAAATAAAGTTTTAATATTTGAGGTCAAACTAGGATTACCTTTAAAGCTTTTTATAGACTCATCTGGCTTATTCCAATCGTATGATGAATCTACAAAAAAATTGGAATCAACATTAACCCAACTAGAATCATCTAAGGTTCCAGCTTTAATATAATTTATATGAGGAATCTCTTTAGAATAACTTAATATTCCAGAACCACAATTTTCACAAAAGCCTCTTTTTATATGGGATCCAGAAGATCCTTTAACCTCATAAAATTTAGGAGTACCAATCATATCTATGTGCTTCTTTGCAATAAATAAGATAGTTGCCTTACCAGAACCAGTAGACCTTTGACAGTCTTTACAGTGACAATGATGAGCTGATATAACCTTATTTCTATTAAACGAGTAGGATATTTCACCGCATTGACATTTTCCTGATTCATTCATGGGTTATCCTGTAATTATCTGATATGTACCTAATTCTAGACCTTTTAGCGACCATTCTCCAATCGCAACTCGCACAAGCCTAAGTGTTGGTAAATTCACAGCAGCGGTCATTCTTCTAATTTGACGATTTCTACCCTCATCAATAACAATTTCAATCCAACTATCAGGTACTGTCTTGCGAACACGTATTGGTGGAACTCTATCCCAAAGTTCTGGTTCCTTAAGGATTCTACATGAAACAGCTCTTGCTAAACCGTCTTTTAATGTAACGCCTTTGATTAGAGCAGCACAGTCTTTATCTGTTGCTGTTCCTTCAACTTGTGCCCAATAAGTTTTTGGTAATTTATATCTAGGATCACTAATTTTCGCTTGCAATCTTCCATCATCAGTAAGAACCATCAATCCCTCAGAATCGAAATCTAATCTTCCTGCAGGATAGACATCTTTGATATCAATATAATCTGCAAGTGTCTTTCTATCACCATCATCAGTAAACTGGCAAAGAACTTGAAAAGGCTTATTGAAAATAATTAATTTACTCATATATTTATTTTATATTTTTTAAAGCAATTTTAATGTTTCTTTTTTAATTTTTTAAATTTCTTCAGTAGTTTAATGATTCATTAATAATGAGTATGATGAATCATATGTTCAACAATCGAATTATCATAAATTAACCCATGTCTTACCCCCTTATTAGCGAAACCGCCCTTAATACAGTAATTAAGGGGAATGCCTATGAACCTCATTATCCGTTCAATAGCTCAGTTGATCTATATGATATCCATCAGTTCACTAACGGTCATCCTTTCGATACTTATGATGAACTTAGAGAGAAAAGTCCTATTTATTTCCAAGATCCTCCTGAATGGGATGTAGAGCCTGGTGCTTGGATGCTTACATCTTATAAAGATATTATGGAGGTTTCATCAAACCCCTCTGTATTCTCATCACAAGCTGCTACAGGCAATCTTATAACCTTAGGCGATCCTGAGACTAGACATCCTAAATTATGGCAAACTTCTATTGATCACATGCTCAACCTTGATGGGTCTTTTCATCTTGATTTACGAAGAGAGCATATGCCTTTTTTCAAACCAGGTTATGTTGATGATTTGCATAAAAAAGTAGAAATAAAAATTGAAACTCTTTTAGATGCTATTGCAAAAGTTGGTAAATCGAATCTTGTCAAAGATTTATCACAACAGATTCCAATTTTTACACTTTCTGAAATTTTAGGAATCCCAGAAGAAGATAGGCATAAATTAGCAACTTGGATGGAGTTTTTAGAATTGGCACAGTATTTTTCTGCAGAAAATACAAAACAGGCTCAGGGCAAATCAGAAGAAATGGAAGTTGATACCTCTATGATTGAATTATTTGAAAATATGATTGGAGAAATGTTTGAATACGGAAAACATATCCTTCAAGAAAAAAGATTGAATCCTAAGGATGATCTTTTATCAGCTATAGCAAATGCAGAATTAGATGGAGCAAAGTTAAGTCAAGAATATTTAGATGGTTCATGGCTATTAATAATTTTTGCTGGAAATGATACTACCAGAAATTCAATCAGTGGAGCTATAAAACTCTTAACAGAATTCCCTGAGCAGAAAAAGAAATTAATCAATAATCTAGAACTTCTTCCAAATTTTGCCCAAGAAACTATCCGAATGATTTCACCTGTTATTCATATGCGAAGAACAACAACTTGTGAAACTAAACTTGGTAATCAGAGGTTGGGTAAAGATGAGAAAATAATTATGTGGTATGGAGCAGCTAATAGAGATCCATCAATATTCTCCAACCCTAATATATTTGATATTGAACGTGAAAATGCTGCCAAACATTTGGCATTTGGTATGGGCAGACACACATGTATTGGAAAGCCAGTAGCCTTGATGCAACTAAAAGAAGTATACAAACAAATTCTTACTAGATTCCCAGATATGAAAATGGATGGAGACTGGAAGGTTGCTCCAAATAATTTTGTTCACGCAATTCAAGAAATGCCTGTTAGTTTTACTCCTGAAAAATAAGATAGATTTTTTTTATTTATCAGCTTATGGCAAAATAAATATTGTTTTACTTAATACTTAAATATGAATGTGAGAATCTTTTTATTAGCTATATTATTAACAACACCACACATATCTTCCTTTGATAGAGTTTCGGGTAAAGATTTTGCTAGTAGGTCTGAAGTAATTGCTAAAAACGGTATGGTGGCAACCAGTCACCCTTTAGCTACACAAATAGGTTTAGATATATTAAAAAAAGGTGGCAACGCCATAGATGCAGCTATTGGTGCAAACATTGCACTAGGTTTAATGGAGCCAACAGGCAATGGAATTGGTGGTGATCTTTTTGTAATTATATGGGATGAAGAATCTAAAAAATTATATGGACTAAATGCTAGTGGTCCATCACCAAAAGATATAACGATTGATTACTTTGAAGAAAATAATCTCATCAAAGATTCCGTCTTATGGACCTTTACCAATTACTGTTCCAGGTGCAGTTGATGGCTGGATAAAGATGCATGAAAGGTTTGGTTCTATGAATTTTGAGGATTTATTTATACCCACAATTAATTATGCAAGAAACGGTTTCCCAATTACTGAAACAATTGCTTATTATTTAAAAGGCTCCTCTGAAAGATTCAAGTCATATCCTAATTTCAAAGATATTTGGATGCCTAATAATGAGATTTTAATGAAAGGTGATTTTTTTAAGAATCCGCATCTTGCAAATACATTAGAGATTATTTCTAAAACTAAGCGTAAAAGTTTTTATGAAGGAGAAATTGCAAAGGTAATGGCAAGTTTTGTAAGGGAAGAGGGAGGCTTTTTATCTGCAAATGACCTTTCAAGCTTCCATGCTGAATGGGTAGAGCCAGTGTCTACAAATTATAGAGGCTACGATGTTTGGGAATTACCACCAAATGGACAAGGTATAGCAGCTCTTCAAATTTTAAACCTACTAGAAAATTATGATCTTAAAAAGATGGGTCTTTTTAGTAGTGAATATATTCATTATTTTGTAGAAGCAAAAAAATTAGCCTTTGAAGATAGAGCAAAGTACTACGCTGACCCTAATTTTAATCAAATTAACACCAAGTACTTAATATCTAAAGAATATGCTTTAGAAAGAATGAAATTAATTGATTCTTCAAAATCTATGAAAAGTGTAGAAGCTGGCATATTAAAAGATGGAGATACCATATACCTTACAACGGCTGATAAGTTTGGAAACATGGTTTCATTAATTCAAAGTAATTATAGAGGGATGGGTTCTGGGATGGTTCCTCCAGATTTAGGATTTATGCTTCAGGATAGGGGAGAATTATTTAGTTTAGATAAGAATCATGCAAATGCTTTAATGGGTGGCAAAAGACCTTTTCATACAATTATTCCAGCATTTATAACTAAAGAGGGAAAGCCTTTTGTTAGTTTTGGTGTAATGGGAGGAGGTACTCAACCTCAAGCTCATGCACAAATTGTGATAAATCTTATTGATTTTGAATTAAACCTTCAAGAAGCTGGAGATGTTTCCAGAATAGTTCATACAGGCTCCAGTCAGCCTACAGATGAAGTTATGTTGGATGGAGGATTAATTAATCTCGAGAGTGGCTTTGATTTAAATATTCAGAAAGAACTTAAAAAATATGGTCATGAAATTGGCGATCAAAAAGGTTTATTTGGAGGCTATCAAGCAATAATGCTTAAAGATGGTATTTACTATGGCGCATCAGAGTCACGCAAAGATGGACAAGCAGCAGGATATTAAATTATTTCTGCAATTTAAGGAAAGAGAATGAACAATTGGATTAATTGGGTGATATATGGATGTCTTGCAATATCCTTATTTTTTTATGTTGTTAAACTTGCATATAGCTAGTAATGATATGGTCAACTAATTTCATATTAAATATAGAACAATGTAATTTAGCTATTTTATTAAATTACCCACAAGAGAAGTTCTAGTTTATGCAGTTATCAATTATTAATTTAAATAATAAATAACTGCATATCAATAATTTTATTTAACAAAAACAGTATGGTCTTTTCCTTGATCTACTACTCTTATTACAAGCAAATCTGTGCAAGCATCTCCAAGATCTGGAGTATCACTCTCTCCACCATGTACCCAATCTGTTCGTTCATACCAGTACTGACCTTTTGAATATTGTTTCCATTCACCAGATGATTTTGATTGGGAAACACCATCAAGAACATAAACAAGTGTTCCTGCAGCTGGGTGAAAATGTTTCGGTGTTGAGCCAGCATTACATGTCGAACGTTTTTCAACATATAGCTCCATACCACCATCTAAGTTAAATACATCAGATGACAATAAACCTTCAAATTTTGGTTCCTCATGATTATGAGCTGAAATAGCAAATGTACATATTAATAATGAAAGCGTTGAAAATAAACGCATAATTTTCTCCATAAAATAAGTTAAATTTAATATTAACAAGATATATATTAATTTTGAAGGTTTAAAGTATTCAATGTGTGATTGTGATTTTTAACAAAAGCAAGTTATAGATTATTTATCATAAATTAAGAGAATAAAAAATCGTAACCTTTGTTGGTTATTTTTTAAGATAAGAACCTATTAATTACCAACTTTAATCATTCAACATTCATAAAATAAATATTTTTAGGTTAAAATTAATATATGAGTGGTAAAGAATTATTAAATAAGTTTTATGGGATATGGAATCTCTCTGAATGGAGCGTTGCCAATATCGATGGCGACAAAAGATTCCCTTATTACGGGAATGTTAAGGGTTATTTGATCTATCATCCTGATAATTGGGTATCTGCTACTTTAATGGAGAAAAATCGCCCAGAACTTTCTGAAAATAGGGGGCAACTTAGCAAGTTAAGAAAAAAAATTACGGATGATATTGATCTTTCAGTTTCTAACGATATGCAACAAGATATGCAAGATTATTTTTTAGCAGCACATGGTTATATATCTTATACAGGGCCTTTTGAAATTGATGATGAAAATGTCCACCATCACATAAAAACAAGTTTACTACCACAATGGATAGGCACAACGCTTATTCGAAATTACAGTTTTAGTAATGATTATCAAGAATTAATACTTCTTGCTGTACAAGGTGACTATACTGACAAATTAATTTGGAAGCGCGAACAGTAAAAATTAGTGCCAGATCAAAAAAAGCCGTGTCATGTCCATAAAAGGGACTGGGCTATTGCTGTGGAGAGTAAGGAGGAAGCCCAGTCTATTTAGTGTTTCGTCATTTGATCTAGCAAAGCTTTATGTTTCTCATGTAGAGATTTAAACAGTTCTATTGCAGAAGGATCGTTTAATGCGTACTTCTCTAATAAATCGTTTATTGACCATTTCGTGCGGACTTTTTTGTCCGCACAATGTCTGCACAGCCCATTTTTAATAAAATCAAACGATTCTTGCAAGTACATAAAAACCATATAGAATATGCGTTCAGACAAAGGAGGGATGGCAGAGTCTGGTTTATTGTAACGGTCTTGAAATTTCATTTTCTACTTTCCACCACCTATCAAACCCTATCAAATACGCAATCTTGATAAGTCATATCAGGCACTATTAAATAGAATCTACGGATAATCTACGGATAAAAATACGGAATTACCTTAATAATATTTGGCTGTTACTGAGAAAAACATGTCGTGCGAATAAACCCACAGGGATTTAGTTAGAAGAACCTACATTCCAAAGAATAACCAGTAACCACATAAAAGGTTAAAGATTACACATAATGATAGGTTATATTTTTTTAAGCCGTCATCATTAAATAGAATCCCATGTGCAAACTTTGTATTACCTGCAACATAAAATAAAAATACACTAAATATAGCTATGTCTTGGTTGTATTCATCACTAAGCAAATTATAGATGAATATAATTGTTGCAACGATTAATTGGGTTCCATATACCCTTGCACCATATTTATAGAATAATTCCATTGTTATAAAAGCCAGTCAGTTATGAAATAGATAGCTAGAGTTAATATTGTCAAAATAACCAAGACCACAGCAAACACTGTCCATAAATCAACTAAGGCTCTATCTTTTGGTATTAAATCCGCTAGAAGAGTTATGACCATTGAGAATCCAACTAATAATATTATTTCTATATACATAGGTTCTTATCTTTTCTCGTGCCATAGGACCATTATAATAAGAGCTACAATAATCATTAATACCTGAAATAAGACTTCCTGCCAAGAATAAGCATTCCAAATTCCAAAACTTACTGTAGTCATATCTCTTCTTTTGTTTTATTAACTATATACATAGGTTCTCATCTTAACAAACGACCAACGAAGTTTGCGATTTTTTTATTTTCTTAGATTATGGCAAAATAAATCACTCTTATTTAGAAGTTGAAGAAATTATGAGATATGACGATGTAATTAACCATTTAAGTATTAAAAATTATTTTGGTGCGAATTCAGAAGAATGGATTGATTCGCTAAATTCATTGGTAGGAAAAAAAGAAATAGGCGAAATGCATGTAGATGACCCAGATGCTCGAAAATTATTATCAAATACTTATAAATTTTCTTTGTTTGGTTTCATTTTTAATTATTTATGGGCTGCCTACCATAATACAAAAGGATGGATTTATTTTTGCATAGGATATCTAATTCTTCATTTTATAGACGTCTTTTTTTTAGAGGGAGTTGCTTCAACAGTTATTTTGATTGCCGTAAGTATGTATTTTGGATTCGCAGGAAAATCTCTTTTACTTCAAACTAAAGCTGATGAGCTTTGTAAAACTGGCAGTCTAACTTCTCAATCTTGGGCAAGGGTAGCGGTTGCTTTTGTAATTGTTACAGGTGGTATTTTTGCGGCAGTCATAATATCTGAATCTATAAATCTATAAAAGCAGATAATGAATAAGATTATTAATGGAGAGATACATAATGTTTGGATTATTTAAGAAAGACCCAAGAAAGAAACTGCAGACACAATACGAAAAGTTATTTAGTGACGCAATGATATTTCAAACGATAACAATTCTTAAATCGTTTTTGCTGCTAAATGTGTGTAGAATTTCTACACACAAGCTACACACAAGCCATTTTTAATAAAATCAAACGATTCTTGCAAGTACTTAAAAACCATATAGAATATGCGTTCAGACAAAGGAGGGATGGCAGAGTCTGGTTTATTGTAACGGTCTTGAAAACCGTCGTGCCTTCATCGGCACCGTGGGTTCGAATCCCACTCCCTCCGCCAATTACTATTATGAATAAAGATTTACAAGACGTTTTTAAAGAAGTTCCTCCATTCCTAGAAATCTTTGGTTTTGTCAGTGCCTCAATTTCAGATGATAAGAACTCTTTTACATGCGTATTTAATCCATCTGTTGATCTTACTCATTCGAATGGAACCATCGTCCAAGGTGGATTTGTATCAGGTATGTTGGACTCAGCAATGGCTCAATTTATTATTTACCTTTCAGACGGAAATAGACTTCCATTAACTCTTGATATGACCACAACCTTTCTTTTACCTTGCGAGCCTAACAAGCAAATAAATGTTGTGAGTACTATTATAAAAAATGGCAAATCTATAGTCTTTACTGAAGCCAAAATGTATCAAGAAGATAAGCTAATTGCATTGAGTTCTGCTAGCAATAAAATTATTAATCTTAGTTAATAATTTAAAAATTAATCTTTAAATTTTTCATATATAATTTTTAAAATTGTATTAATTATATTCCTATGGATGAAGAAACAGCCTATAAGATCTTGGATTTTGTTAAACCGACTAAAGCCTTTGATGTTAATGATTCTCCTCTAGCTCCAGATTACTCTAATCTTGATAATTGGGCGGCCTTGCCAGAAAAAGATGGGCAACAATTTTACCTTCCTGACGAGTCTCTAACAGTTAATAAAAAAAATAATGATGTGGATGTCTTTTACATTCATCCCACTGGTTTTTATGAAAAGACTTGGAATTCAAATATGGATAAATCTCGCTCTGCTTATGAGCGAACAGAAATTATGCTTGCCAATCAAGCTTCAGCGTTTAATGGTAGTTGTAATATTTATGCTCCTGAATATAGACAGGCTACGTATTACTCCTTCTTTGCTAAAGATAACGATGGCATGAAGGCTATTGATTTAGCACTTATTGATATTGTTAATGCTTTCGATTATTTTATTGAGAATTTTAATTCCAATAAACCTTTTATGATTATTAGGTCATAGCCAAGGAGCTCTTCTTGCTCATAAGCTTATATCAGAAAAAATACAGGGGACTGAGTTGCAAAGTAGACTGATATGCACTTATGCAGTGGGTTATATAATTCCCGAAGTCTACTATGATGAACTGTTTCCTTTAATACCAAAATCTTTAAGTCCAACTGATACTAATTGTGTAGTTTCATGGTCTACAGTTGTTGATGGCTTTAGAAGAGAAAGAGAAAAAACTATATTTTGGAAACCTTCAGGATGGTCTGTTGAATTAATGAAGCAGAAAATTGTTGCGACAAATCCTTTCTCTTGGACAAATGATTCTGAATGGCATGCAAATCATGAATTTCATAAATCTATCATCAATAGAGCTAATGATTATGATTTTGCTGATAGGTTATCCTTAGTTCATACAGGAGCAACAAAAAGCATCGGATTAACAAGAGTGCAAGATTTTTCATGTTCTCTGAATGCTAATAATGGTCTTGTAGAAACCAAAGGCCCACTCATTGAGAAAATGAAGAAGATGAAATATTTCTCAGGAGACCTTCATCCATTTGATGTCATGCTTATTTTGGGGTTCTTTAAGAAAAAATGTGCAAGATAGAATCGATGCATTTTTATAACCTTCTTTTTTTACTAATTATGTTTTCATCTCCACAACTATCATCATTTGAAGAAGGAATAGCATCTAACGGTGAAGTACAAATATATTATAGAGATTACGGGCCTTCAGATGCAGAACCTATACTATTAGTCCAAGGTCTTGGTGGGCAATTGGTTAATTGGCCTGATCATCTACTAGAGTTTTTAATCGAAAATAATTTTAGACCTATTGTTTTTGATAATCGTGATTCAGGTCTATCTTCTCGCTTTGATAGTGAGCTTTTTCAGGAAAAAAATAGATCAAAAACTATTAATTCAACTTATATTAAATATTTTTTAAGGTTACCAATTAACCCTCCATATAATCTCGACGATATGGCTAATGATTCCATTATTATTCTAGATAAATTAAATATTGGTAAAGCACATCTTCTAGGTATATCTATGGGAGGTATGATTGCTCAAATTATTGCAGCTAATCATCCAGATCGCATTAAAACTTTCACTTTGATAGCATCATCAACTTCTGCTCCAAGTCCATTCAATGGTCCTACAAGAGATGTTAGAAAACTTTTAATGAAAAGGTCCAACAACCCCAATTCAACTGTTAATGAGCGTATTGATAGAAGTAAAAAGATATTTGCCTTAATAGGTCTTGAAGGTTATGACCTTGATACTCAAGAATTTTATGATAAATCAGTTGAGGCGATAAAAAGAGCAGGGCCTGATGATACTGGTTTTAGTAGACAAATAATGGCTATTTTAGGATCAAAAAATAGAATTAAGAAAGTCAAAAGTATTAGTGCTAAGACATTAATTGTTCATGGTAAACAAGATCCGTTAATAAAAGTGAAAAATGCATATAAAACAAACAAACTAATTCCAAATAGTGAACTAATAATTCTTTCAGAAATGAGACACTTAATTGAACCTCCTATATTTAACCTATTTAAAGATGATTTACTTAATCATTTAACTGATATTTAAATGTTAACAAATACATTCAAATTTAATTACTCTGTAGGCGCAGTCGCGAATGGAATTAAGACTGATATGTTTACATTTTTTCTTTTCTTTTTTTACGCAAGAGTTATAGGGTTAGAACCGCTCTTGACATCTTTAGCTATTGGTTTGGCTCTTGTAGTTGACTCTATAACAGATCCGGTCATGGGTGCAATTTCAGATAGGACAAACTCTAGATATGGTAGAAGACATCCATATATGTTTGTTTCTTTTATACCAGTATCAATTTTCTATATCTTATTATTTTCACCATCAACAGAATGGGGACTTTCACAGTCGCAGTTATTCTGGTGGATGTTTATATGTGCTTCTTTAACAAGAATTGGTATGACCTTATTTGATGTTCCTCATAGATCATTTGGAGCAGAGATTACAAAAGACTATGACGAGAGAACTAAATTATTTTCTTGGAGAGAAATGTTTGCTTGGACTGCAGGTATAAGCAATGCATTTCTGGGTTATTTTATATTTTTTAAATCAACGCCTGACTATCCATTAGGACAATTGAATCCCGAGGCATATTTTCCATTAGCAATGACGGGAGGTATTTTTATGATAATAAGTATTCTCTTCTCATCATTGAGAACTAGAAATGATATAAGTAATTTATCCTCATGGTCAGGCTCTACCTCATTTACTCAAATGATAAGTGAATTAAAAATAGCAGTTACAAATAAATCATTTATTTTATTTTTTTTAGGAAGTCTATCGTTATCAATATCATGGGGAATGCTTAATTCAGTTGCATTGTTTATTAATACGGATTTTTGGGGTCTCAGGGCAGATCAGATAGGAATATTCTTATTCGTCTATTTTCCAGCAGCATTTCTTGCATTTAGCATTACCCCAAAATTTGTTTTAAAACTTGGTAAAAGACGTTTTGTTCTTTTATGTGTTTTGGGCGTAGCTATGGCTAGTCCTATAGCTTTTATTTTTTACAATCTTGGATTAACTCCTGATAAAGGTACCACTAATTTGGTTTTATTTTTATGCATCCCTTTGGTTTTTATTTCTACTTTAAGTATTGCAGGAAATATGGCCAGAGATTCAATGATAGGGGACATAGCTGATGAAGTTGATTTGCAAAGTGGAAAAAGACAAGAGGGTGTTTTATATTCTGCTGTTTCATTTGTGCAAAAAGTAAATACTGCTATAGGCATTTTTACAGGAGGGATTACTCTATGGATCTTTGATATTTCTAAAGAAACGCCAACGGATGGTCAAGCATATTCATTATTTTTTGTTCAGGGTGTAGTAGGACCTATTTTATTTGTAATACCATTACTTTTCTTTTATTTTTATTCTCTTGACAGAAAGAGACATACAGAAATTTTAGATAAAATTAGAAACAGATCTTAATTAGATAAAATACTTTCAATTGATTTTGTAATTCTTTTCCATAAATTTTTATCTGCAGTTTCAATATTATCTACTGCCAAGTTCTCAAAAAAGTATATGATCAAATCATCAAGTGAGTTTAAATTGTTTGAGCTTTTATTAAATTTGCTGGTTAGCATTTCAAGTTGAATAGATTGCCTTAACTCAAGATCTTTTTTTAATGATTCTATCCCAGCCATAATCTCTAATTTGATACATACATATCTTAAGTTTTTATTATTAGATTTTGACGAACTTAATTTAGATATTTTTAAAACTATAGCCTTTGGAAGGCTTTCATCTTCTAACTTATTATTTACAAAGCAATCAAATAAACTTATATATGAATTAATTTTTTGAACTTTATTTTTATTAGTTAGCTCAATTTTTTTATCTTTTATAGCTGTTCTTAATAATGAGTATTCTTTTGTTTTTATGATATTTGATAGATTTTGCATTTCATCAGAAGCATCATTTAAAGTTATTTCGTCTTTCTCAACTTTAGAATGTAATTCTTTTGCTAGAATTAACTCGGCATCAAGAACTTCTTTTTTAGCATTAAAGAATCTATCAGCTGATTTATTAAATTTATCCCACAACTTATTATCTAATTTTCTACCAGCAGATCCTGCTTTCTTCCAATCATTTTTTAAATCATTGAATTGTTTTATATTAATATCATTATCATCGCCTGATATAGCTTCAACTTTTGCTATTAAGGACTCTTTAGCATTAACAACAGTCTGCTCTAGTTTTTTAATATGAGTATTAATTGGCTTTTTGGCTTCAAAGTAAGCTGACTTTAGTTTATTTAGATCTTTATCAAGAACAGGAGCAAATTCCTGCCATCTATCAAATGTACCTCTTAAGTATTGAATAAGAGATCTAGCATCTGGCCAATTAGTTGAATTTTTTTCTACATACTTATTGATATCCTCAATGATAAGCATTCTTTGATTTGCATTATTAATTTTAATTTCTTTTAGCTCATCGAAATGCTCACCACATGGTTCCCATGCTTTATTAGTTAATTCATTAAATTTATTCCATTGATCACGAGATGCAGGTCTGCTGGAAAGATCAAGTAATTGCCATTTTGTCTGAATGCCATGAATTAAATGAGCTTGTTTTTTTAGATCTTTTAAAGGCTCATTAATAACTTTTGAAATTTCAGTTATAAGCTCTTCTCGTTTAGGATTTGTTGCAAATGAGGACATTTCATCAAAATATCTGGATTGTCCAATTGCAAAGTTAAGTTTATGCCTTAACTTATTTGGTATCTTTCCAATTAACTTAGTCTTAGACATTACATCTCTAACCTTTTTTTGAGCTACTTTTATAGATCCACTAGAAAATAACTTCTCAGCATCTTCTAACTGTTTAAATAAATCTTGACTAGTTTCCACAATAATTCCTTTTGGTGTTTATAATTATAACAAATGAAAAAACGAATTCTAACAGGTATTACGACAACTGGAACTCCTCATATTGGAAATTATTTAGGAGCCATTAAACCTGCTCTTAATTTAGCTAGTGATTTTGATGAGTCATTTTATTTTTTAGCTGATTATCATGCAATTATTAAAAATATCAATAATAAAGAAGTTGGTGAATCTGTTAAAGATGTTGCATTAGCATGGCTTTCTTCTGGTCTAGATACTAACAATTCTTTTTTTTACAGACAATCTGATGTGCCTGAAATTCTTGAGTTAAGTTGGATACTTAGCTGTGTTACAGCTAAAGGACTTATGAATAGATCTCATGCATATAAAGCAGCCACAGCCTCTAATTCAGACGATGAAGATAAAGGTATAACAATGGGTCTTTTTTCATACCCAATACTTATGGCAGCAGATATCTTAATGTTTAACGCAACTCATGTTCCTGTTGGATCAGATCAGACTCAACATATAGAAATGACAAGAGACATAGCTGCTAGGTTTAATCATATTTATAAAAAAACATTTGAATTGCCTGAAGCAATAATCCAAACCTCAAATGAAATAGTTCCAGGTATAGATGGTCGCAAAATGAGTAAATCTTATGGAAATATCATTCCTCTTCTTTCTACTGAGAAACAATTAAAAAAATCTATAGCAAAAATTGTAACTAACTCTCTAGAACCTGGGCAACCTAAAGATCATGAAGACTGCACAGTTCATTCCTTATATTCTTACTTTGCATCAAAAGATCAATTAAATGAATTTACTGAAGAGTATAAGCAAGGCATAGGCTGGGGCGATGCTAAGAATAAACTCTTTGAAATTGTTAATGAGGAATTAGAGCCAATTAGGCATAAGTATGAATCACTGTCTGAAGACAAAGACTTAATTAATGATTTATTGAGTGATGGTGCTTCAAAAGTTAGAATTCAAGCAAAAGATATGATTCTCTCGTTGCGTGAATCAATTGGCATACAAAAAATTTCTTAATGAAATCACACGGTTCTTCGTGGCTTAAATTTGGCTTATTTTCTGTAGGCCTCGGACAGTCCTTTGTTTTTGTAATAGTACCTCCATTAGCAAGAGACCTTGGTATGACTGAGGTTCAAACATCACTAGTTTTTGCAATATCTGCAATAGCATGGGCACTCACGAGTGCATCGTGGGGAAGGGCAAGCGATCGCTATGGTCGAAGAAATATAGCTATTTTGGGTCTTGTTGGATATTCGTTATCTATGATCACAATGATCACACCCTTATTTTTAGTTGAAAGAAATATTCTTGATGTAGCATTCTTATTTCCTTTATTAATTTTTGGTAGATTATTTAATGGCCTTATAGGTTCTGCTACCAGGCCTGCTGCTTTTGCTTATGTAGCTGATACTAGCTCAAGGGATAGAAGAACAGTCAAATTTGCAAGGTTGGAGTCTAGCTTTTTATTAGGAACTGTTGCCGGACCACTAATTGGAGGTTTTTTAATACTTATCACTAAAGAAACTCCTTTTTACGTATTTAGTCTTATGGCTCTAATAGCATCCATCGGTATTTACTTTAATTTAGAAAATAATAGTATTCATAAAAAATCTGAAGAAATAACAGTCAAAATTTCATGGTTATCTAAGTCAATATGGCCATTTTTATTTTTAGCATCAGTAGCAAGCTTATGCCAAGCATCTTTACTTCAGTCTATTGGTTTTTATATATTTGATACCTTTTCATACCTTGACGATCTTTCAATCGTTGTCAGTATGAGCTTTGTACTTCTTTCAATTTCAACAATTGTCAGTCAGTATTTATTCACAGATGCTTTCCCTTTATCTAATTTTAAACTATTGATATGCGGTGTTTTTCTTATCATGTTTTCGTATTTTACAATGGGATACTATACAAAAATATCTATTTATTATCTGTCAATAACAATAAATGGATTGGGAGCAGGCATGTTAAGACCCGCACTTTCATCAGCCTTGTCATTGTCTCAAACACCTGAAAATCAAGGTTCTGCAGCAGGTTATCTAGGTTCTGTGTATCCAATTGGACATATACTTACACCAATTATTGCTATGCCCATATATGCCATAAATCCTGCTTATTTATATTATTTCAGTTCTTTATTATGCATATGCTTAATTGCATTTATAATGGTGCATCCGATTTTTAAAAATAATCACGAACTATGAAGAAAGCACTTTTAATTGTTAATCTAGGAACACCTGACAGTCCTTCTTATTTTAGTGTTTTTAAGTATTTGAGAGAGTTTCTATCTGACGAAAAAGTTTTAAATATAAATCCTGTATTAAGATTTTTACTTGTTAACCTCATTATTTGTCCAACAAGGTCTTTTAGCTCATCAAAGATATATAAAAAAGTTTGGGACCCAGTAAACGGATCTCCACTATTGTTTAATACACAAAAACTAAATGATGTTCTAACTGAGATGTTGCCTGATATGGATGTTCAATATGCAATGAGATATCAATCTCCATCGATAAAATCTAAGTTAGATGAAATGTTACTTAAGAATCCTGATGAGATTATTATTCTTCCCTTGTTCCCACATTATGCAGCTGCAACTTCTGGATCTGTTTTTAAGGAAGTAACCAAGCAACTTTCAAAAAAATGGGTCGTACCTAAGATCACATTTATAAATCAGTTTTATGATAATGAAAAGTTTATTGACGCATGGATAGATAAGACTCATGGAGTTGACTTTACATCCTATGACAAGGTGATATTTAGTTATCATGGTGTACCAAATAGTCATGTTGATAATGTTTACAGTGGAAGTGAGTGTATTGATCACGACTGCGAAGATGCTATTACTGAAACAAACAAATTCTGTTACAAAGCAACTGTATATGAAACAACTAAACTCATAGCAAGAAGACTTAATTTAGATTCTTCTAAATATGTAGTTACTTTTCAATCAAGACTAACTAATAAGTGGCTAAACCCCTTTACGGATGAAGTTTTAGAGGATCTTCCTAAAAATGGAGATAAAAAGGTATTAGTTTTCTCACCAGCTTTTACAGCAGACTGCTTGGAAACAATTATTGAAATTGGCGATGAATATAAAGAGTTATTTTTAGAGGCAGGGGGAGAAGTTCTCGACTATATTCCATCTCTAAATTATTCTAGATAAATGGGCAGAAGCTATTATTGATATTATAGATACAGAAAAAAATGGAGAAAACAATGTTTAAAGAAGATTTACTTAAAGGAAAAAGAATATTAGTTACTGGCGGCGGCACAGGATTAGGAAAAGAAATGGCATCTCACTACGCAGAGCATGGGGCAGATATATTTATATGCGGAAGAAGAGAAAATGTTCTAAAAGATACAGCATCAGAATTAGAAGATAAATATGGAGTTTCTGTAGCTTATGAATCCCTGGACATTAGGGCCTCAAAAGATGTTGACGATTATATAGGTAGAATTTTTGATGTAGCTCCTTTAGATGGACTGGTTAACAATGCTGCAGGCAATTTTATTTCACCAACCAAAGATTTATCTCCAAAAGGCTTTGATGCGATTGCTAATATTGTTTTTCACGGTACTTTTTATATAACTCATTCAGTTGGGAAAAGATGGATTGAGAGCAAACATAAAGGCTCAATCATTTCTATTCTTGCTACATGGGTTTGGACTGGTTCACCTTATGTTGTTCCATCAGCTATGTCTAAGTCAGGCTTAAATGCAATGACTCAGTCTTTGGCAGCAGAATGGGGTAAATATGGAATCAAAGTTAATGCAATTGCTCCAGGGCCATTTCCAACCAAAGGAGCTTGGGAACGATTAAATCCAAATGGCGACGACGGTAGCGTCATGGGTGAGGTTCCTTTAGGAAGAGTTGGAGAAATGAACGAACTTCAAAACCTTGCCACTTTTTTAATGGCAGATGGCTGTGATTATCTAACCGGACAAACAATAGCTATTGATGGGGCACAATACTTAACGGGTGGTGGAACTTTTTCTAACCTCGATAAGCTAAGTGAAGAAGATTGGGAACAAATGAGAGCTATGATAAGGTCATCTAATAACAAAGATAAAGCCGACAGGGGATAAATATAAATATTATGGAAAATACATACGAAACAATGAGTGATGCTTTGCTAGCTCAAAAGAAACACTTCATCAAGGAAGGTCCTCCGTCTCTTGAATTAAGAGTAGATAGACTTAATAGACTTAAAACTTTAATCATGGATAATCGATATGATTTTATTGAAGCTTTAAATTCAGATTACGGAAATAGATCTAAAGAGGCATCTATAATGACTGATGCTTATAGCATTATTCCAGACTTAAACACTGCTATAAAAAATATTAAGAAATGGACTAAAGCAGATAAACGCTCAGCTAATTTTCCATTTGGTTTTCTTGGTGCAAGAGCTTATGTAAATTATGAGCCCTTAGGAACTGTGGGAATGATCTCTCCATGGAACTTTCCTGTTAATTTATCATTTGGTCCACTAGCAGCTATATTTGCAGCAGGTAACCAAGTGATGCATAAGCCTAGTGAATTAACTCCATTAACAGCTTCATTAATAAAAGATTTATGTGACAAAGCTTTTGATGAAAACGAATTTGCAACATTCCTTGGTGGACCTGAGGTCGGAGAAGCTTTTACTAAACTTCATTTTGATCATCTTCTCTATACAGGAAGTGGAAATGTTGGAAAGCATGTAATGCAATCTGCAGCAGAAAATCTAGTGCCTGTTACTTTAGAGCTTGGTGGCAAGTCTCCAGTTGTAATAGGAGACTCTGCTGATCTTAAAAGTTCTGCAAAAAGAATTATGTTTGGTAAGACCTTGAATGCAGGTCAGATATGTTTAGCCCCTGACTATGTAATAATTCATAAAGATAAGAAAGAAGAGTTTATTACAGAAGCTGAAAATGCAATAAAAGGGTTTTATCCAGATATTAAAGATAATGAAGACTACACTTCAATCATAAATGAGCGTCATTACAATAGAATTAATTCATTAATTGATGATGCTAAAGAGAAGGGTGCTAACGTTCATCAAATAAATCCATCCAATGAAGACTTCACCCAACAGGAATTTTATAAAATACCACCAACTATTATCACTAATACTTCTGATGATATGAGAGTAATGAATGAGGAAATATTCGGACCAGTCTTGCCTGTACTTGAATATGAAAATATTGATGATGCATTATCAACCATTAACGCAAAAGACAGACCTTTAGGTTTGTACTATTTTGGAACAGATAAGAAAGAGGAATCTGAAATTATTAATAAAACATCCTCAGGTGGAGTTACTGTAAATAATGTAATAGGACATATACAACAAACTGACTTACCTTTCGGTGGAGTTGGACCTTCAGGAATGGGGAGATACCAAGGATATGATGGCTTTAAAAATTTCTCTAATCACAGAGCAGTTTATAAAGATGTTGGTTTTAAATTTGATAAGTTATTTGATGGAATTAGACCTCCATATAAAGGAAATATCGAAAAAATCTTAAAAGCTTTATTAAAATAAAAATTTCGTGTTCTCTCTATCCTTTAAATTAGCTTATAAGTACTTTAAATCTAATAAGGGTGGAGTTTTTTCATTTACATCTTTTCTAGCGATTACTGGCCTCTCTATCGGTGTGGCAAGTCTTATAATTGTTATGTCTGTAATGAATGGTTTTGAGAAAGAATTGCAAGACAGAATTCTTGGAGTTGTTCCTCATGCTGTTATTTATTCTGATGAACCAATAGATAACTATGATTCTCTTATAAAAGATATTAAAAAAAGTAATGAAATTATTGAAGCCGCACCTTATATATCATTTCAAGGTCTAATATCATCAGCTGAAACTAACAAAGGCGTTTCAATAACAGGAATTGATATAGACTCTGAAAAAAATATGTCTATTCTTCCTGAGTTCATGATCTACGGCTCTATTGATCAATTGGAAGAAAAGAACTCTATTATTATTGGTTCATGGTTAGCAGCAAATTTAGGCGTTTTTGTTGGCGACTCAGTAAACATAACAACTTCAGATCTAAGGTCATCATTGATTGGCTCATACCCAAGATCTGTATCTCTTAAGGTTGTAGGTATTTTTGAGTTACGTGCAGAAATTGATCAATCACTTGTTTTGATTTCTCATGACTTGGCGCAAAAATTTAAAAACATACCTAATAAAACACTATCAATAAGACTTAGAACATCTGATCTATTTAATGCAGATAAGATTGCTTTGAGTATCAAGCCATCTGATGGAAATTTCATGACTTCTTCTTGGAAGCAGACTCATGGGACTCTTTTTGAAGCTATTCAATTTGAAAAACTTTTAATAAGCTTAATGCTTTTTTTAATAGTAGGAGTTGCGTCTATTCTTGTGCTTTCAACAATAGTGATGACAGTAAAATCCAAAGAAAGGGAAATAGGTATTTTAAAAACAATTGGTGCTAGTAATGCGCAATTAATTTTGATATTTTTCTTTCAAGGACTGCTGGTTAGTTTAATTGGAATTTTTATAGGGATCGTCTTAGGCCTTCTTATTACCTTTAACATAAATAATTTCATCGATCTCTTAGAGTCTATTCTTCAAAGAAATCTTTTAGATGCCTACTTTATTAATTACTTCCCTTATCACATCATCACATCACAGATATTAATGATATGTGGAATTTCTTTTATTTTTAGTATTATTTCATCATTAATACCAGCGTTAAGAGTAATCAAGCTTGATCCCGTTGAGGTTCTTAGACATGAGTAAGTTAACCTGCAAAAATGTATGTAAATCTTTTTATATTGAAAATGAAGAGATAGAAGTATTAAAAAATATAAATATTTCAATAAGCTCTGGGGAGTTGGTAGCTATTTCTGGAGTCTCAGGTGCAGGTAAGTCTACTTTATTACACTTAATGGCATCTCTAGACAAAGTTTCATCTGGCGATATTTTGTTCAATGATAAGAATATTTCATTATTAAAGTCCAATGAGGTAAGTGAACTACGTCTAAATAATTATGGTTTTGTATATCAATTCCATCATTTGCTCGAAGATTTAACTGTTCTTGAAAATATATTAATACCTGGTGAAATAAGCAATTCTAATAGTAATTTACTTCAAGAAGCTTATGAGATTATTGAAAATATTGGTCTAAGCCATAGATTAAAACATTTACCTTGGAAGCTTTCTGGTGGAGAAAAACAGAGAGTTGCTATCGCAAGAGCTCTTATCAATAAGCCTGATTTTATTTTCCTTGATGAACCAACTGGAAATTTAGACGAACAAAATGCAAAAATAATTCAAGATCTTTTAATAACTCTCTCAAAAGATCATGGTATTGCTTTAGTAGCAGCTACTCATGATAATAAGTTTATAGAAAACTTTGAAACAGTTTATAAACTTGAAGATAAACATTTAACCGAGATATAAATGACTGAATTTATAATAGCTGGAGGGCCATTTATGTGGCCATTGCTAGCATGCAGCGTTTTAATTATTACTATTTCAGTTGAAAGAATCTGGTTTCTTCAAAATAGACTTGTATCTCCTATTGGATTAACCAATCAACTAGTTAATCTCTTTAATAAAAATCTTATCAATGATAAACAAGCCCAAGAAATAGCTGAGCTTTCATCGTTAGGGTTTCTTTTGATGGCATGTATTAAATATAAAGATTTACCACGTGAAAATCTTGAATCAAAGATTGAAGAAAAAGCTATCGAAGTTAAATATGCTCTTGAACGAAATTTAAATATGCTTGGAACCATAGCTACAATAAGCCCTTTGTTAGGATTATTAGGAACCGTTGTGGGGATGATTTCTGCTTTTACAGGGTTGACTGAAACTTCTGGTGCAAATCCTGATCTTTTAGCAGCTGGAATATCACAAGCACTCATTACTACTGCATTTGGTTTATTCATAGCTGTGCCTGGTCTTGTTCTTCATAAGTACTATGAGCAAAAAGTAACTTATCTTTTAATATCTCTTCAAGTTGAAGTCTCTAGGTTCATCGACGTCATAAATAAATGAAATTTATTAGTAAACAGCAATCAAATTTCTCGATTGAAATAACTCCTTTAATAGATATTGTTTTTCTTTTAGTTATCTTCTTTGTTGTTACATCAAAAGTTGGAGATTCACAGTTTCTGTCATTAGACCTTCCAAAGACTGAATCTTTTGCTTATCAACCTGTCCAATCTATTAACGAAATCACTGTTGTTAATGATGGCAGTATTTATATAAATGGAGATATTTACAATATCAATAACACTAATGAAATTGAACAAGCAATATTTAATTTAAACAACAATGGTAAATCTGTCATTTTAAGTGCTGATGCGACATCCTTGCATGCCTGGGTTGTAAATATAATGGATATTCTTAATAAAAATGGGTTTAATGAGGTTCAAATTAGAACAATAGAAAAATGAAACAAAATAGTCTAAAAAGAATACTCGGTTATACCTTTAGATATAAATGGTCTTTCTTAATAAGTGTTTTTGGTTTTATAGCCTTTGCCGCAGCTGATATAGCAGCTGTTGATTGGATTAGACGAATAATAGGCTACATTAATTCAGACGATGATAGTCTTCATACATTATTGGCACTTTCATTAATATTTATAGCAATAGGAAGAGGGCTTGGCTTTTTTATTGGTAATTATTTTATGTCTAGAGTTGGTTTTGGAATAGTTCACGATCTTAGAGCTGAATTATTTCAAAAACTACATGATCTTCCAAAGTCCTATTTTGATGCGAATCAGTCTGGACAGTTAATTAACAGAATAACATTTACTACCACTCAAGTTTCTGGGGCTGCATCCAATGCTGTAAAGACTTTTGTACGAGAAGGCTTCTTATTAGTAGGATTATTTATTTATTTATCTATTTTAAATTTTAAGCTAACACTTCTTCTTGTTGGTACTGCTCCATTAATAGCTTTAATAGTCTTTATAGCTGGAAAAAGATTAAAGAAACTAGCTACAAAAATTCAAACAGCCATGGGAGATGTAACTCATATAGCATCAGAAGCTGTAGATGGACATGTAGAAATTAAGAGCTTTAATGCTCAGGATTATGAGAATGCACGGTTTTTGGAAGCCAATGCATCAAATAAAGATCAAAATCTAAAACTAGAAGCAACAGGAAATCTTGCTACTCCAATAATTCAAGTTCTTGTCTCTGTATCTCTTTCTCTTGTCGCATACTTTGCATTAGGAAATCAGCTGGGTATAAGCCTTGATGCTGAAACTTTTGTAGCATTTTTTACTGCTGCAGGATTAATGGCAAAACCAATTAGACAATTATCAAACATCAATATTATTGTACAAAAAGGTTTAGCAGCAGCTAATGAAATATTTGACCAACTTGACCAAGATGATGAAAGTAATATTGGAGATATATCTGATGATATTAATGGTGATATATCTTTTGAGGATGTTAGCTTTTCTTATAATACTGGAGGACAAATTCTAAATAATATTAGTTTTTCAATTGCTAAAAACGAAACAGTAGCAATTGTTGGAAGATCAGGATCTGGTAAATCTACAATAGCAAACCTAATACCCAGATTTTATAATCATACCTCAGGTGATATATTGATTGATGGAACTTCTATAAATGATTTTTCTTTAGATCATCTAAGATCATCAATTTCAATAGTTAATCAGTCGCCATCATTATTTAATGACACTATCGCTAAAAATATTGCTTACGGTGATGATGATTTAGATTTTGAAAAACTTAAGGAATCTGCAAAATTAGCAGGTTGTAATGAATTTATAGAAAATCTTCCTGACGGTTATGAGTCTGAAATTGGAGATGATGGAGTTCTTTTATCTGGTGGTCAAAGACAGAGGCTTGCAATAGCTAGAGCTTTTTATAAAAACTCGCCTATTATAATTCTTGATGAGGCAACTTCATCCTTGGATACCGAATCAGAATTAATTGTTCAAGAAGCTTTGGAGAAATTAATAACTAATAGAACAACTATAGTCATTGCTCATAGACTTTCTACAATTGAAAATGCTTCTAGAATAATTGTTTTAGATGAGGGATCAATATCTGAAATGGGTACTCATGAGGAACTCTTAAATTCTGAGGGTATTTATCAGTCGTTATATAAGAATAAATTTGAAGATTCACCAGCCAAAAAGATAGTATCAAAACCTTCAACTCAGTTATATGTTCCAAGGTTTGATGATGAATACAATTCAAGTCTTGTAGTTGATAGCTGGTATAAAAAAAGTTTATGGTTATATCTCTTATTTCCATTCTCTGCAGTCATATCATATTTAACTTCCAGACGTAGAAGAAAATTTCTTAAAGACACCAAAAATAGATTTAAATCAAAAATTCCATTAATAGTAGTGGGTAATTTGACAATCGGAGGTACTGGCAAAACACCATTAGTAAAATATATTGCATCTGAACTTCAAAAATTAGGATATAAGCCAGGCTTAGTTAGTAGAGGATATGGTGGCAAATTTAAAGAGACCTTGATGGTTACTGATCAAACCCCAGTTAAACAAACTGGTGATGAGGCCCAGATTCTTTCAACATTAAATCTACCGTTTTATATAGATAAAAATAGAGTTAGAGCGCTCAAAGCATTAAACGATAACCATGATTGCGACATAATAATTTCAGATGACGGTCTCCAGCATTATCAAATGAATCGAGATATAGAGATTGTAGTTATTGATGGAAAAAGAAGATTTGGTAATAATTTATCATTTCCTGCTGGACCCTTAAGAGAATCTAAAAAAAGATTAGATAGTGTTGATTTTATAGTTAACAATAGTGGGCCAACTGAGGATGGCGAACACCTAATGAATATAAGCCCATCAAAATTTATTCATTTAAAATCAGGTAAGTCTTATCCTGTAGAGGAATGGCCAATGCATAAACAGGTTCATGCCGTAGCAGGCCTTGGTAATCCTGGTAGATTTTTTGATTTATTAGCTCGTCTCGGATTTGATATAGTAAGACATCCATTTCCAGATCATCATAATTTCATGTCTTCAGAACTGCATTATCTTGATCATCTTCCTATTGTAATGACGGAAAAAGATGCTTCTAAATGTAAAGATTTTGATAATAATAGGATCTGGTATCTCACGATTGAATCGGATGTTTCAGATAAATTTATAGATGAACTTGATGCAAAAATTAAATCTATTCACTCATAATGAAAGACAATTTCGTTATTCTTATACCTTCTAGAATAGGTTCAACAAGACTCAAAAATAAACCTCTTGTTGATTTGAATGGTAAATCTTTAATTCAAAGAGTCTTTGAGAGAGGGAAGCTAATTACTGACAATGTTTATATAGCTACAGATTCTAATATTGTAAAAGATCACGTTTCATCATTTACTTCTAATGTTGTTATGACAAGTAATGAGCACATATCAGGAACTGATAGAGTATGTGAAGCTGCATCTATCCTCTCTTTAGGTGATGACCAACTCATAGTTAACCTTCAGGGTGATGAGCCATTTATGCCAGAAGCTTTAATCTTATCTCTTGTTAATGATTACTATAATAATTTATGTGATGTGATAACTGCCAGACATCCTATAGAGCATTCTGATATTGAAAATCCTAATTGTGTAAAAGCTATTGTTGATGATAATTCATTTGCCTTAGACTTTATAAGGAACATTGATGATCAGGATAGTCATGATTTATTTCGACATATAGGTATTTACGGCTATTCATTTAGTACTTTAAAAAAACTTGTAAAGCTTGACCCATCTGATCGAGAGTTAAATTTAAAATTGGAGCAACTTCGTTTCATGGATAATAATTATTCCATCTTTGTGAGTCTCTACAAAGAGAGCATACAATCAGGCATAGATACACAAGAGGATGTTGATAATGCTAATGCATACTTAAGTTCATTATGATAATTCATGAAAATATTAATATTCAAAATTCTATTGGTATAAATTCAGTTGCTAGATATTTAATTGACATCTCATCTAAAGACGACTTTGCTGAACTCTCCTTGTTTTTAAAAAATATTAATATGAGATACATGATATTAGGTGAGGGCACCAATATTATTCCACCAGACTTTTTTGATGGGGTGATCATTAAACCCAACTTCAATAGTATCAAAATGGATGAATCAGAAAATATTTTAAGAGTTGGATCTGCTTATAACTGGCATGAATTAGTTAAGTTTTGCTTAAAACGAAACATTAATGGATTTGAAAATTTATCTCTAATTCCAGGCTCTGTAGGAGCTTCCCCTATTCAAAATATTGGAGCTTATGGAGCTGACGTATCCTATTTAATAAAAAGCATCGAGGGCTTTGATTTAGATGCAAAGAAACTAGTTTCTATTTCAAACAAAGATTGCAATTTTTCATATAGAAACTCGTCTTTGAAAAACTCTTCAATTTTAATTTACAGTATCAATTTCATTTGCGATCACCCTGAATACATAAATTATAATTATGCATCAATAAAAGAGCACATAGCCTCTAATCACCTTGATATAGATGCATTGTCTTCGTCAATTATTTCAAAAATAATATGTAATATAAGATCAAAAGTCTTACCTAATCATGAGCTAATACATAACGCAGGTAGTTTTTTTAAAAATCCAATAGTTAGTGAAGATTTAATTAGTTTTTCTCACTTTTCTAGAGAAGAGTTAATTATTTGGTTACAAGGAGATGGCCTAATAAAAGTTGGTGCTGCAAGATTAATAGAACTAATTAAAGATAAGTTGATTCCATCTGCAAATGTTTCTATATCTGATACTCATAATTTAGTTTTAATTACAAATGGAAAAGCAACCCAACATGAAGTATTAGAATTTTCTGGTCAAATACAATCGCTAGTAAAAGATTTTTTTAATCTAGACCTTGAAATCGAACCTACAGTTATAGAAGCATAATGTTTATTTGGTCATCTATTGCACATTTAATAGCTCTTACTAGTCCTGGCCCTGATACAGCAATCATAATAAGGCAGGTAAATCTTTATGGAAGAAAATCCGGTTATATTGCAGCTCTTGGCATAGGTGTTGGTATCTATTTGCATTGCTTATTGGCTATAAATGGAATCTCTCTATTAATACTTTCCAACCCAGTATACAAATTGATAATAACTATTATTGGCGGATCTTATCTTATATATTTAGGTCTTTTGATGCTTAAAACTTCTACTAACAACAACTTAGATGAATCAAGTGCAACTCAAGAATATAAATCCATTAGGCGAAGTTTTTTTAATGGATTTGTTACCAATATATTTAATATCAAAGCTTTTATTTTTTTCATTTCATTATTTACAATACTTATTGATAGCATTGATGGGATATTTTTTTATTTATACCCAATATATTTTGCAGTAACTACTTCGTTATGGTTCATGTTTTTAAGTTACTTGCTGACAGTAAATAAGAAGATTAATATTCATAATAATAAATTAATTAATAGGCTTATGGCATTTTTCCTCTTAATCATAGGTTTATATCTAATATTAAATACAGCATATGAGTATTTCTAAAATAACAAAGAGTTTAAGTAAAACTAAAGATATTTCTTTTCCTCCAGTGCATCTGTGGAATCCTGAAATATGCGAAGGTCAGCAGATATCTATTAATAGAGAGGGCGAATGGTTTTATAACAAGTCTCAAATTAAGAATAAAAAATTAGTTCAACTTTTTTCAACTGTCATTAGGAAAGACGATAATAATTATTTTTTAGTAACTCCGTCAGAAAAAGTACCTGTTCATGTTGATCTTGCACCTTATGTCATCACTAATTTTGAAATTACTAATAAAGGTATTCATCTTGAAACAAATCTGGATTATTCCTTTGATTTAAATAAGTTAAATTCAACCAATCTTATAGATTTCGAAGGATCAAAACTGCCTATCATTCATGTGAGAAATGGAATAGATGGATTTTTTAACAGAAATATATACTACAAACTTATCGATATTGCTTTAGAGCAAAATGTAATTAAAAACAAAATTCTTTATATTCATAGCATGGGTGTTGATCATCCTTTAGGTAAAATTGCATAAAAAACTACATTTAGAATCTAAGATATGTCCTGTGTGTAATAGGTCATTTAATTGGAGAAAAAAATGGGAGAAAGACTGGCACAACACAATATACTGTAGCCAAAGATGTAAAAAATCTAAGAGTCTAAAGAGTCTTCAATCCACTGATTGACATATGCCTCTAGCATGCTTAGTGGAAGTGATCCTCTTTTTAGTACCTCATGATGAAAATCTTTAATATCAAAATCATCACCAAGAGCTTTTTCAGATCTTTCTCTAAGCTCCAATATTTTTAACTGACCAATCTTGTATGCTAATGCTTGACCAGGCCAGGCTATATATCTATCAACTTCGTTTTCAATATCCAATTTAGATTTAGCTGTATTTTCTAAGAATAAATTAATTGCATCATCTCTTGACCAGTCTTTGTAGTGCATGCCTGTATCAACAACTAATCTAATAGCACGCCACATATCATATGTAAGCTGACCAAATTTATCATACGGATCGTCATACAATCCTAAATACTCACCTAGTTCCTCACTATAAAGACCCCAACCTTCTACAAAAGCAGTAAAGCTTTGATATTTACGGAATGTAGGGACGTTTTCTAGCTCTTGAGCAATCGATATTTGAAAATGATGTCCAGGAACTGCTTCATGAACTGTTAATACAGGTATTTCATATTTAGGTCTTGATTCAGGCTTATATAAGTTTGCATAGAAATATCCAGGCTTACCTTTGCTGGCAGAACTGTAATAAGCAGTAGTAGTAAAAGGAGCGCTTTCATCTGGAATTGGAATCACACCATATGGAGCTCTAGGAAATACTTTAAATATTTTTGGGAGAAGAGGGTCTATTGTTTTAGACATTATTAAATAAGCATTAAATAAATCTTCAGGATTGTCATAATAAAATCTTGGACTCGTTCTGAGATAATTTAAGAATGAATCAAAATCTCCGTCCCATTCTAAATCAGAAATGATTTTCTCCATTTCGATTCTAATCCTCTTAATTTCACTAAGACCTATGTTGTGAATTTCATCTGGAGTTAATTTAGTAGTCGTATGATAGTTAGCTAGAACCTCATACCAAGACGAGCCATTGGGCACATCTTTAATGCCGATTGAATCTCTTGAATTTGGTAAGTACTCATCTTCTAAAAATAAAAGTAATTTTGTATATTCAGGATTTATTTTTTGTTCAATTAGAAGTTTAGCTCTCTTAATAAGTTCATTCTTTTGATTATTTGTAAAAAGAGATTCATCTGCGGTTACAAAAACTTTTAAATAAGGATGTTTATCAATGTCTGATTCAACAATAGCTTTAATTTGAGAAATTACTCCTCTTGTAACCAATTTTGGTTGAGTATATCCAAGCTTTAAACCATTTCTATTATTTACTAACGAGTTGCTTATATTTATAGCATATCCTTCTAAACGAATTAACCAGTCTTCATAATCCTGCGAAGATAAAAAAACTAGTCTGTCACCTGTTTCATAGTAACTTTGAACCCCACCTCTTTGGTTTAATTCCATTAAGTAGGAGGGGTATTCCATTCTATTAATGGAGTTCATTAAACCAAGTTCAGCTAAACGATAATTGAGTTTGTTATCTTCAGATAAAGCATCTAAATCAAAGGCTCGTAATTTTTCTAGATTATCGTTTTCTTTAATCTTATCTTTATTAAACTGCGAGGCGCTGTTTGAAGATATTTTTGTATTAAATCTTTTGTCACCAAGCATAGAAGCAAATACTGGACTATCTTCCATACCTTCTTCCCATTGATCACTTAGAAATAATTCAAATTCTGAATCTTGACTAAATACACTTTCAGCAGGTTCTAAATTGACAGTTAGATTTGAAGTGGTTTCAATACTGGCACAAGAACTTAGGATTAAAATTAAAAAAGGGGAGAGAATTTTCAGATCAAATTTCATAATTACATATTCGGATAATTTGGACCTCCAGGACCTTCCGGAGATACCCAGTTAATATTTTGTGATGGATCTTTTATATCACAAGTTTTACAATGCACACAATTCTGAGCATTAATAACAAATTTCTTTTCTCCATCTTTTTCAACAACCTCATAGACACCTGCCGGACAATATCTTTGTGCCGGCTCATCATATAGGGGAAGGTTTACAGAAATAGGTATCGAAGAGTCTTTAAGTTGTAAATGACAAGGTTGATCTTCCTCATGATTTGTATTTGATAGATAAACGGATGAAAGTTTATCAAAAGAATAAACTCCATCAGGTTTTTGGTATTCAATTTTTGGCATTTCATCAGCTTTTTTGAGACATGCATAATCTGGAGTTGAATGATTCATTGTAAAAGGTAGATTCCCCCTGAAAATGAATTGATCTATAACATTAAAAGCTGCACCTAAAAGGGCCCCAAATTTATGAAAGAATGGGCCAAAATTTCTAGATTTATACAATTCGTCATAAATCCAAGAATCATTAACTTTTTGACTATAAGAAATTTCAGATGAAACTTCACTATTAACATTTTCATATACATGCTCACCAGCAATAGTACCTGACTTCATAGCAGTATGAGATCCTTTAATTTTAGAGAAATTTAACATTCCAGCATTATCTCCAATAAGCAAACCACCTGGAAAATCTAATTTAGGTAAGGATTGAAGACCTCCCTTTATCAGTGCTCTTGCTCCGTATGATAAACGCTCAGCACCTTCCAAATATTTTTTGATTGAAGGATGCGTTTTCCATTTTTGGAATTCATCAAATGGACTGAGATGAGGATTTTTATAATCAAGTGGAATCACATAACCAACATAAGCCTCATTATTTTCTCCATGATAAAAATATGATCCTGATGGAGTATCTAGTGGAGTTGGCCATCCATTAGTGTGCATCACTAATCCTGGTTCATAAACTTCGTCTTTGAGTTTCCAGACTTCTTTAAAACCAATGCCGTAATGTTGAGGATCTTTATCATCTGATAAATTATATTTTGCAATAATTTCCTTTCCTAAATGACCGCGACAACCTTCTCCTAATACCGTATATTTTGCTCTAATTTCTATGCCAGGTTCATTTCCAGGTTTCATTTCACCCGATGCAGATATTCCCATATCACCCGTTTGAACTCCTACAACTTTATCGTCTTCGTAAATCACTTTACTAGCTGGAAATCCTGGAAATATCTCAACACCTAAACTTTCAGCCTGTTCAGCTAACCATCTGCAAAGGTTACCAAGGCTAATTACATAGTTTCCATGATTATTCATTGGTGGAAGAATAAATGCAGGAATAGGTATACCAATTTTAGCTAAAAGAAATAGCATCTTATCTTTAGTAACAGGAACATTAAGTGGAGCATTTAAATCCTTCCAGTTAGGAAGTAACTCATCAAGTGCAGTTGGTTGAAATACATTACCTGATAATATATGCGCACCAATTTCAGAACCTTTTTCAAGCAAACAGATACTATGATCGGTTCCATTTTCTTTATTTAGTTGAGCAAACCTTATCGCAGTTGCAAGCCCTGACGGACCCCCTCCAACAACTACAACATCGTACTCCATTATTTCCCTTTCCATAAGATTATTCCTCTTATTTTTATTGTAAAATGTGCAAAAGCTATTACAATTATAGCCTATATCTTATTATAACTAACACTTATAATTAAGGACATAGAAGATAACAAATTTATATAATAAATATTATGAAAATACTAGTACCACTTAAAAGAGTTGTTGATTATAACGTGAAGGTTAGACCTTTAGGAGATAACTCAAATGTTGATTTAAATAATGTGAAAATGTCAGTAAATCCTTTTTGTGAAATAGCTCTTGAAGAAGCGGTAAGAATTAAAGAAGCTGGAAATGCTGATGAGGTTATTGCAGTATCAATTGGAAAAACTGAATCGCAAGAACAGCTAAGAACAGCTCTTGCCCTTGGAGCAGATCGAGCAATACTCGTTGAGTCTGAAAATTTACTTGAGCCTCTAGCAATTGCTAAATCCTTAGTAAAAATTGTAGAGCAAGAACATGTAGATCTTATTATTTTGGGTAAGCAGGCTATTGATGGAGATAATAATCAAACAGGCCAAATGTTAGGCGCTCTTCTTAATTATCCTCAGGCTACTAATGCATCTGAGGTAGTTCTTGATGGAAGTCATGTGAATGTAACTAGAGAAATAGATGGTGGATTACAAACTCTTAAATTAAATATGCCTGCAATAGTTACTACAGATTTAAGGTTGAATGAACCTAGATATGCATCTCTACCAAATATTATGAAAGCTAAAAAGAAAGAATTATCAATATTGCCAATTGCTGATTTAGGTGTTGATGTTACACCTAGAACAGAATTGCTTTCCGTCGAGTCACCTCCATCAAGAGCAGCAGGTGTAATATTAGAAACCGTCGATGACTTGATTGATAAACTTAAAAACGAAGCAAAGGTGATCTCATGAGTATATTAGTAATTGCAGAACATGATAATAATGAAATTAAAGGAGCAACTTTAAATACAATAGCAGCTGCAACAAAAATTTCGGATGATATTACATTGATGGTTGCTGGATCAGACTGTTCATCTGTAATTTCTGAAGCTCAGACTCTTGAAGGAGTCTCTAAGATTCTTTCAACTGATGATGAAGCCTATAAAAATTTCTTAGCTGAAGATTTATCAGAATTAGTAATTAGTGTTGCTAGTAACTTCAAATATATCATGGCACCGGCTACAACTTTTGGAAAGAATTTACTTCCTAGAGTTTCAGCTAAACTAGATTCACAACAAATCTCAGATATTATTTCGGTTGAATCTGAAGACACTTTCAAAAGACCAATATATGCAGGTAGCTGCATTGCTAAAGTAAAAGCTCTTGATTCCATAAAGGTCATTAGTGTTAGAGCTACGGCTTTTGATCCTGTTGGAACATCAGCATCAGGTACTGTCGTTGAAGATCTTCCAGCAGTAAGTTCTGCAGGTATTAGTGAATTTGTTTCAGAGGAAATTGCTAAAAGTGATAGGCCAGAATTAACTGCAGCTAATATAGTTGTATCTGGTGGAAGAGGGATGCAATCAGGTGATAACTTCCACTTATTAGATTCTATAGCTGATAAGTTAGGTGCCGCTGTTGGAGCATCTAGAGCTGCTGTTGATGCAGGATTTGTTCCTAATGACTATCAGGTAGGACAGACTGGTAAAATCGTAGCCCCTGATCTATATATGGCTGTTGGTATATCTGGAGCTATTCAACATTTAGCCGGAATGAAGGATTCAAAAGTTATTGTTGCAATTAATAAAGATGAGGATGCTCCTATATTTCAAGTAGCTGATTATGGATTGGTACAGGACTTATTTGTTGCTCTTCCTGAATTAGATTCAAAATTATAATTTTTTCTTTATTTCATTAATTTTCAAAAGGGTCTAATTGGGCCCTTTTTTTTATGCTTCATATGATAGAATTTTGGTATGAAAAATTTACTTAACTTACTTTTATTCTTATCTATTCCTTTAAGCGCATCCAGTATTATTTATACATCCAGTTATATCGATGTAATCAATGAAAATGTCTTAAAAAATTCGTCTATTACTGTAGATGATGGAATTATTACCTCAATAGATTCTGGGTATATTAAGGTTAAGCAAACAGATACTTTAATAGATTTAAGAGGAAAAACTTTAATGCCTGGTTTAATGGATATGCACGTTCATTTTGGAGGTGAGTATCAATCTAAAGCACAAAGGCCTATAAAAACAGAAAGAGAAACTGAAGCTATATTAGCCACTCTTCATGCATCAGTTACACTAAAAGCAGGTTTCACAACAGTAAGACAAGTCGGTGACAGCGGTCTTGTGGCCATATCTTTAAGAGATGCAATTAATGCAGGACATGTTATTGGACCAAGAATTTTTACATCAGGTAAAAGTATTGCCACTACTGGAGGTCACGCAGATCCAACTAATGGAATGAGTTCTGACTCATACGAATATCCAGTTCCAGAAGATGGTGTAATAAATGGTCCTTATGAAGCATATGCTTCTGTAAGACAACGTTATAAGGATGGAGCAGATGGTATAAAGTTAACAGTTACTGGTGGCGTATTAAGTGTTGCTAAATCTGGTGACAATCCACAATTCACATTTGAGGAAGCTGATGCGGTTGTAAAAGCTGCTAAAGATTATGGAATGTGGGTAGCTGTTCATGCTCATGGTGCGCAAGGTATGAAAAGAGCAGTTCTTGCTGGTGTTGATTCTGTAGAGCATGGAACTTTTATGACTGAAGAAGTAATGGATTTAATGATTGAAAGAGGAACCTATTATGTACCAACAATATCTGCAGGTGAATTTGTTGCCGAAAAATCAAAAATAGATAATTATTTTCCTGAAATTGTTCGTCCCAAAGCAGCTAGTGTTGGTCCTCAAATTGGATCTACATTTAAAAAAGCTTATGAAAGAGGAGTAAAAATTGCATTTGGAACAGATGCAGGAGTTCAGCCTCATGGAACAAATTGGAAAGAGTTTTTTTATATGGTTCAATACGGAATGCCAAACATTAAAACAATTAAAGCTGCTACGATTGATACAGCCAAATTACTAAAAATTGATGACACTTTAGGCTCTATTGCAGTTGGTAAAATTGCAGACTTAGTTGCAGTTAATGGCGATCCAATAAAAGATATTAGTGTCATGGAATCAATAAATTTTGTAATGAAAGAAGGGGAGGTAATTACTCATGATTAAAAATTATTCTGCATTTACTATCGCTTTAAGCGTTTCATTAGGTTTTATAGCAGTATTCATACTTTTAAGTGCAACAGGTACTATTCAATCAGCTACTACATATTATTTAATAGGAGAGGCATCAAGATGGTGCGAGACTGTCTCAGGTGGACTTTTTAGAGAACCTTTAAATACTCTTAGTAATCTTGGTTTTATGGTTAGTGGTCTCTATATCTTCTGGATTTTATCTAATGATCCAGAAGGCAGTAAAAACACATTTATAGGCATAAATCCAATATCTGTAACATTTGCTAGTGTAGTCATATTTTTAGGACCAGGTTCAATGCTTATGCACGGAACAAATACAGAGTGGGGTGGATGGGCTGATAATTTAAGTATGATAATGTTCATCATTTTCCCTTGGTTATATAACTGTTTCTTAATGACAAAGTGGACAAGAACTAATTTTTTTAGAACCTATATTTCAATTATTCTAATTTATGCAGTCTGGAGATGGTTTACGGATTGGGGTCTTGGTATTAATTTAAATCTTTTTTCAATATCTATTGGTTTATGGGTTATTTCTGAAGCTTTATATAAATTTTGGTCACCTAGATTTAGATTCTATTCAGGATTTGTTGGCTTTCTAGTTTTACAGTTGTTTGGTATTTCTATTATTGAAGTATTTAATAATATGGCTGATTATTGGTGGATTATATTCTTCTGGTTGCCAGGATTGTTATCAAACTACAAAGCCCACAGAAGAAAGAACATATAAATGGTACTTTTTAGGATGCATTACATACTTTTCAGCCTTTGCTATATGGTCAACTGGTGTACCTGAGCATGAATACTGTGCCCCAGATTCTATAATACAGGCACACTCTATTTGGCACTTACTATCGGCTTTAGCAACCTTCTTCTTCTTTTTACATTATAGAAACGCAAAAGCTTAATTAATGTATGCCAGTAGATAATTCAATTGATAAAAGGAATCTAGATATTCAAATCTATATTAATGGTTCTTTTTTTATAAGAAATGAAGCCAAAATATCTGTATTTGATAGTGGCTTTTTAATGGGTGACGGTATTTGGGAAGGCTTAAGATTAGTTGATAATGAGTGGATATTTATTGATGAGCATCTTCAAAGGCTTATTGACGGTTGTAAGGCAATTGATATAGATATTGGAATGTCAGTTGATGAGATCAAAGATGCATTAGAACAAACAAGAATCTATTAATAATATGACTTCAAACGCACATGCCAGGTTGATGGTGACAAGGGGTGACAAGCTTAAACCTTTTCAACAACCTGCATTATCAATTGATGGTCCTAATATAGTAATAATAATGGAGCATTCCAATCCTACACCTAATAAGGATGGAGTTATTATGGTAACTGTACCTCAGATCAGGGGTTTACCTATGAGTCAGGATCCTAAATTAAACAGTCATTCAAAATTAAATTGTATTTTAGCTTGTATTCAAGCTTCTAAAGCTGGAGCAGATGAAGCCTTGATGCTTGATATCCATGGTTTTGTTAACACAACAAATTCGTGTAACTTCTTTATTGTAAAAAACGGCGAGGTTTGGACCAGTACTGGAGACTATTGCATGAATGGTATTACTAGAAAAAATGTTATACATCTATGTAAAGTAAATGGAATACCTGTATTTGAAAAAAACTTTTCATTGGTTGATGTTTACTCTGCTGATGAATCTTTTATAACAGGAACTCTTGGTTCCTTAACGCAAGTTTTATCTATTGATGATAGAAGTATTGGTGATAAATCATCAAACTGGCCGATAACAGAAAAATTAAGATTACTTTATAAAGAAATCTTATAGTCCTGGAGATTCCTATGATTATTGCAATGTGGTCAGGTCCAAGAAATCTTTCTACAGCGCTCATGAGAAGCTTTGCTAACAGATCAGATGTAACCAAAGTGCTTGATGAACCTTTTTATGCAGCTTATTTAAATGAAACAAATAAAAATCATCCAATGAAGGAAGAAGTACTTGCGCACCAAAGCTCATCTTGGGAAGAAGTAAAGACAGATTTGCTTAACTCATGATCCTCTTAGGCATTACTTATCAAAAACATATGACACAACACATGCTCCAAGAAGACTTATCTTGGATTAATAACTTAGTAAATTGTTTTTTAATTCGAAATCCCAAATATGTTGTAAAAAGTTTTATAGAAAGCTGGTCAGAAGGGGGGTTGAAAGATATGGGGTTTGTTCAACAATCTGAGATATTTAAACTTGTATGTGAAAATACAACTTCAACACCTGCTGTAATTGATGCAGACTTATTGAGAGAAGACCCAGAGAGGGTTCTTAGAGCCTTCTGTAGTCATATAAATCTTCCTTGGGATAAAGATATGCTTCAATGGGAAAAGGGCTTGAAGGACTATGACGGAATCTGGGCTGAACATTGGTATCCATCAGTAAAAACATCAGATTGTTTTAAGCCAAAGGATAATTCAAAGGTTATCAAGTTAAATGATAAAGAGCTTGCTATAGCAGAAATAGCAATGCCTTATTATGAGAACTTACTAGAGCACGCTCTATAAACTAATCTTCTTCTATATCTTTTCTAATTTTTAACTTTTCAAGACTAATCTGGTCTTTTAAAGTCATTATATAAGCTGCTGCTGCAAGTATTAGTATTCCTGATGCTTCAAATATTATATTTATAGAATCCAGCTCTTTACTTTGAAGAATAATCATCCTTGTAAGAGCAGTCATTGCAATAATTATTGGAAGTGTAACTGGGAGTCGATTGCTTGCATAAAACGCACCAACCATTCCTAGGACTTCTGCATAGATAAATAATAAAAATAAATCACTTAGAACTACAGCTTGTTCTTGAATAAGTCTCATGATTTCTAGTCCAGTAGCATAAAGTGTTGCTACAGCAATAATCATTAAAATTGTTCTTTCAGATACCCAGATAAACTTGGTCCACACATTCGGTTCATTACTCATAAATTTTCTCTTAATGTTTGTTCCTATTAAGTTTAGTTTGTTGAGTTAAAATTTCTAGTTCTTCCTCTGACATTT
>CAXYEK010000002.1:0-181127 GCA_964276235.1 uncultured SAR86 cluster bacterium
AGAAATGTTATGGATTGAAACCCTATTAGAAAGAAGGTTTCAGAGGTGTTCTACTATTGAGTGGGAATAACAAAATACTCTGAAAGTATTGATTCAAAAGTATTCTTTTCATACAAACTCCATATGAACTCTCTAATTTGCTTGTTCATAGGTTGATGTCATAATTGCTGGATGGAAAAATCCAATTATAAAGAATGGTCAGTTGATTTTAATGGAAAAACAATCAAAGTATCTAATTGGTGGAATTGGGAGGGGAAAGGTTCTGCAGATTTATATTTAGATAATGAACACTTAGATCAAAACACAGAGATGTTGGTAAATCCCAACAAAGCAATGCTTTCTAAAAGTGAATTTTCTGATGATATAAAATCTATTGAAGTTTTTTCAGCAGGTAGTTTTTCAATCAAATTATCAATAATGGTGAATGGAATTGTGGTTCTTCAAGACGAATTAAGCTTACTTGATAGATTTGTAAAAACATTTTTTTCAAAAAAATGAAGTTTTTTGGTTGGAGAATGGTATTTACGGGTCTTGCCCTTGAATTCACTGTTGTAGGTTTCCTTTTTTATAGCTTTCCTGTCATCTGGCCTTACCTAATATCTGAACTAGGCATGACGGAAAGTCAGCTTGGAATGGTTTCCGCATTTTATTTTATACCTGTGGCAATTTTGGCAATTGTCGTAGGCCGTGCCCTTGATAAGTATTCTGTTAAAAATATTATGATGATTGGGGCTATAATTTATGCCGTTGGACTTTTCTCTTTAAGTTTCATAGATTCTTATTGGTCTCTTTTGACCATTTATCTTACTATTCTTGCCTTGGGATCTATTATGATGGGAAATTTAGCCGTAGCTAAATTAATTTCGAATTGGTTTGATAAAAATGCTGGCAGAGCACTAGGCATTGCAGCAGTAGGCATTTCCTTTTCAGGAGTTGTGCTCCCCTTGGTTGTTGATCCTCTTCTTGACTTGGTGGGCTGGAGGAATGTTTATGTAATCTTTGCTTCTGTAGTTCTTTTCATTATTTTGCCTCTTATCTTTTTTACTGTTATCGATGATCCAAAGACCGTCAATCAAGTTAAAGACGGTATAAAAAAAGATAATGAAGAAGAATCCTTGCCTAAGGAGATGACTGCAAAAGATCTTTTATCTAAAAAAGTTTTTTGGATAATTTCTTTAGCGTTTGCCTTTCAATTTCTTTCCATGATGGGTGTGCTTGCTTTCTTACCCGTCCATGCCAGCAAAATGGGGCTAGATGAAATTTGGAATTTTTTAGGTATTCCGGTCAAACAATATGTTTTTGCTTATACTTTATCTGCTTTTGGTGGAGTCCTAGGAAAAATAATATTTGGCTATCTCATGGATATTATGAAAGCTGCATATCCTTCAATGATGGCGATGTTTCTTCAAGCAATTGGTATCTTTGGGATTACTTATTTTAATGAACCAAGTATATTTCTTATAAGTGCATTAGTATTTGGTTTAGGTTTTGGTGCTGCAACACCTCTTATGACTGCGTGTTACCTAAGAACTTTTGGGGCACATAATCTTGGGAAAGCCAGAGGTATATCATCTCCAATTGTTGCCCCACTTCAACCAATTGGGATTCTTATAACAAGCATTCTAATAAGCTTTCAAGACACTTACTTTGTAGCTTTTAATATTATGGGATGTTTTGCTCTAGTTGCTGTAGTTTTGGCAAGCCAAATTCAAGAGCCTGAGATTAACATTGCTTTCGACTCTATTGAAAGGGAGCATTTTAAATAATATGAAACTGGCTTTTGGAAGTAATTATAAATTATGAAAATTCTTGCAATTGGTGGATGCGGAAGCATGGCCCGCTATGCCCTTAAGGTAGCTCAAAACTTTGATGCTATAGATGAAATAATTATTGCCGATATCAATCAAGAAAGTGCGAAATCTTTTGCAGCTACCCTCAATGATAAAGTTTCTGCTGTTCGGCTTGATGTTAGTGATAATCAAGCTCTTAAACTAGCAATGAAGAATATTAATATTGTGGTAAATACCTGTGGACCTTTTTTTAAATTTGGCGAACCTATTCTTAGTGCTGCCATAGACTCAGGATGTCACTATTTAGATATTTGTGATGATTGGGAGCCAACACTTGAAATGATGAAGCTTGATGCTAATGCTAAATCAGCTGGTGTGTCTGCCACTATTGGACTCGGTGCAAGCCCTGGACTGACAAATTTGATGGCGCTCATTGCCATACGTGAATTAGATGAAGTCACGACAGTCTATACCGGCTGGGATGCGGGTGCAGCCACTATAGATGAAACTGCTAAGCAGCAATCTAGCAATGCCGCTATGTTGCATGCAATTGAGCAAATGACTGGCAAGGTAAAGATATATCAAGATAGTGCCTATAAAATGGTCAAACCTCTCCAGGCAATAAATGTTGAATACCCAGGTTTACCTAATTTTACCGGCAATATTTTTGGTCATCCTGAAGCAGTAACGTTTCCTCATTATTTTTCAGAGCTAAAAGATTGTATTAATCTTGCCCACGGTGGTTCCCTTGACTCAATTATTATTAAAGCTCTCACAGGTCTGGTGAACATTGGTTTCCTTAGCAAGGCAAAAGCATCAAATTTATTTTCATGGTTAGAAAGTCAGGAATCTCAACAAAAAAAATCTAATGCCAATAATTACCTTCCTTCTATGTATGGATTTGCGCATGGTTTAAAAAATGGAGTTCCAGCGAGCGCAGGAGTTTGCATAATGAATGACGATGATTCTTTTGATCGCATAGGCATGGGAGAAATTACTGGAATCCCATTAGCCTGTGGAATTAAAATGCTAGCCGAAGGAAAAATAAATGAAGCTGGAGTATTAGCTCCCGAAGCCGGTCACATTAATCCGCATGATTTTATATCTGATGTATTGGATGAGATATCAAAGTTCCTTGACCTTCCGCTTGGTAACTTTGAAGAAAATATTAAGATTACACGATCCTGGTAATCGAATGAATAAAGATGGGAGGGCTAATAGCCTCCCATCAGTAACTCAAAGGAAGGCTAAGCTTTGTCTCCAAATTCCTGCATGTGTTCTGCAATTCTCTCGCTATCCCCATTTCTACGCTGTTTCCCTTGTTGTAAAGTTGTTGTAAACTCTGTTTTACCCCTCACAAACCCTTGCTAAACATGGCTTTGTAAAAGGGTAGCTATTGAGTCAAAATAAAGAGAATAAAATAAAGGAGAAGATAGTGGAAACACCAAAAATTATTAATGTAGACTCTTCAACAGCAGAAGAAGTAAAGAGTGCTCTAATTTTAGGTTTCGCATCAGATCCGCTAGTAAGATGGATTTTTCCTGATCCAGTAAAGTATCTAAGAAGCATGAAATTCTGGATGGAGGAATTTTCAAAACCTTCCTTTGAAAATAAAGGAGTCTTTGCTGATGAAAACTTCTATGGAGCTTCGCTCTGGCATCCTCCAGGTGTCCACTTAGATGCAGAATCACTAAGTTCATCCTTCGAAGATATTCCTGATGATCGTGTTGAAAATGTTTTGAAGTTTTTTGATGAATTGAGCAATTATCATCCTGACGAAGACCATTGGTATCTAACTTTTATTGCATTAGATCCTTCTAAGCAAGGCATGGGCTTAGGATCTCTTATCCTTAAAGAAGCACTTCAGGTAATTGATGAGCAAGGTAAGATCGCTTACTTGGAATCTTCTAATCCAAAGAATATGAGTCTTTATGAAAGGTATGGATTTGAAACTATGGGAAGAGTTGAATTTGATGACTCTCCACCAGTTCATCCAATGATCCGATACCCAAAATAAATTGAAAAAAAGTATCAGAGCAAGATGAAATTAGATGAATATTCAGATGATTTTTTAATAGAAATATTAACTTCAGTTAAAACTATAGCCCTTGTAGGAGCGAGCTCCAACCCAGAAAGAGACAGTTTCAAAGTCATGAAAGTACTCTTAGATAGTGGCTATAAAGTGTTTCCAGTAAATCCAAATGAAAAAGATAATATTATCTTGGGACAGTCCTGTCATGCCGACTTGAATTCAATAGATGAATCGATAGATATGGTAGATATATTTAGAGCAACCGAAGCTGTCTTGGGCGTAACTAAAGAAGCAATAGAAATAGGCGCAAAAGTATTATGGACTCAGCTTGATATCATTAATAAAGAGGCTGCTGAGATAGCTCAAAACGCAGGCCTAAAAGTTGTGATGAACAGATGTCCAAAAATTGAATTAGCTAAAGAATATTGGACTAGTAATAAAAATTAGACTTAAATATAGTTATGGAAGACAAGCAAAAAATATTATTAACCGAAATCACTAAAGAGGGGATCTTACGGATTGTGATGAATGACCCTAATAGTAAGAATGCTTTATCAGAAATAATGATTAACAGTTTAATAGAAAAAATACATGAAGCTTCTTTGGATAATTCTATTAGAGTTATTGTCTTGGCGGCAAATGGGAACGTATTTAGTTCTGGTCACGACTTAAAAGAAATAACTGCTGCTAGATCTATGGAAGAGGGTGGAGAAGATTACTTTAGCAGCTTATTTGAGCTTTGCTCTTCATTAATGCAATTAATAATAAACTCTCCTAGGCCAATCATTGCTGAAGTTTCTGGAGTGGCTACTGCTGCAGGATGTCAGTTAGTTTCAAGTTGTGATCTTGCCATATCATCAGAATCATCAAAGTTTGCTACACCTGGAGTAAATCTAGGTCTATTTTGCTCTACACCAATGGTTGCATTATCTAGAGTTGTAAAAAATAAGCACGCTATGGAAATGCTTCTTACTGGTGATTTTATAGATGCAAATAAGGCAAAAGAAATAGGATTAATTAATAATTACTTTAACGAAAAAGATCTTACAGATAAGGTTATGGAGCTAGCTAATAAAATTGCTAGCAAGTCAACAATGACAGTATCAATGGGTAAAAAAGCCTTTTATGCCCAAAAAGAATTAGATCTATCAAAAGCTTATGAACTCACATCTAGGGTAATGGTAGAAAATCTTCTTAAAGATGATGCTGTAGAAGGCATTAATGCTTTTTTTGAAAAACGCCCTCCTGAATGGAAAAATTAATAAAAACTACCTAGATCTTAATTTTTGAATATATATAAATTTTATAGGTAAAAAGGAGCTGCTTAAGTTAAAACCAATGTCTAACAAAAATTTGTTGCCAAAAATACTTGCCACAATGGTTTTAGCAGTAATCTTTACAGTTATAGGTTTAATGTTTTCGCCTTTAAAATCAGACTTACAGGATTGGCTCGCCCTTGAGTATAACTCTCACATCAACGAGCTAATGACTAGTCCTAATAATTATCTGATGTCAGAGCCAGAACCTATCATAGGAAAATCAACAAATTCCTCTCAAATAATCACTAATGAGATAAATGATGAAAACTCTATGCTAGATATATGGTTTGATCGGAGTCAAACTCAAGCATTAATAGTTCAACGACAAGGAAAAATTGTCTACGAGCGTTATGGTGAAGATGTTAAGCAGGGCCTAAATGTAAATGGTATGTCTATGGCAAAAAGTGTCATAGCAATTCTTATAGGAATTGCTATCGACGATGAGTTAATTAATTCTGAGAAGGATCCAATTAGCATTTATCTTCCTGAGCTGACGAGTTCAAAATATAATCGAGTAGAAATAAGGGATCTCTTGAGACATACGTCAGGCATTCAATCATCTAATAGAGATTTGCAAGATACTTTAAATAACAAATTACTAAACCTTAGCACTAGAGATCTTTTGTTCAGTGATGATAAATCTTTTAGCTATGACAATATGAACTACCATCTCTTAATGCTAATTCTTCAGCGCCTGTATCAAAAACCTATCAATGAAATCATCGAAGCAAAGGTTTGGCAGTCACTAAGATTGGAGGATGCTTCTATGGTTACCTCCTCAGGGTATTGTTGTTTATTTGCTACAGCAAAGTCATGGTTAGCTATAGGAAATCTATTCTTAAATCCAAATAATACAATTGTATCCAAGACTTGGTTAGACAAAATGGTACAAGATGCCTTGTTGCCAAAATCGTTTTATGTACAGGCTACTGAAAAATCGGTTGGTAATTCATATGGATATCATATTTATAGTGGCTTTAGCAATTTGCCTGAGATATTTTGGATTGAAGGGTTAGGGTTGCAAGTGATTATGATCAACCCAAAAACACAAACTATTGTGGTCCGATTAGGTGGAATTCCAACAGGCCTAAATCTTAAGTCGAACCGTTCAGACTCTTCCATAATAGCTCCGCTGTTAAAAACTCTTATAGAATAATGATTCTAAATTTTAAGCTATAAGTTCATGGCATAATTATTTAATGGAACAGGTAATAAACAAATCATGAAAAGAGCATTAATAACTGGGTCTTCCTCTGGCATTGGTTATGCATATGCTAAATATTTATCCGAAAGAGGATGGTACATCGATTTAGTATCTCAAAATATTGATAGGGCAAAAGAGGCTTATGAAAAGCTAAATTATCAGCACTCTAAGATCCACATACATGATTTAAGTTCCTTAAACTCCATCACAGAAATAACTTCAAATATTTCAACTCCGGATTTGATTGTTGCCAATGCAGGAATAGGTATTAATGGGGCGGCTGGAAAAAATACTAATGAGAATATTGAATTTGCAAATAATCTTATGTTTGGCGGACCAATTAGGCTAATAGAGCACTATTTACCTAAAATGAAAGAAAGAAAATCAGGAAGGATAGTTATTATTTCAAGCATAGGTGCACTTATACCAATGCCAAAGTCTGCAATATATGCTGCAGTCAAATCTGGTATTTATGCATACGGAGTGTCTTTAAATGAAGAGCTTAGAAATGATAATATTTCTGTAACGGTGAGCCTTCCGGGTTATGTGCAAACCAATATTCATAAAAGGTCAGGATTAGAACATTTAACGAAACAAATACCTTCTTGGATGTGGGTTTCATCAGAACAAGTTGTTAAAGAAACTGAGATTGCATCTATTAAAGGCTATTCAAAGGTAATCCCAGGTATGTTGTACCGAGTTGCAAGTATCTTTTTTAATCTTAAGATTAGTAAGTTTATATGGAAGTTAATGAATGGTAGAAAGTAATTCTAAGGATTTATTTGGAAGATTGATGTTAAGCATTGAAGGGACATCACTTTCTAATGAAGATAAAGCATTAATCTCTAATCCTCATGTTGGAGGCATTATATTTTTTTCTAAAAATTTTATTTCAAGAAATCAAATAAGTGACTTATGTAATGAAATTAAATCCATAAAGAAAAATATTATTCTTGCAGTAGATCATGAGGGTGGAAGAGTCCAAAGATTTAAAGATGGTTTCACAAAGATTTCATCTATGCAGTCTCTTGGAGAGTTTAGTATTAAAAATAGTAATTCTGATATCTGTAACGATGTAGGTTGGCTTATGTCTTCAGAGCTGATGGCGGCTGGAATCGATATTAGTTTTGCACCTGTTCTAGATATAGATAGAGATACAAGCAGTATCATTGGAAACAGAGCATTTTCAGATAATCCACGCATAGTAAGTAAGTTAGCATCTAATTTTATAGACGGAATGAATGAGGCAGGAATGAAAGCAACAGGCAAGCACTTTCCAGGTCATGGTGGAGTTTTTGAAGATAGCCATCTATTAGAACCAGTTGATAATAGATCTTATACAGACCTTTTAGAAAAAGATTTAATACCATTTGTTGATTTGAAGAATAAGTTGTCAGGAATTATGAGTGCACATATTACATTTCCAAATATTGATAAATATTGTGTAGGCTACTCATCCTTCTGGCTTAAGAAAATCTTAAGGGAAGAAATTAATTTCGAAGGTATTATTTTTAGTGATGATCTTTCTATGAAAGGAGCTGGAGAAGAAAATTTTGAAATCAAAGCTCAGAAATCATTAGATGCTGGTTGCGACATGATTTTAGTTTGCAATAACATTTCAGGAGCTAGTGAAGTCATCAAATACTTTGAAAAAAAAGATATTTCTCTAACAAAGAGTATTTCAAAACTGAAACCGTCTAAAAAAATTCAATGGACTGATTTAGAGGACGACCAAAGAAGACTGAAAGTTCAAGCTACTTTAAAACAAATAGGAGATGAAAGATGAGAAGAATAGTTACTGGGCATAATGAAGACGGGAGATCTATCATTACGATTGATGGTCCACCTGCTAGATCTATCGGGGAGGATGTCGGAGGTTTATTTGAACTGTGGAATACAGATGGAAATATAATAGATACTAAGGACAATTTAGATAGAGCAGATCAGGATATTATTCTTTCACCACCAACTGGTGGAACAAAGTTTAGATATTTTCAGATTAATCCAACTCCAGAGGGAATTCCGATGGAAATAATGCAAGAAATTGCTGCAGATGCATTTGAAAAAATTGGAGCAGGGCACCATAGAGTAGATACTTCAAAGCACCCAGCAATGCATAAAACAGAAACAATAGATTACATTATCTTATTAAAAGGCGATGTCACATTAATTCTTGATGAAGATGAAGTAACTCTGAAGCCTCATGATGTTGTGGTGCAAAGAGGCACCAATCATGCATGGGTTAATAATGGAGATGAACCTGCTCTACTAATAGCTGTACTCATTGATAGTGATTTAGAATAAATTGATTAGAAACTAATAGTTCCATTATTAATTTTTTCATAGTTTTCATTAGATAGCCTTGTGTAACAATCACTTTTTGGCTCTCGAACAAATATCAAATCGTCATTAACTTTATCTAAATGATAAGCCTCATCTCTGAGTTCACCTTTCTTTAATTTAAATGTTCCGGTGGTTTCAAGCTCTTCAATAACTCTTATGAAAACAGGTCTTGCGTATGCAGGTAGCTTTTCATCAACAAAAGATGAGAAAGCATGCCAATCAAATGTATCAGGGTCACAGTTAAAGGCTACCATGCCAGCTCTGCCTTCGCTGTGGGCAACTTGAACTCCATAAACATTAGCCATATTCACTTGCTCAAATGAGTTAAGTATTTCACCAACCTCATTAGTGGATACATTCTCAGACTTCCATCTAAAAGTATCTCCAACTCTGTCAACAAACTGATAATGTTGTCTACCCAACGCAAATCCAACATCCATAGTTTTTAAAAGATCTCCAGTATCAAACCAACGATCTCCATCTTCTACTACATCTCTTATTATCTTTTTTTCACTTGCTTGTGCATCTGTATAGCCGTTATATATTGCATTTGGACCAATTCTCATAAGAGCTAATCCAGGAGAATGATCATTAACTTCAATATATTTTCCATTTTCATCCACTATTAATTTGTCTTCAGCAACGTCATATGCAAAAAGCTTAATATCAATGTTTGTCATTCCTATTGTCTGGTCTTTATTTAAAAGATTCATAAACATGCCGTTAGCTTCACTGGCACCGTATATTTCACAAATTCTCTCAACATTGAATCTATTTCTAAAAGTATCCCAGAGGTCAGGCCTCAAACCATTTCCGACCATCTTAGATATTGGATTATCTTTCTCTTCTTCACATGGCTCTTGAAAGCTTAGATATCTGCATAATTCACCGACATAAACAAATGCAGTGGTATTAAATTTTTGCGCTTCTCCCCAAAAAGATGATGCAGAAAATTTACGTTTAATAAAGGTAGATGCGCCAACTTGAATGCAAGCAGAAAGACCAAGAATTAAGCCGGTTGAATGGTATAAGGGCAGGCAGTTATACATGCAATCTTCGCTTGTAAGTCTATATCCAGCCATAGTAATGTTTGTAGACCCTGCAACAACTTTTACATTTGGAAACAAAGCAGCCTTAGGCACTCCAGTTGTCCCAGATGTGAATATATAAAAAGCAGTATCACCTGCTATAACTTTATTTGTTTCATCAAGATTTTTGGATTTAGATTCATCTAGGTTTTCTTTAATATTTGAAGCCCATTCAGGACAATTATTTGGATTAGTATCTTCAACCCAGAGTAAATCAGATGATTTAGTAATATTAATTTCATTTAATACACCTTCAAGAGAGTCAGACAACTCATCACCAAAAATACATTTTTTTGAATCAGAAGTGTTTATACAATGAACAAGAGGAGCTCCTGTGAGACTAGTATTAATTAAGACACCAATTGCTCCTAATTTATTTATTGCTAGAAGAGAGACAACAAAATTAGGCCTATTCTCCATGAATAAAACAATTCTATCTCCATGTTCTACACCTTCATTTAAAAGTTTAGTTGCAAGAATATTCGCTGCTTCGTTAGTCTGAGTATATGTCCAAACCTCATCCTCAAAATATAGAAAATCTTTTTTTCCATATTTTTGTACTGTATCTTGAAAAGAGTGTGAAAGTGATGAGTTTGAATCTAGTTCAGGCCATTTATAACGCATCATTGGGATAATATATCTAAGCTCAGATATAACCCTAAAGAATTCTTTAATTGAAGCTAACATAACCATATCCCCCTGATATAGATAAAATTTATTCTATAGATGTGACAATAATCTCATCTGAATTTATAGGTAATACTAACATAGTGCCATCATGAGAAGCAGTCCAATTCTCCATGATTTCATCTACCCCTCTATACATAATATCTTCCATTAACTGATTTCTTGGCGCTGGAAGATGATGATAGAAAACTAAGTGTTTTACATTAGCTTCATTCGCAGCTTTGACGACATCAAGAATAGGAGTGTGATAGTCAAGAATATCAATAGTAACAATCTCAGCTACAAAATTACCACTATTCTTCGCACCTCTATTAATTAGATCTAAAAGCTCCAATGACATAGATTCATGAAATAAAACGTCAACATTTTTAGAATTATTAACCAGATTTTCATCATAAATCGTATCCCCACTGATACTTATAGATCTGCCTTTATAATCAATTCTGTATCCTAATGCAGGATCTACAGGGTCATGAGAAACACTATAGGCAGTAATTTTGAGATCTCCATCATCTATTAAAATTGGATTTTCTAAACTTACAGTATGAGCCTCAAAACCAACTACATCGAGCGGTGCTAAGATATCTCCATGATGTTCATTTCTAAAAAAATAGTCTTTTGCATAGGCATGTTCTATTCCATCTGTAAGCATTTGAACTCCTTCTGGCCCATAAACTTTCTGCTTGGAATCTCTCTGTCCCCCTATCCATGTTGCTATATGAAATTCTGATATATCACCAATATGGTCTGAATGAAGATGCGTATAAAATATTCCTTCAACTCTATCCCAAGGCGTATTCCAGTTGTTTAAATTCTGGGCACTCCCATTACCAGTATCGAATATAAATATCTGATTACCTGCTTGAACTAAGATACATGCTTCCGCTCTATTGGGATCATTAATAGGAGATCTTGAACCACAAACAACGGCTGTTAAAGCATCTTCTTCAGGTAAATAAGACACTGGTGTAGCCATATTTGCCATAGCTACTTCTAATATTTTATCTTGAATTGCTGGTTGTCTAATGAGTATTGAGTAAATAGCAAATAATATAACTACTATTAATACTAGATATTTAATTATTTTTAAGCTTTTATTCATTCTTAATAATTTTTTTATAATGAAATATTATACTTATAAATTATACTTAAAAATAATCGACATTAGCATACTTGCTGTGCGAAAATGCCCGAATGGATTGGAGCAACTTAGCATATTTTTTAGCAGTAGCTAAAACTGGATCATTGAGTTCTGCAGCAAAAGAGCTTCAAGTAAATCATTCAACTGTTGCAAGACGTCTTGAGAAACTTGAGGCTGATTTAAGCATTAGATTATTTAAAAGACATAACAAAGGATATCAACTCACTGAACATGGTTTAGCCTTGGAACAAGAAGCTGTGAAAGTTGAAGAGCAAGTTGAAAGAATTCACAGAGTATTTAATGAGGAACAAACTTCCTTATCAGGAACATTAACTGTTAGTAAACCAATGAATGGAGGAATAAACCTAGCACCTATTGTTACCAGTTTTCATAAACAATATCCGAATATAGATCTGCACTTAATATCCTCTTCGAATCCAGATCTATCATTACATGAAGCAGATGTTGCTATAGCGCTTACTAATAATCCTCCAGACGATCTTGTTGCAAAAAAACTTGGTAAATTGCCTGTGTATATATACGGTAGTCAATCTTACTTAAGAGGTCCAAACCATGTCGATATAAAAAACTTAGATTGGGTCATATGGGTTGACGATACAAAACGACTAAATATGGAAGAAGAAATAAAGAAAAAAATCAAGTCGCCTAAAATTGTAATTAGAACTAATTCTTACAATGAAGCATACGATTACATGTCATCAGGTATGGGAGTAAGCTTAATTTCGCCATTTGGATTACCGAATGATCATAATCTTCAAGCATTCAAGCCTGATGAATACAATTTCGATATCAATGCATGGTTACTTTTTCATCCAGACATGAGAACCAATGCTAAAGTTACAGTATTTAAGGAATTCTTTTTAGAGAAGTTCGAAACTTTTATAGGACATCTATAAAAACCCAAATATCATAAATTAATAGGAGATATCTTTATGAATAGTACGAAAAAATTTGATTTTGTTGTGTATGGCGCAACTGGATTCACTGGGAAACTGGTTGTAGAGTATCTTGTTTCTAAATATGGAGACGATCAGAACATATCATGGGCTATGGCTGGAAGGAGTATTGAAAAACTTCAATCAGTTAAAGATGATATTGGTGTAAATGCTGATATTGAATTAATACAAGTTGATAGTAATGATATTTCAAGTATTGATAATTTAATGTCTCAAACAAGATGTATCTTAACTACCGTTGGTCCATATCAACTATATGGTAATCATATAATTGCTGCTTGTGCATCCTCTGGAACTGATTACGTTGATCTTTGTGGAGAGCCTGGTTGGATGTATGAAAAAATAAGTCAGCATAAAGAGGAAGCTGAAAAATCAGGTGCAAGAATAGTATTTTCTTGCGGTTTTGATAGTATTCCGTTTGATTTAGGTGTTCTGTTTGCTCAAAATGAAGTGATTAAAAGATATGGTAAACCTTCGTCCAATATTAGAGGAAGAGTGAGAGTTATGGATGGAGAGTTTTCAGGAGGAACTGCTGCATCTATGGGTGCAACAATGGCTTCTTTAAAAGAAAAACCAGAGTTATTCGAAGTTTTAATTAATCCATTCTCTTTATGTGAGGGATATAAAGGTCCTGAGCAAGCGGCTGATAGTAAACCTATATTTGACGAAAAATTAGATACATGGGTAGCTCCATTTTTCATGGCTCCAATAAATACAAAAAATGTTCATCGATCTAACGCTTTAATGAATCATTCTTATGGAAAAGATTTTTGTTACAACGAAATGTGGGTCTCTGGTCCTGGAGATGAGGGTAAAGCTGTTGCTGATGCTATGGCTTCTGTTAATCCAATGGGTGGCAAGGATGGTCCAAAACCTGGTGAAGGTCCTTCAAGAGAATCAAGAGAGAATGGCAGTTATGATGTTTTATTTTGCGCAGATATTGCTGAACAATCCGTTCATGTATCAGTAAAAGGAGATATGGATCCTGGTTATGGCTCGACATCTAAAATGATTACTGAAAGTGCAATATGTCTTGTAAAAGAATGTGAAGAACTTGTTGGAGGAATCTATACTCCCGCATCTTCAATGGGCGAAAAGTTAATAAAAAGACTTGAAATGAGTGCCGGCCTAACTTTTAAAATAGAGAATTGATGATTGAAAAGAATATACAAAAATGGCATCAATTAATTAAGGGTGACTTTCCTGGAGGCTATGATGAGTTATTAGCTGACGATGTCATTTTTTATTCTCCTGTTGTATTCACACCTCAAAAAGGAAAAGATTTAGCTAAGTTATATTTAATGGCAGCAGGAAATACTTTTGGTGGTGATGAATCTAGTAACGAAGGCGAATTAAAAGATTCAAGTTTCCATTATACAAAAGAAGTTTTGAATGGAAGTCAGGCAATTCTAGAATTTGAGACTCAGATTGATGGAAAATATATAAATGGAGTCGATATAATAACCTTTAATGACGAAGGCAGGATTTCAGAATTCAAAGTGATGATAAGGCCACTTCAAGCAGTTAATATTATCCATATGCAAATGCAAAAAATGCTAGAAGAATTTAAAAACCATGAGTGATTATGTAATCTATCATAATCCAAGATGCAGTAAGTCTAGACAAACTCTAAATATTCTTCAGGAGCATGCCTGTAATTATGAGATTTTCCTTTACTTGGAAATAAAGCTTACTAATTTAATTATTAAAGACTTATTAAAAAAATTGAACATGAAGCCTAGAGATTTGCTTAGAAAAAGTGAATTAGATTTCAAGAATAATAATCTAGAGAGTGACATTCATTCTGATGAGGATTTGATAAATTTTATGATCAGATTCCCTAAAATTATTGAAAGACCAATAGTGATTAAAGAGAATAGGGCAGTTTTGGGCCGACCTCCTGAGAATGTTCTAGAGTTACTCTAAATCTCCTTTTTCCCTTAATTCTTTTCTTATTTTTGTTGCACTAATTGAGTGTATTTGTTCATCAAAAATCTCTTCTTCAAAAACATATCCAACACCTCTTCCATAAGAAATATTAACAATATTTGGCACCATCATGATTTCGTATTCAATCCCTCTAGTATATCCATCTTTAGAAAGACCAATTTCGATATTTTTACAAACAACATCCCAATCAAAAGGATTATCGTCCTGTCCATCTCCTCCAGATGCGCCTGCAACATCTCTTACTTGTATTGCGACCTGCCCAGTTTTCGCAACACATCTTTTGAATAGCTCTTGATGGCCTTGATGCCATGGTTGCCATCTTCCTAACATTTGGACAGTTGGTTTTTTCCAATCAAACATTTTTTAATAGTTCCTGTGCAATTTCATTATGATTTTTATCATTCATTTCAGTTACGTGAAAGTCTACTTTTATAGGCTCTTCAAACATTTTATTAGTATCTTCAAAACGTCCTTCCTTAATAGTATTCATCCATATAACAATATCAGGATCAAAATTATCTTGAGTATCCTTTGTTGGGCAAACAAAGTCACATATAACTATTCTATTATTTTCTTTTTCAAAATCAGCAAAAGTTCTCATTCTCATGCTCTGTCTAATTCTACCTTCTGGAGAAAAATCCCAATCATTTGCCATTTCTCTTACTTTATCAGCGTTATACCATGCAGCTTCAAGAAGTGGCTGTAGTCTTTCTGCTAAGTAGGTCTTACCACTGCCTGGAAGGCCCATTATTAGTATTTTCATTATTATTTAATCTTTTTTATTGCGAAGAGCTCATTTTTAAAATGCATTTTATCCTCTTTAGAGATAGCAAGACGAACTTTTTTTAACAAAGATGGATTTTTTTCAACTTCTTGAATATCTTTTTCAGGAATTTGACCAACATATAGAATATTTGCCCATTTAGCATCTAAACCATGACCAAAAAGCTCAGAAACTGTTTGATCAGGTATTCGCTTAAATTTAAAACTATATGACTTTGGTTTTGAAAAGGTATATCTACTATTTTCACCAACTGGATTATCCTGAAGATAATTAATTATATCTTTTCCTTTAGTTGGAAAAGGGTCTGAACCTTTCCAAACCTGACGAAGAATTCTTTCAACAGAATCGTCCCCACATGAATGAGTAACTAATAACTTACCAGATTTATTTAAAAGCCTCATCAAAGGCCCAATAACATTATTAACTTTTACCTTAACACTTGATGCAGCCCTGTATGCCTGAGAGGCAATTATTAAGTCGTAGTTATTATCTTCATAGTCGTTATCAAGGAAAGGTTCTATATATCTTTTATGATCCTCTCTATAAATTCTAATTAAACATGGGTTTGAATATGAGGTTCTTGATTTTGAATCAATTTCTATACCCCAATATTTTTTGATAAAGCTTCCAAGGTTATTAATTTGTTGATGGAAATCAAAAGAATTATCAGCTTTCAATACCAGGTTATATTTTTTTATATTTTTATCTTTTAATTTTTTTGAGTTTTCTATATGCCCAAGCTCTGCAAATTTAACATTCGTCATTGTAACCATCATATTAGGATGTTCTACGAATCTATCTGGCATCTTGTCTAGGGTATTTTTAAGATCTTCATAACTAATTTCTTTACCGGTAATAAGTAATGAGGTGTATGGATGATACTTATGAAAACATTTAATTAAGTTTGATTTAATCGTCCCATCACCAGTCCCGGCATCAAGAACTCTCATGAAAGTTTTGTTTTGAGCTAGACTTTTTATGTGGGGGTATAGCTCATTAGAAATGGCTCTTTTTTCGCCAGTATTTTGAATAAATGATAGAGTACTTTAATCTATCGTCAAAAAATCTTTTTTTCCCCATTATTCCCCCTTTTTATTACTATATATTAATTTTTAAATACCTCAATAATGCATTTACGTATAGGTTATTTTGGGATTAAAATACTCTGAGATTACATAGGAGTATCTAAATGTCAGAAGAAACAAAAATGCCTTTATTGATAGGTATTGGTGCAAGAATAAGAAAGTCACCATATTTCGACTCCACCATTAAATATGGAGTAACTGGTTTTACTATTTACAATAAAATGTATCTACCTACAGGGTTTGCTGGTCCAGAAGCAGAATATAACAGCCTTATTAATGATGTAACTTTTGGTGACTTTGCAGCTGAAAGACAGGTTGAGGTATCAGGTCCTGATGCATATGATTTTGTAAGACTTATAACTCCTAGAAATCTTTCAAAATGTGAGATTGGTCATTGTAAATATATAATTTTGACTGACCAAGATGGCGGTATTGTTAATGACGCTTGCCTGTTAAGACTAGAATTGGATAAATTTTGGATATCTCCTGGCGATGGTGATGTTTCATTATGGCTTCAAGGAATTGCAATTAATTCTGGAATGGATGTAAAGATACATGAGCCTGATGTCTCACCTCTTCAAATAAGCGGCCCTAAGGCTGGAAAATTAATACAAAAATTATTTAATGGAATCCATGACGACTTAGGCTATTACAAGGCTAGAGAAACAAAACTTGGCAATATACCAATGGTCATTGCTAGAACAGGTTGGAGTGGAGAGTTAAGTTATGAGCTCTATCTTCAAGATAGGAAATTAGGAAATGAATTATTTGAAATGGTATATGAAGCAGCTAAAGAATTTAATGCTGCAGTAATAGCCCCTAACAACATTAGAACTATTGAGGGTGGTCTTCTTTCATATCAAAGTGATTTTGGTAGAGAGCATAATCCATTCACTATCGGGCTAGATAGGTTGGTTGATTTAGATCAGGATATTGATTTTATTGGTAAAGAGGCTCTAAAAAAGATTAAAGAAAAAGGAATTTCAAAAAAACTTATAGGACTTGAGATAGATGGAGATCCTATTTACAAGGTTCCAGAAAATTTTTGGCCAATATATGACGATAATGATAAAAAAATAGGCAGAGTATCTAGATGCGTATTTTCGCCTAGACTCAATAGAAATATAGGATTGGCAATAATTGATGTTGACCATTCTGAGCCAGGAAATCCTGTTTTAATTGAATCTCCCCGAACAGAACATAAATTAACTGCAAGAGTTCATGAGCTTCCATGGTTTCCCGCAGAGAAAAATACGAATCTAGATTAATGTTTATAAAAATAAAATTATTCTGCATACTTTTCTTTTCAATAAATGGTTTTGCCATGGTTATAGATAATTTAGATGATACAAGAGCTAGATGGGATGCTATATCTGATAATGTTATGGGCGGAGTTTCTGAAGTAAATTTTTATGAAATGAATGATGGCTCTACAAATTTTTATAGGCTTGAAGGGTCGGTAAGTACTAAAAACAATGGTGGCTTTATTCAGTCCAGAACAAATGTAAATTTTAATTCCAATGAATTTACTGGAGTAAGAATAAAAATAAGAGGAAATGGTAATGAATATTATGTCAATCTAAGACGTCCCAGAATGATGCCGTGGAATTATTTTACAGCTAAGTTTTATGCATCAGAAGATTGGCAAGTAATAGATCTGCCATTAAGTTCGTTCACTTACTCAAGAAACCCTAATATAGGATTAGGTTCTGCAAGAATAAGGTCATTAGCAATAGTTGCGTACGGTAAAGATTTTGAAGCCCAGCTAGACATTGCAAGCGTAGAACTTTATTAAAATAAAATGGCTATAGAACAAGATAAGTCTTTTATGAGACTTGCATTGGATGAAGCTAAAAAATCTTATTCTTCAAATGAGGTACCTATCGGAGCTGTTATTGTTTTAAATGAGAAGGTTATTGGAAGAGGGCACAATGAAGTTATTAAACAAAATGATGTCTCTTCACATGCTGAGATTAATGCAATAAGAGATGCCTCCAACACTATAGATAACTACAGACTCAATAACTCAACTATATTTATAACATTAGAGCCTTGTCACATGTGCGCCAAAGCAATTGTAGATGCAAGGATTGATAGGGTGGTATTTGCCGCATCGGAACCAAAAACAGGAAGCTTAATTTCCATAGACAATCTTTATGATAGATTAGATTTTAATCATAAGGTTAATTTTGAATATGGGTTATTAGAAGAAGAGTCCGCAAACCTTTTAAAAAATTTTTTTAAAGAAAGAAGGTAAGCAGCTTCTTAAATTAAATTTTTTTCCATAGAGCTATGAGGTATTTCTATATCTGACTCATAGGGACCTATTTCAGAGTAGCCCAATGACTCATAAAACTTTATTGCTTCTGCTCTTGCATTAAGAACAACTTTTTTTACTCCTTGGAGAAGAGCTTTAGATTCTAGCTCTAATACCATTGCCGAGCCTATGCCAGTTCTTCTATGATTTGAAGATACTCCCATATATCGTATTTGAGCTTCAAGAGAATTATTTAAGTGAAGCCTGCCACAAGAAATTATATTATTCTTATTATCTATACCCATTAAATGTAAGCTTTCATCTTCCAATTCATCTTTCAATGGTATGTGAGATAGTTTGAGTGGTTTTCTTAATATTTCCCACCTAAAAGCATCATAGTCTTTCCATTCTTGCTCTGTGCTAGGCGATCTTATTTGAAAGTTATCGCTCATGAATTTAATAATATTTAAAGATCTAGATCAATCCAAACTGGACAATGGTCTGATGGTTTCTCCATAGCTCGTGATTCATAATCAATCCCAACATCTTTAATCGAGTCTTTAAGATTATTAGAAACCATAATATGATCGATTCTTAGACCTCTTTTAGGATTATCGTCAAACATTCTAGATCTATAATCAAACCATGAATAAATTGAGGAATCGTTTGGATATTTCTCTCTCCACGAATCAACAAAACCAAGATCCTTAATACTATTCCACATCTCTATTTCTTGCGGTTGAAATGAAGTTTTACCAGACTTCAACCATCTATTAATACTCTCTGGAAGGATACCGATATCAATATCTTCAGGTGCAACATTAAAATCTCCCATCACAATGAGATTTTCCTGTTTTTTTTGTAAATCCATTATGTGTTTTTTCAAATCAGCATAGTATTTAATTTTTTTTGGAAATTTAGTTTCATGATGAATACTTTCACCTTGAGGGAAATAACCATTCATGATGGTTATTTCTTTTCCATTAGACGTAAACGTACATTCTATAAATCTTTTTTGATCTTCCTCTGTATCTTTCTTAAAACCTTTAACAGTTTTATTTGGCTTTTCTTTGCTTAAAAACGCCACTCCATAATGACCTTTTTGTCCCCAATATTCTGGATGGTAGCCAATCTCTTCAATTACCTCTAAGGGAAAGTCCGGATCATTTACTTTTGTCTCTTGAAGACCAATAACATCTGGATCTAGAGTATCTCTGAGATGAATAAGTTGATGAGGCCTTGCTCTAATACTATTTATATTGAATGAAACTACTTTCATATTGTTAGTCTACTTTAGTTATTATTATTTTTTTATTTAAATTCAGAAAATCTTCCATTATATTTATTGACTCAATGAGTAAATAATCTTCTTCTAAATTAATTGTATCCACTTCAACTAAATCATCTTCTTTGTCATTTTCATTTTCTAAATCCTCAAAGGTACCAAATATATCTAAGTTAAGAGAAATTCTTCTTTGATTCTCAATATTTAATAACCACAATTTTCTTAAATCTTTTTCATATTCTCTATTTTTAATATTAAGAGTTAGATATTTTTTATTCTGGTTTTCGTCATATCTTTTTCTTACCTCTTCTAAATAATTAAGATTGGGCTCATTAAGAAATCTTTTCGCATAAAGCTCTTTAATATTCTTTAACTTATTATTATCAAGAGAAAACAATTTATGCTTATATGCTCGAACAGTATCCCATTCAAGTGCAGATGGGTATGAGCTTTCACCTATAGTCTCTATATCCCATGTTGCTGGAAGATTAATATCAGGAAGAACTCCTTTATTCTGTGTACTTGTTCCGTTAACTCTATAATATTTTGATTCTGTGATTTTTATTTGTCCCTTGGATAGATCCTCTAATACTTGAACCGTTCCTTTTCCAAATGTTCTTTGTCCTACAATTAGTCCTCTTTGATAGTCCTGTATAGCGCCTGCAACTATTTCTGATGCAGATGCAGAATATCGATTTACTAAAACTACCATAGGCTTATCCCAAACCTGAAGGGCTCTTCTATCTCCATATGGTTGAATACGCCCAGTCTTATGTTTTACTTGAACAGTAGGACCAGAGGCAACAAATAAGCCAATAATCTTATTTGCCTCCATTAAAGCTCCGCCTCCATTATTTCTTAAATCAAAAACAAGAGCTTCAACACCTTCGGCATTAAAATTTTCAAGAATATTTTTGACATCTCCACTACTACTTTTATAGTCCTCAGACCTTTCTTGATATGCTTTAAAATCAAAATAAAATGATGGAAGATCAATAATTCCAATTTTTTGACCATCATCATTTAGATAAATTTTAGACTTAGCTGCACGGTCCTCTAACTTAATCTCTTCTCTTTTTAATGTTACTAATTTTCTTTCGTTTAAAGAGGATTTTGATGAGATAAATTCAATTTCAACTTCAGTGCCAGCTTCACCTCTTATAAGGTCGACAACCTCATCTATTCTCCATCCAACAACATCGACATATTCAGAGGAATCTTTTTGACGAATTCTTGTTATCCTATCGTCAGGTAATATTTTTCCAGATTTTTTAGCTGGACCTCCAGGAACTAGGCTAACAATTTTTGTATAATCATCCTCTACACCAAGAAGGGCACCAATTCCTTCTAGCTTAAGACTCATGTTCATATCGAAATCTTCAGCTGATCTAGGCGATAGATATGAAGAGTGAGGATCAAACTGATTAGCAAGAGTATTTATAGCAATTGAAAAAATATCCTCTTCTTTTTGTTGATGAACTCTTCTTATTCTATTTTTATATCTTTTAACAAGGTCTTCCTTTGGTGAATCTGAAAGCTCATCAGAAATCATTGCAACTAATAGATCATTTTTTGTTTGAAGCCTCCAAATTTCATATAGCTCACTCTCATTATTAACCCAATGATTATCTTCATAATAAATATCAAGAAATTCATCAATTTCGAAGTTAAAAGAGTCTTCTTGTATAGTTAGTATTTGATATTCTGATAATTCAGTTAGCCTTTTAAAATATAAATTAATGATCGTATAGGCTACATCTATATCAAAACCAATTTCTGAATTTATAAGCGATTCTTCTTTGAAAGAATTAATTTCTTGCTCAGTGAAATATACTTTACTTTCATCAAGCCTATCTATCAAAGCTATTACATAATTATTATAAAAACTTGAATCGACAAAATTCTTTATGTAGTGTTCTTTTTGAAGTTTATTGAAAATCTCTTCACTTAAATCAATTTTTTCATTACTTAGGTTGGTTGATACATACTCTTTTGGAACGTATGCATCATTACTGCAAGTAGATACTAAAAATAAAAATAGAAAAAAATAAATGTTTGAATACTTAATCATAAATTATCTTAGAAATTTTGTAATTTAGCTGCTTCTTCTCTAACTAGTTCTGGAGAGCCAAGATTTTGTCTATTTACACCAATCCTTTTAAACCAATAATGAACACCCATAAGATCTGTAAACCCCATTCCGCCATGAACTTCAGTTGCTTTTTTCCCTATCATTTTCGAGACTTCAGATACATGAGACTTAGCATGACATGCCATAAGCCTTGATTCATCTGGAGAATTATCAAAACAGTGGGCAGCATGCCAAACCAATGAATAGCATGGTTCTAAATCAGCAGCCATTTCAGCACACATATGTTTAACTGCTTGAAATGATCCAATGACTCTGCCAAATTGCTTCCTTTCTTTAGAGTACTCTACAGCTTTATTAATTAATATTTGTGAGGCGCCTATACTATCTGCAGCTAATATTATTCTTCCAGCATCAATAGATTTATTAATTGCATCCTTGCTAGATATTGTTTGTTCAAGAACATCCACATCTACATTATCTAATTTAATTTCCGAATAGCTTCTTGTCTTATCAACTGTAGTTAGTTCAATTACTTCAAGGCCCGAGGAGTTTGATAAAACCACTCCAATTACCCCATTTTTGTCAGAAAACATTAGGTGTGATGCATCCTTCGCATCTAATACAAAAAGAGCTCTTCCAGAAATCTTACCATCTTTTATTTCAATACTTGAGTTATCTCTTGCACCAATAAATTCAGAAAAACCAACTCCAAAGCGAATTTTATTTTCTGACATTTGAGTTAGATATTTATTTTTTTGTTCACTGCTTCCACCATGACTAATTGCAAGAGGGGCCATTATGTAAGAGCCAGTAAAAGAAATTGGAGCAACTCCACCTCCTAAGCTTTGACTTACTGCTGTAGCAAAAAGTAAATCAAGTCCTAGACCTCCAAATTCTTCAGGAATAAGTAATGAATTTAATCCTAGATTTACTAATCCTGTATTTAATTCTTTTCGAGTATTTTCAGCTTCTCCTTCAGTAATTGCTCTAATAGTATCAAGATTTGCTTGGTCTTCTAAAAATTTAGAAACATTCTCTTGAAAAAATATTTGATCTTCAGATAATCCAAAATACATTTTAAACTCCTTGAACCTTTGGCTCTCTTGGCATTCCTAGACCTCTTTCAGAAATAATATTTTTCTGAATTTGACTGGTACCACCACCTATTATTAATCCAAGATAATACATGTATAAGAATTGCCAGGATCCTTTATCTCTCAAATTAGGACTATCTTCATACAATGTTCCAATTTCTCCCATGACATCTACAGCAAATCCTTCAAGTTCATGTCTTAACTCTGTACCTACTAATTTTTGAATCATTCCAGCAATTTTTGTATCTTGACCTTTATTTAATTTAGAAGATAAAACTCTTAATGAGTTAGATTGAAACGCCATAACTTTAGCCTGAAGGGTTATAACCTTATCTCTATAAACTGGGATATCAATTAATCTTTGACCATCTAATGTTTCTTCTTTCATTCTATTGATTAGAGAATTCACCCTATTAACAGTTGCATTTGGATTTGTTAGAGAGCCTCTTTCATGTCCTAGAGTAGAATTTGCAACAGCCCATCCTTCGCCTCTGCTACCAACAATATTATCTCCAGGTATGGTTACATCAGTAAAAAATACTTCATTGAATCCTGCCTTAAGTGTCATATCTACTAATGGTCTTATTTCTAGACCAGGAGTATCCATTGGAACCAATAAGTAACTAATTCCTGCATGCTTTGAAGCTTCTGGCTCTGTTCTCACAAGACAAAACATCATCTGGGAAAACTGAGCGGTACTAGTCCAAATTTTTTGTCCATTAATCACCCAATTATCATCAATTAGCTCGCCTTTAGTTTGCAAGCTAGCTAAGTCACTACCAGCATTAGGTTCTGAATAACCTTGGCACCAGATCATTTCTCCATGAAGAGTAGGCTTAATATATTTATTTTTTTGTTCTTCTGTTCCAAGTTCCAGTAATGTTGGAACAAGCATGTCGATACCTTGGCCTCCCATTGCAGCTGGAATACCAGCATTTGAAAACTCAGTAGCTGTAATTCTGTTTTTTATAACATCTGAATCTCCTCCAAACCCTCCATATTCTTTTGGAATTGATCTAGCAAAATAACCATTTTCAATTAGAATTTTCTGCCATTCTGATCTAGTCACAACTGGCCCAGCAGAGTTATTATCGGTTGCCATAGGCGTCTTAGCTGCATCACTAAAATGGACACCATGATACTTTTTACAGAATATTTGAACTTCCTTCTTATATTCTTCGTATTGTGATCCGTACTCTAAATCCATATCCTACTCCTTATTTTTTTTATCCCAATCCGGCTTTCTTTTTTCTAAAAATGCAGCAATTCCTTCCTTAGCATCATCACCTTCAAAGCATTTAGCAATTTGTTCTTTAAGATAAGGTAGGGCTTCATCAAAGTTCATAGAATCTTGTTTTTCATAAGCCTCTAATCCAAATCGCATAGTTCCTGGAGCTAAACTAGCCAGCTCACTAGCTAAACTATTAACAGTATTATTCAAATCTTTACTATCCACAGATTGATTAATTAAACCCCATTGTTCTGCTTTATTCGCATCAATTGGCTGTCCTCTCATTATAAAATCAAGACCCGCTCTTTTTGGCATCACTCTAAAGAGACCAGCCATAACCATAAAAGGCCACAAACCACGTTTGATCTCTGGCGCAGAAAATTTTGCCCCTTTAACTGCTATAGAATGAGTTGAATTAGCAACCATTAAAAGCGCCCCAGCTAATACAGAGCCCTGTATCTTGCAGATAACAGGTTTATAAAGATGTCTTAATGCAATACTAATATCATTTGCATCTTTTAGTTCTGGAACATTTGATTCTGATTTTTGTCTCTTTAAATCAGCACCTGCACAAAAAATGTCACCTTCTGCAGCAATGACAATTACTCTTATAGAGTCTTCTTGTTTTGCAAAAGCTAAAGCATAGTTAATTTCATTTACCATGACATTATTTAGCGCATTCTTTTTTTCTGGACGGTTAAGAGTAATAGTTAATATATTATTACGAACATCTATTTTTGTTGCTTGAAAATCCAAGCCCTCTAAAGATAATTTATTAGACATTATTTACTTTCCTTGATTATTGAAATTGGTAAATCCACTATTTTTGCTCTTAAGTATTCACCTAGTGATTTAGCTTGTCCATCCTTTTTATTATTGGAGGAGACTCCATCTTCAAGTATTCCATGAATATAAAAATTTAAAGATTTAATATTTGGAAGATCGTATCTATCTATTTCATAATTATTGAGATCTGGCAGTAATTCTTTAAGCTTTTCAACAGTAAGAAAATTATATAAAAATGAATAAGATAAATCAGTTTTTGCCCATACTCCTAAATTAGCACAACCACCTTTGTCTCCTGATCGAGCTCCAAAATATGATCCTAAAGGGCCTTTATCGGTTTTACCTTCTGGAGCAGGCGCTATTTCGACTAGATTTTTTTGATAAAAGCTTTCTTCAAATCCCATTTGGCTTGTAGGGATTATTTCAATAGTTTCACCGTCTATATGTACATACTCATTAATAAATTTACTATCAACAAGAGCTGGCCAGTAAACAATAACAGGACCTGGTTTTTTACCGCCCCCGCTAGAAAAGAATCCTGGGTAATTTGCTAAAGATAACTCAATTATTTTTGCACTAAATAATCTACCGACTAAATCTGGATTCATAGATTTCACTGATATCGATAATGTTGCCATAGCTTCTTCATTAGAATTCGGATTTTCTTTATTAGTTCTGTGTAAATTAATTGAGACATCATCGAACTGTTCTTTTCCACCAACTGAATTAAAAAGAGCATCAGTAAAAATTTTAGCTTTCTCTTCAATATCTAATCCGGTTATTACAAGGTCCATTCCATTTCTATAGCCACCTGCTAGATTTATGCATGCTTTGTGCGTTGGAGGAGGGGTGCTTCCTCTGCATCCCGAAACATATACTCTGTCCTTGCCTTCTTGTTCTATTCTTAAGGTATCAAAGTGACCAATTACATCTGGGTTAATATAAGCAGGAGAGCTAATCTCATAAAGCAACTGCGCTGTTACAGTTCCAATTGAAACCAAGCCACCTGTTCCTGGATGTTTGGTGATAGTGAAACTTCCATCTTTTTCTATTTCAGCTATGGGATAACCAACATTATCGAAGGTTGGGACTTCTTTAAAAAAAGAATAATTCCCTCCAGTAGCCTGGCATCCACATTCAATAATATGACCAGCAGCCAAAGCACCAGCTAATGAATCATAATCTGTTCTATTCCATCCAAATTTCCAAGCAGCAGGACCAATAACAACTGCTGCATCAGTTACTCTTGGGCAAACAACTATGTCAGCGCCTTTATCTAATGCTTCTTTTATACCCCATGCACCTAAATATGCATTTGCAGTTAGTGTTTGGCAGCCAGATTCATTAAGAGGAATCTTTTTATCAATGTTATTAAACAATTCACCCTCATTATTTAATTCAGTTATTCTTGGCATGAGATCATCGCCATCGATATATGCCACTTTTAAATCTATAGAAAGTTCTTTTAATATTTTTTCTATCTCTAATGCCATAGAGGAGGGATTCAAACCACCAGCATTGGTCACAATTTTTATATTTTTGTCTTTACATGACTGAGCTACTTCTTTGACTTGTTTAAGAAATGTCCCAACATAACCTTTATCTTCTCCTCTTTGCATTCTTTGGTTAAAAAGAATTGCCATAGTTAATTCAGCGAGATAATCACCTGTAAGAACATCTATAGGACCGCCCTCAACCATTTCCTTGGCTGCAGAGAGTTTATCTCCATAATATCCACTACAGTTAGCTATTTTTATTACATCTCTACTCATTTTATTTCTCCAGCTTGATCCCATTTAAAATTATTTCTGTAATAGAATTCGCTGATTTTTCAGGGGTATCAGAAAGTTTTTTGACATTACTATCTTTGGCAAAATCTCTACCAATGCCTCCTAAAAGAAGAGCTAGCGCTTGAGTGTCAATTTTCTTGATTTCTTTTTGAGCAATAGCTTCATCTAATAATTCTTTAGTAAAAGAAGTAATGTAGTCCTCATGATAATCAATCATTTTCTTTGATTTATCATTGTCATTTAAATTTTGAAGATAAACCTTAAATTTGGGACCTACTGCTTGATTTGCATGCAATAAGTATTTTTTTAGTTTATCAATAGGAGATTTAATATCAGTTATAGTTGCTATGGCTTCCTTACCTAAGCGAATCAGAATTCTATTAACCGTCAATCTGATTAAATGATCTTTACTTGGAGCAATCTCATAAAGAGTTCTCAATGATACTTTTAATTTAGCTGCCAACTCAGACATTGTATGGTCAGGTATGCCTTTTTCTAACATTAATTCTAGCTTATCAATAACTTGATTATGCTTTTGACTGATAGGTTTTATAGATTTACCTGCGATAGTTTGTATATTTTCAATTGCATGCATTATTAATCTGAATCTAAAACCATTAAGAGGGCACCATTTTCGACTTGATCATTACCACTTACAAACAATTCAGTAATTACTCCATCTTCTGAAGCTCTTATTGAGTGCTCCATTTTCATGGCTTCTAAAATAACTAAAGTATCTCCAGCCTTAACTTTCGATCCTTTTTTAACTTTCAGATCAATAACCTTGCCAGGCATGGGTGCTACAAGACCTCCTGTCTGAAGTTCTAATCCTGGAACTATAAATCTAGGCAAAATTTCAAGTAATATATCACCAAAAGGCATATGAATAAGAATCATATTCTCTTGAAGCGTTACCTTTGAAAAATGCCTTCTTCCATTAAATTCAAGATCAATACCATCTTCATAACATTCATAAATAAAAGCTATCGATGATTCATGCATATTATATGAACCATCTCTTTGTAATTTATATACAACATTAATTTCTTCATCTTTATATTTAAATTTAATATTTTGTTTTGGCGTTCTTCCATTGGTCCAGCCAGATGGTAAATGACCTAAAACATGATCATTTAATCTATTTAATTCTTGTATCCACAATGCAGCTATTGAAGTTACATGTTTTATTTGTTCCTCACTCAATTCAAGAGATCTGGGAGGCTTCACTCTAGTAATAAAGTCAGTTGTAGTATCGCCATCTAAAAATTCTTTTGTTTTTAGAGTTGCAACTAAAAAATCTCTATTAGTAGTAAGACCTCCAATATGAGCTGCTTCTAATGCTCTCGCAAGTTTTGAAGCTGCATCGGTTCTTGTCGCTCCATATGAAATAACTTTAGCCAACATTGGGTCGAATGACGTGCCAACTATAGACCCAGACTCAACTCCTGTATCCCAACGAGCCTCTGCATGAGGGTCTTCCTCAAAAGCAATTAATGTTCCTGTTTCTGGCAAAAAGTCATTACTAGGATCCTCTGCATAGAGTCTTGCTTCAATAGAGTGCCCAATCCAACTAACATCATCTTGTTCATATCCAAGCTCTTCACCTCTAGCAATTCTTAATTGTTCGTAAACAAGATCCATGCCTGTAACTTCTTCTGTTACAGGATGCTCTACCTGAAGTCTTGTATTAACCTCAAGAAACCAAAATTCACCTGTTTTGTCATCAAATAGAAATTCAACTGTTCCAGCTGATTGATATTTAATTTTTTTTGCAAGCTTTACTGCTGCTAGACCCATCGCTTCTCTTATTTCAGGCGAAACTCTCGGTGATGGAGACTCTTCTATTATTTTTTGATGCCTTCTTTGAATAGAGCACTCTCTTTCACCCAAATGAACAATATTTCCATATGAATCTCCAAGAATCTGTATTTCAATATGTCTAGATTTTTCTACATATCTTTCTATAAAAACTCTTTCATCACCAAAGCCAGACTTAGCTTCTCGTTGGGCACTAATAATTGATTCTTTTAAATCTTTTTGAGACTGAACTATCCTCATTCCTTTTCCACCACCTCCAGCAGCTGCTTTTATTAGAAGTGGATAACCAATATTCTTTGCCTCAGCAGGCTTTGATGTCATTGGTAAAGTTGGAACATCAGCTTTTGTTGCTAATTCCTTAGCTTTCAATTTATCACCCATAACAGAAATAACATGAGGAGATGGACCAACCCAAACCATATTTTCTTTAAGTACTTTTCTGGCAAAGGAAGCATTTTCTGATAAAAAGCCATAACCTGGGTGAATTGCTTGAGCTCCTGTTCTTTTAGCAGCATCAATGACAAGATCTATATCAAGATAGCCTCCATCTGGAAGATGAACAGCTTCATCAGCTGCTCTTACGAACGGAGCATCAGCATCAGCATCAACATAGATAGCAATACATCGAATACCCATTTCATGGGCAGTTTCTATTATTCTGACGGCTATTTCGCCTCTGTTAGCGATTAGAAGTGAATTAAATATCATAGTCTAAATACCCCATATTCTGTTGCACCTTCAATAGGTATGTTACTGACAACTGATAAACAAAATCCTAATATTGTTCTTGTATCTCTTGGATCAATAATTCCATCATCAGTAACCATACTGCTAGCAACTAATCCATGAGACATTCCTTCAGCCGCCGCTTCAACCATTTCCCTAATCTGAGAATCAAGTTTTTCATCAAATTTTTCTCCAGTTCTTTTTGCTTTAGCTCTCCTTACAATAGACATAACTTTAGCAATTTGCTCTGATCCCATGACACCAATTTTTGCTGTAGGCCATAAAAAAGTGAATCTATTATTGTATGCTCTTCCTGACATTGCATAAGTTCCAGCTCCATATGACGCACCCACAATAATCGTTATATGAGGAACCATAGAATTAGATACAGAATTTATTAATTGAGAACCTTTTTTAATAATAGCTTGTCTTTCAAAATCTTTACCGACCAAAAAACCAGTTACATTTTGGAGAAAAATAAGTGGTATGTTTCGTTTATTACATAATTGAATAAAAGTTGCAGCCTTTTCGGCACATTCTGGATAAATCGGGCCATTATTTCCAACTATTCCAACTTGATAGCCATGAACGCCTGACCAGCCACATATCATGGTGGGACCATACAAAGGCTTATATTCTTCGAATTGAGAACCGTCTGCAAATCTTGCTATAACTTCTCTAATATCAACAGGGGATTTAAGGTCTTCACTAATTAGACCTAAAAGCTCTTCTTGATCATAAACAGGCTCCATAGAAGTTTTTGAAGGCTCATCACCACCTTTTTTCCAATTAAGATGAGATACGACTTCTCTACATATTCGCAGAGCATCCATTTCATCTTCTGCTAAGTAATCAGACAAGCCAGATACTTCTGAATGCATTTGAGCACCACCAAGGCTTTCAGCATCAGACTCTTCTCCAGTTGCAGCTTTTACAAGAGGAGGGCCAGCAAGAAAAACCTGTGATTGGTCTTTGATAAAAATATTGTAATCTGACATTCCTGGTTGGTAGGCTCCACCTGCAGTTGATGATCCAAAGACAACAGAAATAACTGGGATTCTTAATTTTGAAAGCTCAGTCATTTCATAAAAGAATCTTCCAGTTGCAGCAAAATGAGTGTTTTGAATTGTTGGTGATATAGGTGCTTGACCACTTTTACTTCCGGTACCCATGCTCAAATCCCCACCAGCAGATTCAACGAAACTTATGAATGGAATTTTATTCTCTCGAGAAATTTCAATTGCTCTTTTCCATTTTTCGCCAACATAAACCGTCATTGCCCCAGCTTTTACAGAAGGATCGTTGCCAAAAATAACACATTCAACTCCTGAAACTATCCCTATCCCTGAAACACATCCGCCACCAACTGTAAAATCTGTTCCATAGCCTGCAAAAGGGCTGATCTCTAAAAAAGGACTATCATCATCTATAACATTCATTATTCTTTCACGGATAGGCATCTTGCCTCTTTTAGCTAATCTTTCATGATGATAGGTACCACCACCTAGTTCAGCCTGATCCAAAAGATCATCTATGAAATCTAATTTTTCAAGCATAACTTTTTTATTTTTTTGATATTCTTCTGATTTTGTATCTAAATTTGTTCGAAGTTGTGGAGCTATGTTTTTAGAATGCATTTGGTAATAGTTATAAAAGATTTAGCTTATGGTAATATATTATAATTAATATTACCATTAATAAAAATTCTTAATTACCTAAAATTTATTTAATTTGATGTTCTTATTGAATATGTTGAGAACATAATTCATATCCATCAGAACCATTGACTGATTCATTTGTAGATGAATTATAACAGTTTACATAAAATGAAGATGAATCTTTAGATTCTATATATCCCCATTCCCCGTTTCTTAATTGATGATTGTCACCATCAAATAAAAGGTATCTATTATTTATCATGGTCTCCATATTTGGATCTAATGCCATCACTTCATTATAAATATCTTCTAATTCATTAGGATCTCTAGAGGAAAATATGCGCTCAAATTCATAATCAAAATATGAGTTATTATCATTTTTAATAGTTAGTGAATAACCATTTCCTAAATATTTGCTTATTTCTCTTTTTTTATCGTTTGAAGATACCCTAATTAAATTTTCACCTAAGACAAATGTACCAATATCAATATGCCTATTGATTCCAGTTTCATTGTCATTTCTAAACTCTAATAACACTTTATTATTTCCAAAAATTGGAGATTTCGTAATCTTCATATCTCTTATCCTGAAGTCTGTATTTGCAAGGAGATTAGTTATATTTAATTCGTACTCATTTCCATCATTGTCGATTAATTTTCCCTGATTGTTAGAAGTGACACCATAAAAACCATAAAGATAAAGTTGTTCGTAACCGTCATCTAATTGAACAAGTTCAGTTTGACTAAACAGCGCAAAAGTAATTTCAGAAAATTCTTCTTTTGAGAGAATTTTTTGAATTAAACTCTGGTCTAGCTGTGTTGTTAAATTGATTTCATATTCGTCTTCTATAATTTTAGATACTGTTGTTGCAGTTTTTAAAAAATCAACAATTAATTCTGCATATGCTTGAAGCTCCTCATTTCCACTTGCAATAAAATCTTCGTAAAAACTATAAGCACTTATATTAAAATTAGCACTTAGTATGCTTAAAGTATTTTCAACCTTGGGTATAACCAAGTTAGCAATAACATTTGCATTTTCACCACAGCCATCTACATCACTTATATTTGATCCATCTAGACTGCTTGAAATATAACTTATAAATATTGAAGTTAAAGGTGTAACGTTTGCTCGAGATTCTCCTTGCTCACCACCTCCAGATTGATATGGAAAAAAGTACATATCATATTCTTCAGAAACGACACCTCTTGATGAGTCTATTGCTCCAACAGGAACTTCTGCAACTCTAGGGCGTCTCTGACTGCAACCTATAGACCAATTATCGATAGCGCTAAATTGCGATTCCTCAAAATAATATATTTCATTTTCTGTATCTTCGTAAGCACTTGGCTCATTGAGATCTTGTTTAAGGTTCCAATTCATGTCAATAAAAACATTTGCACCACTTATATATCCATCAATAACCTTAGTCTTAAATATTTGTTGAGTTGACTGATCATCTGAATCTAAGATACCTGCAGAACAATTTGATAAAATAGCGCAAGACAAAAAAATATAACTATAAAGAAAATATTTATTAAAAATCAATTTCATAAGACATAGTTTTAATTTTAGAGTTACTTATAATATAAATCATAAATCCTAATATATGTAGTTAAGTTATATTATATAAAACGAGTTAAATTCAAATATGATTAAAATTTATGGAACTGAAAATTCTAGAGCAATGCGTCCAATATGGACAGCTGAAGAAATGGGCCTAGAGTATGAATTAATTATGATGCCGTTCCCTCCAAGAGTTTTTATGAAAGAATATTTAGAAGTAAATATGCTTGGAACCATTCCGTACTTAATTGATGGTGATGTAAAGATGACAGAGTCTGTTGCTATGACACAATATTTAGTCGAAAAATATGGACCAACTGACTTAAGAGTGATGCCAGATGAACGAGATTATCCTTCTTATTTAAATTGGCTCTATCATTCTGATGCAACACTGACTTTTCCTCAAACGGTTGTTCTTCGTTATAAATTTCAAGAGCCCGGTGTGGCTGATGCAGCAATAGAAGGATATAGTCGATGGTTCGTCTCTAGACTAAAATTACTAGAGTCCGCCTTAGAAGATAAAGAATATTTATGTTCAAATAGATTTACTATTGCTGATATTTGTGTAAGTTATGCTATTAATCTAGCTGGCTCTTTAGGAATTGAACAAGCTTATAAACCCAATATAAAGAGATGGACGGATATGTTATTTGAAAGAACATCTTTTTTACAAAGTCGAAGTTATAAATATGAAGAATAAAAACAAGTACTTATCTTTATTGCTCTTTAGCTTAATATCATTTCCATCTTTAGCAGAAAGTAATAGTCTTACATCTCATCTAGATAGCATCGTTTTAGGCTCTGGCTGTTTTTGGGGAGCGGAAAAGGGTTATGAATCAATTAATGGTGTCGATACTGCCATATCAGGATATTCTGATGGTTTTGGAATTAAGCCAAGCTATAAAGCTATTACGCAATATAAGAATAAATATAATAAAAATAATCATGCAGAAGTAGTAAAAGTAACGTTTAATAGCAGCGTTGTAACCCTTGAGTCTCTTCTTCAACATTTTTTTGAATCACATGACCCCACTCAACTTAATCGACAAGGTAATGATATTGGGACCCAATACAGATCTATAATTTTAGTTAAAGACGATCGTCAAAAAGTAATTGCTCAAAAAGTTTTAGACCAATTTCAAGAACTTCTTATCAACTGAAGGATACGGTTCTATACAAACTACTATCAAGCCGCTTAAAGAATTTTATAAAGCTGAAAGATATCATCAAGACTATATTGCAAAAAACCCTAACGGCTATTGTCCAGACCATTCTACGGGAGTTGTATTTAATAAGTTAGATATACAAGATATTGATAATTCATCTCTTATGGCTGGAAAACAAATTTTAATAATTAACTCAGAAGGGTATTGCCCTTATTGCGAAAAATTTGAAAAAGATGTGGCTAGCAAGTATCAAGGTACTATTCCATTAGTTGAAAGGACAGCAAATCAACTTAAGCAACTTCAAATAGAAACTCCAACATGGGCCACTCCTACAATTATCTTCATCGAAGATGGCAAAGAGGTATTTAGTAAAATGGGATATATGGAACCTATAGATTTTTACAAAGCTCTGGGTTGGTTTAAGTTAGGAAATACTGAAGCTTTTAATGTTGCTTTTAATGAAGGAACTGATGCTAGGTATTGCAAAGAATATGAGATATTTAAAAATACTCCAGACGGTGTTTTTATTGATAAATTAAGTGGAATGCCATTATTTGATACCAAAGATAGATTTGTTTCAAAGTCTGGCTGGCTTTCATTTACAAGGCCTGTTAAAGATTCTGTATACGAATTAGCAGATAATCGTTACGGAATGAAAAGAACTGAGATTAGATCGAAATCAAGCGATATTCATTTAGGGCATGTATTTGATGATGGCCCAAATGGGATGCCCAGATATTGTATTAATGCAACAGTTTTAGAATTTAAGCTAAGAGACGAAATACTTAATATTTAGTATAAATCTAAGTTAATTTTTATAGTTTTTATTAAAAGTTATTCGTCAAAAAGTGAAGTCATTCTTTCATAACCCACTATAAATTCTTCTTTGAATTTTTGAACCGTTTGACCAGCAGTTATGGTTTCATCCACCAAGCCAATCCCCTGACCAACCCAATAAGTAGCAAGCTCTTTTGCACCTTCATGACCTATCTCAGCTTGCTTATTAACAACAGCTAGAGCAGGCTCACTAATCATAGTTTGAAGAGGCATTGGTAAGGGCTCTGGTGCACCTTTAGCCTCCCATGCGTCAGTCCACGCAGATTTAAGTTGTCTTGAATGTTTTCCAGTCCTGCTCTTTGATCTCACAGTTTGACTTGAGGAAGCTTCAACCATTTTCTTTTTAATTACTTCTGATGTTTCTGCTTCAATTGTTGGTAAAAATACTGAAGCACACCAAACTCCATCAGCGCCCATAGCCATAACACCTGCCATTTGCTCTCCAGTTGCTATACCTCCAGCAGCAAGAATTGGAACTTCACCCAGCTCTTTAATAGCTCTCTTTACTTCAGGTATTAACACCATTGTAGAAACACTTCCACAATGACCGCCGCCTTCGGTCCCAGAAACAACTAGAATATCTACACCAGCTTGAACTTGCTTGATAGCATGCTCCTTAGCACCAAGTAGGGCTGCAACTTTAACATTATTTTCTTTACCCATATCAAGCATCCATTTAGGGGGAACCCCTAGAGCATTTGCTATTAATTTTATAGGATGAGAAAAAGCAACTTCTAAAAGTTTCTGTGCTCCATCTTGTTTTAAATTTTTACCAAATCTGGAATCAGACGCAAGTTCAACATCTTTAGCTTCACTTCCACCTCTAAGAGCTTCGCCATCTACTTCATATTGCTTTAGAACATCAGCTCTAAAATCTCTATACTCTTGAGGAATCATATCTCTTAAATCTTCTGAAGTTTTATTTGTTCCTTTGCCTTCAAATGTATTTGGAACAAGTAAATCAACCCCATAAGGCATTCCATCAATATGATCATCAATCCATTTTAAGTCTTGCTCAAGCATTTCAGGAGTATGTCCTACTGCTCCTAAGACTCCCATTCCACCGGCTTTTGAAACAGCAACTACAACATCTCTGCAGTGACTAAAGGCAACCATTGGGAACTCAATATCAAACATTTCACAAATAGGAGATTTCATTTATTTATTTTTTTAATAATTAACTTAAATACATTCTATAATACTTTTTATAATTTTTTAAAATTATTGAGAGATCATAGTGACAGAAAAAAAATATAACTTTACCGTTCCCGACATATGCGATGAACACTCAGAAGAAATAAACATAGGCAACCTTTTTCTAAAATCCTATGGAGGTTTAGATAAGTTTTGTGGAGAAATAAGGACAGCACAATGTGAGCATAGCAATAGTATTGTAAAAGAAATGGTTCATGAAGATGGAACAGGAAAGGTTCTATTTATTAATCATACAGGCTCTGAACTATGTTCAATGGTAGGAGATCAAATAGCCCAACAAGCTTATAAAAATAATTGGAATGGTATTCTTGTTAATGGTTTTATTAGAGATATTGAGTTTATAAAGGAAATTCCTATTGGAGTGTATGCAAAAAATTCATATCCAATGAAAACTGATAAATTAGTCGGCGTTGGAGAAAAAAATGTTAATTTTAATATTAATAATCTTGAAATTAATATCGGTGAATGGGTTTATGTTGATCAAAATGGATTTGTTATTAGTAAAAAAGAACTAATACTTTAGTTTTTCCATTTCTTTATCTTTTTCTTCCCAAATATTTTCTATCCAATTTTTAAAATCAATTCTATATTGCTCATCATTTGAATAGTTCTTATTCTTTAAATTATTAGGAATAGGGTGACTTTTAACAAGAACTTTTACATCTTTCATTTCCCCACATAAAAAAGCCCATGCTCCTCTTTTTTTTGACTTGTATATCAATGAATAATCTACCAATGTATCTATGTTAGGCATTGCAGACAAAGCAGTTGCCATCCCACCAATTCGAGGTTTAAGAAGATTTTTGTATGGAGATTTTTGTTCCAAGTGTTTCTCTTCAGTATTTCTAGTTCCTTCTGCATAACTAAAAATAGTTGATGGCGCTCTTTGAAATCTCTTGCAAGCTTTAAGAGTATTTTCGTAATCTTCAAATCTAAGGTTAGGATTTTTATCTAAATCCTTCTTTGAATGCCTATTAACAAATGGCATATTCAATGTCTTATTGGCTAAAAATACAAATGGAATCCATATGAGTTCCTTTTTCATAAAGAATTTTAAAAGAGGCAATCTATTATTAGCCACTGCTAATAAAATAAAGATATCAGCCCAAGATTGATGATTGGACATCGCCATATACCAAGAGTTTTTTTCAAAATTCTTATCATCAAAAACTTTGATAGAGTCTTGATGCATTACATACATTATTTTTTTACATCCATAAACGGTTATATCTCCAAGTTTGTTAGATAATTTTGCAAGATAAATTTTAAGAGAATTAGAAGGAAAAAATGCTCTAGGTATATTCAATATAGCCAAAAGACCAAAGCCTAAAACAAGATTTGTAATTATTAAAATAAATGTAATTAAGCCTATTATCGAAAACTTTACTATGTTCATCTAGAAAAAATCTTACTAAAAGCCACTTAAATTAGCATATCTTTCAGTATGAAATTTAGCACTTCCAAATATTTGCTCAGCTACTCTTGCTCTTTTTAAGAAGAACCCTACATCGTATTCATCTGTTACGCCTATTCCACCATGCATCTGTATGGCCTCATTAGAGACTAAGTGAAGTGTTTCACCTGCAATAGTCTTTGCTAGACTGGCTAATCTTTGAAGTTCATTAGAATTCTCATCTGCTCCATGAACTGCAGCCATAACCGAAGACTTAGTCAATTCTAGTTCACAAAACATTTCAGCTGCTCTATGTTGAAGAGCTTGAAAAGTTCCTATAAGAACTCCAAACTGTTTTCGTTGCTTAAGATAATCTATCGTTGTTTCAAATGCAGCTTCAGCATTACCAAGCATTTCTGCAGAGATTGCTATTCTTCCAATATCAAGAATACGTTCAATTGTTTCACCGCCCGATTCAGCATCACCTAAAATATTTTCCAAAGAAGCTTCAACGTCATTAAAAACAATGTTTGCATAATTTCTACAATCAGCCATATCTAATTTTATTATCTCTAAATCTTTATTTTTACTATCTACTATAAAAAGAGTTAAACCTGTATCATCTCCTGAATTTCCAGAAGTTCTGACTAAAACTATTAATACGTCAGCACTAGCGCCATCAACTATAAATTTCTTCTTACCATTTAAAATATATTTTTCGCCTTTTAGTTCAGCAGACATTTCAGTTTGAAGTGGATTGTGATGGCTTGACTCATCAACTGCAATAGCAGTAGTTATCTCGCCGCTAACAATTTTTGGGAGATATTCTTCCTTTTGCTCTTTAGTTCCAAATTGCGTTATTGCATAAGCACCCAATACACCCGTAGCAAAAAGAGGAGAAGGTGTTAATGTTTTAGCACATTCCTGAAGGACAACACTTATACCAGCTACTCCAAAATCAGATCCGCCAAATTCCTCAGGTATTAAAATACCTGACCAACCTAAATCTACCATTTCTTTCCATACATCTTTGTCCCATAGAAGAGAATCATTGGTATCTCTCAGTGATCTAAAATGATTTACAGGGGTTTTTTCTTGTGCAAAGTCTTTAGCAGTATCTTTAAGAAATTGCTGCTCTTCATTTAATATTAGTTTCATTTTTTTTACCTTATTAATATGAGATCTTAGCTCGGTAAACCTAAAACTCTTTTAGAAATAACATTTAGCTGAACTTCTGAAGTTCCACCTTCTAGAGAATTTCCTTTAGTTCTTAACCATGCCCTGGTTAAATCTTTATCTTCTTGATCAAACTCATCTCCATCCCAAGCAATTCCATCAGTACCCATGGCTGCGACCATCAACTCATGTCTTTTCTTATTATGTTCAGTGCCATAAAGCTTAAACATAGATGCAGTCGCACTTGCTTTACCGCCCTCGTCACCAGCTCTTTTGAGAGTTAAGCCAAAAGCATGCTCTTTAATTTTATGAGAAGCAATTTCTGACCTATAAAACCCATTGTTGATTTTTCCATCTTTCTCGCCAAGATGTTTCTTAGCAATAGATATTAAGTCCTTTCCACTTCCCATAGCTGAAGCAAGTCCAAAATTAGAAATAAAAGCTCTTTCGTGTTGAAGAAGGGCTTTGGCAATAGTCCATCCATTATTAAGTTCACCAATTAAGTTATCTTTAGATGCTTTAACATCATCAAAGAATGTTTCACAAAAAGGCGATTTTCCTGAAATTAATGTTATTGGCTTTGTAGAAACACCTTCAGTTTCCATATCAATTAACAAAAAGCTAATACCATCATGCTTTGGTTCCATAGGACCGGTTCTAACAAGCGCAAAAATCCAATCTGCTTTATCTGCATAAGAAGTCCAAACCTTTTGACCATTTACTAAAAAATGGTCACCCTTATCTTCAGCTTTTGTTGCCAAACTTGCTAAATCTGATCCCGATCCAGGTTCAGAATATCCCTGACACCACCTAATTTCACCTTTAATTATTTTTGGTAGATGTTCTTTCTTTTGAGCTTCAGTTCCATATTCTAATAGAACAGGTGCAAGCATCCATATACCAAAACTTAAAAGTGGAGACCTAGTGCCTATTATAAACATCTCTTCATTTAAAACTTTTACTTCTTCTTTGGACAAACCACCACCACCATATTCTTTTGGAACTGTTGGCATAGTCCAACCTTTTGAACCCATTCTTTCAAGCCAAACTTTTGAATCTGGATTTTTATATACCGCTTTTCTTCCTCCCCATACTTCGTCTACAGGTATTTCAGGATCAGCTCCTTTTTTCATGGAAGGAGGGCAATTCTGATCTAACCATTCCTTAACTTCTTGTCTAAAATTGTCTAAGTCACTCATTTAAATTCTCATATATATTAAAATTCATAACCATTATAGAGATAAATTTTCTTTTTTCATCTCAAGCAAATTAAAAATTGATTGGGCTCGTTTAATTTCAAAGAGTATAATGCTCGCATGTTTAAAAATATTGGAATATTTGTTAAAGAGAAAGCTCATCATGGCATTGATGCGACTGCATTAAATGAGCTTGTGATCTCGTTAAGAAAGAGTTCGACCTCTATATTTATAGAAAAGGGCTCAGGTTATAAAAATGAACATCTTGTTGAGCTTAATTATGAGGAATTTGTCTCAAAAATTGATTTAATTATAGTTTTTGGTGGTGATGGAACTTTACTAAGTTCTGCAAGAAAATACCTAAAAAATGATATACCAATTCTTGGTATTAATATGGGTAATGTTGGTTTTCTTACGGATGTAAAGACTACTGATTTTGAATCAATTATAAAAGATATAATTCATGGTGAATTTGAAATTGAAGAAAGAAATTTGGTGAGTGCATCAATTCAAGACCAAACAATTTATGGTTTAAATGAAATAGTTATTCATTCTGGAGCCTACGCCAAACTAATGAGATATAGACTGAGCGTGAATGATAAGATCGTTTATGAGCAAAGATCTGATGGCTTAATAGTTTCGACACCAACAGGCTCTACCGCTTATGCATTATCAGCTGGTGGACCTATTATTCATCCAAGTCTCGATGTTTGGACCATTCTTCCTATGCTGCCGCAAAGTATTTCTGCAAGACCATTCATCATATCCTCAAAAGAGAAAGTTGTAGTAAAGTTAATTGAAGGTCCCTTAGATTCGGCAAAGATATGCGCAGACGGTCAAGATGATTTCTCAGTTCCATATCTTGAAGATATAACTATTTCAGAAATGCAAAATACTCTTAAGCTTGTCCATCCTAAAAATAATGATTTTTTTGAAGCTTGCAGAGAAAAGTTAGGCTGGAGTCTAGATATTTCACAAAACAATAATTAAATTGGACATAAAAAATTTTCATATCCCAGTAATTTTTATATCTATTGGTATTGCTCTTTTATCAAACTATGGAAGTTTTATATCTCTCATCGAGCCTTTAACTTTCTTAAAATTTGATAGCTCTCTTTTAAGCAGTGGGTATATAAATTTTTTTTCGTTTAATGATACTTTTTATAGTAGTAATGAATGGTGGAGGTTGGTTACTCCAATGTTTATTCATTTCTCATTCGCTCATCTAGCTTTTAATTGCTTATGGCTATATGTCTTAGGTTCTAAAATAGAATCCTATGATGGCCATTTATTATTTATTTCTTTATTATTGATTTCTTCCCTAGGCGCAAATTTAGCCCAATATTCTTTTTCTGGGCCATCATTATTTGGAGGTCTTTCTGGAGTAATTTATGGAATGCTTGGTTTTTGTATGATGATTGAATTTGAAATTAAACAAGAAAGATATGAATTACCACCAGCAATATATCTGTTTATGCTTGTTTGGTTAATCCTAGGTTTTATAGGTATTTTAGACTTATTTGGATTTGGAAACGTTGCAAACTTTGCGCATCTTGGTGGACTTATATCAGGAATAATATTTGCTATGATAACCATAACTTATAAAAAAATAATTTAATAAACTTGAACATACTTCTACAATTAATAAAATTATTCCCTCCAGAAGCTGCTCACAAATTAGCACTTAATTCTTTATTTATTTTATATAAATTTAGGATTTTAAATTTATTTTTCCCAAAGTTTACAGATAAAGAAATTGAATTTTTGGGAATGAAATTAACCAACAGATTAGGAACTGCTGCAGGCTTGGATAAAGATGGTGATTTTATTGACTGTCTTGGAGCCCTTGGCTTTGGTTTTTTAGAGGTAGGAACTGTAACGCCGTTGCCTCAAAAAGGTAATCCTAAACCAAGAATATTTAGACTGTTTAAAGAAAATGCAGTTATTAATAGACTTGGGTTCAATAATAAGGGTGTGGATCACCTAGTAAAAAGATTAAAGGCTAGACATTACAAGGGTATTGTTGGAGTAAATATTGGAGCCAATAAAGATTCACAAGATGAGAAGAGAATAGATGATTATTTGCAGTGTTTTAAAAAAGTCTGTGATTATGCAGACTATATAACAATAAATATTTCTTCACCAAACACGCCTGGATTAAGAGATCTACATACTATAGATAATATAAAATCTCTTACTGAGCCCATAGAACGAGAGGCTAAAATAAAAAATTTCAAAGGCCCTATTTTCTTAAAAATATCTCCAGATGAATCCTCTGACTCTATTAGTTTTTTAGCAGACTTTATCGAAGAGTCTTCTTTGTCAGGTTTAATAATTTCTAATACAACAATTAATAAAGATTGCCTAAAGATTAAAGAAGATCAAGCTATTGAGGGTGGATTATCAGGAACACCTCTGATGAAAAAATCAACAGAAGCTCTCAAAGTGGTAAATAATAAAAATCCAAAATTACCATTGATTGGTGTGGGAGGCGTAATGTCAGAATCAGATTTCAATGAGAAGATTAATTCTGGGGCTTCCCTTGTTCAAATATATACCGGATTTATTATTCATGGACCGAAGATTGTTAGTGAAATCTTAAACTAGAAAAGATTATGGAATTAATAATAATTCTTTTAGTAATAGTGTTTTTAATTGGCACTATAGGGCTTGTTGTTCCATCGAAGTCATCAAGAGAAATCTCTCATTTAAGAATGGAGGCATTAAAGCTTGGTTTAAAGATCACACCCTCAAGTTTTGGTAATTTATCTTTTAAAAATAAAGATCTTTCACTTATAAGTTATCAAGTTAGAAATTCAACTAATTTAAGAGATGCACATTTTATTAGAGACAAAGACGATTTAATTTTGTATTCTCCACTCAAACTTAAATACTCAGATGGGTTTAATGAGATAAATAATAAGTTAAGAAATCTTCCTTCATGCCTTCATGAAATAGTTTTTTCTAGATCATCAGTAGCTTTTCTTTGGAATGAGAAAGCTGGAATAGAAGAACTAAGAAAGATACTAAGCGTTATTAATATTTTTTAAATTTATCTTGTCAAGACTAGTAAATTGATGGTATTTATAAAAAAGGAAAATTAATATTAATTATGGCTAAGTCACTTGTAATCGTCGAATCACCTGCAAAAGCTAAAACTATATCAAAGTATTTAGGTAGTGATTTTATTGTAGAATCTAGTGTTGGTCATATTAGAGATCTTCCTAAAAAAGCGTCTCCATCATCAAAGCGCTCATCAATACCTAAAGATATTAGCGTCGAAGAAAAAAAGAAATTGAAGTCGATTAATGATAGAAGTCGATTAATCAGAAGAATGGGTATTGATCCAGATAATGGATGGGTTGCTGACTGGCAAATTATTCCAGAAAAAGAAAAAGTTATAAAAGCATTAAAAAAAGCAGCTAAAGGTGTTGATCATATATATCTTGCAACTGACCTTGATAGAGAGGGTGAAGCCATTGCATGGCATTTAAAAGAAGCTCTCGGACCAGATAAATACGAATATTCTAGAGTTAGATTTAATCAAATCACTAAATCTGCAATCATTGACTCTTTTGCAGATCCAAAAGAAATAGATTTAGATTTAGTTAAAGCCTATAGGGCAAGAAGGTTTCTTGATAAGGTTATTGGATTTGAATTATCCCCACTTTTATGGAAAAAAATCGCTAGAGGACTTTCAGCAGGAAGAGTTCAATCGGTAGCCTTGAGAGTTCTTGACGAAAGAGAGAGATTAATTCAAGAATTTATTCCTGAAGAGTTCTGGGAAATTTCAATGAATCTCTTAAATGGTACCAACAAAGTTATTCCATTTTCCTTAAATAGAAAAAAATCTGATCCATTACTACAAAAAGTAGAAGCAGAAAAAATTCAATCCTTAATTAATTCAATGGAATTAAAAATTAATGAAATAACCAAGAAACCAGTTAAAGTTAAGCCCAGGGCTCCTTTTATAACTTCAACTCTTCAGCAAGCGGCAAGTACCAAGCTGAGCTTCACTGTAAAAAGGACTATGAGGGTTTCTCAAAAATTATATGAGGCTGGACATATTACTTATATGAGAACAGATGCTCCAAGTTTAAGTAAAGAGTCTATCCAAGATGCCAGGAATTATATCAATGAAAAAATTGGTGACACTTATCTAACAAATGCACCAAGAATATATTCAAGTACTGAAAATGCGCAAGAAGCACATGAGGCCGTAAGACCAACAAATGCTTTCATGACGCCTGATGATCTTATTGGTTCAACTGAAGAAGAAAGAAGGCTGTACGGATTAATATGGCAGCAATATATTGCTTGTCAGATGCCTGATGCTGAATATCTCTCAACATCTGCAAAGATTATTATTGATGAATATACTTTCTCAGCACGAGGAAGAGAAGTTGTCTTTGATGGTCATACCAAGATATCTCAAAACAATTCAATTGATCTAGAGGACGATATATTACCTCCATTGTCTGAAGGTGAGATACTTTCTTTAGATGAGCTTAATCTTGAACAAAAATTTACCAAACCACCTGCAAGATTTTCTGAAGCTGCATTAGTAAAAGAGTTGGAAAAGAAAGGTATTGGAAGACCTTCAACTTATGCCAATATTATTTCAACCATTCAAGATCGGGGATATGTTGAGATTCAAAATAGAAGATTCTTCGTCAAAAAAATCGGACATATTGTTACTGAGCGACTTGTTGAAAGTTTTGATGACATTATGAACTATGACTTCACAGCAAATTTAGAAAACAATCTTGACCAGGTAGCTAGTGGAGATTTAGATTGGAAAAATGTTTTAGATGACTTTTATAAAGCATTTCAAGATGATTTAGCATCTGCCTCTTTGGAAGATGGGGGGATGAGAACAAATAAGCCTACAGGGACTAATATAGTTTGCCCTGATTGCTCATCAAATAGCATGGTTATTAGAAATTCATCCAATGGGGTCTTTCTTGGCTGTTCTGGCTATGACAATGAAGGCGATGATAAGTGTAAAAAAACCGTTAATCTAATTTCTGGCGATGAAGCTATCAGTGTTGATGATAATCAAGAGGCAGAAAATCTTTTAATTAAGAAAAGATGTCCAAAATGCGATACAAGCATGGATAACTATTTAATAGATGAAAATAGAAAACTGCATGTATGTGGGAAAAGTCCAGATTGTGATGGTTATTATGTTGAAGAAGGATTATTCAAGATCAAGGGTTATGATGGGCCAGTTCTTGAATGTCATAAGTGTGGATCTGAAATGCAGTTAAAAACTGGTAGGTTTGGTAAATATTTTGGTTGTTTAAACGATAACTGTGGAACAACAAGAGCACTTCAAAGAAGTGGAGAACCAAAGCCTTTAACTATGGAGCCTATATCAATGCCTGATTTAGCCTGCGTTAAATGTGAAGATCATTATCTTTTAAGAGATAGTATGAAAGGTTTATTTCTTGCAGCAAGCAAATATCCAAAAAATAGAGAAACTAGAGCTCCTAAAGTTTCTGAAATTAACCATTTAGATATTGAAATATCAGAAGCTTGTAGGTTCTTGCCCGACTCAAACAAACATTCGTATCTAATGAGTGCACCTGAAAAAGATAGAGACGGGCATCCTTATGTTATTAGATACAACAAAACAGAAGATGTTCATTATCTTGCATCTGAAAAAGATGGTAAAAAGACAAAGTGGACGGCTTTATTCAATAATGGAGAGTGGGTACAAAACCTTAAAAGTTAGTGGATTCAAAAGAGTTAGTTAATTTATATTTAGATATATGTGAAGGAATCCTCTTAAAAATAACTTTTGATAAGTCATCTTCAGATAATGCCAATCAATTTTTATTTTTTTTATCTTTAGAACAAAGTCTAAATTTTCTAGCAGATGATATTTTGTCTTCTACAAGTATGGATTCAGCCTCTTTTTCTTCCTTAAATACTTTATCAAAATGGGATTTTCTTTCAAATGAACCAGCAATTAAAAATATTATTATTAAAGAACAATTATCTGAAGGTTTCTTAAATGACCTTTTTGAAACGCAAAAAAAATTACTTAATCCTGTAAATGATTCAATAATTATTTCAAATGACTCAATTAACTTGAAAAAATTTAATTTGATACTAGATAATTATAAAAGGTTCATGTTCTTGCTTCGCAAAACTATTGAGGAGTGTTAAGCTTGAACTCATCGGAGAAATTATGTCAAATTACTTAGAATTAGCTCAATTACCAGATGGAAGTATCGTTTTAAGAAGGTCAGATGATCATGATAACCCAATTGTCAAAATAGACTTTTCTTCAGAATCCAAAGAGTTTCTTCAAGGTCAAGAATTATCTGTTGCTAAAGAGATGATTAGAGCTGGAATTGAAAGTGTAAGCGGAAACGTCAGCGATTTTGATGAATTTTTTGACAGCCAAAAAGAAAGATTATCTAAGAAAACTACAGTTCTTCATTAATTCTCTCTTACTAAACCTACGCTTTTACCTTCGATAAATAATTCTGTCTCTTCTAAATTAACTTCAATATTATTGAAATCTTCATTTGCTGGCTGAAGATGTACCATACTTGGTGAATGCCTATGAAAATATTTAACAGTTACTTCGTCATCAATTCTTGCAATTACAATGTCACCATTTTTAATATCTTGAGTTTTTTTAACAGCTATTAAATCGTCTTCCATTATTCCCGCATCTTTCATGCTTAGACCTCGTACCCTCAAGAAATAGTCAAAGTTAGATCCAAAGAATCCTTTTGGGCAGTTAAAAACTTTTTCGACATTTTCAGTTGCTAGCGTAGGAGACCCAGCAGCTACTAGGCCAATAATAGGGTACTCATCTTCTTCATGATCAATTTCTGGATTTATTATTGAGATACCTCTCGATGTCCCGCTCTCAATTGCTATAAAACCTTTTTTTTCAAGAGCTCGTAAATGGGTTTCTGCAGAATTAGGAGATTTAAACCCTAATTCTTTACAAATATCTGCTCTTGTTGGAGGAAAGCCTGTTTTCTTTAGATAAATTTGAATACAATCAAGTACTTTATTTTGTTGAGAGGTTATGTCTTTCATAATTTTTCCAATTATACTGAATATATATACAGTATAATGTTTACTAGGATCAATATCAAGAAAAAAATGACTAATGAATCTAAATTAATAATTGGAATTTCTTCAAGAGCTTTATTTAATCTCGATGAAAGCCATGAAATATATGAAACTGAAGGATTAGACTCATATAGAAATTATCAAATAGCAAATGAAGACAAAACATTAGATCCTGGTGAGGCATTTAATCTAGTAAAGAAAATATTAGACATTAATTCTCTTTATGAAAATAGACAAAGAATTGAAGTAATTCTGCTATCAAGAAATACATCTGATACAGGTCTTAGGATCAGAAACTCAATTGAAGCTCATGGATTAGATATTAGTAGGGCTGCATTTTGTGGAGGAGAAAGTCCTCATAGATATGTTAAAGATTTTGGAGTTCATCTTTTTTTATCAAGTAGTATGGAAGACGTTAAATTAGCTATAGATAGTGATGTTGCAGCTGCTACTATTATCTCAAGAGAGGGTGAAAATAATTTCTTATCAGATGATGGACAATTAAAAATTGCCTTTGATGGAGATGCTGTAATCTTTTCAGATGATTCAGAAAAAGTTTTTCAGGAAGAAGGCCTTGAAGCTTTTATTGAAAATGAAGTCTTAGCTACTTCAGCTTTAAAAGAGGGGCCCTTTAAATCTTTTTTAGTTGAATTAAATGAAATCCAAAATGACTTTGATATTAATGAATGTCCTATTAGAACTGCATTAGTCACGGCAAGATCAGCTCCATCAGACAAAAGAGTTATAAAAACATTAAGAGAGTGGGGCGTTAGAATTGATGAATCTCTTTTTCTTGGTGGGATGTCAAAAAAAGAGTTTCTTAAATCTTTTCAAGCAGATATATTTTTTGATGATCAAAAAAAACATATTATGGAAACAAGAGATACTACTGCCTCAGGTCATGTACCGTATGGTATAAAAAATAAATAAATATAGGATTTATAAATGGAAATAGTTTGTTTTGATATGGAGGGAACACTGACTCCTGAAATATGGGAGAGAGTAGCCTTAAGAACTGGAATAGATGAGTTCAATAAAACTACAAGAGATATTCCTGATTATTCAGAACTTATGGATTTTAGGCTCGATGTTATGAGAAGCAATAACTTAAAACTTTCTGACATTCAAGAAGCCTCATCTGAATTAGAGCTTCTACCTGGAGCCTATAATTTTTTACAAAAAATAAGACAAAACTTTCAAGTGGTAATTTTATCTGATACTTTTCATGAAATCGCCAAGCCTCTAATGGAAAAAATGGGTTTTCCTTTACTCCTATGCCATAACCTAGATGTTGTTAATGATGAGATTATTTCTTATAAACTTAGAAATAAAAAAGCTAAAAAACAAGCTATTGAAAGCTTTCAATCTATTGGGTATAGATGTCTTGCAGCTGGAGATTCATACAATGACCTTCAAATGTTTGAAGTAGCAGATAAAAGTTTTTTTATAAACGCACCAGATAAAATTTCTTCATCGTATCCTGAAATACCATCTTTTGATAACTATATTGACTTAGAAAGTGCAATCGAAGATAACTCGATTTTTAAAAAATGAATGACCATTTAAAATTAAATAATTATGAGAGGCCTAAGCTTCAAATGCCTCATGAAAACAGCAGTCTTCTTCTTCATAGCTGCTGTGCTCCATGTGCTGGAGAAATCATGGAAGCACTTGCTGCATCGAAAATTAAAACGACTGTTTATTTTTATAACCCAAACATTCATCCAAAAGAAGAATATGAGATTAGAAAGAATGAGAACAGAAGATTTTGTGACAAGTTGGGTTTTGAGTGCATAGATGCAGATTATGATAAAGATAATTGGTTTGAAAGGATAAAAGGTTTAGAAGACGAACCAGAAAGAGGAAAACGTTGTACGCAATGTTTTGATATGAGGTTTGAAAGGTCTGCACTTTACGCAAAAGAAAATGGTTTTGGGGTTTACGCTACAACTTTGGGAATTTCAAGATGGAAGGATATGGAGCAAATCAATGACTCTGGATTAAGAGCCGCTGAGAGATATGAAGATTTGGCTTATTGGGATTTTAACTGGAGAAAACAAGGTGGCTCATCTCGTATGATTGAAATTTCTAAGAGAGAAGAATTTTATCAACAAGAATATTGTGGGTGCGTATATAGTCTAAGAGATACAAATAGATGGAGACGTAAAAATAATAAAGATAGAATTATTCGAGGCGTAAAGTTTTATAGTTAATTCAAAATTTGGGAACAAGTCCTTTATTCCTTTATAATCCCAGCATTATGACAGCGGGAAAAAAATTTAGACAAGCATTGCAAGATAACAAGCCTTTAGTTATTCCTGGAACAATTAATGCTTATTCTGCAATTTTAGCTGAAAGAGCAGGTCATCAGGCAATATATCTTTCAGGCGGAGGAGTTGCAGCAGCATCATATGGAATGCCTGACCTAGGCATCACAACTATGGAAGATGTCTTAATAGACGTTAAAAGAATAACGAATGCTTGTTCACTTCCACTTCTTGTTGATATTGATACTGGTTGGGGTGGTGCTTTTAATATATCAAGAACTGTAAAAGAAATGATTAATTCTGGTTGTGCTGCAGTGCATATAGAGGATCAAATATCACAAAAAAGATGTGGTCATAGACCCAATAAATCTTTAGTAAGTTCAAATGAGATGCAAGATAGGATTAAAGCAGCTGTTGATGGTAGACATGACGAATCCTTCTTTATTATGGCAAGAACCGATGCAATAGCATCTGAAGGAATTGATTCTGCAATTGATAGAGCATCAAAATATATTGAAGAAGGTGCTGATGGTATTTTCTTAGAAGCTGTAACTTCCATAGATGAATATAAAATACTCAAAGAAAATTTGAATGTACCTCTTTTGGCAAACATCACGGAGTTTGGTAAGACACCATTATTTAGTAAAGATCAGTTAGCTGAAGTTGGTGTAGATATGATGTTATTTCCACTCTCTGCATTTAGAGCCATGAGTAAGGCATCTGAAAAAATATACGATTCTCTTGCCAAAGAAGGGACACAAGATGGTCTCTTAGATATAATGCAGACCCGAGAAGAATTGTATGAACGTTTAAATTATCATAGTTTCGAAGAGAAATTAGATAATTTATTCAAAGACTAATATCAGAAAAGGAAAAAAAGATGGTTAAAAAACTAGAAGGTGCAGGTCTTAGAGGTCAAGTTGCTGGAGAGACGTCATTATCAACAGTTGGACAAATAGAAGGCTTGGCATACAGAGGCCACAAGATTGAAACCCTAGCAGATAAAGCTACTTTTGAAGAAGTTGCATACTTACTTTTATATGAAAAATTACCGAATTCCTCTGAGCTTTCTGATTATAAATCTCTTTTAAAATCTCAAAGAGATTTACCTCAAGCTCTTAAAGAAGTGCTTCAAAAAATACCTGCAAATGCCCATCCTATGGATGTTATGAGAACAGGAACTTCAATGTTGGGAAATCTAGAACCTGAAGGAGATTTTTCGAACCAACTAAATTCAATCAATAGAATGATAGCTACAATGCCATCAATCGTTACTTACTGGTATAAATTTACTCATGAAGGAATGGATATTGATTTAGTAAATGATGAAGACAGTATGGCTGGTCATTTTTTACATATTCTTCATGGCAAAGTTCCAAGTGACCTTCATAGAAAGGTAATGGATGTATCTCTAGTTCTCTATGCAGAGCATGAATTTAATGCTTCTACATTCACAGGAAGAGTTTGCGCTTCAACTATGTCGGATATTCATTCTTGTGTTGTTGCTGCTATTGGTTCTTTAAGAGGTCCCTTACACGGTGGTGCAAATGAGAAAGCTATGGAATTAATTGAAAATTGGACATCTAGAGATGAAGCAAAGCAAAAAATACTGGCTATGCTTGATAATAAAGAAAAAATTATGGGTTTTGGTCATGCTGTTTATTCTATTAGCGATCCAAGAAACGCGGTTATTAAGCAATATGCTGAAGAGTTATCAAAGTTGCATGAAAATGATGATTTATATCAAGTTGCAGAAGAAGTAGAAAAAGTTATGGCAGATGAAAAGAATATGTTCGCAAATGCGGATTTCTTTCATGCGCCAGCTTATTTTTACATGGGGATTCCAACCAAACTATTTACACCAATATTTGTAATGTCTAGAGTTTCAGGTTGGACAGCACACTGTATGGAGCAACGTTCTAATAATAGAATTATTAGGCCAAGTGCTGAATATATTGGAGTTGAAAGCTCGGAATGGGTTGATCTAGAAGATAGGTCTTAAAATGTCTTCTAATGTTGAGCAAAATATTAGGCCTGGTTATGACTCTGTTATTTCTGAGATAGCAAATTACGTTATAAATTTTGAGATTGAATCCGATCTCGCCTTAGATACTGCCAGGAATTGTCTTATAGATACAATTGGTTGTGGTCTTTTAGCTTTAAAATTTCCTGCATGTACAAAAATGTTAGGTCCTGTTGTTGAAGGTACCTCTGTTCCATTTGGTGTAAGAGTTCCTGGTACAAATTTTAAATTAGATCCTATAAAAGGTGCCTTTGATATAGGCTGTGCCATTAGATGGCTTGATTACAACGATACATGGCTAGCTGCCGAATGGGGACATCCATCAGATAATTTAGGTGCCATTCTTTCCATAACTGATTTTATTTCTCAACAAAAAATATCTAAGGGTGAAGATCCATTAACAATGAGAACCGTTCTTGAAGCAATGATTATGACTCATGAAATTCAAGGAGTCCTTGCTCTCAAGAATAGCTTCAATAAAGTTGGATTAGATCATGTAGTTTTAGTCAAAGTAGCCTCAACAGCCTTGGTAACAAAGTTGATGGGTGGAACTAAAGATCAAATCATGGATGCAGTAAGTCAGGCATGGGTAGATGGCCAAAGCCTTAGAACATACCGCCATGCTCCAAATGCAGGATCAAGAAAAAGCTGGGCTGCAGGCGATGCAACAAGTAGAGCTATTCGTTTAGCAATGATTACACTTTCTGGAGAAATGGGATATCCAGGAGCTTTATCTGCTCCAGTCTGGGGATTTGAAGATGTGCTTTTCGATGGTAAACAAATCTCTTTACCTCAAAAATTTGGAACATATGTAATGGAAAATGTTCTATTTAAAATTAGTTTTCCTGCAGAATTTCATGCTCAAACAGCAGTAGAAGCAGCTGTTGCTCTTCATCCTGAAATTATAGAAAGATTGGATGATGTAAAAACAGTAAACATAACAACACACGATTCTGCTATACGAATAATATCAAAGGAAGGTGACCTAAATAATCCTGCTGACAGAGATCATTGTCTTCAATATATGGTTGCTATTGGTCTTCTGAAGGGAAATTTAATAGCCGAAGACTATGAGGATGATATTGCTTCAGATCCAAGAATTGATACGCTCAGAAAAAAAATGGTTATTAATGAAGATAAAAGATACTCAGATGAATATCATGAAGCTGATAAGCGATCTATAGCCAATAAAATCCAGATACATTTTAACGATGGTTCTTCAACCGAAGAAATAGAGGTCGAATATCCCATTGGCCACAAGCGAAGAAGAGAAGAAGGTATTCCAGTTCTAGAGCAGAAATTTAAGAATAATTTAGAAATCACATATGATTCAGATAAATGTGAAGAGATTTATCAGCTTTGCATTGATCAAGAAAAATTAGAAAGTACTTCAGTAACCGATTTTCAAGAACTATTTGCTGTGGATACAAACAACTTCTAATTTATCTAAAACCTATAAAATAGAGTTTTAAAGCGTTTTTGGACTATAATCTTTGCCATGTCAGGCAATACATTTGGAGAATTATTTAAAGTTACAACCTTTGGCGAGAGTCATGGGAAGGCTTTGGGCTGCATAATTGATGGCTGTCCTCCTCAAATTGAGCTATGCGAAGCTGATATTCAAAGTGAGCTAAACCGCAGAAAACCAGGTCAATCAGACGTTACTACACAAAGAAAAGAAGATGATGCTGTAGAAATACTTTCTGGTGTATTTGAGGGAAAAACTACTGGAACTCCTATTGGTTTGATAATTTATAACCAAGATCAAAGATCAAAAGACTATTCAGATATAAAAGATACTTTTAGACCTAATCATGCAGATATAACCTACCAAGCTAAATATGGGCATAGAGACTATAGAGGTGGTGGCAGATCAAGTGCTAGAGAAACAGCAATGAGAGTAGCAGCTGGAGCTATTGCTAAAAAATATTTAGAGAGCCTTGGAGTAAAAACCACTGGTTATGTAAGTCAAATTGGGACTATAAAAGCTGAAAACATTAGCCCTAATGATGCAAATACTAATAAATATTTTTTTGCTGATATATCTAAATTGGGCGATTTAGATAATATGTTTGCTGACTTAATAGTTGAAGGTAATTCAGTCGGCGCTAAATTAGGAGTATCTATTGAAAATTGTCCTGTAGGACTTGGAGCACCTGTTTTTGATAAGTTAGATGCAGATTTAGCTAAAGCTATGATGAGCATTAATGCTGTTAAATCAGTATCCATAGGAAATACGGATGATATTTTAAATTTAAAAGGTTCTGAAGTAAGAGACGAAATGAGAGCAGATGGCTTTTCCTCAAATAATGCAGGTGGAATTCTCGGCGGCATTTCAAATGGTGATGCCATCAATATAGATTTTATTATTAAACCAACCTCAAGCATAAAATCAAAAGGTAAAAGCATTGATACTGATGGTAAAGAGGTTGATATTGAAGTTACTGGAAGACATGATCCTTGTGTTGGTATTCGCGCAGTGCCTATTGCTGAGGCCATGGCTAATTTAGTGATCATAGATCACTTATTACGCAACAGAGCTCAATGCGGAGACATTAAGCAAGAACTCCCATTTACTAAGTAACATGCCAAAGACTTTATACGACAAGCTTTGGAATGAGCATCACATCACCACCCTAAATTCTGGGGAATCACTACTTTATATCGATAGACATTACTTGCACGAAGTTACATCGCCTCAAGCTTTTGAAGGTTTAGCTAAGAAACATCTAGTGCCATGGAGACTTAACGCTAATATTGCGACACCTGATCACAATGTTCCTACAGAAAGAGGCGAAGCTTTTAATATGGAATCTATTGAGGATGAGATTTCAAAGATACAAGTTGTTGAGTTGGATAAAAACTGCAATAGGTTTGGTATTAAGCAATTTGATATCACCTCTAAAAATCAAGGTATAGTCCATGTTATTGGCCCAGAACTAGGATACACACTGCCTGGAATGACAATTGTTTGTGGTGATTCACATACCTCTACTCATGGAGCATTTGGATGCTTGGCTATGGGTATAGGAACTTCTGAAGTTGAGCATGTATTAGCAACTCAAAGTTTAAAAGTATCTAAGTTACAAAATATGCATGTTCGCTTTGACGGTAAACCTCAAAAGGGAGTTACCTCAAAAGATATCGTTTTATATCTAATTGGAAAAATTGGGACAGCAGGCGGTAATGGCCATGCTATAGAATTTTCAGGTTCATACATAGAAAGTATTTCTATGGAAGCAAGGATGACTATTTGTAATATGGCAATTGAAGCCGGAGCAAAAGTAGGTTTAATAGCACCTGATGAAATTACTATTGATTATGTAAGAGAACATAGTGATCTAGATTCAAATTTGCTTGAACAAGCAGAGAAACACTGGAGCACTCTACAATCTGATCAAGATGCAGTTTTTGATAAAGAAATCATTATTGATATCTCTGGTATTAAATCTCAAGTTACATGGGGGACTTCACCAGAAATGGTAGTTAACTTTGATGGCAATATACCAGATCCAAAACTGGTTCCTGAAGATAAAAAGAAGAATATTCAACTTGCCAAACAATATATGGGCATAGGTGAGGATGAAAAATTAACTGATCTTAAATTTGATAAAGTTTTTATAGGTTCTTGTACTAATTCACGCATAGAGGATCTCCGAGAGGCAGCAAGTATTGTTGAGGGGAAGCAGGTTGCAGATTCAATTACTGAGGCTATTGTTGTTCCAGGCTCTGGGATGGTAAAGCTACAAGCTGAAGCAGAAGGCCTTGATAAAATCTTTGAGGATGCTGGTTTCGTTTGGAGAGATCCAGGATGCTCTATGTGTTTAGGTATGAATCCAGATCAATTAAAGCCTTATGAAAGATGTGCCTCCACTTCAAATAGAAACTTTGAGGGTAGACAGGGCAATTTAGGTAGAACACATTTAATGAGCCCAATGATGGCAGCTTTAACAGCTATTAATGGCACTGTGAGCAATCCCTCATGAAACTTCAAGGCAACGAATTACAAATCCAAGGCTTAGTTGCATGTATTGATAGAGATAATATTGATACTGATCAAATTATTCCGACCGAGTATTTAAAATCTATTAAAAAATTTGGATTTGAAGATTATTTATTTGACGGATGGAGGTATCTCGATGATGGCAGACTAGGTATTACAAAAGAGCAAAGACAAATCAATACAGATTTCATTTTAAATAATGCACCTTATGATCAAGCAAGCATTCTTTTAACTAGAGATAACTTTGGTTGCGGCTCATCAAGAGAACATGCCGTATGGGCGCTAAGAGATTTTGGAATAAAGACAGTGATTGCTTCCTCTTTTGGTGATATTTTTTATAATAACTGCTTTAAAAATGGTGTTTTACCTATAAAGTTATCAAAACAGCAGATTGAAGAATTATTTTCTCAGACTCAAGATACAAGTAATGAAATTACAGTGAGTCTGGATGCTAAAACACTAACAACAGCTTCAATTGAATATTCGTTTGAGGTTGAAGATAATTTATTGGAAAGAATTATTCATGGTCTAGATGATGTTGATATAACATTGCAAGACAAAGATGTAATTAGAGAATTTGAAGATAACAGGATGAAGACCAAGCCTTGGATATATGCAAATGACTAAAAAGATTTTAATACTTCCTGGAGATGGTATAGGGCAAGAAGTTACAGCCTCTGCTCAAGAAGTTCTTGATTATTTAATAATTGAAAATACTTTAGATTTCTCAATTACTCATATGGATGTTGGTGGAACTGCTTATGAAAAGCATGGCTCACCATTACCTGCAGATGTATTAGCAGAAGCTAAGGCTTCTGATGCTATTTTATTTGGAGCAGTTGGTGCACCCCAATGGGATGATTTGGACTGGGATCATAGACCCGAACAAGCATTATTAGGCCTAAGAAAAGAATTAGAATTATTTGCTAATTTAAGACCAGCATTTTTATTTAATGAATTAGCCTCAGCTTCACCCATTAAAAATCATATTATTGAAAATCTAGACATTCTTATTGTAAGAGAATTAACTGGCGGAATATATTTTGGTGAACCAAGAGGGCTTGTTATATCAGAGTCTCCAAATTATGCATTTAATACAATGATTTATAATGAAGACGAAATTAGACGTATTGCCAAAGTTGCATTTGAAGCTGCGCAAAAAAGAAATGGCAAACTTTGTTCAGTTGAAAAAGCAAATGTGCTCGAAGTGTCTAAATTTTGGAGAGAAATAGTTTCAGATATGGCAAAAGATTATCCAGATGTGGAGTTATCCCATCAGCTTGCTGATAATACTGCTATGCAACTTGTACTTAATCCAAATCAATACGATGTCATAGTAGCAAGTAATCTATTTGGTGACATTCTTTCCGATATTGCTGCAACATTATCTGGTTCCATAGGAATGCTTCCTTCCGCATCTCTAAATAGCACTTCTCAAGGTATGTATGAGCCATGTCATGGCAGCGCTCCTGATATTGCTGGACAAAATATAGCTAACCCAATTGCAATGATCGCATCATTGGCTATGGCATTGAAATACTCACTTAACGAAGTAGAAATTGCACAGCGCATAGATAATGCAATTAAAACCTTTATTGCAAATGGTCACAGAACCAAAGATATCAGTACTGATAATAATTTCTTAAAAACGAGTGAAGTTGCACCTTTAATCATTGAGATATTAAAAAATGAAACAAAAGATTAATATTGCTCTTATAGGGGCGTCTGGTGTTGTTGGTCAAAAAATTCTTCAATTGCTTGAAGAAAAAAAAATTGATGTAGATAATTTATTTCCACTAGGAAAATCAACTGTTGGAAGTTCTATTAATTTTCAGAATAAAAATTTGGTTATTGGAGACTTAGACTCCTTTAATCCCTCTGATGCAAATATCACAATCTTTTCTGCAGGCTCTTCTGTTGCAAAAAATTATGCAGAAAAATTTGTAAAAGCAGGCAACTACGTTATTGATCTATCATCAGAGTTTAGATATCACGATAATGTCCCATTAGTAATACCCGAAATAAATGGAGATATTTTAAAGGATTTAATAGAGCCAACATTAATTGCTAATCCTAATTGCTCAACATCTCAACTTTTAATGGCTCTAAAGCCTATTCATGACAGATATGGAATAGAATTTTTAAATATTGCAACTTATCAAGCAGTTTCAGGAACAGGTAAGGAAGCTGTTGAAGAGTTAAGATCTCAAACTTTTGAAAATAATTCTGATAATAGTGTCTATCCCAAACCTATTGCGTTTAATGTCATACCTCAATGTGATGTTTTTCTTGAAAATGCATTTACTAAAGAAGAAATGAAACTAGTTTGGGAAACAAAAAAAATACTTGATTCTAATATAGATGTTCAGGCTACATGCGTCAGAGTTCCTGTATTTAATGGACATTCAGAAGCAGTATTTCTTAAATTAACAAATGATGCCTCAAGAGAAAATATAATTGACTGCATAGATGGCACAAAAGGAGTCTGTATTATGGATAATCCAGACAAGCAGGAATACCCAACTCCATTCGAACAAGCAAATGATACTGAAGATGTTTATGTAGGAAGAATAAGATCACAAGAGATACAGGGCGATACTTGGATTTCACTGTGGATAGTTGCTGATAATGTTTATGGAAAAGGTGCAGCATTGAATGCTGTTCAAATACTAGAGAATTTAGTTTTTAATAATAAGCTATGTTGAAATTCAGAATCTGTTTAATAATTATTTTTTCTTCAAGTATTTTTGCTGATTCTTTATTATCCTCGCCAAAACTCCTTTTAAATACAAATGGAGAAAGGGTTATAGAGTTCAAAATCCAGAGTACAGAAATTAGTGATGAAGACATCATACTTAAAGAGTATAAATCTGATGAATTACTTTCCAGAGAAAATATTTTATATACCCTTTTAGAAGAGTTTAGTAATTACAAATCTTTTTCAATTGTTATAAAAAATGAATATGAATCTAATTATTTTAGTTTCAAAATAGTCTTGCAAGAAGATCTTGCGAAAGATATTTTTATTTTTCTGCCTTCAAGAATCAAAACTACTAGTAATGATTTCACTCAACCTAAACCTGTCGAACAAAAAAATACTATTAATGTAAATTCAATTTCTAAAATAGAGAAAGTTAAAGAGGCACCTCTAAAATTAGCTCAACAAAATATTATTCAAGCTGAAGAAATTACTACTATGTGGAGTATTGCTTCTAAGATTAAGAAAGAAACCAATAACACTTCAATTTATCAAATAATGTGGTCTATTTATTTGGGGAATAAGGGTGCGTTTATAGATGGGAACATTAATTTAGTTAGAAAAGATAAGAATTTAGTTATTCCTTCATATGCAACGATGGGCAATGTATCAAGTGTTGAGGCCAAAAGTTCAATTCTTGCAATGAATAAGTCCTACTCAATAGATATTGCTCCAGCTGTAAAGTCTTTATTGGTACTAACAGCCCCATCTATTGAAAAAAAACAGAAACCACCAGAACTAGGTATTGTTGAGGATAAAGAAGAGCCAAGTTCTATAAATATTAATAACGAAAATGCTTCTAATCCTGAAGACTTTATTAAGGAAAATACAAAGCAATTGGAAGTTGTTATTGAAAATAAAATAGCTAAAGATCTATCTAATGAAATTAATTCAATTGATGAGTCGGTTACTGAAAATAATTTTGGATTAATGGACCTTTTATTTGTAGCAATTACCTCGGTCTTATCAGGAATATTAATAGCTCTGATATACATTCAATTGAAATCTAGAAAAACAAAAAATATTCAATATGATTTTGAGGAAGCACAAGATTCAAAATCATCTATACAAGGTTTGCCTAAAGGATTAAGTATAAAAAATAATCATGAAGAACAGCAATTAGATTTAGCTGTAACATATTTTGAAATGGGTAATACAGAAGATTCCCTAAGTATTCTTAATGATCTGATAAAGCAATCACAAGACGAAGAAATTAAGACTTCTGCTCAAAATCTTATAGAAAAGATTTTAAAAAAATGAGACTAGCTTTTACAGCTGAGTACGATGGAACTAGTTTTTCTGGATTTCAAAAACAGAAGAATGCTGTGTCTATTCAACAAAAAATAGAATCAGCTTTAGAGGAAATAACTCAAAGAAAAATTTCAATTAATTATGCAGGGAGAACAGACGCTGGAGTGCATGCACTTTCTCAAGTTTTTGATTTTGAAACAGACATCAACAGAGAAGATAAAAATTGGTTAGATGGTATGAATTCAAACCTACCCGATGCTATTTCAATAAAAAGTATTTCAAGAGTATCGGATGATTTTCATTCAAGATTTTCAGCAAAAGATAGAAGCTATACATTTGTTGTCTATAAATCAAAAAGCAAACCATTATTTTTCAGCAGCTTTTCTCATTGGGATAATAATACTATTGATATCAAAGTATTAAAAAATCAGGCTAAGATGTTTATCGGAAGTCATGACTTTAGTTCATTTAGAAGCTCTAATTGCAGCTCTAGAAACCCAATAAAAAATGTCTCGGAGGTTAATATAAAAGATTATAAAAACTTTATTTTTATTACAATCAAGGCAAATGCTTTTTTACATAATATGGTCAGAATTATGGCTGGTACTTTGCTTGATATTGCAAAAGGAGAAATAGATCTTTCAATTGAAGATATTCTTCAAAAAAAAGATAGAACATTTGCAGGAAAGACTGCCTCTGCAAAAGGCTTATTCTTTTTAGGGCCAAGATATGATTCAAACTTTAATATTCCAAGTCCAGTATCAGATTTATTGGATAGGGTAAGCATATGAAGAAATCAAAAATAAAGATTTGCGGAATTTCAAATCTAGATGTATTGAAAGAATTAATTAATTTAAATATAAATTATGTGGGCTTCATTTTTTATAGTAAAAGTCCTAGGTTCGCAGACTCTGATTTTCTAGAATCTTTTAAAGACATAGATTTTAAAAACACAAAGCCGGTATGTGTTTACGTTAATCCAGATGAAGAATATGTGTATAAAACTTCATCATATTTTTCTAATCCAATATTGCAATTTCACGGTGATGAATCAAATGATTTCTGTGAATCTTTTGGTTTAGAATACTGGAAGGCTATTAGGGTGAAAGAGAAAAGTGATGTTTTAAAAACAAAATTATATTCCTCAGCTTCAGCAATCCTTTTTGAAAATCATAAAGAGGGGATCTATGGGGGAACTGGAGAATCTTTTGACTGGAACTGGCTCAATGATTTACAAGAAAAAGAACAATATTTTATTCTTTCAGGTGGCATTAATTCTGAAAATGTCCATAATGCATTAAGTACAAACTCTTGGTGTATAGACCTTAATTCTGGAGTCGAATCAGAAGAAGGTATTAAAGACATTGCATTAATAAAAAATATTTTAAAAATAATAAATACATATGGCAGCTAATAATTTTAATTTTCCAGATAAAGAAGGTTTCTTTGGTGAATATGGCGGAAAGTTTGTTCCTGAAACACTTATGTATGCTCTAGAAGAGCTTGAAAATACTTATAATAAATTAAAAGATAAAAAAGATTTTATAGATGAGTTTTATAAAGATCTTTCTGATTTTGTTGGAAGACCCTCACCACTTTACTTTGCCGAAAGATTAACTAAACATTATGGAGCTGGTTCCATTTGGCTAAAAAGAGAAGATCTTAACCATACAGGTGCTCACAAAATAAATAATACAGTTGGACAAATATTGCTTGCTAAATATATGGGCAAAAAAAGAATTATTGCTGAAACTGGTGCTGGTCAACACGGTGTAGCTACTGCAACAGTGGCAGCAAGGTTGGGCTTAGAATGTCATATCTATATGGGCTCAGAGGACGTCAGAAGACAATCACTAAATGTATATCGAATTAAATTACTTGGAGCCCATGTTCACGCTGTTGATTCAGGCTCAGCAACTTTGAAAGATGCTCTTAACGAAGCCTTAAGGGATTGGGTAACAAATGTTGATGATACTTACTATATTATTGGAAGCGTAACAGGACCTCATCCTTATCCAATGATAGTTAGAGATTTTAATTCAGTTGTGGGCAAGGAAGTAATTCAACAATCAAAAGAATGCTTTAACAGGATGCCTGATGCAATAGTGGCCTGTGTAGGTGGCGGTTCAAATGCTATGGGTATATTCCATCCTTTCATTGATATTAATGAAACCAGATTAATAGGTGTAGAAGCTGGAGGAAAGGGCGTTTCAACTGGAGAACATGCTGCTCCTCTTAATGATGGTACTCCTGGAGTCCTTCATGGGGCTAGAAGTTATTTAATGCAGGATGATGCAGGTCAAGTAAAAGATACAAAATCAGTTTCAGCTGGTTTGGATTATCCTGGTGTTGGTCCTGAACATTCATGGTTAAAGGATGTAGGTAGAGCAGAATATGTTGCAGTAAGTGATGATGAAGCATTAAAAGCTTTTCATGAAGTAACTGAATTAGAAGGAATCATGCCTGCACTGGAAACAGCTCATGCATTTGCTTACTTAGACACACTTATGCAAGAGTTAGATGAAACAGCAAACGTGGTAGTAAATGTCTCAGGAAGAGGGGATAAAGATATCAATACAGTTGCTGAAATCGATGGAATAAAGTTTTGAACAGACTGACATCAACTCTGTCAAACCTAAAAAAAAATAATCAAAAGGCATTAGTTGCTTACCTTGTAGCAGGCGATCCAGAAATTGAAGTTACCTTAGATTTGATGCATCTTTTTGTGGATTCTGGTGTTGATGTTATAGAAATAGGAGTTCCATTTACTGACCCTATTGCAGAAGGACCAACAATTCAAAGAGCTCATGATAGAGCACTAAAAAATGATATATCATTAAAAATGATTCTTAATCTCGTATCTGATTTCAGAAAAAAAGATACAGATACTCCAATAGTCTTAATGGGCTATCTTAATACTTTTATTTCACATATTGATTTAGTTCAATCTTCCGATGGAGGCAGTATTGATTCTATTTTAGTTGTTGATGTTCCAGGAGAGCTAAACTTAAAGAATTACGGTATAGATAATCCAAATATAAATACAATCTCTTTAATTTCTCCAACAACAAAAGAAAATAGAGCAGAGATGATTGCTAAAAATAGTTCTGGTTTTATTTATTATGTAAATCTTAGAGGAGTTACAGGATCCTCGAACCTAGACTTAGACGAAATCAAAGGGAACATTAATAAAATTAAAAATTATTCTGATTTACCTGTTATGGCTGGATTTGGAATTAAATCAACTGACGACGCAAGAACTCTAGCTGAGTGTTCTGATGGTATTGTAATTGGCTCTTCTATTGTTCAGATGATAGATGAAGAGTCTAAATCAAAAGAATTTGGTAGAATAAGTAATTATCTTAAGGAGATGAAAGCAGCTATATCATGAACTGGTTAACAAGGCTCATACCTTCAATACTTACCTCAAAGTCAAAAAGTAAAGTGCCAGACGGATTGTGGAGTTCGTGCCCATCTTGTGAATCTGTCCTATATGCACCAGAACTAGAAAAATCCTTATTCGTATGTCCTAAATGTGATCATCATTTAAGAATTGGAGCCAGAAAGAGATTAGAAATATTTCTTGATAACGGTTTCCTTGATGAAATTGGTAAAGATATTAAAACGAAGGATCATTTAAAGTTCAAAGATACTAAATATTATTCATCAAGAGTTAAAGATGCAGTTGCTTCTACTGGAGAGAATGAAGCTATTATTGTTGGTAAAGGTTATTTAGATACCATGCCTATTGTTGCAGCAGCATTTGAATTTAGGTTTATGGGTGGGTCAATGGGGGGTGTTGTTGGAGAAAAGTTTGTTCAAGGCATCAATAAAGCCATTAAGGACCATTGTCCGTTTATTTGTTTCTCTACTAGTGGTGGAGCAAGAATGCAGGAATCAATGATTTCATTAATGCAAATGGCAAAAACCTCAGCAGCACTTCAAAAGTTAAAAGCAGCCAAATTGCCATATATTTCAGTAATGGTTGATCCTATCTATGGTGGTGTTTCTGCAAGCCTTGCAATGTTAGGAGATATAAATATAGCTGAACCTGAGGCATTTGTTGGTTTTGCTGGCAGAAGAGTAATTGAACAAACTGTTAGAGTAGATTTACCGGAAGATTTTCAAAAATCAGAATTTTTGTTAAAAAATGGAGCAATTGATATGATTGTTCATAGGAAAAATATAAGAACCAAAGTCCATAGTCTTTTAAAAAAAATATATAAAAATTAATGAATAAAGAAAGAATAGTAGGTTTATTTTTTAGTATTACATCATTATTAGTATTGTTATTTTTTGTTTTGACTCCTCAGATAGATTATCAACAAGAATTTAAAGTCTTCACTCCTGAAGAGAATACTCAAAATGTAAATCAAGTAGTTGAGTCACTCAAAGATAAACCACTAATTGAAAAAGAACCTGAATTGGCTAATGAAAATATTGAATCAAAGTTATCAAATATAAGTGAATCTGATTTTGATCTTTTTGTTATAAGAGTGCACGTATTATCCTCAAAAGAAAATGCATTAAATATGGTAACTAAAATAAACGAAGGTGGTTTCCCATCTTTTACAGAAACATTTGGGTCTAAAAAAGATCTCCATGCAGTTTATGTAGGACCTTTTCTTGAAGAAGATGATATTAAAGATAATATTTCTTTGATTCAAAAAGTCTCTGAATCAAAAAACGGAGAGGTATCTAGATGGAAGCTTTAGGTTTAAACATTGCTGATTGGTTTATATTAGTAGTGTTAACAGCATCAGGTCTGATATCTCTAGCAAGAGGCTTCACAAAAGAATTCTTATCTTTATTCTTATGGATCGTTGCTTTTGTTGCTGCAGTCAGTCTTGAATTTCTTGCGACACCAAAAATAAATGAATATGTAGGTAACCCAGAGATTTCCAAAATTCTCTCATACGTAGTCGTCTTTATGATCTGTATTATTTTAGGCGGCATAGTAATAAAATTTATAGGAACATTAATTAAATGGTCTGGTGCCTCAGGTTTTGATAAATTCTTAGGAGTTTTATTTGGTTTGGCTAGAGGCTCAATAGTTTTATTTGTAATATTCTTAATTCTTCCAGCCAGTATTAAATCGACAGATTTAATTAACAATTCAAAAATAACACCAATAATAGAAAAATATGCACCTCAGATAGAAGCTTATTTAAGAGATTTAATAGATAATACGGATATTGTCGAAGATGCTATGGAAGTAATTGAGCCAATCAAAGAAAATTTAATCCAAGAATCTGAAGACTTAAATACTATTCAAGAGGAAACCTAATGTGTGGAATAGTTGGAATTTCTGCAGAGACTAATGTTGCTGCAGAAATATATGACTCACTCTTAATGCTTCAACATAGAGGTCAGGATGCTGCTGGCATGGTTGTTTGTGATTCCGAAGACAAACTAAGTAGTAGAAAATCAATGGGATATGTCAGAGATGTATTCCAACAAAGTCACATGGAAAAACTAATTGGAAATTATGGAATAGGCCATGTGAGATACCCAACAGCTGGGGGAACCGGAAAAGAATTTGCTCAGCCAATGTATGTTAATTCTCCATACGGTATTAGTCTTGCACATAATGGAAACCTTACTAATTCAAAAGAATTAGCAAATGAGTTATTCCATGCAGAGATGAGACACCTTAATACAGATTCTGATTCAGAAGTTCTCCTGAATATATTTGCTCATGAATTAGCCAAACAAAGAGAAATATATCCATCAGCTGAACATGTCTTTAAGGCTGTTTCAAAAACTCATAGAAGATGCGACGGAGCATATGCTGTAATTGCTTTAATTACTGGACATGGAATATTAGCCTTTAGAGATAATAATGGGATAAGACCTCTCTCAATAGGTATAAGAAAAGGTAAGGAAAGAGATGAGTATATAGTTGCATCAGAGGATGCTTTATTCACGTCCCAAGGTTTTGATAAGCTTAGGGATGTAGAGCCTGGAGAAGCTATCTTTATTGATAAAAAAGGAAACTTATTCTCTCAACAGTGTGCTGAGAATCCTCAGAAAAGACCCTGCATATTCGAATTTGTTTATTTCTCTAGACCTGATTCAAAAATTGATGAAATCTCTGTCTACAAAGCCAGAATGAGAATGGGCTCCAAATTAGCAAAGTTAATAAAGTCTATCAATCCTGATCATGATATTGATGTTGTCATTCCTATACCTGATAGCTCTTCAACTTCAGCTTTACAATTAGCTGTTGATTTAGATGTTCCATATAGGGAAGGTTTTGTAAAAAATAGATATATAGGGCGAACATTTATAATGCCTTATCAAGAAGAAAGAAAAAAATCAGTAAGAAGAAAACTAAATATTCTAGATTTAGAATTTGCTGGCAAAAATGTTCTATTAGTTGATGATTCAATTGTTAGAGGAACGACTAGTAAAAAAATTATTGAAATGGCGAAAGAGGCTGGTGCTAAAAAAGTTTATTTTGCTTCTGCAGCCCCAGCAATAAAATATCAAAATTTATATGGTATTGATATGCCTGACACAAGTGAACTGATAGCAGCAAACAGAACCAATGATGAAGTTGCAGAAGAAATAGGTGCAGACTGGTTGGTCTATCAAACCTTAGAGGACTTAATAGATACTGTTCATGTTGGCAATCCTGATATTAAAGAATTCGAAACCTCTATATTTACAGGAAACTACATTACACCGCTTGGTGAGAACTATCTTAAAGATTTAGAAAATTCTAGACAGGATGAGGTTAAAGCTCAAAGAGAAAAAGCGGCTAAAGCCTAGATATCTAAGAAGGATTTACAATATTTACTGCAGAGATGCTAGCCGAATCTGCACTTTCCACATAAGTATCAATTTCATTAAAGTTAAGATACTTATATATATCATCTGAAAGGGGATTAATGTCTTCCATATATTTATGATATTCCTCAACTGTTGGTAACTTACCTAAAATCGAGGCAATTGCAGACAATTCAGCAGAAGCTAAAAACACATTAGCACCGTCACCTAATCTGTTAGGAAAGTTTCTTGTTGAGGTCGATACAACAGTAGAATTTGCTAGTACTCTCGCCTGATTTCCCATACATAGAGAACAACCTGGTAACTCTGTTCTAGCACCTGCAACTCCAAAAATGTTGTATATGCCTTCTTCCATTAATTGTTTTTCATCCATTTTTGTTGGAGGTACAACCCAAAGCCTTGCCTTAGTTCCATTATATTTTTCTAATAATGTTCCAGCAGCTCTAAAATGACCAATATTTGTCATGCACGAGCCAATAAAAACTTCTTGAATCTCAGTATTGGCTACCTCAGACAAAGGTTTAATGTCATCAGGATCATTAGGGCATGCTAATAAAGGTTCAGTTATTTCATTTAAATCAATTTCAATAATTTCAGCATACTCTGCATTTTCATCTGGCTTTAGAAGTTCTGGATTCTCAATCCATTCCTCCATTGCTTGAGCTCTTCTTTCTAAAGTTTTTGGATCACCATAGCCACTGGCAATCATCCATCTCAACATAACTATATTAGATTTAAGGTATTCAATGATTGGTTCTTTATTTAGCCTCACCGTACAACCGGAAGCTGACCTTTCTGCTGATGCATCTGAAAGCTCAAACGCTTGCTCAACCTTCATATCAGGCAGACCTTCAATTTCTAAACATTTACCAGAGAATATATTTTTCTTCCCTTCTTTAGCGACTGTTAATAATCCTTTTTGAATTGCTGCATAAGGAATTGCATTAACTAAATCTCTTAATGTAATACCTGGCTGCATTTCACCTTTAAATCTAACTAATACAGATTCCGGCATATCAAGAGGCATTACACCCAAGGTAGCAGCAAAAGCTACTAGCCCAGATCCTGCAGGAAAACTTATTCCTATTGGAAATCTGGTATGGCTATCACCACCAGTACCAACGCCATCTGGAAGTAACATTCTGTTAAGCCATGAATGAATAATTCCATCACCTGGTCTTAAAGACACTCCTCCACGATTCATAATAAAGTCAGGAAGATTATGTTGTGTTTCTATGTCTACAGGTTTTGGATAAGCAGCTGTATGACAGAATGATTGCATAACTAAATCAGCAGAGAAGCCTAGACATGCTAATTCTTTTAGTTCGTCTCTAGTCATTGGGCCCGTTGTATCTTGAGAGCCAACAGTTGTCATCCTTGGTTCACAATATGTTCCAGGTCTAATACCTTCAACTCCACATGCCTTACCAACCATCTTTTGAGCTAATGTGTAGCCTTTATCTGAAGCATCTTCTGCATCCGGTCTTCTAAATACTTTTGAAGGCTCTATTCCTAAAGACTCTCTTGTCTTGTCAGTTAATTGACGTCCAATAATTAAAGGTATTCGTCCGTTAGCTCTTACTTCATCAAGCAAAACTTCTGTCTTTAATTCAAAAGTTGTAAGAACTTCATTGGTTGAGGCATCTAAAATTTTTCCTTCATAGGGCTTTAGGATAATTTCTTGTCCCATCTCAAGAACAGAAACATCGAACTCTATAGGAAAGGATCCAGAATCTTCCATAGTATTAAAAAAGATAGGAGCTATTTTGCTACCAAAACAAAATCCACCTTCTTTTTTATTTGGAATACATGGAATGTCATCTCCCATGTGCCATAAAACTGAATTAGTTGCTGATTTTCTTGATGAACCAGTTCCAACAACATCACCAACAAAAGCTAAAGGGTTTCCCTTTTTCTTTAATTCTTCAATTGTTTCAAGAGGAGTATCTAATCCTTCCCTTGGCATCTTAAACATGGCTAGTGCATGTAATGGTATATCTGGTCTTGACCATGCATCAGTTGCAGGCGATAGGTCATCTGTATTTATTTCACCACTAACTTTATATACAGTTAGTTTTATTGTGTCAGGGACTTCAGGCTTTTGAGTAAACCAAAGACCGTCAGCCCATGATTGAACAACTCTTTTTGCATGTTCATTAGTACTGGATAGTTCAAATATCTCATTAAACGCATCGAATATTAATAATGTTGTGCTTAGGGCATCTGCAGCAGCATTTCCAAGCCCATCGATTTTTAGGCATTCAACAAGTGGAGCAATATTGTATCCACCAAGCATTGTGCCTAGTATCTCTACCGCTTCTACTTTTGTTATATAAGGACTCTCAGCTTTACCAGTAGTTAAGTCAGCTAAAAAAGCAGCTTTTACATAAGCAGATTGATCAACACCTGCAGGAACTCTTTCTTTAAATAGATGTAATAGGAAATCTGATTCATCATGATCAGATTTTAGAAGGTCCACTAACTTTGCAGTTTGTTCTGCATCAAGAGGTAGTGGCGGTATATTTTGTTCTGCTCTTTCGTCTACGTGTGCTTTGTATTCGTTTAACATGTCCTCTCTCCGTGACACATTTTACTCTTCTACACAAAAGGCTTCCACTAAATAGCAGTTTTTATTTCTAAATGAGTTATTATTTTGTTTAATTATGCATAAAAACCGATCTACAACTCCTTGTCTGGGTATTTGCTCTACAACATACGGCGATGACGTATGCAAAGGCTGCAAAAGATTTGTGCATGAGATTATTAGCTGGCCTAAATATTCAATGGAAGAAAGAGCTTTTGTTAATGATAGATTAGAAAAATTTAAGATCATTATTCTTAAAGATAGATTTAAAATTGAGGACGAACAACTTTTCGCCTTAAGGCTTAAAGATAATGCCATTAATTATAATAATTCATTAGATTCTTTAACTTGGATTTTTGACTTGCTTAGAGCAGCTGGCTCTCAATCAATTGATTTAAATCAATTTGGTATAACCGCTTTAAAAAAATATGATTCTAAGACTATTAAAGACGAAATCAATCAAGAGCTTTTAGATTTGTCTGAAGCGCACCATCAAAGATATTTCCAAGCGAAATAATTTTTCTATCCAAAATCTTTTAACATTCTTTTAAGCTCTAAAGAATGTTGCTCTTCTTCAGCTATCATTCCTCTTGCATACTCTTCTACAAATACAGATCTATTTTCTACTGCTTCTAATAATTTTTTATAAAGGTTCAGAGCAAAGATTTCATGTTCAAGACTTTCCTCTAAAATATCCTCAATAGAGTGTCGATTTGTTTCTTCAATTTTTGCTATTCTTTGACTCGGGTGGCCATCCAATCCGGCAATCATTTCTCCCGCCTGTTGAGCATGAACTAATGATTCTGCAGCTTGTTCTTTTAGGAAAGCTACTATAGGTAAACGATAAGGTCCTGTAACCATCATAGAGGAGTGGGTATACCTAACAACTCCAGCTAATTCAGACTCCATTATCTCGTTTAATATTTCACATACCTGTTCTTGATTCATCTCTTGCATTGGCATTATTTTGCTCCTTAAGTGTATAAATAATGATTTGATTTCGATAAATATAAGATATTTATATTAATATGTAAAGCACTGATATAAGGTATTTATTTAATGATAATCGTTCTGATAATCATTCTCATTTAATTTGCTCTTGGTAGCTCATACCAGTTAGTTGTGTATTTAGGAGATGTCATATTTTGTTTCATGGGCGACCATTGATTTGTATTCTGTGAAGCAAAATAAATTTGAGTTTCGTAAGTATTTAATCGATCTATATATTTCATAAATTTTGAATCTTCTTTAGGATCATTAGGATCTTTAAATAAAGAATATTGTTTTGATGTTTCGTTTGAGAACCTACTTAATAAAATTCCTGCTTTTGCATAATCATAGCCTGACCTGAAGATTGGCATTAAAGCTCTTTTCGCTGCAATTAAAATGTCTCTCGTGTCATTAGTGGGAGTAAAGAGTTCTATGGTTTTATATCCAGTATGTTGAGGTTTGTGATCTCTAAAAGGACTAGTCCGAACAAAGACTGAAACTTGAGAACATTTTTGCTTTTCATTTCTTAATTTTTCAGAAGCTCTTACTGCAAAGTTACTCACTATAGGTTTTAGGGTTTCCAAATTAGTCACTCTGGTTCCAAAACTACGACTAACTACAATTTGTTTTTTTGCCGTAATACTATTTTCTATATTGAGGCACCTTTGACCTCTAAGTTCTCTAACTGTTCTCTCCAAGACAACACTAAATTTACGTTTGATATGTTGTGGATCTATATCTGCCAGATGAAGAGCATTTGTAATTTTAGCTTTATTGAGATGTTCGTTAAGTCTTCTGCCAACTCCCCAGACATCTTGGACAGGCGTATTAGCCAAAGCATGCCTAACTTCATCTGTTGTATAGAGTCTATGAACCTTTGTTGGAGTATTTAGTCTCTTAACCTCGTTAAGAGCTATTTTAGTTAAAGTTTTAGTTGGGGCGATGCCAATACGAACAGGGACACCAGTCCATTGCTTTACTAAGGTTCTCATATGGCAGCTAAAATCATATAGATTATAGTTTTGCTCTAAAGTATCTAAGTCTAAAAAAGCCTCATCAATACTATAAATCTCTACTCTAGGAACAAAGCCTTCTAGAATATTCATAACCCTGGCTGACATATCTCCGTAAAAGGTAAAGTTAGATGAGAAAACTTGACCGCCTTGATTGAGAAAATCATTTTTCACTTTAAACCAAGGAACTCCCATGCCAATTCCCATTTTCTTTGCTTCAGTACTTCTTGCAATAACACAACCATCATTATTAGAGAGAACAACTATAGGAATATTTTTTAGATCAGGGCGAAAGATTCTTTCGCACGAAGCATAAAAGCTTTCGCAATCAACTAAAGCCAAAGCCATTAGAATTTATTAATAGCTGCTGTAACAGTTCCTACTATTTCTAATTCTTGACCATGATTAATAAAGATAGGAGGGTAGTCTGGGTTATCTGGCATCAAACACATCTTTGGCTTGAGCTTTAAACGCTTGCATACAAATTCTCCGTCAATAGAGGCAACTACAATACTGTTATGAGCAGGCTTCACACTTCTATCAACAACAAGTACCGCTTGATCTGTAATTCCAGAACCAATCATTGATTGGCCTTGAGCTCTAACTAAGAAAGTTGCAGCACCATTTTTAATAAGATGTTTATTAAGATCTATTGGACTCTCTATATAGTCACTTGCAGGGCTGGGGAACCCTGCATGCACTGACTCAAGAAAATAAGGGACAAATATGGCCGGCAGATTTTCTTCAGAGATTTTTCCGATGTAGTTAACTTTCATAAGGGTTTTTTATTAGTACTGTACAAATATACAGTATAAATTAAATGACGACAATATCTTTTTTATCTATCAATGAATGTGCAGAATTATGATCACTATGTTGAGATAATTTTGTGTAAGATAAACCTATGTTTGATTTTTCTAAAGTATTACCTAAGGTAGCCAATAATGAGCTTAATAGCCCAAAAATTGCTTTGTGGGCCTTTGTATTATTTACAGCGCTTATGACTTGGAGATCTATCGTACATATGTTTTTTGAGTCTTGGGGCTTTCATGGTATTGCAAATTTTATTGTTTTAACTGGCGACCCTGATCCAATGCCGGTGATCTATAGATTTTTCTCAATGTGGGGGTCGGCTCAGCTTCTTTTTTGTCTTGTATGTTGGACAGTAATTTTTAAATATAAATCTCTTATACCTTTGATGAATATATTTTGGATGATCGATTGGGGGCAGAGATTATTTATTTATCCCTTTATTAGGGAAGATATAACCGTTGTAGGCCTATATAACAATGATCTTACTCCAGGATCAGAGCTAGCTTCGATGGCATTCGCAATGACAGTATTATTGTTTTTAATATCTGTAGCTAATAGAAAAGAGAAGTAATTAGGAAATAGAAAATTTTTCTAAATCAAAATCTTGATCATTAATATTTAGGACCCATCCATGATTTCCCCAATCTCCAAGAACAACTCTTTTAGAAGATTCGACATCATGAATATTAGGCCTGTGAGTATGGCCATGAATAAATAGGTCGGGTTGATGTTCATTCATAAAACCTAAAACTGATTGCTCATTTACATCGGTAATAGCTTTTGATTTTTTAGAAGTTGCCTCTTTACTACCTGTTCTTAAGTCAGCAGCAATTTGTTTACGCTCATCAAGACTTTTGCTTAAAAAATTAGACTGCCAATCTTTTTCTCTAACTTGGTTTCTGAAATCAATATATTCTTTATCATCAGTGCACAAGAAGTCGCCATGGCTAAGAACAACTTTCTGGCCATTAATTTCTAAAGTATAGGGATCGGGGAGAATACTTATACCAGTATCTTTTGCAAACAATTCACCAACTAAAAAATCTCTATTACCATGCATAAAGAAAGTTTCTGGGCCATTGGTTGTAAAAGATAAAAGAGCTTCTCTAATTTCATTGTAGAGAGGTGAGTTATCATCGTCTCCAATCCAGCTTTCAAATAGATCGCCTAAAATATAGAGATGAGTGCAGGTCTCTTTAGACTCATTTAAGAATCTAAAGAAAGCTTGCGTAAGTTGTGGTTGTGATTCGCTTAAATGTATATCTGATATAAAGCGAGGCTTCATTCAGCAACAGTTACCGATTCAATAGTAATAACTTCAACAGGTACATCTTGATGTCCGCCAGTAGAACCAGTTTCAACATCAGCAATTGCATCTACTACATCCATACCTTCAGTTACTTTACCGAATACTGCATATCCCCATCCTTGTGAGTTTTCTCCAGTATGATTCAAGAAACCATTATCTTTATGGTTTACAAAGAATTGACCTGTAGCTGAATGAGGTTCCATAGTTCTTGCCATTGCAACAGTTCCACGATCGTTTGTTAGACCATTATTTGCTTCATTTTGAATTGGAGCAGTGCCACTAGACTTATTGCTCATGTCTGCATTAAGGCCGCCACCTTGAACCATGAAGCCATTAATAACTCTGTGGAAGATAGTTCCGTCGTAATAACCAGACTTGGCTATTGCAACAAAGTTTTCAACAGTAATAGGGGCTTTTTCACCGTCTAGTTCTAAATGAATATCTCCAACGGAAGTTTTTATAGTAACTTGTGTCATGCTCGTCTCCTGAATAATTGGCATTTCAGCTTCATCGCTTTTGTTAGAACAAGAATTAAGTACAAATGTGAGAGCAAAAGTACATAAACCTAGTTTGTATATATTATTATTTTTCACAGACTTAGCTTTAAATTTAAAAAGTTGATTTTATCATTAAAAATCATAGTTAAGCATGTAGTCTCTAAATTCATCCCTTACATTTTTTTCGTTCAAACCAAATTCCTTTAATGAATATCGATGCAATGATTTAGATGTTGTTTGACCTTGAGAAAGATAGTTCTCAATATTATTTTCAGTTTCAATTGTCATATCAAAACCTAATTGAAGATAGGCAGACTTAACCTGGTTTAATGGACTTGCAATAAAGTCTTGATAATTAATATCTACAATTTGATTCGAAGATAAATTTTTTCTATCTTCCATGCCTTTATTAAGGTTGTGTTTCCAGAAATCTATAACAGTGCTCCCAATATCACTAGTATTCACTTTTTTTGAAAAGGAGGATCTTATATTTTTAGTTAAGCTACAAAAAGATGCCACTGCTTCAGTCGGATCTCTATGTATATGAATAAACTTAGCTTTAGGATATGTCTTAAGTATTTCTGGAAGATGTCCAATATGACTTGGATCTTTTAGGAGCCATCTTTTTGGTCGCCCATTTATTTCCAACGCCTGAAAGAATCTTTTATGCCACATAAATACTGAATCAAAAGGACAGTTTTTTAAATACTCTACATATTCTGGAACATCAGCCATGCACATATAAACAAAACTTTTAACGTTTATTGTAGCTATTTGCTCACACTCCTCTGGACTATTTGCTCTTATAGTATGCATCTCTCTAAGTTTTGGTATTAATGTCTTAGCCAATGTAAGTTCTCTATTGGTCTTTTTCTCTCTTTTTATCTTTTCTCTACTACTTTTTACCATCGGAAAAGGATGCATAATCTCCCAATACAATGGCGACCTATGAGAACTATCAAGAGACAATAAATTAAACAATAAAGTAGTTCCAGATCTCGGTAATCCTATTACAAAAACAGGATCTGCTGGATCAGTAAAATTATTTTCTTGATGCAAGTTATAAAGATCTCTTCTCACTTTAAGTCTACTTTTTAACTGATGATTAAATGCAATCTTTCCAAAGGGATTAAATTTATTATGTTTATTTAATGAATGAATAAGAATCTCAAGGGGCTCAACATAGTCATCTTCGCCTAGCTTGCCATTAAGACCTCTAAGCATTGATTTAACAGTGAATTGTTGCTTCACAATATTGATTACCTCTATTAACTATAAGATACTCTTTATTAGTTAAATGCTCAATTATGATTTATGAATATACTTTTTCTATGCGTAGCTAATTCAGCTAGAAGCCAAATGGCAGAAGGGCTTGCTAAATCAATGCTAGGTAACAAACATAACATCCAAAGTGCTGGATCTATTCCTTCAGGAGAGATTCATCCTCATGCAATTCAAGCAATGGATGATATAGGTATCGATATTCGTGATCAGTATTCTAAATCTATAGATGATTTAGATAAGAATTTTATAGATAATTTAGACTATGCAATAACACTTTGTGCAGAAGAAGTATGTCCAGTATTAGGATCAGATGCTAATAACCTTCATTGGTTAAATGAAGATCCTGCAAATGAAAATTATTCTGATAAGCAATTAAAAAATTCTTTTTCAAACACAAGAGAAAATCTTTTTAAATTGATCAAGAAATTTATGATCATGAATGTACAATAAGAGCTTAAGTGGCTCCCGAAGTTGGGATCGAACCAACGACCAATTGATTAACAGTCAACTGCTCTACCGCTGAGCTATTCGGGAACGCGGACGTGCATTATAAGTAATTTTTAATAGATAAGTAAATGACAAAAACACTAAAGGTTGTATCTAATTTTGAGCCAGCAGGATCTCAGCCTGATGCTATAAAAAGTTTAACCAGCGGATTAGATGATGGATTGCTTCACCAGACACTTTTAGGAGTCACTGGTTCTGGTAAAACTTATACTATGGCTAAGGTTATTGAGGAGACTCAGAGACCTGCAATTATTATGGCCCATAATAAAACATTAGCTGCACAGCTATATGGAGAGTTTAAAGATTTCTTTCCTGAGAATTCTGTTGAGTACTTTGTTTCTTATTATGATTATTATCAACCTGAGGCTTACGTCCCAACTTCTGATACTTATATAGCTAAAGATGCTTCTATTAATGAACACATTGAGCAAATGCGTTTATCAGCAACAAAAGCTTTGCTAGAAAGAAAAGATACTATTGTTATAGCGACTGTTTCATCTATCTATGGATTAGGAGCTCCTGAGTCTTATCTCAAAATGGTAGTTCATTTAGACAGAGGAGACATTATTGATCAAAGAGATTTACTCCGTCGCCTTTCATCTCTTCAATATACTCGGAACGATTTAGATTTTAGAAGGGCAACTTTTAGAGTTCGAGGAGATACGATTGATATCTACCCTGCTGATTCAGATAGTGAAGGGCTAAGAATAGAATTATTTGGTGATGAAATTGAAAAGCTATCTTGGTTTGATCCATTAACAGGGGCTATTATCAGAGAAGTGCCTCGAGCAACCATCTTTCCTAAAACACATTATGTAACTCCAAAAGAAACAGTTTTAAATTGTATCGATAGTATTAAGGAGGAACTTAAAGAACGTTTAGATTACTTAAGATCAATTAATAAGCTTGTAGAAGCCCAAAGGCTAGAAGAAAGAACTAATTACGATATAGAGATGATGAGAGAGCTAGGTTATTGTCAGGGAGTGGAGAACTACTCAAGATATCTTTCTGGAAGAAATCCAGGACAATCCCCACCTTGTTTATTTGATTATATTCCTAAAGATGCCATCGTTTTTATCGATGAATCACACGTTTCTGTGCCTCAAATAGGCGCTATGTACAAAGGAGACCGTTCTAGAAAGGAAACCCTTGTAGAATATGGCTTTAGACTACCTTCAGCTATGGATAATAGGCCTCTAAAGTTCGAGGAATGGGAGCTTTTAGCCTCTCAAAGGGTCTATGTATCAGCCACACCAAGTCGATATGAGAAAGAGCATCAAGATAACCTAGTTGAATTACTTATTAGACCTACAGGACTAACTGATCCAGACGTAGAAATAAGACCAGCTTCCACTCAAATTGATGATGTAATTGGTGAGTGTAATGAAAGAGTTGCATTGAAAGAAAGAGTTTTAATTACAACATTAACAAAAAGAATGGCCGAAGATCTTACAGATTACTTAAATGAAAATGGAATACAAGCAAGGTACATGCATTCAGATACAGATACAGTTGAACGTGTAGAAATTATTCGTGATTTAAGATTAGGTAAATTTGATGTCTTAGTTGGAATCAATTTATTAAGAGAAGGGCTAGATATTCCAGAGGTAAGTTTAGTAGCAATATTGGATGCAGATAAAGAAGGTTTCTTAAGATCTGAGACAACCATGATTCAGACAATTGGAAGAGCCGCTAGAAATTTAAGAGGCAGAGCAATTTTATATGCTGACAAAATTACAGGTTCTATGGAACGAGCAATTGCAGAAACTGACAGAAGAAGAGCTATCCAAGAAAAATATAATAAAGAAAATAACATAACTCCAAAATCAATTAGTACAAAAGTAAAAGACATTATGGAAGGGGCGAGAGTTGTCAAAGGAAAGGCAAAAGCTAAGAAAGAAGATATCGAAAAATCACTGCCTTTTAAAATTCAAGATGACTCTTTTGACAACCTAAGTGAGACCATTCAAAAGATCGAAAATCAGATGTATATTTATGCCAAAGAAATGGAATTTGAGAAAGCTGCACAGTGCAGAGACAAGATGAAATATCTTAAAAGAAAGTTAATTGATCTTTAGGATTGGTACAAGAATGTGCTGCCATTAAATCGTAATAACTTCGAATTCTATAAACATAGTCAATCGCTTGCTGACCTCTTGAGTAACCATTTACATCAACAAGATTTACGTCTTCACCGTTTATATTTTTAAGCTTATCTTCGATATCAATCCAAGTTATTTCTGATGGAATCTTATCAATAGTTTTAGCAATATTTATAATATTAGTAGGTCCTAAATTATAGCTAGCTAAAGTTATAGATAACTGGTCTGCGGTTGTTTTTCCAAAAACATTCTTCTCTTTTAATATAGCTAAATACCTAGCTCCGCCTTTAATATTCTGCTCAGGATTTAATCTTTTCTCTACACCAACGAGAGCTGCTGTTTCAAGGGTAACCATCATCATTCCTCGTACTCCCATATTAGATTTTGCACGAGGATCCCATTGGGATTCTTGGAATGATATTGCAGCTAATAAATCTGAATTGATAGATGTTTCTATGGAGGCTTCTTTAAACATTTCTTCATAAAGTGAAAAACGTTTAATCAAAAGATTTGAAAATTTATCCCTTTCAAAATTATTTAAAGGTGAGTTTTTATAGACCTCAATAAGTTGATTTTCACATAACTCAATCTGTCTTTTTTCAGAGTCAAAAGAATCACAACCACTCAACAAAAAAATCGCTGAGATGCCAAAAAAAACTTTAAAGATATTCCCCATTTTTAATTATTTTTTTCAAAAGACTTTATAATTGTTCTATACAATATTTCAGACCGAGAGAAGTGTCAAAGACTAATACCTTTATATTGCAAGGCAAGAAAAGTTTCTCAGACTCTAAATTAGAGCAACTGAATATCGACTACAACAAATTAAATAATCAAAAGGCTCAAATTTCTTCTAATGAGATTTATATTCTTGCTTCTAAAAATCCAGATTTAAATTTAGAAGAGCTTAAAAATATTTTAGATGCCGATGTCTCAACAGAATCATTTTCATTTTTGGTAGGGCCAAGATCGGGGACTATTTCTCCTTGGTCATCAAAAACTGAGGACATTATAAAAAATGTTGGGGTTGAAGGTGTAGATAGAGTTGAAAGATTTTTTGGTTTTAATGTTTCATCTTTTTCTGACCAATCAAATTTAGATTTATCTCTTTTGTTTGATCGAATGACCCAATCTGTGTATTCAAATTATGAAAGTTGTACTGATTTTTTAAATACAGATGCTCAAAGACATGTAAGTCATATAAATATTATTGATGGCGGCATAGAATCCCTTCAAAAAGCTAACAAAGTCTTTGGTTTTGCTATGAGTAATGATGAAATCGAGTATTTATATGATTTTTACTCAAAAATAGCCAGAAATCCTACAGATGCTGAGTTAATGATGTTTGCACAGGCTAATTCTGAGCATTGCAGGCATAAAATATTCAATGCTAAGTGGACTGTTAACGGCGTTTCTAAGAATAATACCCTTTTTGATCTAATTAAAGAGACTAGCAAGCAATCACCTAGAGGAATAATCTCTGCTTATAAGGATAATGCAGCTATTACCGAGGGAACTGAGGTTGAGCGTCTTAATTTAGGGGCAGACTTTAAATATAATCTTGTTAAGGACTCATTAAATTCTACTATTAAGGTAGAGACTCACAATCATCCAACTGCAATTTCTCCTTATCCTGGAGCAGCTACTGGCTCTGGTGGTGAAATTAGAGATGAAGGAGCAACCGGTAGAGGAGCAAAACCAAAAATAGGATTAGTTGGTTTTAACGTTTCCAACCTAAGAATTCCACAACTGCCAAGAAGTTGGGAAGGTGATGAGAGTAAACCTGAGAGAATTGCATCCCCATTAAACATTATGATCGAAGCTCCTATTGGTGCAGCAGCATTTAATAATGAATTTGGCCGACCTTCAACACTTGGGTACTTCAGATCATTTGAAACCATGTTTAACGAAAATAAAAATGCCTTTGGTTACCACAAGCCAATTATGTTGGCAGGCGGTATAGGAGAAATAAGAGAAAGAAATAATTTTAAACTACAAATATCTGAGGGATATCACATTGTGGTTCTTGGTGGGCCTGCAATGTTAATTGGTCTGGGTGGGGGTGCTGCATCCTCAGTTTCATCAGGTGATAGTGATGAAGATTTAGATTTTGCATCGGTGCAAAGAGATAACGCTGAAATGGAAAGGCGATGCCAGGAAGTTATTAATGCGTGCTCATCACAAGACGATAGCTTCATAGAATTCATTCATGATGTCGGAGCTGGTGGATTGTCCAATGCTATTCCAGAATTAGCTGGTGATTCTGATTTAGGGGTATATATAGATTTAGATAAAATTCCTAATTCGGATAAATCCATGTCACCTATGGAAATTTGGTCTAACGAATCTCAAGAAAGATATGTTATGGCTATTCATCCTGATAATAAAAATGCCTTCGAAGATATATGTAAAAGAGAAAGATGTGTGTATGCATTTGTTGGAAAAACAACATTAGAAAAATCAGTAAAACTTTTTGATGCAAAAACAAATTCTTATCCTGTGGACGTTCCTTTATCTATGTTATTTGGAGATCTACCTATTACTGATATGAATGTTTCTAACAGTAACAAAAAAAATGTAAACGAAGACAGCTCTTCGAATTATTTATTTTCTGAAACTCTTATAAAGGTTCTTCAGCATCCAACAGTAGCTAGTAAATCATTTCTTATCACCATTGGTGACAGAACAGTTGGTGGCATGGTTGCAAGAGATCAATTCATCGGACCGTATCAAGTTCCTGTATCTGATTACTCCATGAGTTTACGATCTTTTACCTCAAACTCAGGAGAGGTTTTAACCGTTGGTGAAAAGCCAACGCTAGCAATTAATAATCCAGCAGCTTCAATGAGGATGGCGATGGCTGAAGCTCTTTGTAATATGTCTGGGGTTCATATAAATGGACTAGATGAAGTTCAAGTCTCTGCGAATTGGATGGCAGCAACTGGTGAAGAAGTAGAGGACTTATCTTTAAGGGAAGGAGTTGAAGCACTCTCAAAATGCTGTGTTGATTTAAAAGTTTCTGTTCCTGTCGGAAAAGATTCTCTTTCAATGCGCACTAAATGGGATGATGACTCAGTTGAGCATACGGTAAAAAGCCCATTGTCAGGAGTTATAACTGCCATGGCACCAGTAAAAGATGTCACTTGTTCGGTAACTCCAGAATTAAATACTGAAAAGGACTCAAAGATTATTTATGTTCAATTAAATAATAATAAGCGACTTGCAGGTTCTATTTTTTCTGAAGTAACTCAATCAAGTTATATAGAAACTCCTGATGTCGATGATATGAATGCATTTAAAGAAATGTTTAATTCAGTTCAAGAATTAGTATCACAAAATAAAATTTTAGCTCTTCATGATGTTTCAGATGGAGGTTTGATAACAACTCTATTGGAAATGTCATTCACTAAAAGGATTGGTTTGGATATTAGTATTGATTCTTTGTCAGAGGAGAGCTTAAACGCCGATCTTTTTTCAGAAGAAATAGGTTTGGTTCTTCAAGTATTAGACCAAGATGTAAATGATGTAATTGCACAATTCACATCTAAAAATTTGGTAGTAAATGAAATTGGTTGTCCTTCGTCTTCCAAAGAATTAACCATAAGTAATTCTGAGAATTTGCTATACAAAGAATCTGTTATCAAACTTGAAAGAAGTTGGAGAGAAGTCTCTCATGCCATTCAAGCGATCAGAGATAACAAGTCTATAGCAGACTCTGAATTGAATTTATTGGTGGATGAAGAGCATAAAGGATTGTATGCAAAAGATGCTTTTGATGAAAAAATATTAAGCACTTTTGAAATAAAAAAGACAAAACCAAAAGTTGCTGTATTAAGAGAGCAGGGCGTAAACGGTCAAATGGAAATGGCTGCTGCATTCACATTGGCAGGTTTTGAAGCTATCGATGTTCATATGCAAGATCTTTTAGATAATAAAGTTAATTTAAAAGATTTTAATGGTTTGGCAGCATGCGGAGGTTTCTCATACGGAGACGTCCTTGGTGCAGGAGGAGGTTGGTCTAAAACCATTCTTCATAATAATTTAGTAAAAGATCAATTTGAGAATTTCTTTAGCAATGAATCTACATTCACTCTTGGAGTGTGTAACGGTTGTCAGATGGTATCTAAATTAAAAGATATTATTCCTGGTGCAGATTATTGGCCTAGTTTTGAAAAAAACCTTTCGGATCAGTTTGAGGCTAGACTAGCTCAAGTTAAAGTTAAGAAAAGTGATTCTGTTCTTCTCTCTGATATGGAGGGATGGTCTATGCCTATAGCATCTGCTCATGGAGAAGGGCATGCAAAATTTATTAATAATGATTTAGATAATTTAATGAATTCAGATCAAATTGCGCTTAACTTTGTTAACTCAAATGGATCTAGCACTGAAACTTACCCGCTTAATCCAAATGGTTCTGTAAATGGTATAACTGGTATTACAGCTGCAAATGGAAGAGTAACAATAATGATGCCTCATCCTGAAAGAGTTTTTAGAAAGTTACAGATGAGTTGGAAGCCTGACCATTGGAAAGAATTTTCACCTTGGATGCAGATTTTTATAAACGCAAAAAAATTTACAGACTAAAAAAATTATTCTCGATGAGTGTTAAGACCTTTTTGTCTTTCTCTGAGTGCCTCATCCATAAAAATTTCTCTTTCATAGATTTCGTATTCGAACCACTTAATAAATTCTTCATCACGATTTACTTTCATGTACTCCCAAATACCTTTCCCAGCTGCACTTTTCATAACACCTAATCTTAAAGGACTCATTCTTATATCCAGATGTTTTTTCTCAACAAAGCCCTGTTCAACTTTGTCATAAACGTCAAACAGATCAACTAAACACATAATTATAAAATGATTAATTCTCCATTTATCTGTATTTGTTAAATCATCACCAGCCCAGTCCTTAGATAAAAACTCAGAAAATTCTGCGTCTTTAGTGGTATGGAAATATCTATCGTATAGTCTTTGGGTTAGAGAATGACCAAAAGAAGCTTTTGTAATTTCATTCTGTTGATTTATTTGAACACCAAGATAAATAACCGATATAACTACACCAGCTGCAGCAATTACCTGGACTATCAACAATATAATATCTGTATTCATACTACCAAAGATTAATATCTTCTTCTCTAAAAATAAAGTTTTTAGTCTTACTATCTTCTAAATAATATTTTAATGTTCTTTCAACAGTAGGGAATGCTAGCTCATCCCATAGGATTTCATCTTCGCTAAATAATCTGACTTCCATACTTTCAGTAGTTGGGCCAAAGTTATCATCAAGAAGATCGGCAAGATAAAATAAGTGAACTTGATTGATGTGAGGAAGACTAAACATGGTGTAAGGCATTATTGCTTTTGCTACAGAACCAGTTTCTTCCATTGTCTCTCTAAGAGCCCCAGCTTGAAGTGTTTCTGCATTTTCCATAAAACCGGCAGGCAGCGTCCATAGTCCTTTTCTTGGATGGATATTTCTTTTAGCCATTAAAATCTTTTCATCCCGAATACATATTGCCCCTACGATCATATTGGGGTTGGTGTAAAAAATCTTATTACATTCAGGACAGTTGTATCTTTTTAAATGATCATCTTTTGGAATTTTGAATTCTAATTTTGAGCTTCCGCAGTCTGGACAATATTTCAATTTTTTGTTCCTAAATAAAAGTATAAGGAGGCTTAAGAAGTTAAACTAACCTTAATGATAGACAGCATAAAGCAAAAGCTTGAAAAACTAAATAATCCTAAGCCAACTTCTTTTAAAAAAGCTGGGGTTTTAATAGGTATTCTTTATTTTGATGAGTTTATAAAGGACCCTCATATTGTTTTTACAAAAAGATCTACAAAAGTATCTACCCATTCTGGTGAAGTGAGTTTTCCAGGCGGCAAATGGGAAGAAGGAGATGAAGATCTGTATCAAACATCATTACGAGAGTCTTTCGAGGAAATTAACCTCACTGATGAATATATAACAAAGTTAGGGTCATTAAATTATTTAATTTCTCGACACAAGATAGAGGTTAATCCCTTTGTTGGACTAATTACACAAAAACCAGACTTTAGTGCTAATGAGGAAATCGAAGATATATTCACAGTTCCTTTTAGCTATCTTCTTAATAAAGAAAACGCAATTCAAAATGAGCTTGAGAGGGACAATATGAAGATAATAATACCTAGTTGGGTTTATAATGAACAAAGAATATGGGGATTAACAGCTATGATTACTGCAGATTTTTTAAATATTTGTTTCGATGCTGGTATCCCATCAAATATGGATGTTATTAGAGAAAAATATGATAGTTAGCTTAGGTGATAAAAAATTGACCACCGCTGGTGATGATTATTATATTGCACCAAATGCAACAGTTATTGGCGATGTTCAATTATCAAAAGATGCTAGCGTTTGGTTTAATGCAACGCTGAGGGGAGATAATGAACCTATAATTGTTGGCGAGGGTTCTAATATTCAAGATGGATCAGTACTTCATACCGACCCAGGATATAAATGTATTGTTGGTAAATATGTAACTGTTGGTCATATGGTTATGCTTCATGGTTGTGAAATTGGTGACGGAAGTCTAGTTGGGATAGGTTCGGTAGTCTTAAATGGTGCAAAGATAGGTAAGAATTGTATTATAGGAGCTAAAGCACTTATTACAGAGGGTATGATAATTCCAGATGGGTCAATGGTTTTAGGAATGCCTGGAAAAATTAAAAAGACTCTAACTGATGAAGAGCAAGAATTGGTCTCGCTAGGAGCTCATCACTATATAGAGAATTATAAAAAATATAAAAAAATAGCAACCACCTTGAAATGAAAACAAGCGATATCAGACAGGCCTTTCTTGATTTTTATAAATCAAAAGAACATCAAATTGTAGATTCTAGTTCTTTGATTCCAGTTAACGATGAAACTCTGTTATTCACAAATGCAGGTATGGTTCAATTCAAAGATGTCTTTTTAGGAACAGAAAAAAGAAAATATGTTCGTGCTACAAGTTCACAGAGATGTATAAGGGCTGGAGGCAAACACAACGACTTAGAAAATGTTGGCTACACTCTTAGGCATCATACTTTTTTTGAAATGCTGGGTAATTTTAGTTTTGGAGACTATTTTAAAGAAGATGCTATTAAATATGCATGGGAATTTTTAACAGACGTTCTTAAACTCGAAAAAGAAAAATTATGGATATCTGTATATAAAGATGATGATGAGGCTGCGGCAATATGGAAAGATATTATTGGCGTTAATCCAGATAGAATAGTTAGATTAGGAGACGAAGATAATTTTTGGTCTATGGGAGATACTGGACCATGCGGACCATGTTCAGAAATTTACTATGATCATGGTGATCATATAGAGGGAACACCGCCAGGCTCAGATGGTGATGAAGGCGATAGATATATAGAGATATGGAATCTAGTATTTATGCAATCAAATAGAAGTGAATCAGGTGAAATGACTCCTTTACCTAAACCATCAGTAGATACGGGTATGGGCCTAGAAAGGATTGCAGCTGTCATGCAAGGCGTTAACTCAAACTATGAAACAGATCTATTTAAAGATCTTATAAATGCATCTGAAAGAATTCTTGGTAATAAAGAAAGTCCTTCTCATAAAGTTATTTCAGATCATATTAGGTCAACAAGTTTTCTTATTGCTGATGGTATTTCTCCAGAAAATGAAGGAAGAGGATATGTACTTAGAAGAATATTGAGAAGAGCTATTCGACATGGCTATAAAATGGGAGCAAGCAAACCTTTTTTAAATGAGTTAGTTCATGACCTTGCAGATCTTATGCAAGATGCTTATCCAGTTCTTTTAGAAAAGAAAGATCAAATCTCAAAAATAATTAAAGACGAAGAAATTAAATTTTTTGAAACTTTGGAAAAAGGAATCAATATATTAGAAGATGCAATTAAAAATCTTGATGGCAATACTCTTGATGGAGAGACGGTTTTCAAACTTCATGATACTTTTGGTTTCCCTTTTGATTTAACAGCAGACATTGCTCGCGAAAAAGATTTAAAAATAGATGAAGAGGGCTTTACAAGGTGTATGAACCAGCAAAAGCAATCATCAAAGGCTGGAAGTAGTTTTGTTTCTTCTCTTCCTGCTGCATCGGGAGTTGGTGAGACTGAATTTCTTGGTTATGAGTTACTAGAAGCAGATTCTAAAGTTTTAGTTCTATGGAAAGATCAGGATAGAGTGGATGAGGCCTCTGATGCAGACGAAATATTTATTGCATGTGATAAGACTCCATTTTATGCAGAATCAGGAGGTCAGATAGGTGATACAGGAAGGTTTAACTCTAGTGAAGCAACTGGTACTATTTTAGATTGTAAGAAACAAGGAAAGGTATTCCTTCATAAAGCAAAGATAGATTCAGGAACTTTAAAAAATGGTGATGTTATAAACATGAGCGTTGAAAAAGACAAAAGAGCTGCGATAGCAATACATCATTCATCAACGCACTTGATGCATGCTGCATTAATAAAGGTTCTTGGCGATCATGTTCAGCAAAAAGGTTCTCTGGTAGATGAAAGCAAGCTTCGCTTTGATTTTTCTCATTCTAAACCTTTAACAAAAGAAGAAATTTCTGAAGTTGAAGATATTGTGAACAAAGAATCTCTTAATAATTTAGAAGTCACAACAGAAATAATGAAATTAGATGATGCTATGAATTCTGGAGCACAAGCTTTATTCGGTGAAAAATATGAAGACGAAGTAAGGGTTTTAAATATGGGAGAAAACTCATTTTCTGTAGAGCTTTGTGGTGGTACTCATGTTGATAGAACAGGAGATGTTGGTGTTTTTGTTATAACCGGTCAATCAAGCGTCGCATCTGGAGTAAGACGAATAGAGGCATTGGGTGGAAAAAAAGCTTTGTCATATATAAACAAAGTTAGAAATGTTAATGATGCACTTCAGCAAAAACTCAATGTTCCTTCAGATTCTATGCTTGAAAAAGTAGAAGCGTTGATAGAAGAAAATAAGAAATTAAAAAAGTCTGGGGGGCAGGCTTCACCCGCAGCTGAGATAATTTTTACAGAATCATCTGAAATAAATGATTTCACACTTGTGATAGAGCAAGTGGCAATCGATGACAATAAGTTGCTAAGAGGGATGGTTGATCAAAGAAAAACAATCCTTGAAAAAGGAATTATTATTTTATTGAATGCACAAGGCAATAAGATCGCAGTAGTCTGCGGAGTAACCGACAATCTTATCAATGCAATTTCTGCCAAAGAAATAGTTTCTAATCTATGTGAGCAATTAAACGGGAAGGGTGGCGGTCGCCCTGATTTTGCTCAAGGTGCCGGTGAAACTGAAAATATTAATGATTTCGTGACTTCTATTGCAAATTCAGTAAAATCTCTCGCAAACTAGAAAAAAATAATGACAGATATCTTAGTTCAAAAGTTTGGAGGAACATCCGTTGGCTCGGAAGAAAGGATTGCTGCCGTAGCAAAAATAATTAAAGAAGCCTCAGTCACAAACTCTATAGTTGTTGTAGTATCTGCAATGAGCGGAGAAACTAACAGATTAATCAAATTAGCTAAAAGTTTTGGCGATAACCCAAGTAAAAGAGAGTTCGATGCCCTTATTTCAACTGGTGAAAAAGTAAGTGCTGCATTATTGGCAATGGCACTTCATCAGATTGGTGTTGATGCAAAGTCCTACACAGCATCTCAAATAGCTATGAAAACTACAGATAGTTATTCTAAGGCTCGAATACTTGGAGTAAACAGTAAAAAAATTCAAGATGCATTAGATAACGGAATTATTCCCATTATTACTGGTTTTCAAGGTATTACCGAGTCAGGTGATGTGACAACACTTGGAAGAGGGGGATCAGATACTACTGCAGTAGCAATCGCAGCACAAATGAAAGCAAAGAGATGTGATATCTATACAGATGTTGAAGGAATATATACTACTGATCCAAGAGTAGTTCCTGAAGCTAAAAAATTAGACTCTATTACTATGGAAGAAATGCTAGAACTTTCTGGACAGGGTGCAAAGGTAATTCAAATTAGAGCAGTAGAATTTGCAAATAAATATAAAGTACCAGTGAGAGTTTTATCCAGTTTTAAACCTGGAAATGGTACGCTAATATCTCTTGAGGAGAATGATATGGAAAATGGACTAGTATCTGGAATAGCCTTTCAGAAAGATCAAATTAAGTACACACTTCATGGGGTGAGCGACACACCTGGAATGGCTTATGGAATTCTAGGACCTTTAAGCGATGCAAATATAGAAGTAGACGTTATAGTTCAGAATGTTAGTGTTAATGGAAAGACTGATTTCACATTTACTACATCTAAAGATGATGAAGCTGCAACAACAAGCTTAATAGAAAGTATGAAAAGCTCTTTAGAGTTTGATGATCTTTTGGTTGACTCAAATATTTCTAAAGTTTCATTAGTTGGAGTGGGCATGAGAACCCATGCTGGTATAGCTAGTACTGCCTTTAAGGCTCTATCAGAGAATGGAGTGAACATTCAAATGATAAGTACTTCAGAAATAAAAATTACTATAGTTATAAATGAAAATAATGTTGATAATGCTGTTAAAGCACTTCATTCCGCTTTTAAATTAGAGGAATAAATAATATGTATGACTTGATCTTAAAAAATTGCAAAATTGTTAATGAAAATCAAATATTAGAATCTGATATTGCAATTAAAAATAACAGAATTGAACTAATTTCACCTGATATTAATGCAGAATCAAAAAAAGTTTTAGAGATTGATGGGAGATATGTCATTCCAGGGTTAATAGATGATCAAGTTCACTTCAGAGAACCAGGATTAACACATAAAGGAGAGATAGCAACTGAATCAAAGGCTGGACTTGCTGGCGGTGTTACAAGCTATTTTGAAATGCCGAATGTTAATCCAACCACTACAACAAATGAAAACCTGACTAAAAAATTTGAATTAGCCAGTACAAGATCCCTCTCTAATTACTCCTTTCATCTTGGAGCAAGTAATAAGAATATTGAAGAAATAAAAAGAGTTGATATTAATCAAGCAGCAGCTTTGAAAGTATTTATGGGAGCATCTACAGGAGAAATGCTAGTGGACAGCCTCGATGCGCTTGATGATATATTTAATTATTCACCTCTTATAGTGGTTACTCATTGCGAGGATCCACAACGAGTTATTGATAACGAAAAATTATTTTTTGATAAATATGGTAGTGACCTTTCAGCTCAACACCATCATTTAATTAGGGACGTAGAGAGTTGTTATTTATCAAGCTCACTGGCTGTTGATTTAGCAAAAAAATATGATTCAGATTTACATGTCTTTCATTTAACTACTGAAAAAGAAATGAGTTTGTTTTCTTCAGGTGCAATAGATGGCAAAAAAATAACTGCTGAAGTTTGTGTACATCATATGTACTTTAATGAAACGTTTTATGCTGAACTTGGTAATCAAATTAAATGTAATCCTTCAATTAAAGAAGAATCCGACAGGATGGCTCTCATCAATGCATTGCATGAAGGAAAAATTGATATTATTGCAACAGACCATGCGCCTCATACTTGGGATGAAAAAATGATGCACTATAAAGATGCACCAGCTGGCCTGCCTCTTGTGCAGCATGGACTGCAAATCCTTATGGATTTTTATCATCAGGACGTATTAAGTCTTGAGGCTATTGTTGAAAAAACTAGTCACAACGTTGCTAAAAGATTTCAGGTAAAGGATAGAGGGTATATTAGAGAAGGTTATTACGCAGATTTGGCAATACTGGATATTGATAAACCGTATACAGTTTCTGAAGAAAATATTTTGTATAAGTGCGGCTGGTCTCCATTCTCTGGAAAGACATTTAATTCATCTGTACATATGACAATAGTAAATGGTCATATTGCTTTTCAAGATGGTCAGATAAGCCAAGATCTTCCGTACGGAATGCAGATAGAATTCGATAGATAATTAAGTATTTTTTTATATCAGCAAAGGGTTATAATCTTGCATCAATTTCGGAGAGTTGGCTGAGTGGTCGAAAGCGCCTCCCTGCTAAGGAGGTAACTGGGTAACTGGTTCGAGGGTTCGAATCCCTCACTCTCCGCCAGTCTTAAGTTATCCTGCAAACGCTCTTTCAAGCATAAAATCGCCCATTTCACCTGTATTGCCTTCTTGCCATCCAAGTTCTGAAAACATTGTTCGACATTCTTTATTCAGTTCTGGTGAACCGCATACCATAATAGAGTCTCTTTCCATCGAAAAATTATTTGGCAAACTCTCTTCTATCCAGTCCCAAAATCTTCCTTCCCTAACATAATTTCCGTTAGTAACAGATTCAATATATTTAAGATTCATATTTTGACTTAATTCAGTGAGCTCTTTTAAATAAGCTAACTCATTTTTATCTCTTACTGTATGAAACAGTAAGACATTTTCAAACCGCTCATAAGTTTCATAGTCATTCACTATACTTATAAAAGGAGCTATACCTGTACCTGTTGCTAGAAGAACCAAATTCTTTTTTGGTTTTAAGTAATCAATAACTAAACTGCCTGTAGTTTTAGGTTTTACTCAAAATAATATCGCCTTCTGAAATATTTTGAAGTCTGCTAGTGAGAGGTCCGTCTGGAACCTTAATGCTTAAAAACTCTAAATGATCTTCGTAGCATGTTGAAGTAATGCTATATGCTCTCAATAATGGTTTGGTCTCTGTTTCAAGTCCGATCATAGCGAATTCACCATTTTTAAACTTAAAAGATTTATCTCTAGTAGTTTTAAACTTAAATAATCTATCAGTGTAATGAGTAACTTCTAGAACTGTTTCGTATTGCATTTGTATTTTAGGTTAAATTTATTCAAGGATTTTAAAGAATTTTTTTTAAATAGACCATAGAATGTATTTAAAATTGTATTATTTAATCACCTTATACTTATAATTAATTATGACAGATACAAAAAATTTAAAAAATTTTCTTGAAGGCTATTCGATAGAGGTAACACCGGGTGCTGCTGCAAAGATTGATAGCTTTTCTGATGCTCTACCAAAAGGTACAAGAGTTTATATAGCTCATATAGAAGGCACCCCAATAGAGGATATGTTAGTAACTGCTAAAAAAATTAATGAGCAAGGCTTTAAAGCTATGCCACATTTCCCAGCAAGAATTATTAAAGATAAAAACATCCTAAGCGAATGGATTGAAAAATATCAAGGAGAAGCGAATGTTGATGAGGCATTGCTTATAGCTGGAGGGGCAAATAACTCATACGGGGACTTTGATTCATCTATTCAGCTTCTTGAAACTGAATTATTTGATAAATTTAGTTTTAAAAGAATACATATAGCAGGGCATCCTGAGGGTAACAAAGATATTGATCCGGATGGATCAAGCTTGAATGTTGATGAAGCACTTTCATGGAAGTATGAATTTTCTCAAAGGACAGATGCTAAGATGGCTTTAGCCACCCAGTTTTGTTTTGAATCTGCTCCGGTTATTGATTGGGTTAATGGCATTCAGAACAAAGGCATTGATATTCCTGTTCACATTGGTATTGCTGGACCAGCAAAACTACAAACATTAATAAAATACTCTATTGAATGCGGAGTTGGAGCATCTATAAAGATTTTACAAAAAAGAGCATTAGACCTAACGAAACTTCTACTTCCCTATAAACCTACTCAAGTTCTTCAAGAACTGGCAGATTATAAAAGTGTAAATCCAAGTTTTAACATTGAACAAGTTCACTTTTTCCCACTAGGCGGTATGAAAAGAGTTACAGATTTCGTTCAAGAATCTGCATGATTTTAGAATAATTCTGACAACATACATCTTGCAGAACCTCCTCCATATTTTTCAATCGAGGATAAGTCTGAGTAAATTATTTTTTTGAAATATTTCTCTAAAGTCTCTATCTGAATAGGGGATAAAGACGAAAATGCCTTAGTAGACATTATTATAAATTTTTCATTCTGCCTATTTCTTGCTTCTAATGAGTTTCCGCAGAAATTTAGAATTTGTTGCTCATTAATAATCATTACATCATGAAATCTTGATACCTTTTCTAAGACCATCTCCTTGTATTCTTCATTAATAACATCAATACATATTCCAATCATTTCAGTGCCAACGTACATAAATACATCAGAATGATAAATAGGTTTTCCAACATGACTGGTGGTTTCGAATAAGACCATTTCAAATGAATTATCTTGACACCATTGTGTCGCTAATTCTTTATCTGTTCTTGGTGAAAGACCAATATAAGCAACTTTATTAACTCTATCAAATACCATGCTGCTAGTAGACTCTAAAAAGATATCTTTATTTTCAAAATCACTATAGTCAGAAGTTAGCTCATAGCTTTCTTTTAAAAGACTTATCATCTCTGGTGTCTTTTCCGTTCGTCTATTTTTGGCCTTCATACTGAATATTTGCATTGTTTTATCAGAAAAAGTTGTGAACCAGTTTGGAAAAATATGATCAGGACAATTCTCATTTCCAACACATGAGATTACTTCTATACCATTCTTTTCGATCTCATTTTTTAATTTATGAAATTCCTTTTTGGCATTCTCTAAAATAACCTCTCTACTTTGATTTGAGTCATCTGACTGATAGTGATTTGAGTCAGTAGTTTGAGTGTTTGTGTAAAAGCAAGCAGGCTCTACCATGAATAATTGAGTTGGAGATTGTTGTTTCATTAATTTATCCTAGCAGTAATAGTTCATCAGGTTTAAAATGCCTTTATGAAATATGAGTCATCAAATACATATATTGAAAAAGAATCAATATACGGTGCTGCCAATTATCAGCCATTACCCGTTGTTCTTGCAAGAGGTTCTGGTGCTTATCTATGGGATATTGATGATAATAAATATTTGGATATGATGTCAGCATATTCAGCAGTAAGCCATGGTCATTCTCATCCTGAATTGGTTGATACGATGCATAAGCAATCAATGAAGCTTGCTATTACTTCGAGAGCTTTTTATACAGAACCATTTGCAGAATATATAGAATATTTATCTAAAGTAAGTGGATTCGAAGCTGTATTGCCTATGAATACTGGAGCAGAGGCAGTTGAGACTGCAATAAAAGCTGCAAGAAGATGGGGATATTTTTCTAAAGGAATACCTGAGAATAAGGCAGAAATAATAGTTGGAGAAGGAAACTTTCATGGAAGAACCTCTACGATAGTTGGCTTCTCAACTGATGAGGATTATAAAAAAGGTTTTGGTCCCTTTTCTGATGGATTTATTGCAGCTGACTATTGTGGACATGGTAAAAATTTAAAAGAGTCTATTGCATCCATTAAGAATAGTATTAATGAAAATACATGCGCTGTTCTTTTAGAGCCAATTCAAGGTGAGGGTGGAATCATCATTCCTGAAAAAGGTTGGCTTAAGGAATTAAGAGAGTTATGTACTGAGAATAATGTTTTGCTTATTTTGGATGAAATTCAGTCTGGACTTGGAAGAACTGGCAAATTATTTGCTTTTGAGCATGAGGATATAGTTCCAGATGGCCTAATTCTTGGAAAAGCACTTGGCGGTGGATTAATGCCTGTATCTGCCTTTTTAAGCTCCAGAGAAGTTATGGACCACTTTAATCCTGGATCTCATGGTTCGACATTTGGAGGTAATCCACTATCTGCTGCAGTTGCAAAAAGGGCATTAGAGTTACTTTATGAAGATAAATTAATAGAAAATAGCGATATATTGGGAAAATTCTTTTTAGGAGAACTACAAAGATTAAATCACCCCATCATAAAGGAAGTAAGAGGAAGAGGTTTGTGGATTGGAATGGAGTTTCATGAGTCTAAAACATCTGCAAAAGATATATGTAAAATGCTTCTCAAAGAGGGTATTCTTTCAAAAGAAACTCATAAAACTGTAATTAGATTTGCCCCACCACTTATGATAAAAAAATCTGAAATCGAATGGGCTATGACAAAAATTAGTAAAGTATTAAATTCAATCTAGAGATTCAATTATGAAATATCCATTTAAGACAAAAGAAGAAAACTTAAAAAACTATATTTTTCAGTTAAAGGAAGTTTGCATAATTGAGCATGAAGATAATTGGTTCAAAGAAAAGTCTCATACGAAGCTTTATCCTAACCTCGAAGAAGCAAAAGCTAAGGTTGGTAAACCACATTATTGGATACTAAATGCAATAGATAAATATGAGGATGAAGAGTGTGAAGATATTCAAATTGCTCTTATTGAATTAGGACAGCTAGTTTTTAAGACTAATTATTATTCTCAAAAGCTTACATCTGAAAATGAAAATGAAGATGCTAAGAAGGATTTAGCAGGCTCTTTAAAAAATCTGGATATTAGTATTGAGACAATCGCTGAACAAATGATATCTATGGATACTCCTAAATATGCACGTCTTGAGATGTCTAAGGAAGATGCATCAAGTCTAATCGCTTCATGGGTTTAATATATATTGGCTACTGAGTTCCAAAAAGCTGTTTGGGATGAAATAGATAAAATACCTTATGGAAGAACTAAATCTTATAAAGAAATAGCAATAATACTAGGAAAGCCTAGGGCCGCCAGAGCAGTAGCAAATGCATGTGGTAAAAACCCAACACCCATTATCAGGCCTTGTCATCGAGTCATATGCTCTAATGGAGAAATAGGTGGATATAGCGCCTCAGGAGGCGCTACTTTAAAGAAGAGATTGTTAGAAAAGGAAAAATCTTAGCTTTCTAAGGCCTTACCTATTTTCCAGTTTAAAAATTTCAAATGATTTTTTACTTCAACAGTGCCGTAAGGCCTTTTTGTATATAATTGAATTTTTAAAACAGAGTTATATATAGCTGCTTTAGATATCTCATCGTATTCATCATTACCAAGACCGCCTAACAAAGCATCAACATACTTTGATTGGAGGTTCATTTTAAATGTTGTTGGAATCTCCTTGGAAACAAAAATACCAGAAAATAGATCATCTAAAACTTCACCAGGAAGATAGGTATTTCCATACTGAGAGCTATCAACAAGTCTTGTCATAACGGTAGGGTGAAGAATATGAGCTATTACTCGTCCTTGCATATTAACAACTAATTCATGTAATTGAGGATCTTCATTACCTCTTCGTCTACTGCTATAAGCTGCTCTTTTTTCATTTTGCAAATATTTGACATGTTCTGGATCAAAAACAAAAGCATCATTTGCTAATAATTTAGACGTAATTAAATTCATGGCTCTTTTTTGATCTTCGTAAGCAACAGCTTCGAAGGGCGACATCTCATTATTATCAGTATTAATAATTCTATTTGAGTAAACCCCACCAATTAATCTAGAAACACCATCCATAAATCTTCCTTTCTCTCTAGTGAGAGATAGAAATGCTGTTCTAAATGCTGTTGAAGTTTCACCTTCTTCTAAATATATAGAAGGGAGCTCTTTAATTTTTGCATTTAATACATCTATTCTTTGATCTGTGTATGTTACCGGATCACCTGAAAGGTCGTATCTTTTTGCTCTTGGATCAATATTTGCTCCAGGAGAGCTCATCGCGTCACCATCAGTTCCAAATATATATTCTGGGATAGAAGATTTTGATAAGATTTGAGATCTTTCTTCATCAGTCATACCTGGTGTATATCCAAATTCAATAGCCCACTTATCATATATCCCTGGACCATGTGGAAAGAAATTTCCTTGAGTAATTCCTTCTGGCGCCAAGTTTATAGGATCATAATCCATAACAGATCCAATATGACTGTTACCAGTTATTGATACATCGTGAATATCTTTAGCATCATAAATCCAACTAGATTTAAAATTATGCCTAAGACCAAGCGTGTGACCAACTTCATGCATTGTTAAAGATACTATCCATTGCTCTAAAGGATCATTATCTTCAGTGTATCCCCATAGTTTTCTGTAGGTATATCCTCTTTTTATAGCATTAAATTCCTGAACTATATCAGCAGCTATAATTTCTCCTGTTCTTGGATTTGCAATACTTGGTCCATATCCTGAAAACTGTGGATTAGGGGTAGATGCCCATCGGACAACATTGTATTCAATATCTCCAGCATCCCACTCAGCATCGTCAGGTTGAATTTTTGCCACAACTGCATTTTTGAAACCAGCTTTTTCAAAAGCAACATTCCATCCTTCAATACCTTTTACAACAAAAGGTCTAATTTCTTCAGGAGTTGAATTTTCTACCCAGTAAACTATAGGCTTTACAGGCTCAGACATTTCAGCTTCAGGATTCTTTTTTACCAATCTCCATCTATTCATCAAGTCTCTTGCAGGATAATTATCATAAGAAGACAAATCAGTTACCTTCTCAGAAAAATATCCAATTCTCTGATCTGCTATCCTTGGTTCAAAATTATCATCAGGCATCTCAACAAAAGAATGCCTTACTGAAATATATGTATACCTAACATCAGCAACCGCATCTACAGGTCCACCGGACTTTGGTTTTGGATTAAAGAATCCATAGTTAACCTCAACAGCAGTATTTTTTGAATAATTCCTGACATCATTTATGAAGGTTTTTTCTTTATCCATCCTTCCTAAGCTAAGATCGTAATATTCCATATATTCCTTTGGAATATTAGGTGTTATGCCTTCAAGCATTTCACTTAAAAATAACTTATCTACATTAATAACAAATTTACCTTCCTCTTTGACAGCAATTTTAAATCTACCCATAAATGCTTCAATAATATTGGTAAGTTTTGACTGTGATATTGCATTTGAATCGTCGTAGGTATACTTAGTATTAATCTTATATAAGCCTATATCATCTTTAAATTTTCTAAATTCAAGGATAGAGCCATCGCCCATTGAGCCCCCACTTGCTCCAACATCTTGTGGCCCATTTAATATATAAGCAAAATAAATAAACTCTTTATTAAGTTGATCTTCTTCAAGAACTAAAAAGTATTTATCCTTCTTTGTTTCATGAAGTATATTCATAAAACCATCTATTGCTTTATATTCACCATCTTCCAGAAACTCTTCAACTGATTCATATTCTTTTTTCTTGCCTTTTCCGCCTTTCATATCTTTAGAATCTGACTTTTTTGAATCTTTAGTTTCTTCAGATGTTTCTGGCTTTACGTCGTCATCAGAATGAATATTTGGTGTGAACGATACCAATGCATAACTAGTAAAGATAATTGAAAAAAATGATAAAAGTGTTTTGTAATATTTCATATTGGTTTCCATTTATTTAGTCGGTAATTCTATCGCAGAAATATATATACTGGTAGTATATGTTCATGGAAAATTCATATGCATTAATTACTGGAGCTTCTTCAGGTATTGGTTTAGAAATATCAAATTTGTTAGCAGAGAAGGGGTTCAATCTTGTTCTTACTGCAAGAAGAGAAGATAAACTTCGAGAGCAAGCACAAAAAATTTCAGATAAATATAAGGTTAATGTTGATTTTATTTCAAGTGACTTAAGTGATGAACGAGCGCCAAAAGATATATATGATTTTTGCGAACAAAAAAATTATGAAGTAGATATCTTAGTTAATAATGCAGGGTATGGAATTAAAACTCCATTTCATGTGACATCCATGGAGGATGAAGAGAAATTTATCAGAGTTCTTGGAACATCTGTAATAGCTCTATCAAAGATATTTATTCCAAAAATGCTAGATCGTGGAAATGGAAAAATAATGATAGTTACATCTGTTGCAGCATTTGCTCCTCCTTCAGCCATTCAGGCACTTTACGGACCTATTAAAACTTTTATGAATAGATTTAGTGAATCTCTAAATATTAACTACAATGCCAAAGGTATTACTTCAACAGCAGTATGTCCTGGTTTTACAATTACTGAATTCCATACCGCAAGTGGTGTTCAAGATGAAATGGATAGAGTGCCAAAATTTTTGAAATTTAGTGCAAAAAGAGTTGCAAAAGAAGCGGTAGAAGCAACTTTGCAAGGAAAGCCTTTATGTGTTCCTACAAAAACTTATAAGACGTTAGTATTTCTTTTAAAAAATGCTCCAACATGGTTCCTATCATTGAGTAGCTCATTTTTTGCTCCAGGCAGATACGATAACAAGTAACTAAACTTTATTAAGAATACTATCTGCAACAAAGGCATTGGTTTTTCTTTCTTGTCCAAAATTAGATACAGGTCCATGACCAGGTATGAATTCCACATCACTCCCAAGCGGCCAAAGCTTTGTAACTATTGAATCAAGCAGTTCTTGGTGATTTCCTCTAGGCAGATCAGTTCTTCCGATGGAGCCTTGAAATAAAACATCACCAACTAAAGCAAATCGCTCTTCTTTATTGTAGAAAATTATATGACCTGGAGAATGGCCAGGACAAAAATAGACATCAAAACTAACATCACCAATACTGACAATATCACCTTCAACTAGCCAGCTATCTGGTGAGCAGTTTCTTGACTGCATACCAAACATTTCTCCCTGTCTTACAAGGTCATCAAGTAAGAATTTATCAGCAATATGCGGACCTTCTATTTTTATATTAAGTATTTCAGATAATTCTGTTGCACCACCTGCATGATCAATATGACCATGTGTTAGTAATATCTTTTCAGGTATTAAATTGTTCTCTTGAGCAACCTTTAAAATTCTTTCTATATCACCACCCGGATCGACGAATGCACATTTTTTTGTCGATGCACAATAAATAATCGATGCATTTTGTTCCAAAGGGGTTACAGGAATAATTAGAGCTTTTATTGATTGCATTAATTTATCTTTAATATATAAATTTATTACACATTATGCCTATTAAAATTCATTAATTTAAATATTAAAAATTATATTTTAGTATTACAATATTTTTTATATTTCCGTAGGAGGAAATCACAGTTTATTTTTATACTCTGGGATTAGGAAGAGGAATTAGTTTCTCTTCCTAATTTTTATTTTTGTTATTGAATTATCATCAATTTCCAATACTTCAAATCTATAATTTCTTATTTCAACGCATAAGTTTGCCTGCGGAATTTGATCTAAATATTCAGTTATTAAACCATTTATAGTCTTTGAGTTTTCTTCTGGTATTTTCCAATCTAAAAATTTATTTAAATCGCGTATTCTTGAATTTCCATCAGTAATGACAGAGCCATCTTTAAGTTTAGTAAATTCTTTTTCAAGTTCGACTCTATCACTGCCAAATTTACCAGCAATTTCCTTAAAAATATCTTCAATAGTTATTAAGCCCTGAATCTCTCCATACTCATCAACTACCAATGCCATATTCTTATCATTAAGTTGAAACTCTCTTAATTGCTTCATAAGAGCAGTTGACTGAGATACAAAGTATGAAGTTAATAAGATTTTATCTATATTTTCGTCAGCCTCAATTCTATCTAAGAAAGCATGAGAATCCTTCAAATGAAGCATTCCAACCTCATTATCGATAGAGTCATTAAAAACCGGAAGCCTTGTATACTCAGCAGACTCTATAATATTTTTATTAACTTTATAACTTTTACTTAAATCAATTCCAATAATTTCTGATGTTGGAGTCATGATGTCTTCAACTACAAGCTCTTCCATTCCAAGTATTGAAGAAAGCATGCCTCGATATTGTTTAGGTATTAGATCTCCAGATTCATCTAAAAGTGTTTTTAACTCTTGAGTATTTAAATTATCATTATCATTTGCATCTTTTGCATTTAATTTAAATATTCCAAGGACTCTCGAGCTTATAAAATTTGTAATTGTAATGAGCGGTTTAAAAATAGAAAGAAGAATTTTTAAGAGCATGGATGATCTTGTTGCAACACTTTCTGGCTTTATAGCTGCCATTGTCTTCGGCGTAATTTCTGAAAATATTAATATTACCAAAGTGAGTATTACTGAACCTAACAAAACATTGCCGCCAAAATAGTCAATCATAATGATGGTAACAATTGCTGAGGCTAAAATATTTGCAAAGTTATTTCCAACTAGAATAGTCGATAACAATAAATCGGGTTGCTTTAAAAGTTTTAATGCTCTTTTTGCGCCTCTATGAGGTTTCTTAGATAAATTTTTAAGTTTGATTTTATTGGCTGCCATCATCCCAGTCTCAGAACCTGAAAAGAAAGCACTCAGGACTAAAAGCCCAATAAGAATGCCAAATAAAAATAATAAGGAGGGGTCTTCTTGCATTAACTAATTATAAATCAAATATGAGTTAGCAATGTAAGCAAATAAAACTGCCCACATAGAAATAAATAATCCTCTTATGGCATATTTAATTGGAAAATTTAAAAACTTGATACCAATCAAAGTTATTAAAAAAATCAACCAAGCAACCACAGTAAATGATGTTTTGATAACTAAGTTTGCAGTAAACACAGACTGAATTGCAAATCCAGAAACAAGAGCAAGAGTTAAAAATATTAGTCCAATTCCAAGAATTTTAAAAACAAGTTTATAGCTTTTCTCAATAGAAAATGAATCTGTAAATTCAAATTCTCCTAATTTAATTTTTCTTACATTTTTTTCCAAGATTAGTATTTCGTAATAGGCTATAAATAGAGTAATTAAACTCAAGCCAGTAACTAAAAAGTGAAGAGTTGGCATTAACGTTATTGTTTTATATGTTGATAAGTACATTCCAATGTATGAAAGACTTGATATAAAAGACGCTATATACAATGAAGAAATACCTCTTATAGATATTCGCAGAATGAAATATAGCACTATAGATATAGTGACTTGTGTTATGAAACTCATACTAAATTTAGGTTAATCAAATCTTTGCATATTAATACTATCAATATTATCAAGGTTAACCTAAAATACACATCTTTTTTAACAAATAGAATATATAGATAAATTATGGTAATTATAAGATTGGCGAGAAGTGGGGCTAAAAAGAACCCTTATTACTTTGTAACTGTTGCGGATGAAAGACGTCCTCGCGACGGAAAATTTATTGAAAGATTAGGTTTCTTCAATCCTTCAGCTAGTGGTCAAGAAGAAAGACTGAGAGTAGATCTTGAAAAACTTAATGAATGGATATCTAAAGGCGCACAAGTTAGTGAAAGAGTGCAGTCTCTTGTTAAAGAAGCAAGCTTAAGTCCAGAAGATTTAAAAGCAAAGATGGATGCTAAGAAAGCCAAATCCGATGCAAAAAAAGCAGCTGTTGAAGAAAGAATGGCTAAAGAAGCTGAAGAAAAAGCGGCTGCAGAAGCTGCCGAGGCTGCAGAAGCAGAAAAAGCTGCTGCTGAAGAAGCTCCTGCTGAAGAAGTAGTTGCTGAAGAAGCTCCTGCTGAAGAAGCTCCTGCTGAAGAAGTAGTTGCTGAAGAAGCTCCTGCTGAAGAAGTAGTTGCTGAAGAAGCTCCTGCTGAAGAAGCTCCTGCTGAAGAAGTAGTTGCTGAAGAAGCTCCTGCTGAAGAAGTAGTTGCCGAAGAAAGTTGCTGAAGAAGCTCCTGCTGAAGAAGCTCCTGCTGAAGAAGTAGTTGCTGAAGAAGCTCCTGCTGAAGAAGTAGTTGCCGAAGAAGTAGTTGCTGAAGAAGCTCCTGCTGAAGAAGCTCCTGCTGAAGAAGTAGTTGAAGAAGAATCTGAACAAAAAGATTCTTCAAATGATGAAAGTAAATAGTACAGAAAAAAATAATCTTATTTGCGTTGCTTCAATAGGAAAGCCTAGAGGCCTTAAGGGTGAGTTTTTTTTAAATTCATTCTGCACACCTAAAGAAAATATTCTCAACTACAATAATTTTATTATTCAAGATAATAAAATAGAAAACTTCAAAATTAATTATATTAAAAAAAGTAATTCAAAATTTTATTCCAAAATAGATTGCATTAATTATGTTGATGAAATCAAAAATTACACAAATCTAAAAATTTATATAAAAAAAGAAGATTTACCCGATCTCATCGATGGAGAAGTCTACTGGCATCAATTAATAAATATGAAAGTAGTTGATCAAAAGTCAGATGATGTTTTGGGTAAAGTTGAAAATCTTAATAATTTTGGTTCGAACGACTGTTTAGAAATTGTTCCTACTGATGATTCTGTAGACTCAAACACAAGACTTATTCCATTTATTGAAAAGGAGTTTATTGATTCTATTGATTTTAAAGAATCTGTTATTTTTGTTAACTGGAGTAAAGATTTTTAAAAATGAATTTTAATATTTTAACAATATTTCCAGAAATATTTGATATTTTGAATAGTGGAGTTCTTTCAAAAGGCCTTGGCAAAAGTTTTTCAATTAACTGTTTAGACATTAGAAAACATGCAATTAATAAACATGGTCAAGTTGATGCAAAACCATATGGTGGAGGAGAAGGAATGGTTATGATGGCTGAACCATTAAAAAATTCTTTAAACGAAATCCCTTCAGAAGATTTAGGTCATGTAATTTATTTATCACCACAAGGAATAAAGCTTGATCAAGAAAAGGTAATAGACCTTTCCTCTAAAAAAAATATCACATTAATATGTGGAAGGTATGAAGGAGTCGACCAAAGATTTATAGACAAATATGTTGATGAAGAAATTTCAATTGGAGATTTTATAATTAGCGGTGGAGAATATGCTGCACTATGTCTTATAGATTCTGTGGCAAGAAATATCCCAGGAACCATTGGAAATAAAGATTCAGTATCAAATGACACGTTTTCTAATGGTTTGCTAAAAGGTCCTGTCTATACGAGACCAGAAAAATTTGAGGATAAAGATGTCCCAGATGTTCTTTTATCAGGCAATCACGCAAAAATTAACGAATGGAAATCAAGAAATTCCTTAATTCAAACCCTTTTAAGAAGACCGGATCTATTAAATAAGGTAAAATTAACAAATAAACAAAAAAAACTCTTGGAAGAATGGGAATCTAAGGATATCCTATAGCACTTTTTAGGCAAATATAATGAATGAATCATCTGATAAAGAAAATATAACTAACGAAGAAGCTTCAACAGAAGAGGTTGTTTCTGAAGAAGTAGTTGCTGAAGAAGCTCCTGCTGAAGAAGTAGTTGCTGAAGAAGCTCCTGCTGAAGAAGTAGTTGCCGAAGAAGCTCCTGCTGAAGAGAGTAGTTGCTGAAGAAGCTCCTGCTGAAGAAGTAGTTGCTGAAGAAGCTCCTGCTGAAGAAGTAGTTGCTGAAGAAGCTCCTGCTGAAGAAGTAGTTGCCGAGGAGGATAACACTCCTAAAGTTTCTCTTAAAGAAAGAAGTCCTGCTCAAATTGTTAGTGATTTTGAAGCTAAGCAAATTAGAACTGACATACCACCATTTAGACCTGGAGATACAGTAGTTGTTTCTGTGAAGGTTAAAGAAGGTGATAGAACAAGACTTCAGGCTTTTGAAGGCGTAGTAATGGGTGTTAAAAAAGGCGGTCTAAATGCTTCATTTATAGTAAGAAAAATTTCAAGTGGAATAGGCGTTGAAAGAACTTTCCAAACACATAGCCCAATCATCGATTCTATTAAAGTTAAAAGAAAAGGTGATGTTCGCCAAGCAAAATTATTCTATCTAAGAGAAAGGTCTGGTAAATCTGCCAGAATTAAAGAAAGATTAGATTAGTCCAATGATCAAAGAATTTAAAAAAGATCATGTAATAGGATCTTTTTTAGACTCTTTATACATCGAAAAAGGTCTTTCTAAAAATACTGTTGATTCCTATGAAAATGACATAAAAGCATTTTCAAAATGGACAACAAAAACCCTAGGTCTCCACATTAAGAATTTAAATAAGATTGATATCAATAGCTATATAGCTTTTTTATTTAAAGAAGGTCTAAAAAGTTCATCAGTAAACAGAAAAATATCAACCTTAAAAGCGTTTTATTTATTTCTTATAAAAAAGAAAATAATTAAAATATCACCAACTGATGATGTTGTTATGCCTAAGTTAGAAAAGTATTTACCAGTATCAATGTCTGAAATAGAGGTAGAGAAATTATTGGATAGTCCAAACATCTCTATACCAATAGAAAAAAGAGACAAAGCGATGATAGAAATGTTGTATGCAACTGGAATGAGAATCTCTGAATTAACAGGGTTAAAGATTACTGATATTGATACCAATAGGCTTGTTGTTAAAGTACTTGGAAAAGGATCTAAGGAAAGATTGATACCATATGGAGAAAAAGCTGCAGATTCTCTTAACTCGTATATTAAGGATAGACCTAAATCTAATTGCAAAGAAACGTTTTTAAGTAACAGAGGCACAGCAATTACAAGAGGAGCTTTTTGGCAAAGGATAAAAGTTTATATTGCTAGAGAAAATCTTAAGATTTCAATATCACCTCATACACTAAGACACGCCTTTGCAACACATTTGCTCAATAGGGGTGCAGACCTAAGATCTGTTCAAATTCTGCTCGGACATAGTGACTTATCAACAACCCAAATATATACTCACATTGCAAAACAAAGATTAGGCGAAATTCTAAAGAAACACCATCCTAGAGGTTAAAAATGAATAAATTATATATTTTTTGTATTCTTCTATTGTCTAGTAGCCTCCTTACTGCTGATGAGGAGATTATTAAATCGAAACTTAAGAATGTATTGCCAGCAGACGCAGTAATCGAGTCAATAGAGCCATCTCCATTTAAAGGGGTATATAAAGTTTACTATGGAGATTTACAGCCTATTTATGTTTCTAAAGATGGGAATTTCTTCATTTTTGGCGATATGTATAAAATTAATGGTCAAAGAATTGAAAATATAACTGATCAAGAAAAGAGAGATGTTAGAGTACAAATCATTAATAAAATGCCAGAAGAAGAATTTATATCTTTTAAAGCAAATAATGAGTTACATGTAGTTACTATTTTTACAGATGTTGACTGTGGCTATTGTAGAAAGCTTCATAATCAGATTTCTGAATACAATGATTTAGGTATCTCAGTTAGATATGCTGCTTTTCCAAGGTCAGGTATTGGTACTGAAGCTTTTTCTAAAATGGTTGGAGCATGGTGTTCAAATAACCCAAAGAAAAGTCTAACCAGTCTTAAAAATAATAAAAAAATAGATTTGTCCATTTGCGACAACCAACCAGTATCAAAACATTATGTTATTGGTCAAAGAATAGGAGTTACTGGAACACCTGCAATATTCACTGCAAGTGGAGAAATTATTCCGGGATATTTATCTCCTGAGGATTTAATTCAAAAATTAAAGTCTTAAATTTATTATGCCTGATCTTAATTTTCAGAATGCAGAGAAATTACCTCCATATATTTTTGGTCAAATTAATGCATTAAAGTCAGAAGCCCGATCGCGAGGAGAAGATATCATTGACTTTGGTATGGGTAATCCTGATCAAGCAACACCCAGTCCAATAGTTGAGAAGTTAATTGAGACGGTTCGCAATCCCTTATCTCATAGGTATTCTCAATCAGCAGGACTCCCAAAACTTAGAAAAGCTATTCAAAATTGGTATTCGAGAAGGTATCAAGTTGATTTGGACTCAGATTCTGAAATAGTAACCTGTATGGGATCTAAAGAAGGTATTGCACATCTCTCTTTAGCCACTTTATCTAATCAAGATACTGTCTTAGTTCAGTCACCTACCTATCCTATTCATTCATATGGCGTTCTAATTGCTGGTGCCAATCTTCATTCGATTGAATTAAAAAGTAATTTAGATGATTTTTTAATTGATGTTGAGAATATTATTATTAATTCTCCAAAAAAACCAAAAATGATTGTCATCAATTTTCCTTCTAATCCAACAACACAGACAGCAACTATAGATTTCTTTAAAAAAATTGTTGAGATCGGAAAAAAGTATGATATTTGGATTATTCATGATCTTGCATACGCTGATATAGCATTTGATGGTTATAAGGCGCCATCTATTTTAGAAGTTGAAGGCGCAAAAGATATAGCTGTTGAATTTTTTACTCTATCTAAATCATACAATATGCCAGGATGGAGAGTTGGCTTTTGTTGTGGTAACAGTGAGCTAGTTAAGGCTCTTACTAAAATAAAATCATATTTAGATTATGGAACTTTCACACCAATTCAGGTAGCTGCCATAAAAGCCATCAATGATTGTGATGAAGAGGTCAATCAAATTTGTAAAATGTATGAAAGCAGAAGAGATGAATTGTGTTCTGGTTTAAATAGAATAGGCTGGGATGTTGAAAAACCTCTTGCTACAATGTTTGTTTGGGCAAAAATACCAAATAAATATATATCCTTAGGGTCGCTTGAGTTTAGTAAATTACTTATCAAGCATGCTTCTGTTGCTGTTTCTCCAGGAGCTGGATTTGGAAAAGATGGCGATAGTTATGTTAGATTTTCTTTGATAGAAAATGAGCATAGAACAAGACAAGCTATAAGAGGCATAAGAAATTTTTTATCTATGGAGATGTAATGACAAATTTAAAAATAGGCATTTGTGGATGGGGAAATGTTGCTACTGGGTTATTTAATGCTTTAAACGATAATGCAAATGAAATCCAATCTAATTCTGGAACTAGTTTTTCTGTGGATATAATAGGTGCAAGAAGAGATAATCCAAAGTGTAATCCTGGTGATACTAAGATCGTAAGAGATATATTTGAAGTTATAGATCATGACATTGATGTTGTAGTGGAGCTAATCGGTGGAGTTGAAGTTGCAAGAGAGTTAATACTCCATGCTATAAAAAATAAGAAACATGTTGTAACTGCCAATAAAGCTGTAATTTATCATCATGGAGACGAGATATTTCAGTCTGCCCAAGATCATGGTGTTAAAGTTCTTTTTGAATCTGCAGTTTGTGCAGGCACGCCTATAATCAAATTGCTTAAAGAAGAACTTGCAGCAAACAAAATTTTTAAAATCTCTGGTATGTTAAATGGAACTTCCAATTTTATTCTTTCGAATATGGAAGAGGGTAGTGAGTTTGAAGCTACTTTAGCATTGGCACAAAAAGAGGGTTATGCAGAACCAGATCCAACCTTTGATATTGAGGGAACAGATGCTGCTCATAAAATTGGAATATTATCATCAATCGCATATGGTACTTCTCTTCCACCCGAAGATTTTTACGTTGAAGGAATTACTAAAATTGAAAAAAGTGATTTCCATCACGCTAACGAAATGGGCTACACAATTAAACATTTAGCAGTTGCTAAGCTTGATGATGATGGGGTTGAATTAAGAGCTCATCCAGCTTTAATAAATTTGAAATCTCACTTAGCTAATCTAGAAGGCGTTAGGAATGGAATGGAGGTTGATACCGATTTGATTGGAAAAGTCCATATAGCAGGCTCTGGAGCAGGCCAAGAATCAACAGCATCAGGCTTGATATCAGATCTAATTCACTTAGCTAATACCAGCAATATTAAAATGCCTATTTCTAGTTCTAAAAAAGATATCTCTTTAAGTGTATTTTCTGATTTGTCATTCCAATATTATTTTTATATTGAAGCTGAAGATATACCTGGAGTCATGGCTTCAATAACTTCTTTGCTTGCCATGAAAGATGTAGGTATTGAATCAATAGTTCAAAAAGAGGAATTAACTGAAAATTGTGTACCTATTATATTAATTACAGACATATTCAAAGAAGATGATCATTCATTACTTCAACAAGAGCTTCTTAATTTAGATTCTGTAAGAGCAATAAGATCAATTAGGATAGAAGCTGATTAAAAATGCTATTTCACAGCACAAGAGGTAAAGACTCGGGAAAAAGCTTTGAAGAAGTTCTTATGCAAGGGCTTGCTAATGATGGTGGCTTATTTATGCCAGAATCTTGGCCTCAGATAGATATTGAGCATATAAAACAATTAGAATCGTTTATAGATGTAGCAAAATATATAGTTCCTCTTTTTACAAAATCTTCTTTTACTGATGAGGAGGTTAAAGAATTACTTGATCATACTTGGCATGACTTTTCAGATGAAGATTTTGCTCCAATTCATAATTTAGATGAATCTAAATCAATATTAGAACTCTTTCATGGCCCAACCGCTGCATTTAAAGACTTTGGACTTCAGCTAGCAGCAGCATTTTTCGATAAATCATTAGTAAAGCAAAATAAAACAGCTATTGTCCTGGGGGCTACATCTGGTGATACAGGGTCTGCAGCTATAGATGCGTGCAGAAGATTTGATTCTATTAAAAGCTTTATATTACTTCCTGATGGAAATATGTCAGAAGTACAAAGAAGGCAAATGACAACAGTCAATAGCCCAAATGTTTTCACACTACGGATTAATGGTACTTTTGATGATTGCCAAGCAATTGTTAAAGAGGCTTTTAAAGAAAGATCATTTTTGAAGGAAGATCAATTTTTGCTTGCTGTAAATTCCATAAACTGGGTTAGGATTATTGGACAAATTTGCTATTACTTTTATGCTTCTTTAAAAATGACTAGGTTTGAAGAGCCTATCAATTTTTCAGTACCTACAGGAAACTTTGGTAATGTTTTTGCATGTTACTCTGCTCATAAGATGGGAATGCCACTTAACAAGATTTTGGTAGCAGTAAATAATAATAATATTCTCCATAGATTTTTCTCTAATAATGATTACTCTAAGATAGAGGTCTCTGAAACAATATCTCCTAGTATGGACATAAGCATTGCTAGTAACTTTGAAAGACTTATTTATGATTTATACGCCAATAGAGATGCTGGTTTGTGTAACGATTTTTATTCTAATTTCCCCCAGTCCCCAATTAAATTAAATAATGAAATGTGGAATAAATCTAAAGATCTATTCTTAAGTTACTCTGTGGATGATTTTTCAACTATTCAAGCGATGAAGGATACTTATGAACAATCTAGTTATTTAATGGATCCACATACTGCAGTGGCTTCCATGGCAGTTGATAAGCTTAAAAATGAAATCCAAGGAAAGACACTTATTCTTTCAACAGCTCATCCTGCAAAGTTCCCTAAAGTAGTTGAAGATGCAGGCCTTACTCTTAAAAATATACCTGAAAATTTATCTATTATTTTTGAAAAAGAAGAGCATTCATTTAGTTTTCCAGCTTCAAAGAATTTAATTTTTGATTTTATAGTGGAAAATAATTCATAACATGGATTCTGCAGAGTTAAAATCTGGTTTAACTGATTTAAGTCTTCGTCTAGCTGAAATTAGAGAAGGTATTTTTGATGTTTCTTCTAAGGAAAAAAGATTAAAGGTTATTGAGGAGGATTTAGCTAAAGAAGAAGTTTGGTCAGACCTAGAGTTATCTCAAAAAATAAGTAAAGAAAAAACTGCTCTAGAAAAATCATTACTTTCTTTCAAATCAGTTGAAGAAAAAGTTTCTGATGGATTGGTTTTGTTGGAAATTGCAGAAAGTGAAGCCGATGATAGTTCGATAAAAGAAATAGTAAATGAATTTTTTGAATTAGAGCAGGCAGTTTCTGAATTAGAATTCAGCAAAATGTTCACAAATAAAATGGATCCAGCATCAGCATATGTTGAAATACAATCAGGATCTGGAGGAACAGAGGCTCAAGACTGGGCAGAAATGCTTCTTAGGATGTATTCTAAGTGGGCTGAAAGTAGAGATTTTGATATAGATGTTACTGAAATATCTCATGGTGAAATTGCTGGAATTAAATCAGCAACACTTCATGTGAAAGGAGACTATTCATATGGATGGCTGAGAACAGAAACTGGAATTCATAGACTTGTAAGGAAATCACCCTTTGATTCAGGAAGCCGGCGTCATACCTCCTTTGCATCGGTTTTCATATCTCCTGAGGTTGATGATTCTATTGAAATTAACATAAACAATGCTGATATAAGAATAGATACTTATAGAGCATCAGGTGCTGGTGGACAGCATGTTAATAAAACTGATTCTGCTGTCAGGTTAACGCATACACCAACTGGCGTAGTTGCTCAGTGCCAAAGCGATAGATCTCAACATAAAAACAAAGAAAATGCTTTGAAACAATTAAAATCAAAGCTATACGAGTTAGAATTACAAAAACAAAATGAAGAAAGGCAAGAATTAGAGGAAAGCAAGTCAGATATAGGTTGGGGAAGTCAGATTAGATCATATGTATTAGATCAATCTAGAATTAAAGATTTAAGAACTGGTCATGAGACTGGAAACACTTCAGCTGTTCTTAATGGCGACCTTGATGAATTTATGAAAACTAGTTTAAAAGCAGGAGTTTAAATGTCAGAAGAGAATATTGGTGGCGAAGAGGGAATTATCGAAGAGAGAAGAAAGAAACTCGAGTCTCTTAGGGCTAAAGATAAAGCTTACATAAATGATTTCTTTAAAGAGCACTATGCTGCTGATATTCACAGTCAGAATGATTCTTTTTCAAAAGAAGAGTTAGAGGAAAAAAATGTAGATGGTATTTCTGTTGCTGGTAGAGTTGTTCTTAGAAGAGTAATGGGTAATGCAAGTTTTGCTACTATTAGAGATTCTAGTGGAGACATTCAAATATATATAAGCAAAAATACTGTAGATATTGATCTCTATGAAGATTTCAAGACCTGGGATCTTGGAGATATTATTGGAATTAAAGGAAAATTATTTAGAACAAGAACAGATGAGCTCACTATAGAAGCCAGCGACGCTGTTTTGATTACAAAATCTATTAGGCCTATGCCAGATAAATTTAAAGGGTTGTCCGATATAGAAACAAGATATAGGCAAAGATACCTAGATCTAATGAGCAACGAAGAGTCCAAACAAGTCTTTATTGATAGAACAAAAATCATTGAGTCGCTTAGGGTCTCTTTAAGAGATAGGGACTTTATTGAAGTCGAAACTCCTATGATGCATCCAATTCCTGGTGGAGCTGTAGCAAGACCTTTTGTAACTAAACATAATGCATTGGATAGAGAGTTATTTCTTCGAATCGCACCTGAACTTTATTTAAAAAGATTACTAGTAGGTGGTTTTGAGAGAGTTTTTGAAATTAATAGAAGCTTCAGAAATGAGGGCTTATCAACAAGACATAATCCAGAATTCACAATGCTCGAATACTATGAGGCCTTCACCTCATTAAGCAATACAATTGAATTCACTGAAAATATGATCAAGACTGCTTCCAAAAAAGTTAATGAGTCAGAAAAAATTAAATGGGGTGATGACGAGATCGATTTAGGTAATTTTAGACAAGCTTCTCTTGCTGATTTAGTCCTGGCGGAAAATAAAGATTTAACTCAAGATGACATTGATAAAATGGATGGAAAGAAACTTTTAGAACTTTTTGAAAACTCTGTTGAGGATAAACTTATACAGCCTACTTTTGTGATTGGTTATCCGGTTGAAGTTTCACCATTATCTAGAAGAAATAATGATAATCCTGAAATAGCCGATAGATTTGAGTTATTTATTGGTGGTAAGGAAATAGCTAACGGTTTTTGTGAGCTTAATGATCCAGATGATCAGGCTGAAAGATTTTCAGAACAAGTCAAAGCAAAAGATACTGGTGATAAAGAAGCCATGTCATTTGATGAGGATTATGTAATAGCATTAGAGCATGGTATGCCACCTGCAGTCGGAGTAGGTATAGGTGTTGATAGACTTGTGATGATGATAACAAATCAAACATCTATTAGAGATGTTCTTCTTTTTCCTCAGCTCAAATCTTAAAAACTTCTAAGAATTTCCAGAAGGGATGTCTTTAAAAGCTACATTTTTATCTGCTCTTATATCCTGAGGAAGTCCCAAAACTCTTTCTGCAATAACATTTTTTAGAATTTCATCTGTTCCACCAGCTATTCTTAGGCCTGGAGCCCCAAGCCACGCTCCTTGAAACTTTAGAACATCAGAATCTTCAGGCTTTAACATTCCAGCCATGTCCAATGAATCAATACCAAAGTTTCCAATATCTTGAAGTTTATTTGCACTAACTATTTTAGTAATGGAAGCTTCAGGACCAGGAGTCTGACCTTTAGAGAGGGCTGACATAGTTCTTAATTTTGTATTCTTAAGACCATTTGCTTCACAATACCAATCGGCTATAGACTCTCTTGCTGCTCTATTGTTTATTAAAGCTTCTCCAGAGTCGTCTTGAGTTTTAGCCCATTTAAATGCTTCCTCAACATCAGCTCCATCTGCATCCCCAACTGCTAACCTTTCATTCATTAAAGTTGTAATTGCAACTTTCCATCCATCACCTATTGCTCCAAGGCGTTGTGAATCTGGAATAACAACATCTGTAAAATAAACTTCATTAAAACTAGATCCACCTGTGATTTGTTTAATTGGTTTTACTTCTATTCCAGGAGATTTCATATCAACAAAAAAGAAAGTCATCCCTTTGTGTTTGTCCAAGTTAGGGTCATGTCTAACAACCAATATTCCATAATCAGAGAAGTGAGCTCCTGAGGTCCAAACTTTTTGACCATTAATAACCCATTCATCTCCATTTTGAACAGCTTTACTTCTAAGTCCTGCTACATCAGAACCAGCAGAGGGTTCTGAGAATAATTGACACCATATTTCATTTCCTTCAGCCATTGAAGGTAAGTATCTTGATTTTTGTTCTTCGGTTGCATACTCCATCATCACAGGACCACACATACCTAAACCAATTTCAAAAATTCCTTTAGGGACATCGAATTTAGACTCTTCCTCAGCCCATATAATTCTTTCAATAGCAGAAGCTGCTATTCCGCCATATTCTTTTGGCCAATGCAACATCGCCCAACCAGCATCATACTTTTTCTTCTGCCAGTTTTTTGCAGATTCCAAATTATCAATATTTGCAAAAGATTTTTCTTTGTCATAAGCCGTTTTAGGCTCTGCATTTTCCTCCAACCATTTTTTGCATGTTTGTCTAAATTCTGCTTGTTCTTGTGTATCATTAAAATCCATAATTTATCCTAATTTGTATTTGACTGTTCTAAGCTGCTAACAAGCTTTTCTTTCCAATTCGTCAATGATCCAATATTTACTGAAAGTAATTTAGATCGTTTGTAATAAAGGTGACAGTCATACTCCCAAGTATAACCATTACCACCATGTGTTTGAATATTCTCTTTTGAACATAGTTGATATGCCTTTGTTGCACTAACCCTTGCTGTTGCTGAAGCGGTTGCTAAATCTGATGATTCAGAAGAAAGAGCCCATGCAGCATAGTAAGAATTAGATTTTGCTAAAGTAATAGCTACATACATATCAGCTAATTTGTGTTTTATAGCTTGAAAAGAACCAATAGGTCTTCCAAAAGCATAACGTTCTTTTGCATAATCAATAGACATATCTAAAGACGCTTGTGATCCACCAATCTGTTCAAAGCTAAATAAAACTGCAGCTTGATCTATTATAGATTCGTAAAGTTCCCATCCATTAGATTCATCTCCAATAAGAATGCTTGGGGTTTCATTACATTCAACAGAAAAATGACCGCGACTTTCATCTATAGTTTCTTGATGTTTAATAGTCACACTTTCGTGAGAGTGATCAATCAATCTTAAATTGATACCTTCATCACTTTTTGAAATAACAATGGAGTGAGTAGCTATTTCAGCATCTGGTACAGCAATTTTTTTACCAGTAGTAATATTATTTGAGGTAGAGGTTTTGATATTTAATTCTGTAGGAGCAAAAAGATCCTCAGTTACTGCTAATGTTCCAACACATTCTCCTGAGATAAGTTTAGGGAGGATATCTTTCTTAACTTCTTCACTAGCGTACTTCACTATAGCTTCAGTAAATAGATAAACAGATGATGAGAAGGGTACAGGAGCTAAATATCTACCAAGCTCCTCAGCTATGACACACAGTTCTAAATGGCTCAGTCCTAACCCTCCATATTCTTCAGGAATTCTTATACCAGTCCACCCTAGCTCTACTATTTTATCCCATAGCTCTTGGTCAACCTTACCTTTGGTATCTAATACTCCTCTACTTCTATTTAGTGAATCTTCTTTTTCAAGAAATTTTCTAGCTTCTTCTTGAAGGAATTTTTGGTCATCTGAGAAATCTAAATTCATAAATTTTTTTATAGTTAATGTAAAATACATTATAAAGTAAATTTTTATTAATAATAAATGAGTAAAGACATGAAGGCAGATAAATCATCTCCTGCATATTTAAAACAATCTAGCTCAGGAGGTCTTTTTATTGGCTTCTTGTATGTCTTGGTGTTTATGAGTATTTTTTCTTTAGGTATTTGGCAAAGCCTTGAGTCTAAATCAATCGAATCCGCTTCCAAGTTATTTAATGAAAGATTGGTAGTAATAGAAGAACAGATAAATATTGCTGATGAGACAAATAATGATTCTTTGAGTGATATATCTTCTTCTATTCAGTTTTTAGACAAAGAAGTTAGAAAATTATGGGATTTAAGTAATAAAAGGAACAAAACTAATATTGCAAAACTAACTAAAGCTACTCAAAAACTTGAATTGTCTGTTGAAAGCATTAATAAGATGCTTAATGATTCATCTAAGTTGATAGAGGCAAATAAAAAGGATCTTCAAATTAATAGAGAAAGTATTAATAACCTTAGTCTTACAAATTCTGAAATAGAAAATATCCAAATAACCTTAAAGACAATAGAAACTCAATTAATTTTAATAGATGATTCGGTTCAGGCTTTAAACAATTATAAAAAGCAATTGAATCAATCTATTTCTGAGATCCAAACAGAGATATCTTTGATGAATCAGGAAACCATAGAACTCCAGGAGTGACAGAATTGACAATATATTTAAATAGTTGTCTCATATAATTATGAATAAAACAGTTTTGCAGGTTTTTTTGCTTCTTGCATTCATTCCTTTGGCTATATTAGTAGGCTATGGGGTGCTTGTTATTGCTCCAATATTTTGCTGTTTTCTTGCAATTAACTCATATAAGTTTAAAAATTATAAAGAAATGTACATATGGATGGCCATTGGGGGAATATCCTTCTTGGTCGCACTTTATATGTTGGGAGTTCTATGATTATTAGAGGAATCATTCTTATAGCATCAATTTTATTGCTTTCAGTAGGCCTATTAACCTCTCTTACTCCTGGCCTAAATAATTTTCTTCTACCAGTAGAGGTCACTAGTAAAGAGTCTGTAATAATGATTAGATCAATAGCTGGTTTATTTATCGGTCTTGGGTATTTATCTGTTCGATTTGTATTTTCATCATCTCGAGTTCAAATCGGGAATGTTCTCCTTTCTATAACAAGTTGTGCAATATTTTCAAAAATTTGTAGTTTCATATTTGATGGGGTTACAAATTATTCAATAATTGTTTTCTCTTTTATGGTTCTTTATGCAATTGGTCTTTATTACCTCCAAAAGAAAAGAAAAAATGAAATAGACTATAATTTATAATCTTTTTTTAATCTTTCCATTCAACAATAATAATCTATATAATGCATCAGTGTTTGGGGATGTGGTGGAACTGGTAGACACGCCAGGTTTAGAACCTGGTGCCGCAAGGCGTGTGGGTTCGATTCCCTCCATCCCTACCATTAAAGATATAAAAATGAATAAACTTATCCTTTTATTAATATTCTTTAACGCAACTAGCTTGATATCGGATGAAGGCGATATTGTTGTTAGCCAAACAATAAATTCAGAAGACTACTTAATAGATAGAGAATCTTATTGTAGAAATAGAACCTCTGATGAACAACTAGACTGGTCTGAAGAGTTTCAAGAAAACTCACTATCAAAATCTACATGGAAATATGCTGTATCAAATGGATTTGAGGACAGAGGACAATACATTACTGGTTGGGGTAATGGAGAACTTCAATACTATACAAAGCCATCGCGAAAAAATAAAAAGACTCATACGTCCAAGAACTTATTTATCGAGAATGGATTATTAAAAATCCAACCCACATATAGTAAATACAAAGGCTTCAATTTTACTTCTGCCAGAATTGATACTAAAGCATTAAAAAACTTTAAATATCCCTCAAGAATTACTGTCTGTTTTAAGGTACCAACAGGGGTTGGTTTTTGGCCAGCTTTTTGGCTAATGCCTGATGAAGATATTTTATGGCCGCAAGGAGGTGAAATAGATATCATGGAAAACAGAGGAAGAATTTCTAATATCTCGAGTTCAGCTCTTCATTTTGGAAAAAAATATGATAATAAATCTACTTTAGTTGGTGAAGTTTTAATTCCAAGATCTGTAAAATTTCAAGAGAAATACCACTCAGTTTCTCTTTTATGGCAAGAAGATAAAATAGAGTTCTATTTAGATAATGAGAAAAATCCCTATTTCGCTATAGATAAAAACCATCCAGAATTTGCTGATTATCCTTATCCTTTTAACAGAGAATATTACATGATTATAAATGTTGCTGTTGGAGGTAAGTATGATGATTATTGGGTTGATAAAGATGCTTTTTGTACTGATAGCAAATGTTCTAATAAGGAAAAACCTGACAATCATAGGTTTCTAATAGATTGGATAGAGTATGAGCAACTGGACTAAAAGTTTACAATTGCAGTTATACATATATACTATTTCGACAATGAGTAAGTTAAATACACAATTAAGACGGGTTTCAGCAATTAGCTGAGTCTTTCTATTGTGAATTAGACCCAGCTTTAGCTGGGTTTTTTTTACTTTAAAAAAAGGTGATTATGAAAAATTTTATTTCTACACAGGATTGGTCAAAAAAAGAACTTCAAGATATCTTGGATTATGCAAAAGATCTTAAAACTAATAAATTTCAAGACACGTTGAAAAATAAGTCAGTTGCACTTTTATTTTTTAATCCCTCGATGAGAACAAGAACTAGTTTTGAGCTTGGAATTCAAGAGTTGGGCGGATATGCAGTTGTTCTTCACCCAGGCAAGGATGCTTGGCCAATAGAATTCAAACCTAATTCAGTAATGGATGATGATTCTGAGGAGCATATTATTGAGGTTGCTAAGGTTCTTTCAGAATATTGTGATCTTATTGCTGTGAGAGCATTTCCTAAATTTATTGATTTAGAAGAAGACCTTTCTGACAAAGTTATAAATGGCTTTGCAAAATATGCTTCAGTTCCAGTTGTTAATATGGAAACAATTACTCATCCATGTCAGGAACTGGCACATATTTTAACAATGCAGGAAGAATTAGGAGACCTTTCAGGTAAAGATTACCTATTAACTTGGACTTACCATCCAAAACCTTTAAACACTGCTGTTGCAAACTCCTCTTTGATGATTGCAAGTAAATTTGGCATGAATGTAAAACTTTTATGTCCAAGCCAAGATTATTTATTACATCAAAACTATCTAGATCAAGCTAAAGATAATTGTGACTCTAATGGTACTTCATTTGCAATAACTCATGATATTGAAGAGGGCTACAAAGGAGCTGATATTGTTTATGCAAAGAGTTGGGGTTCTCTTAATTACTATGGTAATCCAAGTGAAGAAAAAATTATTAGAGATAACTTTAAACACTTTATAGTTGATGAGAAAAAAATGGCATTAACTAATAATGCAAAATTTAGTCATTGCCTTCCATTAAGAAGAAATATAAAAGCAACAGATGCTGTCATGGATTCTGATTATTGTGTTGCTATTCAAGAAGCAGGCAATAGGCTGCATGTTCAAAAATCACTACTTACAAAATTATTAAAGGAAAATTAAAATGAAAAAAATCGTTCTCGCATTCTCTGGAGGCTTAGACACTAGTTTTTGCGTTCCCTACCTTATTGAAAAAAACTATGAGGTGCATACCATTTTTGTAAATACTGGAGGCACATCTAAAAAAGAAGAAGATAAGATTACAAAAAGAGCAAATGAGCTCGGGGCTAAAAAGCATATAAATGTAAATGTTGATACTTCTTTATGGAATCAAATAATAAAGCCTTTAATATGGTCCGGATCCTTATATCAAGACAAATATCCAGCCTTATGTTCTGATAGATATTTAATTGTTTCAGAGGCAATAAAACTTTGTAAAAAACTTAATACAAAATATATATCTCATGGTTGTACAGGTATGGGAAATGATCAAGTTAGATTTGATTTATCTATTCAAGCATTTGGTAATTACAAAACCATAACCCCCATAAGAGAAATTCAAAATAAAGTTGATGATGTCAGGGGTTATGAGCAAAAGTATCTTGAAGAAAGAGGTTATAAAGTCTCTGGGCTGCACTCGACATACAGTATTAATGAAAATTTAATGGGTGCTACAGTATCCGGTTCTGAAATAGACGAATGGAAAGAGCCGTCAGAAGAAAGTTACATTCTATGCAGTACTCCAGACAAATACCCTTCTAAGACTAAAAAAGTAATTATTGATTTTGTTAAAGGAGAGGCTAAAAAGCTTAATGGTAAATCTATTAAAGGTCCTGAACTTCTGAGAGTGTTAAATAAGATGGGTGGAAAATATGGCATAGGAAGAGAGATTTTTGCCAGCGACACTATTATTGGGATTAAAGGCAGGTTTTTATTTGAATCACCGGGTATAACTATATTGCAATCGGCTCATAGAGCACTTGAAGAATCAGTTTTTACTGATAAGCAGAATTTCTTTAAACCTATTGTAGGTAAAAAGTGGGTAGAATTAGTTTACGGTGGATTTTATTTTGATCCTTTAACAAAAAATCTTGAGAACTTTCTTCAGGATATCCAACTTCCCGTAAATGGTAAGGTTACTATTCTTTTAAGTCCTGGCAAGGCAGAAGCTGTAGAAGTTGATGCCAAAAAAATATTAATTAGCAAAGAAGCTATCTATGCCCAGTCCGCATCGTGGGGAGTTGAAGAGTCAGCAGGATTTATTAAGCTTTTAGGACAAAGTACTGCAACATGGACAGATATTAATAAGAAGTAGTATGAATAACAGCATTCAAAAAGATACGATTATTAAGCTTCTCAGTGGAATGAGTAGTGAGAAGGAAATAAGAAAATATCTTGATAGATTTTCATCAGATGATTTTAGATTTGCTGTTATAAAAGTTGGCGGTGCTGTGATTCAAAATGATTTAGATAATTTAGTGACTTCTTTAGCTTTTTTAAATGAAGTTGGCTTAAGACCTATCATTGTTCATGGAGGAGGGCCAAGGCTATCTAATGAACTTGAAGAGAGAAACATAAAATTTTCATTTGAAGAGGGACAAAGAGTTACTTCTAAGGAAGTACTTGATGTCGCGATATCAATTTTTACAGAAGAAAATAATAAAATTACTTCTGCCCTGAAAAATAAGGGCATTAATGCAGTCCCATTAGTTAAAAATATTTTTGAATGCCATATAGCTAATAAGAAACTTGGATTTGTTGGTGAAGTTGTTAAGGCTCAATGTGAAGATATTAAAGACATCATATCTAAAGGAGGAATACCGGTAATAGCTCCAATTGGGAAAACTGACAATGGACAAATTGTAAATGTTAATGGTGATAAGGCGACCCTAGCCTTAGCCAAAGAAATAATTCCTGATAAAGTTATTTTTTTAAGTGAAATCGGTGGTATTTTTGATGGCTCTGACAAACTTATTTCTACTATTAATATCAAAGATGATTATGAAAGATTAATGAGCCAAGAATGGCTTCATTCAGGCATGAAACTGAAGCTTCAGCAAATTAAAATTTTATTAGATTCAATGCCAAGTAATAGCTCTGTTTCCATTACTAAGCCCTTGAATCTAAACAGAGAGTTATTTACAGATGCTGGCTTTGGTACATTGGTTAAAGCTGGACATCAAATAGATAAGTACAAAAAACTTGATAATAATAATCAAGAAAATATTACATCCATTCTTGAGTCCGCCTTTCAAGGTAAATTAATTAATAATTATTTTAATGGTGAAAAAAAAGACTTCTATATTAGTTCTTGCAATAGATCTTCGATAATTATTTCTTATGATCAGGATATTGCTTATATGGACAAGTTTGCTGTTATAGGTTCTGCAAGGGGAGAAGGGCTAGGAGCTGCTATGTGGAATAGAATGAAAGCTGACCATAAAAAAATTTTCTGGAGATCAAGATCAACAAATACAATCAATAGTTTTTATAAAGATGTTTGCGATGGCTTTCAGAAATATGATGAATGGAATATTTTTTGGATTGGCATTAATGATTTAAAAGAACTTACTGGCTGTATTGAATACGCCGTAAGCCAACCTGAAACAATTACTTATGAAAAATAAATTTAATATAGCTATGGTTGGAGGTAGGGGTTATGTGGGCCAAGAAATTATTGGTATTTTGAACAATCATCCCCTATTTATTCTATCAAAAGTTTTTTCAAGTTCTGCAGCTGGAAAATCTGTAAGTGAATATACAAAAGCAATTAATTTAAATTACTCTTTGCTTGAAGATTCTAATGTAGATCTTGAGGGCATAGACTTACTCATAATGGCATTACCAAATGATGATTCTTATAAATACATTAAATTAATTGATAAAAAATACCCCGATATAATTATCATAGATTTAAGTTCTGATCATAGATTTAACCCTGATTGGCAATATAGAGTGCCTGAAATTAGCAATCTAAAAGCATCAAATAGAATAAGTAATCCAGGCTGTTACGCATCTGCAATGCAGTTTTCCCTGGAGCCTATTAAGGGATTAATTAAAGGAAAGGTTAGTTGCGTGGGTATATCAGGCTTTAGTGGAGCTGGAGCTTCTCCTAATGAGAAGAACGATCCAGAGAACCTTAAAGACAATATTATTCCTTATTCACTATCCGGACACACTCATGAGCAAGAAGTTTCTTCATATTGTTATAAAGATTTATCTTTTAGCCCTCATGTAGGTAACTTTTTTAGAGGGATTCTGATAACTTCTCATATTGAGTTAAAAGATAAATACAGTAATGACGAAATAAGTTCATTATTTAAAAATTATTATGAAAGCTCTAATCTTGTTAGTATTTCTGAACACATACCGATGATTAATAAGGTAATTAATTCACATAAAGTTTTTATTGGTGGCATTACTGTTGACGAGTCAGGTAAAAATTTAACAATATGCTGCGTTTTAGATAATTTATTAAAAGGAGCTGCTACTCAAGTTATACAAAACTTAAATTCAGCATGCGGCATAGATGAATTAACAGGAATTAACTATGAATAAAAAAATATGGAACACTAATGGTAAAAAACAATCCAATGAGGTAGCTGCATTTCTAGCAGGCGAGGATATTGAATTAGATAAATCTATTTTTATATATGATATTCAAGCCAGTATTGCTCACGTTAATAATCTCTTTTCCATTGGAATAATTAAAAAAGGAGAATCAACTAAAATAATTAAGTCTTTAAAAGATCTAAAGAAAAAATTTCAGGAAGGCTCTTTTAAGTTAACTAATAAGTATGAAGACTGTCACTCAGCTATAGAGTTTTATCTAACAAAGGAGTTGGGAGAACTTGGTAAAAAAGTACACACAGGAAGAAGCAGGAATGATCAGGTAATAGTTGCTATGAGATTATTTGCAAAACAAAACCTTATAAATTTTAAAATAGAAAATAAATTAGTAGCTAAAACCTTCTTAAAGCTTGCTAAAAAGCATGAAAATCATCAAATGCCAGGCTACACTCATCTCCAAAGAGCAATGCCATCTTCATGGGGACTTTGGTTCTCTTCCTATGCTGAATCCTTTATAGATAATATAGATCTTATAAATAGCACTATTGACTGGATAGATTCAAATCCGCTTGGGAGTGCTGCTGGTTATGGAGTGTCTCTTCCTTTAAATAGAAAGCAAGTTACTAAAGAGCTGGGATTTAAGAGAATTCAATTGAACAGTCTTTATGTTCAAAATAGTAGAGGCAAATATGAGATGCAAATTTTAAATACACTGAAGCAGTCCATGTTAGATATAAGAAAATTTTCATGGGATATGAGCTTATTTCTATCTCAGGAGTTTGATTTGGTAGAGATCGATAGTATTTATCAAACAGGATCTTCGATAATGCCAAACAAACATAACCCTGATGTTATTGAAATTTTAAGAGCAAATTATTCAATTGTTGCTGGGCAGTCAGCTGAACTAGAAAATCTTTTATCACTACCTAGTGGTTATCACAGAGATCTCCAATTAACAAAGAGAAGCTTAATAGCGAGCTTTGAAATCACTTCTAAGTCCCTAAAGATATTACCTAAACTTATTAACTCTATCAAAATAAATAAATCTAAATCAGAAAGTTATATCGATGAAGAGATGAAAATGACAGATAAAGTTTATGGTTTAGTATCTAAAGGAGTGCCTTTTAGAGATGCCTATACTGAAATAAAAAATACTGACGATCTCTCGGATTTTTCAGACTCAGATTATGCAAATTCGTCAGAAGGGTCGCCTGGTAATTTAAATCTCAAGTTTTTAGAAAATAGACTTAAAAAACAAAAATAGTATTTATATGGCCTTAGAAAGAAGTATGAAGCTTCCTGCAAGATTTCAGCTCATTATAATGTGTTTTTTTGCAGTTGTTATTTGCTATATGGATAGAGTTAACATTTCTGTAACTATTCTTGAGATGGTTAAAGAATTTGGGCTCAATGAAAAACAAAAAGGGTGGGTTTTAAGTTCAGTCTACTTAGGCTATGTAATTTCAATGAGTATAGGTGGAATTCTAGCTGATAAATATGGTGGAAAAATTGTACTGGGATGGGGGTTATTGCTTTGGTCAATTTTTACAATGTTAACGCCTTTTTTTGCTCATCACGGCTTCTTTTTTTTAATTTTAATAAGAGTTCTAATGGGCTTAGGTGAGGGTATTACCTTTCCTGCATGGCACTCAATGTATGCTAGATGGATCCCTTTTAAGGAAAGGACCAGAGCTATTGCAATAACCAATGCAGGGATTGCAACTGGAACTATAATTGCCCTTGTTGGAGCAGTAATTATTATGAATACTTATTCATGGGAATGGGTATTTTATTCTTTTGGAGCTATTGGGATAATCTGGTTTTTTGTCTGGAATAAATATGTTACATCTAATCCAGAGGATCATTTAACAATATCGGAAGAAGAACTTCACTTAATAAAAAAAGAAGCACCAGCATCATCTAAGGCTGAAAAATTACCTTTTAAAAAGTTAGCTAGCAATCTTCCCTTTATAGCCATATGCGTAGCTTCATTTTGTAATGGCTGGGTACTTTTTTTCTTTATTTCATATCTTCCTAGCATCATTGAAGCAGATATCTCTATGGGAGGACTTGGAATTAGTGTTGACAGTAATATTTATATCTTATTAATTACAATACCTGCAATTGTTGGTGTTGTAACTTTAATACTTGGAGGGATTCTTGGAGATCACTTAATTAAAAAAGGCTATAAAGTTATTAATGTTAGAAAATCAGTTAATTCAATTGGATTTTTTGGATCTGCAATTCTTTTACTAATCATGTCAATGCAAGATACTCCTGCTGGATTAATTATTTGCTTATGCTTAGTTAATACATGCTCTGGTATTTGTGCTGGTGGGTTCAATGTAAATCAAGCAGATATAGGTCCAAAATATACAGGATCATTATTTGGTATTTCTGGTGCTATGGGTATTTTGGCCGCAATAATAAATCCTATTGTTGCTGGAATTATCTTAGATGAAACTAATTCGTATCTACTTTTATATTATATAAACTGCATCATTCTTCTCTTTGGCGGATTTTTCTATCTATTTTTTGCTAGCGCTGATAAACAATTTGAATAATTTCTCATTACAACATCAAAAAATTCTTAATATATTGATAGAAAGTCGTATGGAGTTATAATGATGGATGGAAACAAAATTAGAAATAGCAAAAAACTGGCTACCTAGATATACAGGCATGCCACTCGAAAAATTTGGTGATCATATACTGATTACAAATTTTAAAGATTACGTTACTAAGTTCGCTGATAGATTCTCTTCAGAAATATATGGAGAGGGTAGAGCTATGCAAGCAACAACAAATGATGACGGTTTAACAATTATTAATTATGGTATCGGGTCTCCTAATGCTGCAACAATTATGGATCTGCTGGTGGCTGTTAAGCCAAAAGGAGTTTTATTTTTGGGTAAATGTGGTGGCTTAAAAGGCTCTTCAGAAATTGGTAACTTTATCCTTCCTATAGGAGCAATTAGAGGTGATGGAACATCAAATGATTACTTTCCACCTGAAGTTCCAGCACTTCCGTCATTTAAACTTCATAAATTTGTTTCAGACATTATTATTGAGAAAGAGAGTGACTACAGAACAGGAGTTATTTTCACAACAAATAGAAGGGTATGGGAGCACGATAAGCCATTCTTAAAAAGACTAAAGAAAACAACTGCTATTGGTGTTGATATGGAAACTGCTACTGTTTTCTCTGTTGGGCACTACAATGAAATCGCAAGAGGTGCCTTGTTATTGGTTTCAGACGTTCCTTTAACTCCAGAGGGAGTTAAAACAGAAACCTCAGATAAAGAAGTAACCCAAAAATGGGTAGATCTTCATTTAGAAATTGGAATTAAGGCAATGACAGATATTGGTCAAAGTGGAGAAGAAATCAAGCATTTTAAATATTAAAACTTATTTAACTAGTTCCTGAAAGTAATCAAATACATCTTGCATCTTTCTGTCTCTTACGGTGGTCCATTCCTTAGTAGAAGAACTATTCAATAAATTTTTATTTTTATCAAATACCAATACTCTTGGTACTCCTTCTTCTTTAGCTACACCAAAATAGCTAATAAGATTCATATTTTTATCATATCGACCAACGTCTATATGAAGCACTTGATAGTGGTTATTCATAAATTTTTCTATTGAAGGAGTCTTTAATGTGCCAGATAAAATTCTGCAATCAGGACACCAATTGCCACCAAAAATAATAACGGGTTGCTTAAGATTGTTAACAGCATCTTCAATAAAATCATTGACTTCGACTTCGCTATAAATATCTCCATTATATGGAAGGGGAAGAGGTATCTTTAGAACATCTTCTGAAGAAATTTGTATATTCTCAGCATTAATCATTGTGCAAATTAAAAATAGGTATGAAATAGATAAATATTTAATTAAACTCTTAATCATGGATAATTTATTAAAAAGATATTGTGTAACTTGTCAGGGAGCATTGCAATAAAATAATGATTTGGCTAATTAGATTTTATTTATTTTTTATGGCAATAACTTATTTGCTAATTGGGGTATGGGCAATATTAGATCCTCTCCTTGGAGCATTAGATACTGGAATGCCTTCTTTTTTGGAAGCTGTTGGGCTTAATATTTCATCTGAAATTGGATACTCTGAAATAGCCGGCTTATATGGTGGTCTTAATCTTGGTATAGGTTTAATGTGTTTGATTGGAATTTTTAAATTTAATATTGGAGTTTTTGCCATAAAGTTTTTAACTTTTTTAACTGGCTCAATTGCTGCAGGTAGAGTAATCTTTTCATTACTTCCCACAACTCCAGGGTTTTATAATTCTTTCTTTATTTTTGAAGTTTGTGCCTTGTTAATAGGCCTAACGTTTTTATACTTTATAAAAAAATCAAATCAAGTTACTTAAATTCAAAATATATCCTAAATAACCAGCTACAAATAAACATCCTATAAATTTTATAAAATTTATATTGAGCCGCGAATAAGAATAAGAAGCAGCAACAACGACAAACAAAATCGTAGCAATAATCATCACCAAGTAATCTCTTGAGAATATCGTTGAATGAAGGGTTGTATCTGAAAAGATACCAATGATGGGAACAACAAGTGCAATATTCATCACATTTGATCCAATAACATTACCAATAACCATGTCATTCTTATTCTTCATAATTGCAGAAATAGTAGCTGCCAATTCTGGAAGACTAGTGCCAATAGCTATAATTGTTAATCCAATTATGAGTTGAGGAACATTAAGCATAATTGCTATTTTTTCAGCATGTATAACAGCAAAATTAGATCCACCAATTAATGCTAAGAGACCAATAATCAAAAAGAATATTGTTAAGCTTGATCTTAAAATCAGAACTTTCAACAACTTCTTTTTCATCATCAGCTCCACGACCAATATAGGTAACATAAATAAATGCTAGAAATAAACCTAAAAATATCCAACTTTCAGCGCTAGTTATTTTTAAATCAATAAGGCTAATTCCAAGGATTACTGCTCCTAAAATAAAAGGAACAAATTGAATAAAAGGTGTCTTTGCTGGTCTTGTAGATAGCCCAATACAAGAAACACCAAATATTAAGGCAATATTTGAAATATTAGATCCAACAACAGTTCCCATTGCTAGTTCTTCGGTTCCATTTAGCACAGAAGATATACCAACAAAAATTTCTGGTGCAGACGTTCCTAAAGCAACAATAGTTAAACCTATTGTCAATTCACTTAATCCTAATTTCTTTGCAACTAATGATGAGTTATCTACAAATTTATCAGCACCCCATACGAGAACCGCTAAAGAAATTGCTAAACAAGTTAAGTGGTATAAAAACATAGCTTATTCTATCACTTAAAATTTTATTTTCTGTATGTGTTTAATCGCACAGCTTATAATAAATAATAAGCTATTAATTGAATATATATTCAATATATAATTGTGAAAAATTACATCAGGACATACAAATGGAAATCAATAATTTATTTAGCGTAAAGGGAAAAGTGGCAGTGGTAACTGGAGGTTCAAGGGGAATTGGCGAGATGATTACTGCTGGATTTCTTGCCAATGGAGCAAAAGTATATATATCAGCAAGAAAAGCACCAGCACTAATAGAAAAAGCGAAGGAACTTTCTGAACGTTATAACGCTGAATGTATAGCTATTCCGTGTGATTTGTCCACGATCGAAGGAATTGAGTCATTCACTAAAGTTATAGAAGAAAAAGAGGGCACTATTGATTTTTTAATTAATAATGCTGGGGCAGCTTGGGGAGAGCCTTTTGAGAATTTTTCAGAAGCAGGATGGGATAAGGTTATGGATCTAAATGTTAAAAGTATGTTTTTTATGACTCAAAAAATGACACCTCTATTAAAACCAAATGCATCAAATGAAGATCCATCTAGAGTTATCAATATTGGTTCTATAGATGGTTTAAATGTTCCAATGTTCCCAACATTTTCTTACAGCACATCTAAAGCAGCTGTTCATCATTTAACTAGAGTTCTAAGCGCTCAACTTGTTTCACAAAATATTTTAGTAAATGCTATTGCCCCAGGACCTTATCCAAGTGCAATGTTAGGATCTGCTGTCCAAGGTGATTATTCTGAAATTGAAAAGAAGAATCCTAGAAAAAGAGTAGGAAGTCCAGAAGACATAGCTGGTTTGGTAATCTTCTTATGCTCAAGAGCTGGAGCATATACAGTTGGAGAAACGATTACCTCTGATGGAGGAATAGTTAAGACCTCAGGCCATAACCTGGGATAGTTGATAGTTATTTCTTTGCGTCAATAAAGGCTTTTATTATCAAGTCTTTCATCCAAAGATGGCCTCCGTCACCTTCGTCACTTTTATGCCATATCAAGAAGTATTCCATTGATGGGAGCTTAGTAGGAAACTCTATAAAAGGTAAATTATGAGACTTGGCGAAGCTTCTGGTACCCATTAAAACAAGATCAGTTGCTCTTATGATTCCTGGAGCAATAAGGAAATGTTGGCATCTCAAAGCAACCTCTCTTCTGTAACCAATCTTATCTAGTTCTACATCTATTAGATGAAGGCCTCTTTTTCTGTTAGAAACATGTAAGTGTCTCTGCGCAAGAATATCATCTACTGATACTTCACTTATTTCAGTTAGAGGATGTCCTTCTCTATGTATAACAACAAAATCATCTTCAAACACTTTATAAGAATTAATTTCTTCTGATTCAGGTATTACAGGATCAACAACAAAATCTAAATTATTTGTAGCAAGTGCGTGAACTTGATCTGCTCTGCTGTATGCATAACTTCCCATAGAAATAAATGGAGCACTTTTATCTATCTCATTCATAATAAAAGGAAGAACTCTGATTTCAGAAATATCACCCAAGGAAAGTTTAAAATTTCTGTTTGATAGTTTATGTTCAAAAGTATCTGGCTCATTAACACTTGCCTGCATAAGAGATAAAGCATTTTGAATATCATTAATTATATTTTCAGTTTTTTGAGTTGGAACCATTCCTGATCCAGTTCTTATAAATAATTCATCCCCAAATCTTTCTCTTAATCTTGAAAGAGCATTACTTACCGCAGGCTGGGTAATACCAACTACTTCAGCTGCTTTGGTAAGACTACCTTCGGTATATATAGCATTAAGAATTACAAATAAATTTAAATCAAAAGAACTAATTTTCATATACGCCTCATTAACATTAATAACGAACAATCGCTTTGCATTTTTAGATATAGATTTGTTATCAACATAAAGCTATTATATCTAAGAACACTAATCGCACTATTCACCACACTTATAATGGTAACAAATATAGCAATATAAAGGGAGATTTTTAAATGATAGCTGAACTAAGACCCGTCGCTCAAGATTTAATAGATAGAGTTAATGATTTTATTCAAAAAGAGGTAGCTCATAATGAAAGTCTTTATGAAGAGCAATCAAAAGATAAGAATGGTACATGGGTAGTTCCACCTATTATGGAAGAAATGAAGGTCAAAGCTAAGGCAGCTGGACTATGGAATCTATTTTTACCTGAAAGCAAGAACGGTGCTGGCTTAACAAACTTTGAATATGCTCATTTAGCAGAAATAATGGGCGCATACGGCATTGCCTCTGAAGTTTTCAATTGCTCTGCCCCAGATACTGGAAACATGGAAGTGCTAGAAAGGTATGGAAATGAGGAACATAAAGAGAAGTATTTAAAGCCTTTATTAAATGGCGAAATGCGCTCTGCATTTGCAATGACTGAGCCAGGTGTTGCCTCATCTGACGCAACTAATATTGCTTCTTCTGCAGTTCTTGATGGGGATGAATATGTTATTAATGGTGAAAAATGGTGGACTTCAGGAGCTGGGGATCCAAGATGTGAAATTCTTATTTTTATGTGCGTAACCAACCCAGATAATCATAGACATCAAAGACAGTCTCAAATCTTAGTTCCAATGAATTCAGAAGGTATTGAAATACAAAAAATGATGCACGTATTTGGTTATGATGATGCTCCACACGGGCATGGTCATATTAAATTTACTAATGTAAGAGTGCCAAAAGAGAATCTTTTATTAGGTGAAGGCAGAGGTTTTGAAATAGCACAGGGTAGACTAGGACCTGGCAGAATTCATCATTGTATGAGAGCCATAGGTTTAGCAGAAAGAGCATTAGAAATGATGTGTAGACATGGCATGGAGAAAGTTGCTTTTGGAAAACCTTTAGTTCAACTAGGCGGAAACATGGACCTTATTGCTAATTCAAGAATTGAAATCGACCAAGCAAGATTATTAACTTTAAAAGCTGCTCATATGATGGACACAGTAGGTAATAAAGTTGCTGCAAGTGAAATAGCACAAATTAAAGTAGTTGCACCAAATATATGTTGCGATATTTTAGATAGGGCTATTCAAATGCACGGTGGAGCAGGGGTATCACAAGTTTACCCACTTGCTGCCATGTATGCTCACATGAGAACTCTTAGACTTGCTGATGGTCCTGATGAAGTGCATAGAAGAGCTGTTGCAAGACAAGAACTTGGCAAGTATATATCTTCATAAATTGTCAGATAAAAACTTAATATTTTATGATACTGAAACGACTGGAATTCTAAAAGATTTCAGTCAGATACTTCAGTGCGGCTCTGTTCTCACAGATGAAGAGCTAAATACATTAGGTGAGCAAAATATAGGATGCGCTCCATTGCCATGGGTTATACCTCAGCCAATGGCTATGATAACTAATAAGAAGATTGATCTTTTTAATTCAAATGTATCTCATTATCAAATGATGAAGGACCTTCAAATGCAATGGAAGCAATGGTCTGCTCAAAAACCTGGAATTTTTATAACTTATAACGGACATGCTTTTGACGAAGAGATGGTCAGAAGGCAATTCTTTTGGAATCTATTAGAGCCATACACCACAAATACCAATGGAAATGGCAGATTGGATTTGATGTTAATGATTCACAACATAGCAGCTTTCTTTTCTGATGAAATATCCATGCCTTTATTTGAAGGAGGTCCAGGAATTAGTTACAAGCTTGAACATTTAGCTATAGAGCATGGTATAGATGCTGGAGACGCTCATGATGCTATAGCTGACTGTAATTTAATGATAGAGATGTGCAGGATTATTAAAGATAGACTGCCAGAGGTATTTGAATCATTTGTTAATATTTCAACAAAACCTGGCGTTAAAGAATTACTTTATTCAGATGACTTTTTAGCTCTTGGTGAAATACATAGAAGGCATACATTCAGATATCCAGTTGTAATGTGTGGAGCAGATGCAAGCAGGCCAAATGAAATAGTATTTTATGACCTTAGTTATGATCCTGATGATATTTTAGAATTAGACTTTACTGAGATTAATAAACTGGTTCAATCAAAAGGTAGAGATGGTCCTTTAAAGAAATATAAAATAAATAAAACAATACCCATATGCTCTCATAAGCATTTAAATAATGTAGATGCTTTTGACATCGAATTTTCAGAGTTACAAAGAAGAGCAGAGATAGTTAGATCTGATAAAGATTTTCAACAAAAAGTCTCTCAAGCTATGGAAGATAGAATGATGAGCTTCCCTGAATCTGACTATATAGAAGGTACAATTTATTCAGGTGGATTTCCTTCAAATAAAGACAAGGATTTAATGCAGCAATTTCATATGTCTGATGACCCGCTGCATTTAATAAAAATATCAAGAAACTTTGAAGATGAGAGGTTAAGACTTTTTGCTGAAAGAATCATATGTTATCAATATGCATCGGATATACCTGAGGATATTAGTAAAAGATATCAAGATTTAATCCATGAAAGAAATGGCACAGATGGTGCATGGGGCTCAATAGGTAAAGCATTATCACAGATTGATAAATTAATGGATGAAAGAACCGATGACGAGAGTCAAGAAATTCTAAAAGCAACAAAAGAAAAGATAGAGTCTATGAAGATCGGCTAACAATAAACCTATATTAAATAAAAAAGAAAAATGTATAATGCTTCTCTAAACCCTCTATCTAATGGGTTTTAGTAGATATAGACCCGTAGCTCAGTTTTGGTTAGAGCGCCGCATTGACATTGCGGAGGTCGATGGTTCGAGTCCATTCGGGTCTACCAGTTTAAATTAGCGCATCAATCTCAATAATCAACCGAACACAAAAATAAAGACAATGCTAAACTTCCTCCAATACTATTTTGATTAACTTTTATGTACCTTCAAGTATGCAAGCAATGTTTACATCATTAAATATTTATAACTATGACAATAATTAAAGCAACCAACCTTGTTAAGACATATAAAGATTCAGAAGATTCAAATAAATCTTTCAATGCAGTGGATGGAATATCTTTATCCATTAACGCTGGAGAAATTTATGGAATTTTAGGTCCTAATGGAGCAGGAAAAACTACAACGCTAGAAATGCTGGAGGGCCTAAAAGATATAGATGGAGGTACAGCTTTCATCAACTCAATAAATGTTAGCAATAATCCATATGAAGTTAAACAAATTATTGGAGTTCAACTTCAAGCAAATGAATATTTTGATAACATGACCTTATCCGAACTGCTCAATCTATTTAGTGCCTTATATAGCTCAAGAAACAATCCCAAAGACCTCCTCAAAAAAGTTAATCTAGAAGATAAAGCTAACGCTATGGCTAATGAACTTTCAGGAGGACAAAAGCAAAGATTTTCTATTGCCTGCGCACTCGTTAATAACCCATTAGTACTATTTTTAGATGAGCCTACCACAGGATTGGATCCGCAAGCTAAACGTAGCTTATGGGACTTGGTAACAGAGTTAAACAAGACTGGTATGACTATAGTGTTAACTACTCACAATATGGAAGAAGCTGAAACGCTTTGCCAAAGGATTGCTATTATGGATTTTGGCAAAATTATCGCTGAAGACACTCCTCAGAATTTAATTTTACAACATGCTCCGGTTAAAGAGAGGGTAGTCATGCACGGCAACATGGAAGATGTTTTTATTGCTTTAACTGGCCATGGGCTGAGGGATTAAGATGTTAAATAAACCTCAAGCCTATTTAACTAAGGTATTTATTCAAATTTTTTTAAGGAATAAACAGTACATTGTTTTTAGCCTTATTTTACCTCTTCTGATCTTAGCTATAGTGGGACTTAATGATGGTGACAATGATCCTATAGAAATTGGTATAGTAAATAACTCCAAATCAAATCTATCACAGCAGTTTGTTGATCAATTAACCTCTAATAACTTATTTAATATTATTCAGGGTAGCGAGGAAACTCTTCGAAATGAATTGGTTAACGGTGACTTGATGATTGTTCTTATAATTCCAAGCGCCATGGATGATAAAGTTAAATCATCAAACATTAAGCTTTTAGTAGATAAATCCCAAGCCCAATTCATTCAAACCATTGAGCCAATTCTCAATCAATCTCTTTTAAGTATTGAGCGAGAAATTACTGGAAGAGCCTCTATGTTCAACTTAGTAATTGAAGATGTGAAATCAAGAACTCTTAGTTACATTGATTTTTTGCTACCAGGAATAATGGCCTTTATGCTCATGAACTTAAGTATTGCTGGAAGTGGTTTCAATGTTGTCGAATTTAGGAGAAGAGGTATTCTTAAACGTTTATTTGTAACTCCAATAAAGCCTATTGATTTTGTTTTAGCAATTGTTATAGCTCGAATGGTAATTGTTCTAGGTCAACTTAGTATTATCTTTGGTTTTGCATTGGCAATACTCGATGCAAATATAGTTGGCAGTGTTGTTAGCCTATATTTTGTAATAATGCTAAGTGTTCTTATGTTTTTAACCCTAGGTTTTTCAATTGGGAGCCTTGCAAAAACACAAGAAAGTGTGGGTGTATTGGCTACTATATTTATATACCCTCAGCTAGTTTTATCTGGAATTTTTTTCCCTATAGAGACTCTTCCTGAATATATACATCCATTTGCAGAGTTATTGCCATTGAGTTTAGTAGCCGATGCGATGAGATCTATAGCCAATGACGGCTTAGAACTCATTGATATTTATGCCAATTTCATTGGTATAGGAATTTGGATAGTAATTGGAATGCTTATCTCAACAAAACTTTTTGTATGGAAAGAAGTAGCCGGTTAATGTCTAACCCCAAATCTTTATTTTTAAAGTTGATTAATATACGAATCCAATCTGTCTTTATTCATTACAAAAGAAGCTTTTTTAGCTTCGGCAGCTGATTTAACGTCAGTAATATTAGATATATCGTTACCAACCCTAATAACACCAACCATGGCCATCATTGAGTGTGGTGTGCACTGATAAGCATAAACACCCGGAACATCAAACGTCACTGTGATATCTTTGCTAAGATCACTGTTCCATGATTGAGCTCCTGCTGGAATCATTCCTGCCATTGATGCCGAATTATGTGCAGCATCAGTAGATTCAAAAGTGACTGAATCTCCAACTGCAACATTAAGAACTGCTGGTTCAAAAACCATATATCCTTCGGTACCTTGATTTAGCATTTTTACAGTATGTTCAGCACTATGAATACTAAAGTTTATTGTAAGAATTAATGTTAAAAGTAATTTTTTCATAAAAGAGTTCCTGTAAATATTATCAATGTTGTAACTATAGAAAGAAACAAAAACCCTAGTAAAACAGCTACAGCAAAGATTTTTAATGGAGAGGGGATAAAATTTTGCTCTGCAGTTCCAACTCCTATTAAAAGTTTAAATATCCTAACCAAAAATTAAGCCAGTTATATACATAGAAGCAAGCATAAAACCTAACACCACTACCTGTATTAAGCCTGGAATTGCAACAAGAAGAACTAAAGGGTCAAACTTCATGGCCATAAAATAGTCATTTTCATTCCATGCTGCTGTTTCTTCTGGGGTTGCGTTACGAACTTTAGTATTCATTTATATGCTCCAATAGCTGTTAAAACGTCATTATTATATATATTTATAATCACATATCAATACTTTTTATATATATATTAAGTAATATTGTAAAATTTTAATTTTTTAGCAAAAAGAAGTGATTACACATATATAAAAACTATATATAATCTTTTGACACGCCAAGGAGATATTCGAATGAATTACACAAAAAAATTATATATTTTTATAACTTTACTTACTGTCCCATCAATCAATGCATTAGATTTATATTATCCAAACGAAGTATGGGAGGAAACATCCCCTGAAAGCCAAAATGTTGACTCTGTTAAAGTTCAAAAATTAATTGATTTATCTTTTGAAGATGATTCAACAATGAGCGTCTTAATAATTAAAAATGGAAAGATAATTGGTGAAAAGTATGCTGAAGGTTATGACTTAAATTCATATGGCACTTCATGGTCCATGGCAAAAAGTTTTTATGCTGCATTAATAGGTATCTCTATTGAAAATGGAGAAATAAATAGTTTAGATGATCCTGTTTCTGACTATCTAGATTATTTTAATGATGAAAGATCTGATATAACTCTCAGAGATTTATTAGACATGTCTAGCGGGCTTGAATATCCAGAACATCAACATGAAAAAATGTTCTTTTGGAAAGATCATGTTGAGTATTCAAAAAATGTTGGTGTTGAAAAACCCGCTGGAACTAAATTTGAATACAATAATGTTAATTCAATGTTACTTGGTGAAATTCTTCTATCTGCAACTGGCATCAAAGCAGATACATTGCTTAGAGAAAGAATATTAAATCCTATTGGTAACTCAGACTACAAACTTTGGAGAGATGAAGTTGGCAATGTTTTAACTTATTGCTGCATGGATATGTCTGCAAGAGAATATTCAAGATTTGGTTTGTTATTTGCTAGAAATGGTAATTGGGATGGTAACCAAATAATTAGTGAAGATTTCGTAAATGAAACTTTTCAAACTGTATGGGAAACACCAAACTGGTGGACTGATAGCAAGAGATGGTATTCATTGCACTGGTGGGTATCTAAATATGATGATGAGTCAAAAATATTTAATGCTAGTGGTAGATTTGGTCAATATATTTTTGTTGATAGAGAAAATGACGTTATATTTACAAGGCTTACAAAATATAATAATACTGACTTTGGTTCTCAGCAAAGATGGGGAATACTTGGAAATATTGTGAAATGGATGGGCATAGAAACTGCAATAGGTGTTTCAAGATTCTTACTTAATATTGGGCTTGTAGAAAGAGGTCCTGACGTAAATGCTCCCAACACTGAGCAAGAAGGGAGTTCTAAAGAATTTTATGAGAAGTATCCTGAAATTATTGATGCTATGGCAGATTTAAGCAGAGACTAAGAATTATTTTCTTCTTTTTTTGTCAGGTAGGAAGCCATATCACGCTTCCATTCTTCTAGATAATAACCATCATTACCTTGTTTGTTGAGATAGCCATAGAACACTCTTCCACTTTCATCTTCAAATCCAGGTTCAAATGGCTTTCCAGTTAATCTGTTTGGTCTTTTGTATCGTTCATCCATTATTTTTTATAACCTCATTAAATATTAAGGCTACTGTTGTAGCTACGGTTTTTGGATCTTCCTTAACAAAAAAGTAATCATCAACTAATGAAAAAATTTTATAATGCGGTTGTTCTGAAAATCTAACGCCATCTTCAAATGAAGTAAATGCTACAGTTTTTTTATTATTATATTTCTTAAGATTATGCTTTTTGTCATGCATAAGCACACAAATTTTTTTTATATTTTTAAGGTACTCATCTAAAGTTTCATCTTCTTGCATTAATGGAAATTTCATTAACTAGGTCCAAACAAATAATATCATTGGAATAGATACTGTAATAATCAAGATATCTAAAGGCAAACCTAGTCTCCAGTAGTCAGTAAATTTGTAGTTTCCAGGCCCCATAATTATTGTATTGCATTGATGGCCTATAGGTGTCAAAAAGGCACAGCTAGCTCCAACAGCAACTACCATTAAAAAGGGTTCAATATCATAACCAAGCTCAATAGCTATACCTGCAGATATTGGCGCCATAATAACAGCTGTCGCAGCGTTATTAATAATGTCAGTTGTTGCCATTGTGACTATAAGTATCAAAAATAGAAGCCAAAATAAGCTCATATTTGCAGCGTAAAATGATATATTTGATGAAATGACATCACTTAATCCAGTTGTCTGTAAGGCTGTTCCAATAGGTATCATCGCAGCAAGCATAACTATTATTGGCCAATCAATGTCTCTATAAAAATTACTATCTATAATTCTTATTCTTGCAAAGCCAAGGACACATAATAAAAAGGCTGCAGCAGTTGGAAGAACATTAAAAGCTACAAGTGCAATAGAGGTTGAAAAGAATATCAATCCTTTAAGAAGTCTACTTCTACTAGGAATTGTTTGCAGTTCTCTTTGTCGCAAGGGCATTAACCCTAAATGCTTAATTTTATTAGTTACATCCTCTTCATCCAAATCTCTAACACCTAAAAGCAATACATCGCCTGCTTTAAAAGTTTCCCTTGTAAGTCTTGTCCTGTATTTAGCTCCTTTTCTCCATAAGCCCAAAAGATTTAATTCTTCATAAGCAAGCTTCAAGAAAAACTCATACTTTCTTCCTATTAACCTTGAGCCAGGAGTGATCATTGCTTCAATCTCTTCCAAATCCTCGTCCTCAAAAGAGTGAAGTTCTTTTGGTATGGAAAAATCAAATATGTCTAAAATTGATGACACTTCGTCAGGAGGAGTCTTTATAACTAAAATTTGACCTTCTTTGATTCTTAAATTATTAGCAACTTTCTTTACTCCACCAGATTCGCTAACTATTCCAAGCACTTCGGTATCTTCTCCCGCCTCTTTTTTAAATGCAGATAATGTCATTCCAATGGCTGAACTAGACTCATTTACCAGAACCTCAAACAGATAACCTTTTAAATCGATAAGTGAAGAGCCAGAATTTGAATTCTCTCTTAGTTGAATAAATTTATTTCCTATTATTGAAATAAATAAAATACTTAAAACCGTTACTGATAATCCAACATAAGAGAAATCAAAAAAGTTAAAACCACTATCAGAAATTGTAGATTTATACTCAGAAATAATAATATTTGGAGGAGTGCCAATCGTTGTATTCATTCCTCCTAAAATACATGCAAAAGCAAGAGGCATTAAAAATCTTGAAGGATGCCAGTCCATTTTTTGGCATATATTTAATGTTATTGGTAAAAGGATGGCTAATGCGCCGATATTATTGATAAATGAAGAGAGTATTGCTGCAATAAAAAGCAAGCTAATTAAAAATTGAAATTGCGTAAATGATTTCCCACCTATAATTTTACCAACTAACCCTGTGAGACCTGAATTTTTAAGTCCCTGACTTATTATCAAAACCAAGGCAACTGTAATTACTGCTGGGTGTGCAAAGCCATCAAATGCTTGATTCGTAGGTATTACACCAAGAATTATGAGAACAACTAATGCACTAGCAGCTAGGGCATCGTATCTGAACTTTCCCCAGATAAATAATCCTAGTAGCGATAGAATTGTTATGGATAATAAATGTTGATCGCTCATGTCAAAATCTTTAAATGCTTATTCAGGCATGCTCTCAACATAAAGTGATGTAGAAGGGTAAGCAAATTCAGATTTATTAGTTTTGACTATTTTCATTATATTAAATATTAAATTTTCCTTAACTTCATTATATGCAGCAAAACCCATAGGATCAGAATAACCAACTATTAGAACATCAATTGAGCTAGCTCCAAGTTCGACAACACGAACCACTGGATCTAAATCAGGGTCGGATGAAAAATCATCACTGTTAAGTATATATTTTTTTATGTCAGACCTAATGGCCTCAAGTTGTTCCACTGAGGTCGAATAAATGAGATTTATCTTCCAATTAATTCTTCTATTAATCATTTCTCCATGATTAATTACCTTTACATCAGATAGATCTTTATTTGGTATTGTCATAGGAGCTGTATCAAATGTTCTAATAACAGTCGATCTGAAACCAATTGTTTCAACAATTCCATGAAGTTCACCAGCTACCTCTATTCGATCCCCTGGTTGAAATCTATGTTCGCCAATAATAAGTATTCCAGCAATCAGATTTTTAAAGAAATCTTGTGCACCCAATGCAACAGCAACTGAAAATAATCCTAGACCTGCTACTAAAGGACCAATTTGAATTCCAAATATATCAAGTATGATCGCAATACCAATTACCCATACCAAAAACCTAGATGCTCTTTCAAGCCACATCTGCATAGAGGCAGTGAGCCAAGAGCTTGTAGATAAAGCTTCAAATATTGGTTTAACACTGTTTGCTAGAGCACTAAATATTGTAAATATTACAAAAGCCTTAACAATACTTGATGCTATGTCACCAACTAGACCGGAAATCGGTAATATTAAAGTACAAAGATATAAAGCAATAGTGACTGGTATCAATCCTATTGGTTTTCTAAGTGCGTTTAAAATTTCATCATCAATTTTTGATTCTGTTTTATCTGCAAGCTTTCCAAGTGAGTTCAAAATCACTGAGATAATAAAGCCCCTTAAAAGAAAGGCCAATAAAATAACACCCAAAGAAGTAATTATTGATCCTAGATCTATTCCCAGAAATCCAGTATTCCAAACATCTTTTACTAAAGTAATAAAATCATTCATATTTATATCTTTATTTATTAATATTTCTATTTTATAGGGATTTAGTCAAATTAGGCAAAGCTACACGTTTTTTTATCTAGCCAATCTATCTTTGAAAAAGAAGGGCAAATAGACTAAACAAAATATAGCTATCCCGATTGGAGTTGTATAAAGCAAATGGAGGGGTGGTTCAGGGAACATATCCATCAAACTCGCACCAGCAGGTTTTTGCATTAAATACCAGTAATTAGCTGGCTCCCCAAGCATGAAATTAATAACATAGATTATTGGAGTCAATATAAATAAAGTTATTAAAGTGACTGTTAATATATCTTTAGCATAAGGTCTATTTCCAAGCACAACAGTTGCATACATAATTCCAATAACAATCATTCCATGACCCACCATAAAGAATAAATAATCAAGATCATGAAAAGGAATGTCTGGTGTAAGAATTGCCATTGTGGCTCCGCCTAAGCCCCAAAAGAAAGCACACTTATAGAGTATTTTTTTACCCCCCAGAAGGAACCATGCTAAGAATATCTCAGACAAATCACACATGTGAAGAGGTATTACTTCTACCCAATTGTAGGGGTTTTGGAGCAAGTATAAGTCTTTATATGGAGAGATAATTACATGAGCAAGAATTATAAAAGCAATAATCTTATTCATTATAGCTTTAGCATTTTCAGACTTATTTTTATAAGAAAGAGGAAAGAATATGGATACAAGTATTACAGCAACAATAGTAACTAAATGAATATTTCCAAACATTACAAAAGGACTAGCATTCATATAACTGCTCCATAGATTATATAAGTATGACAATTATAGGTTTTTTTTAAGATTTGTTAACTATTGATAACTTTCTTGTGCTTTTTTACAAACTATCAATAATAATTTGCTCAGTTAAAATTGCTGGTAATAACTTAGATTCTTGCATTCCTGGCTTCCAGTAAACATATAAAGGAACGCCGCTTCGACCATATGCATTCAACACTGAGAGAATTTCCTTATCTCTATTTGTCCAATCAGCAACAATATATTCGATATCATTATCTCTTAAATAACTTTTAACTTTTGGTCTTGATAAAGCAATTTTATCGTTTGCTTGGCATGTAATGCACCAAGCTGCAGTAAAATTAATTAAATATGCTTGATTAGCTAATTTAAAATCTTTTTCAGTATCCTTATCCCAATTTACTAAATTAGCATTAGTATTCATTTGATCTTTGTTATCAGTTAAATTTGCAATAGCTGAAATTTGATAACCAACAACTAATATTATTAATAGTATTAAAAAATTCTTTTGATTTGATTTTTGCACTTTGCTTATTATCCAAATCAACATGCTAATAATTAATAATGACACTAATAAATTTATTAATGCATCAGTATTAGTTTGAAGGCTAAACACCCATAACAACCACACTGAAGTTGCAAACATTGGAAAAGCAAAAAACTCTTTAAGAGTTTCCATCCATTTACCTGGACGAGGCATGGAAGAAATCAATTCTGGTTTAATTGATAGCATTAAGTATGGAGCTGCAAAGCCAAGACCTAAAGATAAAAATATTGGAATAGTAACAAGTGAGGGTTGAATTAAGGCATAGCCTATAGCTGCACCCATAAATGGAGCTGTACATGGAGAGGCTACCACGACCGCAAGAACTCCTGTTAGGAATGATCCGTAATAACTATCATCTCCAGATCCAACGCTGCCAAGTCTAGTTAAAGAACTACCAATGTTAATATCCATCAAGAGAACTATACCTATTAAAAACATTAAGATACTTAGTGATCCAACTATTGCTGGTGATTGAAGCTGAAAACCCCATCCAACAAATACTCCACTTTCCTTAAGTCCAATAAGTGCAACAGCTATCAAAACAAATGAAATTACTACACCAGCACAAAAGGATAAAGAATGTTTTCTGATTTTATTTTTAGACTCACCGCCCATTGAAACAAAACTTAAAACTTTAAGAGATATTATTGGAAATACACATGGCATTAAATTTAGAATTAAACCACCAATAAAGGCAAATAAAATTGCTTGAAATACTGAAATATTATCATTTCCTGAAGAAGACTCTGATTGGATCTCAGCATCCACCAGAAAGTTAGTATCATTTATAGATAAGACCCCATGGAAATTATTTATTAAGGATCCACTATCCTCTAGTTGAATTTTTAATAGCCAATTATTTTCTTCCTTAACTAAATTTTGCTGACTTGCATATAGAAGGATATCTTTTTCTTCAATATAAAAATAAATATTTTTAATATCATCATTGTATGAAAATCTTAACTCTAAATAATTATCTACTTGGTTGGCAAGAACAGGTAACGTAATGCTTGGAATATCTGTTAACCAATTATCCAGTCTTTCATCATTCATTAGACCATCAAAAGAGGTATTAATTATTGCTCTCTCTGGGACACATATGTCATCACAAATTAGGAAATCTATATCTGCATTTATGTAACTAGGAATCTCATTTTCTGGAAATTTTAATTTAAATGGGAAGATAACAAAATCCTCATAACCATATGTCATTAATGGTGGATATGGGATAAGTTCTGGTGCAGGCCAATAAACATCGCTAACTTCAATGTTTTTTGGAAGATCCCAAATTACTTTTAAAGGCCCTCCAGAGTCACCTGGATTTTTCCAATAGGTATGCCAATGAGTCTGCATATCCATTCGAATCCCAATAAAGACTTCACCATCTTTAGAAACACTTTTTTCACTTTTAACGAGTGAAACGTCAGCATGACCTGTGCTAACAGTATTGCTAAATGAGAAGCTTGAAAAAGCTAAGAGTGTTAAAAATAATCTTATTGGACGCATATGCAACATTTTACAGTAATAAAAAAATAGGGGCGCAAATATGCACCCCTAAATAGTTTATTTTATTTAAACTACTTGCTAGAAATTCTTTTAGGGGTTTTGATTTCTATCACTCTAGGTTTTTTTTCTTCTGGAATTATTTTTTCCAAATTAACTGTCAATAAACCATTTACAAGCTCAGCTCCTTGAACAACTACATCTTCTGCAAGTGTAAATTGCTGTTTAAAAGCTCTTTGAGCTATGCCTTGATATACAACTTCATTGCTACCATTGATCACCTCAGTCTTAGGACCATCGTAACCCACAGAAAGAACACCATCTGAGAGTTCAATCTCTATATCTTTACTTGTTAAGCCAGCAACAGCTACTTCGATAGCAAAATAATTGCCATCTTTTCGGATGTTATATGGTGGGTAGCTTGAAGAGCGATCTGAGGATTCAGAAAGCCTCTGCAATCTATCGAATAGTGGTTCAAAACCCAATACACGTGTTGTGAAAAACGGATCTGTAAAATTAAGTATCATAATAGTCCTCCTTTAAGCGACTAAGAATATGCACCCCGAAGGCGTGCTTGTTAAAAACTGGAGACCCTTATGGCATCTCCTACTAGACTTATTTATGTCCAATTATTTTTTTTTCAAGATATATCTATTGATATTTAAATAATCAGTTAAGATATTACATAGAACTTTTTTAATAAAAAACTGTCCAAAATACTATGAATAAATACTTGTTAACCTTAATTATTTGCACTTCGCTTCCAATAACTTCAAATGATAATAAAGTTGAAGCAGTTATTGAAAAAAGCAGTGAATGGGTTCTAGTCAAAAGAAGTAGCAAGATGTCACCAGCAAATAGTGAAGTTTTATACTTTATGCTAAATGATGCACTTAATACTTATCAAGCTAGAAGATTTAATGATTGGGATGAATTCTCTTCTGTAGATTCAAGAAACTTAGAAAGACTTAATAAAGGAGATAGAATTAGAGTTCTAGAATCCAAGTTTGGAGACAAGGTATACAAAGTAAAACTGTTAGACGGTAAAAAAAATAGAAATTATTTTATTATTGGCGAAGATCTTACGAAAAATTTTAAATTAATGGAGTTAGAAAATGAATAAAAATTTATTATGTACTATTGTTGTAACTGTTTTTTGTTTTGGATGTGTAAATAATCAATACACTCCAGATGTTGTTTCAAGATCTGATGCTCAGAAGCAGCAATATGTAGTTCTTGGAACCATTAAGGATATTACTGAAGTTACCATAGAAGGTGATAGAGAAGCTGGAGCTATTGCTGGAGCATTGATTGGAGGTGTTGCAGGAAAGGGAGTTACTGAATCAGAAACTGAATCTGATGTGGCTTCATTAATTGGAGGGCTTGTTGGCTCAGCAGTTGGTTCTAAGATCGGATCAAGTATTACTAAAAAAAATGCCATAGAGCTTTTAATAGAAACCGACTCTGGAAAACTCATCTCAATAATTCAGGAAATTAGTTCATATTCATACAAGAATGGTCAAAAAGTAAGAATTATTAAAAGAGGCGGTAAATCAAGGGTCGTACCTTTTGATTAAATGACAGAAGAAGCTTTTTCAACAATTTATAACAAATCTTTAGACTTAATTTCTAGAAGGGAGCATTCTGAAAAAGAAGTTAGAGATAAGCTTATTAAAAAATTTAACGAACCAGATTTAATCAAATTAGTAACTGAAAAACTTATACAAAATAACCTAATTAATGATGAGAGATATGCAGAAATGTATGTAACGATAAGAAAAAGAAAAGGTTTCGGCCCAAAAAGAATTGCTTACGAACTATCAAGTAAAGGTATCAATGATTCCATTTCATCAATAACTATAAACGAAGAGGGTGGCTGGACAGAAGCTGCAGAAAATGTGTTCAATAAAAAATTTAAAAATGGTATAGCTGTAGAGTTCAAAGATAAGGCTAAACAAAAAAGTTTTTTACAAAATAGAGGCTTTAGTTTTCAACAAATTGACTCAGTTTTTAGTTAGGTCATGTTATGATTTATCGCTATGTCCTATGAGGTTTTAGCAAGAAAATATAGACCAACAAATTTTGAAGAAGTTGTTGGGCAGGACCATATTATTCAAGCTATTTCTAATAGCATTACCCAAGATAGAATTCATCAAGCGTATATTTTTGCAGGTACCAGAGGCGTTGGTAAAACCACATTAGCTCGAATTCTTGCTAAGTGTCTTAACTGTCAATCTTTTGAAAATCCAACACCTGTTCCATGCAACACTTGCTCAAATTGTGAAGGAATCAAGGTTGGCAGAAATTTAGATTTTCTTGAAATAGATGCTGCTTCCAAAACAGGCATAGATGATATGAGAGATTTATTAGAAACGGTTCCTCTTTCACCGTCACAAGGAAGATTTAAAGTTTATTTGATAGATGAAGTGCACATGCTCACAACTAATAGTTTTAATGCTTTGCTAAAGACCTTAGAAGAGCCTCCACCTCATGTTATTTTTATATTTGCAACTACAAATCCAGAAAAAATTCCTAAAACTGTTCAGTCGCGTTGCTTACAGCTCAATTTGAAGACCGTAAGTGGAAGTGTTCTTTCAAATCATTTAAAGAAAACTATAGAAGCAGAAAAAATTAAATATGACGATGAAAGCCTTCATCTTATTGGAGATTCTGCTAATGGATCTGTCAGAGATGCACTTACTCTTTTAGATCAGGCTATAGCTCATGGAAACGGAGAACTTAATGAAAGTAATGTAAAGAAACTATTGGGAACAATTGATAATTCACTTCTCATTTCTTTACTAGCATCAATCATTGAGGGTGACGGAGAAATGTCCTTTAATCATTTGTACAAAATAGAAGAACTCTCACCTGAGTATGAAGCAATTCTTAAAAGTATTATTTCTATATTGCATGCGGTTTCTCTTGAGCAAGTTCTAAACAATTCAAATGAAGAGAGTATAAAGAATTTAGCAAATTCTATGGACAAAGAATTCTGTCAGCTACTTTATGAAATTGCAGTGACAGCGTATTCGAAATTTAGCGTCCATCCAAATGGAAAGGAAGCTCTTGAAATATGCCTTTTAAGGATGCTTGCATTTAACCCTCTTCACAAAATTGATGACAGTCAGTCCAAAGCTGAATCAGAAGAAAAAAAAAATTTAAAAACTAACAACACCATCCCAAAAACTATTGCAAAGTCAAAAGCTAACAATGAAGTTACTTCTACTGAACCAAAGCTTGAAGTTGAAGCTACTAAAAAGCCATTAGAAAATCCCATAAAAATAGTAAAAGAGAAAGATCTTGCAAAAGAAGAATCAGAAAAAATTAATCAAAACTATTCAATTAACTCTAGCGAAGAATGGATTAACTTTTTTAATTCTTTAGATATGTCTCCCTTTGCAAGAAATTACTTTGGTTATTTATCTTTCAAGGAATTAAATAACAATACTTTGATACTTGTTAAAAATGATGATGAAAATAAAATTCCAGATAATGTATTTGAAGAGTTCAAAGTCCTATGCGCATTAAAATTAGGAGATGGAATTTTAATTGAAATACAAGATGGGAGTGCAATGGATTCACCCATTAATAGACAAAATGAAATAGAATCAAATAAGCAACTATTAGCTGAAGAATCAGTTTCATCCGACCCATCTATACAAAAATTTTTAAATAAATTCGGAAGCAATATCAAGGAAGGGTCAATAAAACCAATCAATTAAATGAACCAAGATCTATTAAATGACTTAATCAATGCTCTCACAATTCTGCCAGGGGTTGGAAAAAAATCTGCTCAAAGAATGGCTTTATACTTGTTAGATAAAAATAAGGATGGGGCAGCCATTCTTGCCAAAACAATGAAAGAGGCTATAGAAAATATTAATAGATGTGAAAGATGCAGAATGCTTACTTCTAATCAATTTTGTAAAACGTGCTCAGATACTTCTAGAGATACTGAGAGCATATGCGTAGTCGAAAGTCCTTCAGATGTCTTGGCTATAGAGTCTACTGGAGGTTTTAGAGGTAAATATTTTGTATTACTGGGACGTTTATCACCTATTGAAGGAGTTAGCCCAGAAGATCTTGGGATAAATGACTTTTTAAATTTAATAAAAAGAGAAGAAATTAAAGAAGTAATATTAGCAACAAGTTCAACAGTAGAAGGTGATGCTACTGCAATGTTTATTAAAGACCACATAAATGACATCAAGGTATCAAGAATATCTTATGGTATTCCAATTGGTGGAGAGTTAGAGTATGTTGACGGAAATACTATTGCGCGAGCAATTCAAGGGAGAACAGAAATAAATGGCGATTAAATCAGATAAGTGGATTACTGAAATGTCATCAAACAATAAAATGATTGAACCATTTTCAAGCAATCAAGTAAGGCTTGATGAGAATGGTGAAAAGCTAATTTCATATGGGGTATCTAGTTATGGTTATGATGTTAGATGCTCAAATGAATTCAAAGTTTTTACGAATATTCATTCAGCTATAGTAGATCCAAAATCTTTTGATGAAAAAAGTTTTGTAGATATTCAATCAGACGTCTGTGTAATACCTCCAAACTCATTCGCTCTTGCAAGGACCGTTGAATATTTCAGAATACCTAGAAATGTATTGACTATATGTCTTGGAAAATCTACCTACGCTCGTTGCGGTATCATTGTGAATGTAACTCCCTTAGAACCAGAATGGGAAGGCCATGTGACTCTAGAATTTTCAAATACCACCAATTTACCAGCAAAAATCTATGCAGGAGAGGGTGTTGCACAAATGTTATTCTTTGAATCAGATGAGGAATGTGAGATTAGCTATAAAGATAGAAATGGTAAGTATCAAGGTCAAACTGGAGTTACTTTACCCAAAACTTAATATTTCTATAAGTTCTAGTGTTTGAATTCTTTCAGGGCCTGTATCAATAATCTTAAGAAACATATAGTCAAGCTCTGGTGCAACGAAATAAAGGGTTTCTCTACCTTCTTCCTTTCTCAACCTCTTTAAAACTAAGCAATTATATTTCTTATCGTTATTAACACACACTTGTTCACTATCAATACTATAAAAATTTTCCTCTATCTCTCCATTTTTTATTTCTACCAACTGAATTGAAAACTCTTTCATTCCCCTTAGAAGATTTGACCTGATTTGAATTTGAGCATTCAATGGATCAAATGCTTTAGTGTATAAATCTAAATCCTTACTCCATAGATGCCTTCCCAAAGAACTTAGCAATTTATTTTCATAGTCAAAACTTATTTGTTGATCTCTTTTAATAAATTTTGGCCTAATTTTTATTTCATAATTCTTAGTAGTAATATTTTCATTCTCCATAGAGAATGTCGATATAAAACTCATCTTTGCGAGCATGTTTCTTGCATTAAAACTGAGAACATAATCTTGATTAATTTTTTCTAGCTTTCTAATGCCCTTAATTGATATCTCTTCAGTATCATAAGAATATCTTGCTTTATATTCTTTAATCTCATTCGAGCTAATATTAATAGCTATTAGGGAAATAAAAAGTAATCTAAAAATCATAATATCTATATATAAAACCTTTGGTATTTTCATTCTCTTTAAACTCAATCCCATTGTCATTGAGGATTATTTGATTATTACAAATAAGTTTTATCACCTCAGGATAAATTAAGTGTTCGATTCGATGTATTCTATTTATTATGTCATCAATATTATCATTATGATGAATCTTAATTTCGCCTTGTGCAATTAAAGGCCCCGAATCCAATTCTGGTGAAACAAAATGCACTGAAACACCATGAGAGTTATCCTTATTTGCAATTACTTTTTTATGAGTTTCCAGCCCAGGATATTTTGGTAATAGAGACGGGTGAATGTTAATAATTTTCCCCATAAAGTAATCTGTTATCTTATGAGAAAGTATTCTCATAAAACCAGCTAAGACAATCAAGTCGGCATCGATTTCTGCTAAATGCTCATAAAGAGCATCCTCAAAATGCATCTCTGCTCTGATAGTCACTATGATTTATAATCTTTGTTTCTATGTTTGACGATGCAGCTCTCTCTAAGCCAAATGCATTAGGATTATTACTAATTACCGAGACAATCTTTCCATTGATATAGCCAGACCTACAACGATCAATAATTGCTTGCAGGTTTGTGCCGCTTCCTGAAATTAAAACAGCTATCTTTTTCATTTATTTATAAATAACTAACAGAGTTATTAGAGCCTTTTTTTTCAACCTTACCAATAACATAACTTTTATAACCGTTATGCTTTATTTGATCCTGAACGTCAGAAGCAATCTCAGGACTTATTATTAAAACCATACCAATACCACAATTAAATATCCTAAACATATCTTGATCTTCAAGCTTTCCATTATCTTTGAGCCAATCAAAAATTTCAGGCATATCCCAGGAATCCTTTACTATTTCAACAGATAGATGTTCAGGTATAGATCTAGGTATATTTTCAGTCAATCCTCCCCCTGTAATATGAGCCATACCATTAATCTTGAAATGCTCAATAATATTCATTATTAATGAAGGATATAAATGAGTTGGTTTGAGAGCTTTTTCAGATATTACTTCAAATTCTTTATCGCTAAGGTCTGCATCTTTAATTATTTTTCTTATTAAAGAATATCCATTAGAGTGGGGACCGCTAGACTCTATACCAATTAAAATATCATTCTCTTTTATAGAGTCATTCTTAATAATTTTATGCTCGTCAACACATCCAACTGAGAATCCTGCTAAATCAAAATTATTCCCAACATAGTGACCAGGCATCTCTGCTGTTTCTCCGCCTAGGAGAGCGCATCCGGAATCCTTACATGCATTTGCAATACTTTTAATAACTGTTGATGCTTCTTCTACTTTTAACTTAGATGAAGCAAAATAATCTAAGAAAAATAGAGGTTTTGCTCCACAAACTATTAGATCATTTACACACATAGCTACAAGATCTTGGCCAATACCTTCTAACCTTCCTGCTTCTTGTGCTAAAGCTACTTTTGTCCCAACTCCATCGGTACAAGCAACCAAAATAGGATTCTCATAATCTTTATCTAATCTAAACATCCCAGCAAAGCCACCTATATTGCCTAATACATTTGGTCCATGAGAAGAAGCTACATCCTTCTTAATCATATCGACTAAGTCATTACCAGCATCAATATCTACACCAGCAGATTTGTAAGGATCATTGTCTATAATTTCTTTTGTCATTTAGAATACCTAATGTGAGACTAATGAATAACATCTTAATTAAACATTTTATAGTAGGACTTATTATCTTTTCTAATTTCTCCTTTGGGAAGGAATTTAGTGAACTTTTTACTATTTATGAGCCTATAGAGAATTCTACAAAAATAGATAAATCTATTAACTCTTCTTTTAATAATATGGTCTATAGGCTAAGCGGAACAAATTCACCATCAAATGTATGGAAAATTATTAATTCAGGTGCCTCAAGAAAAGAATTCATAATTAGCTATGCTATTAAAAATATTGAAGATTTAAGTTATCTTCAGGTAAAGTTCGATCAAGATTTATTAATAAGTAAATTCAATGATCTTGCTATTCCAATGATTGGCTACTCGAGACCAGTGATTTTCTTTTTAATAGAAATAGATTCAGGCACAGAGAATCCATACTATTTATCATCCAATCAATCTGAAAAATTTATTGATATAATTTTACAAAATGCATTAAATCAAGTCTCAAAAAGTAGAGGACTTTTTTTAGAATTACCAGTATTCGATTTGGTCGATAAAAAAAATATAGCAAATATAAGTATTCTTTCAGATACAGAGGGTTTGATAGCTTCTAAATACAAATATGATGTTTTAAAGAAAATAAAATTGATTAATAATGGTTTAAATGAATGGTCCTTTACTGGTGATATAAATCAGAATATTGCAGGCTCTAATTTTCAAATTGAGCTACAAAAAAAATTTATAGCCTACATTGAATCCCTTGCCGATCAAAGTTTGAGTGAATTAAAAATTGATACTTCTGAGGAAACATATCTTTACCTTTCTATACTTGGGGTTACATCTTATGATGACTATATTCGTTCAAGAGACGAATTAAATAGATTTATTGCTGTTTCAGATATAGAAATTATAAGTTTTAAAAACAAAATAATTACATATAAGGTTAATGTTAAAGGAAGTGTTGAAGCCTTAAAGAATGAAGTAGAGGCTAATAATTTTTTAGACAATATGAGTAATAATAAAAATGAGAAAAATCTTAATTTGTTATATCAAAAATGAGTAAATATTTTATTTTCATACCAAATCTTCTTTCAATTATTAGAATAGCTCTTGTGTATCCAATTCTGAATAATATTTTTATTGGTAATTTTATATACAGCCTAGGATTCTTTATAGTTGCCTCTTTAACTGATGCTCTTGATGGCTTTCTTGCAAGAAAAATGAATTGGCAAACATATTTAGGGACTCTTTTAGATCCTGTTGCAGATAAATTACTGCTATCAGGAACAATATTTATTCTTTGGCTAAATGAATATATACCTTTATATATCTTTGTTATTTTTATTGGTAGAGATGTATTAATTTTATTGGGTGCTGCAATTCACATGACTTTGATAGAGTCAGAAACTCCGCTACCAAATATTTTAGGAAAAATGACAACTACGTTGCAAATAATCTACATCTTAGTAATTCTTTTATTTCAAATCTTAGAAATAAATACATCATTAATAATTTTAGATATATTTATACTAGCAGTTACAGTATTAAGCTTATTAGTTTATGCAAAAAGTTGGCTTACTAGTCTAAATAAATACCATAATGAATAGTCCAAAGCAATTAACCTTTCCTTGGAATAGGGTTAATAAATCTTCTTTTGAAGGTTTTTATATAGATCCTAAAAATGCCCAACTTTTATCGCTACTAATGGATACTTCTTCATCTAATGATCTATTTATTCATGGCTTTAAGGATTCGGGCAAGACCTTTTTGCTTCAGTCTCTATGCAATCTTTACAACACAAACAATAAAACCTCTTTATATCTTCCTCTCAAGGAAGTAATGACATATGGAGTAGATATTTTAGATTCTTTAGAAAAGATGGATTTAGTTTGTATTGACAGTGTTGAAAGTATTATTTCAAACTCTGAATGGGAGATAGCAATTTTCAATTTAATAAATAATTCTTTTCAATCTAATTGCAGACTTGTTTTTAGTTCATCGCTTGAAAAAGGCGGAGTAAATTTTAATCTTGCTGATCTTGATTCAAGAATTAGAAAGCTAGACAGTTATGAGCTTTATGCTATCAGTGACGAACATATTCTCAAGGCGTTAAAACATATTGCACGACTTAGATCTATCAACTTAGGCGATAAAGAAGCCCAATACCTTATTACTTATACAAAAAGAGACATATCAGAATTAGTTCAGGTCCTTGAGAGCTTAGACCAGCTCTCAATGGAAATGAAACGAAAAATTACGATACCTTTAATTAAAAAATTACTTTAAATCGCAATCAAAACAATAAGCTAAAATATTCTCCTTGCTAGGATCAATAATTTTTAGGTGCTTAGATAAAGTGGAATTAATGAGTTTTAATCTTGGATCTACATCTAACTTGATATTTATATTTTCTAATAATTCATTAACAAATACATCGAAAGGGTCTATAGCTTTTTTATAGGTTTTAACCTTATAGTTATCCAGATTAGCCATATCAGCCGCTGAACCAATGGCATCATCAAGATCTCCTATTGCATCAACCAAGCCAAGTTCAAGTGCTTTGTAGCCTGCCCATATTCTTCCACCAGCTATAGGTAAAACCTCTTTAAAGGCCATACCTCTATTATTAGCTACTTTAGTCACAAATTTTTCATATGTGTTGTCAATGCTAGCCTGTATCATATCTCTAATATAATCTGGCATAGCTTCTCTTGGATCCCATTCAGCAGCTTTTGTTGAGCTTACACCATCAACTTTTACTCCCGCCCAGTCGTATAGACCATCCATGGTTGGAACAATCCCATAAACACCTATTGAACCTGTAAGAGTATCTTCTTCAGCCCAAATCTTATCTGAGTTTGTTGTAACCCATACACCACCTGATGCTGCAATATCTCCCATTGAAGATACGATAGGTCTTCCTGTATCTTTAAATTCATTTAAAGCATTGGTAATTAATTCACTAGCCCACACGTCGCCACCAGGACTGTTTACTCTTAAAACCATTGCTTTAACAGTTTTATCTTGAGTAGCAGACTGAATATTTTCTACGATAGTGTCTGAGCCAGCAATTCCATATGCAGCTTCTCCAGTCATTATTGCGCCTTCAATATTAATTAGTGCAATATTATTTTTTGAAGTAATCACATCTTCTTCTATAGAATCAAGATAATCATAGATAGAAACACTATCTGGAAAAGAGTACTTATCATTCTCTTTATTTGGATATTGCTCAAACATCCAAGCTTTTATTTCTTCTCTTGTTACAATTTGATCTACTAAACCAACTTCCAATGCAACTTGAGCAGGCTCAGGATTGGTTACCATCATTTCATATGCAGTATCGCCATAAGTCTGTATTGTTCCATATGGGAGATCCCTTGCACTTTCCATCATCCCGGTCATTTTTTCCCACATAGGATTTGCAAACTCATTCCATGCAAGTTTGTCATTTTCTGACATAGAATCTCTTGTGTAAGGCTCTGGACCAGATTTAAAGTCACCAGCAGTAAAGATATTGTAATTAAATTTAATATTCTTATAGAAATCTACGTAATATTCTCTTTTTCTAGAAAATCCAAAAGCACTAACCCCACCATATTCGTTAATTAGTACTTCATTTGCTTGAGAGCTGATTAGATATGTTGAATTATTATATTCTTCAGCATAAGCAATAACTCTTTTGCCACTTTCTTTAACATTTTTAACAGCTTCTGCTATTTTAAATGCAGTTGCATAGTACATGCCTAATTCGGAAACATTTACATAAACTGCACTTAGATTTTCATCATTAGCTGCCTTATTAAGAACATCTAAGAGATCTTGTAATTCATGTTGTTTTGTTTGAGAGCCTCCACCAATCACTATCTCTTGAAGAGAAAATGAGTTGCCTCCAGTTACAGCTGAATCTACAACTACACCTATGGGCTTAAACCATAGAATTTTATCTTTTGTATCAATTTCATCAGAGCCGCCGAACATTGATCCAATGCCGCCTAAAAGTGAAAAGGTAATAACAACCAGCACTAATGCTGTAGCTCCATTAACTATAATCTTTCTTGTTGAAGTCAAAAAGCTATCTGCCTTTCCCCATATTGATTTTTTTTCAGTCATTTTTCTTCCTTATTTATTAAAAATGTAACATAAATTGTCACTTATATTATGAGATGTAAAAGTTACATATATAAAAGTTTTATTTACTAATTAATTTACTAATTATAAGTGCGATGATAAAACAGTGATGTCAAAATGTAAAGTTTACTTTACACGTTATTTCTAATTGTTTTTGGTCCATACATACAATGTATAAAAAATAGAACGATTAAAATTAATTCAAGTAGGTCATATATGTATGGAGTTCTTGGCATAACTCCAAAGACATTCACAGAAGCAGGCATGAAATATATCAAGAGAACAAAGCAAAAACTTTGATAGGATTTTATTGAATAATTACTCGCAAGGAAATAAAAAATAACAAAAGGAAGAGACCAAATTGTAAAAGAGATGATATCGGTTCTTCCATCTAAAACCGAAAGAAGCTTTATTATTATTAAGCTTAATATGAATATATTAGTTACTAATTTAAGATTTCTAAGATTAAACATCTAGTTTTATTATTAAAGAAGCAAGTCTTGATCCTGTCTTTTTTGCAATTTCATATTCATCTGGAGTTAATGTATTGGCATTATTAAAACTTTCCACATGACTTGGTCCATAGGGCGTTCCACCAGACTTAGTTTCTCCAAGCTCTTTAATAGAATAGGGCGAGCCATGAATTATCATTCCATGATGAAGCATATAAGTTAAAAGATTAAATAACGTTGTTTCTTGTCCACCATGCATAGAACCGGTTGAAGTAAAGGCTATTCCTGGTATATCTTCAAGAGCGTTTGTAGCCCATAAGTCCCCGGTAGTATCTAAAAAATATTTTAGGGAGGAGGCCATAGAACCAAACCTAGTTGGAGAGCCCATGGCAAGACCGCTGCAGTTAATTAAATCTTCTTTTGTACAATAAATCTCATCTTTAGTTGGAATTTCTGGTTCAGTTTTTTCAGTTACTGTAGAGACCTTAGGTACTGTTCTAATTTTTACTGTAATACCTTTAGACTCTGCTCCATCAGCAATAGCATGAGCTACATTTCTTACAGACCCGCCAGCAGAATAAAAGAGAATTAGTAAATATTTATTTTCCATACGTATGATTTAGCCTATGATGTCTTCCATGAATAATAAAATTATAACCTTCTTATGTCTTTTCACATTATTTGCATGTCAAAAAAATGATATTGAAGTATTTAATGGTTCTGATACCTCTATTAGTAAATTACAAGGTCAATGGATTGTTGTGAATTATTGGGCAGACTGGTGCGCACCTTGTATTAAAGAAATACCCGAGCTTGTTGAATTTGCTAATGAAAATTCAGATATTCTTGTTTATGCATATAATTTTGATGAACTTGATGCTGATGATTTAGCGCCAATAGCTAAAAAATTTAAAGTTGATGTTCCTTCTTTAATCTCTCATCCAAGAGAAATATGGGGAATTGAAACTCCACCAGCTGTTCCTGCAACCTTTTTTATTAATCCTAAAGGCGTTCTTGTTAAATCTTTTTTCAGACCGCAAACAAAAGATACTTTAAATACTATTTTGAGCACTCTCCAAGAGGAAGGATAAATAACCCTCTTTCAATAACGACTCTGGATTAACTCTTACTTTATTGAGATAAACTGACCAGTGAAGATGGGGTCCAGTAACCCTTCCAGTAGAGCCAACAGAACCAATCATATCTCCTTGTTTTACAATATCACCTTCTTTAACAAAAACTTCTGACATATGACTATATGAAGATAAAAGGCCGTTCCCATGATCAATAATAGCGAAGTTACCAGAATAAAAAAAATTACCAACAAGTATTATTTTTCCTGAGCTAGGTGCAATTATCTTAGTCCCTTCGGCAGCTGCAATATCAAGAGCTAAGTGGGGTGATCTAGCTTTTTCATTGATAAACCTTTGCTTTCCATATCTGCTTGAGATTACTCCTTCTAAAGGCCTAATAAAATTGAGTGAGGGCATATTAGTCTTTGTATAACTGTTAATAGCATTTTTTATTAATAAAGATTCCTTATAAGCTCTATCTGAATCTTCTTTGCTTAGGGTAACCATTGATTCGTTGGCTATAGTTATTCTTGATTCACCAAAATCTTTCTTATCGATCTTAATCGCAAATTCTTTAATATTAAGTACAGTACTTTTTTTTACAAAAGGAATAGGAACTATCAAATACTTTGTATTTTTGGAGTCAATAATTAATTGTTGAGTTTCATGAATCTTTGAATCATCTGGCAACTTTATAGCAATTATTTCTCCAGGAACGCCAACAATATCACTTTTGATTGGAGCAGAAAAAGTAGTAAATAAAAATAGTAATAGATATAAAATATTATTTTGAATCATTGCTTTTCACTTCAATATCTATAAATCCACTACTTAAACGTGCTGAAAGCTCTTCTCCAATCGATACGTCTGTATTAGATTTTATGGCATGACCATCTTTATTTTGAATAATTGAATAACCACGATCAAGAATGGAAAGCGGGTTTAAAATCGTTAGATTTTTGTTAAATTCTTTTAGTTTGTTTTGGTTTATAAAAACTTTGTTTTGTATATCTTTATCAAGAATCTTTTTAATATTTATCATTTTTGTTCTAAGTTCCTGAAAAAGAGATTTTGGACTTCTCTCCATCAATCTAGAAATGATAATTTTAAGTGCTTGAGCATTTTTTGAATAATTCAATTCAATTTTTTGTTTCAATCTAAGCTCATAACTATCTAGTTTTTGACTCTGTTCTCTTAAAATTACTAATGGACTTTTTATATTTGTTTTTAAAGAGCTAAGTTGATATTTCTTTGTTTTAAAGGAAAGTTGTATCGTTTTGACTAAATCATTATTTAATTCTTTAAGTTTATCTTTAACTTGATAAGTGAACTCAGTAACCAGTTCTCCAGAAGCTGTTGGCGTTGGCGCCCTCATATCAGCAACAAAGTCACAAATAGTAAAGTCTATTTCATGTCCGACACCTGATATAGAGGGAATAGGGAAGGCTGCAATTTCCCTAGCAAGCTCCTCATTATTAAAACACCATAAGTCTTCAATAGAACCGCCACCTCTAGCCAAGATAACAACATCTATTTTGTTATTCGAGTTTTTCTCATTAAACTCCATAATTCTATCCAAAGCTTTAATTATAGTTCTTGGCGCATTATCTCCTTGAACAACTGCTGGACTTATAGAAACTTGTGCAGACGGAGCTCTTCTTTGGATGGTGCTTAATATATCTTGAAAGGCTGCGGTAGATGCAGAGGTTACAATACCAACATGTTTAGGAGATTTTGGAAGTGTTAACTTTTTATCAAAACTAAACAGACCCTCGTTGTCTAATTTCTTTTTTAAATCTTCAAATTGTTGCATCAAATTGCCTGAACCGGCTTGCTCTATTGATTTTACCATTAGCTGATAACGACCAGTCGCTGGATAGATACTCACTTGACCTTTAAGAATGCACTTATCACCATTTTCTGGATTAAAATTCAGTTTAGATGCTTGTGATCGCCACATTGCGCAGCCGATAGCTCCATCCTCATCTTTTAGAGTAAAGTAAATATGTCCAGAGCTCGGCCTAGACATATTTGATATCTCTCCAACAACAGAAATGTTATTAAATGTATTTTCTAGTAAATATTTAGCAGATCTATTTAATTCTCCAACTGAGATAATTTCTTTATTCTGCTCTACAATGTCATCGTTCATATTCAAAGTATAACTTCATGACTCATAATTTTCAGCGTTCAAATTATTTTCTTATATTAGCGACAGGAGCTATGCTAATAGGATTTGCGCCAGTATTTGTAAAATGGAGTGAGCTATCGCCATCAGCTATTTCATTTTATAGGATGTTGCTAGCCTTACCTTTTCTTGTTCTTATCAACTTTATTTTAAATAAAAAAATATTGTTTAAAGTCCATGATAAAAAAACAATTTTTTATTCTGCAATAGCCTCGGTAGCATTTACTACTGATTTAACACTTTGGCATTACAGCATGGACATAACCTCTGTATCAAATGCAACGATAATTGTTAATTCAGCTCCTATTTTTGTTGCAGTATTATCTTTTATTATTTTTAAAGAAAAAATATCTAAAGAGTTTGTAGTTTCATTTTTAGTAACTTATATAGGAATTATTGGTTTAATTTTTTATTCCAATAACTATATAAATGGCAAAGTCTTAGGTGATATCTTGTGTATGATAGCTGCTTTTTTTTATGGTGTTTATTTATTAGTAATAGCTCGACTTGGAAAAGAAAATTCACTTAATATAATTTTTTATACAACATTATTTTGTTGCATATTTTCTGTAATACCTATGCTTATTGATGGTGGGAATATGTTTCCATCTACTCAGTTTGAATGGATAAATCTTGTCCTATTAGCGTTTCTTTGTCAGTTTGGGGGGCAGTATTTGATTACGCATGGAATAGGTAAGATTTCTGCATCTGAAGGATCGATAGGATTGTTAATGCAGCCTATAACTGCAACAATACTTGCTGTTTTTTTATTCAACGAAATATTAAATATTACTCAAATAATTTTCGTCTTTGTTTCCTTATTTGGAATATATTTAGCAAGAACAAGTCTTTTAAAAAATTAAAATTCTAGCTAATAAAATAATTGTAGCCACCACTAAATCAAATTGTTAGAATGCGCTTGTTGGTATACATAGGCGTGCAAACATTAGGGTGATTAGCTCAGTTTGGTAGAGCATCTCGTTTACACCGAGAGGGTCGGCAGTTCGAACCTGTCATCACCCACCATTTTTTGGGTTGCACTTTTATATAGAATAGATATTATTCAATCCAACGGTTTAGTGGTCTGGTAGTTAAACGGTTATAATTCCGCCCTGTCACGGCGGTGTTCGGGGTTCGATTCCCCGTCAGACCGCCACTTTATTATGAATACAGTTATTTTAATTCTTTTAATACTATGCTACTCATTGGTTTTGGGGATTATTTTTGCTCAAGTACTTCTTACAGCGCCTGTAGTATTTAAGGTATTAGATAATCAAAATGCTTCATTATTTTTAAGAAAAATTTTTCCTAGATACTACCTTTTACTTTTATTAATAACACTTATAGCTTTATTAATATCATATTTATTTTTCACTCAAATAGACATATATTTTGCTATCACAGCAGTAACCTTTTCTTTTTTAGGTTACATCATCATCCCTTTAACAAATACCGCTAGAGATAGGGGCTGGGAAAGTTTATTTAAAGGTCTTCACAATCTAAGTGTTTTTAACACTATTGTTATTTTGATTGTATCAATTACTCAAATCGTAAGAGTTACTTATTTATAAATAAATAGAGAGCACTTGATTTCCATCGATTCAATACTATTTAAACCATAAGATAGAGGTATCAATATGGCTAAAACTAAAACTAAAACATTTCAGACTGAAACTAAACAACTTCTGAAATTAATGATTCATTCCTTATATTCAAATAAGGAAATATTTATTCGTGAACTAGTGTCAAATGCTTCTGATGCAATAGATAAACTTAGATTTAAATCTGTTGAGGATAAATCTATTTCAAAATTCAACAAAGATTTAAAAATAGATGTAAAAATTCTTAAGGAAGAAAACAAAATCATTATTTCAGATAATGGTATTGGTATGAATGAAGATGAGCTAGTTGCAAATATTGGCACAATTGCAAGATCAGGAACTGCATCATTTTTAGATAATATAACGGGAGATAAGAAAAAGGATTCAAACTTAATTGGACAATTTGGAGTTGGATTTTATTCAGTATTCATGGTCGCAGATAAAGTACAAGTCATCTCCAAATCCGTGTATGAAGATTCAGATAAAGCAACTTTATGGGAAAGCACTGGTGAAGAAAAATATAAATTACAAGAAGTTACCAAAGAGGCAAATGGCACAGATATTATTATTTATTTAAATGATGAAAATATAGAGTTTGCTGAAGAGGGCCGCATTAAATTTTTATTAGAAAAATATTCTCAATATATTAACTTCCCATTAAATATTATTAATTCTGAAAATGAATCAATCAGGATAAATGATTCAGACGCACTATGGTTAAAACCTAAAAGATCTATCAAGGATAAAGAGTATCAAGATTTTTATAAATTTATTACTTTTGATCAAGAAGATCCTCTTTTGTGGGTTCACAATAAAGTTGAGGGAAAGAATGAATATTCAAATCTTTTATATATTCCTTCAAAACCTCCATTTGATTTATGGAATCGAGATTCGCCAAGGGGAGTAAAGCTATATATACAAAGAGTATTTATAATGGATGATGCCTCTAATTTTCTTCCACTGTATTTGAGGTTTGTTCGTGGAATTATTGATACAAGTGATTTACCTTTAAATGTTTCAAGAGAAATACTCCAGGAACATCAGCTAGTAGATACAATAAAAAAGTCCGTTACTAAAAGAATATTAGATTCTCTTAAATCATTAAAATCTGATTCCTTTGATGAATATAAAGGATTTTGGAAAGAATACGGCCTTGTTCTAAAAGAAGGTCCAGCTGAAGATTTTGAAAACAAAGAATTAATAGCTAGTTTGTTGTTATTTTCATCTTCAAATTCCTCTGAAAACTCGATTGATCAAGGTTTGGATGATTACCTCGACCGTATGAATGATGATCAGGATAAGATTTACTATTGTGTTGCAGATACATTTGAAGCAGCAGCCAATTCCCCCCATATAGAAGGCTTAAAGTCCAAAGGGACTGAGGTTCTCCTCCTCACGGACAGAATTGATGAATGGTTGATGGCAGGATTAATGGAATATAAAGGAAAAGAATTAGTTAATGTTGCTAAAGAAGATATAGCCGATGATGATTCAAATAAAAAAGTTTCAGAAGCAGATCAGGGACTTGTAGAAAAAATAAAAAAGCACCTTAATGAAAAAGTTTCAGAAGTTGTTGTTAGTTCAAGACTTACTGATTCAGCATCATGTATAGTTCTTCCAAAGCATGAGCCAGGAGCACAGTTAAGAAAAATTTTAGAAGCATCTGGTCAAAGTTTAAGTTCATCAAATCCAATATTTGAAATTAACATGAAGCATAAACTTGTAAAAAAACTTAAAGATCTTAAAGGCAAACAATTTAACTCTTTTGTAGATTTTTTATATGACTATGCAATTATTGCAGAAGGTGGCTCACCTCAAGATCCTGCAAAATACTTAAGGCAACTGGATAAGTACTTATCTTAATTATGAGTAATGTTTTCAAAGTTGCAGTTTTAGGCGGAGGAAGCTTCGGAACAGTCCTTGCAAACATTGCTGCATCAAATGGTAATAATGTTGCTCTATGGGTAAGAGATTCTGATCAAGCATTAAGAATTAACTCTGAAGGAGCTAATTCTAGCTATCATCCAGAGCTCAAATTATCATCGAATATTGAGGCCTCTGAAGAGTTAGAAGAAGTCATAAAAGATTCTTCATTAATTCTGATAGCTACACCAAGTCTTATCTTTGAAAATATTGTTGAAAGAATAGCACCTATGATAGAGGCTGGAGCTCATATAATTTCATGTACAAAAGGCATAAAATTGGATCCTTTCAGATCAATGTCAGATATTATTTCATCAAAAATAAACTTAGATAAAAATCAAGTGGGTGTATTGAGCGGTCCAAACTTAGCTAGAGAAATAGCAGAACATAAAGTTGCAGGAACTGTTATAGCTAGTAAAAACAATAATCTCATTAAGGACGTTAAAACAGCTTTAGCATCAGATACTTTCAAAGTTTATTCTAGTGATGATATTCAAGGAGTTGAACTAGCAGGAGCATTAAAGAATATTTACGCTATTATCTGTGGCATGGCTGATTCCTTGGAAGTAGGTGAAAATGCGGTAGGCCTTATTCTTACTAGAAGTATGGCAGAGATGAGTAGATTTGCAGTTGCAAAGGGAGCTAATCCAATTACATTTCTGGGTCTTGCAGGCATGGGAGATTTAGTTGCGACATGTACATCAACTTTATCAAGAAATTTTCAACTAGGCTTTAATCTTGGCAGTGGTATGAACCTTGAAGAGGCAAAGGATAAAGTAGGTCAGGTTGCAGAGGGATTAAGGACCTTAGAAGTTATTAAAAAAGAATCATCAAGATTGAATATAAACATGCCTTTAGTTGATTCTTTATATAATATTATTTATAAAGAATCATCTGCAAATACATTAATTGATGATCTTGTTAATAATCCACACGAAGTTGATGTAGAATTTAAACATACAGGTAACTAAATTATGGAAATCAATAGAGAAGAAGTAAAAGAAGAAGTTTTAAAAATAGGAAAGTGGACTCGATTTGTCTTTATGTTTCTTTATGCATTTGTATTAAATTTTGTTATCTCTGTATCTATAGGTCTTGCATTTATTCAGTTTTTATTTTTCTTGTTTACTTCAAAAGTCAATGAACCCTTATCTGATTTTAATAAGCACTTATTTTTATTTGTAAGCGATACACTCAAATTTCTATTGTTTGAAACTGACGATAAACCATTTCCTTTCAAAAAATCCAATGAAAAGGAGGCTAGCAATGATTCTCATGAAATTGTTGAAGGTGAGGCTGCTATAGTCGAAGAGGTATCAGAAGAGATCGATGAAGCTAAAGAGGTTTCAAAAGAAGATAATATAGAAGAAGGTTCTAAGTCTTAATTTTCTGAGCAGACTGAAGTGTTTGCAATATTAAAGTATTTATTGTCATGGGTCCTACGCCACCTGGAACTGGTGTGTAAGCAGAAGCCTTTGATTGAATATCCTCTAAGTCAATGTCACCACATTTTTCCGGATGATACCCAGCATCTATAACAACTGCATTGTCTTTAATCCACTCGTGTTTAATAAATCGAGGAATTCCAACAGCGCCAACTAAAATATCAGCTTGTTTAATAATATCTTCTATATTTTGAGTTCTTGAATGACAAATAGTTACTGTAGCATTCTTATTTAATAGCATCATGGCCATTGGCTTTCCAAGGATTGGACTTCTTCCAACAACTACAGCATTCATACCCTGAATTTCAATTTCATAGTGCTCTAACAATCTCATAATTCCTGCAGGGGTGCATGAGCCAAAGGCTGGCAAGCCCATAGACATATTTCCAAACCCGAGACAGGTAACTCCATCAACATCTTTATTAATATCAATAGCATCAAAACAAAGCCTTTCATCAATTTGGTGAGGCACAGGGTGCTGCAATAAAATACCGTGCACATTATCATCGTTATTGAGGTCATTTATTTTATTTAAGAGTTCTTCGGTTGTTGTGGTATCTAACATTTCAACAGCAATTGATTTCATGCCTACTCTTGCACAAGTGTTTCTTTTCATCTTTACATATGTCTCAGAAGCAGGATCTTGACCAACTAAAATCGTTGCAAGGGTAGGTACGATTCCTTTCTCATTTAATTCTGTCACTTGTTTTGTTATAGACTCTTCGGTGTCAAGAGCTAGAGATTTACCATCTAATATTTTTACATTCATGCTTGCGATTATGTCATTAAAAAATATTTATGCACATGGTCATTGCTTATTTTTTGTATAAACTTTAATATTTGCACCCTCGGGGTATAGCGCAGTCTGGTAGCGCACTCGCTTTGGGAGCGAGTGGTCGTAAGTTCGAATCTTACTACCCCGACCATGCGCCTGTAGCTCAGCTGGATAGAGCAACGGATTTCTAATCCGTGGGTCAGGAGTTCGAATCTCTTCAGGCGCGCCATTTTTTATATATAATCTTGAAATGCTATATCTCTCAGCTGCTATTACGATAATCTCTTTGATTGCATTAGTTAGTTTTAGCAATTTTTATAATAAATCTATTTTTCTTTTTTTAAGTTTTTTTAATTTATCAGTTCTTGGCATATATTGTTTCTTTAATTATCTATCTGGTAACGGTTTTAATGAAGCTGTTCTTTTTCATTTAGTTCATGGTATTAATGGTTTTGGCATCAATGAATATCTATTTCCAGGCTTGGCTTTATTTTTTTATATCTTATCTTCTATAGTAATTGTCTTTTTTTTAGAGAAAAGAATACACATTAATAATGATAAAAATTTAATCAGCGATATTCTCATTTTATTTATTGCCTGCTCAGCTCTTTTACTAAACCCTCTGCTTAGAGATATTAAAAATATTATCCTTCCATCTTCATTAGATACATCTTCACAAATGAACCAATTTTATAATCAACCTGTTACATTTACTAAAAATCCAAATAATATTATTTTTTTATATCTTGAGCAGTTTGAAAGAACATATATGGATGAAGCTATATTTCCTGGACTAACTCCTAATTTAAAAAGGCTTGAAAAAAACGCAATAAGTTTTACTAATATATCTTCACCAATAGCAACTAATTGGACCATTGCGGGAATGGTTGCATCACAATGTGGAATTCCCCTCTTAACACCAATTGCAAGTCAAAATTCTATGGTTGGAATGGATAAATTTCTCTCTTCTGCTACCTGCATCGGAGATATACTGAATAAGAATTCGTATAATCTAAATTATATAGGCGGGTCTGATTTAGATTTTGCTGGGAAGGGCAAATTTTATAACTCACATGGTTTTAATAGTGTTCAGGGTTGGTATGAGCTTGAGAATCGTCTAATTAATAAATCATATAGATCCCCATGGGGGTTATTTGATGATTCATTATATGAAATTATTAACGATAGATTAATTCATTTAAAAAATTCTGATCAAGCTTTTGGATTGTTTTCCCTAACACTTGATACCCATCACCCAAACGGATATTTATCAAATTCATGTAAAAATAATATTTATCGCGATGGCCAAAATTTAATTCTAAACTCAGTCCACTGTGCAGACTTAATGGCTGCAAATTTTATAGAAAAAATTATAAATAGTGATTTATTTGAAGACACTGTTCTGGTTGTACTATCGGATCATCTTGCTCTAAAAAATACAGCATCCTCTTTGTTGGAAAAGGGCGATAGAAAAAATCTTTTTTATATCTTTAAAAAAGATGCACCTAATCAATTAATTGATAAAACTGGTTCAATGTTTGACGTAACCCCAACGGCATTAAGCCTTGTTGGTACTGATATCTTAGGCCTTGGTCTTGGGAGGAATTTATTTTTTCAAGACAGCTTATCTGATGAAGAGATTGGCATTGCGGAGATAATTAAGCAAAACCGAAATAAAATTCTTTCCTTATGGTCTTTTCCTCAAATAGATAAAAATTTTAGTATCGATACACAGAAGAAAAAAATTAACTTTGGAAAAAGAAGTATTGATCTACCTGCATTAATTATTTTGGATAAAAATAATAAGGTTCAAGAAATTATGTTTGATTTTTACTATGCTAACCCTTTGCCAAGAAAGGTAAATGAACTCTCCGATAATCAATCCTTTATCTGGATTGATACCTGCTCAAGAATTAAAACATTAAAAAATATTACTTTCGAAGATGAAACACTAAATTACTGTGGAGTAATTGGTATAAAAGGTAAGCAAGACTTTAAATTATTTGAGGACCTCGAAGATTTAACTGATGGTTTAATATTCCAATTCTTTAATAATTCTAAAGAATCTTTTTCAACATGAACTAAGTATTTATAAATAATCCATACTAAAATTACTTATGTTTAAAATAGCTGCTTTATATAAATTTGCTGAAGTTGGTAATCCTGAGAAAGCCCAAATTGAAATTAGAGCAAATCTTAAGGTTTTATCCATTCATGGAACTATTCTTTTAGGGCAAGAGGGTATAAATGGCACCATCTCTGGCTCTAAAGATAATATAGACAAAGCAATTGCTTACATAAGACAATTAAAAAACTTTAATGATACGGATATTAAATTTTCAGAGGCCAGCATCAACCCTTTTGCAAGGTTAAAAATTAAATTAAAAAAAGAAATTGTTACTATAGGAGATAAGACAGTCAAGCCCCAAGAAGTGACTGGGAATTATATAGATCCAAAAGATTGGAACGACTTAATAGATGACAATAATACTATTTTAATTGATACAAGAAATGATTATGAATGTGCAATTGGAACTTTTAAAAATGCCATCAACCCTAAAACTGTGAGATTTAGAGATTTTCCCAAATGGGTAAAAACCCAGAACTTTTCAAATGAAGATAAAAAAAATAAAAAGATAGCTATGTTTTGCACTGGAGGAATTCGTTGTGAAAAAGCATCATCATTTATGATGAATGATGGCTTTAAAGATGTTAATCATCTAAAGGGTGGAGTCCTCAAATATTTTGAAGATGTCCCTGAAAAAAAGTCTCTATGGCTTGGAGAATGTTTTGTTTTTGATGATAGAGTTTCTGTAAGGCATGACTTAAAAGTTGGAAGTTATGATATGTGTCATGGTTGCAGGATGCCGATAACAGATGCAGATAAAAAATCAAATAATTATATAAAAGGAGTTGCTTGTCCAAAATGCTTTGCTCAAAAAACTGAAAAACAAAAATCAAGATATATGAGTCGAAAAAAACAAATTGACTTAGCTAAAACAAGAAATAAAAAACATCTTGGACCAAAGGACTAAGATCAGTGAACCTCGAAAAAAATCATCCAATTTTATATTCCTTTAAAAGATGTCCATATGCAATGAGAGCAAGAATGGCTTTATATTTAACCGATACGTCTTGTGAACATAGAGAGGTTAGCTTAAATGATAAGCCTTCATCTATGCTTGAAGCTTCATCTAAGGGCACCGTTCCAGTTTTAATCCTTAATAGTGGTGAAATAATTGATGAAAGTATTGATATTGTTAATTGGGTTTTGCAACAAAATAATGTTTTTAATCAAAGCCTTGAATCATCTCAAGAGATCTACACAGAAGAAAAAATTAAATTATTTGATGGGGATTTTAAATTTAATCTAGATAGATATAAATATCCTAGTAGATACGAAGATGCCGATGCAAATGAACATAGGGAATTATGTCTTCAGATTCTTAGAGATTTAGATAGAGATAAAAATGAATCGATTTGGTTTTTTGATAAAGAGGTAAATAAAATTGATATCTCAATTCTTCCATTTATAAGGCAATTTAGAATTGCGAATATTAAATGGTTTGATGAGTTAGATGAAATTCATGCTATAAAAAAATGGCTATCAGTATTCTTAGAAAGCAATTTATTAAAAAATATTATGATTGATTATGAGAAGTGGGCTCCAGGCTCTCCAAGAGTATTCTTTCCTAAAGACCAATAGAATCATATGACATTGCTATCTTTTCAATTGCAACTTTGTACGCAGCTGTTCTGAAATCTAGAATCTTTTCATTGCCAATAAATTCTTTTTTTACTTCCTGAAATCCATCAATCATCATGTCATCTAAACCAGACCTAATTAAATCAATTTCATCAACGCCATCTAAAAAGTTAGATTTGTATTTTGCTGGCATTGTGTTGCCAGTCATAGACTCAATGGCTTCAATTAAATTATTCAGCTGGATTATATTTTGTCTTTTTTCTAGTCTCCCAAACCTTATATGCCTAATATTCTTTACCCATTCGAAATAACTTACTGCAACGCCACCTGCATTTGCAAGAATATCAGGTATAACAAATACCTTTTTTCTATTGAGTATAGAGTGCGCCTTATAACTAATTGGTCCATTAGCAGCCTCTATGATTAATTTAGCTTTTATCTCATCAGCATTTTTTTCAGTAATAACATTTTCTCTAGCAGCTGGTATCAGTACATCACAATCTTTTTTTAATATTAAAGAAGCATCTTTTATAAAAGTACCCTTTGGATATTTTTCAAAACTACCATTTTTTAAAAAATATTTTTTTGCATGCTCAACATTTATACCTTCTTGATTATAAATAGCTCCATTGTATTCACCAATGCCAATCAGCTTCATTTCATTATCTTCACTTATGAACTTAGCGGCATGATAGCCAACATTTCCAAACCCTTGAATAATAAAATTTTTATCATTCATTGATGAAGAAAAATTTAAAAGTTTTAAGAGATCTTCATTCTTAAAAAATTCTCTTAAAATATATTGAACACCTCTTCCAGTTGCTTCTTCTCTGCCCTCAAGACCATTCTTACTTGCAGGTTTTCCAGTTACGCATGCGGCAGCATTAATATCAGTAGGTCTAATTTTCCTATATTCGTCTGCAATCCATGCCATTTCTCTTGAGGATGTCCCAATGTCAGGTGCTGGTACATTTTGTGATGGGCTAATAAGATCTCTTTTGATAAGTTCTTGAGCAAATTTCCTAGTAATTTTCTCTATTTCAAATTCCTCCCATTCAGATGGATTTATCTTGAGGCCGCCTTTTGAACCTCCAAAAGGGACATTGATGATTGCATTTTTATAGGACATTAGGGCTGCTAATGCTTCCACTTCCTCAGCATGAGTAGCAAGATCAAACCTAATACCACCTTTTGTTGGCTCCATATGCTCTGAATGAACAGATCTCCATCCCTCAAAAGTATAGATATCACCTCTTAATCTAACCCCAAATCTTACTGTATAAGTTGAATTACAAGTTATTATTTTATTTGCAAGCCCTTTAGAAATTGGAACAAGCTTTAAAGCTTTGTTAACAAACTTTGTTGTATCATTTAAAAAATTGCTCATCTACCAAACCTCTCAAAGTTAATAATATATTTAAACATATATGCTGAATAAAAAATTAATAATGGTAATTTTTAATCTATAATGTCTCGTTTCGTGGCGGGCGTAGCTCAGTAGGTTAGAGCGCTGGATTGTGGCTCCGGAGGCCGTGGGTTCGAACCCCATCGCTCGCCCCACTAAATTAGGTAAAAGCATATGACAAGCAAATTAAAGAAATTAAAGGACTTAGAGAGAAAGCTTACAGTTTCAGTGTCTGTAGAAGATTATAATTCTAAATTCCAATCCAAGATTGCAAACATTAAAGGCAAAGCAAAGCTTGATGGCTTTAGAAAAGGTAAAGTGCCTGATGATGTATTAGAGCAAAGGTATGGACCATCAATTCACGCTGACGTTGTAAATGAGTTAATTCAAAATTCTTATCCTGAAGCTTTATCTGAGAATAAAATAAGGCCTGCTTCAGCTCCAACAGTTAATATTGAAAGTGAAGATCCTAAAAAACCAATATCTTACTCAGCTACCTTTGAAGTTTTTCCAGAAATAAAACCTAAATTAAGTAAATGGACAAATTATGAGAAATTTTCAATATCCATTGCTGACGATGATGTTGATTTAGCAATTCAAGATATTCTCAAGCGCTATGGTGATTGGAGTGATGTATCAAGAAAGTCTCAAAAGGATGATCAAGTAGTAATTGATTTCGTCGGAACTATTGAAGGACAAGAGTTCGAAGGCAATTCAGCAAATGATTTTAAACTTGTTCTTGGAAGCAATTCTATGATCGCTGGCTTTGAAGACTCAATTATTGATAAAGAGCCTTCTGAATTTTCTATCAAAGCAACTTTTCCCCATGACTATTTTAAAAAAGATCTTGCCGGTGTTGATGCAGAATTTAAAATCACTTTAAAAACAATTCAAGAATTAAAAATCTCAGAAATAGACGAAGATTTATTTTCAAAATTAGAGATGGATGTTAAAGATGAGAAAAGTTTTAAAGAAGAAATTACAAACAGAATGAAGAATGAAGTTCAAGTTCAAGAAAAAGATTTAACCAAAGAGTCTATGTATGAAACTCTATTAAAAACAAATTCTTTTAAAGTTCCGAATGTTACTGTAAAGGAGCAGGCTGATCTAATGAGAAAAGATGCACTTATGAGGATAGGGCATACTGAAGATAAAGCTGTTGATGACTTATTTCCTATAGATTCATTTATGGAGAATGCAGAAAAAAGAGTTAAATTAGACTTACTTTTTGCAGAATTAGTTAAGCATTTTGAATTAAATGTAACTAAAGATAATATCGATGCTTTCATTGAGAAAGAAGCTAAAAAATACAAAGATTCAGAACAATTCAAGCAATGGATAGTCAATCAGCCTCAACAACTAGAGCAATTTAGAATGATGGCATTAGAAGAACAATTGGTTGAAAAATTAGAAAATGCCCTCAAATCTAAGGATAAGGTGATAAAATTTTCAGAACTCGCAAATAAATAAATATATGAACGAAATACATTCAGCATTAGTCCCAATGGTTATCGAACAGACACCTCGTGGTGAGAGATCGTTTGATATTTACTCAAGACTCTTAAAAGAAAGAGTAATCTTTTTATCTGGACCTGTTGATGACTACATGTCAAATCTCGTAGTTGCTCAATTGTTATTTCTAGAATCTGAAAATCCAGAAAAAGATATATCTATTTATATTAACTCGCCTGGCGGCAGCATATCTGCAGGATTAGCAATATACGATACTATGCAATTTGTTTCTCCATCCATATCGACACTATGTATTGGGCAAGCTGCAAGTATGGGAGCAATTCTTCTTGCTGGCGGAGATAAAGGTAAAAGGTTCGCACTTCCAAATTCTAGGATTATGATTCATCAGCCTCTAGGTGGCTTCCAAGGCCAAGCTTCTGATTTTGAGATTCATGCCAAAGAAATCCTTCATATGAAAACAGTTGTTAATGAAATATTGGCTAAACATACTGGTCAGACTATCAAAAAAATTGAAAAAGATACTGATAGAGATAATTTCTTAAATGCACCTGATGCTATCAAATACGGTATTGTAGATAGTATTCTTAAAAAGAGAGACGCAGTTAATGTCAAGTGAGTCTAAGTCAGATAAATTAAACTGTTCATTTTGTGGAAAAGTTCAAGATGACGTTAAAAAGTTAATAGCTGGACCAAGCGTTTATATATGCAATGAATGTGTCGATCTTTGTAATGACATTATTGAAGAAGAAATTAAAAGTGAAGATGATGTTTCATTAGAAGAACTGCCATCGCCTTTAGAAATATTTAATAAACTTGATGAGTATGTAATTGGTCAGGAAAAAGCAAAGAAAGTATTATCTGTTGCTGTTTACAATCATTACAAACGTTTAAGAAAAAATACATCCAAAGATTCTGTTGAATTACAAAAAAGTAATGTTCTTCTTCTAGGTCCGACAGGAAGTGGCAAGACATTGCTTGCTCAGACTTTAGCTAAAATCTTAAATGTTCCTTTTACAATTGCAGATGCTACAACTTTAACTGAGGCAGGTTATGTTGGAGAAGATGTGGAGAATATTATTCAAAAACTCCTTCAAAAATCAGATTATGACCCTGAAAGAGCTCAACTAGGAATAGTTTATATTGATGAGATAGATAAAATCGCTCGTAAATCTGACAATCCATCAATCACAAGAGATGTTTCAGGTGAAGGTGTTCAACAGGCCTTATTAAAGCTTATAGAGGGCACGGTTGCTTCTATTCCCCCTCAAGGAGGCAGAAAACATCCTCAACAAGAATTTATTCAAATTGATACATCTAATATTTTATTTATATGTGGTGGAGCATTCTCTGGTTTAGATAAAGTAATCAGTCAGCGTAATAGTAATATTGGAATAGGTTTTGGGGCAGATGTTAATAAAAAATCTAATGTTTTACCTATTGCAAATAATGTTGATGAATTAGAGCCAGAAGATTTAGTTAAATATGGATTGATTCCTGAGTTTGTTGGCCGTCTTCCAGTTATTTCAAATCTTCATGAACTTGATGAACATGCTCTAGTAAGAATTTTAAAAGAACCAAAAAATGCACTTGTAAATCAATATAAACATTTGTTTGAAATCGATAATGTAGAACTTACTTTTAGAGATGAGGCTCTTGTCGAAATTGCAAAGCAGGCTATCAAAAGAAAGACTGGTGCTAGAGGCTTACGATCAATTATGGAAGATTTGTTAATGGAGACAATGTTTGGCCTGCCAAATGAAGATCTTGAAAAAGTAATCATTGATGAGAATTCTGTTATTTCAAAGTCTGAACCAATTAAGCTCTTAAAAACTTCTTCTAAAAAATCATCATCAGCTAATTGATATTTTCGTAACAATCCCTATATTGGAGTTATGAAAGAAATAAAATCAGACCTTCCATTAATTCCCCTTAGAGACGTAGTAGTATTCCCTGGAATTGTAACTACATTATTTGTTGGAAGAGCCAAATCAGTAGAAGCTCTCAACGTTGCCATGGCTGCTAACAAAAAACTTGTCCTTGTAAGTCAAATAGATCCATCCGTCGAAGATCCAGAATTCGATGATATATATAAAAGTGGCTCGATAAGCAATCTATTGCAGTTAATTAAGTTACCTGACGGCACTATGAAAGTCTTAGTTGAGGGTTATAAAAGATGTTCTATTGAAAGTGTTTCAGATAAAGAAAATTATGCAGTAGCTAGAGTTACTAATATAGAAGATATTGCCTTAAAGGAAGCTGATGCCTCCAACTTGGTTAGGTTTATAAAAGCTAAATTTGAAGATTACATAGGCATCACTAAGAGAATTCCACCTGAAATAGTATCCACAGTTGATTCCTTAGATGATTTATCAAGACTTATTGATACGATTACAGGACATCTTCCAATTGAAACTTCAAAGAAACAAGAAATTTTAGAAATACCTGATCTCAAAAATAGAGCTGAAAAAGTATTAATGTTTATAGAATCTCAACTAGATGTTGTAGATGTCGAAAAGAAAATTAGAGAACGTGTTAAAAAACAGATGGAAAAATCTCAAAGGGAATACTATCTTAATGAGCAAATTAAAGCAGCTCAAAAAGAGCTTGGTGAAATAGGCGAAGAGGGTGATGAGTTAGAGGCGCTTGAGGAAAAGATTGAAAATGTAGGCATGCCAAAAGATGCACTTAAAAAAGCTAAAAGTGAATTAGCTAAGTTCAAACACATGTCTCCATCTTCAGCAGAAGCATCTGTTGTTAGATCCTATCTAGATTGTCTAGTGGAAGTTCCTTGGAAAAAGAAATCTAAAGTAAAAACTGATATTCAGGCTTCATTAGATATCTTAGAAGAAGATCATTACGGCTTAGACGAAGTTAAAGAAAGAATTATTGAATATCTTGCAGTTCAAAAAAGAGTTAAATCAATGAAGGCTCCGGTTCTATGCTTAGTTGGACCTCCTGGCGTCGGAAAGACATCTCTTGGTGAGTCTATAGCCAGAGCAACAAATAGAAAATTTGTAAGAATGTCTTTAGGTGGAGTTAGAGATGAATCAGAAATAAGAGGGCATAGAAGAACCTATATAGGATCAATGCCTGGAAAAATCATTCAAAAATTATCAAAAGTAGGTGTAAAAAACCCATTATTTTTATTAGATGAAATAGATAAAATTGGCATGGATCATCGTGGCGATCCAGCATCAGCACTACTCGAAGTATTAGATCCTGAACAAAATAATACATTCAGCGATCACTATCTTGAGGTAGATTATGATCTATCTGAAGTTATGTTTGTTTGTACTGCAAACAGTTTAAATATACCAACGCCTTTGTTAGATAGAATGGAAATCATTAGGATTCCTGGTTATATAGAAGATGAGAAACTTAATATAGCTTCCAAATATCTACTTCCAAAACAAATGGAAAGAAATGGTATTAAAGAAAAAGAAATCAATCTTAATAAAGAAGTCATTTTATCTTTAATTAGATATTACACTCGTGAGGCTGGGGTAAGAGGTCTGGAAAGACAAATTGCAAAAATATTAAGGAAGGTTGTAAAAGAAAGACTACTTAGCAAAAAAACATTGTCAAAGCCAACTGCAGTATCAAATAAAAATCTTGAAAAATTCTCAGGAGTTAAAAAGTTTAAATATGGAATAGCTGAAAAAGATAATGCTATTGGTCAGGTTACTGGTTTAGCTTGGACAGAGGTTGGCGGTGAATTATTAACCATAGAGGCATCTCATATCACTGGTAAAGGTAGGATAATAAAGACTGGCTCATTGGGCGATGTCATGCAAGAGTCTATTCAGGCAGCTTTAACTGTTGTTAGATCTAGAGCAGAATCATTAGGTATTAAATCTGATTTTTATGAAAAATATGATGTGCATATTCATGTACCTGAAGGAGCAACGCCCAAAGATGGACCAAGTGCTGGTGGAGCAATGGCCATTTCTTTAATATCAATATTTACAGGCATAGCCGTCAAAGCAGATACAGCAATGACAGGAGAAATTACTTTAAGAGGTCAAATTCTAAAAATTGGTGGCCTTAAGGAAAAGTTATTAGCTGCTAAAAGAGGTGGTATAAAGAATGTAATTATTCCAAAAGAAAATGAACCAGATCTTCAAGAAATTCCTGATCAAATTACAAAATCTTTAAATATAATTCCTGTTGAATGGATAGATGAAGTAATATCAGCAGCCCTTGTTAAAGAGCCTATACCAGTTCAAAAAAGTTCAACTAGTGTAAAAACTAAAAATGATAGCAATCCTTCTTCAAAATCAAGAAATAAAGAAGCACACTAAAAGCCTTTATTTACTTGACTTTTAGGCGCAAAAACGTTTTTATAGAGGGGTATTTATTAAATAAATTTTAAAAGGGAGTATTTAATATGAATAAATCAGATTTGATTGATGCAGTAGCAGGTGACGCGGATATATCTAAGGCTTCAGCTGGACGAGCTGTTGACGCAGTATTAGGTGGCATCGGTAATGCTTTAGGTACAGGTGAATCAGTATCACTTGTTGGTTTTGGAACATTTTCAGTAAGACATAGAGCTGCTAGAGAGGGTAGAAATCCTCAGACTGGTGCATCAATGCATATTGCTGCTTCAAAAGTTCCAGGATTTAAAGCTGGTAAAGGCCTTAAAGATAAGGTTAAAGCTGGTTAAGTTTTTTTAACTTTAAAAAAGGGTGCTTCCGCACCCTTTTTTTATTTATAATATAAGTACTATGATGGATTCACTCAGAAATTTTTTAACAGGCCCTAGATTATTTATTGTTATTGCTGCATGCGCATTACCTTTTGTATTTCTTGGAACTAGTTCATTAGGCACAGCATTTCAAGGCTCTATAGGAACCATAAATGGAGAAAATGTAACTCAAAGTGATTACAATATTGCTACCAATATCATTGCTCAAAGACTTCAAAGAATTTATGGAGATGATTTTGATCCCAATCTTTTAGATCAAGAAACACTTACCCAACTTATTGAGCAAGAATTAACAGTTCAAAAAGTTTTATTATCTCAAGCAAGGTCTTTAGGCCTCGTTAATAAAACAACAATAAAAGTTGCAAAAGAAGCTATTCAGCAAAATCCTCAGTTTATGATTGATGGAGCTTTTGATGAGGGCATTTATGAGGCACAGGTTGCCGCAAATGGGCATACTAAACAAAGTTATATAGATATAACTTCAGATCTTCTTGCATCAGAACTTTATAGACAATCTGTTTCATCATTAAGTTTCTCAACTGATGACGAAATTAAAGAAATTGCTTCATTGCTTGAGCAAACTGTTGATATAAACTTTATTAAAATTGATTCAGCAGCCTTAAAAAAGAATGTGGTAAATACAGAGAGTGAATTAAACGACTTTTATAATACTAATCAAATTATGTTCTATTCTGATGAGGCTAGATCGTTTAATTATTTTTTATTAACTTCAGACATTTATAAAACCAAAGTAAATGTTCCTGATGGATATATTGAAACAGCCTATTCCGATTATCTTTCTAAGGCAAATGAAAGAACTCAAATAAGAATTTCTCATATCATGATTGATAAGTCTAAATATGATTCTGAAGAAAGCGCATTTCAAACAATTAAAGACGTTGAAGCAAAAATATCAACAGGTGAAGATTTTTCTTTATTAGCTAATACTTTTAGTGATGATGTTGTAACAAAAGAAAATGGAGGAGATCTAGAATATTTTTCTAATGATGTCTTTCCAGAAGAGTTTGGTGAAGCTATTAAGGGCCTAAAACTTAATGATATAAGTTCAATCATAGAGCTAGATGAAACATTGCATATTTTAAAGATAACAGAGTTTAATGAAGCAGAAATTCTCTCAATGGAAGACATGAGTGCTGATATGATTTCTGAACTAGTTAGCGCTGAATCTTTAGCACTAATGAATGATGATTTTGAACTTGTAGATCAAATGATTTTACAAAATGATGATATTGAGAATATAGGGTCATCCATAGGGCAAGAGATTTTAGCAAGTGAGAAATATACTTCTCAAGATTTTAATTTTGATATTAAAGATCCACGAATACAAGATTATGTATTTTCTCCAGATGCTGAAATAGGTTCTACTTTTTCAATAGAACTTGATGAAAGCATTCTTATACTATCTTTAAAGGATATTGAAGAATCGTATCTTTTAGAATACTCATCTGTGAAGGCTGAAGTAAATAATTTACTATCTATCGATAAGGCAAATACTAAACAAAATCTCCTTAATACAGAGATTGAAACAGTAAGAAAAAGTGGAGATATAGAAGAGTTCATAAGTGCATATGAGTTTATTTCTAAAGATTCTTTTATTGATGTTAAAAGGTACTCATCATTAATCCCCCAAGAGATATCTCTCGAGCTTTTTAAACTTCAATCTGGTCAATCCATTTCAATGAATGCTAATAATGGCGATACATATATTATTGATTTAACAATGATTAAAAGACCTAGTGAAGAATCACTCACAGACTTATTAGAGCAATATAAAAGTTTTTCTGAACAAAGAGTCTCAGGGAAAATGAATGATATTATTCAAGCTCAAATAATTGATAATGCAAGAGTAAATCTAAATGAGCAAATCTTATAAAATGAAAAATATTACCCTAACTTTTTTAACATTATTATTTGTAATAAGCTGTTCTGAGAATATTTCTCCAGTTGATTCTGGATTAGAAAATAAAGTGTTCCATTTTGGTAATGGCTCAGAGCCTCAAGGCATTGATCCTCATATAGTTACTGGAGTCCCTGAGCATCATCTTTTAATTGCTCTTTGTGAGGGACTAACCTCCTCAAATCCCAAAGGCGGCAAGAGTTTGTCTGGTGCTGCTGAGTCATGGGATATTAGCTCTGATGGAAGAGAATACACGTTTTATCTTCAAAAAAACGGTAAATGGTCTAATGGTGATTTAGTTACTGCCCATGATTTTGTATGGTCATGGAAAAGAATGCTCACTCCATCTCTAGGAGCCCAGTACCCCGATATGCTTTATTATTTAGTAAATGCTGAAAAGTATTATTCTTCTGAGAGCCTTCCTTCTATGTCTGGAGAGTTACTTAAATATATTATCGATACAGAAGAGCTCTCTCAACATCATGATAAAGCAAAAGTATTTTTTAAAACCAATAGTAATGAAGAATTGGTATTCAATGAGAGTTCTGATCTTTTTGAGGTTTTAAATCTCTTGGAAGAAGTTGATAGCAGTTATAAAAATGAAGAAATTAAGGATTTTGACGAGAAATTTATTGAAACAAAATCTTCTTTGGTAAAGAGTATTAACAAATGGAATTTTACAAAAATAGCAAACAATATTGATTTTGATAATGTTGGTGTGAAGGCAATCGATGATTCTACATTGCAAGTTAAATTAAGTAATCCAACCCCATTTTTTTTAGGGCTTTTAAGTCATTACAGTACATGGCCTGTTCACAAAGAAACCGTTCTAAAGTTTGGTTCTATTGATGACAGAAATGGTCAATGGACAAGGCCTGGAAATTTTGTATGCAATGGACCTTTTCAATTAAAATCATGGGAACTTAATAGTAGAATTATAGTTGAAAAAAGCCCAACTTATTGGGATGCAAATACAGTTAGCTTGAATGAAATGCATTTTTATCCAGTACAAAATGTAATGACAGAAGATAGAATGTTTAGAGCAGGACAACTTCATTTAACAAGCACACTTCCGTCGCAAAAGTGTCCGGTTTACATAGAAGAAAAAAATCCAGACTTACGAATTGATCCATATATGGGAACGTATTTTTATAGACTTAATACCAATCATCCTGTTTTAAAAGACCCAAGAGTTAGGAAAGCCCTAGCTTTCTCAATAAACAGAAAGCAGCTGGTTGAAAAGGTTACCAAATGTGGACAAATTCCATCTTATTCATTTACTCCTCCAGGTTCTAACGGATACCAGCCTAATACCTCTATTTCATTTGATCCCGAATATGCCAAATCACTTATCAAAGAGGCTGGATATGATGAAAATAACCCATTCCCTAAATTAGAAATTCTTTTTAATACAAACGAAGATCATAGAAAAATAGCTCTTGCTATCCAGCAAATGTGGCAACAAAATCTAGGCGTTCAAATCGAACTAGTTAATCAAGATTGGAAAGTATATTTAAACAGAGAGATGATAGGTGACTTTGAAGTATCAAGGGCTGGATGGATAGGAGATTACGAGGATCCAAATACATTTTTAGACCTTCTTAGGCCAAACAGGGGAAATAATAAAACGGGTTGGGCTAACATGGAATATGATGCTTTGGTCGAAAAAGCAAATGCAACCCAAGATCAAGTTAAGAGATATGAATTACTCAATAAAGCTGAACAAATATTAATCGATGAAATGCCAATAATTCCACTCTATACATACGTGCGATCTTACCAATTATCATCAGATGTTAAAGGATACTATCCAAATTATCTAGATCATCATAATCCTAAATATATTTATCTAGAAAGAGACTAAATACCTTATGTTAGTAATCTTTATTAAAAGAGTGCTCATGGCAGTTCCGGTTCTTTTGGCTGTTGCTACAATGACCTTCTTTTTAATTAAATTAGCACCAGGAGGGCCTTTTGATGCAGAAAAGGCAGTTTCGCCTCAAGTCCTTAAAAACTTAAATGCTGTTTATAATTTAGATGCATCTCAATGGGAACAATATACTGACTATATGAGCGGTGTTATTCGTGGTGATTTTGGTCCATCATTTAAATATCCTGGAAGATCAGTAACTGAAATGATAGCAACGGGTTTACCAATTACATTTGAGTTAGCCATATATGCCATTTTGATAGCACTTGTAATTGGCGTAATGTCAGGTGTTCTTGCAGCATTAAAAAGAAATACCTTGCTTGATTTTATTCCAATGGCAATAGCTATGATTGGTATTTGTGTCCCAACATTTTTGATGGGTCCCTTATTGGTATTAATATTTGGAATTCATTACGAACTTCTTCCAGTTGCAGGTTGGGGACAACTTTCAGGAGATAAGATCCTTCCTTCTATAACTTTAGGCTTTGCTTATGCAGCATATATAGCAAGACTTAGCAGAGGTGGAATGTTAGAGGTACTGAACCAAGATTTTATAAGAACAGCCAGAGCAAAAGGACTTACTGAAAGAATGGTTGTTATTAAACATGCTATGCAAGGAGGGCTTATTCCAGTTGTTTCCTTCTTAGGTCCTGCAATTGCAGGACTGCTAGCCGGATCTTTTGTTGTTGAAACGATATTTCAAATACCTGGACTTGGAAGATTTTATGTTGAAGCAGCTTTAAATAGAGATTACACAATGATACTAGGTACTACTATCTTCTTTTCTGCAATGATCGTCTTTTTTAATCTTCTCTCTGATTTAGCATCTTTATGGTTAAATCCAAGATCAAGAGGTAGCTAATGAGTAATAATTCTTCATTATGGTCTGATGCTGTCTATAGGCTAACAAGAAATAAAGCAGCAATGATAGGTGGTGGAATATTAATTGTTTTAATATTGTGTGCCATTTTAGCACCATGGATTGCACCTTACTCTTATTCATATCAAGACCTAGATTTAGGTGCATCTCCACCTTCAGCCGAACATTTACTTGGCACAGATATTTTGGGCAGAGATTTATTAAGTAGAATTTTATATGGAGCTAGAGTATCTCTTTTAGTTGGATTTGTAGCAACTGGAGTGGCTTTAGTAATTGGCGTTTCTTGGGGAATTATTGCAGGATTTTTTGGTGGAAGAGTTGACTCAATTATGATGAGAATCGTTGATATTCTTTATGGCTTACCTTTTATTATTTTTGTTATTTTATTAATGGTTATCTTTGGGAGTAATCTGTGGTTACTTTTTGGAGCAATAGGAGCAGTTGAATGGTTGACTATGTCTAGAATAGTTAGAGGGCAAGTTATTGGTCTTAAAAATCAAGAATTTGTAATGGCTGCAAAGGCAATGGGTGTTGGAAATATATCAATGTTCAAAAGACATCTACTACCAAATATATTGGGACCAATTGCGGTATATGCTACATTAACGATACCTCAAGTTATGTTGCTTGAGAGTTTCTTAAGCTTTCTTGGATTAGGTATTCAACCCCCAATGAGTAGTTGGGGAACGCTAATTAAGGATGGTGTTGAGTCTATGGAAGAATATAGTTGGTTGCTTGTTTATCCAGGACTTACTTTTACTATTACCCTTTTTGCTTTAAATTTCTTTGGCGACGGTCTTAGAGATGCTTTAGACCCAAAAACAACAGATAACTAGAAAGCTTTTATTGCCACTTTAATAATTTGCCCTGGCATCAAGCTATTACCTTTAAAATCATTTATTTCTTTGATGCTGCCAACAGTTACATCAAATAAATCTGAGATCTTATATAAATTGTCACCTTGTTTTACTGAATAGAGGATAGTCCTTCTTTTTGATTCAATATTTCTGTGAATATTTTTATTCCCAATCGTAAGTTGCTGACCTAGTTGAAGGTATGACGATGTTGTTAAAAAATTCATTCTAGTAAGGTCTTTTAAATCAATGTTATATTTTCTAGAAATACTCCAAAGAGAATCTCCTTCTGAAACAATATGCATTTCAAAGGGTATAAAGTTATTTGTTTTTGTTTTACTTAGCGGTATTAATAGAGTGTCATTGATTGAAAGTAGATCATTTTCAATATAGTTAATTTCTTTAATTATGTTAACTTCAGTGTCATATTTTGTTGCAAGCTTCCACAAACTATCTCCTCGAGTAACTACATGTGATATCCAATTAATTTGGTTTACGTTTTCAAAAGGACTATCCGAATTGGAAAGTAATATACTTTTCTCAATAGGAATGTAAAAAGTGCTTTTATCTTTAGGAGCAGATGCCCACTTTGTATACCCAGCATTTAGTTTATATAAAAGCTCAGGCTTAATATCTAAATACTCACTTAATACTAGTATCTCTACTTGTCCTGGTATCTCAATTTTTTCAACTACTGACTCTGTAGGTATCTCAGGTAAAGTTAATCCATATTTTTCTGCATTAAATACCAACTCTCTTAAAGCGACGTACTTAGGGACATATTGAGTTACTTGATTCGATAAATTTAATGACCAAAAATCAGTACCAAGACCTCTTCTTTTATTTTTTCTTATTTGTCTGTCAAGATAAGTTGGTCCTGCATTGTAAGCAGCCAAGGCTAGATAGATATCATTATTAAATCTTTCAAATAAATATTTAAAATAGCCTATTGCCGCATGTGTTGATCTAAAGGGATCGTGACGATCTTCATTCCACCACGACTTTTCTAAATTATATAATTTTCCAGTTTTTGGCATAAACTGCCATAAGCCAACGGCACCTGATGGTGAAATTGAGAAGGGGTCATAATTACTTTCTATAAAAGGTATTAAGGCTAATTCAACTGGTAGGTTTGCAGCCTCAAACTCTTGAATAACATAATAAATAAAGTAGTAAGATTTATTAAGATAATCACTAAATTTATCAACATCCTTAATATGAGTATTCATAAAGATGAGTGTTTGCTCATTAATAATTACATCTTCATAATTTGAAGAATTTGCAATGATGTACTGCCATACATCTTTTGGGAGCTCTTCAACTATTTCTTGTTCAATAAGTGGCTCTTCATATTCTTGAATTTCATTAACTTGCTCAGTATTGTTATATGAAATATCTTCTATGCTGGTCTGACAACCACTTAAAAAAATTAAATTAAATAATAAAATACTTAAAAACTGTCTTTCCATTCTCTTAGTACCTGAAATACTTCCTTGCTGTTATTTTGAACATTAATTTTATCTTTTATACTTTCTTTAAGATCTTTTTCTTCACATCTTAAAAAAGGATTAACCCTTAATTCCAATTCTAGTGTTGTTGGGAGGCTTGGAAGATCAATCTTTCTTAACTCTTCGACTTCATTATATCTTGAAATAATATTCTTATTAAGAGGCTCAACAGTTTTTGCAAAATTAAGATTTGATAGAGTGTATTCATGACCACTATAAATTTTTGTATTTTCTGGAAGAGATCTAATTTTTAAAAGTGATTGATGCATCTGTTCGTAAGTCCCTTCAAATACTCTCCCACATCCAGAGGGAAATAAAACATCGCCGCAAAAAAGTATAGGATTACCATTATTAAAGCTATAAAAAGCTATGTGGTCTAAGGTATGACCAGGCACTTCTATGATTTCAAAATCTATTCCAATAACATTTATTTTATCGCCAGCACTGACTCTTGAGTCTATTTCAGGTATGTCATTTTTTGGTCCAAAGACTTTAACTGGGTAAGTTGATATAAGATCTGCTATTCCCCCAGTGTGATCAAAATGGTGATGTGTTATCAAAACAGCTTTAAGATCAAGAGTGTTATCTTTTAAAAATTTTATAGTTGCATCTGCTTCACCTGGATCAATTACAATTGACCCTTCATTAGTTGTTACTAACCAAATATAATTATCGCTAAATGCCTTAATAGGCTCTATATTAATCATATGCAGATTCTATGTTAATTTTATGAAAACAGTAAATATTTATACAGATGGTGCTTGCAGAGGAAATCCAGGTATTGGCGGATGGGGTGCTTTGGTTGAGTACGGAGATGTTACTAAACAATACTATGGGGGGCTTAAAGTAACCACCAATAATCAAATGGAACTTCAAGCAGCTATAGAAGGTTTAAAGATACTAAAAGAACCTTGCCAAGTAAATTTAACAACTGATTCTAAATATGTAATGCAGGGCATAACTTCTTGGATTCAAAACTGGAAAAAAAACAATTGGAAAAACTCTGCAAAGAAAGATGTTAAGAATAAAGATTTATGGATTGAATTAGATAAATATGTCTCTCAACATGATGTAAGATGGCACTGGGTTAAAGGTCACTCTGGTCATGAAAAAAATGAAATAGCAGACCAGCTAGCAAATAAAGGTATAGATTCCCTTTAATTAAATTATGGCAAAAAAATTTATTATTTTAGATACAGAAACCACAGGCTTAGAGGTACACCAAGGCCATAGAGTTATTGAGATTGGTGCTGTCCTATTGAATGATAGAAAAAAATCTACTGACCATTTTCATACTTACTTAAATCCTGCAAGATTAATTGATGAAGAGGCTTCAAAAGTTCATGGCATTACCAATGAAGACCTTGATGATCAACCGCCTTTTGAAGAAATTGCTGAAGAGTTTTTGGAATTTATAGAAGGATCAACTCTTGTTATTCATAATGCTGCATTTGATGTTGGATTTTTAAATAATGAACTTCGGTTAGCTTCTTCAAAATACCCCAAATTAGAAGACATATGTGAAATTGAAGACTCGCTATCTATAGCGAGAGATAAATTTCCAGGTCAAAGGAATTCTTTAGATGCACTAGCAAATCGATTTGAAGTATCAGGTTATGACAGAACCTTTCATGGAGCATTATTAGATGCCAATATTCTTGCAGAC
>CAXYEK010000003.1:0-18390 GCA_964276235.1 uncultured SAR86 cluster bacterium
CGCACCTCTTCTAGAAAATTATCCTGGTGTACTTGGTTATCAAATCTATTATTTAACAATATCTGCTTGTGGGCTTATTGGAGCTTATGCTGCTTATCTTCTTCGATAGTTTCTTTTTTATCTATAATTTTAATTGCCACTCAAAGCATTTCAATCTTTTGGTTTACAATGTGCTGAAGTAATGGGCTTTTTGAAGCTTTTTCAAATGCTGCATTAATTTGTGAAGATCTTTCTTCTACGAGAGGTCTGTAGTTTGGGTGGGTAAATATATAAAATTCGCCGTCATTTAGAGCTTCTACAACCCTCTTCCCAACGATGGAAACTTCAATCCCATTTTCCACCATTTTTTTGGCTTTATTTAAGAAAACATTCTCACTAATTGGACTTTTTTTGTCAGTTTTGTATTGGGACTGACGATTTCTTTCAGAATCATAAATACGTGTTTGTACAAAAGCCGGACATAAAACAGAGACATTGATACCTTCACTTTCAAGCTCTCCAGCCCAACTTTCTGAGACAGCTACTACAGCAGCTTTTGTTGCAGTATAAGCTCCACCATATGGAGTACCTCCCATCCCAGCCATTGAAGCAACATTTATGATCCATCCTCCTTCACCATGCTGCTTTATCATGGGAACCATTACTTTTGCTCCGAAGACAACACCCATTAAATTCACATCCAGCGCCCACTGCCATCCTCTTGCATTCTGATTTTCTATTGAGCCTGATTCACCCCCTACACCTGCATTATTTACCACCATATGAATTTTTCCAAAACGAGCTATTGCTTTTTCTGCTACTTCTTGCCATTGGTCCTCTTTAGCTACATCAAGGACTACAGGCAATACTGGAACTCCAATTGTTTCCAGCTCCGAGCTAGCTTTTTGAAGGTTTTTTTCATTGATATCTGTGAGTACGATATTCATCTTCTGTTCACCAAGTGCTTTGGCAATAGATAAACCAATGCCCTCAGCGCCTCCGCTAATGACCGCAGTTTTTCCTATAAATTTAGACATATTTATTTTCCTTTAATATATTTTTCTCTTACTCAACCTTATAACTTTCAATTTTTATGGCAATAATGCATAAATAGCAAAAGAGCCAAGCCAGTGTCCGCCTTCATAACTATCGTCAACTAAGTTAGGTAGGGAATATGCCAAGTGCTTATCTGCCACAACTTGCAGGTGACCTAGCTGAGAATATTCTTTTGCCAATGCACTTAATACCCATGCTCGACTAAAGTTTAAACCATCTAAATGAACCAACTTACCGTCAGAACGATCTAAAACTTCACCCACTTCTAAATTAAAGTCAGGGCTCAAGAGAGATGGCATGAACTCTTTCAACCAATCTAAGAATTCACTTTTGGGCAATACTCGACGCATAAGATCGATTTCTTCTAAACATGGTGAAAGAAAGTCATAGCCGCTAGGTTCCCACTTAATTGGACAAGATTTATCTTGCTGATAAAACTCTATAGCACGCTTACTAATTGCATCACTCAAATCAGTGTCTCCAATCTGCTGAGCATAATCCCAAGCAAATGTAAGACCAAAAGCTGTATTTGTATGCTCACCAACTCTAATTGGATAAACCAACTTTGGTAAGTAATTTATGTAAAGTGACGATAATTCTTTTGCTAATGGCTTAAGTGTCTCAGCTAGCGAATTTGCTATTGGGTCATTCCAAGTTTCTAGTTCCTGCATTAGTTTTAGTAACCAGGCCCAGCCATATAGTCTTTCCCAAGATGGGTCTGATTTCACATAAGCAACATCAACAGCAATATTAGCTGGTGTGATATGCCTGATCAGAATAGCTTTAGCCTCAGTATTACCCTCTACAGAGGGAAAGGCCTTAAGTAATCGCACCATTGACCAATGACCATGAACAGCTGAATGCCAGTCAAAACATCCATAAAATGCAGGGTGTAGGCTCTTTGGAGACGCTAAATCTTCATCACCACGCAACATTTGACTCAATTTATTTGGGTATTCTATTTCGGCACAAGACAGAGGTAATTTTAAAAGGTTTGCTGCTTCATCAATACTTAATTGATGCCGATTTAGATAATCACTTTGCTCGGCTATACCTCTTTGTGAAAATGATACTATTAGGACTAAAGTCCACATTCCTGTTAATTTTCTTACATTCACTATTAAATCCACTCATTATTTAATGCAGTAAGCTCGCCTCCTACATCACCTGTATTTACAGTGCCGATTGGCTCAACAAGCATAATTTTACATTCTTCTTCTGCATAAGGTCTATGCTTTTCACCCTTTTTAACAACGACCATTTCTCCACTTTTAAGTTCTATAACTCTATCCTCATAGTGTATTTTCATTGATCCTTCTATGACGATAAAAACTTCATCGGTATCTTCATGGTTATGTGTTACAAACTCTCCCTTTATTTTTACAAGTTTAAATTGGTAGTCATTCATTTCAGCAATAACCTTAGGCGACCAGTGATCTTCAAATTTTGAAAACTTTTCTAAAAAATTAATTGGGTTATTCATTGTCAGAGATACTTTTTGCTATTGCTCTAAACATAGCGACGTGAGCTGCTTTTGAATACTCTTTTTCAGCGGTGAATCTATGATTTGAGGATGTTTTAGCCACAACTACTTTAGTAATTGGATCTACATATATGTACTGATTGTAAACACCTGATGCCGTATAGTCTGTATCTGGAAAACCTGGTACCCACCACTGAAGTCCATACCCCCATACACTTGAAGACAAATCACTTTCACCAGGTATTAAGTGAGGTCCATCTGTATTATGTGATGCATTAACCCAGTTTTCTGGAACTATCTGCTCACCTTTCCACTGACCCTTATTTAGATAAAGTTGTCCAAACTTTGCAAAGTCTCTTACCGAAGCATTTAGACCTCCAAGAGCCATCTCAACTCCGAGATTATCTACAATATAATAAGCTTCATCTTCCATGCCTATCTTATTCCAAATTTTTTCATATAAATAATCTTGTAATGACATCCCTGTTACTTCGGCTAGAAGAAATCCAAGAACTTGAGTATCTATACTTACATAATGATGATAAGTTCCAGGCTCTTTTGACTGCTTTAATGTTTTTGCAAAATCTCTAAATGAAGAGCCTTTAGCTACTGCTCTACCAAATTTATTTATATCAGAATTAGGGTCGGCATAGTCCTCATTGAATTCAACTCCCGAGGACATTTGAAGAATATTTTTTATTGAGACTCCCTCGTAACCTGTTCCATTAAAATCAGGTAAATACTTTGTTATTGGATCGGCAATACTATCTATAAGGCCATCTTCTAAAGCAATTCCTACTAAAGCTGATAAGAAAGATTTAGATACAGAAAATGCTATATGTTTGGTATCTGCTGAATTATTGTTCCAGTAGTTTTCATAGAGAAGATTGCCTTCATGAAGAACAATCATTCCATCTGTCTTAAAATGATCAAGCCCCTCAGCAAAGCTTCTGTCCTCGCCTTCAAAAAAATATGTTTTTGGCAGTGTGTAATCTCTTTTTTTAAATTTATGAGGCGAGTCTGATGCGCTAATTGGTTCAGATACTTCAAAGACTTCATCAATGTTACTAAAGTTATAAGCTATAGTTTTTTCATCATACAGGTTGCTCAATCTATAGAGCTTAGATAGCTTGGGACCATAAAAGAAACCAGAAATTATTAATCCAATGGAGAGAAGTAATATAAAAATTTTTGTCATAAAATTAAGTTAACATAGAATCATGATTAATATAAAAAAATTAGATTCTATTGCATTCTTTTTAGGAAGAGGCTTTCTTGGAATACTATTTTTATTATCTGGCCTTGGTAAGATTTTTAATTACCCAGAGTTTGTTGAATTATTAATTACAAAAAATGTTCCCTTTGCTGCGTTTTCTCTATCTGTATGCATTCTATTACAGGTTGTATTTAGTCCTTTAATTATAGTTGGTAAATACTTACGAGTAAGCTCGCTTGTATTATTTGGCGTAACTATATTAATAAATATCTTCATGCATGACTTTTGGAACCTTGCAGGTGATCCTTCGCAAGCTCATGAGGCACAAAACTTTATAAAAAATATGGGTATCGCAGCAGGCTTTTTAATTCTAGCAACAAAAGATAAAAATTAATTTTTCTTCTTATTTTTTAAAGATGACTATATCTTTAGATATTATTTCAAGTTCCCAATTTCTTTGTTCTCCAATAACTTCAAAGGTTTCTTCTGAATAAAAAGTAACATGGGTAGGGTCACGTCTGTAATACCATTTTTCAAATGCTTCTTCTTCTGTAAGAAAGTTAGTCATTATTCCCAGCCACCCACCTTTTATGAGTAAATCATCAAGCTTCTTAAACTCTTCAAAAGGGTTATGAAAATGCTCGACGGTTTCTGTGCAGGTTATAAAATCATATTGGTTAGAAAAAATATTTTGATTTGGGAAAAAGAAAGGATCATATAGATCGACTTCATAACCATCTTTCACCAAAATATCTGCAAGAGCTGGGCCTGGCCCACATCCAAAATCTAAGCCTTTACTGTTAGCATTAAGTCTTTCAACTAGCGGCACAGACAATCTAGATAAAAAATTTCTGTATCTAGGGTCTTCAATAACATTCTCATGCTCTAGATACCGATCTTTTTCTGAAACCTCATCTATAAAATAATGTTTGTCTAAAAATTTAGCTTGGCAAAAATTACATTTCCAGTATTTATTTTTATCTAAAGTAGAGAAGCTTTCAACAAGATTACTATGGCAAACAATGCATTCAGTCATTATAATTTTTTAAGCTCTTATTTAGGTTTTGTCTTTATCATATAATCTTATACTTAAACTACAAAATAAACCCTCAACACATCTAGATTTCGATTATTACAATGGCAAAGAAAAAAATAGTAGCTGATGAAAACTCATTTGACGATACCCTAGATCAGATCGTAGATTTGCTGGACAGTGAAGAACAGCAATTTATTTACCTCACAGGTGCAGCAGGTACTGGTAAGACAACACTTATAGAAAGAGTTGTTGAGGAAAGTGATCTTAGAAAGATAGTTGTAGCTCCAACTGGTGTTGCCGCTTTAAATATTGGAGGAAGTACTATCAATTCTGCTTTTAGAATTGGGTTTGATACTTTTCCTGTAATACAAGAATCTAATGATCCCAAGTTTAAGAAATTATTAAAAAAATTAGAACTTCTTATTATTGATGAAATATCAATGGTTCGAGCTCCTATGCTTGATGCCATCTCAGATTCTTTGAAAGTTCATCGTAATTCATCAGAGCCATTTGGTGGGATACATGTTCTTGCATGTGGTGATCTTTTTCAGCTGCCTCCTGTGGTCAAAGATCATGAGGTCAATGCTATCGATGAGAAATATGAATCTGTTTATTTTTTTAGCTCTAAAAGCTTCAAAGAAATTAAATCACCAGCTTTTTTTGAATTAACTTATTCATTTAGGCAAAGTGAGGATGAGAATTTTTATTCGCTCCTCAATAATATTCGTTTAGGCGAAGATCTTGAGGATTCGATAAATAAAATTAATGCTTCTTGCTTTAATCCAGAGTTCACAAATGAGTCATCTCTTATTATTACAACTAGAAAATATAGAGCAGAACAAATAAATGAGGAAATGTTAAATCTGATTGAAGGACCTGCTACTTCTGCAAAGTCTGAAGAATACGGAGAATTAAATGAAAATGATTTACCTGCACCCAGAAACCTAAGAATTAAACAAGATGCAAAGGTCATGTTTATAAAAAATGATAGTGAAGGCCGATGGGTTAATGGAACTATTGGAATAGTCACAAATTGTTCTGATAAAAAAAGGAAATTTATAAGGGTTCAAGTAGGTGATGATATTTTTAAAGTCAAAAGAGAGGAATGGAACAAAATCAAATACGTCTATGACGAATACAACGACGAGATGGAAGAAGAAGTTGTCTCATCTTTTAAGCAGTTTCCACTCAAACTAGGTTGGGCTGTAACAATCCATAAGGCGCAAGGGCTTACTCTAGATAGTTGCTCTATAGATTTGGGTCAGGGAGCCTTTGCAACAGGTCAAACCTACGTTGCTCTCAGCAGATGCAAGACATTGAATTCATTAAATTTATATCAGGAGCTTCAAGTTAGAGACGCATTGGTTGATTCTGCAATCAAGGACTTTCACAAAGAAAATTTTAACTAAGTATTTTTATCAGAATCCAATCTTCTTAAATAAAAAATTCCAAATATCATTGTAAGAAAAAAGCCTAAAAACTTTCCATGAGGTGATGCCATTATCTTTTCTCTAAAAAATATGCATTCAATGATATGGACCACGGCAAGTACAGCAACAATTATTAATAAAACATCCATTTTATTTCTCCGTTTCTAAAACTATATCTTCAGGAAGAGTAAAGGAACCTCTTTCAAGAGTCCACTGCTTTGAAACATGGGCTACCTTTAACTCATCATAGAGATGAGCAAATTCTCCAGACCTTCTATCTCCTTGCTTAGTAGGCTCATAGATAAGCTTTTCTTGTTACTGCTTCTAGATTAATCTCTAATAACATCACTTTATCGTGATCAGAAAAATAAAAAGCTAAGGTTGCTGCTAGCTGTTTCGCACTTGATAGATGAATAAAGCCATCTCTTTGATCTAAATCTGTGACTATTAAACCATTTAAAGAAGCACTCTCCCATTCTTCTAGAGTTAATATTTTAAAGATGTCATTGACCATTTTTTCAGTGTAACAACAAAATAATTTTTAATATATATGCATAATTCCTGAGTTAAAAACTACTAATAGATTCAATATAAAAAGTAGTTAAAATATGGCAAAATCTGAAACATATTAATTTTTAAAAAGAGTAATTATGAATTTTAGTGAGTTTGCAGAGTCTAGAAAAAGTGTGCGTGGTTTTTTGGATAAGCCGGTTCCAAAAGAGGTCATTGAGGAAATAATTAATGGAGCTAAGTGGGCACCCTCTTCTTATAATACGCAAACTTGGCATATTCATGCTGTAGGTGGTGAAGTACTAAATAAAATTAGAGAAGGTAACGTTGAAGAAACAATGGCTGGAAAACCTCATGTTCGAGACTTCCCATATAAAGAAGATTATGAGGGAGACCATAGAAGAAAACAGATTGATGTTGCAATTCAATTATTTGAAGCAATGGGTATAGAAAGAGAAGATAAAGAAAGAAGAATGGACTGGATGCTTAGAGGATTCCGTCAGTTTAGTGCCCCGGTCTCACTAGTTCTTACTTATGATAAATATCTTGAGCCTGCGGCAATTACTCATTTTGGTTTAGGCTCGTTAGCCTATGGGATTGTCTTGTCCGCATGGGAGAAAGGAATTGGATGCGTCATCAATGGTCAAGGAATAATGCAATCCGATGTCGTAAGAAAGCATGCAAATATCCCTGATGATCAAAATATTATGATTTGCATTGCATTGGGATACCCTGATAAAGATTTTGCTGCCAATGATGTTCGTTCAGTTCGAGCTGATAATAGTGAATTTCTTACCTATGTTGGGTTCTAACCACTTTTTTTAATCCATCTATCGATATAAGCATCCCATGATGTATGGCATCTGCGAATATTTCGGGCTCTATCTCTGTAGTCCATAAAAGTTTACAGTTTTCTGTGTCTATTTGAGAAATTTGCATTGTTGCTAGGTGATGGTCTATTGGAGTTCTAGTTTCTATTGCCGAATATTGCAACTTCATCATATCGTTGTCTAAAAGTAATATTTGCTCTTTAACTTTTCCCATACCTTCCATTTCAAAAACCCTACAGTCGCCTTCCAATGTCATTTCATTAATTGTAGGGACCCAATCGCATCGAGATACATCTGAAAGAATACCCCATAAATGTTTAGCAGAGCATTCAAATATAATTTCTTCTTTTAATGTTTTCATATGTCTAATCTTAACATTTTCAAAATCGTAAGGTCTGTTAGATCTTCTAATAATATATTGGGAACATGCTAATATTATTTGTATAAATAAGGGGTGAGAAAATGACAAAACCAAGTGCAAGCCAGCCATTAGCTGGTATAGAAGTAATAGAGCTATCTAATATGATTACGTGCTCACTGGCAGCAATGACTATGGCAGCTCAGGGAGCAAAAGTAATTAAAGTAGAGCCTCCTTTGATGGGCGACAAGATGCGACCACTTGGCACTCAAAAAAATGGAGTATCAGGATTCTTTCATAACTGTAATCGTGGCAAAAGGTCTTTAGCAATAGATTTGAAATCAGATGCCGGAGTCGAAGCTGTAAAAAAACTTATCGCTCGTGCAGATATTCTTCTCCATAACTATCGTCCGGGAGTTATGGATAGAATTGGTCTAGGATCAGATGTTCTTCGAAAAATAAATCCCAGATTGATATATGTTGCTGTGAGTGGTTTTGGAACAAAAGGTCCTATGGCAGATTTGCCTGCCTTTGACCATGTAATTCAGGGATTAGCTGGCTTCACTGATCTTCAATCCTCAGAGGAAAACTCTTTTGATTTTATTAAAACATTCATCTGCGACAAAGTTACTGCATATACTGTAAGCCAAGCAGCAACAGCTGCCCTTTTAGCTAGAACAACAACAAACGAAGGCCAGCACATAGATATATCAATGCTCCATGCCTGTCTTTCATTTATGTGGCCTGACGGCATGATGCATAAAACATTGAAAGACGATGATAGGTTTAATATGTCTCCAGGTTCAGACTACTTTCAAACAATTAATTATAAAGATGGTGGAGTCGCTGTTGCTCCATTAACTGACAGTCATTGGGAGACACTTCTTCCTATGGTTGGTTACCCAGAATTAATTGATACTCCACTTTATGCCTCGATAGCGTCTCGAATGACTAATATGGAAAAAGTTATGGAGGTATTAAAAAACCCTAGAAAAGATATAGGTGTTGATAAAGCCATGGAAATATTGATAGCAGCTGACGTTCCTTGCTCGCCATGTTTAAAACGTGAGGATATTGAAAGTAGTGAACAAATAAAAGCTATTGGAGCTCTTGAAACTTATGTAACTAAGGCGATGGGGAAATTAACTGCTCCAACTCCTCCAATTTTATTTGAAGGAAAATTAGCTTCTCAAGCCGAGGCTAGCCCTCTTCTTGGAGAACATAGTAGATCAGTTTTAGAAGAGCTTGGATGGTCTCAAGATACTATAGATGAATTGGTTGATTCAGGAGATGTAAAAATAACGAGCCTATAGCGATGACTTTTTAAATAATAATGTCATTCTGTCACTTTCACCTATGGCTTTGTATTTCTCTTTGTCTTTCTCTTTTAATCTATAGTTAGGTGGCAGAGTCCAAACTCCACCAGGATGATCGGCAGTATCTTTTGGATTTGCATTAATTTCTGATTTTGCAACCAATATAAACCCATGCTTTTTCGCTACTTCTATTGCATGCTCTTCGGTAACATAGCCACTTTTTTTCATGGCCTCCATCGAAGTTCCTGGTTTAGCTCTGTGCTCCACAACACCAAGCAAGCCACCAGGCTTAAGGGCATTAAAAGAATTAGAAAAAATTAAATCCATTTGAGGTCCGAGCCAGTTATGGAGATTTCTAAAAGTTAGAACAGCATCTACGCTTTCTGGTTCGGCTAAACTTGAGCTTAGATCAACAATTTCAATATCTTTATATAAAGGGTTTTCATTAACTTTCTTTTCGAAATTTGCTCTACTTCTTTGAAAATATGCTCTTTCAGAATCTTTATCAAAGTGAGCCGCTATAAGCTTGCCTGGCTTGTGAATATAGTTTGCAAGAATCTCTGTGTACCATCCGCCGCCTGGGGATAATTCAACAATCCTCATATCAGATTTAATTTCAAAAAAAGTAAGTGTTTCGTATGGGTGTCTTGAAGAATCTCTAATTACGTTATTAGAAGATCTGTCATCACTGCTAATTGCTCTTTCAAGATCATGCGACGAAGCATTGGGCATAAATGAGATTAAAAAAATAAATGTTATTAGTTTAGATATTTTTTTCATAACGGGTTCCTGTGTTATTAATGTTCAATTATCTAATTATATATTCTTTTTGTTAATAGAGTTTTTGGTTAGATTAAAGTATAAAAAAGGGCGAATAATCGCCCTTTTATAATTTTATTTAAGTATCTCTTAAAATGATTGGGTGAGAGACATATAAACAGTTCTTCCTAAAACGTTATGCATGACATTATCGTATCCCGGACGAACATTAGCACCTAGACTTGGAGGATCTTCATCCATAATATTTTTAATACCAATCGAGAGCCTAGCACTATCTTTGTATAGTTGAGTTGAATACTGTCCATCCAATGTTACTAAACTATCAATAGTTGTATCTGATTGATCATTTGCGTAATCATCAATATATCTAAGTTGTGTACTTAATGTATGCTGCCCTTTTTGAAAAGTTACACCCAGATTACCTCTAATTTTTGGCATAGAGCGGAATTGATTTCTAAAATTCCTTGAGCCTGCACCGTCAAAAGTAGCAGCAGAGCTGTTGGTTTTGACTTCAAACTCATTGATATATGTTGCTACAAAATTGAAGTCGACTAGATCAAAAAACTCTGATGAATCTAAAGAGTGAGATAACGCTATATCAAGGCCATTAGTTTTTACAGAGCCAGTATTAATGAACTCTGAGGTTATTTCAGCCACAGTTCCATCTGGACGACGTCGTATTCTTGAGTCATCAATTACACCATCGTTACAGTCATTTGCTAATATTGCCTGAGCTCCCTCGTCTGATGTTATGAGGTCAGTATAGTCAAAACTCCAATAATCAAGACTGATATCAGTTTCGTTAACTTCCATAACAATTCCTAGTGTTAACGAATCAGAGCTCTGAGGCTTGAGAGAATCTCCGCCTTGAGTCGTTATAATAGCAATGTTGGTAACATCTCTATTAACACACTCCAATTGTCCAGTCACAGGATTTAAAGATGCAGGGTCATCAATAATTGATGATTGACTTGAAACACTCATTTGACGGACTGATGGAGCCTGAAATGAAGATCCCCAACTTCCACGAATGCCTAAACTATCAGATACCTGATAACGTATGGCAAGCTTTGGATCAGTAGTGTCAACATTTCCATAATCTTCATACCTAACAGCTGCTTGAACTTCAAGAGAATCACTTACTGGTAAAATTCCTTCAACAAATAAAGCATCTACATCCTGACCTCCGACTATTGGTTGATCAGGGGCATTACCTATACCTGATTCATCTAATGGATCAGGTGAGTAGTTAAATGATTCTGTTCGACGTTGCATTCCAGCTGCAACACCAATATTTCCGCCAGCTAAAGCTCCAAGCTCTCCAACAAATTTAATTTCAGTAACTTCTTGTTTAGCCGTTGATGCATTTACATTTAAAGTCCAAAGACTATTAGATACAGCATCAGAGTTAGCTGCAACACTAACTCCATCTTTTGGAGAAACAAGTGTAGGGTTAGCTAAACGAGTTCCGAATGGATTCCAAGTACCATCTAATAAACTTCCATTTACTACGCTTTTAATATAGTTGAATGGTCTTGTTTGATCTCTTTCTGAGCGAGAGAACATATAAGAAGCTTCAACACTCCACTGGTCTGATAGGTCAGCCTTTATTCCACTGAGCATGCGCAAGTAAGCTAAATCAATTTCAAGATCCGCTGGTCCCCTTCCGCCATTATATTCTTCACCAAATGGTCGTCCACGTAGTTCAAGATCTGCTCCTGTATGAACTGCATTATCCCAATTATCTGGACCAATATACTCTATACCTCCGGAGCTATTATTAACAAAGAAGTTAAAAGGATGACTTCCTGGGATAAACATTCTTCCTGCGTTCAAAGTTCCATGTTTAAATAAATATGGACCAAGAGTTCTAGAAATTTTATTGGCAGAGTAACTTGACTCTACGAAAGCAGTTACAGTATCACTAATTTCATGAGTGGCTTCTGAAAATAACTGTACTCTTGATTGTGCAGGTATTACAGAAACTTGATCAGCAAAACTAAATCGGCAAAAAGGTGCTTTTAAAATACCGCCTGCAGCATTGCAATCAGGATCAGGGAAGTTAGACCCAGTCCCCGCAGTTCCTGCAGAATTAACTGCACGATATGTTCCTGGAGCTCCAAAAGCTGATAGCGTTCTAGATGCCGTAGGATCTCCATTACCTAGTACTCGTTCGTTTATAAAATCAAAATCTGAGCGGTCTGCTCTATTACTTTTTGTATATCCACCGTAAATATTTACTTTTGTAGGGCCATCTGCCGAAGAACCAAATGCAAAACCAATCTGATGCTGATCAATACCTGGCCCATCTGAACTTTGTCCATCTAAAGTAAATTCTAAACCTTCGAAATTCTTACGAGTGATAATGTTTGCAACCCCAGCAACTGCTTGCGATCCATAAACTGCTGAAGCTCCATCAGTAAGAAATTCTACCTTTTCAATCATAGACATAGGTAGCTGATTGATATCAAAAAATTGATTACCGCCGCCATCAGCAACTGTCGAAATGCCTCCTCTTCGACCATTAATTAATGTTAATGTAGAGCCAAGGCCTAGTCCACGAAGATTAAACTGCGCGGTTCCAATTAAATCACCTGATTCAGTTTGAAATTCAGAGCCAATATTTACAGGCAAATTGATTGCAAAATCAGTGATTGTCTTAGCACCCTCTGCAAGCATTTCATCTCTATTTTTGACTTGAACAGGAGATATAGCGGTATATCCAGATCTTTGAATATTTGAACCAGTTACTACTACCTCTTCTACGTTACTATTTGATGCTTCTTGCCCATTAATATTGAAAGAAATGAAGAACGGAAGAACAAATATTCCTAATAATTTATATTTCATTTTGTACCCATTTAAATGTTGAAAACAATAAAATTATAAAGTTGAAATAAAAAAAAATGTTATGAAAATGGTTACTTCAGAATAGCTAATTTATGTAGAGTAATTTTAAGGGATTTATTTAGTTGGGGGGCCAAAAAAGAGTCGAGAAGCATGACGAAAATTTTTTGCTTTATAAAGATCTTCAAAGATTTTAGACCATTCCATAAAAGTTATTTTAACTGGATTAAAGGTATCAACATTATTAACCAATCCATATTTAACAGGAGCCCGCTCTGGTTCAAAGGTCCCAAAGATCCTATCCCAAATAATTAATAGATTGCCATAATTTTTATCTATGTATTCTTCATTTGATCCATGATGAACTCTGTGATGTGATGGAGTATTAAAAATCCATTCTAGAGGGCCTAGTTTATTTATAACCTGTGTATGGCCTACTATCCCCCATAAAGTACTGATGACACCTGCTATTGCAATAATTGTTGGGTCTAATCCCACCAAAGGAAGAATAATAAAGAATGGTATTTTTGAAATTGGTCCAAACCAAGCTTGCCTGAAAGAAACTAAGAAGTTCATCTCCTCGCTTGAATGGTGGTTCATATGAATTGCCCAGAGAAATCTAACTCGATGAGACAATCTATGATACATATAAAAAACTAGGTCTATTAGAATAAATGTGAGAATCCACATTGCCCATATTGGTATTAGTGTCATTAAGTCAAAAATTCTAAATTGATAAAGATAAAAATGAATTGCTAAAGTGATTCCTTTAACAGAGTAGACGACCAAGATATTTCCAAGCAATAAGCCCAAGGAGCATAAAGTATCTCCCTGTTTATAAAAGGATTTATTCTGCCAATTTGAAACGAGAACCTCAAAAAGGATCATGCCAAGAACAATTGGAAGCCCAATCGCATAAACTTGATTAAATGTTATGTCCGTCACTATATCTCCACATATGTGGATTAATTGTATCTAATTTAAAAATTATTTGTGTGGACTAACTAAGTACTTCTTACCTGTAGCTTGTTTTGCATAAGATTTAATAATTTCTGGCTGAAGCATTTCTTCGAAAGATACCTCTTGCACATAGCTGCTAGCAAACGTTGTCGTGATTTCCTTAGCTACTCTTTGTCTCATCTCTTGGAATTTTTCCATTCCAATTTTTCCAATCATTGGTGTTAATAACCAACCTCCAAGACCCCAAGACATTCCAAAGGCTCTTTTTAACACTGTTGGTGATTGGTCAAGACCGCCGTAAATATAAACTTGTTTATAAGTATCAGAACCGTATCGACTATATTCTTTAGCTGTTTTATTTGCTGCTATTTCCATTGCGGCTAAAATTTGTCCAGGAAGTTGCCCATCATTACCACCCCCAGTAGCATCAAAACCTAGGGTTGCACCTGTTGCCACTAACGCATTCACTAACTGATCCATAAAATCGTCATCGTTAGTATTACAAACATGCTCAGCTCCGAGGCTTTTAAGAACTTCAACTTGTTCTTCTTTTCTAACTATATTAACTAAAGGAACCGAATCATCTTTACAAATTTTGACAAGCATTTGACCTAAATTTGAAGCTGCTGCAGTGTGAACTAGTGCGGTATGGTTTTCCATTTTCATAGTTTCAACAAAAGATAAGGCTGTTAGTGGATTAACAAAAGAGGAGGCTGCTTCCGCTGAAGTAGTTCCATCATTCATAACCAAGCAACTAGCTGCTGGAACACACCTATATTGTGAATACATAGACCCACCTGCAAGACCAACAGTCTTTCCAATTAAATCTTTAGCATTAGCGCCAGCATCTTCAATAATTCCTGCACCTTCGTTGCCAACTGGCATAGACTGATCGAGCCTTGGCTTCATTGCACCCATTAATGCAGGATGTATTTTCATTGAGGTAACTGTATCGTCGCCACTGCCTGATACATTTATACTTTCAAGATCAGCTGCAAAACTTAGAAGAAGACCTAGATCTGAAGGATTTATTGGTGCAGCTTCTACTTTAATAAGAACCTCATCTTCTGATGGCACAGGCTTTTCTACTGTTGCAATTGAAATTTCTATAATTCCTTCACTTGTTACTTTTGATCTAATTTCTTTTGAAGTTTGTTCTGACATGTTTATTTCCTTTTTGATTTGTTCGTCAAGTTTACGATAATTATATACAGCATGATATGTTAACAGTATGATTACAACAAGTAGACAATAAAAACATACTATGACTCAATGTAATCCTCCAGTAGTAAATGCTTTAAAGCTAATAGGCGGTAAATGGAAAATTGCCATTATTTATAATCTAAAGGACGGTCCTCTAAGATTTGGCGAGTTGAAAAGAATTCTTTCGCCTGTTACTCAACAAATGTTAACCAAGCAACTAAGAGAAATGGAAAGAGATCTCATGATCGATCGAAAGGTCTTTGAAGTAGTCCCCCCTAAAGTTGAATACTCACTTACTGACTTTGGAAGATCTTTTAAGCCAGTGCTCAATTCTTTGTGTAAGTGGAGTTCAGAATATCAAGAGCTCATGCAAAAGATTTCTAACGAGGATGTTGCTTAGAAAATTTTGAAAGGTATTTATTTTATTCCGGTTAGAACTAAGGTTCCCGCCCAGTCAGAACTTTTATTTGAGCGCCAGCTTTTAACTTTTGATAATCCAGCATCTTTAAACATTTGAAGCCATTCTGCTTCTTTTAGCATAAGCATACGAGTACCTACTTTTTCCTCCCAAGAATGAGATTCTGTATTTTCATGATAAAGATCTATTCCTGCGATGAGTCTTCCACCTGCATTAAGCCAGCTATCAGTAATTTTTTTTACAATGTCTTTAGGATTCTTTAAATAGTAAAGGACTTCCATGGAGTGGATCGCATCGAATTTTTCAAATGAATTATATGAATCAATATCAGCAAGAATATATTCACCATCTCCACCATTAGATTCAGCATTAACAATCATTTGTTTTGCTCCATCAATTCCAACTGCTCTATTACATAATGGATTTTTCAGAACATCGCGAACTACCCATCCGTTCCCACAGCCTAGGTCTAAAAAGCTAAATTTTTTATCAAGCTCTTTTCTTTCCTCAATTACAAAACTTAACATTTCACTGACAGAAACAGCATGTCCTTTTGCCATACCGATATCTCTTCCCTTTTCTGCCCACTCTCCAAAGACATCAGTAGCTTGTCTCATATTAGTTCTCATTTAATTAGCTGTTTGCAGACATCTCAAGATTACGTCTTTCTGCTTCTTTCCAGTCTTTTGGTAAAACCCGTGCAACTATCAAAAAGCTAATAATGGAAGGGATAAACAATAGAGAAGTGACTGTCATAGCATAACGTATTGCCTCTACCTCACCGTGATTTTCTTTAAACACATCTATTAGCCAGCCTGAAAAAGTAGGTCCGCCCCCTAATGCAATCATATTCAGAATAAAGAAAAATAGAGCTGTGGACATGGCTCGCATATTTATAGGTGCCAAGGTCTGAGCAATTGCAAAACTCGGTCCTAGGTATACACCCATAAAAAGTAAAAACAAAGTAGTGAAAACAAGATTCATTTCAATTGAAGTTGACCACCAAGCTGCAAGTCCAATTGGCAGGCAAAGGGCAATTGATATTGCTGGTAACCATCCATATGCACGTATATCTTTTTTACCCCATTTATCTGCCAGTCTAGCTCCAAAAAAAGCTCCTCCAGCATATGTTGTTCCATTAACAATTCCTAAAATAATTACTAAGGTCTGAAAGTCATAGCTAGGGTCTAAGGTAACTAAGTACTTGGTATGAAATGCTGATTTTGAATATGATACAAAGGATCCAAAAGCTATACCAAAGCACATAGCCCACCACGCAGGAATTTTCATAAGAGTTTTGAGTGACTCCCTAAAAGGTGGTTTCTTAATCTCAGTTTGATTATCAAATTCCATTGCGCCTCGAACAGGCTCTCGCAACACTAATTTTACTAAAAGAGCCAAAGCGATTCCTGTTAGCCCAAGGAAAATAAAAATTCGTCTCCAATTAACGTCTTCACCTGAAGATCCCATAAGCATCGCTGTTGCAAAATAAGCTGCCATAATACCTAAGAGGGATACCCATTGAATAAACACCTAGGGCACTTGCTCTTTCTTCTTTAGGGTACATGTCAGAGATGATTGAATGTGATGGAGGGCTTCCTCCGGCCTCACCAATACCTACTCCCATTCGTGCAATTCCGATTTGAATGAAATTACCTGCTAAACCAGTTAAAGCCGTAAATCCACTCCATGTAGCCAATGCGATTGATAGTATATTTACTCGATTGTATCGATCAGCCAACCAAGCTATAGGAATGGCAACCAAGGTATAAAAAATTGCAAATGCCAATCCAATTAATAGACCTAGCTCTGAATTAGTCAGTCCTAAATCTTTTTGAATGAAAGGGGCCAGAATACCAACAATTTGTCGATCAATAAAATTAAATCCATAGACTACTGTAAGCAGGATTAATGCAAAGGTACGATAGTTTTTACTTGGTGTTTTTTGATTATTCATAGATTTATTCTAACGTGCCTGACACCTTAGAGACAGCATAAGTTTTACTCTTCTACTAAGTGCAGCACTATATCTTTGAATCTCTCTCCAAAGAATTTAGCATCGTGAGCGTGACCTTCAAAAACTTCATATTTATAACTTATTCCTTTTGCATCTAATATTTCATTTACTCTTTTTTGTGGCTCTGGATAAAAGCTATCAAGCCCCTCACTCCCATGATCAAAATAAATTCTGATTCCTTCTAATTTTTTTGCATTGTTTTCGACATATTTAATTACGCCCTCTGTGGAAACGGTATCACCAAATGTCTTATTTTCTTCTGAGTCTAGGTTTAATAGGCGTAAAAAGTATACAGAAGGCTTAATGCCAATCCAGTGGGTTGATATACAGCCTACAAAGCCAAATAAGTTTGGGTTTTCAATCACCGTATTTAATGCAGAGAGGCTCCCCATACTTGCACCAATTATTCCTAAATTAGTTTTATCCAGAGTAGTATTAAATTTATTTTCTAAAACCGGGATTAGGGTTTTTACAATAAAATTTGGGTGATCGAATTCTTTTTTTCCAATAAGAGACTTATAAAGTTTCTTTTTCATACCATCTTCAAAATACTCAATCGTTTCATTGGGAAAGTATTCAGAAAATCTTCGCGATTCATTGAAAATCTGAGTCGTCTCTCTTTTTGCACTATCAATAGTGATAATAATTATATTGCTGCCTTCGTAACCTTGCTCTTTAATCTTCAGAAAACCTTTATCAATATTCCAGGCTTTATCATTATAAGAATCAGCTCCGTCAAATAGCTCTTCTCCATCATTCATAATAATGAACTTCGTTTTCTCATCTATGATCTTGCTAAAAGGGTAATAAACTTGAATTCTTCTTTCGTAGGATTGATTTGATTCTAAAGAGAACTCCTCGATACTGCCAATTGATAAATTGGAACTAATAGTTGCAGAGAAGAACATTAATATTAAAAATGATATTTTTTGAAATTTCATGTTTTTTCAT
>CAXYEK010000004.1:0-110648 GCA_964276235.1 uncultured SAR86 cluster bacterium
GGAGAAAGTTATGGAGGTATAAGAGGCCCCCTTTTAGTTTCTGAATTAAGATCAGGTGATATAACTCCTATTGAAATTAATGGATTACTATTGGTTGCACCAGCATCAGATTATCAATACTTAACTTTTCATCCTGGTAATAACAGTCCACATTACGGATTTCTTCCCTCATATGCGGCAACAGCTTTTTATCATGGCAAAGTTGAGACTAAAAAAACACTTCAACAATTCTATGAAGATTCAAAAAAATTCAGTCTTGAAGAATATGGTCCAGCACTTCTTAAGGGATCAAGAATTTCTGTTAATGATAAAAGTACATTAATAAAAAAATATGCTTCTTTCACAGGATTAAGTCCCAAGTTTGTTGAAAATTATAATATGAGAATTGACCCTTCAAGTTTCAGAAAAGAACTTCTTAGAGATGAAGGTTTTTCTGTTGGAAGATTAGACTCTAGATATAAAAATACAGATTACAGAGTTGGAGGACAAAATTCAGATACAGATGTTTCAAGTGAAGGGTTTATGTCTGCTTATGTTACTGCTATGCATACATGGTTTGCAGAGATAGGTGTCGAAATGAAAATGTTATACCAAAGTGGGGATTCAGAAGTTTATCTAGGCTGGAAACATCCACAAAGATGGAAGGGTAATGACTTTGGTTATGTGAATACAGTTCCTCATATTGCTCGAGCTCAAAGATATAATAAAGATTTTAAGGTTTATGTGTCTTGTGGACTTTATGATTTAGCTACACCTTGTTTTACCGCAGAGAATTTTATGAATGATAATTCTGTAGATATAAACAGAGTTATTTTTTCTGAATTTGAAGCTGGACATATGATGTATAACCATCAGCCTTCCTTTAATAGATTCTTAAAAGAAGTAAACGAATTTATAATTAAATAATTAAAAACTACATTAGTTTGAATAGAATTTTTTAGGAAAAAAATATTATGTATGATAATTTTAAATCTCATTTAGTTAATCAACTAAACGATATTCATCAGGATGGCTTATATAAAATTGAACGCGAAATAACTTCGCCCCAAGGTGCTATCGTTAATATTCAGGAAGCTGATAATTTGATTAACCTTTGTTCAAATAATTATCTTGGTCTTGCAGAAAATACTGAGATAAAAGAAGCAGCAAAAATAGGTTTAGATAACTGGGGTTATGGAATGGCATCAGTTAGATTTATTTGTGGTACCCAATCATTACATAAGGAGTTGGAAATCAAATTAAGCAAATTTGTTGGCATGGAAGATACTATTCTTTATCCATCTTGTTTCGATGCAAATGCTGGTCTATATGAGACTATCTTAGGCAGTGATGATGCTGTAATTTCTGATGCACTTAACCACGCAAGTATTATAGATGGCATACGACTTTGCAAAGCCTCTCGTTATCGCTATAAAAATAATGATATGGATGATCTAGAGAATCAACTTAAAACTGCTGCTTCTAATGGAGCTCGTTATAAATTAATAACCACTGATGGTGTTTTTTCAATGGATGGCACAATTGCAAAGCTAGATAAAATTTGTGAGCTTGCTGAAAAATATGAAGCCTTAGTCCATTTTGATGATTGCCATGCTACTGGATTTATAGGAGATACAGGCCGAGGAACGCATGAATATCATAAATGTATGGACAAGGTTGACATCATCACAGGTACTTTAGGTAAAGCATTAGGTGGGGCTAGTGGGGGATATACGAGTGCCCATGGTGAAATTGTTGATATATTACGACAAAGATCACGACCTTATCTGTTTTCAAATACTGTAGCACCTCCAGTAGTTGCTGGAGCTATCAAGGCTATTGATTTAGTAGAAGAGTCTATTGATTTACAGACTAGGCTTAAAGATAATACAAAATATTTTCGTAATGGTTTAGAGGAACTTGGCTTTAATTTACTTCCAGGAGAGCATCCAATAGTCCCAATAATGATTGGTGATGCATCATTGGCGGCAAAATTTGCAGCAGAAATGCTAAAAAATGGCGTCTATGTTATAGCTTTTTCATATCCCGTTGTTGCAAAGGGAATGGCAAGAATAAGAACTCAAATGTCAGCATCTTTTTCAAAAGAAGATTTAGATTCTGCACTCAATTCATTCGCATTAGCTAAAGACAAAATACTATGAAAGCATTAATAAAAAAAGAATCATCACCTGGACTTTGGCTAGGAGATGTTCCTATGCCAGAAATAGGTATTAATGACGTGCTTATTAAAATAAAGCGAACAGCTATTTGTGGTACCGATCTTCATATTTATAACTGGGATAATTGGGCCCAACAGACTATTTCAACACCAATGGTAATAGGTCATGAGTTTGTTGGTGAGATTGTAGATATAGGATCTAATGTTAATGACTTTTCTATAGGTCAAATTGTTTCAGGCGAAGGGCATGTTGTTTGTGGAAGGTGTAGAAATTGTCTTGCTGGTAGACGTCATCTTTGTTCAGATAATAGTGGAGTAGGGGTTGATAGAGATGGTGCTTTTGCAGAATATTTAGCTTTACCAATGTCAAATGTTTGGGTCCATAAGCCATCTATTGATTTAGAGATTGCATCATTGTTTGATCCACTTGGTAATGCTGTGCATACCGCTCTTCAATTTGATTTACTTGGTGAGGATGTTCTTATAACAGGTGCAGGACCAATAGGTGCAATGGCAGCAGCTGTTTGCAAACATGCTGGTGCTCGACATGTTGTAATTACAGATATCAATCCAAATCGTCTTACTTTAGCGAAATCTCTAGGAGCCACACATACTATAGATGTTAGAAATGAAAGTGTGTCTGATGTTCAAAAAAAATTGGGAATGTCGGAAGGTTTTGATGTTGGTTTAGAGATGTCTGGCAATCCATCAGCATTCAAAGATCTATTGGCAAATATGTGTCACGGTGGGAAGGTAGGTATTCTAGGAATTCCATCAGAAGAAATGGCAATCGATTGGGGCTTAGTTATCTTTAATATGCTTACATTGAAAGGTATTTATGGCCGAGAAATGTATGAAACATGGTACAAAATGACAGTAATGATTGAGTCTGGTTTAGATATCAGCAAGGTCATTACTCATCGCTACCACTATACTGATTTTCAAAAAGGCTTTGATGTAATAAATTCAGGCGAAGCTAGTAAAGTTATTTTAAATTGGGAATAAAAAAAGGGGGATAATTCCCCCTTTAAATATAAAAAACTAAATTTCTATTCTTTTACCCAAATTAAAGCTAGTTGAAATACAACTATAAATAAAACAAACACTGATTGAACAGGTCCGCCAATTATCATTGGAGAAGATAGATATGCCGACATTCTGTCAGCAGAAGCAGCTCCAACATCAACTAACGATGCGACACTTGAGGTTAATATAGATCCACCAATTGCATTAGTTTGAGTCATAAATAGAGCAACAAACAAGCAAAATACAGATGTAAAAACCTTGCCAGCCATATTAGTATTTGGGTTACTTCTTACGTTATTACACATTCTAAAAGCTAACCATGTCATTAAAACCATTCCAACAAAGTACATTGCATTCTGTATAAAGCCTACGTGCATTAAGTTTAGTATCTGATATTCAGTCATATTAATTCTCCTAAATAATTATTAATAAACTAAATGATACATCAGTAATGAATGAGAATCATTCTCATTGTGATATATTTATCCTAATTGAAGAGATGTTTTTTTAAGACTATCGATTATTTTTATATCGCTTAAATGAAATGTTTTAATTTCTTCTTTCCAGTTTATATCTTTAAACTTGTTTAAGCCTTTTTCATACCAAGCTTCAATTTTATAATCTTTACCATTATTTATATGTAAATCTATAAAGGATATCCAGGTCCTGGCACTAAAATCTTCAACATTCATAAATAGTGATCTACATTTATCAAAGTCACCATTCATATAGTAAGCAAATAAGATGGTTTGAAGAGGTCTATCTGAATTTGCATCAGCTGCTACAACAGGTTCCAGTTCATACATTTTTTCAAATATTTTGATCGCTGTATCAATATCACCATTCCTTAGCAATGATTCTCCATAGATTGATAAGACATGAGGATTGCTGGGGTTCGATCTATAAGCTTTTGTTGCAAAAAATTTAGTCTGTTCAAAATTATCCATTGTTAAATTAGCTTCAGCTAATATTCTATTGGTATTCCAATCATTATCATTTAATTCATTAGCTTTGCTTAACGATTCAAGCATTGCAGGCATAACTTCTTCTTTATCCTTAAAACCTAAAAACATAGACTGACCTAAAGTACAAGCTTTCCATGAGTGAGGAAGGGGATTTAAGGAATCTGCTTCAATAGCTGCATCAAGCATCCGGATGGCCTCTGCATTAGCTTCTTTTTCAAACTTTTGATTTAGTGCTCTTCCTTTTAATGTGTAGTCATATGAAGTCATACTTTCAGTAGGCTTTCTGTGAGCTCTTTTCAAACTTGTAATTTCAATCTCACCAATTACAGAGTAAATAATTTGAGTAACTATCTCATCCTGTAATGAAAATATATCTGATTTAACTTTGTCATACTTATTGCTCCATATAACCTCATCATCATCCATATCACTTAGTTCAACAGATATTCTCAATCTATTTTCTGAAGATCTAATACTTCCAGAAACAACATAATCAAAACCCCATTCATCCTTAAAAGACTGACTTGTACAATCTTTATCTCTAAAACCAAAACATGTTTTTCTTGTTGCAACAGAGATTTCTTTAACCATTGATAATTCTGTTATTAAGTCCTCAACGATGCCATCTACAAGAAAATCAGCATCTTTGTCTTCGTTAAGATTTTCAAAGGGCATGATTCCAATTTTAGGTTTCTTGTTAGTTATTACTTGTTTTAGTGATTCATAATCATCTAATACTTCATCCATAATTATTTGTTTTTTAAATACAAATGCAGCTACTAAAGAAATAGGGAACCCAACTATTAATACTATAAATAAGATTTGCATTAATGACTCTGAACTCATGCCTAAGATGATGTCTGTAGAAACATTATCAACAACAATACTTGAAAGTTGTATAAGTGCAAAGGAGCCAACACCGTATGCAGTTGCTGTCTTGAACATAACAGAACCTATGTTGTGCAATCTTATTTTAACAAACGAAGATACTAGCTTTAAAACATTCATAATCTAATAATAGCGAAAAATTTAAGAGATAAACATAATTATATTAAGTACTACAATGATATATTTGCTCTTGTTCCTAAACCTGAACCATAGACAACTGCATTTAACCATAATCTATTAGTTCCAAGACTAGACCCTCTAAAATTTGGTTCTCCAGAGAATAATATAATCTGACCTTTGCCAAATCTTTCTTGAGTTAAATATGCAGAGTTTGCAATTCTTTGGGATGCTTCTGGCCAGACTAAACCACTCATTCTAACGTTGAGATCGTTTCCACTGGGAATATCAGACCAATTTATAGTCCTATAAGTTTTTATATCGTTATTTTTAATTAACTCACCAATTCTTATAACAGGGTTCGAGTTCGAATCAGACATTAAAACAGGGTAATTTGAGTAAAGAAGGGGTAATGTGTCAATGGTTCCAAAAGTTAACCAATGTTTTTTATCTATCCTTCCTGAAACAAATGCACCAGATGGCATAAATAATGATTGCCATTTATTACGTTTTTCTAGTTCTTCAACACTAATTCCATCCTCACTTTTTTCCCACGGATAGCTAATATCAAAATCGACTTTATTATCATTAACTTCATTTACAGAAATTTTAGTGTCTAATGCTAAAAATTCTCTTTGAAGTTTTGTATTGAATTTATGTATAGAATCAAATGAATTACCTATTTCTTCAACACTACTAAATTCGTCTTGTGAAATTATTTTTCTTGTACTTCCGTTATGCGCTATTAACGTACCGCCCTGATTAACCCAATCCTTTAAGACAGACATTTCTCCTTGAGATAAATTTCTGTAACCACTTGGCATAATTAATGTGTTGTATCTACGCAAGTCGGCATAACCAATCATTGAAGAATCTAATTGGCTGTGCCTGATGCCAAGATGATGATCTAATGACCACCAACTTACACCAACATCATATGAGCTAAATCCACTGTGACTTAGGATTGCTATTTGAGGTTTATTTAATAATCTAAAGTGCCTGCCGCCCCAATCAGGAAGCTCTTCTTCTCCAAATCCAGATTCAAGAGAAACAACAGATGTATTGAGATCTATTGCTGTTTCTTTAATTAATGGTATTAAATTGTTAGTGTCAGGGTTATCCATTGCTAAGACAACAACACTTCCTCTAGATAAGAATTTATTAGAAAGATTGAAATCTTTATCAACAATTCTGACATTTATATTTTGTTCTAATAACCTTGCAGCAAAGGATACAGAAGAGTCATTTTGACCATCAACTGCCCACATTACAGCTTTTTCATTTACATCAATTTCTACAGGAGAGGGGCCCCATATTTCAAGATTGCTATTTAAATGTTCAGGGACAGTGACTGCATCTAAACCATACATCATTGTGAAATTAAAAGCTGTTGTGTCATACATAATTGATGAACCATCTTCTAATGTAGCTTGCCTTTCTTTAACAAGTACCTCTTCATCAATTTCAGCATCAAATTCAAGAATAGCAGATATTAATGGAGCTTCGGGTTGACGATTAGGGATAATCATACTTCCAGCTGGAATTATAAACCGATCAACTACATCACCAGACTGTTTTATGACATTCTCAACTTCTATTTGTTTAGTATTTTTATAAATTTCTATATTTTGAGATTTTAGTTTATTTGAGAGGGTGTTTATTCTTGATTTATTCTTTGTTGGCAATATTACAAACGATTGATTAGCCCACTTGCTTTTATCAGAGACATTTAATTTCCTTGCATTCCAATAGTCTTTATACATTTCGTTACTATTGATTAATAAAGTTTTTAGGTTAGATAATGAACTTACAAATTGATGATGAACAGATTCTTTGTATGATTGAATAGTTCCTTCAGGTCTTTTTACACCATCCTCTGACATACGAGATTGCTCGTATAAAATACCAAGAGTTCCTCTGAAATTTACATAGAATGAATAGCCTGGATATAAATCTTCATGCCACTCTCCTGTATAAAACCGCCAATTTCTTTTATCAAACTCGGAGCCTTGATCTTGTGCAAAGACATTACCCCATTTTAGTAGTTTGCTGCTCATATTTTTATTAATTGGCTCTCTGGCTGGCCCGGTCATAAATGTATCTTGAGGACCCATTTCATGAGCATCTACTAATATTTGAGGTCTCCATTCATTGATTAGCGACACACGGCCGATAGTTTCAGGCTGTGTTAAATAAATCCAATCTCTATTTAGATCAAAATAATAGTGATTTGTTCTACCGTAAGGCCAATCTCCTGTATGAATTAGTGACTGATCGTCATAATTTGGAGCTGTGCCTCTGTATTGTTCTAAAGACTTAGTAAATCTATCACGGCCATCAGGATTCATCATCGGATCAACTATAATGACCATAGAAGCGAGCATGTTTTCAATTTCAGGATCATTACTAGCTATTAAATGATAAATTAAGCCTAAAGCAGCATCTGCACCTGAAGTCTCATTACCATGAATAGAATATGCCATCCAGGCAATTGCTGGCAGTGATTCAATTAATTTTTTTGCTTTAGAGTCTTTCGTAATTCTTGCATCAGAAAGCATAAGCACATCTTTTTTAATTTCATCAAGTTTGGTTATATTATCTTCTGATGAAATATAAATTGCATAAAGAGGGCGGTCTTCATGGGATCTAGCATATTCAGTAACTTTTAATTTATTTGATTGTTTACTCCACGCTATTATTGCATTTGAAATTTGAGAAGGACTAGCTACACGATCTCCGTAGTTAAAATCAAGAAATTTACTTGGCTTATCAATCTGATCGTCATAGTTACCAGTTAAAATATCTTGAGGATATAAATCTTTGGATTCACTGGTTGGCTCCGTAAGAACTGATGCATTAAAATCTAATGCAAAAATTATCGTCAGTAGTGTTAATGATTTGATGTATTTATTCATATTTTTTTATATTAATTAATAATTAAATTGTTATATAGAAATAGAAGAACAACAAGTAGTGATTAATATTTATTTTGAATTGATTTATCGCATACAGCTAATAGGCAGTGTATTAACAAAAGACCTAACTATTATTACAATTTCAGTAGAGTAGAAGTACTATAATAATATATAACTTCGCATAATATATATTATGTTTAATTATATTGGTTTACTGTGGTTTATTGTGAAGCTATTGGTATCTATTAGTCTATACTGTTTTGATTTGATACTACTTACATACATGAATCTTGCTTCTATTTGATTAGATTCTATAGATAATTTAACAAAACCCTTACCTGAACCATTAGTCCATTTGAGATTTTTATTTTGCTTGATAAAGTCTTTATCAATATCTTCAGTTCTGTTTCCAAATATATCAACTGAATTTGGAGACGATATTGAAGGTGCGGCTATCTCTACACCAATAAAATTTTGCATATCATTGTATAAATTTGATATCCATGAATTATGAGTGTCTCCTGTAAGGACTATACTGGATTGAGATTTAGAGAGAATATTAAATAATTTATTTCTTTCTCTTGGGTAACCATCCCAGGAATCTGTATTGTAAGGGATATCCATTCCACCAATTTTTAAGTATTTATGAAGAAATTCAGGAAAGGAATTTTTATCAAGTTCAGAAAATATTTTAGGTAATACAGTTGGCGAAATAAGAATTTGTTGCCCAATAACTGACCATTTAAAACTGTTATTAATATTTTTATCTAACCATTTAAATTGTTCTTTACCTACTAGATTTCTTTTTTTTTGTAGATCTTTTATATATTGTTTTTTATTAAATGTGTCGCCCTTAAAATAATTATCAAGATTTAATTGTTTATCTCTATATATAGATCTTGTATCTAGCATAAATAATTGAAATAAAGTCCCTACTTCAAACTTTCTCCATATTTTTAATTTAGAATTTGATTCTCTTATTGGCATCCATTCATAATACGCCTTTAATGCATTTGCCTTTCTAGTTGAAAAATATCCCTCATCATATGAATGGTTTTCTGCTCCATTCTTCCATGAATCATTGGCAAACTCATGATCATCCCAAACTGGAATCATTGGTTTTGATGAATGCAATAATTGAAGGTCTTTATCAGTTTTATAAAGCGCGTGACGTTCTCTGTAATCATCCAAGCTAATAATCTCAGTAATTGGATTAACTACCCTATTTAGCTTTTTAGCATCCTCTGTGGCATAACCATCTGCGCCGTACTCATATAAATAATCCCCTAAATGTAAAACTAGATCAATATCATCATCAAGAGCTATCTCTCTATATGCGTTAAAAAAACCAGCTGGATAATTGGAGCAACTGCAAAAAGCCAAGTTAAATTTATCTGGATTTGAGGTTGGTAAAGTTTTGGTTTTACCAATTGGAGAAAAAATATTATTTACAATAAAACGATAATATATAGATTCTGCATTATGATTTAATGGAATTTTTGCATCTATTTTCACAGTAAAATTGTTGAAGCTATGTGATTTAGTTTTCCCGTTGCTAATGATATTTGAGAAGTCTTTCTTATTAGACACTTGCCAGTCAACGTCTATTTTTAAATTAGTATCTTTTGTAATTTTGGTCCAAATTATTACTCTATCGTGGGTTGGATCACCACTTGCAACACCATGTTTAAATGATACTTTTTCATTATTGTCTTGTGATAAAAGTTTGGTATTAAAGACAGATATAAGTCCTAAAAATTTAATAAAAGATCTTCTTTTCATAAGAAGAAATATATCATCCAACTAGATTTAAATGTTAAATAAAATATGTAAATTTTTTAGGAAGATTGTTTACCATTTAGTTATAGTTATTAGAAATACTAAATCTACTTTATTTTAACTTATGGCCTAGAGTTAGATTAGAAGATTCAATACCTGCTGTAACTAATGTCTGTTTGTGTAATAATTTGTATGACAGTTAATACATATAGTTATATGAAATACATACATATTTTTTTAGTACTCTTATTCTCCATTCCAGCTTTTAGTAATGATATTGGTGTGCCTGGCCCAAAAGACTGTTTTTGGTCTAGAGGTCCTCATAGCGCTGATCCTTATATAAATCTTGCATATCCAGATGCTAATGTATTTTATTGGGCAGCAACATTCACAATGCCTGAGGATGTTGAACTTTATTTAGATGGTGATTTCCCTCTTGCTAGATATATGTCAATTATTAGTTACGATGGTCGTGGAAGACCTTTAGAATCTCTTGCAGATTATTTAATTGAACCAGAGAAAGACTCTATAAATCCATTTATAAATTCAAACAGTCGAATTGATAAAAATAGAGCTTACAAGATACAAGTTTTAAATAATTCACCTGTTACAGATAGGGAAACAGGAAAAATATCTAAAATATCGTCATATAACACTCTTAATGCACCTTCATACGGTCCAAATCAGCAATTAATAATATATAGAGTGTATTTACCAGATAATAAAACTGGCCCCCTTGGAGGTGTTAATTTACCACAATTAAAGGTAATTAAAGATGGGAAAACATACGCTGGAAATGATGCTTGTAAGATTTTAAATGCATCACAGAACCTAGCTATTACAATTGATGCAGCTGGAATTCCTCCAATGATGTATAGAGAACTAGCGTCTCAGACTGATAAGCCTGAAACTTGGCCGGCAAAAAATCCTCCAGAATGGTACATTCAAATGGATAGACAGAGTCTTATTGGGATCTATACAGGAGAGTTTAATAATAATGCTCCAAGAAGCACTGGTGGTTTTTTTCCAAATTTAGATAACCACTATCTTAGAACAATTATTAATAGAAAATATGGCAAAGTGGTTCTTCTTAAAGCTAAGGCCCCTCTTACACCCAAAACATATAACTCTAATCCTACATATAAACAAAATGAACTTAGATATTGGTCTGTTTGTTCTAATCAAAGTTTTGGCAATACTAGGGTGAATGATTGTTTATTTGATGAAGAGATTCCTTTAGATAAAAATGGATATTTCACAATCTTTGTAAGCAGATTGAAAGATAGGCCTAGAAATGCGACAAAAGAATGTGGCTATGCATGGTTGCCTATGGCTGATGATGGAGATGGCGTCTTCGATGAAGATGTATCAATTATTCAATTTAGACATATGCTGGCAAGTGATGACTTTTCTAATTCTATTCAAAGTGTTGAAAGTCAAAATGATACAAGAAAAGTTATGAATGAGTATTTTCCTAAAAGTAGATACTTTATGAAAAATCAAGTTGAAAGCTTTTTTCCCTGCATAACTAACTAACTTACAACTATTTACTAATAAATGAATAAGAAAGTAGAAATTATTTTTAACAAAAAAATGGCTTTTTTAGATGAGGGTAAAGGGGAATCATTAGTTTTTATTCATGGGAACCCAACATCGTCCTACCTATGGAGAAACATAGCTCCTGAGTTCACTGATAATTTCAGAGTGGTAGTTCCAGATCTAATAGGTATGGGAGATTCTGATAAGCTGGATGGAATAGACAATGTTGACTATAACTTTAATGGGCAATATAAATATCTTGATGCACTTTTATCAAAATTAACATTAGGAGATAAGATACATTTAGTCATTCATGATTGGGGATGTGGTCTCGGTTTAAAATATGCAAGATTAAATGCTGAAAAGATCAAGTCAATATCCTTTATGGAAGGAATGGTCGTACCTTTAACATGGGAGGAATGGCCAGATGCAGGTACAAAAATATTCAAACTTTTTCGATCAGAAGTTGGTGAGGAATTAATTCTTGAGAAAAATTATTTTGTAGAGCGAATTCTTTTTAATGATCCGATAAGCGAAATGTCAAACGAAACCAAAAATGAATATCTCCGTCCCTTTAGTAAATCTGGAGAAGGAAGACGCCCTACTCTTTCATTCCCAAGAAATATACCTTTAGATACTAAGCCTGATGAAACTTATAACGAAATACTATTAAATGAAAATTTCCATATGGAATCTAATATTCCAAAACTTTTTATTAATGCAGAACCAGGATTTTTATTGGTTGGAAGTCAAAGAGACAAGATTAGAAAATGGAACAATATTAAAGAAGTAACTGTTAAAGGAAATCATTTTATTCAAGAGGATTCTCCAAAAGCGATAACAGAATATCTAAAAGATTTTTATCAGAATTTATAAAAAGTAGATAATTAGTATTAAATAGCCTTATGCCCTACCGTGAATCCAGCAGCTTGAATTCCGGCAATTCCTGCTATTTCGTCCTGGTCTGATCTGTCACCTGTAACACCAATTGAGCCAATATTTTTACCATTCTTTTGAATAATTAATCCACCTGGAGTAGGCACAAGGTTTCCATCAGCCATTGTCTGCATTCCTGCTATAGCTTTATCAAGCCTTGGCTGGTCTTCAAATATATCTCTTAGTTTGTTAGTTGAGACGCAGAAAGCTAAACATGTCCAAGCTTTAGCATATGCAATCTTTGCTCTTATAGGTCCTGAGCCGTCTTCAGATAAAGTTGCTCTTATAACGCCAGCAACATCAATAACAGTTACAGTTAATGGCATAAAACCCTCGGCACGAGCTTTATTTAAAGTTTCTTGACATATCTTTAATGAATCTTCTAAATTAATTTCACCTGGATTTTTGATCATAAATGGACCTTCATTAGTTCGTTACTATAATTTCTGATATCTATAATAACAAAATCTAACCTAAATGATGTTTACTTAATCAATAATTATTCCAAGACCTTGTTGCAGATCAATCATAAAATCCTCTGAAGATCTTTTTAATTCGCAATAGTAATCTATAGAGACTTCAGGAAATAGAATGTAATTTAATAAATGCTTATCATTTTTAGTATAAATCATCTAATTCATAATCAATACATTTTTGTTTAAAATTCTTTTTATGTTCTGTAACAGTTAATAAATCTTTATCCTTCTTCGATGGATAATTTGTCTTTACGAGTTCTTTTAATTCTTTATTAATTTTTCCTTTAACTTTGCCGTATTTACCATTAATTAAATCAACCATTTCATTTGTTAATGATTCATATCTTTTTGAATTCCTGATATTTAATAAAGCTTGAGTACCAACAATCTGAGATGATGGAGTAACTAATGGAATGTAACCGAGGTCTTTTCTGATTTTTGGTATCTCATTTATAAGATCGGAAAGTTTTTCTTCCATACCAAGGTCTCTTAGCTGACTTTCAAAATTACTAAGCATTCCACCTGGAACCTGATTGGTAAGCATTTTAGTATCAATACCTTTTAAGCTCCCTTCATGATCTGCATATTTAACTCTAATATTTGCAAAATATTCTGATATTTCATTAAGAAGCTTCATGTCATAGGGATTTTTACTATCTTTATAAATCATGGAGATAAAACTTTCTGTTGCAGTATGACCATATGTCCCACTAAAAGATGATATTGAGGTATCAATATTATCAACACCTGCTTCAAAAGCTTTTAGATTTGTAGCATCCGACAAGCCAGTTGTCGCATGGGTGTGGAGATAGATTGGTATTTTTAAATTCTTTTTCAATAAAGTTATAAGATCAAATGCCTCATAAGGTCTTAACAAACCAGACATATCCTTAATTGCAACTGATGAGGCACCTATATCTTCAATATTTTTAGCAAGCTTTAACCAATATTTATTGTTATGAATTGGGCTAGTGGTATAGGCAATAGTGCCTTGTGAATGTTTATTATTAGCATTAATAAATCTTATTGATGATTCAATATTTGTTATATCATTTAACGAATCAAAAGTTCTAAAAATATCTATACCAGATTTTGCTGCATTTTTAATAAAAAGAGAAACTACAGAATCATCAAATTTTTTATAGCCTACAATATTTTGTCCTCTCAAAAGCATTTGAAGTTTTGTTTTTTTAAAAGATCTTTTAAAGAGTTTAAGACGATCCCAAGGATTCTCATTGAGATATCTTAGACAACAATCATAAGTTGCTCCTCCCCATACCTCTACAGAAGAAAATCCAACTTTATCCATTTTTGGGATAATAGGGAGCATGTCACCAACCTTCATTCTAGTTGCCAAAATAGACTGTTGCCCGTCTCTTAAAACAACTTCTGTAATCTTGGTATTAATTTTCATTTTTTTAGTTATTTAATGTATTTATAAAACTATAGACTGCAGATGCGCAAGCTTCTGGATTTTCGATTACGTTAAAATGAGCAGCATTAGGTATTATGTTAAAAGCACTAAACCTTGCAGAATCTTTGAGTTGAATGCTTTTATATAGACCATGATTAGTTATATATTGATCTTGGATCGGTACTGACTCTTGATATTCAGAATCTGGATAAATATCTTCAATTTCATTTCTAAATAAATTATATTTTCCAAAATATGGTTGATCTGAAACAATCATTCCATTTGGTGCTCGTTTAAATTCATCTTCACCCTGAAACTGCATAATAGGTGTCTTTGTATCTTTAAATTTCTTTCTATTTTCAACTTCGTGCTTCATACCGCCTTGAACTAATGACTGTTGAAATTTCTTATAGTAACTTTTATAGGCAACTTGAGATGATAATTTTAAATGTGTATATCTATCAAATAGGTGAGTGCCCTTTTTAGCTTTTCTCCCTTTATTTACAAAATCTGGAGAAAGAAGCTGTATAGGTTTGTTTAAGATGATAACAGAAAATAAAAGAATTCTTAGTTGGTGGTATGAAGACATGACACTATGTGGAGGGCCTACAAGAACCTTTGGTGCTAATTTTTTCCATTCAGGATCAGCATAATTCCAAACTTGAGAACCTCTTGAATAAGATAATGCTTTCTCTGGGTTGCTCATGCAAAGATTTTCAAGAATTACAGCACCTCTATCGTGCCCAATTAAGTGAGCTGATTCTATGCTCATAGCATCCATCAATAATTTTATAATTTTAGATTGATTTAGATGACTATATTTTTGATCCACTTTCATCTTAGAGAAGTCTATAATTTTTTTACTAGTTAAACTCTCACCATCAGATATCGCGAAGACATTTGCGAGTTCAATATTAAAATGATCTTCGTAATATGGCATGTTAAATATTATTATTCTAAGTGAATCATCAATTTTATTTAAACAATCAGCCATCCAGGACATTGACTTTATAGGCTCTGTAGGTATCCCCCCTATTAATATAAGAGTTTTTTCTGAAACAGCATCCTCACTACCAATTTCCCATACAGAGTGTCTTTCACTATTTACAGTAATATAATATTTCTTAAAATTTGAAAACTCTATCAAAGGTTTATTAAGAAATTTTTCTCTAAAAAATATTCTCAAATTAAAATAAATATCTATAAATATAAAAATAAAATGCGTTGATACCTTGAGTACAAGATCAAGCATTTAGTTATCGTTTTTTGGGAAACCTAAGTCTACTTTACTCTCAGCTGGATCAGGCCATCTTGTAGCAATTGATTTAGTTTTTGTATAAAACTCTATAGATGAGTTTCCGAACGCCTTAGTTTCTGAAAAACCACTATCTTTCCACCCACCAAAGCTATGCGAGTAAGTAGGAAGAGGAATTGGAAGATTAATACCAACTGACCCAGCTTGAACTTCATTAGCCCATTTTTGCGATACTCCACCATCACGAGTAAATAAAGCAGCTCCGTTTCCAAGCTTATGTCCATCAGTTATTTCCATTGCTTCTTCATAAGATTTAGCTCTAACAAAACATAAAACAGGTCCAAATATCTCGTTTTCATATACAGACATTCCAGGTTTAACGTGGTCAATCAAAGTAGCCCCAACAAAAGAACCCTCTTCTTCATCAGACAGCTTTCTTCCATCAACAACTAAAGATGCTCCATCAGGTTCAGCTGATTCAATGAATGAATATATGCGTTCTTTATTTTCCTTAGAAATAACAGGGCCTAATTGTGTATTTGGATCATCTGTTTTACCCATTATAAGACTTGGCATTCTTTCTTTAATTTTATTTACTAACTCATCAGCAATGTCTCCAACAGCAACAACAACTGATACAGCCATACATCTTTGTCCAGCAGCTCCAAAACTTGCTGAGACAGCAGCATCTGCAGCCATATTAAGATCAGCATCTGGAAGAACAATCATATGATTCTTTCCTCCACCAAGAGCCTGAACTTTAGTATTATTTTGAACTCCCAATATTTTTAAACTCTTAGCTACTGGTGTACTTCCTATAAATGCTAAACCAGCTACTTTTTCATGAGAGACTAATTGCTCAACAACATCCTTTCCTCCATTTAAAACACTATAACAACCATCTGGAAAACCAGATTCTTTAAATATGTCGGCATAAAGTCTTGATATCGATGGCACCTTTTCACTAGGTTTAGCAATAAAGGTGTTTCCAGTGACTATAGCCATAGAGGCATGAAGAATAGGTATTAATATTGGGAAATTAAATGGTCCACAGCCAGCAACAACTCCTATTGGATATCTAACATCCGTTATATCTATTCCACCTGCAACATTAGGACTCATAATAGACGGGTAGAAATGCTGAACGCCTGCAGTATGTGTAAGAGCCTGGATAGCTCTATCTAACTCAGCCTCTGCATCTGGTCTTGTTTTGCCTGCTTCGTTTACACAAATATCTATTATCTCTTCTGATCTATTGATAACACCTTGTCTAAATTTCAATATCAATTCAGCTCTGTAACTTAAACCAGTTTTTGACCAAGTTTTAAAAGTTTTTGCTGCTGATTCAATTGCCTTATCAGCACTAACTTTAGTTGCATAAATGACTTCACCGATTTGAGTTCCATATGAAGGATTTATAATATTTATAGATTCGTTAGATTCTAAGCATTCTTTACCATCTATATAGTTTGTTACTTTGTACATATTAATATCCTACCCTATTGAATTTATTTAAACTAAAATTAATTATATCCAATCTATACTAGTCAGTTGACTAGGAAAAAGCAACAAAGCGAGTACAATAAGTAATGAATTATGATATAGCAATAATTGGTTATGGACCTGTAGGCGCAACTGCAGCAAATATGTTTGCTGCAAAGGGTTTTAGTGTAATCGTAGTTGAACCAAAAAAAGAGATTTGGGATATACCGAGGGCTGTTCATTTCGATGGACAAACACAAAGAATATTTCAATCTATGGGTATCTTTGATCAAATCAAAAAAATAATTGACCCCATAACAGGTGTAAACTTTCTAAATAGAAAAGGTAAAAAACTTTTAGGCATTTCCTTTGAAAGTCATCCAAAAGTTAATGGATATTATGAAGGTGTTATGTTTAATCAACCTAAGTTTGAAAAAATTATTAGAGATAATGCTCTTAATTTTAATAATATAGATTTTAAAATAGGTGCATATGTCAGCAAACTAGAGTCTTTAAATAATACTAATAATTTTGAAATTATCGATTGTGAAACAAATGAGGCTTCTACTTTTACTTCTACCTATTTAATTGGCTCGGATGGAGCTGATAGTTTTATTAGAAAAAGTCTTAATGTTAATTTATATGATTATAAGTGCGATCAAGATTGGATTGTTGTCGATTATCTGGTCGATAAAAAATATAAAATACTTGATAAATCAAGGTATCAGATTTGTGATTACAAAAGACCAACAACCCTTTTGCCAATAACAGATAATCATGTCCGATGGGAGTTCAAAATTAATCCAAAAGATGATGTAGATAAATTAGAAACAGAAGAAAGCATTCGCAGTTTTATGAGCCCTCATATGTGGAGATTAAATCCTGATATAGACCTAAATTCTGGTGAGCTTATAAGATCAAGTAAATATACCTTTCATGGCTTATTGGCTGATAACTTTAAAGTTAATAATTGTTTTTTAATAGGCGATGCTGCTCATCAAACTCCTCCCTTTCTTGGTCAAGGGCTATGCCAAGGTATAAAAGATGCTTATAACTTGTCTTGGAAATTAGCTGGTGTAAAAGAAGGTATTTACAATAAAAAAATTCTAAATTCTTTTGATACTGAAAGAAGAGAAGTTAATGAATTTATGATTAAAACTGCTATTAAACAAGGTGACGTGATTGGAAGTCAAAATATATTAAAGGCATTTATTAGAGATATGTTTTTTGTTTTTGCTAAAAATTTTCCCAAAGCACTTACAGCCCTAAAATTTCAATATAGCTGGAGATTTACAAACGGCATTCTTGATAATGATTTATATCCGAACAACGTAAATGGTGTGATATTTCCACAACCTGACATATCTATCGAATTTGAAAATAAAAAATTTGATCAGTACATTAAAGATTCATTTTCATTAATTATATTTAACAATGATAAAACTTTACTCGATGATCTTAATAAAATCGAAACTATAAGCTTATATGATAATAATATTCACTTTTTTGATAACTCTCATCCCTTCATGAGTGACGGTAAGTTAATTGAATGGTCTAGTGCTAATGGCGTCTCAGCTGTTATTATCAGGCCTGATAAACATGTTTATGGTTGTTGTGATAACAATGATATTTTAGCAAAAATAACAAATTTAACGAATAAGCTTCATCAGGAATTAATATGAAAAAAACAACATCAAAAAATAAAGGTAGGAAAAGTGTAGAAAAAAGACTTATAGATTCTACTGAAGAGCTTGTAGCATCAATTAGTCCTAACCAACTTACAATTCGAGATATTGCAGATCATGCTGGAGTTAATCATGGACAAATACATCACTATTTTGGTAACAAAGAAGGTCTATTAAAGGCAACGTATAGGCAGATGGCATTTGAGCATGGTGAGCAATTAGATAGAAGAGATATATCTGCAAATAATTTACCAGACATGGCACTTTCTGATATAACTAATGACTACTTTAGCGCTATCATCCGAGCAGTTTTGGATAATAAGATGGATGTCGTTGTTCAAGAAAATGATAATCTTCATGTCTCTAGAAAAATGGTTAATGAGATAACAGCTCTTAAAGGGTTAAAGAAGCCTAGTCCAGAAATTAAAGCAGCGATTGCTCTTACAATGTGCATAGAATTTGGCTTAACAGCAATGAAACCTTATATAGAAAAAGTATTAGATTTAAATGATGTGGAAATGGAAAAATTTATTCAGACCATTGTTGATGTTAGAACCACTGAATTTAAAAAGCTACTTGAAGATGTTAAATAAAAAAACAATTCTAATACCACTAATTTTGGCATCTTTTATAGAAGCTAGACCAAATGTCATTATTATTCTAACTGATGACCTTGGCTGGGGTGATGTTAGCTATCACGGTGGCTCTATACCTACTCCAAACATGGATAAACTCGCATCAAAGGGAATTGAGCTAAATAGATTCTATGCAAATCCAACATGTAGCCCTACTCGCGCTTCCTTATTGACTGGATTAAATGTTTTCAATCATGGTGTCATTAGACCTTTTATGAATCCAACTGCTGAGCAGATTGGGCTAAATGAAAATCTAAAAATAATGCCTGAATATTTTCAAGAAGCTGGATATCAAACAGCAATGTCAGGGAAATGGCATTTAGGAATGCATAAAAAGGAATTTAGACCAATCAATAGAGGCTTTGAAACCACATATGGTCATATGCTTGGTGGTCTTGGTTACTTTGACCATGTTTCCGCTGGAAGAGTTGACTGGCATAGAGATGGAATAGCTCTTGAAGAAGATGGTTATTCAACAGAATTAATAGCCAATGAGGCAGTTCGTATTATTGAAAATAAAGACCCAGAGCGCCCTCTTTTTTTATATGTTGCATTTAATGCACCTCACACACCAATTCAAGCACCCATCAAGAACATTGAAAATTTTTTACATATTGAGAATTTATTAGATAGAACTTATGCAGCAAATGTTAATAAATTAGATTTAGAAATTGGAAAAATAATTGACTCCATAGATAGTGCTGGATTATTAGAAGAAACAATAATAGTTTTTTTTAGTGATAACGGACCTGTTTTTGATATTCCTGCTATTGGTCAAGTTATTGCTCCAGGATTAATGGAAGCCAGAGGAAGTCCAGGTAAATTAACTGGAAGTAAAATGTATGCTTCAGAAGGTGGAATCCGAGTTCCTGCTAGTATTTGGTGGAAAGGCGTAATAGAAAATTCAAAGACTGATCAATTTTTCTTTGTCCAAGACCTATTGCCAACACTTCTATCTGCAACTGGAATTGGCATAGATAAGAATATAGAATTTGATGGCAATAATAAATGGGACAATCTACTAAATGGAAATCTTGAATTACCTGTAAATGATCTGGTTGCTAATAGAGTAATAAATGATGAAAGAGCATTATTTAATAACGAATGGAAGCTTTACTATAGCAATCCTGTAATGATAAGTGGAGGAGCTAAATACAGTCTATTCAATGTTATGAATGATCCGTATGAACAAAATGATCTATCCTCTTCTAATGCTGAAATCTTCGAGCAAATGAAAATAACCATGATGAGCATGGAAGAAAATAACGTTCAACCAGATATTAACCCAGTTAAACAATATCTCCATGGAGATACCGAGGGTGGTAAAATTGTTGGAAGCCCCTGGCTTGAAGGTGACTATAAAACAGAAGGCACCCCATCAGGATTTGTAAGCTTTTTTGTTATGTCGTGGATAATATTTTTAGCCTTCAAATTACAGATAATTGGATTTATATTTATACTTATACTCAGCAGAATTTTATACAAAAAATTTATAAAATCTTAAATAATCTCACAAACTTCATCAAAATTTAGTCTAGGTAATCTCATAAATATTTTTGATGGATCTCCGTAACCTATACAACATAAAAAATTGGATTTTATATTGGTATCTTTGAAAAATATTTGATCAACCAGATCATTATTAAAACCAGACATAGGCCCACAATCTAAACCTAGAGCTCTTGATACCATCATAAAGTAGGCTCCCTGAAGACTACTATTCCTAAATGCTGTTGCTTGATTAAATTCAGCATTCCCTTTGTACATAGGTGCAATATCCATATGAGGGAATAATTTACTCATATTATCTGAGAAATCAAGATCATAGCCTATGACTGCTACTACCGGAGCACTCATTACCTTGTCAATGTTATTAGGCAACAATGCTTCTTTTAATAACTGCTTTTGCTCTTCACTCTTTATAAATTTAAATCTAGCAGGACAGCAATTTGTACTTGTTGGGCCCATCTTAGTGAGTTCATAGATTGATTTAATAATATCATCACTAACATCTTTATCTTGCCAACCATTCATACTTCTTGCTTCACCAAACAATAAATCTATCTGATCTTTGTTTAAGTTATCTGCATTTTCTTTTAAATTGCTAAATCTAGTTTGAGCAGCAGCAACTGCTTTTTTTTGATCATCTGTGAGCTCTATCATGATTGACCCTCAGCTTCTGCTTTAGCAGCTTTTTCCATTTCTTTAATCATTCCTGGAATCGTTGGATTTGATGCACGCGCATTATCAATCTGATCAACTGGCATAGTTATTCCAAATGTATTTGGAACCTCCGGTCCGTATTGAGCCATTGCCAAGTCTCTAAAGCCTGAATTTTCAGTTGGAACAGATGCATCTATTAAATCACCGTCAGTCCAATGTTCATGCGTAAATCCATGAGGATCTCTCCAATAGTCATACATTTGGCTGCCTAATAAATGTCTGCCAATACCCCATTCATGATAATACTCATCAACAGTTTTCATATGATAATGACCAGCCATCAAGTCATCTACTGAATCTTGAACTTCATATCCAGCATGTCCAAATGCTACAGCACTAGCTTCACCAGGAAGACCCATATTGTTCATAGTATGATGGTCAACTGGCTTATCTCCTTGATCGCATCTCATGAAAGCACCCATTGAAACTCCATCAGGTCCAATACAATTATTACTTATTAGAAAACCTAATGTATTTGAATACCAATCAACTGAAGCTTGAGGATCTTTACAATTAATAGCAGTATGACCTAGTCGCTTAACTTTTGAAGTTAATTCATATACCCACTTATCACCATGAACTTGCCATTCATCTGCAGCTTTTCCAAAACGTTGTAATTCATTCTCTCTTTGTTTTGACCCACCTGTATTTAAAACTTTTGAAACAACAGCAACAGGTTCAGCTTCAATCATACCGTGACATACCTCAACTTCTACACCGTCTGGATCAATAACAGTTACCTTATGACCTCCAGCAAGTTCAGTATTTTCAACAATATCAACATTGAATTCTTTAGACAAGGCTTCTAAATCACTATAATCATTAGCTTTATAAGCAGATCCTATATATTTATTTTCTTCGCCTTTTGTTGCGACATAAATATAAGGTGATGCTCCAGTGCCTCTAAAAAAGATACTATTTTCATCCTCATGCGCAAGCATCATCCCGAAATGATTGAGGTATTTTTTTTGAGCTTCAAATTCTGTAAGTTCAAACCTTACATAAATAATATCAGCTACTTTGCATATTGGATTATTCATTATTATCTCCTATTAATAATTTATTAATTTCTGACCAAACAAGGTGATCATAAGTATTAGGTCCATCCCCATAAAGTGATTGAATTTCTGGTGCCCATTCACCAGTAACGTAATCAAGTATACCTTCCTTATAACTATCCCTAGTTGAAATAGTTTCCCAGTAGGATTTAAGATTAGGCAATTTACTACTTTCTAAAACACTATTAAAACGCATTTCATAAACCCTATGAAGAATAGATGTCATACAACAATCAATAGCTGTATATTCATCTCCCATCATGAATTGTTTATTGTGATTTAAGACTCCTTCTATATATACAAGGTGTTTTGCAAGCATTATAGACATTTTTTTACACAAACTTACAGGAGGTTTTCCTAAAATTCGTAGCATTATAAATATTGGAACTCTCTTCCTTATAGAATGTTTTGTTACATAATCCCATACAACACTAGTTAGTGGTCTTTTGCATAACATTTTAACTAAAAGCTGCGCAGATATGCCGCCCGCTGTAGTACCTAGAGTTTCACCAAGCTCTTTAGTTTCATCTAAAGTCACAAAATCTAACAAGCTTTCAAACATTTCATTATTTGGATGATCAGGAAATAATAGCTGCCCTTGTTGAGGATATTTTTTATCAATATATCTCATTATTTGGATGCTATCAGGTATTGGACTTCCATGATCAACTAATGTCGGAACAAGATTCTTAGGATTTAGTTTTTTGTATTCTTTACTTAAATGGTCTCCTTTGGATTCAAGATAAAGAAGATTATATTTATATGAAATATTTTTTTCAGACAAGGCAACCCTTGCCATATTTGAAGCAACCGATTCACCGTAACCATATAATTCAAGATTATTCATACTCTTGCTTTATTCTAGTCATATGACTAGACTATGACAAGTTTAATTTTGAAAAAGGAATAGTTATGGGTTTTGTTTTAGGTAATATAAAGGGTAGATCTTCTTTAATAAAGGATAATCATTTTTATGATATTGAGACTATTTCTAATGGATCTGTAAGTTCAGACCCATCACAAATTCTTCTTTCACTTGATCAACTAAGTGACTTATATAACACAATTGATAGTTTTGAGCCTACAGGTTTAGTTAACGATGATGATCTAAAGGCACCTATCACAAATTCAGGAAATTGTTTTGCTGTTGGACTTAACTATAAAAAACATGCTGAAGAATCAAATATGGCCCTTCCTGAATTCCCTATGATTTTTGCTAAATATACTTCATGTATAGTTGGGCCCTTTCATGAAGTAGAGTTAAGAAGTGATATGGTTGATTATGAAGCTGAATTAGTTGCTGTAATTGGCAAACCTGGAAAGGATATTGCATTAGAGAATGCTTGGGATCATGTTGCAGGTTTAACTGCAGGTCAAGATATTTCAGATAGAGCAGTTCAATTTCATTCAACACCACCTCATTTCAATCTTGGTAAATCTTTTGATACTTTTGGACCTATAGGGCCAATTCTTGTTTCCCCAGATAAATTCAAAGATAAGAGTTCATTGAAATTAGAATGTTATGTTAATGATGAATTACGTCAAGATGAAAATACAAATGACCTAATATTTGATATTCCTTACATCATTTCATATCTATCAGAATTTTTAACACTTAAAACTGGAGATTTAATTTTTACAGGAACTCCTGCAGGCGTTGGAGCTACTCAAGGTAAATTATTAAAAGATGGGGATGTTATAAGAACGACCATTGAGGGAATTGGTACTATTGAAAATAAATGTAGAAGAATATCAGATCATTCTAATACCTCTCATATACCTGAGTTTCTAAAATCAAGACTACCTCAGGATTCTGAAGACTAAATTTATAAATAATCTAATTGAAGATAAATATATTTATTAGTGTAAAATAGTTTTTATGTCAAAAGAAGATAATCTAGAATTCGAGGGTGAAGTTATTGAAACCCTTCCCAATACAAAATTTAAAGTTAAATTAGAAAATGATCATGTAATTACTGCTCATATATCTGGAAAAATGCGTAAGCATTACATTAGAATATTGACTGGTGATAAAGTTAAAGTAGAAATGACACCTTACGACCTATCAGTTGGGAGAATAACCTTCAGAGGTAGATAGACCTATGGATGTTGAACTAAAAGGATCGCTTGCAGAAACTTTTAGATGGCGATGCAAGAACTCTGCAAACTCCACAGCAATTAAATTTCTTGATAGAGAGCAAACTTATGCTCAATTCGATACTAATTCAAATAAAGTAGCGCAGGGATTACTAAATTTTGGTATAAAAAAAGATTCGCGCATTGCATATTTAGCAAAGAATACTGATTACTTTTTTGAAATTTTAAATGGTGGCCTTAAATCAGGTTCTGTAACTGTTGGAGTTAACTGGAGACTCACAGCTGAAGAAGTTGCATACGTATTAGAAGATTCTAAAAGTGAGCTTGTCTTTGTTAGCTCAGATTTTTTTGAAATCATAGACAGTATTAAAGATAAGGTTTCTTCATTAAAAAATATTATTGCTATAGATGGTGTTTACTCAAATTGGTTTAATTATGTTGAGTGGAGAGATTCTCAAAAAGATCTCGATCCATATATTGAATCTAATGAAAATGATGATGTAGTTCAGCTCTATACTTCTGGAACAACTGGAAATCCTAAAGGTGTTCAACTAACTAATAGAAATTTTTCGAGTGCAACCGAGTCTACACTTCAAGTTGTCCCAATTACATATGAGAGTCCTTGTATGGTGTGTATGCCTGTTTATCATGTTGCAGGCACTAATTTTGGAATATGGGGACTTCTTCAAGGCTGTAAAAATATAATAATCCCTGAGGTTGATCCAGGATTAATTCTTAATCTAGTAGAAAAGGAAAGAATTGAACTTACAATGTGGGTTCCTGCTGTAATTCTTTTTTTAATTCAACATCCTAATGCATCTAAGACAGATTTCAGTTCTTTAAAGTTGGTTCTCTATGGAGCCTCTCCTATTGCTGAAGATACTCTTTTAAGTGCAATAGACCTAATGAATTGTGATTTCTATCAAGTCTATGGACTTACAGAAACAACTGGAGCAATTACACTTCTATCACCTGAAGATCATTCGATAGAGAGAGGAAAATTAAGGTCTTGTGGCAAACCTATACCAGGTGTTGAAATAAAAATAGTTGACGAGAATAAAAATGAAGTACCTACAGGTGAAGTTGGTGAAATAATTACAAAATCTGATCTAAATATGAAGGGTTATTGGAACAATGATAAAGCAACCTCTGAAGCATTTAATAATTCATGGTTTTACTCAGGTGACTTGGGCTACTTAGATAAGGATGGATTTTTATTTATACACGATAGACTTAAAGACATGATAGTGTCAGGTGGGGAAAACATATACCCTGCCGAAGTTGAAAATGCACTTATGAGCAACTCCTTGATTTTGGATGCAGCAGTGGTAGGTATTCCAGATGAGAAATGGGGAGAGTCAACAAAAGCATTTGTTGTCTTAAAAAAAGAAGGTGAAATTAATGAGGAAGAGATAATAAATTATACTAAAACTAAAATTGCCTCATACAAATGTCCAAAATCTATCAATTTTATAAGTGAATTACCAAGAAATCCTTCTGGAAAGGTTCTTAGAAGAGAGTTAAGAGCTCCGTTTTGGGAAGGAAAAGATCGAGAAGTTTAAACTTTTACCTTCTTTTTAATCTCGCTAAACTTTAAATTACCAGCCTTTATGTCTAACTTGATTTGACCACCAGCTTTTAGGTTTCCAAAAAGTAGTTTATCAACCAAAGGTTTTTTAATATTTTTTGAAATGAATCTTTCCATAGGTCTTGCTCCCATATCCTTATCGTAACCATTATCTGCAATCCAGCTTATAACATCTTTAGAAACAACGATTTCAACATTTCTTTTATCTAGCTGCGCTTGAAGTTTAGTTAAGAATTTATCTACGATTGAGAGAATGATAGTTTTATCAAGATAATTAAATTGAATAGTTTCGTCTAGTCTATTTCTAAACTCTGGTGAGAATAGTTTGTTTAATGATCCCATTGCATCTGATTCGTTAGATGATTTATTAAAACCAATATTACGTTTACCAAGAAGTTCTGCTCCAATATTAGTAGTCATTATTAGAATTACATTTCTAAAATCAGCCTTTCTGCCATTATTATCTGTCAACACTCCGGCATCCATGACTTGTAAAAGGATATTAAAAATATCGGGATGTGCTTTTTCTATTTCATCAAGAAGTAAAACACAATGAGGGGACTTCACAATTGCCTCAGTTAAAAGCCCGCCCTGATCAAAACCAACATAGCCCGGAGGCGCACCAATTAATCTTGAAACAGTATGACGCTCCATATACTCACTCATGTCAAACCTTAATAGATCAACTCCCATAATATCTGCAAGCTGAGTTGATATTTCAGTCTTACCTACACCAGTTGGACCAGTAAATAGAAATGAGCCAATAGTTTTATTATCATCTCTTAAGCCAACTCTTGATAGCTTAATAGCGCTCGAAAGAGTCTCTACAGCTGCATCTTGACCAAAAATAACTCTCTTTAAGTCATCTTCAATATTTTTAAGATTTTTCTTATCAGCAACGGTGATACTTTGTTCTGGAATTTTTGTAATCTTTGAAATTGTTTTTTCTATATCTGACTGATTTACAGTTATTTTTTTATCATTTTTCCTTGCAATATTTAGCATAGCGCCAGTTTCATCAATTACATCTATAGCCTTATCAGGAAGAAATCTATCATTGATATATTTAGAGGATAGTTCTATTGAGGTTTTTATAGATTCATTAGAATAATTAACATTATGATATTCCTCATATATGCCTTTAAGCCCATCTAATATCTCAACACATTCATCATAATTAGGTTCTAGTACATCAATTTTTTGGAATCTTCTTGAAAGTGCTTGGTTCTGATCAAAAATACCTCTGTATTCTTGAAAGGTTGTTGAGCCAATACATCTAATTTGTCCCTTAGCTAATGCAGGTTTTAAAAGATTAGAGACATCAAGAGAACCACCAGAAGCAGATCCTGCTCCAATTATTGTATGTATTTCATCTATAAATAATATTGGCTTATCTTTAGTATCAAGAAAATTTAAAACTTCTTTCAATCTTTTTTCAAAATCTCCTCTATATTTGGTGCCAGCTACTAATGCTGCAATATCCAGGGAGTATATTGTTGATTTTGATATTATTTGAGGTACTTTTTTATTACAGATCAAATAAGCTAAACCTTCTGCAATTGCCGTTTTACCAACTCCAGACTCTCCAACAAGCAAAGGATTGTTTTTAGTTCTTCTTGAAAGAATTTGGACAAGTCTTTCAACCTCTTTAGTTCTTCCTATTAAATTATCAATTTTATCTTCTTCTACAAGATTATTAAGATTGATTAAAAAACTATTCTCTTGCTTGTCATGTTCCGAAGGCTCATTGGAAGAATCTATATTTTCTTTAGGATCAGAAATTTCTTTTTCAGGACTTCCGTGAGAAATATATGTGACTACATCCAGTCTATTAATATTATTCTTATTTAATAAATATACTGAATGCGATTCCTTTTCTGAAAATATTGCAACAAGAATATTTATTGGCTTAACAACGCCCTTTCCAGATGACTGAATATGAAAAACTGCTCTTTGTAAAACTCTTTGAAAACCAAGAGTGGGCTGAACTGCTTTCTGAGCATCTGTTCTAACTATACTTGCTTGTTTGAGATGATCATTCAAGCTATCTTTCATTGACTCTAAATTGATATCTTTAGACTCTATAAAGTCTTTAACGTCATAATCATTTAGAATCATTAAAAAAAGATGCTCAACAGTCAAATATTGAATATTGATCTCATGAGCTTTATCAAAAAGGCTCGCTATAGATATTTCTAATTCTTTACTAAACATATTAATCCGTTAATGGTTCGATCTCACTCAATAGAGGATGATCATGATGTTTTGCCATATTATTTACTTCATATGACATCATTTCTGCTATCTCTTTAGAAAATATACCACATACTCCCTTCCCTTTTGTATGAACAGCCATCATTATTTGAGTTGATTGCTCATGAGTGTGACTAAAAACTGTTTGTAATACATAAACAACAAACTCCATAGGGGTATAGTCATCATTAATTAAAACGACTTGGTATAAAGCTGGCTCTTTTACTTCTGGATCTTTTTCGAGAACTGCTGATCCAAAGCTATCAGATGAATCTATTCTTTCATTTGAAAGTCTTATCATCACATTCTTTTAATCATCTCATCACCAAATCCAGAACAGGATACAAGATCAGCACCATCCATCATTCTTTCAAAGTCATAGGTAACTTTTTTAGCCATAATTGTATTTTCCATAGAGCTGATAATTAGATCAGCCGCCTCAGTCCAACCCATGTGTCTTAGCATCATTTCTGCTGAAAGCATTAAACTACCAGGATTAACCTTATCTTGTCCTGCATATTTTGGAGCAGTTCCATGCGTCGCTTCAAATACTGCTAAGTTATCTGATAGATTTGCTCCAGGAGCTATTCCAATTCCACCAACACATGCAGCTAAGGCGTCAGATATATAATCACCGTTTAAATTCATAGTTGCTATAACGTCATAATCTTTTGGTCTAAGTAATATTTGTTGAAGAAAAGCATCGCAAATTACATCATTAATAATAATGTTTTTGCCTGTATTGGGATTTTTTATAATTTGCCATGGGCCACCATCTAAATCTTCACCACCGTAATGGCTTGTTGCTAATTCATATCCCCAATCTCTAAAAGCTCCCTCTGTATATTTCATAATATTACCCTTATGAACAAGGGTTACAGAAGATCTATTATTTTCAATAGCATAATCAATGGCTTTTTTAACAAGTCTACCTGTACCCTCTTTAGATATCGGCTTTACACCAAGACCTACGCTGTCAGGAAATCTTATTTTATCAGTACCAAAATCATCTTTTAAAATCTTAACAAGTTTTTTAGATTCTTCTGAGCCTGCTTGAAATTCAATACCACAATAAATATCTTCAGAATTTTCTCTGAAAATAATCATATCTGTATCTTGTGGTCTTTTTACAGGAGATGGAACACCTTCAAAATATCTGATTGGTCTCAAACAAACATATAGATCTAAAATTTGTCTTAATGAAACATTAAGAGATCTTATGCCTCCACCAATAGGAGTTGTTAAAGGACCTTTAATACTAACCACATATTCCTTAAGTGCCTCTATAGTTTCATCTGGAAGCCAAGTATCTTTATCATAGACAGTTGTAGCTTTTTCTCCACAATAAACCTCCATCCATTCTATTTTTTTCTTACCATCGTAGGCAATCTTCACAGCATTATCGACCACCTTTATCATTGGAGGGGTAATATCAACCCCTATGCCGTCTCCTTCAATAAAAGGAATTATAGGATTATCTGGTACATTTAATACACCATCTATGTAGCTAATTTTACTTCCGTTACTTGGTTCTGTAATTTTATCGAATATCATTTAATTTATTGCCCTCAACATTAGGATTTTACGTCTCAAATCGGTCATAATTATACTCTTTATTAAATCATTATAGTATTCAAATAAGACAACAAATGGACATGAAAACAGTTGTAGTTGGACTATCAGGAGGAGTTGACTCTTCAGTATCTGCTTATCTATTAAAAAAACAGGGTTTTAATGTCAAGGCATTGTTTATGCAAAATTGGCAATCTGAGCCAGGAGAAGTGTGTACGTCTGAAATAGACTTCAAGGATGCATCAGAAGTTTGCGATAAGTTAGATATTCCTCTTCATAGAGCTAATTTTTCAGATGAATACTGGGATAGAGTTTTTAAGAATTTTTTAAGTGAGCATAAAAAAGGAAGAACTCCTAATCCAGATATTTTATGTAATAGAGAAATTAAGTTCAAATCCTTTTTAGATTATGCTTTTAATATTGGAGCTGATTTTATAGCAACCGGTCATTACGCAAGAATTGTAGAACGAAATAATTTTAAATATTTAGCAAGAGCTAAAGATATCGATAAAGATCAAACATATTTTCTTCACGAGGTAAGTGAGGAGGAATTCTCTAAATGTATATTTCCATTATCAGATTTAACAAAAACTGAAGTCAGGAAAATTGCTGAAGAGCAAAATTTAATTACAGCAAATAAAAAAGACTCAGTTGGCATATGTTTTGTTGGAGAAAGAAATCTTAAAGACTTTTTAAATAGGTTTATTGCTTTTAAAAAAGGTGATATTAAAGATGAAACGGGAAACATCATAGGTGAGCATCAAGGTTCAATACTATATACAGAAGGACAAAGACAGGGCTTGATGATAGGAGGTGTAAAAGGTAAAGATGAACTGCCCTGGTACGTTTATAAGAAAGATATTCCAAATAACCAGATATTTGTATGTCAAGGTGGAAATAATCCTTTACTGATGAATAATGGTCTTTATCTTGATGATATTAATTGGATTAATAATATTAATTATGATTATCCTTTGGAATGTAAAGTTCAGGTTAGACATCAACACACACCAGTGAACTCAGTTCTTATAAAAGATGTTAATGGAATTAAAGTTTCTTTTGATGAACAAATTAGAGCTATAGCCCCTGGACAATCAGCAGTTTTTTATAATGATAATCTTTGTCTTGGTGGCGGGATAATTGCAAAAACTTTTTAGATCTTCATTATTAAAATCAAATAATTGATGATAAAATAATTTATGAAATTTGATCATAACAACATTTCACCCTTAGACAGCAGATATGCTAACAAAATTCCTGAGTTCAGAAAGAATTTTAGCGAATATTCACTTATAAAAATTAGATTTGATATTGAAATAGATTGGCTAATTTTTTTATGTACTAAGCTTCCTAAGTTATTTAAACCAATCAGTAAGCAATCTATTAAAAAATTAGAATTATTTAAAAATGATTTTAATGATAAATATGTTTTAAAAATAAAGAAAATTGAAGCTACAACAAACCATGATGTTAAGGCTGTTGAGTATTTTATTAGAGATCACTTTAATAAAGACAAAATACTTTCGGGCTACACGCATCTAATTCATTTTGGATTAACAAGTGAAGATATAAATTCATTAAGTTATGCCTATCTTGTAAAAAATGGAATTAAGTTATTTGCTAATGAAGTGAGTATTATTAATAAGACATTAAAATCATATTCATCTAAATGGTCTAAAATATCCTTTTTAGCAAGAACGCATGGTCAACCTGCATCACCTTCTACTATAGGCAAAGAGTTAAAAGTATTTTCTAGCAGAATAGATAGAGAAATTAAAACGCTAAAAACAATAAAACCTTTAGCAAAATTTAGTGGAGCAACAGGAAATTTTCATACTTTTGATATTGTTGATAACAAAGTTAATTGGCCTACTATTAATAAAAAATTTATACATCAATTTGGGATTGAGCAAAACTTATATACAACTCAAATAGAACCTCATGATTGGATTGCTGAAGTCTCTCATTCGATAGTAAGAATAAATAACATTCTTACTGATCTATGTCAGGATTCATGGATATATATCTCCAATGATATATTTGCTTTAAAGTTACAAAAGAATGAGGTTGGTTCTTCAACAATGCCCCATAAAGTAAACCCTATAGATTTTGAAAATGCTGAGGGTAATTTTGGAATTTCCTCAGCACTTTGCGAATTCTATGCAAATAAACTTACAAAATCACGACATCAAAGAGACCTTTCTGATTCAACTGTATTAAGAAATCTTGGTCTTGGGTTTGCATATTCTGCTTTAGCAATAATTTCTGCCAATAAAGGTTTATCTAAAATTACCCCAAATAAAATTAAAATATCACAAGAACTAGAGAGCAACTGGGAAGTGCTAACTGAGGCAGTTCAAACTTTAATGAGATACGAAGGTATTCCAGATGCTTATGAGCAATTAAAAGAACTCTCCAGAGGTTCTAAATTAACAAGAAACAGTTATCAGTTATTTATAAAATCACTGTCAATAACTGACGTATCGAAGAAAAAGCTTTTAGAACTAACACCAGCTAAATATATTGGGATATCAACTAAGCTTAGTAAATAAGGCATAAAATCCTCTTTTTGGTAGTAAAACTACATAAAAATATGCTGTAAAAGCGATGTTTTTACTCTATTTATCTTCTATATTGACATTGATAACTTTGTATTATCTACTGCACTACATATTTAATTACTATTTCACTAAAACATGACTAATCACAACCAAGAGAAAGATAAAGCAAATAACATACCTGATATGTCTACATCCAATTGGGGAGCTATAAATCCTGAATATGTTGCTAGGATGCGTATGCAAAATAAGTTTCAAACTGGAATTGATATTGCAAAATATACTGCAGGAGTTATGAGAAGAGATATGGATCAATACGATAATGATACATCTTCTTACACTCAGTCCTTAGGATGTTGGCATGGGTTCATTGGACAGCAGAAACTCATATCAATTAAAAAACATTTTAAAACAACAGATAAGAAATATTTATACTTATCAGGCTGGATGGTTGCTGCTCTAAGATCTGAGTTTGGACCCCTACCTGATCAGTCTATGCATGAAAAAACTTCTGTTGCCAGTCTAATTGCAGAACTTTATCAGTTTTTACGTCAAGCCGATGCTAGAGAACTTGGGGGTTTATATAGACAGCTTGATGCTTCTGAAGGTTCGGCAAAAGATGAAATTCAATCTTCTATTGATAATTTTGAAACTCATGTTGTTCCAATTATTGCCGATATAGATGCAGGCTTTGGTAATGAAGAAGCCACGTACTTAATGGCGAAACAAATGATAGAGGCAGGAGCTTGCTGTATACAAATTGAGAACCAAGTTTCTGATGAAAAACAATGTGGACACCAGGATGGAAAAGTAACTGTCCCTCATGCTGATTTCTTAGCAAAAATTAATGCTGTTAGATATGCATTTCTAGAACTTGGTGTAGATGAAGGAGTTATTGTTGCAAGAACAGATTCATTGGGAGCTGGTCTTACTAAGCAAATTGCTGTGACAAATGAAAAAGGAGATTTAGGAGATCAATATAATTCATTTTTAGATGTAGAAGAAATAACTGCTGATAATATGAAACATGGTGACGTAATGATTAATCAAGATGGTAAATTAGTTAGACCAAAAAGATTGCCTAGTAATCTTTATCAATTTAAAGAAGGTACAGGAGAGGCAAGATGTATATTAGATTCAATTACTAGTTTGCAAAATGGTGCAGATTTAATATGGATCGAAACTGAAAAACCTCATATTGGGCAGATTGGCGCCATGATGGATGAGATTAAAAAAGTCGTCCCTAATGCAAAACTAGTTTATAACAATAGTCCTTCATTCAATTGGACATTAAATTTCCGTCAACAGGTCTTTGATTTGATGAGTGAAGAAGGAAAAGACATGTCAGCTTACGATAGAGCTGATTTAATGAATGAAAGCTATGACGATACAGATTTAGCAACTGAGGCTGATAATAAAATTAGAACATTTCAGGCTGATGCAGCTCGTGAAGCAGGAATTTTTCATCATTTAATTACATTACCTACCTACCATACAGCTGCCCTATCCACCGATAATCTAGCTAAGGAGTATTTTGGTAATCAAGGAATGCTTGGTTATGTTGCTGGAGTTCAACGCAAGGAAATTAGAGAAGGTATTGCCTGTGTTAAACATCAAAACATGTCTGGTTCAGATATGGGTGATGATCACAAAGAATATTTTGCAGGTGATGCTGCACTAAAGGCCGCTGGTGAAGATAATACTATGAACCAATTCTAAGATATTATTTTATATAAAGCTTCTGTTAACATATTAGAAGTTTTATATAGATTAGAAGTCTTCTGTTGTCTATTACATACGAAAGCATAACCTAATTTATTTTTTATATCACCGTATGCAACAGACCCTCCTATTCCAGCATGGCCAAAACCATATTTTTTAATCATTGGTGCGAAATTAATTTTATTAGTCTCGTTACCATTTAACATAAAACAGTATCCAAAATTAATTTTTGAACCAAAAAGTACTGTATCTGGTCCTGAGGTTTTAATCGAAGTGGCGGTTTCTAGAGTTGAGGTGTCTAATAATTTAATATTATCTCTTTCACATCCAGTCGATAATATCCCAAATAATTTAGCTAAGCTTGCCGCTGTTCCATGACCATTAGCTGCTGGAACTTGTGCTTTTCTCCAATCTATTGAATTAGGATCATTTGTATTAAATAGCTCTCCATTAAAGGCTTGAATAAAGTCTTCGGAAACAATTGAGCTTTTTAAGTTATTTAAATCATTAGATAGAAAAATACTTGGAATATATTTAATAAATTCCAATGGTGGCTTCAAATTATCAAATCTTTTAAATGAAATGTCAGCACATCTATAATGTTGATCTTCAGATAAGCCGATATGGAAATCTAAATTAAATGGTGAAGCAATTTCCTCCCTAAAGTAATCACCAACCATTCGTCCTTCTGCCCTTCTAAATATTTCACCAACAAGCCATGAAAATGTTAACGCATGATAACCTTGCGAAGAGCCAGGTTTATAATATGGTTTTTGAGACTCTAAAGCTTTAACAAAAACATCCCAATCATTCCAACTACAAACAGGATAACCATCTTTAAATCCAAACATGCCAGCTCTGTGTGTAAGCAAATCAATGACTTTAGTATCAGGATTATTTATTCCATACTCAGGCCAATAATCTAATACTTTTTTGTCTACATCTAAAATACCATCATTAATTATTTTAGTTACGCATATTCCTGTAACCGCCTTCGTAACAGACCAAACATTTACCAGAGTATTATTATTCCATTTTGTATTTTTGGAAGGATTTGTATGACCACCATATAGATTAACAACTTCCTTACCTTCATATTCTATTGCAACCGAGCAACCAAGTTCGTGACCAGAATCTAATTGATCAGAGAAAATTTCATATATCTTTTTGAACCTATCATCGCAATGACCGTTTATCATTAATGATACGTCTTAATCACTACAAGATTGAGGGTCTGTTCTTCCACATATTTCACACTCGGAACCATTGTCAAGATTAGCAATACCACCGCAAGAACCTTTAATTGGTTGATTTTTAACTACTAAACCTATTGCAAGGCCTAAAAATGCTAAGCCAATTACAATAAATGCGGAAATAAAGGTATTCATAGTCCCAAATCATACCATTTATTAGAAAATTTTAGGACAACCTCACCATCGTTTAGAAAAGATAACATTAATGCAATATCATTTTTATTTGCAAAATTCATTGCCTCAAGACCGCCCATCACATTCAAAGCGGTTGCATATGCATCTGCATATGTAGCCGAATTCTCATGAACCACTGTCACTGAACTAACATTAGAGGATATAGAGTTTAATGTCTCTGGATTGATTGTATGACTTATTGTTTTACCATTATCAAGAACTATAAAATTTCTATATTCTCCAGATGTGGCAATTGATAAATATTTATTAGAATTCTCAATAATATAGATAGGTTTATCAGAATATGACGAAGGATCTTGAATTCCAACTTTCCATGAGTTCCCATGAATATTTCCATTTATTATAACTTCACCACCTATATCAATTAGATGATTATTAAGATTATTTTTTAACAAATATTCATGAATTAATTGAACGCTATAACCTTTAGCGATTGACGATAAGTCAAACCAGTCTTGAGAGTACTTAATAAGTTTATTATAGTCTTGAAGTGAAAATTGATTATTCGAACTATGGGATAAATCCTTATCAAAATCTGGTGAAAAACCCATTTGACTTGATAACTTTCCTAAAGTTATATCGTAAAGACCATCTGATTTAATATGAACCTCTTTGGCTATTGTAAGTATTTTATAAAGGTGACTACTAATAGTAAATTCGTTATCAACAGTATTATTGTTAATAATATTTACTTCTGAGTTGCTTTTATAATTAGATGCAATCATGTCAATATCATTAATTATTTTAATAATATTTTTATGATGATGATCTGCAATAAACTCTGATGAAGTAATGGACCAGGAGGTTCCATATGCACTTCCATTTATAGTAAATGAATTATTAGTATTATAATTATAAGCAATTAAAAGGCATATAAGTCCTACAACTAAAGCAATAATTTTTGAGATTGCAAATCTTGTAAGCAAGTTTTAATTAACCGCCAAAATCATCTAGTGCAATATTTTCAGGTTCAACACCAATATTAAGGAGTAAATCAATTACAGCTTTATTCATCATCGGCGGTCCACACATGTAGTATTCACAATCTTCAGGTGATTCATGATTTTTAAGATAGTTTTGATACAAAATGTTATGAATAAATCCAGTATCACCATCCCAATCATCTTCAGGTTGAGGGTCAGATAATGCAACATGCCATTCAAAATTATCATATTTCTTTGCAAGTTCGTTAAACTCATCAACATAAAACATTTCTTTTAGACTTCTAGCCCCATACCAAAAAGTAATCTTTCTATCAGTATTGATTCTCAATAATTGATCAAAGATATGTGATCTCATCGGAGCCATTCCTGCTCCACCACCAACAAACACCATTTCATTTGCTGTCTCTTTTGCAAAGAATTCTCCGAAAGGTCCAAAAACTTTAACCTTATCTCCTGGTTTTAGGTTAAAAGTCCATGAAGACATTACTCCTGGAGGAAAATCAGTTCCTGGAGGTGGAGATGCTATTCTAATATTAAATTTAATAATGCCTTTTTCTTGAGGATAATTAGCCATGGAATAGGCTCTTATAACTGGCTCTGTATTGATAGCTTTATTTTCCCAAATTTTAAAATGATCCCAGTCACCCTGATATTCTTCTTGAATATCAAAGCTTTTATAGTCAATTTCATAAGCAGGTGCTTCAAGCTGAACGTAACCACCGGCTTTAAAGTCTACATTTTCTCCTTCTGGAAGCTTTAAGATTAATTCTTTTATAAAAGTTGCAACGTTATCGTTGGAAATAACTTCACATTCCCATTCTTTTACACCAAAAATTTCTTCTGGTACTTCTATTTTCATATCACTTTTAACAGGAACTTGGCACGAAAGTCTCCAGCCATCATTTTGTTCTCTATTATTAAAATGAGATTCTTCGGTTGGAAGAATTGATCCACCGCCATCTAAGACAACACACTTACATTGACTACATGTTCCACCGCCACCACATGCCGATGAAAGAAATATTTTATTTTCAGCAAGAGTCTGAAGAAGTTTTGATCCAGCTGGAACTATAAGTGGATTTGATGAATCACCATTTATTTCTATGGAGACATCTCCAGTTGAAACAAGTTGAGATCTCGCACCAATAATAACTACAACAAGTGCAAGAACTATTCCTGAAAACGCCACAACTCCAAGTATTAAATCAATTTGCATATATTAAACCCTTATTAAAGAGATATTCCTCCGAATGACATGAAACCAAAACTCATCAACCCAACAATTATAAAAGTTGCGCCGAGACCTTTCAAACCTTCTGGAATATCTGAATACTTTAATTTTTCTCTAATTCCAGCAAGGATAACAATTGCCATTGCCCAACCAAACCCTGCTCCAAGTCCATAAACAACACTTTCACCAAACATAAGATCTTTTTCAATCATAAATAAGGATGCGCCAAGGATTGCACAATTTACTGTTATTAATGGAAGAAAAACACCTAGCGCATTATATAAGGCTGGTACGTATTTATCCAAGAACATTTCAAGAATTTGAACAACAGCTGCAATTACACCTATATAACTAATCAACGAAACAAATTTCAAATTAGTGCCATATATTCCAGCCCATTCAAGAGCATCCTCACGCAGAACAAAATTATAGATTAAATTATTTAAAGGGACTGTAATAAGACAAACAACTATCACAGCTATACCGAGACCCATAGCTGCTTCAATTTTTTTTGATATGGCAATAAAAGTACACATTCCTAAGAATACAGATAAAGCAATGTTCTCAATAAATACGGTAGTAACAAATATGCTTAAATAATGTTCAAACATTTAATTCTCTCTTGGTTAAGTCTGGAGCCGTAGAATGCTTTGAGACAACAAAATCATCTTGTTCTACTTGAGCAGGTCTATACGACCTTATAGCCCATATAAATAAACCAATAATAATAAAAGAACTTGGAGGTAATAAGAGTAAATTATTACCCATATACCAACCGCCATTTGAAATAAGAGGAAGGATTTCATATCCAAATAATGAACCTGATCCAAATAATTCTCTAATGGTGGCAACGGCAATTAGAATTAAACTATATCCTAAACCATTACCAAGACCATCGAAGAAACTAAGCAGAGGCTTTTCTTTCATTGCAAAGGCTTCTGCTCTTCCCATGACAATACAATTAGTAATAATAAGCCCAACAAAAACTGATAGTTTTTTGCTAGTTTCATAGCTATAGGCTTTAAGTAACTCATCAACAACAATAACCAAAGAAGCAATAATAGTCATCTGAACAATAATCCTAATACTGCTTGGTATATAGTTTCTAATTATCGATATAAATAAGTTTGAAAATGCCACGACACTTGTTAAAGCGACACACATAACCATTGTTACTGAAAGATTATTTGTAACTGCTAAAGCAGAACAAATTCCAAGAATTTGAAGCGCAATTGGGTTTTCCTCAATAAGAGGCTTAACAATTACTTCCTTATATCTATTAAGACTCATAATCTAACTCTTTAAATAATTTAGAGTAGCCTGACTCACCAAACCAGTAAGTTAACATATTGTTAACACCTCGACTTGTTAATGTGGCTCCAGATAATCCATCAACTTTATAATTACTATTTACATCGCCAGTTTGAACTTTGCCTTTGATAACAGACAAAACAACTTTATCATCTTTATAAATTTTCTTACCTGGCCAGAGGGCTTTCCATCTTGGGTTATCAACCTCAGCACCCAATCCAGGTGTCTCTTTGTGCTCATAGAATTCTAAGCCAGCAACAGTATTGAAGTCTTCTTCTATTGCTACATATCCAAATAAAGTACCCCATAAACCATAACCTCTAATAGGAAGTATAAGTTTATCTATATTATTATTTTGATCTCTAACTATGAAAAATTTTCCTACATTCTCTCTATTTTTAATAATAGCAATATCATCTGCAGCACTTAATGGTTTTGAAAGATTTGAATCTCTAGTGGACTTTAATTGATCATATTCTTCAATTTTAAAATCTTTATATGAATTAAGAATTTTTCCGGTTTCAAAATCAACAAATTTCATCTCTAATTTATCAAATTGAGTTCTAACATCAATTGATTCATCATAAATTTTAGCAGCTTGTAATATCTTTATACTTTTATTGTTTAGCGCGTTTTCATTTTGAAGATCACGAAGACTTACTGCAGCAAAAGATACAATAAGTGAACAAACTAGACATATTGCAAAAGCGACCCCCAGTGTTTTTAATACAGAATCATTCATTTAATAAAGCCTTCCTACGTTTAATATTAGACATAACAACCATATGATCAATAACCGGAGCTAAAAGATTAGCAAATAATATTGCTAACATCATGCCTTCAGGGAATGCAGGATTAACAACTCTTATAAGAATAACTGTAACACCAATAACAAAACCATATATATATCTGCCAGTATTAGTTCCAGCTCCTGAAACAGGCTCTGTTGCCATAAAAACTAGACCAAAGGCAAAACTTCCAATAACAGCATGCCAATACCAAGGAACAGAAAACATTGGGTTAGTTTCAGACCCAATCCAATTTAATGAAGAGGACATTAAAATCATTCCAACAAGAGTACCAAGAATTATCCTCCATGATGCAACTTTAGTTGCTAAAAGAATAATCATGCCTATGCCGATAGCTATAATTGATGTTTCTCCTACTGAACCAGGAATAAAGCCAAAAAACGCATCAAACCATGTAAAGTTTTCACTAATTCCAGCCATACCTTTTTCGGCACCTACTCCAAGCGCTGTAGCGCCGCTGTAACCCTCAGGAACAATATTATTATCTGCAAGACCTGCTATCCAGACCTTATCACCTGAAATTTGTGATGGATATGCAAAATATAAAAATGCTCTACCTGTAAGAGCAGGATTTAAAAAGTTTTTACCAGTGCCGCCAAAGATTTCTTTACCAATAACAAGACCAAATGTAATACCCATAGCAGCTTGCCATAAAGGTAAGTCTGGTGGACAACTTAAAGAGAATAATACAGTAGAAACAAAAGCACCTTCATTTATCTCGTGTTTACGGACAATTGCAAATAAAGCCTCCCATCCAATACCGACAACGAAAACTGTTATATATATAGGTAAGAAGTAAGAAGCTCCAAACCACATTTTTGAGAAAAAGCTTGATGAATCATAGCCTACAAAACTTATTAAATAGTGATGCCAATCACCAGTATTCATCTGATTTATAGATTCTAAATATTCTAATGAGTGAGCACCAAGGTTATACATACCAAAGAACATCGCAGGAAACGTTGCTAACCAAACGGTGACCATTACCTTTTGAATATCGACTGCATCTCTAACATGAACTGGATTAGAGGTTTTAGTTTGCGTTGAAAAGAATAAATTTTCTACAGCATCAAATAATGGAAACCACTTAGAATATTTGCCTTCTCCAACAAAGTTTGGTTTAGCATTATTTATATAGCTTCTTAAAATTTTCATTGTTCTAAATGCACTTTATTTAAGTTATCTAAAAGGATTGATGAATAATCATATTTACTTGGGCATACGTACGAGCATAAAGCCATATCTTCGGGAGCTAATTCAAGCATTCCTAAGTCAACAGCCATTTCAAGATCAGAAACAACTAAAGATTTTAATAGTTGAGTTACCAGAATATCCATTGGAAGAATCTCCTCATATGAACAAACAGGAACAATCGCTCTATCTCCTCCATTAACTGAAGTATTAAATATAAAATTAATAGGTTTAAAAAAAGACGAAGAAAAAACATTTAACTTAGAATGTAAGTTTTTTCCAGGCTTAAGCCAATTCATAAAAATATCATTTGCAGCGTCTGGAATAACAGAAACCTGAGAGTCATAATTACCAAGATAATTCATAATTCCTTCTGAAGTATGGCCATATATAACTGAGCCAGAAATTACCCTAGCTTTATCTTCAATCTTTCCAGCAACTAATTCATCAAGATTAGCTCCTATACGTGCATCAACCAATGAAGGTTCAAAAACACAAGACCCTCCTAAAGATATAATCTTATGTGTTCTTATTTTATTATTCTTTACTAAATATCCAATACTTAGTATGTCTTGATAGTTAATTGTCCAAGCTATCCTATTAAGACTTACAGGAAAAATTTTATTTATATGAGTACTAGATAATCCTGCTGGATGCGGACCAACAAATTGATGATAATGTATACCTTCAATATTGGTATCAAAATCATTGTTTTGATATGAGAGGTGAATTGGGCAGTTAAAATAACTCTTAACAAGTTCAAGGCCTATATCAAATAAATCTTTATCTTTTTTAATTATATTAAACGGGTCTGATGATAGTGGATTTGTATCACAGGCATTAATAAAAAGAGCGTTAGGACTAGCATCAATAGATGGAGTTCTGTTAAATGGTCTTGTTCTAAATGCATTCCATAGACCTGAGTTTACTAAAAGAGATTTTACATCTTTAGTACTTGTTTCAAGAGAAAAATCTTCAAACTGTTCATTATCAGAAATATCTATCTCTATAGATAAAAATTTTCTTTTTTCGCCTCTATTTATTGAGGAAATAGTCCCTCCTGCAGGAGAAGTGAAAAAGACTCCCTGATTTTTCTTGTCTTCAAATATTTTTGAGCCTGCTTTCACAATATCACCTACTTTAACAAGCATGGTTGGCTTCATTCCAACAAAATCATTTGCCAGCAAAGCCACTGAAGTAATATTAGGTTTATCAGAAATTACAGGGATAGGTTTACCCGGAATTGGCAAATCTAAACCTTTATTTATTTTAATCACGTGTGCTGCGCCTTATTAAAGTTAAAAACAACTTAAAACGTGTAGATTATAAATCTAAAGTGCTGTTGATTAAAGGCTTTTAGTTAATTGGTTTAGGTAATCTTTGTAATGAAATATTGGCTACTTTTTTAGTAAGATTTATAACTTGCTTGGAATATCCATACTCATTATCGTACCAACAATAAAGAGTAACTCTGTTACCACTTGTGATAGTAGCTTGACTGTCGATTATTGATGCGAATGGGCTTGAATAAAAGTCAGTAGATACAATCTCAGAAGAATTAACATAACCAAGAATTTCTCTATATTTTGAATGAAAAGCCATTGATTTAAGGTAGTTATTTAAAGAATCTTTATCCACTTCTTTATTTAAAACCAATGAGAGTATAGCTAAGCTTACATTTGGTGTGGGAACTCTTATAGCATTGCCTGTAAGTTTGCCTGCAAGTTGTGGAATTACTTTTGCAACAGCTTTAACTGCTCCAGTTGAGGTAATGACCATATTTAACGGAGCACCTCTTCCCCTTCTGTCTCCTTTATGGAAATTATCAATTAAATTTTGATCATTTGTATAAGAATGAACAGTTTCTATATGACCGCCATCAATTCCATATTTTTCATTAAGAATATCTAAAACAGGAACTATTGCATTGGTTGTGCAAGATGCGGCTGAAATAATAGACTCTGTCCCGTCTAAAATATTATCATTAACACCAAATACTATATTTTTAATTGCATCACCTTTGGAAGGCGCAGTTAATATTGCCTTAGATGCTCCACAAGAGATATGCTTGCCTAGGTTATCTTTATCTCTCCAGACTCCAGTATTGTCTATAACAATTGGATCCGTTATACCATAATCAGAATAAGTAACTTCTTCAGGGTTGGATGCATAAATTATCTTAACTGGATTGCCATTAATGACGAGTAATGAATTTTCTTCATCTACCCTTACGGTTCCATCATAAGAGCCATGAACTGAATCTCTTGAAAGAAGACTGGCTCTCTTATAAATATCATCATCACCAGCTTTTCTTATTACAATAGCTCTTAATCTGAAGTAGTTTCCAGGTCCAGTCATTTGAATCATCATTCGAGTGACTAATCTTCCTATTCTTCCAAAACCATAAAGCACTATATCTTTTGGCTCACTGGGCCTTGAAGAGTCTTTATTTATAACGGTTTCTAATTCTTCATTTAAATAAGTTGTTAAACCTGAAGTATCATCTTTTAGATCCTTGAAAAAAGGACATCTTACTGCAAGCTCACCAATATCTATCTCGCAATCAGCTATTTTTAATGTCGATAAGTATTGAAGTATAGGATATGTCTCTAATTCACTTAATTCATTGAAATCAGATTGCCTAGCAAATCTGTGAGCTCTCATGATTTCAACTGGGGACTCGTTGACTAAAGATTTACCATAAATCAATATGTTTATGCCGTCTCTATAAAGATTTCCAATTATTGGAACCATTAATTCAGCTAGACCTTCACGCCATTTCCAGTCGCCAAAAGAATCATCAGGAAGTATCCTATCTTGTCTCTTGGTAGATTGAAAAGTTAAATCCCTGTCATCAGTCATAATATTAAGTGGATATATATTAGCTTATGATAATAATTATCTTAAAAAAAAGATATATATAACTATTTTGAATATTGTTTTAGATGATGGTCGGTATTTCCAAACAATGCATCTATTACAATAAGCTTTTTAAGATAGTGACCAATCATTAATTCATCACTAACACCCATTCCACCATGTAACTGAACCGCTTGCTGAGCACAAAATTTACCTGACTTTCCAACTTGAGCCTTTAACGCAGAAACATGTTTAAACATATCGTCAGATTTGCTGTCAACTTCAACCATAGCTTTAATTAATAAAGATTTACAGAGTTCACTCTCTATAAACATGTCAACCATTCTGTGCTGTAAAACTTGAAAGTTAGATATTGGTTGATCAAACTGTTCTCTACCTTTTGTATATTCAACAGTTTTTAAATAACACGAAGACATGCAGCCGACAGCCTCTGCACTAACGCATAGAGTTGCTAAATTAATCGCTGTATTTAATAATATATCTGCTTCATTACTAGATGCTATTAGTGAATCTTCTGCAATAACCACATTTTCAAAAGTTATCTCTGCACATGCTTGACCATCTACTGTTGGGAAGGTATTCATAGATATGCCATCATCAGAAGCATTAACTATTACTAAAGCTAATTCTCCTTTATGCATACAAGAAATGATTAGTTTATCTGCGTTTCCACCGTTAAGAACAATTGTTTTAGTTCCATTAAGCTTCATATCATCGGATAGTGAAGTCATTGGTGTACTATAATTATATGAGTTAGCTGCTTCAGCATATGCTAAAGAAACTTGAATTGATCCACTGCATATCTGTTCAATTACATCTAATTTATGTGCATAATTTGAATTATCTAAAAGAGTACCAGAAAGCACAACAGTAGAAAGATAGGGTTCTATAACAAGAGCTTTACCAAATTCTTCAAATAATACTGAAAGTTCTATAGGTCCGAAACCAAAACCACCTGACTCTTCAGAGAATGGAATAGATAACCACCCCTGCTCAGCAAATAAATTCCAAGCTTTAACATCAAAATCATTTTCAGATTTTATAACAGCTTCTCTTTTATAAAAATCATAGTCTGCATCACAAAATCTTTGAACCTGTTCTCTAAGCATAGTCTGCTCTTCACTATAATTTAAATTCATAATTTAAACTCCAAGAACAAATTTAGAAATAATATTTTTTTGAATTTCGTTACTGCCGCCATAAATAGATGTTTTTCTCATGTTTAAGAATCTTGACACAGCATCAGCTGAGTAATGAGGTCCACTTGGCTTTTCATTTGAACCAAATCCATGAGGTCCAGGGTATAACAATGCATGCTCTCCAGCTGCCTCAACAAATAATTCTGTTAGTCTTTGTTGAATCTCAGTTCCTCTTATTTTAAGAATAGAAGATTCGGCACCTACCTGCCCTCCATTCTCAAGATCTGAAAGCATTCTTAATTCAGTAATTTCGAGAGCGTTCAAGTCTATTTCTAATTCTGTAATTTTTTTATTAAATTCTGCATTATCTAAATCTTTTGCAACTTCTTTTAAATTATTAAGATGTCTTAGTGATCCTCCGACTGCTGCAATACCAAATCTTTCATGAGCCAATAGGAATTTTGCATATGTCCAGCCCTTACCTTCTTCTCCAATTAAATTCTCAACTGGGACTTTTACGTCAGTAAAGAAAACTGAATTAACTTCATGCTCTCCGTCGATTGTTATTATTGGTTTAACTTCAATTCCCGGATCTTTCATATCTATTAGCACGAATGAAATGCCTACTTGTTTGACTTGAGTAGTTTCAGTTCTAACTAAACAAAAAATCCAATCAGCACTTTGTGCCAATGTAGTCCATGTTTTAGCACCATTAACAATGTAATGAGAACCATCTTCACTCATAACAGCTTTTGTTTTTAAAGATGCTAAATCAGATCCTGATCCAGGTTCAGAATATCCCTGACACCACCAAGTATTAAAATCTAGGATATCAGGCAAGAATCTAGCTTTTTGCTCATCATTACCAAAAGTGTATATAACCGGAGCAACCATACTTACACCAAATGCCAGTAACGGAGGACATCCAGCAAGACCAAATTCTTTGTTAAATAAGTAAAGTTGAGTTGCTGACCAACCTGTTCCACCATATTCAACAGGCCAGTTATAGCCCATCCATCCTTTTGCTGAAATTGCTTTGTGATAATCAACCATGTCTTGTCTAGTAAGAGGCTCAGCATTGTCTTGTTTGTCTTTGACATGCTTTGGATAATCATTGGCAAGCCATGATCTCAGCTCATCTCTAAATTCAAGATCTTCTTTTGAAAAATTTAATTCCATATTTACCCTTTAAGTTATTTGATTGTTAGAATACGCGGATATTATACAGACTCTAATGACGAAAAAACAAGACCATAGAATTGCATTTGAATTATGCAATAGATTCAAACTAGACACTAAATCTGTATGCATAATCGTAGAAGATAATAAAGAAGCTAAATTATTAAAGAATGAATTAGACCTTTATTTAAATAAATTTGAAATTGACTACTTTCCTGAGAATGAAATTTTACCCTATGATCATTTCTCAATCCCTCAAAATATACTTAAAGAACGATTTAGAATCTTAAATTCTGAAGATAATCATAATAAAATCCTTATATCTACAGTTAAAAATCTATTTGAAATATATCCAACTATAGATTTTTTTAAATCTGTTAATCGGTTTAGTATTGGAGATACTTTAAGCATTAGTTCATTAGAAGGTATCCTGTCATCTCTAAACTATAAAAAAGTTAATAGGATTGAATCCATTAATGAATATTCATTCAGAGGGGGTATTGTAGATATATATACCCCTATTTATAAAAATCCTTTAAGAATAGAAATCTTTGATGACAAAATAGAATCTATAAGACTATTCAATCCGGAATCACAATTATCTATAGAAACAATAAATCATTTTAATTTGTCGAAGGGGTCTATTCAGTCACTTGATAAAAATAGTCTTAAAATATTTAAAGATAATTGGAGAGAGTATTTTCAAGATAATGATGAAAGATATTGTGAGATATTTCAAAAATTAAATAAGAATGAATTAGCTGAGGGCTCTGAAATTTATTTACCATTGTTCTTTAATAAAACTTCTGATTTTTTTGATTTATTTAAATCATATGAATTCATTAAAGCTTCAAATTTTTCGATTCTTTTAAAGGGCTATAAAGAATTTATTGATGAGCGATATTCAGACGAAAATATTGACTCTCAAAGACCAATACTAAAACCATCTGATATGTTTACAGATGTATCCTTAATAAAAGATAAGTTAGAAACCGCTTCATTATTATCTATATCTAATAAATATGAAGACTTTTTATATAATAATTTTGATGAAGTAATGGACGAGAAATCAATTGATAACATTAATGTAAAAGTCTTTCTAACCTCTATTAATAGCCAATATGAAAGCCTCTTAGAGAAATACTTACCTGATGTTAAACAAATAAATCAAATCGATAATGCTGAACCTGGCATTAACATAATGATGTCACCAGTTATTAGGCCATTGATTGTTGATAATATTTTGGTAGCTCATAGAGAATTTTTTACAAATACATCAGAAGAAATATTACACCAAACAAGACACCATCATAAAGTTGTAGATAAAGATGTAATGTTTAAAAATGGTGATCTCGTTATTCATGAAAATTATGGCCTTGGAAAATATGAAGGCCTTGAAGTAGTTAAAGCAAATGGTATTTCAAATGAATATATAAAAATTATTTATTCATCTAATGAGTCACTATATGTCCCTCTTAGAAGTGTTGAACTCGTTAGTAAATACCATAAAAATAATATCATTGATGAAGTCTCTTTAGATTCTTTATCTTCTACTAGATGGCTTAAAAATAAAGATAAAGCTTCTAAAAGAGCATATGATCACGCTGCAGAAATTTTAGATGTAGAATCCAGAAGAAGAGCATCAAACTCTGCTGTTTTAAAGATAGATGATAAAGACTTTGATGAATTCAATGCAGAATTTCCATACAAAGAAACACCCGATCAAATTGAAGCTGTAAATAGTATTAAAAAAGACATCGGGCTAATTAAACCAATGAATAGAGTTTTATGTGGTGATGTGGGTTTTGGAAAAACAGAAGTTGCTATGAGAGCAGCATATATTTCAGTTCATTCCTCAAAACAAGTGATTTTATTGTGTCCAAGTACAGTTTTATCAGATCAGCATTTTGAATCATTTCTAGAGCGCTACAAAAAATTTCCATTAAATATAAAGCTATTAAATAGGCATACTTCTGCAAAGGATAAAGTAGATATAGTTAAATCGTTCAATGCTAACGATATTGATATATTGATTGGAACACACGCCCTATTCACTTCCGGTATAAATTTTAATAACACAGGTCTTTTAATCGTCGATGAGGAGCATAAATTTGGAATAAGACAAAAGGATGTTATTAAATCTAAACAAGAAAATATTCATATTTTATATTTATCAGCAACACCAATACCAAGAACTATGAATTTTATATTTTCAGGACTTAAAGAATTTTCATTTCTTCATACACCACCAACAAATAGAATTAGTATTAAATCATTTTTGAAAGTTCAAAGTAATCAGTTGATAAAAGAAGCATTATCAAGGGAGATTTCAAGAGGAGGTCAATGTTTCATTGTTCAAAATGACATATCTAAAATGGATATGCTAAAAAGAGATATAAATAGTTTGTTACCTGAAGTTTCTATTGATATAGCTCATGGAAAATTAAAAAAACAAGATATATCAAATGTAATGTCAAGGTTTGATACAGGTGACCTAGATATACTTATATGCACCACTATTGTTGAAATGGGATTAGACATACCAAATGCTAATACAATCATAATTATAGATGCACAAAATTTTGGGCTATCTCAGCTTCATCAATTAAGAGGGAGAGTTGGTCGATCAAATAAACAAGGTTACTGTTATTTTTTAATTCCAGTTGCTGATTTATCTAAAATTGCTAAAGAAAGGCTTGATTCAATAATAAGATTATCTGGTCTTGGGTCTGGTTTTTTTATAGCTCAAGAAGACTTAGAAATAAGAGGTGGTGGTGAAATGCTTGGGGATAAACAGAGTGGACATATTAACTCTGTGGGAATCAGTCTTTACTTATCTATGTTAAAAAATGCATTAGATAAATTTAAGAACAATGATGAAAAGGAATTAATTCAAACTGAAATTAATTTTTATGATTCTTCATATATTAGTGATAAATACCTTCCTTCTGCACTAGAAAGATTAAAAATATATAAATCTATTAATAAAGTAACTAATAACAAGGAATTAAATGAGATTAAATCTAATCTGATAGATAGGTGTGGTGCATTGCCAGATGAGGTCAGTAACTTGATAAGCAACGCCGAACTTGGAATTTTAATTAAAAATTCTGGCATAACTAAAATTTCATCTAATAATAATAAAACCAGTTTTATGCTTTCAACAAATATTAAAAAGGAAGTTTTTGAGCGAATATTGACTCTCGTTACAAATAAGCCCAATATTTATAGCATTAATAAAGACAATAAATTTGTTATTAATATAAAAGAAAATATAGCTTCAGTTAGAAGAAGAAAAACTACGGAATTAATTAATGAAATCATATAAAAAAATCATTTTATTTATAATTTCTTTATCATCACTATCAGTTTTTGGAAATAATGCATTAGAAGAATACAAAATTGAGTTAATAGTTTTTAAACATAATCAAATTCAGAGCGATGAGAGTTTTGATGCCAAGTTGAATATTCCTAATTCAGAATTACTAGGATTCTATTCTCCAGCTCTTTCAATCAATTCCACATCTTTATTTAAAAAAAATAAAGAGAAATCATTTTTTACATCAATGTTTGATAATTTTAAACCAAAAAGAGTAAGAGAATCCCAGGAAAAGTCTGAGGTTATCAGAGCCCCTAATCCAGGTAACTGGTTTAGAAAATCATCAAGTCTTAGTCATCTTAAGAAATTAAATACAAAATTAATAAATAGCTCTAATTATAACGTTTTGGATAGTTATAGCTGGGTACAAAATATAGAAGATAAAGAATCATCCAATTATCTTGCTGATATCAATATTGATAAAAAATACGGATATTACTTAAAATTTTATAAGACAAGGTTTCTTCATGCAGATCTTAAGGCGTATATAGGTATAGCTGAGGAATCTGAATTAAAAGATATTACTAGAGTGCATATAGAAAATTATGAGAATAAGATTCTAACCAATAATAATAAAGTATCTACCATTCCTTCAGTTGAAATTAAATTAAATAAAAAAAATACATTCAAAAAAATTAAAACTTTAAATCCTAAAAAGGAAGGTATTAAAGGCTTTGATGAAATTAAAATTTTTATAGACGAAGAAAGAAGAATTTTTAATGAAGAAATTCATTATTTTGACCACCCCTATTTTGGGGTAATTATATCAATTAATAAAATTTAGCTCTTATAAAAAGCGTTGTCATCAATTGAATGATCTGTTGAATCCATTACAGAAGTTAGTTCAGGTATTTGTTCAAGCAATGTTTTTTCTATTCCATCTTTGAGTGTTATATCCACCATTCCACATCCCTGACAACCTCCTCCAAATTGGAGAATAGCTTCTCCTTTATCTGTAAATTTAACCAAGCTAACTTCGCCCCCATGAGATTCAAGCATAGGATTTATTTCGTTATATATAACATAATTTATCCTGTCTTCTGGAGGACTATCAGGAGAAATATTAGGTAATCTAGCGTTGGGCGCTTTAATTGTTAGTTGGCCACCAAATGTATCGTTATCAAAATTAACTTCTGCAGCAGCTAAAAAAGGAATACTACGCTTCTCTACATTTACTGTTATTAGATCTAATTTAATAATTTCATCATCTTGTCCTGCTTCTTCTGGTTTACAATAGGCTAAACAGGTTTCAGCCTTTGGAGTTCCTGGATCAGATATGAAAATTCTGACCGATAAATCAGATTCATTTTTATCATTTAGGAGTTTTGCAAGATACTCTTCAGCTGATTTAGTAATGTTAATAATTTTATTCATAATATTTATATGTGGTTAAAAAGAGTTTTAAATTCATTTCTTGGGGTACGAACCTCATCAGAACTTGAAAATGATTTAAAGAACCTGTCATTAATCAAAATAATTACTCTATTTATAGTGCTTAATATAACATTTATAGTGATTTTATATTTAATTACGTCATTTTTTATAAATTAAAATGGATAAATTTACATTAACTAATATTGAATTAAAAAAACACTTTAGTGGCTCTGTAGTTATTAATCATAGTCCCTCAACTAGTTATAGATCTAGATGCGAATTTGGATATCAGAAAAATCATTACATAATGCATGATGTTAAAGGTGAAAAAATATATTTAAAATATTTTGATATAGCTAGACCATGCATAGCTAATTTAATGCCTCAAATACTAATAGAAATTAATAGAGATGATTTGATTAAAACAAAATTGTTTCAAATTAATTACAGATGTAACTCTAATAATGAAGTGATGGTTTCCTTTGTGTATCACAAAAAAATTACTGATGAACTAAAGATTAGAGCTAATGAGATTTCACTTAAATTTAATATTCAACTAATTATCAGAGCTAGGAAAGAATTTTATTGCTCTAGAGACGACCTTCTTGTTGATACAATCGATGGTTTAAATATAACCCTTTATCAAACTGATCAATCCTTCTATCAGCCAAATCACTTTATGATGCCTCGGATGGTGCAAAAGGTCATACAAATGATTAAAAAACCCAAAGATCTTTTAGAGCTTTATTGTGGATCTGGAACATTCACTCTTCCTTTAGCAAAATATTTTTCAAAGGTATTTGCAACAGAAAATAATAGGCAATCTATAAGATGTTTAAATAAAGGTATAGCTAGTAATAATATAGATAACGTTAACTATGCTAGGCTATCAGATGATGAGGTTACTGAACTTTTAGAAGGAAGAGTTTTTAGAAGAATGAATGACCATGACTTTAGTGCTTACAACTTCTCACATATATTAGTTGATCCTCCAAGGTCGGGGTTAACTGATAATGTATTAAATATATTGAAAAGGTTTGATAAAGTTATATATGTTTCATGTAATCCAGAGACTTACATTAGAGATATAAAATTACTTGATAGTTTTTCAATCTCAGACATTGAAATTTTTGACCAATTTCCCAATACCAATCATTTAGAAATAGTTTCAATGCTCGATAAGCATTGATTTATATTTAGCTTTTATCTAATGCGAATGATTCTCATTTGCAAATAATTGTTAAAAATGGCTAAATGAAGATAGTTATATAAATCAATAGGAGAAAAAATGGATATTATTACAAGTGTTACTGCAGAAATTTCATTGTGGGAACTTTTTGCAACTTCAAGAGGTGCAAATGCAACTGTCTTTTTAGCTACAGTTATTGCGGTGTGGATAGCAGCTAGATTTTCTAGCGTCATGATTGAAAAAGGAGCTAATACTTTAGCAAAAGTTATTGCTACTGCTTTTGCAGTTTCTGTTTTCCTTTTAGGACTGAATCTCGGTGGCTGGGTCACAGGAACATATGAAGGTCATGCAGAAGCTCTTGCGGCATTAGATGCTGCCAATGGTGCTCTCGAAATTGGACCTGGATCAAAAGCTTTCATAGAAAATATGGCTAATGGTGGAAATATGATTGGAACTGTTGGTGCCTGGATGTTTTATGTCACAGGTCTTTTAATTGCAGTTCTTCCATTATGGTTTAACCCCAATGATTAATTGATTAATAAATTTAAAAGGCACTAAATAAAGTGCCTTTTTTTTGTTTACATTGTATTAGCATAGTAATACACTGCTACACATGAAAAATATAGACAATGCAATATTACTCTTAAAAAATAAAAGTGAGGTTAATGATTTTCTAAAAGATCTATGTACTCCCTCCGAACTTAAAGCATTAGAAGAACGTTGGGCCGTTGCACAACTTCTTTATCAAGATAAATTATCTTATAGAGAAATAGCTAGTAAATTAAAAACAAGTACAACAACAGTAACGAGAGTTGCTAGATTTTTAGTAAATGAACCAAACAAAGGTTATCAAAAAATATTGAAGAGGATTAGTAAATGAAAAATAGATTAACTATTGCAATTCAAAAGAATGGAAGGCTTTCCGATCAAAGCAAAGATTTAATTAAGAAATCAGGTATAAATTTTACTGCTAAGGGAGATAAGTTGTTGTCCAAATCAAGCAACCTTCCAATAGATATTTTATTTGTAAGAGACGACGACATACCATCACTTGTTTCAAATGGAGATGCCGACTTAGCTATAGTGGGAGAAAATGTACTTATAGAAAAAACTTTATTTAAAAAAAACTATATAGATAAAATATTTAAGTTAGGTTTTTCAAAATGTCGATTATCTTTTGCTGCCCCTCAGGCTTCAAAAATGAAAAATGTTAAAAATAAAAAAATAGCTACTTCTTACCCTAATATTGTTAAAAAATATTTACAGGATAAAAATATTAAAGCTTCTATAATAAATATACATGGATCGGTTGAACTGACACCATACATAGGAATGTCAGACTGTATCTGTGATTTAGTATCGTCAGGTTCAACACTTGAGGCCAATAATTTAAAAGAAATAGAAGTGATTCTAGAATCACAAGCAGTTCTAATAAAAAACAAAAACATAAGTGTCAGTAAACAAAAAATTGCTGATAAAGTTATCAGCAGAATGCAGGGTGTTGTTGATGCAATAGAAAGTAAATATGTAATGTTAAATGCTGATGCATCAAAAGTTAAAGAAATTTGTAAGTTACTTCCAGGCTCTGAATCACCAACGATAATTCCTCTAGAAAATAATCAAAAAGTAGCGATACATGCCTTATGTCAAGAACCTATTTTTTGGGAAACTATGGAAAAACTTAAATCGAATGGAGCTTCCTCTATATTGGTAATGCCTGTCGAAAAGATACTAAATTAAATGAAAGAAATAGTTCTCAAGAAAAAACTACCTATCTTAGAATTTGAAGAATCTAAAATGTCTTCAAAAAATATTGCAACCTTAAAAAAATTTAAATCAATAGTTATAGAAAGTGGCGATGATGGATTGAAAGAAATTTCAAAGATTCTTAATGAGAAAGTTATTAATAAATTAAAAGTAACTAAACCTGAATTCAAAAGTGCAGATAAGTTATTAAATGATGATCTTAAGAACGCTATATTAGTAGCTAGTTCGAATATAAGAAAATATCATGAGAAACAGCTAGATGGGTTATCAATTAAAAATATAGAAACCACAAAAGGAGTTAACTTATGGTCTGAATTCAAACCTATTGATGTAATTGGCCTATATATTCCTGGTGGAACTGCACCTTTATTTAGTTCTCTTCTCATGCAAGCCATACCAGCTATTATTGCTGGCTGTAAAAATATTATTATATGCACTCCACCTAATAAAGATGGAAATATAGATCCAACAATTTTATGGGTAGCTAACTTGTTAAATATAAAAAAAGTTTTTAAAGTTGGTGGCTCTCAAGCTATTTTTGCTATGGCCTATGGAACAAAATCTATACCTAAGTGTCTAAAAATCTTTGGGCCAGGAAATCAATATGTTACTGAAGCAAAAATTATGGTTAACAAAGATGTATCAATTGATATGCCAGCCGGACCAAGTGAAGTTTATGTTGTCTCAGACGATATATCTAAAATTGATATAATTGCGTCAGACTTATTATCTCAACTCGAACATAGCATCGATGCTAAAGCCGTTCTAATTTCTAAGAATAATACTCTTATCAAGAATATTTCAGATGAAATTAATCTTCAAAGTAAATTGTTAACAAGACAAGATATTTTAAAACAAAGTCTTAATAATATTTATTTAGTCAATGCAAAAAATGATCAATTGATAATAGATTTTATAAATAATAATGCGCCTGAACACTTAATTCTTTTAGATGATGACTTTTCAAAAATTATTCCTCATATCAATAATGCTGGATCTGTTTTTTGTGGGAAATACTCACCAGAATCATTTGGTGACTATGCTTCAGGATCAAATCATACGTTACCTACAGCAGGAGCAGCAAAAACCTATTCTGGGCTATCAGTTAAGGATTTTGGTAAAATTATTACATTCCAAACAGCTACATCAGAGGGATTTATAAATTTAGCACAGACTGTAAAAACTTTAGCTGATGCAGAAACTCTTGATGCTCACACTAAGGCAGTAAGTGTTCGAGAGAAATATGCTTTACAAGATATATCTCAATTATCTAGAACATCATTTATTAAAAGAACTACAAATGAAACAGATATATTTATTAATTTAAATATTGATGGATCTGGTAACTACAATATCGATACTGGGCTTAAGTACTTTGATCATATGCTTGAGCAATTTGCAAAGCATGGTAGCTTTGACCTTACCATCAATTGCATTGGTGATTTAGAAATTGATGAACATCATACAATTGAAGATGTTGCAATTGCTCTTGGTGATGCATTTAAAGCCGCACTTGGTGAGAGAAATAAGATTGAAAGATACTCTTCAAGCGAATCGTTAGTTATGGATGAAACTATATCCAAAGTAAGTATTGATATGTCGTCAAGAAATCTTCTTAAAATGAAAACGTCAAAATTAAGAGAATATGTGGGTGATTTTCCTACAGAAATGTTTGAGCATTTTTTTATATCATTTGTAAATACCCTTAGCTTTACATGCCATATTGAAACAAAGGGATCTAATAGTCATCATATTGTAGAGGCGACCTTTAAAAGCTTTACAAGAGCCCTTAGTGCTGCTTTACAAAAAAATAATGCTTATGTTGCATCCACTAAAGGAATTCTATGAAAATTGGAATTATAGATTGTGGTGGAGCTAATCTGAATTCTATTTATTACTCTTTTAAAAGAATTGGTATTAACCCTTCAATATCAAGCTCCTTATCAGAATTAGCTGCAATGGATGCATATGTTCTGCCTGGTGTTGGGTCGGCAGGTATTGTGATGAAAACATTAAAAGAAAAAAACTTAATTAAGTTAATTAAAGAAACTAATAAGCCAACACTTGGTATATGTATTGGAATGCAGATACTCTTTGATTACTCTGAAGAAGATGATACTAATTGCTTGGGCTTAATCAGTGGTGTTGTTAAAAAATTTAAGCCAAGCACAGATATTAAAGTTCCACAGATGGGCTGGAATAAGGTTAAGTCAGATATGGAGAGTAATCTTGATGGATATTACTATTTTGCTAACAGCTTTTATACAGATAGTAACGAATATGCTCATTGGTTATAGCTATTATGGAAAAAAATTTACTTCAATCGTAAGAAAAAATAATTTTATAGGTTGTCAATTTCATCCTGAGAAATCATCTGATGTTGGTGAAAAGTTCATTAAAAATTTTATTAGTTTGATATGAAAATAATTCCTGCTATAGATCTACTTGATGGTAAGTGTGTTCGATTACTTAAAGGTAACTATTCTAATGTATCAGAATATAACAACAGCCCTACTGAACAAGTATATAAATTTAGAGATGCTGGTTTTAAATATATTCATATAGTAGATTTAAATGCTGCAAAGTCTGGTGGAGATGAAAATCTTAATTTAATTAAACAAATTGCAAATATTAATGAAATTAAAGTTCAGGTTGGTGGCGGGATAAGGAATATTAACAAAGTAGAAAAATTATTTACTTATGGGGTTGATAGAATTATTGTTGGGACTGCCGCGATTACTGATAAAGTTTTTAAAAATGAGCTTAGAGCAAACTTCCCATTAAGGAAAATAATATATGGTTTAGATTTTAATATTATTAATCATAAACCTCTTTTATCTGTTAACGGTTGGACAGAAAATACTAATATAAATTTATTTGATTACATTGATGAGAATCATTGGATTGAGAATATATTGGCTACTGACATTTCTTTAGATGGAACACTTCAAGGACCTAATACAAGTATTTATAAGCAAATCTTAAAAAATAAAAGACTTAACTTGATTGCTTCTGGGGGTATTGGCTCTATTGAAGACATCAATAAACTAAAATTAATAAATTGTCATGAATGTGTAGTTGGAAAGGCAATTTATGAAAATAAAATATCTTTAGAGGATCTTAAAATTGCTAACTAAAAGGATTATTCCATGTCTAGATGTAAAAAATAATGCAGTTGTTAAAGGTATTAAATTTAAAGGTCATGAAGTTGTAGGATCAATATTAGATCTAGCGATCAGGTATAACAATGAAGGTGCTGATGAATTAGTTTTTTATGATATTGGTGCAAGTACATATGATGGTATTGTTTCTAAAGAATGGGTTAAGTCTATTGCTGAAGTTATTAATATTCCCTTCTGTGTTGCTGGAGGTATTAAAAGTATAAGTGATGCAAAAGATATATTAAATTCTGGTGCTGATAAAGTATCAATAAATAGTCCTGCTTTAAAAAGACCTAATTTGATAAGAGAGCTCGCAGATGAGTTTGGAAGTCAATGTGTTGTGGTTGGTATAGATTCAAAGTCTGTTGATAATAAATTTATTGTTTTTTCTCATACTGGTGATGAAAAAACAATAACTAATACTAATTTAGAAACAATGGATTGGATAGATACTATTCAAGAATTAGGTGCAGGTGAAATTGTATTAAATTGCATGAATCAAGATGGAGTTAAAAATGGCTATGATATTAATCAAATAAACTTAATGCTTCGTAACTGTGATGTTCCCCTAATTGCTTCTGGCGGAGCAGGCAATAAATTGCACTTTAAAGATGTTTTAAGTAAAACAGAATCTAGCGGAGCTTTAGCTGCAAGTGTATTTCATAAAAATTTAATAAACATTAACGAGTTAAAAGGTTATTTAAAAAATGAATCAATCAAGGTTAGGTATTAAATATGGATATAAATAAAATTAAATGGAACGACAAAGGTCTTATACCTGCTGTTGTTCAAGATGCATCATCATTTAATGTTCTAATGCTTGGATATATGAATAATGAATCACTTAGAATAACTCTAAATACTGATGAGGTTACTTTTTATAGCAGGTCCAAGCAAAGGCTATGGACCAAAGGAGAAACGTCCGGCAACAAGCTAATAGTAAAATCTATAGAATTAGATTGTGATTACGACACTCTATTAGTTAAGGCTAAACCATTAGGGCCTACATGCCATAAAGATAATTATTCTTGTTTTGAATCTGAATCTAAAAACCCAATTGAAATAATTAATATTTTAGAAGGCTTGGTTGACAACAGAAAAATAGAAAATCATGAGGGTTCTTATATAAATTCATTGTTGCAAAAAGGAGTAAAAGAAATATCAAAAAAAGTAACTGAGGAAGCTGGAGAGACTGCAATATCCGCAGTTACCAATGATGGTCGATTGATAGATGAATCAGCAGATTTATTATTTCATTTGATAGTACTTCTTAAGTCTCAAGAATTATCAATAAAAGATGTAATGATTGAACTAAGCAAAAGGAATGCTAATCAATAGATTTGATTTCAATGAAATCAATAAGCATTCTTCCTTTATCCTTGTCATCTAGGTTAGAGCATTCTTGGTTTTGACAATATTTAGATCTATCTGGTGTTCCACCGCTAGTTCCTCCAGTTGCTACATTGACTAATAGATAAAAATCTTCATTAAATGGCCAATAATAATTATTAAAAGCTGTTTCATTACTTTTAACTAAAGAAAAATAAGGCTCCGTTTGTGTATCTAAAAAATATTCTATTTTATCAGTCTCCCATCTCATAGTTATTGAATGAAATTTATCATAAAAATCCACATCAGCAGGAACTGATTCAATTTTATAAATATAATTAGCATTATCTGATGATCCAAAATGAACAGTTGATTGCGTTTCATATGCTTGATGATTTTGCATATGCTCGACTAGATCATTTTCACCATCATTTGGCCATGTTTTTTGACCCTCAATAAAACCTTGTGGAAGCATCCAGAACGCTGGCCAATGGCCTGATCCTTCTGGGTGCCTAAAACATACTGTAACTTCTGTGCCAGGAGAAATTATTTTTTTGCTAGAAGTCATAATCCTTGCAGAAGTATAATCCCATGTATAAGAGCAACTTCCATTTGAACAATAAGGGTCATTAAAGGGATCGGAATCATTGAATATAGGTTGTATTTTTAAGAAGCCATCTTCAATAAAGGCATTTTCAGTGGTATTTTTTGTTGAGTCACAATTTTTTGAATACCCATCCCTGCAACTCGTATAATATTGAGCTTCTCCATTCCCCCAACCCTGAACAAAATCAGAGTCCCCATTTGGACATCCAGGAGTTATACAAAATCCGTTAGATTCTTGATAGGTAAAAATATTGTCATCCAAAATATCTGAAGAAAAATCTTCAATCCAATATGAGGATGAGTTATTTTCAGGAACTACACAATATGATGACTTATCTTCACTGTATATATCTGTTGATACATCATTTGATTCTGAGACTTCTACAGTTACTGTTTTTGAAACAGTATTTTGTGGATCTTCACCTCTGCAAGTTAATACAAAGCTAAAGGTTTTTACTTCAGATAAAATTAATGTCTGGGTTCCTGATTGAGATTTAATTCCATTCCAGTCACCACTCCCACTGCAACTAATTGTATTAGAAGTGTTCCATGATAATTCAACTGAATTACCAACTGTAGTTGAGGATAGAGAGGTTGAAAAATTATTAATAATAGGATTAATTGAAATAGTATCACTAGATTCAGAAGATCCACCACCCCCACCACAAGATGATATAAAAAATAAAACAGCGATAATAACAATTGACTTGTTCATATACTTATTTAAAAAAACTTTTTAAGAATTATTATTTTGTATAAATTCGTTTGTTAAGTCTTTCATTTCATCTCTTAAAAGAAAGAGTGCTATTAAGTTTGGTATAGAAACTAAAGCAACAACTACATAAGCTATATTCCAAACTATTGATGTATCGATAACAGCTGCTGATATGAAACATAGAACATAAAAATTACGATACCAAAACACCCCTCTCTCTCCAAAAATATATGCCGTAGATCTATCTCCGTAATAACACCATGTAATTGCAGTTGAAAATGCAAACAATAATAAAGCTATTGCAACTAGCTTGCCGCCATAGTCACCAAGTATTCCATTTGAGAAAGCTTTAGCTGTTAATTCAGCTGAACTAACTAATGACTTGCCTTCGAATGATACTGAATCATTTTTCAGTATTTGAGTCTCGTCAACGTATGACGCAGAATTAACTTTTCCATTTACTATTTCTAACAATCCATTAAATAAATCTTTATTTGAACCTTTGATGCTAATATTTTCAGCTATAGATCTTAAGTGAATAACGGTAATATCATTACTTAATATTTTCCCATTTTTGACTTCTAAAGATCCATTGAACTCTTTAACCTTAGAATCAATGTTTTGAACATATTTAGTTAACTCAGTAATATCATCTGGATAGACAAAACTTTTATCTTCTTTTGTTTCATCACTGTATGTACCATCTAAAATAATCATATCTGTTTTAGAAAAGTTGGTATCGAACTTTTCAGTCCAAACGCCACTAGATAAAATAACTAAAGCTGTAACAGTACATACAACAATGGTATCTATAAATGGTTCTAAAATTGAAACAACTCCTTGATCAATTGATTTATTTTTTGATGATGCGTGAGCTATAGGAGATGATCCTTGACCAGCTTCGTTTGAATATAAGCCTCTTGCTACACCGTACTTTAAACTCATTGCAAAACTAGCACCCAAAAACCCACCCATAGCAGCAGAGCCAGTAAAAACCTGACCAAATATAGCATTAAAAGAAGGAATAATATTTTGATAATTTTCTACAAGAATAATTAAAGCTCCACCAAAATATACCAATCCCATTATAGGAATAATCTTACTTGTAACAGATGCAATTCTCTTTATGCCACCAATTATTATGATCCATAATAAAATTCCAAGAAATAAACCTGTGAATAGTTTTGGTACAGAAAATTCTGTATTCATTACTAAAGCTATATTATTTATTTGTGGCATATTCCCAGAACCGATAGCTGTAATCATCATTAAAAAAGCAAAAAGAATACCAGCCCATCTCATATTTAGAGCATGCTCTATGTAATACATAGGGCCTCCAGATATTGAGCCATCTTCGAGATTGGTTCGATATTTGTGACCTAATGTAACTTCAACAAATTTTGTTGTCATTCCGAATATTGCAGTAATCCACATCCAGAAAATAGCAGCTGGACCACCAGTCCAGATAGCTAAAGCAACACCACCAATATTTCCAGTGCCGATAGCACCTGACATTGCAGTTGTTAAAGCCTCAAAACCGGTTGTTTCTCCTTCCCCATCAGATTTTTTATTACCAGATACAAGTTTCCATGCTTTACCAAAAAATCTAAACTGTGGAAATCCTAGATAAATAGTAAAAAATATACCAGTACCTATTAGTAATGCTGGGAACCACCATGATCCACTTAAATTGCTATCTAATAATAGTAAGAAGTTATTAAATTGTTCCATAATTTATTCCTTGTTAGTTGACCATTCTTCTAATTCTGTATAACCACCAATACTATCACCATTAATCTTTATTTGTGGAAACGTTCTAGCTGTTGGAAATAAATCAAAAAAACCTTCACGAGTAAAATCTTCATCAAGTTGTTTGTATTTATATTCATAACCTTCACGTTCACATAACGCCTTCGCTTTATCACAATAGGGACAAAATGTTTTTCCGTATATTTCAATCATGTTAATATTTAATAATTAGTAATCAATTATAGTCATAAAAATGTCATTATTTAACCTTAAAGATAAATCAATTTTAATAACAGGATCATCGAGAGGGATAGGTAAATCTATTGCTCGACACTCTGCCTTGATGGGAGCGAATGTAATCATATCTTCTCGCAAAATAGATGCATGTAAATCTGCAGCTAAGGAAATAAATGATGAGGTCGGTAAAGAAGTTGCATTTCCAATTACATGTAATATTGGAGATGAAAATCAACTCAAAAGCCTTGTAGATGAAACTATAAATTTACTCGGTAAGATTGATACTCTTGTATGCAATGCAGCAACAAACACGTATATGGGTTCAATGCTTGATATGTCTAACGAACAATTTGATAAAGTGATTCATAACAATATAAGATCTAATCAAATTTTATGTAACTTATGTTTGCCGCATATGATTGAAAAAGAAGATGGTTCTATTATTATTGTCTCAAGTATTGCAGCTATCAAAGGGAGTCCAATCCTAGGGGCGTATAATATAAGTAAAGCTGCAGATGTGATGATTGTTAAAAACATTGCTACTGAATTTGGCCATAAAAATATTAGAGCTAACTCAATTGCTCCAGGGCTTATTAAGACAGATTTTGCAAAAGCCTTATGGGAGAATCCTGAAATACTTAAATCAGTTCTAGGCACTACTCCTATGAAAAGAATAGGTGAGCCTCATGAAATTGCAGGAGTAGCTGTAATGCTAGCCTCTGATGCTGGGAATTATATTAATGGTCAAACTATTGTAGTTGATGGCGGGACTACAATTGCTTGATAGATTGTTTTAGCTCACTAAAGAAATAATTAAGAACGTGAGTTTCATTTATAGAGGTTACTTTATAAAAATCATATCTAAGCTGATTTAAATCATTAATAATATTTGAAATTTTAAGCTTATTAAATTTTGCGATATTAAAATTTTTATAAGTGCCACCTAAATCATTTTGTAAAATTCTAGACATCAAAATAATTTTCAGGAATTCTACAAGAAAGCTAATCTTCTCCATAAAAGATAAATCTAAATCACTGAATAATTTTATAGCTTGAGATTGATCGGTCTTATGAATTATAAAATCATCTATTATTGATATAAATTCTTTGTATGCATTTTGATTATCATTTTGAATGTCTTCAATAATTTTAAAGGGAGTTGAAAAGCTTGGGAAATCAATTGCGTTAAAGTCACTAATGCCTTCTCTACTTAGCCATTCGTTAGTTTCAGATAGGGTTAAATTCTTAATATTTATAACCTGACATCTGCTATAAATTGTTTGATTTAGTGCCTTTGGTCTGTTTGTTGTCATAATAATATATGAATAAGGCGCTGGTTCCTCCAGAGATTTTAATAATGCATTTTGTGCACCATCTGTCATTAGGTCTGCATTTAAAATTAATACAACTTTATTTTTTGATATGGAAGGCGTTAAGGTTAAAAAGGATACAACATCTTTGAATCCTTTTTCTTCATCCCAGTTTTTACTTTCCTTTCTTCTGCTAATGTCATTAACACCTAATTTATCTTTATCAAGTAAATACATGTCAGGATGATTATTTTTATCTAATAGTGTTGCATGCTTAGTATTTATATTGGGATTGAAGTTCATCAATATTGTAGAAGCAACTTTTTTTGCAAGTAATGTCTTACCAATACCGGAAGCACCATTAAAAATTATTCCATGAGGCAAATTATCAAAATTTATTGATTCATAAATATCTTCTAACCAAGGATACTTATCTAGATTCATAAAATCTTTTGAACATGTTCAAGAATATTTTTATGTATTACATCGATCGATTCATTTGCTTTTAAAACTTTAACTCTTTCAGAGTCAGATTGAGCAATTGAAAGATATCCAGATCTAACTTTTTCAAAAAATTCATTACCTGAAGATTCAATTCTATCCTTTACATCATGAATTTTTCTATTAAAGCCCTCTTCAACACTTATATCTAAAAGAAATGTAATTACCGGCTTTGGGCATTTTGTAAAAGAAATAAGATCATAGATCAGATCAAGAGAAAGTCCTCTGCCGTATCCTTGGTAAGCTATAGATGCATCATAAAATCTATCAAATAAAATGAAGTCTATATCTGAATTAGAAACTTTATTGTTAATAAGCTGGGCTCTAGCAGCAAACATTAATAATAGCTCAGATTCATAAGACAGCTCTTCTGGTGAATTCAATAAAATATCTCTAATCATTTCACCTGTAATTGTTGAGCCAGGTTCTCTAAAAACTTCAGTTCTGTATCCTTGAGAAATTAAATAAGTATTTAGTAAGTCTATTTGCGTAGACTTCCCAACCCCTTCAATTCCTTCGAAACTAATTATTTTCATTTATTCAGCCCTAATTCCTCTATCTTTGATACATGTTCTTTATAGGTCTTGGAAAAGTGATGTGAGTATTTTGTGTCAGCAACAAAAAATAAATAATCACCTGGCGCGCTGTTAATTGCAGCCTCAATAGAAGTAAGTGATGGAACTGAAATCGGTGAAGGTGGTAGTCCTGAAATCATATATGTATTGTATAAATTTTCTTTATCAAGAATATCAGATTTTTTTATATCTCCATCAAAATTTGGCAATAAACCATAAATTATTGTTGGATCAGCTTGAAGTCTCATGCCTAATTTTATTCTTTTTAAAAAGACACTAGCGATTTGTGGTTTTTCTTTATTATTTCCAGCTTCCTTTTCTATTATAGACGCGAGAATGAGTGCTTCATATTTTGTTTTTAAAGGATTGTTAGAATTTTTATTCATCCATAAATTGTCTAGAATTGATATTTGCGTATTATGACTTTTATTAAGAAGTGAGGATGCTTTCATATTCCATTTATAAAAATATGTATTAGGAAATAATATTCCTTCTTTATAAGTAAATTCTGAATTTATACATTTCAATAAATGGCAATCATTAATTAATCCACTCTCTTCTATCTGATTTTGTAATTCGTATAAATTAGTACCTTCTTTAATAATAAATATATTGTTTTTTGTATCTCCTTTACTAAAAGCAATAAAGTTTTCTTGTAAATTATTAAAAAGTTCATACTCCCCTGCTTGAAAGGAATCTATGGCATTTATTTTTAAAAATATATTAAATAGTAATTTTTTTGAGGAGGTTTGATCGGTCAATCTATTTAAAACATTGGTGAGCGATTCCCCATCATTTATATAAAAGTTTTTATCTGAATGAGTAGGAGGTAATTTTATAAAAAGACTATAACTTAAAGAAGTAACTAAAATTATTAAAGCTATACAACATAGCAATAATTTAAAAATATTTTTTTTTGAAATTGTCTTCATTAGTTAATTAATTTTAATACAGAATCCAGGAATCTAATATATAGAGTTCTGGATTTTGTATTTAAATCGAAATGCTTAAATAATTTAAGCTAGGTACTTGATAATAAAAAGAATTTTACTAAGAATTTGAATTTATGTATGTTACCGCATCATTAACAGTTGAGATTTTTTCAGCATCTTCATCTGCAATTTCAAGATCAAATTCCTCTTCAAGCGCCATTACTAATTCAACAGTATCAAGTGAATCTGCACCAAGATCGTCTACAAATGATGAATCGATTTCGATTTCATCCATCGATGTTCCAAGCTGATCACTAACTATTTTTTTTACTCTGTCTTCAACACTCATATTAACTCCCTATTGAAAAGAGACACATTTTACATCTAATATCAAAAAGTTGCACATTTATTAATACATGTAGAGGCCGCCATCAACAGAAATTGTTTGCCCTGTTATGTATGCAGCTTCATTACTAGCTAGAAAAGCTACTATTTCAGATATATCTTTTGGTGAACCAAGCCTATTTAGTGGTATGCCTCTTATAATTTCATCTTTTGAATTTTTATCTAAATATGAAGTCATATCAGTTTCAATAAAACCAGGTGCTACTGAATTAACAGTAATGCCTCTTGAGCCAACTTCTTTTGCTAAAGATTTAGTAAATCCACTTAAGCCTGCTTTAGCAGAAGAGTAGTTTACTTGACCTGGATTACCCATTAACCCAGATACTGATGAAATATTAATAATTCTTCCATTTTTTTTCTTAATCATATTTTTAAGAAATGCTTTAGTTAGATTAAAGGTTCCAGTTAAGTTTGTAGCAATAACATTATCCCAGTCCTCATCTTTCATCCTAAGAAAAATTTGATCCGCGGTAATTCCTGCATTATTAATTAAAACACTAGGCATTAAATCTTTTTCTTTTAAGAAGGCTTGGCAAGCACTAATAGAGTCTCTGCAAGTTATATCCAATTTTAGTGGAATTAAATTTTCAGCACTATTTTCAAATTCAAAATCATTTCTTGATGTACCTATGACGGTATGGCCTAAATTAGAAAAATGATAGGCTATTGACGTGCCAATTCCACGCGATGCTCCAGATATAAATACTATTTCTTTGCTCATATAATTTTTTTAAAATCTTCTTTAAAAGTTTTAGAGGACATTGATAATATATTATCTAAACCGTTTGCTTTAGCAAGTCCAGATAAAACCTTTCCTGGACCACATTCCACAACAATCCCATCAAACTTTTTAATAATCTCCATAGATTTTGACCACTGAACTGGTGATGTAAGCTGGGAAATCAGTTTTTGAGGTATGGCATTAGGATCATGTTCAATCAAAGCGTCAAAATTATGAATTATAGGAAAGGCAGGCGTTGAAAAAGAATAACCAGTTAACTCTTTAGCTAAAGATTCTGATGCAGTTCTCATAAGTTCGCAGTGTGATGCTACGCTTACACTTAATTTAATGGCTCGTTTTGCTCCATTACTTAAACACTCCTCAGCAGCAATTGATGCGGCGCTATCTGTACCGGCAATTACAACCTGTTTAATAGAGTTAATATTTGCAGGTGAAACAGTATCACCAGTATCTTTTTCAACCTTCAAGCATATTTCTTTAATTGTTTTAATATCTAAATTTAAAATTGCAAACATTGATCCTTTTGAACAAGCTTCCATTAAATTACCGCGTTTATTAACGAGCTCTAGTCCCTTTTTTAAAGTGATGCTTTCAGATGCTACTAAAGCAGAATATTCACCCAAAGAATGTCCTGCACATAAATCAGGCTTTTTATTTGTAATTGCTAAGAATTTTTCGTAAAAAATAATAGATGTAGCAAGAATAGCAGGCTGAGTGATAGAGGTTTTGTTAAGTAATTCTTCAGGTCCATTTCTAGCAACCTCAAATAAGTCAAAATCGAATAAGTCTTTTGAGATGGCTAAAGTATTATTTTTTTCAGTTGTTGTGAATGCATCGAGCATTCCAATAGATTGTGAGCCTTGACCAGGAAAAAGTAAGCTTATATGCCTCGGCATTACTTAAGCTGAAGTTTCTTCAGCTTCTACTTTTTCAACCTTTCTTAAATCTTTTACTAACCTACCTTTATAAAAACCATCTTTAGTCATTTGATGACGTGCATGCTTTTCACCAGATACTGGATCAATAGATAATGTCGAAGCCTTAAGAGAGTCATGAGATCTTCTTTGACCTCTTCTAGATCTTGTAACTTTACTTTTTTGAACTGCCATAGTTTGCCCTTAAAAAAAACGTATCCTATCAAAATTATACAATGATTGATATATTTTTAGCTTAATAGTTCTATTAAGCTTTTGAAGGAGCTATCAGGCTCAGCCTTAACTTTAATAGTTTTATTGTTCTGATCTTTAAATTCAATTATCTGAGAATGTAAGCCCATTCTTTTGTTTTTCTTCAAGATATCTTTTTTATTAAATTCCCTATCCCCATATTTATCATCGTTTACTACTGGATGTCCTATTTCTTGGCCTTGAAGTCTGATTTGATGTGTTCTACCAGTCGATATTTCAACCTCCACTAATGAAGCCGCGTTTAATTTAGAAATTGGTCTAAATATTGAATTTGCCTTTTTTCCAGTTTCAGATATAAAAGATTTTGTTTGTGTGTCAAATGATTTTTCAATAGATGAGTTAACTTTTAATGTTTTACTTAAATGACCTTTAACAATAGCCAAATACTTCTTTTTTACATTCTTATTGACGATGCTTTCATTAAAATGTCTATTAGATTTCTTATTTTTAGATAAAACTAAACACCCAGATGTTTCTTTATCTATTCTATGACAAAGATCAATATTATTATCATACAAGGATCTCATTACAGAAATAACACCAACAAAACTTTTAGTTCCACCGTGAACTGCTATACCATGCGGTTTATTAAGAATAATATAATTTTGATCTTCAAAGATAATTTGATTTTTCAATTCATTAATTAATTTAGATGATGCTTGCGGCTCATGTCTATCTATAGTTGGTTCTGAATCTAGATAAGGCGGAATTCGAATTATATCTCCTAATTCAATTTTTCTATGAGGCTTTACCCTTCCAGAGTTAATCCTTACCTCTCCTTTTCTAATTATGTTATATATTTTAGATTTTGGTACATTCTTGTAAACAGAAAGTAGAAAATTATCTAATCTTCTTCCACTATTATCATCATCGACTTCTATTTTTTTGACAGGCATGTGACAAATCTATAGGATATACACACAAATAACTAGATAAACTAGTTAAAAAAATTAAAAGTAAGATAAATACAACAGTTTTTTTTACAACTCTTAAAAGAGTTAATCAGGTAAGCGGAATACGTAAGACTTGCTGATAGAAGCTTAAACAAGCACACTGCTGACTTATCTTCCTATACTTAGGGAGAATAAAATGAAAAGAATTCTAATTAATTCATCGTATGGTGATGAACTTCGTGTTGCTCTAGTTGATGGAGCAAAGCTATACGACTTTGATACAGAGTCTCCTGATAAAGTTTTACTTAAAGGAAGTATTTTTAAGGCTACAGTATCTAGAATAGAATCTAGCCTAGATGCAGCATTCATAAATTTTGGGTCTGAAAGACATGGGTTTCTTCCTCTTAAAGACTTATCTAATGAATTTTATAAGAAAAATTCAGAGGGTAAAAATACTTGTACTTTAAAGGAAGGCCAAGAAATAATTGTTCAAGTAACAAAAGAGGAAAGAGGCACAAAGGGTGCTGCTTTAACTACTCAAATTGGTTTAGCAGGCAGATTTATTGTTTTAATTCCAAATTCATCAAGATCTGGTGGAATATCAAGAAGAATCAGTGGGGAAGAACGAGATCAAATAAAAGATGCTTTGGATTCATTGGACATACCTGAGAGTATGAGCGCAATAGTAAGAACTAATGGCCTAGGAAGATCATCGGAAGAGTTAAGTCTAGATTTAGCTTATTTACTAGCTTTATGGGAAGAAATTAATAAAACAATACCTGAAGCTCCTACTCCCGCCCTGATTTATCGTGATGATAAATTAATAGTCAGAGTTGTTAAAGATTATTTTAAAGATGATATAGAAGAAATACTTATAGACGATGAAGCTACCTTTAAAGAAGCTAAAGAGTTTATAGATGCAGTTATTCCAGACCATGCAGATAAAGTAAAGCTCTATGATGAAGAGATACCTTTATTTAATAGATATCAAATTGAATCCCAAATAGAATTAGCATTTCAAAGAGAAATTTCACTTACATCAGGTGGTTCTATAGTCATAGACCCTACTGAAGCAATGACAGCTGTCGATGTTAACTCAGCGCGATCTACTAAAGGGAAGGATATTGAGGATACTGCATACAAAACAAATCTTGAAGCAGCTAGAGAAGTAGCAAGACAATTAAGACTAAGAGATGTTGGAGGATTGGTTGTAATTGACTTTATAGATATGCTTGATACTTCTCATCAAGATAAGGTTGAATCAGCTTTTAGAAAAGCAGTTTATTCTGATAGAGCAAGAGTACAGATATCTGGTATTTCAAAATTTGGTTTGCTAGAAGTTTCTAGACAAAGACTAAGACCTTCGTTAAATGAATCTTATGATATCGAACATGTTTTAGTTAGAGGTCCAAGATCTTTAGGGCAATCAATACTTAGAATTATTGGAGAGGACTCTGCTAAAGATAATACTGGAGAAATTCAGGTCTATGTTCCTTCTGATGTAGCTAGTTATCTTTTGAATGAAAAAAGGCAAGATATTATCAACATTGAAAGAACAAACAATATAAGAGTTCTAGTTATAGCAGATCCATACAAAGCAAGACCATATTACAAGGTTGTTAGAGTTAAAGCGTCTGATATTAAAGATGTAGATTCATATAAATTAACGCCAAATAGCCCAGAGCCTGATACAGGTTGGAGGGACGACAAAAATAAATCAAAAGCAATGAAGCCACTTGTTGATGGTATTAAACCTCCAAAAATGCCTAAAAAGAAAAAAGAAGGACTTGTGGGATGGATTAAGAGTATTGCTGGAATAGATAAAGAAGAAAAACCAAAGAAGAAAACTTCTAGGCCAAGTAATCAAAATAGAAATAGGAAACCAAGACAACAGAATAAACCCAAAGGGAATCCTAATAGAAATAATAATCAAAAAGCCAATGCTAATAACCCAAATCAGAATAAAGCAAACTCAAGGCCAAATACAGCTAATAAACCAAAAGTAAACAAACCTTTAGCCGATAATAATAAAACTACTAAACCTGATAATAAAAAAGTAGAGAATAAAAAAGTAGAAGGAGCCAAGGCACCTGTTCAACCAAAAAAAGATATCAAGCTAAAAGCAGAAAAAATTAAATCAGAAAAGCCTAAGGTACAAAAAACTGAAAAACCTGTTAAAAAAGAGCCTGCTATTAAAGAGATTGTTAAAGAGCCGAAAGCTAAAAAAGAAGTTCCAACAAGAGCTGCTAATGATCCTCGATATAAGAATTAATTAGTCTTCCGGACAGTGTAGATAAGGGTGGAATGTTTGGTAAGTTATCTATGCTAAACCATTGTGCATCTACTATTTCCTCTCCATCAACTTTTATATCTCCTGATTCGTATTCGCATGTATATGCGATCATTAACTGACTAGGGAATGGCCATGACTGGCTTCCATAGTATTTAATATTTTTAACTTTAAGACTTACTTCTTCGAACACTTCTCTCTTCAATGTTTCTTCAGCAGTTTCTGAAACTTCTATAAAGCCTGCCAAAGCACTATATAAACCTTCAGGGAACAAAGCATTTCGTGCAAGAAGAATCTTGTCGTCCTTTATGATAAGACTTAATACGCAAGGTGAGATAGTTGGGTAAATCATTAATCCATTACATTTACAAAACATAGCTTCTTCACTCAAATTAAATTCTTTTAATGCACCACAATAACCACAATGTTTATTACTTTTTATCCAGTGCAATAATTGATTCCCTCTGCCAATCAAATTTATTTGCTCTTCGTCTAAAATTGATAACAGATATCTCATGTCATAATCAATTAATGATGTATAACCTTGTTCCTTATAATGAAAGTTAGTATTTGATATATCTATTGCATATACATTCATTTCTCCATCTTCGGCTATACCAACCTTTTCAAAATCATAATTTTCAAAATTTAAGAAAGAAGAGTTGAGAAGAAATGTTTTTTGATCGAGATCAAATAGAACTTTACCGTTATTAAAAATAATAAATAAATTATTGTTTTTATTAGGTTTAAAGTTAAAAAATCTTTTAAAATGCATAATTAAAGTTTAAATAATTTATATATTGATGATTAACGCAATACAAAAAATGTTTCTAGGTAACTCTCCTTCTTGGTACAAGATAACTATTGTAGTGTTTCTTGTAATTAATCCAATAGCTCTTGCTATATTTAATAGTATTGGAATGAACGGCAACTTTATTGTTGGTTGGCTTTTCTTACTTGAATTTATATTTACTTTAGCTTTAGCTCTTAAGTGTTACCCGCTCCAACCTGGTGGACTGCTTGCAATTCAGGCAATTGTATTAGGACTTACAACAACAGACGCTATTTTTCACGAAATTGAAAATAATTTAGAAGTTATTTTATTGCTAGTCTTTATGGTTGCTGGTATTTATTTTATGAAGAATTTGATGTTAGCAATATTTACTAAATTATTATTGCGTGTTCAATCTAAGATTTATTTATCTCTTCTTTTTTGCTTGTCTGCCGCTGTACTTTCAGCATTTTTAGATGCCCTAACTGTTACAGCAGTTTTGATAGGTGTAACTATAGGTTTTTATAGAGTTTTTCATACCGTATCCTCAAATAAAGCATTTAATGATATGAATCATGATTTCAATAATGATAGCTCGCTCAATGAGTTGGGAATTCAAGATATAGAACAATTTAAGGGCTTCTTAAGAGATCTAGTAATGCACGGAGCTGTTGGAACAGCTTTGGGCGGGGTTTGCACCATTGTTGGGGAGCCACAGAACCTTTTGATTGCTAAAATTGCTGGATGGGAATTCATAGAATTTTTTCTAAGAATGGCCCCTATAACAATGCCAGTTTTAGTTGCTGGGCTTCTTACATGTATTTTAGTTGAAAGGTTTGCTATTGCAGGTTTTGGTAATCAACTACCAGATAATGTAAGAAATATATTTAATGATTTTGATGAGTTTGAAAAACAAAATATTACAACACAACATAAAGCAGAATTATTGGTTGAGGGTTTGGTTGCAATATTTTTAGTTATTGCGCTCGCATTACACGTTGCAGCTGTTGGTTTAATAGGACTGGCTGTAATAATCTTATTAACAGCATTTAAGGGAATAACTGAAGAACATAACTTAGGGGAAGCTTTTCACGAAGCGCTTCCATTTACTGCTCTTTTAGCAGTATTTTTTGCAATAGTAGCTGTAATTCATGATCAAAATCTTTTCTCACCTGTCATAGCTTTTGTTTTATCTCAAAGTACTGATGTTCAACCGCCGCTTTTTTTTGTTGCTAATGGATTCTTATCAGCTATCAGTGACAATGTTTTTGTTGCAACCATATACATAAACGAAATTAAGTCTGCACTGGATAATAATCTTATTACAAGAGAGCAATTTGATAATCTTGCTGTAGCAATTAATACGGGTACAAATATACCAAGTATAGCAACACCAAATGGGCAAGCTGCTTTTCTATTCCTATTGACATCATCGTTAGCTCCTTTGATAAATCTTTCTTATTTACGAATGGTTTTAATGGCCCTTCCTTATACGATAGTTCTATCCATTGTTGGTTTTGCATCAATCGTTTATCTTCTGTAAATAAGTGTCCTATTCTCAAGAGCATAAGATTTGCATTGCTCCGATGATGCAATACACAGATATGCATGATAGATACCTTTTTCGTCTAATATCAGAAAAAGTATTTTTGTATACTGAGATGGTTACAACAGGCGCAATTATTTATGGGAAATGTCATCATCAATTAGAATTTAATCCTGAAGAACATCCTGTAGCTATTCAGTTAGGGGGTTCTGATATAGATGATTTAGTTGAATGCTCAAAAATCTCAGAAGAATATGGGTATGACGAAATTAATCTCAATGTTGGTTGTCCATCGGATAGAGTCCAAAAAGGAAGATTTGGTGCCTGCTTAATGCTGGAATCAGACCATGTGATGAGATGTCTTGAATCAATGCAAAGATCAGTTAATATCCCCGTTTCAATAAAATGCAGGTTGGGTGTTGATAAAGAGGATAGTTACGATTTTTTATATAATTTTATAAAAATTGTTGAAGGCTCAGGAATTACTACCTTTGTTATCCATGCAAGAAATGCAATTCTTGATGGACTTAGCCCAAGACAAAATAGACATATACCACCTTTAAAATATGATTATGTATATAGGCTTAAAAAAGACTTCCCTCACTTAAATATAATAATTAATGGAGGTATCAAATCAATGGATGAGTCTTCCGAACATTTGAAGCATGTTGATGGGGTTATGATAGGCCGAGCAGCATATGAAAATCCTTTTTTGGTTAAGGATGTAGATCATGATATTTTTGGTATGGAAAAAGAATTGAAATCAAAAAAAATTATTCTCAATAAGTATCTTGATTACGTTGAAGAGAAACTAGATCAAGGTCATGACCTTTCAAGAATGATGAAGCATTTATTTGGATTATCAAGGGGTGATAAATTTGCAAAAACTTTCAGGATCAAGATTTTAGAAGTTATTAAAAATAAGGATATCAAGAATTTTCGACAAGATTTAGAAGATTTATTAATCTATTAAGAAATCATCCATATCATCAGCAAAATCATCTTCAACATCTATACCATCATTAACTTCATATTTTATGTATTGATCATAAGAGTCTTTTACAAAGTTATATTTATCGCCAGATATTAAAGACTCTATCTCTAAGAGCCTTTCCCTTGTCTCCAATGCATCAAAAGCTTTTAACGTAATATTTACATCACTTTCAGTCATATGAAATGTGATTGAAAGCAATGATGACACAGGTCTACTTAATGTATCTCTTAAACTTGAAGGTCCTAATGCTGGCAACATAATATATGGTCCAGATGGAACACCCCATTGCGCTAATGTTTGACCAAAGTCTTCCTCATGACGCTCTAAACCCATTTTTGTAGCTACATCAAATAATCCACCAATTCCAATAGTTGTATTGATTATAAAACGAGATAAATCATTGATAGCATATTTGAACTTTCCTTGAAGTACTTGATTTACAGTTGTATCTATTTCCTCTAAGTTATCAAAAAAATTAGTTACGCCCTTTTTAACTGGTAAAGGAAATTTAGCATAAGTTTCTGCAACCGGTCTGGCAATAGTATTATCTAAAGCTTCATTGAATTCGAATGTTATTCTATTTATATCCTCAAAAGGATCATTAATGGTCTCTGCATGTAAAAGGCTTGTACAAATTACTATAAGATAAATAATGTTCTTCATATCAACATTATACTAGTGATTGAATTTTACTTGTTATATCTAATATTGAATTAGGAAGATTATCTTCATTAAAATTAAAAATATTTGTATCAAATGGAACTGATCCAATATGTTTAATTTTAAGATCAGTCAAAGATTCAAAGCCTATTGATGAATCGTGATTTGATGTATTGTTTTCTATAAAACCTAAGATCTTAATATTTAACTTTTCAAATGCTGCAATGGACTTGTGAACATCATGTATTGCTAATTTATTACCAGTTGCAATTAATATTGAATAATCAGGTTTTATTTCCTTGGCTACTGTTAAATATGCATCGCCAGTTCCAGGGGGCATATCAATAAATAAGTAGTCTAAATCACCCCAATCTGTTGAATCCATTAACTGCCTTATAGCGCCACTTAGCATTGGCCCTCTCCAAATAGCAGCTTTGTCATCATCTAATATGAATCCCATAGAATTTAAGCTCAGTAAGTTTGCTTTTACTGGCTCGAAAAACTTCTTTCCATCTTTGGTGATAAGTTTTGGTTTTGTAGTATTTAAATTAAACAGTAAATGTTGATTTGGTCCATATATATCTGCATCAAGAATGCCTACTTTAAGTTTTTTTGACATTGATGAAGCTATTGCAGCAGTTAGTGAGCTCTTCCCAACTCCACCCTTAGCTGATGCTATAGCGATTATTTTTTTTATGGCCATATATATTGTATTTTTCACCTATAATACAGTTTATATATGGACTCAACTACTAATAAATCTAGAAAAATTATTGTTACTCATGCATTGCCATATGCAAATGCATCATTACACCTTGGTCATATACTTGAAGCAGTTCAAACTGATATCTGGACTAGATTTCAGAATGCTGATGGGAATGAATGCTTATTCTTTTGTGCCGATGATACTCATGGAACTCCAGTAATGCTTAAAGCAAAGGAGTTAGGATTAACGCCTGAAGAACTCATAAAAAAAGTACATAAAGATCATGAAGAAACATACAAGTTATATGATATTAACTTTACTAATTATCACACTACTCACTCAAATGAAAATAAAAAATATTCAGAGTTAATATATAAAAGAGCAAAGGATAACGATCTAATTACTAGAAAAACAATCAACCAACTTTATGACGATAAAGAATCAATGTTTTTGTCTGATAGGTTTGTAAAAGGGTCATGTCCTAAATGTAATGAACCTGACCAATATGGTGATGGGTGTAGTAAATGTGGGGCAACATATGATGTTAGTGAGATAAAAGACCCTATATCAGCTATTTCTGGTACCAAACCAATAAGCAAAGAAAGCGAACATATCTTTTTTGATTTACCAAAAAAATTAGATGTTCTTAAAGATTTTCTTAATAATGCGAATCTTCAAAAACCAATAAAAAATAAATTAAATGAATGGCTTAATGATGATCTGCAGCAATGGGATATATCTAGAGATGCTCCATATTTTGGTTTTGAAATCCCAGGAGAAATTGATAAATACTTTTATGTATGGCTGGATGCTCCAATCGGTTATATGGCATCTATAGATAACTGGGCAACAAAAAATGATAAAGAGATGGAATCTATTTGGTCAAATCGCTCTGACTACGAAATATATCATTTTATAGGTAAGGATATAGCCTACTTTCATGGTCTTTTTTGGCCAGCACTATTAAGTGCATCTGACTTTAAACTACCCGACGGAGTTTTTGTTCATGGTTTTTTAACTATTAATGGTCAAAAAATGTCAAAATCTAAAGGGACCGGCATAATGGCAAAAGAATTTGCTGAAATCTGTGATCCTGAAACACTTAGATATTATTTTGCTGCTAAATTAAATGACAAAGTTGAAGATATCGATCTTAATTTTGAAGACTATGTCCAAAGAATTAATTCAGATCTAGTTGGTAAATATCTTAATATAGCTAGTAGATGTGCTCCTTTTATAGGAAAAAATAATAATAACCTTTCTCAAGAAATTGATATGGATCTTATAGATCAAATGATTTCCAAAAAAGAAATGATCCAAGAGTTATATGAAAGTCGTAATTACTCAAAAGTTGTTAGATTAATTATGGATCAAGCTGATATTGTTAATAAATATATAAATGATAATACTCCATGGAAAAAAGAAGATGATGAGGCTGTAATTATCTCGTCTACTGGATTAAATGCATTTAACATATTATCAATATACTTAAGTCCAATAATTCCAAATCTAACATTGAAAGCATTTAAATTTTTGAATAATAATCAAATGCTATTTGCAGATATTGAAAAAAAACTTATAAAAAGTATTAATAAGTTCGATAGTCTAATGAATAGACTTGAACCTATAATAATTCCTGAGGAAGAAGAAATGACAGACGAAAATAATTACATAAATATTGATCAGTTTTCTGATATTGATTTAAGGGTAGCTAAAATTATAGAAGCTTCACTTGTTGAAGGTGCTGATAAGTTACTGCAACTTAATCTTGATGTTGGGGAGCTTGGTAAAAGACAAGTATTTGCCGGTATAAAGAAAGCATATAACCCCGAAGACTTGATGGATAAATTGGTTATTTTGGTAAGTAATTTAGAGCCAAGACAAATGAAATTTGGCCTGTCTGAGGGCATGGTTTTAGCTTCAAGTGATGATGAGGGTATATATTTAATATCACCTGATACAGGAGCTAAGCCTGGATTGAGAGTAAAATAATGGTAAAACAATCTGACATTGTAATTATTGGAGCTGGTCCAGTAGCTCTTTTTACTGTCTTTGAAGCAGGTCTTTTAGGTTTAAATTGCATATTAATAGATAATTTAGATAAGCCTGGAGGCCAATGTGCTGAGCTTTATCCTGAAAAACCAATATACGATATACCTGGAGTTCCAATGCAGACGGGTCAACAGCATATTGATGCTTTATTGGAACAAATTAAACCATTTGATTATGAGCTTCATTTAAATCAAAGAGTAGAGCATATAAACGAATCTCTTATTAATGAAGAAAAATTTTGGAATATAAAAACAAATAAAGATTTAGAAATAAATACAAAAAATATTTTTATTGCTGCTGGTGCTGGTTCATTTGAGCCAAGAAGGCCTCCAAATATAGAGAATCCAGATAAATATATTAATAATGGTGTTAGTTATTCAGTCAAATCAAAAAGCTTATATGAAAACAAAGATTTATTTATTTTTGGTGGTGGAGATTCGGCATTAGATTGGACTATAGAATTAGCTAAAATTACAAAATCACTATCATTGGTTCATAGAAGAGATGCTTTTCGAGGAGCACTTCATTCAGAAAAAGAAATGAGAGAATTAGTTGAGTCAAAAAAAATTAATCTTTTAACTCCATATTTGATAGCTGACATAAATGGCACAGACAAAGTTGAAGAGGTTTCATTGAAAAACTTTGAGACAAATGAAATAGAAGTCCATAAAGCTGATGAACTTTTATTCTTATTTGGGTTAAATAAACAATTAGGGCCAATATTGGATTGGGAATTAGAATTAAATAATAAAAAAATTAAAGTTAATACAGAAAGTTATGAAACATCCAAAGAAGGTATTTTTGCTGTTGGTGATATTAATGATTACCCAGGTAAGCTTGACCTGATCTTATCAGGATTCCATGAAACTACTTTAGCTGTTCAAAAGGCTTATAAAAGGATCTATCCAGGTGAAAGAGTTCCATTTGGATACACAACGTCTAATGCAAAACTTCATCAAAAACTTGGCGTAGAAAAGAAATAAAATTGGAATTAATTAATTTAATACACGATCAGCTTCCACAGATTCAATGCGGAAGATGTGATACTCCAGGATGTAAGCAATATGCTAAAGCTATAGTTGCTGGCGAACCTCATGACAGATGCGTGCCTGGTGGTCAGGAAACTCTAGATAAATTAAATAAGCTTGTTGGAACTTCATATAAAAAAGTTAATTTAGAATATGGACCAACTATTAAATTTCAAAAAGTTTCTATCGTTGAAGAGGATTGTATTGGTTGCAAGAAATGCATTACAGCATGTCCAGTTGATGCAATAGTTGGTGCTACAAATATGATGCACTCTATTATCGATGATATTTGTACTGGATGTGAGCTATGTATTGAGCCCTGCCCTGTTGATTGCATAGAAATTGTTGCTTTATCTGAAAAAGATATAGCTAAACCAAGAAATATTTCTCAATCATTTTTCGATTTAAAAGAGAATCTTGAATTAAATAAAAAAAGAATAAAAATAAAGAACCTTTCTGACGATAATTTCAATATAAGTGAAGCTATAAATCTTCAATTAAAAAATAGGGACGTGGATAAGCCAAAAAATCTAAGTGATATGCAAATTAAAATTGCTAAATCTGATTTAGAGAAACTTCATAACTTTGAGTCTAAAGAAATAAATGGATTTATTAAAGATAATTTAAACTAATGCTCAAAGAAAGATTTAGAAAGTACCTACCAGTAGTAGTTGACCTTGAAACAGGCGGTTTTGACTCTAACTCTAATGCTATTTTAGAAATTGCTATTACTCTTATCGAGGAAGAGGATAATCAATTAGTCGTTGGAGATACTCATAGATTCCATATTGAACCATATGAAGGATTGATTGTTGAGGATGAATCGCTTAAGTTTACTAAAATAAACTTAGATCACCCTCTTAGAAATGCTGTAAGTGAGGAACATGCATTAAAAGAATTATTTAAAATAATTAATAAAAATAAGAATGCTTACGAGTGCTCTAGAGCTATATTGGTTGGACATAATGCACATTTTGATAGTTCATTCTTAAATGCTGCAGTTGAAAGAAATAATATAAAAAAATCGCCATTCCATCCCTTTTCAGTATTAGATACTGTAACTTTGGGTGCTTTGGCAACAAATCAGACAGTTTTAGCAAGAATTTGTGAAGCACTAGACATAGATTACGATTCTAAGGAAGCCCATTCTGCTGCCTACGATTCAGATGTTACGGCTAAAGTTTTTTGTAAGGTGATTAATAATTATAACGAATAGGTTATTCAGAAGAGTTATCAATCATAGTTTTTAACTCGCCTGCTTCATGCATTTGGGTGACTATATCAGCCCCACCTATTAATTCTCCATCAATAAATACTTGTGGAAATGTTGGCCAATCGGATAATGAAGGCAATGTAGCCCTGACATCGTTATTTTCTAATATATCAACATAAGAGAATTGAGCTTCACAATCTATAAGTGCCTGAACAGTCTTAGCAGAAAAACCACATCTAGGCTCGTATGGTGTTCCCTTCATAAATATAAGAATTGGATTATCTTTGATTTGCTGTTTTAATTTTTCTTCAATACTCATACTTATCCTTTAATTACGTCTATATACTTCTTTATAGTGTCATCGAAGCCATATTTCAAGGCATCTATAACAATTGCATGCCCTATTGAGACTTCATTAACACCACCAATTCTTACTAATTCAGGTAAATTCTGTAAATTAAGATCGTGTCCTGCATTTACAAAAATATTCATATCATTAGCTTTTACGATTAAATTTTCTAAGTGAGCAGTTATACTCAAATCTCCTTCTTCAAAACATTTTGAAAATAAACCTGTATGTATTTCAATCCCATCAGCTCCAACTTTAATTGCATAATCTATACTAGAATAATTGGGTTGATTATCTTTAACATTATCTACGAAAAGACTAATACGAGATTTTACAGATACCTTCTTAAGTTCTAAAACAACTTCTTTAAGTAAATCATCGTGATCTCCACTCTCCCATCCGTGATCAGAAGTTATTTGATTTGGTAAGTCTGGCACTAATGTTATTTGATCAGGTTGAGATTCTTTAACAAGATTTACAAAACCTTTAAAATCACCAGAAGGTTCAGAAAATGGGTTGCCTTCAATATTAAATTCAACTTTTCTGTCTTTACATAAATTAGAAATAACAATCACATCCTCACTAGTGGCATGTCTATGATCAGGCCTTGGATGAAGAGTTAAGCCGTTAGCACCCATATCTATAGCTTTATTAGCAAAATTTTCTACAGAAGGCTTTCCTTCTCCCCTAGCATTTCTTAATAAAGCTATCTTATTTAAATTAATACTAAGTTTCATATGCTAATTATAAGGCTTAAAAAAATAATTATGAATTATCTATAAAGATCTTCACTTTCATGAACAATAAGATCAAAAGCATTGTTTATAGAGTAATTATTTCTATTAAATCCCTTGATAATTACTATTGGCTGTCTCTCACTACCCTGTCCCATTAAAAGACCTGCAGCAGCAGCTAATTCATCCGCAATAGCAATCTCAGTGCTTTGTAAAATATTTCCATATATATCTTTTTCACCTTTAAGATCTATCAAGCTTGGAATATTTGAGCTAGCTAAAGCAAAGTTAGTTACTCCAGATCTATAGGGTCTAGTCATTGAGTCTGTAATAATTATTGATATATCTTTTTTGAAATTGGTCGATATTTTTAACTGTAAATCATTTGCACTTTTTGAAGGATTTTCTGGCAACAAAAGAACAATATCTCTTTCTTGTGAAATATTTGATCTATCTAACCCTGCATTGATATTTATAAAACCTAATTTATGCTCAACAATAATTACATTTTTTTCAGTACTGATAATTTTATTTGACTCATTTAATATAATTTGAATAAAGGATGGGTCTCTTTTTAATTCTTTAGCCAAGTCTATTGCTTCTTGAGATGGTTCAATTTCATTTACTACTTGAAATCTATCTTCTGATTTTGATATCACTTTTTGAGCGATAACAATAACATCGCCAGGCTCAATAGTAATTTTATTAAGATGAATGGATTTAGTGATAATCGAAGCTAAATCATCTTTTGGCTGTATTAAGGGAAAATCTTTTAATGCTATTAACTTTAAATGATTCATTGTTAATTAATTAGGTTGGTTATCAGTAAACACAATAATATAGAATGAATAGAAATCCTAATGTATACTTCAAAAATATGGCAATACTAGACAAAAAATTATTAGATATATTGATATGTCCTGTATCAAAAAAACCTCTCAAATATGATGAAGAGGCAAATGAATTGATTTCAGATGAAGCTTGTCTTGCTTATCCTGTTAAGGATGGTATTCCTGTCATGCTTCCGGAAGAAGCTCGGAAGTTATAATTTAGCGCCCGTAGCTCAGCTGGATAGAGTACTTGGCTACGAACCAAGGGGTCGGGAGTTCGAATCTCTCCGGGCGCGCCATTCTCAAAATATTTTTAGTATTATTTAAGATTGTCTTTAACAACCCAATAAAGTAATGCAATAAATATAATATTTCCTATTAAATATGTTGTGTAATCCATGTCTTATTATATTGCTAAATTGAACTCTTCTGTATTCTAGTCGACTTTAATTAGCCTTTGCCGCTTCGTTATAGGCAGATATTAGTATTTGCCAATCGGCCAGTTGCCAATAAATATTACCTAATCGTTTTTCTTTTTCAAACGATCGCTTTAAACGCACCATGTTTGAGTTTTTCCAATTACTGCCTTGTCTAATTCCGCATTTATCAAAATCAATTAACCAAACCTCGTTTTTTATATCGAGCATAATGTTGTGGATATTTAAATCGTGGTGATAAATCTGATGATGATGAAATTTGGCAATGGTTTGCCCAATTTTTTTCCATACATCAGCAGTTAAGCTGTTTGCTAGTAAAATATGATGTAAGTCTTTAGCGCTGGAAATTTTTTTTAAAATGATATCGGCTTGGTAATATAAGCCTGTCCTCTTCAACATCGCTGCAATCGGAGTTGGACAATTTAAATCCATATTTTTCATGTGCTGTAGTAGCTTAAATTCTTGCCATACTCGTGATTTTTCAATACCTGTATACATATATTGATCACTTAGTACTTTTCCAATCAAGCCACCGCGACGATAGTGCCGTAACACATATTCATTTTTGTCATGTTGAAAAAAGTAGGTGGTGCCACGGCCGGTTGCCTGTCCTGTTATGGCATTTTGTGTCTTCCAATATTGACCCGTAAACATTTTTGGGACAGGTACAGGGAAATGGCCTGCATCAAACAACATGATGTGAGACTTAACTGCTTTTTGTTGTATGTATGCCATCTATTTTTGGCTTAAACGGATATTACTACGCACTTTAGACAATTGAGAATTTTCAGTATAACGTCCTTTTGTAACATGACGAATATGAAAAACACCATCAATATGCTTAGGCTCGCCATCAGTGCCAAGTAGCCAGCGAAAGGCGGTGTCTTCATAGGTTTTACGCCAACGGTCAGATTCAGTTTGAAATATTGACAGTTTTTCACAATAACCGATAGCACGAGCAACGTCACCATGAACAATTTGAAATGCGCCGCGTGCTTTATCACGGGATTTATCACGCTCGTATAAACTGAAATTTTCTGTTTCTATATCGATAACTTGTGGTTGGGCATCATTTAACAATAATGGGTCATCATCTTTTAACATCTCAGTGATTTTTTCTTCTTTAGGAAAAAACAATGAACCTTTCTCGCCTTGTAAACTATCGGCGAGTGAGTCTAAGCAGTTCTCATAAAAGATAATGTCGCAATCTGTAAACCATATCCAGTCAGCTTCTGTTGACCGCGCAGCCATATTTCGGCCTATGCCACGTCTAAAGAGCTTTCCTTTGGAAAGTGGGTGGAAATTCCAAGTGATATTTGGCATGGTTATTTGACTAAAGTAGTCCAATGTAACCTTTGTTTTAGTATCTTCTTCAGCATAAAAAACGGTCACAGTTAAATTTAGTTTTGTTGGTGGATAGTTTACGAACGAACTTAATTGATAGGTTAACATGTTGGCATAACCCCAACAGTGACTAACAATTTCTAAATCAAACTTTCCCTTTACTGCCTTGCGATCTACTTCAGCAGGTATTTTATCGCGAAACAATGACTGGGGTAAAATACGACCAAACACTAGACGATAAGCTTGAATAGCAAAGCTATTAAAGCCATTTGGTGAAAATGTTTTTGTTTCTATCATGATAAATAAGTAAGCCAAAAAAAGAAATCTGTTCTAATAAAAGGATACCATATTGCTAAATTGAACTCTTCTATATTCTAGTCGACTTTAATTGGTATCTAAATTAAGATTATTGCCATGACTAAAACTAAATTTGCTTTAATGCTAATTTTATCCCTATTATTGCCAGTTATTTTTATAAGATTTTTTATAGGGTATTAAAAAAGTTATGCATACAAAAAAAATATGATAGATATAATTTTATACACATCACTTTTGGCTTTCATTCATGCCATATTGCCTAATTCTGTAAAATCTAAATTTGGAGAAGAGGTTTTTGAAAGAGCAAAAAAAGCAGCTCATAATTTTGCAGAGTCACTTCCAATATTTTTTGTTCTTGCAATATTATCAATTTATTTAAGTGTTGAAGAAAATGAATTAGTTGCATTGATATGGTTATGTTTAAGAATTATTTTTGGAATAATATATGTTTCTGGCATTAATACTAAGCCAGCTGATAGCAAAGGCTACCAAGCTCAACCCATAAGAAGTCTTGTATGGATTGGTTCTATTATCTGTCTAATTGATATGGCAACTAACCTTACTTGATATTTAGTTTAAGGAATCTAATTTAGACGCCATATCCATCCACTCTTTATCAACCAATTCAACTTCATTAGAAAGCTCTAATTGATTTCTAATTAAATCCTGCAAATCATCATTTGAGCTATCTTTATAAAGATCTGGATCAGCAAGCTTTAAATTTGCTTCATCTAATTTACTATTTAAGCGTAATAATCTTTTTTCTAATTTTGAAATCTCAATGTTAAGAGATTTAATAGCTTGCGTATTATCTTTTGACTCATTAGGTTCTTTATTTTTTTTCTTCTTTGTGTCTCTCAGCTCTACTGAGTTAATATCAAGAATATAATTTTTGTAATCATTAAGATCTCCATTAAATATATCTACCTTTCCATTATCGACTAGATAAAAGGAGTCAACAGAGCTATTTAGAAGATGTCTATCATGAGAGATAAGTAATATTGCACCTTTGAAAGTTTGTAATGCGATAGTTAATGCATGTCTCATTTCCATGTCTAGATGGTTTGTTGGTTCGTCCATTAGAAGAATATTAGGCTTTTGGTATGAGATTATTGCAAAAGCAAGTCTGGCTTTTTCACCACCTGAAAATAGATGAATGGGATCCTTCACCTTATCTCCTCTAAAATTAAAGCCACCAAGATATGTTCTTATTTGCTTCTCTGTCTTTGTATCATCCAATCTTTGAATATGAATAAAGGCTGAAATTGATAAATCTAAGTCGTCTACCTGGTGTTGAGAAAAATAACCAACTCTAAAGTTTGTTCCAACTTCCCTATCACCATTAAGTATAGGAATACTTCCAACAATACTCTTTATAAGTGTTGATTTGCCAGCACCATTTGGGCCTAGTAAACCGATTCTATCACCAGGACATATAGTTAAATCAATACTTGATAAGATTACTTCTTTGTATCCTAAATTACTTTGATTTAAGGATATGAGTGGATTGGATATTTTTTCTGTTTCTGAAATGGTGAAATTAAATGGGGAATCTATATGGGCTGGAGCAATCAATTCCATTTTCTCTAGGGCTTTGACACGACTTTGAGCTTGTCTAGCTTTTGTAGCTTTAGCTTTAAACCTGTTAATAAAGCTTTGCATATGAGCAACTTCTTTTTGTTGTTTAATAAAATTACTCTGAATCTCTGCCATTTTTGCAGCTCTAAGAATTTCAAATTGTGAATAATTACCCGAATACAATTCAATGGACTGATGATAAAGGTGAGCAATATATGAAACGCAATCATCAAGAAATTCTCTATCATGAGAAATTAAAATTAAAGCTCCAGGGAATGATTTGATCCAGTTTGATAACCATAAAATGGCATCTAAATCTAAATGGTTTGTTGGCTCATCTAACAGCATAAGATCAGATGGCTGCATAAGAGTTTTAGCTAAATTAAGCCTCACTCTCCATCCACCAGAAAAATCTTTTAAAGATTTTGTAAAATCTTCAGATTTAAATCCCAAGCCAACCATTAATTGCTCAGCTTTGGATTTTGCAGAATAACCATCAAGAGAACTATAAGTTTCGTAGAGTTCTGCTAATAGATCATATTTTTCTTCTCTTTCGGCTAATTCGATTTCTTTTTGTATTTCAATTAACTTGTAATCACCGGATAGAACATAGTCTAGAGATATTTCATCAGAGCCAGGTACCTCTTGGGCTAAGTAAGAAATTCTTAAATCAGATGGAAAGTTTACTGAGCTTTGATCAACCTCGATTTCATTTTTAATAACTTTAAAAAGGCTTGTTTTTCCAGTGCCGTTAGCTCCAACTAATCCAACCTTTTGTTGATGATGAATTGTTAAAGATACATCATCAAATAGTGTCTTTCCACCAAGAACAAGTTCTAAATTATTAAATGAAAGCATTATTAGATTTTTAAAAAATGCTAGTGTATCAAATTAAATTAACAAAGTATTTGAAATGGAATTAGTTAAATCTCAAGACCAGCTACATATGCAGAGGCCCATGCCCACTGAAAATTAAAACCGCCAAGATGACCAGTAACATCTAAAACTTCTCCAATAAAATATAAATCTTTTTGATCTAGGACTTCCATTGTCTTTGAACTTATAAAATCAGTATTTACTCCTCCAAGAGTAACTTCAGCAGTTCTATAGCCCTCAGTTGATGACGGTTTTAAAAACCAGTTATTCAATTTAGTACCTACTTGTTCTATTTGTGAATTTGACCATTCACCAATTGGAGTATTAGCAAGATGTTTCCATAGTAATAATTCAAGCTCCATAACTAATGCTTTTGGCAACTGCTTATTTAATAAAGATTTTAATATTACTTTAGGGTTTTGTGATTTTATTTTTTTTACATAATCAGGTACATCTATGCCTGGAAGCAAATTTATACAAATTTTATCGCCTAAATTCCAGTAACTAGAAATCTGTAAAACTGCTGGACCACTTAAACCTCTATGAGTAAATAACATATCTTCATGAAATGTTTTGTTATTACATGATATTTCAACACTATGCGATACACCTGAAAGCTTCTCACAAATAGGTTTCATATAATCACTGAACATGAATGGAACTAGCCCTGCTCTAAGATCTATAAGATCTAAACCAAATTGATTGGCCAGTTCATAACCATAACCACTTCCTCCAAGTGAAGGAACTGACAAAGCACCAGTTGCTACCACTAATGAGTTAGAGTCAAATTGAATATCTTCAGTTTTATCTTTATCTTCTATTAATACATTTAGTTTATACAAAGAGTCAGATTCAAGATAATTTACATCTTTGGCAGTGGCGTATTTTCTTATTTCAACTTTATATTTATCACACTCTGATATGAGCATATTGACAATATCTTTTGCAGAATTTATACAGAAAAGCTGTCCATGTTTTTTTGTCTCATAATCAATATTGTATGATTCTACTAGCGAGATAAAATCTTGAGCTGAATATCTACTGAGAGCAGATTTACAAAAATGTTCATTTTCAGACAAGAAATTTTCAGGTTGAACATTGAAATTAGTAAAGTTACATCTTCCGCCGCCAGACATAAGAATCTTTTTTCCTAGCTTATTAGATTTTTCAAGAACTAGAACTTTGTTACCTTTTTTAGCTGCTGTAATTGCACAAAATAAACCTGCTGCTCCTCCCCCTAAGACAATTGCATCATATGTTTTATTTTTCATATAAGTAATCTAGTAACTACCCTCTTCTATTTCTGGTCCTTTTTCTATAACCGCCTTTATTATGAAATTTCTTTTTTGGAGGATCTTTTTTAACAGGAACAACATGTTCAGGTTCAAAACCAGCTATTTCAATTCTTTCAAGCTTTTGATTAAGTAGTTTTTCTATATCTTGCAGAATTCTATATTCATCAGCGCTTACTAAGGTCACTGCCTTTCCTTTTTCTCCAGCTCTTCCAGTTCTACCTATTCTGTGAACATAATCTTTAGCAACAGTTGGAACATCAAAATTAATTACTTGTGACATATTTTTAATATCTATTCCACGGGCTGCTACATCAGTAGCAACAAGAATTCTTATCTTATTATTTTTGAAGGCTTCGAGGGCCTTCATGCGATTATTTTGTGTTTTATTCCCATGAATTGCTTGGGATTTGATATTTACTTTCTCTAATTGTTTTTGAAGCCTATCAGCTCCATGCTTTGTCCTAGTAAACACTAATGCCTGTGACCAATTTTCTGTTTCTATTAATTCAATAAGTAATTCAGCCTTTCTGGATTTATCTACAGGATGAACATAGTGCTCAATATTTTCACCTGTTTCATTATCAGCCGTTACAGAGATTTCAATAGCTTTATCGGCTATTTCTTTAGCTAATGATCTAAAAGAATTTGAAAAAGTCGCAGTAAACATGAGATTTTGTCTTCTTTCAGGAAGAAGTTTCATTATTTTTTTAATATCATGGATAAACCCCATGTCTAACATTTGATCTGCTTCGTCTAATACAAATATTTCTATATTTTTAAAATTAACAGATTTTTGATTATATAAATCTAAAAGTCTTCCTGGAGTGGCAACTAATACATCAACACCCTTTCTTAACTTTAATTGCTGATTATGTATTCTTGCGCCCCCGTAGACTGCTGTAGAGCGAATGCTAAGGTATTTACTATAAGTATTAACACTTTCTCTTACTTGAGCTGCAAGCTCTCTTGTAGGCGTTAGTATTAATGCTCTTAATTGATGGCCTTTATAATTATTTTTTGGATTAGATAACTTGCTTAAAATAGGTAGAACAAAACCTGCTGTCTTACCTGTACCAGTTTGAGCCGCAGCCATGACATCACTATTATTAAGTATGGTGGGTATAACTTCCGCTTGAATAGGTGTTGGTTTTTCATACTTTTGATCTTCAAGAGCTCTAAGTATTGGGTCTGATAAATTCAGATCAGTAAATTTCATTTAATCCTTTGTTATATGTTCGGGGAGGTTACAGATAAGAGCTGTATAGGTCAATGTTTAAAAATTAATGAATTTCCATTAAATCTTCAGCTAGGATGACTTCACCATCAAAATTTAATTTTATATCTTTGATAACAGATTCATCAGAAGCACCCCAAAAAAGAATATGAGAAAGAACTAATTTTTTTGGTTTAATTTTACTAGCTAATATTCCAAGATCTATAGAAGAAGTATGATGCGCATCGTGATAGATTTTCCAATCATTTGTTTTTGATTTAAATCCTTCACTAGAAAAAACTTCATGAACAAGAATATCAATGTTCGTAGCTAATTCCTTCAATGAATCACTTATAGCCGTATCACCAGAAAATAGAATTCTTTTATCTTCAGTAACAAATAAATATCCAAACGAGTTAATTAAATCACCATGATTATTTGCAAAAGCTATAACTTCAACATTATCATCCTTATAAATACTGCCTTCATTAATTTCTTTAGTGATAGTTTTATAACCCAATCGATTTGCAGGTTGGGACCCGTTTAAACGATAGTTAATATCAAGTTCATATGCTTTAGTGATATTTGAAGCCATAGAGGATAAGCCAGCTGGTCCAAATAATTGTAATGGCGTATCTCTTCCCATTACCCAGGGAGTTAAAATTAAATCTGCAAGACCGCCTGAATGATCAGAATGTATATGTGTTAAAAATGCATGATTTATTTTTTGTAGGCTTAGCTGAGGATACTTTCCACCCCAAGCTGGTGACATGGCTGAGATACGTCGAACAAGACCGGGTCCAAAATCAACAATGTAAGCTTTATCATTAACTACCACAGCATATGCAGAACCATATCTTTCAGGATCAGGATTTGGAGTGCCAGAGCCAAGAACAATTAAATTAGTTTCTGAGTAAAGACTTGAAGTAAGTATTGAAACTAGTACAAGAAAAATATACTTATGTTTTTTTAACAGATTGGAGTTGTTGTTGAGGAATTGAATTTTTAACATCAGTTATATTATTAAATTCATCAAAGTATACTAGAGTTGGTTTATGAGCCATAGATTCTGTTTCATCATACTCACCATAAGTACATATAATAACAATATCATTTACAGATACTTTATGAGCCGCAGCACCGTTAACAGATAGAGTCCTTGAGCCAGCCTCAGCTAATATCAAGTAGGTAGAAAATCTTTCACCATTAGTAACATTATATACATCAACTTTTTCATACTCAGCCATACCAGCGGTATTTAAAAAATCTTGATCAACAGCGCATGAGCCTTCGTAGTCAAGTTCTACTTGAGTAACATTGATTCTATGCAACTTAGATTTTAATAATGTCTTTAACATAACGTCGTGAATTATAAGGAATTAGATATAAATTTAAAAGTTTTAGATTTATTTAATAATTAAGTTGTCTATAAGCCTTATGCCCTTAAAATTAGCAGCAATAGCAATAAGAATTGGTTTTTTTGACATATCTTCTATTTGATCGAGTGTGTTTAGGTCGCAAAGTTGTAAATAATCTAGAGAAAAACCAAAAGTAATTAATTTATCTGTAATCTTGATCTATAAATTCTTTTGAGATCTTTTCTTTATTTTCTTCAATGATTTTTAATGCCTTATAAAGCTCAGATGCAATTAATTTATCACTTTCACTTAGGTGGTTATTCCTTGAAGACATAGCTAAACCATTTTTATCTCTTACAGTTTCTGCACTAATAATTTCAATAGGTAAGTTATTATGATTAACGAAATCAGATATAAGAATTAATTGTTGATAGTCTTTTAGTCCGAAAAAAGCTCTAGAGGGTTTTATGATTTCAAATAATTTATTAACAATAGTCAAAACACCATCAAAGTGTCCTGGCCGATCTAAACCACATAAAAAATTTGCTTTGCTGGGAGCGTTAATCTTAGAAATATTATCTAAGATGGATTCATCAGGAAGATATAGACAAGAACAGTTATAACTTTCTAAAATTTTAATATCATTATCAAGAGTGATTGGGTATCTCTCGAAATCTTTCTTGTCATTAAACTGGAGTGGATTTACAAATATAGAGGTGAAAATGGGATCATTATAATTAGATGCTTTATCTATTAACGAGGCATGTCCAACATGAAGATTTCCCATTGTTGGCACAAAGGATATTTTATCAAAAGTATTTCTAAATTTTTTAAGCTCGATGCTATTGGTAATTATTTCCAATTTTAGTAAAAGGTATGTTCTTCGCTTGGGTAATTTCCAGATTTAACTGCTTTTACATAGTTAACTAATGCATCTTGTATAGAAGCAGATTCAGTCATAAAATTTTTAACAAATTTTGGTAATTTTTCTAAACAAGATATGCCCAGTAAATCATGAATAACCATAACTTGCCCATCAGTCGAAGATCCTGCGCCAATACCAATAACCGGAATGGATACTTCGGACATAATTTCTTTGGTTAATGAATCAGGAACACATTCAAGTAGAAGCATTGCTGCGCCCGCCTCTTCTAAAGACTTAGCTTCACTAATAATTAAATCTCGCTTAGCAGGATCTCTGCCTTGAACAAAATTACCGCCTATTCTGTTAATAGTTTGAGGTGTTAATCCCATGTGAGCACAAACTGGTATTCCCCTATCAGCTAGCATTGATGCCATCTTTGAAATCCATTCGCCACCTTCAATTTTTATGGAGTTTGCTCCAGCTTGCATTAGTCTTGTTGCATTTTCAAAACCCATATCATCTGTGGCGTAACTCATAAATGGCATATCAGCCATGACATGAGCTCCTTTATTACCTTTTACTACACACTCTAAATGATAAATTAATTGATCCATAGTTACTGGAAGAGTGCTGTCATTGCCTTGAATAACCATTCCAAGACTATCTCCTACTAAAACAATATCAACACCTGCATCACAAATCTTAGAAGTCATTGTTGCTTCGTAAGAAGTTAGACAAGTGAACTTATCACCCGACTCTTTCATTTTCTTAATAGTTGATAAAGTAACCTGTTTCTTATTTGAATGAACTGACATGTTAATTAATTTCAGTTGTTATTTTTTTGATTATCTCACGAGCTATTCGTATTTTTTTATCTTTTTTTAATAATATACAGTCGTTCTTAGTAATAAGGTTTACCTCATTTTCATCTACATCAAAACCAATAGACTTGTCAGAAACATCATTTGAAATAATCATATTGAGACTTTTAGAGATTAGTTTTTCTTTTGCATTTTTTATAACATCGTCTGTTTCTGCTGCAAAACCTACAACATAAGATTTAGAATAGTTATTGCCTACAAAACTGAGTATGTCTTTATTTTTTTCTAGCTTTATATCAAGATCATGATGTTCTTCTTTCTTAATTTTTGAATTTGAATAATCAGATGGTTTAAAATCAGATACCGCAGCACAGCCAATGAATATATCAGATTCACTCATGCAGTTTTTAACGTTGTTTAGCATTTCTTCAGCTGAATTAATTTTATACAGATGTATTTCCTTACTTGCAGATAACGAGACAGGTCCACTTATGAGATTTACAGAAGCACCCTGCTCTAAAGCAGCTTCTGCAATTGCGTAGCCCATTTTTCCAGAACTGTTATTAGATATATATCTAACTGGATCTATTTGCTCTCTTGTGGGACCTGCAGTTATTGTTATAGTTTTTCCAGCTAAAGGGCCTTTAGCAAACGAAGCATTTATTAAGTCAATAATCTCGTGAGGTTCTGACATACGTCCAGGGCCGACATCACCACAAGCCTGTTCTCCATCATTAGGTCCAATAAAGTTTATTTGTCTTGATAATAAGGTTTTATAATTATCTTGAGTGCTTGGATCAAGCCACATATTCATATTCATAGCAGGTGCAATAAAAATACTAGCCTTAGTGGCAAGTATCAAGGCTCCCATTAAATCATCAGCTCTACCATGAGTAATTTTTGATAAAGAATCTGCTGTGCATGGGGCTATCAAAATAATATCAGCCCATTTAGCTAATTCAATATGTCCCATAGCAGCCTCTGCTTTTTCATCTAATAATGAATCATGTATTTGATTTCCAGATACTGCCTGCAGAGTAAGGGGTGTAATAAATTCTTTTGCTGATTCAGTCATTACAATGCGGACATCAGCACCTTCTTTTTTAAATAATCGTGTTAACTCTGCTGATTTATATGCCGCTATTCCACCAGTAACGCATAAAAGAATATTCTTTTTTAAAAAATTTTTCATTTGTAGCGATATAAAATATTTTAATAGTAAATAATTACAGAATGATACCAATTACACGGTCTATAAACCAATAAAAACCCATTCCACCGATACAAAAACTTGCAGTTATTTGTAAATGATTTTGATAATTAATTTTCGAAGCTAAATAAATCGCAAATAAGGGTATTGGAATCAATGCTATCTGTGCCAATTCAATACCAATATTAAAAAATAGCAGTGAAAGTAGCATTTGATCATTTCCAATACCAATATCACTTAAAGCTCCAGCAAATCCTAGACCATGAAGCAAACCAAAACTAAAAGCCATTAACCATGGTGTTTTTAATTCTTTGTCATTGTCGTTAATCTCAAGTGCTAAATAGATTATCGTAAGAGCAATAAGAGCCTCTGTAGTGCCTTGAGGTAAATAAATGATGTCATATATAGAAAGACCCAATGTAATACTATGAGCAATGGTAAATGCAGTAATTGTTTTAATAATATTAACAACTCCTGTAATACAAAAAAGCAAACCAAATATAAATAAGATATGATCAAGACCATCAAATAAATGACCAATTCCTAGGTACAAATATGCTGTTGGATAGTATTGTTCTTTTAAAGGTATTTCAATTTTATTATTCTGAACATTAACCAAGCCTTCAAAAGTATCTTTAACAAAATTTATAGTTATAAGAGCATCAGTTAGAACACTTAGATTTATTATTTCTATAGACTTACCTTTAATTGTATCTGAACACTCTAAAGATATTTTTTCAATAACATACTTACCCTGAACATACGGATCTGCTGCATCTAAAATACAAATATTAGGAAAAATTACATTAGCTCTTTTTCCAATATTTTTAACCGGATACATCCAGGTAGCTTGGTACAGATTTTTATCATTATCAGATTGATCAACAATAAGATGTGCTGGATTAAACTCATGGGATTGAAGATTAAAGATACAAAAAATAAGCAGAAAAAGAGAGAGCTTTTTCATTAAAACTTGAGATCAGGATTGATGTAAATTATATAATCAGACCTAATATTTGATAAAAATTCATCTACAGCTTGCTCTCGCTTAAATTGCAAATAATCAACCTCAACCTTTTTGAGTACTTCTTCTATCTCAGGTATATAACCAGGATTTGCAGAATTAATAAAAACAATATGGTATCCAAAAGTAGATTTAATTGGATCAGTCCACTGATTTTGTTTAGCATCAAGAATACTAGAACTAAAATTTTTACCAAAGTTGCTTTCAACATTTCTCAAAAGCTCATTTGCAAAAGATTTTCCTAGATAAAATGGGTCAGAATTAATATCTTTTTCATTATTTATGTCTTTAAGAGCTTGTTGAGCTCTTTGGATTGAATTATTTGCTTCTGAAAAGAAGTAATGAGTAAATGTGAAGGTTGGTTGAATAAAATATTTATCCTTATTATTTTCAAAGTAGGATAACAATTCTTGAGAAGAAGGAATATCAGGAATAGACTCTTCCTTTAAAAATGATATTTTTTGAGCAAGCCTTCTTTTGATGATTTTATCTTCTTGATCCAAACCCAAATTAAGAGCTTCTCTATATAAAATCTCTTCATCAACTAAATTATTTATTATTCTTGCTAACTCATCTTCTGTTGGATTTCTACCAACTTGTGATTTCCATGCGCTTATTAGACTAAGAATTTCTTGATCTGATATAAATATATCTTTATCTTCATTAGCATTCATAACTGTATCTACTAGATATAAAGAGATACCTATTACAAAAAATATGAAAACTTTATATTTCAATTTAGACTTCAGAAAGTTATTAAGTGCTTAAATTAATTAATCTCACAGTACCACCCAACGGAATAACATCAACATCACTAGGTGCAGGTATATACCATATTGGTGAAGTCCATGCTCTTTCTTGAATAGTTTCGTGTAAATCCTCACGAGGTTTAAACCCTCTACTTATAGCATCCCAAGTACTCCATCTACATGTAGGATTTTCTAATACTCTCGCATAGTAAAATGATTTATCTCTATTATCAAAATCAGGATCACTCCAAAGTGTTTTAAGCTCGGAGGCGCCAATATTTTGACTGATTGAACAATCATTAATATTCACCTTTGCACCATTATCAGGACATCTATTTGTAATTGGATCGACCGCTAATCCGTCAGAACAAACTGCATCATAGACTTTTTCATGCGTTCTACCACTGGCATCAATCCAACCTTTAACTACTTGGACTCTTTGAAGAGCTGCTCCATTTTTATCTCTTTGTGCCCATAAAATAAACTCAGGGGTTTTATCACCCGAATTCATTAAGTCTGAGCCCATGGTTACACCCTTTTCATAAGCATCCGACACGAGTGATTCTGAATTTAAGTCTATAGAAGATAAATCATAGCCACCAAAGAATCTAACTGCAATTCTGGTACCTGATGTTGCAAATGTTTCTTTTCTTTTGAACGCATTGAAAATTGAGTCTCTAGTATTTTCTTCAGCCCAAACAACAGCCAAACCTGATGCTCCCCATTGGGTAAAACCAGTATTAGCATACTCTCCTTGATCTAGACTTATTGTGCTTCGTGGTTGGTTAAATGCCAGCATGTAATCATTCATGGCTTCTAAACTGTCTGGTGTCAGAGGAGATGAACCTCTATTTTCTGGGTCTCCATCAAGCAAACCAACTTTTGACCAATAATTAGATTCATCAAAGGCACCGGCGCCTGTATGTGTATCAGTTGAGCCTATCAAACCAAATTTATAAGGATTACCCTGACGAGTAAATTCTAAAGTTAATCCATTTAAATATGCTTCTCTAACATAACCTCCTGAAGGTCTGCTGTATGTTGGTGGTCTGCTACCAACTCTAACATCCATAATCTCAAAATCAGCCCATTCATCATCTGGAGATAATAAAGGGTGAGTTTCAGATGTTCCTTTTACCTGAGTAACTTCTACAATTGGTTCGTTTCGCATACGTTTTTCAGCATATGCTATATCAACGGGCTGCGAATAAAAGCTTTCCATCTCAAACATTTGACCATTTGAACCATTGCTATTGTGAGGAATAGAAACTGTGTCTACACCCTTATCTCTTAATTTATCTTGCCATGTCCATAAATCTTCTGGATTAGTTGAATCAATTCTTGTCCAAGGTCTAATTGGAGCCTTTGATGAGTTAAAAATAACATTTCTATGCAGATTTCCGCCCTCAACATCTGTTGAAGTTGTAAATTCATAACCAATAAAAGTAGTAAAATGACCAGGGTCATTAAACTCATTTGCAGTTTTAACAACATCAGCCCATGCAGACTTATGAATATTATAGTCAAATGATGGTAAGGCTGTTTGAGTATTTCTTGTTAACCACGCTTTAAGAACATTTGGATGTAAATCAGAACTTCTAGCTGTAATTACGCCAGCTAACACAGAACTAAATATATTTGACCTTTCACCAGCTGATTCAACAGTTAAATTTTCTGGTCTATTTAAATTATGAAATGGTTTTGCAAACTCATTTTTTGATATATCGGTTGTCGTATCAGCATATGCATTAATCATTCCCATATAAAAACCATGATCTGTTACAGAATAAAAATCTAATGGTTCACGAAGTTTCATTTCATAACCCATAGGGTGTTTTATACCCTCTCCTTTAGCATATCTGTATGCATCGCTTGGCGAGGCTGTAACACCAAATACATATGCATCAAATGAATGTTTAGTATGGACGTGAAGATCGCCATAGTAAGGATTTCTGTCTTTATTAGGTTTTGGCTTGAGTTTATTGGGTTCTTCTATATCTATAGGGAAGTCTATTATTTTTGTTGCGCTATCTGATCTCAACAAATCAAGCAATGATATGATCGGTCTATTGTCTCCTACAGATGACCAGAGTCCAATTAATAATCCTATATAAACTACTGGAATTGCTATTAAAAGCTTTATAAAAAATGATTTCATTCTAATGCTCCCCAATCAAAATATTGATCTATTAAATATAATTAAAACAACTGCCAATGATTCAGTCAATAGACATAAATGCAATCTCAGCATAAATATATATATTATTTATTTTCAACTTTAAGCCATATTGGAGAAGACCAAGCTCTTTCTTGAATAATTGTATCAATATACAAAAAACTATGATTTAAAAATACTAAACTCAAATTAGACCATGAATGTAGACAGAGGCTCTACACTCATGATCTTTAGAGTTCTTAACAACCTACTCGGGGGTGATTGTTAAGCGCTATTAAAAATTATTCTCTAATTACTTAGAAATTAACTCTAAAACGCATGCCAACTTCTCTTCCTGGATCTAAATATGCCACATGAGATCCTGCTATCAGAGGTAAATCTACACCAAATGATCTACCAATTTCATTTGTTACATTTCTTCCAAAGATAGTAACAGACCATTTCTCATCAGCAGCCTCAACACCCATCCTAAGATTAGTTTTAGTAGTTTCTGGTGAAAGATTGGCAGGATCTAAATCATTTTGACTGTAGAACTCTCCAACTTTATTAACATCAGCTCCAAGAACAATATTAAAGTCACTAGTGCCAGCTACAACATATTCTGCAAATAGGGATGTTGACATTTCAGGAGCAAATACTCCTGTTTTTCCTTTGAGATCTTGTGTACAAGTATCATAGATGACTCGAGGTCCCATAGGAGTAGAAACAACAGTTCTATTTGCTGCTCTGAAAGCAATATCCTGTGCAGCCGTGCAACCACCGATAAATGAATCAAATGAAACGTCTAGTTGAGTAAAGGCGCCACCAATTAATAATCCATCGAGTGGCGACCATTGGAAATCTCCTTCAATACCTTCAATAGTTGCAGCACCAGCATTAGAAACTACAAAAGACGTACCAACAAATGCAGAAACCTGCATATTTGTATAGTCAGTAGAGAAAGCTGCAATATTAGCTCTTAAATTTTGATCTGCAAAGTCAAACTTAGCTCCGTATTCAACAGTAGTTGCCTCTTCAGCTTTAAATCTGCTACTAGCATCAGGAGTTGTATAGTTAACACGCTTTACGTTATCAGAACCATCGAAGCCAGCAGATTTATAACCTTCAGCCCAGCTTAGATATAGTCTTGTTGAGTCTGAATATTCATAATTTGCTTTGAATGATGGCGTTACATGATCTTCTTTCATTGTTTGAAGAGGAAATTCATAAGTATCTCTTCCTAAAGCCATAAACAATACATTTCTAACACCAGGATTCATTGTAGCGTTACTTCTATTGTTTCCACCAGTGATATCAGATGTCATAAACTGACTATCATTTAGTTCTTTTTCATCTTCTGACCAACGAACACCAGCTGTTAGACTTAATTTATCTGATGCATAATAAGTTCCTTCAAAGAAGACAGACTGACTGCTTGTTTCTAAATCATGCAAATGGTGAGTAGCTAAAATTGTAGCAGGTAATCTTCCACCTGATTGAGCATTCCATATAGATCCACCTACTCCAAGTGCAGCTGTAAGAACTGCATTTGTTACTCCAGGAGTACCTAAACTCCCATCAAGGAAAACATCATTTTGGAAAGAATATTCAGTTTCTTCAATATAAAAACCAGCTAAATATTCAAACGTATCATTTGATGGGGAAGTAATAACAAATTCATGAGTAGTTGCTTCATACTGCTCATTACCACTAACAGTAATAAAGTGTAATGGTGTAAAGTCAGCATCTGCACCTTCAGTAAAGTCATATTCTGACATTGAAGAAGTCCACTGTACGTCATGATCATTTAATGATGTTTTTATATTAAGAACAAAATTGTCCGCATCATTTGTTCCACCATTTTCGTTTTGATACGAAACGGCTTTACGGAAATTTTGATATGTTGTGAAATCTTGGCCTACACCATTTGCAGCAATTCCAGGAAAAGCTGCATTAGCAATAGAAAAAACTGCAATTGCAACTTGTTTACCTGCAGCTCCAAGAATTGGAGGAGCAGCTACAAGTCCCCAATTAGTAATTTGTGAATGCTGTCCAACCCTATCTGAGTCAGATGAGAAATACTTTAAATTAACCTCCATATCATCCATTTCATATAAAAAAGTTAGTCTGACAGCTTCATTAGTCGTTTGAGGTTCAGTTACGCTAGTAGACCCATTAGTAACCCAACCATCTGATTGATCGGAACTATAAGCAACCCTCATAGCAAAATTATCATTAATTGGAATATTAGAAGCCATACTTCTTTTGGTTGTATTCCACTCAGGCACAGTTTCTATCGAATAATAAGCATCAAGATCACCACCAATAACTGGACTTTTACTAACAGTATTTATAACTCCGGCTATTGTATTTTTACCAAATAAAACACCTTGCGTTCCTTTAAGAACTTCAATTCTTTGAACATCTAATAATGGAACGGAGTATTGTTGACTTCTAGAAACAGACATACCATCAACAAATTGACTTACAGACTGTTCAAATCCTTTATTAGTACCTGAACCTACACCACGCATATAGATAGATTGTTCTTGTACACCTTTGGCTACTTGAAGACCAGGTACATATTGAGCAAGTCCTTCCCATGATGTAATACCTATGTCGTCTAAACGATCTGCTGATAGTACTTGTATAGATATTGGCACTTCGGATAACCCTTCTTCACGCTTTTGCGCAGTAACAACAACCTCTTCAAGCCTTGAGTCTGTACTTTGTGCAAGAAGAGTTTGCGATGCAAAACCTACTACCAAAAAGCTAAGACATGAAAGATAGATATATTTATTAATAAATTTAGACATGAAAGGATTCCCCTAGAATTATAATATTCATTAGATTCTAACCAGTTGGATAGAAAAATACAACTACCAAAATATAAAAGATATAAATATTGAAATTTATATTTCTTAAAGGCTTATGTTTTTAAGCTTTATTGATGCCATGAGATAAAGTAGTTTTTTAGACGATTGGCTAAAAAATAAGAAATCTTGTAAAAATATTAACTAATATCTAAATAAATGCGTAATTACAAACTTTCAAATAATGAATAAAAAAAATACATAAGTTATAGTTATGTTATGAATACACTTAAAAAAATAGCTAAAAGTCTATTGATTCTACTATTGTCAATCAATGCAAATACTTCTGAACTATACGTAACAGGCGAATCTATCCAATCTTCAGTTTCAAATTTAATGAAAGATATTGATGAGAACATTAAATTCGCTATGTCAGTAAAAGAAGTTGATGGCTCAAGAGATGAGTTTACAATTAAAGGACTGAAAGTATATGACTCAGGATTAGGAGAGGTTACTTATTTTAATGTTGAATCCATATCTTGTTCAGGTTATAAAATAAATGATTATGATTTTAATACTTCGATTACCAAGTATTTTAAAATGCCAATCTTTGAAGATGTAAATCAAGCGCTTAAAAAACCTTCAAGTTGCTCGATAAAAGGTATAAGCATGCCTATATTGAAAAACTTACTTGAAAACTATGATAATCAAATGAGGCTTCAAGACTCATCTAATAGTGATGAATCCCAAGAGATCTCTACAGATTTATTAAAGTCTTACATAGATATATTTCAAAATATTAATATTCAATATTATGCTGGATTTAACGAAAACGGATACCAGGGTGAAATGGTACTGGATTTATCAAACAGGATTTATTTTAAGAGTAATATTTCATATACATTAGAAGCTAATAAAATATATACATTTTTTGACAGCCTTATAAAAAATGTTGTTTTTAAATATTGGGGGTATAAATCCTACGAAGATCTTTATAAAGATACTTCTGGAGACACATCTGATATTTTTTTAGACGTTATGGCTGAATTGGAATTTCAACCTCAAAATTTTTATGAGTATATTCCCAAGCCGTTGCCAGAAGTACTTCTAAGAGAGTTTACATTTGGTATAGCTTGGACAAAAGAAGAATATAATCTTCTTAAAAAAAACAATCCTCAAATTGAGGCTTCAGTTATGGCACTTGGGTTCTTATCGGCTCAAAAACTTGATAAGCAACAATTCATCGAAATGATAGGAAATTCTATTCCTATCCCTTTGTCAGATGATATAGGAAGTAATCTATATACAATATATGTATCTGCCATGAATGCTACTCAAAAATTTTCAAAAAATCCTAAAGGTATGGAGATAAGTTCTAAATTTAAAGACGGGATTAATATTGTTCCTAATTTTGATGACTTAGTCTCTATTAGTTCAAGTAATGTTGAAGGAGATGTTTCCCCAGATATTTCTACTATTATGATGATTCAAGCAATGGAAGATATCATAAATGCTCAGATTGTTTTTAAAGCAAATCCAGAAATTAAATAATATCTGTACAATTAGCTATAAGCGCCTGTAGCTCAGCTGGATAGAGTACTTGGCTTCGAACCAAGGGGTCGGGAGTTCGAATCTTCCCGGGCGCACCAATTAAAAAAAAGCAAAAAAAACCCCTTATAAAAGGGGTTTCTAAATTAATATTTGTTTAAAAAGTTTTTGTTAAGTTCAAGCCGTATTCAGATCCTGGAGCATAATACTTAGTAAAAAATCCAGCAAGCTCAACACTTCCATAACCATTTGTTGCATAAACCTCGTCAAGGATATTTTTACCATAAATTTGCATTGAAACACTATTGTTAAAGTTAATTGATTGCGTGAAGTTTAGGACTTCATACTCTGGCTCAGAAACATTATCAGAAAGATTTAAAATATTATTACCTTTCATATCTAATGATAAGTTTGATGTGATATCTATTCCATCAATATTAGTCATATGCATTATGGAGAATGATGCATTAGATTCTGGTCCAAATGCGTTATATGGATTATTGCTTAAGTCTTTGCCATCAATAACAGAGATAAATTTATTGTATGTTCCGTCAGTTTCGCCCAGTGAATACATGACTGCTAGATTATCAGATAAGAAATAGGTTAATTCCACTTCATGACCTGTAATCTCTACTGATTCAACTGATTGAGATGTGTTTATTGCTGAACCGCTTTCACTTATATACCCAATGGACTGTTGTTTATTTTGATAATCAAGAACAAAGTAAGAAGCATTGAATCTTAATCTACCATCCATATAAGTACCTTTTGTACCTAATTCGATAGCATCTACGTATTCAGGGGCAAGCTTAGTAGAGTTGCATCATTTTGAAAACCACCAGATGCAAAACCTTCTGAGTAAGATGCATAAACTATATTTCCATTATCAAAAGTATAGTCAAGGATAAGTCTCATTGTGTCATCATCAAAATCTTTATCTCCAGAACATGTTGCTCCGTTATTTTTAAGAGTTTGCACACAGCCTGCCATTTGAGGTGTTGGAGTGCCTACAACTGGTCTATTTATAGAACCTGTAACCATACTATAAGATGGTCTAATCCATGATGTATCTGCTTTTTTGTTATCAGATGTAGTTCTCCAACCTGCAGTTATATTCAGATTGTTAGTTAATGCATAAGTTCCTTCTAAAAACATTGCATCAGAAGAAATCATAGAGTCTGTTGTGCTAAATTCACTTAAATCCTTAACGCCTAGAATGGCTGCATAAGCTGATACTAATATAGATCCTGCATAATTAACTCCTCCGACACAGGCCTGAGGAACATAAATACAAGTTAGATCAATAGTTTGAAAGAATGGATCTGGTAGATAATTATTAAAATAAACAGTTTCTGCATAAGAGGTTGCTGTTTCATTGAATTCAAAATAACCAATCACCCAGTCAAGTTTTCCAGAAGAACCATTGAGTCTAATTTCAGTAGAATCGTAGTCTCCATTCATGAAAATATTCTGCGGGCTAATAAATGGAGCTGCCTGACTCTCAAGACCCATACCCCAAGAAGCTAAAGATGATTCTACTTTTGTATTTGAATGGTTAATTGTTAGAGTACCGAAATCTAAATCTTGTTCAATCGATAATATTGTTCTTGAAGTTTCGCCTGTCATATCTCCCGAAGAAGATTCGCTTCCGCTTTTGCCAGGAACTGAACTATTACAATTTTCGATGATAGCTGGTGTTAGCTGAGCGATAGAATAAGCACCTAAAAGAGGAGCTGAAGTATTAAGTATTCTACATGCACCCAAGTTCCTTTTTCCATTTTGTGTATACATGTGATGACTTAAATCAATATTCAAATCATTAGTTGGAGAATATCTCAATTGAATTCTATTATTCTGCATATCTTTTTCACCCCACATCTGACTTGTTTCTGTATTTAAGACATGGCCTTGTTGTTTCAAATCAGATCCTGTTATTCTCAAGGAAATGTTTTCCGATATTGGCGTGTTGTATAAATAAGATGTCGACTGGAGATTTCTAGACCCAAAACCAACTTTTATAGCAGCTTCAACTTCATCAGAAGGCTTGTTATAGACTAGCTGAATGGCCCCAGTAGTATTATTTCTTCCAAATAGAGTTCCTTGAGGTCCTCTTATTACTTCTACCCTACTTATATCCCAAAGATCAAAAATATTACCTTGTTGCCTAGATATATATGCACCATCAATATATACACCAACACTAGGCTCTCGAACAGATGAGGTGAATGACGATCCAACACCTCTAATTCCTATAGAAGTTGCATTACCCACTGCGCCATCTTGAAAAAAACTTAAATTGGGAGCAACGTTATCTAGAGCGTCAGTTGTTGTAATGTTCTGAGTGAGTAAATCACTTGAAGAAAATGCACTTATAGCTACAGGAACAGACTGAGCTGCTTCCTCTCTTCTTCTTGAGGTTACAATAACATCTTCTATAAGATCAGCAGACTCATCACTTGAATCTTGAGCAGAAATACTAAAAACTGAAAAAGCTATTAAAGTGAATAAATATCTATTTAAATTAACGTACATTGTATGATCCCCCTAGACAGGCAATATATATAAAACTGGGTTTATGATATATATATTTAAAAGTAAATAACAGAGTTATTTATGGCTAATAAATGAACATATCACCATATAAAAATATAAGGAATTAATAAATTAAATGAATATAAATTATGGTTTATCTATTTCGCCACCATTTGATACCCACTCTCCAAATCCTCCAATATTAAAAACATTATTAAAACCAATATCATCTAGTGCTTTTGCAGCTAATGCTGATCTGTGACCAACTGCACAATATAGAAGAATATTTGTTTCTTCATCAATATTTACGGGATTTTCTTTCGAGCCAGGTCTAAATTTAAATTCTATTAAACCCCTAGGGACGTTCACAGCATTTTTTATCATTCCAGAGAAACTTACCTCAGACTCTTCTCTAACATCTAAAATGACATGCTTGGTAGATAGTATTATATTTTGAGTTTCTTCAAATGATAATCTTTTAATCTGCTCATTAGCTTCGATTAACATTAAATTTAAATCTGTGGTTTCCATATTTTACTCTCTCTTGAAACTAGAATTATTAGAAGTAGCAAGAAATATTCCTACTAAAATAACCAAACATCCAACAACAATGGTAGTTGAAATAATTTCGTCTAAAAATATATTACCCCAAATTATTCCAAAAATCGGAAGAAAGTAAGCCACTGTTGACGTTTTAACAGCTCCAATCTTTTCAATAAGTCTTACCCAGCCAAGAAATGCAAAACCTGTAGAAATTGCTCCTAGCCAGATTACTGCTAATGTAGCTTCTAATGAAGGAAGTTTAGTTGGCAAATAGAAATAAGACATAGGCATCATAATTATGGAACTAAAAACTAACGACCACCCTATTAAAACTAACTTATTTGTTTTAGCTGCATTTTTTTGAATAAATACGGCCGAAAATGAATAAAAAACAGATGCAATCAAACAAGAGAGACTGGCTATTAATGTAGCTTCAGCGGATTGTGGATTAACTAAGATTAGCACTCCTAAAAAACCTAGAGCTAAACCAAAAATTTGTTTGGTTGATACTTTTTCATCTAGCCATAAATAAGCAATGATCATGGTATTAAAAGCGGTAGTTGCATTTAAAATAGCAAGAATATTTGAGTTAGCTCCCAAACTAGCATATGAAAATAAAGTAAAGGGAATTACATTATTTGAAATACTTATTACTAATGCATGTTTCCATATAGGTTTTAATAATGGCAAGTATTTTTTTCTTAATAAAATTGGAAGAAAAATAAATGAGGCTATTATCAATCTTGAATTAACCAATGCTATTGGTCCAAAATCAGGTGTACCAATTTTAATAAACATAAAGGCACTCCCCCAAAGAGCACCTAAACAAGTTAATAAAAACCAATATCTAAATTCCATATCTATTAATAAAAAACCCCCAAATAAATTTGGGGGTTATAAAAAAATCTAATTATATGCTGTAAAGCATAGAACTAGTCGAAAACTTAAGATTTACCTTGTGTCAAAAGGCAGATCCCCCGCTTCCTGTTGTTGTATAAATACTAATAGGACCACCTCCATGTTCAGGGTAAGAAAAAAAATGCTTAGAAATCCCCTTAAAAAATTAATAAGCACGACGCTTAAATAAATTATATACAGTATGGATTTTAAATAAAGGAGTTTCTATTAAGGATTTTATTAAAAACTAAATTCTAGTTGGGCTCTAGGCTCAATTAGATTCTGCTTGTCTTTTTTATGTATATTAGGATGGTCAACATATGCAACTAAAGCATTCATATCATTTTTAAAGTACTGAAACGCTAAAGTTTTCATTGCAGACTCTTTATCAATAGATGATTCTAGCTGATGGATTATTTCATCAACTGGTTTAAAGTTTAATAAATTATTCATATAAACAACTATACTGTATAAATATACAGTAGTAAAGAAATAAATAAGTTATTTATTAAGTGCTATTAAGAACTCTCTCTTATCAGATCCAGATTGAGTAATATTAACAAGATTTTCCTTTTCAAATTTTGTAATTGTTTTATATACAGTTGAGCGAGATAACTTTGAAAAATTAATAACATCAGATATGTTACATTTTTGATATTTTGATATCGTGCATAAGATAGTCCAAAAAACTTTCTTTTCTGTTTCGTTATATTTAGTAAGATTTAATTCTTTTTCATATCCTCTTAAAGAGTCAATTAAGTGAGTTATCTCTTTTATATTTTCGTCGCTAACCATCCTTTTTGTTGTGTGCGTTGTTACCGAAATATAATTGTATGCTTTTTATTTATAAAAAAAAGATGTTAAAAAAATACATAATTAAAAGAAAGTAATGGCGGAGAGACGGGGATTCGAACCCCGGAACCAGTTACCCAGTTACTACCTTTCCAAGGTAGCGCAATCGACCACTCTGCCATCTCTCCATTACAAGGTGCTTATTCTAAGTGATTAAATATTTTTAGACAAAAAAAAGCCTTGCAAGTAATCAAGCAAGGCTTTTATTAATAAGAATTAATTGAAATTAACTTTTCTTAAATTTACTAAATCAACAATCTCTCTAATGTCATCATAACCACCAGCTATTTGCTCTTGATCATCCTCAGAAATTTTTTCTCTCCAAGCTGCCATAAATTCATTATATCTTTCCTTGTTTGGTCCCATTGCTGCCATATTTTTATAGGTTATAAAAAGGAATACATTTGGAGTGGTACCAGCTGTATCAGCTGTATAGACACTACAACTCTCAATATGGCCTAACTCTTTTTGAATGTCACATGAGTCAACCCAAGTTCTTTTAATTCCCATTAGATAATCATCTACAGACCCTGGCTTAACTTGAACTACTGTCATTTCAGTAACTTGTTCTGCTGGCTCATAATCAACCCACATTTCTGCAAAACCAATAGTTGGAATAGCTAACATTGTTAATAATACTTTTTTCATTTTAAATCTCCTTTGATTTAATAGTTAAATCCCTGAACGTGTTTTTAAATAGTACATTAAAAAATGAATTTATTATTAATTAATATCCTATTGATTAAAAAATCTGAAATTGTTAAAAAATAGTTTTTTATGAGTAGATCTTACTGGATTAATGTCTATTCCCCCTCTTCTCATGAATCTTCCTGCAACCTCTAATTTAGTACATGCATACTTTTTCATAACTCCGTTAAATATGTCTTCAATGCACTGTTCATGAAATTCACCTTTTTCTCTATAAGACTTTAAATACGACTTTAGCCATTTGAGATTCATCTTTGTATCCGAAGCTATATATATATTTGCAAAATCAGGCTGAGAGGTCACAGGGCATATAGATCTAAATCCTTTAAAACATATTGGTGAATTAACTTTAGATGAAATAAGCTTTGAAGTATTTATATCAATACATAATGGCTGAGGTTTGAAGCTTTTAATAAAACTAACTTGAACATTTGACTGGGTTACTTTATCCAAATCTTTTTTTATTTTTGAGAAAACATTTTTAGTATTAGAAAATTTCTTTTTATAAAAAGAGTTTAAGTAAATTTTAAGAGATTTTGATTCAACCGTTTTTAATGAGTCTGAAGGAATTTTTATTTCTAGAACCTTAAGAACAGGCATTGAATTATGATCAATATATGAAAATTCATAGGCATTCCAGTAATCTATACCATAAATAATATCAGATGATTTTCGAAATATTGGATCTAAAGATTTTGCACTACCTTTAGAATAATCTGAAGTTTTTTTTCCAAGAAACTTTTGAATCATTCTCTAATGCCAGTTCCTTTTTTTAGAAGATGTAAACAAGCACCAGTTAAAAGGCCTATAAAACCTAAAATCATGCCCAAGGAAAAAGATATTGAAACATCACTAGCGCCAAGCATCCCTTCTCTAAATGTATTAACAACATAAAGCATTGGATTTGCCATTGAAATAGATCTCCAAACATCAGGAAGGATATTGATAGAGTAAAAGACTCCTCCAAGATAAATTAGAGGTGTAAGTATAAATGTAGGGATGATAGATATATCATCGAAACTATCTGCATACACTGCATTTATAAATCCCATTAAAGAAAATAGAATTGCTGTAAGAAATAAAACTGTTAATGTAAGAAGCGGGTTTGCAACAGTAAAGCCAGGATAAAAAAGTAAGCTAACTCCAAATACTATAAAGCCAATTAAAACACCCCTAGTGACTCCACCAATAACAAAACCCAATAAAATTGCCCAGTTAGGCATTGGTGATATTAGCAGTTCTTCAATAGATTTTTGAAATTTAACTGAGTAAAAAGAAGAAACTACATTGCTATAAGAATTAGTTATAACAGACATCATTATCAAACCAGGAATCATGAACTGAATATAATCAAATCCATCCATTGAGCCTATTCTTGGTCCAATAAGTGATCCGAAAATAACAAAATATAAGGACATAGTTACAGCAGGTGGAACAAGAGTTTGAATCCATATCCTTAAGAAACGTCGTACCTCTTTTACCGCAAGGGTCCAAAGAGCAGTTGATGTACTAAAATTATTTTTCATTGCTTTGCACCATTTCTATAAATAACTCTTCAAGCCTATTCGCTTCATTTCTCATAGATTTAACTTTAATATTTAAGTTAGTTAACTCACTAAATAAAGCATTAATAGATCTATCCTTATCAACTGCAGCGATTAGGGTTAAAGGGTCTTCAAGTTTCAATGGAAAGCCTTCAATTGAGGGGGCTATGTCTAGAGGAGAATATAAATCAAGGACAAAGCCTTGAACGTTTAATGTTCCTAGAAGATCTTTCATACTGGTATTTGCAACAATTTTACCCTCGTCAATAATTCCAATATTTCTACATAACTGCTCTGCTTCCTCTAAATAATGAGTAGTTAAAATAATAGTTGTTCCATTTTGATTAATTTCTTTTAAAAAAGACCACATCTCTCGCCTTAACTCAATATCAACTCCCGCTGTAGGTTCATCAAGAATAAGTAACTTAGGATTATGTACAAGTGCTTTTGCAATCATAAGTCTTCTTTTATAACCACCCGATAATGTTCTTGCTTGATCATTCCTCTTGTCCCATAGACCCAATCTTTTAAATATAGTTTCGACTTTAGGTAAGGCTTCGTTTTTGGGTATTCCATAAAAACCTGCTTGAGTAACAACTATATCAATGACTTTTTCAAATGTTGAAAAATTAATTTCCTGAGAAACTACTCCGAGCATCGTTTTGGCAAGTGGTGAATTTATATCGGTATCTACATCAAAAATTTTTACTTCACCAGATGTTTTAGTAACGAGAGAACCTATAATACCAATAGTAGATGATTTACCAGCTCCGTTAGGGCCAAGCAATGCATAAAAATCCCCCTCTTCAACAGATAAAGAAATTCCTTTAAGGGCAGTAGTGCCTCCTGGATAAGTTTTTTTAAGATCTTTGATCTCTAATGCATACTTCATATAATTTTAAGTTTTACTTTTTATCTAAACCGACTACAAATACACTCAGAATTATACCAACTAGTAAGCCAATCCATGCGCTAAAGAAGGTGATAAAAACAGCTATAAGTAAGGCTGAGGCCATTTCTGAATTTTTCTTTGGTATTGCCATTGCTACATAGGCGCAAGCAAAGCCAGTTAACATGAGTGTTAGGGTTAAAGCCATCTGCATTAGTGGCTTCATGAGGGTTATTATAGGGAGAGTTACATAGAGAAATGGGATTGCCATTAAATAGTAAGAACCTAGCCCATCAAAAATAGATGGCATCTCTTTAAATCCTTTTTTCCATCTCTCCACAATAACAACATGCACACCTGTCCAAAGGGCACCCTGAGTTGGAAAAAATGGATTGACTAGTAGGCCAATAAAATTTCTGAAAGCAATGGATAAATGAGATCTATCTAAATTAACATCAAGAGGTTCATCAGGTCTCTTAGTCTGTGCATCATTTAAAACTTCTGTAGCTGTAATTAAATCTCCAAAAAGCAAAGTATAAGCAATCACAACAAGTGGAATAGCTTCTAAATACATTTCTGCTGAAGGAAACCCAATTGCTAAGGGGGATGTTCTATTAAATAAAGTAACAACATCAGGAATTGCAAAACCCCACTCAATATTAAAAGTAACTTCGTTAAAAATAAATGCAATAAAACCAGCAATAACAAATCCAGGCAGCAATCCAAGAGAACCAACTTTTTTAAAGAGGGTATTTCTCATTGCAAGCTTTTTAAAAGGATCAGAAAATGTCGTTATTACACATAAAGATATTGCAAAGGCCATTGAGATTGGTTGAATCATTAGCTTATCAAAATCAGTAACAAAAACCTGATAGAAAGCTGCCAATGCTGCCCCTAAAATGATTCCAGCTTTAAGACCATTAGGAATTATTTGAATAAGTTTTTTACCCCATCCTGTAATACCCATAATAAATAAGAGTGCAGTAAATTCTATACACATTGCAGCCATGAATTGAAATGTAGCTGGATCATATACACCATTGAATTGACCTTTTGCAGCGAAAGCAGCAATTACTATTGGAATTGCTGGTGTTACCCATCCTGGCGCCATCGGCTCACCAAAGAATATTGGTCCAGCGCCAATCAAAGTACCAGAGATAAAACTTAAAGCCACCCCTTCTTCGAAGGTCAAGCCAAGACCCATTGCTATAGGAACAGCAGCAAATGCTGTGGCACCAGCTATAACTAGACCTTGAAAAAATTCTGCTGCTCTAAATTTTATGTGGATGAAGGGAATTCTTAGGGTAAATGGACCCCATTTAAGACCTTTATTAGTTGTTGTATTCGTATTCATTTTGATAACTCAGACATTCCATCCTCT